>NZ_JBYUNO010000016.1:0-1372 GCF_058133495.1 Devosia sp. Z6_126 | reverse complement strand
CTAAGGTAGCGAAATTCCTTGTCGGGTAAGTTCCGACCCGCACGAAAGGCGTAACGATCTGGGCACTGTCTCAACGAGAGACTCGGTGAAATTATAGTACCTGTGAAGATGCAGGTTACCCGCGACAGGACGGAAAGACCCCGTGGAGCTTTACTGTAGCTTGATATTGAATTTTGGTGCAACTTGTACAGGATAGGTAGGAGCCTTAGAGCCCGGAGCGCCAGCTTCGGAGGAGGCGTCGGTGGGATACTACCCTGGTTGTATTGAAATTCTAACCCATGCCCGTGACCCGGGCAGGAGACAGTGTCAGGCGGGCAGTTTGACTGGGGCGGTCGCCTCCCAAAGTGTAACGGAGGCGCCCAAAGGTTCCCTCAGAATGGTTGGAAATCATTCGAAGAGTGTAAAGGCAGAAGGGAGCTTGACTGCGAGACCTACAAGTCGAGCAGGGTCGAAAGACGGGCTTAGTGATCCGGTGGTTCCGCATGGAAGGGCCATCGCTCAACGGATAAAAGCTACCCCGGGGATAACAGGCTTATCTCCCCCAAGAGTCCACATCGACGGGGAGGTTTGGCACCTCGATGTCGGCTCATCGCATCCTGGGGCTGTAGTCGGTCCCAAGGGTTGGGCTGTTCGCCCATTAAAGCGGTACGCGAGCTGGGTTCAGAACGTCGTGAGACAGTTCGGTCCCTATCCGTCGTGGGCGTAGGAAATTTGAGAGGAGCTGTCCTTAGTACGAGAGGACCGGGATGGACACACCGCTGGTGTACCAGTTGTCTTGCCAAAGGCATCGCTGGGTAGCTATGTGTGGACGGGATAAGTGCTGAAAGCATCTAAGCACGAAGCCCCCCTCAAGATGAGATTTCCCTTTACGCAAGTAAGTAAGATCCCTCAAAGACGATGAGGTAGATAGGTTCGGGGTGGAAGCATGGCGACATGTGCAGCTGACGAATACTAATCGATCGAGGACTTAACCAATTTGTTTGTTTCTGATGTCCTTTATCCAGTTTTGAAAGAATAAAATTTTATTAAAAAAACACTTGCAAAAATGCACAGAGTTGATATAATAATACTTGTTCTTTTAAAAACAATGTCTAGTGATGATGGCGAAGAGGTCACACCCGTTCCCATACCGAACACGGAAGTTAAGCTCTTCAGCGCCGATGGTAGTTGGGGGTCTCCCCCTGTGAGAGTAGGACGTCGCTAGGCGATATATTCCGAAGTAGCTCAGTGGTAGAGCAACCGGCTGTTAACCGGTTGGTCGTAGGTTCGAGTCCTACCTTCGGAGCCATTTTTATGTTAATTTGCTTCCATAGCTCAGTTAGGTAGAGTGCTTCCATGGTAAGGAAGAGGTCACCGGTTCGAGCCCGGTTGG
>NZ_JBYUNO010000015.1:0-1956 GCF_058133495.1 Devosia sp. Z6_126 | reverse complement strand
AATGACAAAACTGACTTCTGGTTCCACCAGAAAGCAGAGCCTGTGGATAACGCGAAGCTCGCCAGTAGGAAGCCAACCTCCCTTGGGCCGCGCTAAGGGAGCCTCTGCCCCGAGGAGGCCTGTCCAGCTCTGGTCGGCTGAAGCGGCTGCGATTTTCGGGCTCAGCTTTGTGGGGCACAATAGCAGGGCCGACAGTTTGCAGCGGAAACTCTCTCGGGTCGAGACTCACAGGGACCTACTGCCAGTCACCCCCGCCTTCAGCCGATAGCACTCCTTGTACCGCCACCATCCTGCGGGTTTCCACCCTTAGTAGTTTTCCCTGATGGAGATGGAAACAGACCACGAAGCTCACGCCGTCGTTGTTATCAATGAACAACGCCGTCCCCTCCTGAGGAACAACGTTACACTCGTTCGGGCCCAGTTTGCCGACCGTGTAATACGGTGTGCAGGAGCGCGGGGGCTGCTTTATCAAAGCCGGTCCAACAAGTACCCGTCCGGCTATTTCGCATCTGCTTGGCTGACCCACGCGGATCTGGATATGAGCAAGCCAAATTACCTGGTGCTGCGCTTGGCCGACATCGTCGAGTTCAGAGAGCCCGTTCCGGTTCCGGCCGGCGGACCGGTCCCGGAGAGCTATGCTCGACATGATGACGGCAAGCTGCACGGCAGGCGGTTCGCGGAAGACTTCCGCTTCATACCCAGTGGTGAGTTCAGCGCAATTCTCGCTTTCAACGACTTCGACCAACCACCTACGAGTCTCGAGCCATCGGGCATGCTGGAGAACGAAGACACCGTTCGGCAGCGAGTTTGGCGTAGTGCATGGCATCGCGATCTGGCTGTTCGAACCGAAGCTTTACCGCTGTACAATTTCCAATGCGCATTTAGCGGACGGCGCTTATTGAGCGTCGATGGAAGAACCACAGGTCTGGAAGTGTGTCATGCCAAACCGGTAGAATGGGGAGGGCCTGACACGCTCTCCAACCTGCTGGTCGCCACTCGAGACTTTCACTACCTGTGGGACAGCGGCGTGATTGACATTCTGGATGACCATACCTGGGTCGTAGTAGGATCCAGCCAGGATCCCAATATTGCGAGCCGCAAGGGCCCTCAAACACTATTTATTCCGTCCAATCCCGAACATCGGCTGGACGCACAGTTCCTAAGGGCACATCGAGAACACGTTGGCCGCCGCTACGGTACCGCGAACTGACATGGCGGAGTCAACTGGGCGCCTTGCCGGCAGCGAACCATACGTCAGCGTCGAAGAGAGTGGCTGAAGATGACAGCCGAATGCGGACACTTGCGCTTTTGCGCAGCATCCAAGCTAAAATTGAGCACCAGACAATTATGGCAAATCACCCAACGGGACGGCAAGCCATACCAGCTGCGGACTGCTACTTATCAGCCCTGGCTTATGGCTTCTGGCAATAATGTAGCTTTTTCGTACCTCAAGCCATGCCACCGGGTTGCCCATGGTGCGCGCCAGTCCACTGAGAGAACGATCGAGCAGTGTGACCGCTTTTTAGAACACTTTGAGGCACAAGCCAGACCAGCCAAGCTCTTGAACCAGGGACACCCTGCATCGTGGCCGGCGTTCAAAATGCCGGCCCATGTTAATTTGGTACGAACACCCGCCTTATCGCTAGAGAGCTGAAGGACGATCGCAACCGCTCTTGGGCGGCGTGCCGCTCGACGCGGCAGTCAACTGCACTTCGAAGCGTCGAGGTCTTGAGACAGCCGGGTGAGATGATGAACGAGCACAGAAAAGCAAATGAGGTTGCGGGGCAGTCCGACGAGCCCTTAGCGGAACTGCAGTGCGATTTTGGGCACGGCGGGGCCTTGGGGCTTTGGTGGCACCTGGATTCTTACGGCTGGCACTGGTTCACAACAACAAACTCCCGCGGAGAAGTGGGTAGCCGCGGACTTCCTCCTCAGCTCGGGTGCTGTAGCGGCTGT
>NZ_JBYUNO010000014.1:0-2178 GCF_058133495.1 Devosia sp. Z6_126 | reverse complement strand
AAAGTCATAGGACCAGACGTGGTTGGGGTGCTCGGGCCGTAGCCGGATGCAGGCTCCGTCATTGAGCCAGAGCCGCCTGCGTTTGGGTTGCTTTGGTGGAACCTTGAGCCCCTCTCGCCGCCAGATCCGCTCTACCCGTTTGTCGTCTAATCGTTCAAGCAACTTCCGGGTCTTCTTTGTCGCGGTGCACCCATTGCATTGTCGTCTCCGAGGTCAGTTCTGCCTCACAATGGCGCCATGCTTAAAAGTCTCTCGATGTGATTCACGCTGTCATCGCTCCTCTTGGGGCGTGCAGCAAAGCGAGTCTCGAGATGACCTTGGCCAGACCCGGACGCGCCTGGCACTCCTTGTCAGAGTTATACGGCGAAGCTCCGGTTTTCGAATTTCGTGTTGGTCTTCCACATCGTCAGTAGCGTCACGGCCAGCTTGCGCGCCAGAGCCACCCGGGCTTTCCAGTGTGTTTCGGCGTGCAAATTTGACCCCCTGATGGAGTGGGCCCTTCGGATCGGGCAGGATTGGTTTTCGTAATTGACCGTGCAGTCGGGCTTTCACAGGATGAAGGTCATGGCCAAGCACCGAACCCATAGTGTCGAATTCAAACGCCAGGTTTCCCAAGAGTATCTTGCTGGGGAGACGTTGCATGGTCTGTCCAAGCGGCACGATATCTCACGCCAGCTGATCCGGGTCTGGGTTGAGAAGTACCAGGCAGGTGAGCTCGATGAGGATGCAGCCGCCGCCGATCTACTTCAAGCCTACGAAGCGCGGATTGCTGCGCTCGAACGCTTGGTCGGGAAGCAGGCGCTGGAGATGGAGTTTTTAAAGGGGGCTCTTCGGCCAGCACCGCTGCAGAAAAACGGGACTATATCCGCCATCACAGGCCCAGGGGCGTCAATGTCACCGAGGGATGCCGAATGATGGGACTTGCGCGCTCCACCTTTTACGAAATCCCCAAGCATTCGGCCGACGACACAGCAATCGTCGAGGCGATGGCCGCTGTCTGTGATGAGTTCGAACATTACGGGTGGCGTCGTGTCCGAGCCGCCCTTCGTCAGCAAGGCCTGGTCGTCAACCACAAGAAGATCCGCCGGCTGATGCGCGAACACGATCTCCAGCCAAAGATTCGCCGCCGCTTCACTGCGACGACAGACAGCAATCACGATCAGCCGATCTTTCCAATCTCGCCGCCAAGTTCATCCCAGACGGACCAAACCAGCTCTGGGTTGCAGACATCACCTATGTCGCCGTCATCGGCGGCTTCGTCTATGTTGCCATCGTCCTCGATGCCTGGTCCCGCCGCGTGGTGGGCTATGCCATCAGCCGATCCATAGATGCTCGGCTGACTCTGTCAGCGCTCCATAGCGCCTTCGAGGGGCGCAAACCGCCCCCTGGTTGCCTTCACCACTCGGATCGCGGATCGCAATACGCGGCTGGCGCCTATCGGCAATTCCTGGTCGCCAACGGCCTTGTTGGTTCGATGGGACGAAGAGGAAACCCTTATGACAACGCCAAAGCGGAAAGCTTCATGAAGACGCTCAAGGTTGAGGGCGTCTACCCGATGGAGTTCGAGACGTTTGCTGATGTGGTCGAACACCTTCCCCGATTCATTGACCAGATCTACAATGGCCGAAGGCTCCATTCAGCCCTAGGCTATCTCAGCCCAGTGCATTTCGAGGATCAACACGCCCGCCTCATGGTCAGAGATGCAAGCTGATTGCGTCCGGCCCTAAGGGCCCACTCCAATAAGGGGTCAATGTTCCGGGCCGATTGACAGCTCGGACCCGATCTCGATCGGCTGGGTGAATATGGGCGGACAGATCCTCGAACGTGACCTTGGCGCCTCGCCGCAAACCCCATAAGTCGTAGGCCTGATCGTCCATGGTGAGCGCGTCGGTATCGACGTTCCACGACCAGAGGGCAATGCCAGCAGCATCCACAGCACGTGCGAGATTCTTGACATCCCGAAGGAGCGAACTCGATGTCTCGACGGCTTCACTCATATCGCTTCTGACACCTTTAGGGCCTCACTCAGTTCGCGCGTTCTAATGGATAGGCAACATCATCGTAAAGAGCTCGAATCGTAGCACCCTCGAAACGCTGCTCGTTGACCTCGAGATAGGATCCTGCGCGTGCGGCAACAGGCAAGTCCTCGATAACAAACCGGACTGCCTCAGCTGCGGT
>NZ_JBYUNO010000013.1:0-2675 GCF_058133495.1 Devosia sp. Z6_126 | reverse complement strand
TGCAGCGGTGATCGGGGATATAAGCGACCCCATCGCCACCGTCAACACGCTAAATGACAAAACTGACTTCTGGTTCCACCAGAAAGCAGAGCCTGTGGATAACGCGAAGCTCGCCAGTAGGAAGCCAACTTCGAATAGCAGCGCCCTTGATCCCGCCGCGCAGGTAGTGTGGAGCCGCTTGACCGGTGGGTTTGCCGGCGATGCTGGTCCCCTGACGTAAGAGAACATGCACATAGAGCGGCGATAGGGCCATCCGGCGGTGAAACCCAGCTAGTCATGCAGGGTCACGCTGATCTGTGTCTTGAACAGACGCGAGCTCGGAGTGCCCACAGCCCTCCGTGACATGCCATTTCAAGCCAAGCCGACGCATGCAAAGCCAGGCAGTGGCCGCGGCGGGCGGCCAGAGGAGTTCCTGCGCCTGATCCAACATCTGAGGAACGACCGCCCGAACAAGCAGGCCCCGAATAGCTCCGGCGTTGACGAGTCTCGAATGCTTAGTGCTGTTCCGTAGAGGCAATCCCTTGCGTCCTGCCGGCTGGTGGATCGCGGCCAAGCGCTGGCGATTGCGACGGATCAGATTAATGTCCGGCAGCTCACTGCCTGACATTGGCAGATGGAGGTGACGAAAGCGTATCGCCTCCGTGTCCGCATCTTCCACATTGGGAGACCACGAATAGTCATCGTGAAGCGTAATAAGACCAGCGTCGTACCGAGCGTGCCAAGTTGGCGCCAGGAGAATTCCGCTCGAAACTGTGTTCCAGGGCTCAAGCCAATAAGGGTAGATGTGAGCAGCCTCGAGCCCACATTCATTTGTCTCGATGTTCAACAAGCGAACCAGGCTAATCGCACATCTACCCTGATACGCGCGATAGACGTCATACGTGAACTTTGGATCTCTGATTCGGACATGGCGTTCCCGGAAGAGGGGCAAGTCCGCCCTGGGATCCTTCATACCCGCTTGGTGAGCTCCGTACTCCGCAGCAAGAATACTAGCTAACTCCGAAGTGGAAATTTCCCTCACATCTTCGGCGGCCCTCCAGCCGGCAAAAGCACCAGCGGGATTGAGGAGAGCGGCTTCTAGAACGGCGCCATTCGCCAGCATCGGGCGAGGTGTCTTGAATGCCACCACATTATCAAGCTCAATGACGCAGTGCTCTGGATCATCGGCGCGGTTATACACCTCCACCAGGATAGCAGCAGCGAAGTAGCCCACCGGAAGGCTTGGCTCCGCCGTCTCTCGCCCACTCTGGTATAGTACAACCCGGTGACCGACACACGAGCTTGCAACGTCAGCGAATTCGGAACGAACGCGACAGAACCCAGTCTGCTCAAAGACTTCCCGCGTCGTGGGATTTATCATGGGCCACCAGAGCTCATTAGCATAACTACGTATTTACCCGGTTAAGGGGCCCAGCCCTGGGGCCCCTTCGTTCGCTGGCCACCCCGCCAAGTTCCGGGTCTGCAGTGGTCAAAAGCCGCGCAGGTATGATCTTCGACCTCCATGTGTCCTAAAGACTTGAAGGAAACACAGGTTGAACCAAAGTGAAGGCTGTAAGACAGAGCCGATCCGGTGCTGGCGAATGAACCTGACGGCTCACCTACTTACGCAGGCGCGAAACTGCCTTGTTGCTGATAGTGCCGCGATGGTTTGCCTCGAATACCTTGGGGACCGAGCCTCCAGCGTTCACCTCCGGAGTGTGCATCAGCAATATCGAACTCTGCTCGCTGCAGTTTCGCGAGGTTCGGAGCACAACCGAGGAGAATCTTCACGTAAGACCCGCGTCCCTGCGGATTGCCGCAGCCACTAACCGCAGCCGCAAGTCCCCTCATCTAAAGCCATCCGCGTGATAAGCCGACATGCCAACTGACAAGTCCTCGAGATCGGCTCGCGTTATGATGCCAAGACGCTCGTGGCTAAAGGCGATCGTGACCCGAGGGAACCATCGGCCACAACCGTGACGACGTATGCTGAGGCAGGGCGCAAGCCACTGCCCTGCCGCCACTCGCGAGTAAAGGTGAAGCCTATCTGGCGAGCTTACGAGCCGCCCAAGCAATGATTTCTCTAGCCTCGGCCTTCCTCGCCGAACCGCTTAGGCCGTGGCCGAGCAGAGAACCCTCCTGCTCAGCGTAACGGATAGTTCTTCGCCATGCGCAGCAACCATTCCCCTACGCAGAGCAGCAAGCGCGGGGGGTGCTTGCGCGGTTCCTCTTCCATCGTTTATCAACTTCGGCTGAAAAGGGGCCCGGGTTCCCCGTTGGTTGCGGTGAACTACGGGGGGCGTTCCAGCTGGTGGTGCGCCCGATCGATCTCATCAGAATGAGTTCGCGGTTGGTAGGGGGTCGGTGAGGGCAACCTGCCAGCTCCCAGGCGCTGTTCCTTCGCCCGGCTGGTTTCCTGCATCGCCGTTAACTCAATTGTAAGGGGCGGCCGGGTTCACAACAACAAACTCCCGCGGAGAAGTGGGTAGCCGCGGACTTCCTCCTCAGCTCGGGTGCTGTAGCGGCTGTCAAAGCCAACCTCTTCCCCTGCTTCATTGCTCCGAACGCGAAAAAGCCCCGCCTCATTTCTGAGTGCGGGGCTTTTTTGTTTTCGACGACGTATTGAGACATCCGTTTTTGGCAGACCTGGCAGCGACCTACTCTCCCAAGCCTTAAGACTTAGTACCATTGGCGCG
>NZ_JBYUNO010000012.1:0-2791 GCF_058133495.1 Devosia sp. Z6_126 | reverse complement strand
TGGAGCATGTGGTTTAATTCGAAGCAACGCGAAGAACCTTACCAGGTCTTGACATCCCGCCGACCGCCCTAGAGATAGGGCCTTCCCTTCGGGGACGGCGGTGACAGGTGGTGCATGGTTGTCGTCAGCTCGTGTCGTGAGATGTTGGGTTAAGTCCCGCAACGAGCGCAACCCTTGATCTTAGTTGCCAGCATTCAGTTGGGCACTCTAAGGTGACTGCCGGTGATAAACCGGAGGAAGGTGGGGATGACGTCAAATCATCATGCCCCTTATGACCTGGGCTACACACGTGCTACAATGGACGGTACAGAGGGTCGCGACCCCGCGAGGGTGAGCCAATCCCATAAAACCGTTCTCAGTTCGGATTGTAGGCTGCAACTCGCCTACATGAAGCCGGAATCGCTAGTAATCGTGGATCAGCATGCCACGGTGAATACGTTCCCGGGCCTTGTACACACCGCCCGTCACACCACGAGAGTTTGTAACACCCGAAGTCGGTGGGGTAACCCTTTTGGGAGCCAGCCGCCGAAGGTGGGACAGATGATTGGGGTGAAGTCGTAACAAGGTAGCCGTATCGGAAGGTGCGGCTGGATCACCTCCTTTCTAAGGATTTATTCGGAACATGGGTCTTTACCCATGACTTGACGTTTTGCAGTTCAGTTTTGAATGTTCATACATTCAAACTTTTTTGCTCCTGCGATTACTCGTCGCAAAAGGGCAAGCCTTTTGTTCTTTGAAAACTGGATAAAACGACATCAAACAAGAAACAAGCAAGATATTCAAATTGTGGTCACTGACGTGATCATGATGTGTAACTTTTTTAACTTTTAGGTTAAGTTAATAAGGGCGCACGGTGGATGCCTTGGCACTAGGAGCCGATGAAGGACGGCACTAACACCGATATGCTTCGGGGAGCTGTAAGTGAGCTTTGATCCGGAGATTTCCGAATGGGGGAACCCACTGCCCGTAATGGGGTAGTACATTTGCGTGAATACATAGCGCATCTGTGGCAGACCCAGGGAACTGAAACATCTAAGTACCTGGAGGAAGAGAAAGAAAAATCGATTCCCTGAGTAGCGGCGAGCGAAACGGGAAGAGCCCAAACCAAGAGGCTTGCCTCTTGGGGTTGTAGGACACTCTATACGGAGTTACAAAGGGTTGGATTAGACGAGGCGATCTGGAAAGGTCCGCAAGACAGGGTAAAAGCCCCGTAGTCAAAAGTCCAACCCCTCCAGAGTGGATCCTGAGTACGGCGGAACACGTGAAATTCCGTCGGAATCTGGGAGGACCATCTCCCAAGGCTAAATACTACCTAGTGACCGATAGTGAACCAGTACCGTGAGGGAAAGGTGAAAAGCACCCCGGAAGGGGAGTGAAATAGACCCTGAAACCGTGTGCCTACAAATAGTCAGAGCCCGTTAACGGGTGATGGCGTGCCTTTTGTAGAATGAACCGGCGAGTTACGATCCCATGCAAGGTTAAGTTGAGAAGACGGAGCCGCAGCGAAAGCGAGTCTGAATAGGGCGAATGAGTATGTGGTCGTAGACCCGAAACCAGGTGATCTACCCATGTCCAGGATGAAGGTAAGGTAACACTTACTGGAGGTCCGAACCCACGCACGTTGAAAAGTGCGGGGATGAGGTGTGGGTAGCGGAGAAATTCCAATCGAACCTGGAGATAGCTGGTTCTCTCCGAAATAGCTTTAGGGCTAGCCTCAAACGCGAGAATCTTGGAGGTAGAGCACTGTTTGGACTAGGGGCCCATCCCGGGTTACCGAATTCAGACAAACTCCGAATGCCAATGATTTATGTTTGGGAGTCAGACTGCGAGTGATAAGATCCGTAGTCAAGAGGGAAACAGCCCAGACCACCAGCTAAGGTCCCAAAGTATTTGTTAAGTGGAAAAGGATGTGGCGTTGCTTAGACAACCAGGATGTTGGCTTAGAAGCAGCCATCATTTAAAGAGTGCGTAATAGCTCACTGGTCGAGTGACGCTGCGCCGAAAATGTATCGGGGCTAAACAAATCACCGAAGCTGTGGATTGATACCGATGGTATCAGTGGTAGGAGAGCGTTCTAAGTGCGTCGAAGTCAGACCGGAAGGACTGGTGGAGCGCTTAGAAGTGAGAATGCCGGTATGAGTAGCGAAAGATGGGTGAGAATCCCATCCACCGTATGACTAAGGTTTCCTGAGGAAGGCTCGTCCGCTCAGGGTTAGTCGGGGCCTAAGTCGAGGCCGATAGGCGTAGACGATGGACAACAGGTTGATATTCCTGTACCACCACCCTGCCTTTTGAGTGATGGGGGGACGCAGTAGGATAGGGTAAGCGTGCTGTTGGTTATGCACGTCCAAGCAGTGAGGTGTGGATGTAGGCAAATCCGCATCCTATAACATTGAGCTGTGACGGCGAAGGACCTTTGGTCCGAAGTTCCTGATTTCACACTGCCAAGAAAAGCCTCTAGCGAGGCAGGGGGTGCCCGTACCGCAAACCGACACAGGTAGTCGAGGAGAGAATCCTAAGGTGAGCGAGAGAACTCTCGTTAAGGAACTCGGCAAAATGACCCCGTAACTTCGGGAGAAGGGGTGCTCTGTTAGCGTGCAAGCGCGAGAGAGCCGCAGTGAATAGGCCCAGGCGACTGTTTAGCAAAAACACAGGTCTCTGCAAAACCGTAAGGTGAAGTATAGGGGCTGACGCCTGCCCGGTGCTGGAAGGTTAAGAGGAGTGCTTAGCGCAAGCGAAGGTGCGAATTGAAGCCCCAGTAAACGGCGGCCGTAACTATAACGGTCCTAAG
>NZ_JBYUNO010000010.1:0-9123 GCF_058133495.1 Devosia sp. Z6_126 | reverse complement strand
GCTATTGCGAGAGCTTCAATGCCAGACTGCGTGATGAACTGCTCGATGGCGAAATCTTCTACACGCTCAAGGAGGCGCAGATCGTCATCGAACAATGGCGCCAGCACTACAATACCACCCGACCCCATTCATCGCTCGGCTATAAGCCACCCGCACCAGAGGCCATCTCATGGCCGCCACCCCAGAGTGGATCAACCCCTCCCACGGTGGCATCAAGCCCAATTATGCACTAACAATAATCCCGGACCGCCAATGCGGGGCAGACCACTGAGGCTGCCGAGCTGACAGGTATTCCCCAGCCGAAGATCTCCGGGTTGATGCGGGGTCAGTTCCGCCATTCCAGCTCCGTCCGCCTTTGCCGCGTGCTGAACATGCTTGGCGTGCCGTTGTGGTCGGTTCTGGTGGACGAGCCTGACGGGAGTCTGGGCACCACTCTCGTTAGCGGGGCGGACGAGGAAGAGCCGATGTCGCGCATGCGATGACGATCTCGGCCGACTTCAACGGCTCCAGCGCGGGAATGTTGCTCACATCAACCTTCGGCTCTGCGTGCCAAGTATCATAAGCCGTCTGCATCCGGATCCGCATGCCGGCGTCGGTGCCAAACAGCTTGCCAAGCCGAACGGCCATCTCAGGCGAGACTGGCTTGGACTCGTTCATAATGTCATGCAGATGCTGGCGAGAAATGCCCAGAAGCCGTCAATCTCCGTTAATGGGCATTCTTCATCTAGCGCGTGGCAGTGCGGCACTCTCCCGAAATGTCTTTGGACTGACGGGCAGGCTGCTCAGTTCTTCCGAAGAGCAGCGAGCTGAAGCCGAAAGCTCTCGACCGCGCGGCGCGATGTGGATTGCGGATCCGAGGAGCTTGCGATCCAGGTGGCGGCGTGACTGGCAGCACCATTGATCAGGCGGGCGAGGGCTTCGGTGTCACCTTCGATGATCTCGCCGCTCGCTTGAAGTTGATCCAAGCTGGCCTTGAGTGCCATGACGCAACCATTGGTGGTTGTCCATTGCGATATGTCGCCCAACACAGCTGGGCCATCGCGAAACATCACGCGCTGGATCTCTGGTTCCAGCGCCATTTCGATGTATGCCGTCCATTCTTCGACCAGACCCTGCCACCGGGTAGGCGCTTCCCTGGAGATAGCTGCGAGCCGGTTTGCCATCTCACTGTCGATCTGTTCCACCACAGCGCGGAACAACCCCTTCTTGTCGCCGAACTGATGATAGAGGGCACCGCGAGTCAAACCTACGGCCGCAGTGAATTCATCCATGGATGCCGCCGCGTATCCCTGTTCGCCAAATGCTTTGCGGGCTGCAGCGATGAGGGCAGCCCTTGTTTTTTCGTTCTTTGCTCTACGAACTTCCGCCACTGCAGCCTTTCCATACGTCGCGTATAACTTCTTGACATACACGCTGTATCATTCCTAAATGATCTCGTACGCATCGTATGTAATGCGTTCGCGCTCAGCAAGGGAGACCAAAGTGTCGAACCCGTACGCAAAGATTTTTTCAGCACCAGGAACCAAGGCCTTCTCTGCTGCTGCCTTTGTCGGCAGGTTGCCGATGGCCATGGCGCCAATAGGAATTGTAGCCATGCTCTCGCAGACTCACAGCGAATACTGGCTTGCAGGTGCGGTTTCAGCGACATTCGCGCTCGCGAACGCCCTTGTAGCTCCGCAGCTCTCTCGCCTGGTTGATCGCTTCGGCCAGATGCCGGTGGTCGCACCAACTGCAGCAGTGTCGGTCGTCGCGTTCGCCGGGCTTGCCCTTGCCGCCAACCAACAGTGGCCAGCCTGGTCGCTCTTCGCGTTCGCGCTGTTGGCGGCGACCATGCCAAGCTTGTCCGCAATGGTGCGAGCGCGATGGACGGAATTGTTCCGGGATCGTCCGGAACTCAACACCGCCTTTGCATTCGAGTCTGCGGCCGACGAATTGATCTACATTGCCGGTGCTTCCATGTCGGTCGGCCTGGCCGTGACCGTTTTCCCCGAAGCAGGGCTCGTTGTCAGCACAATGCTATTCGTGCTCGGTACTATCGCCTTTCTGGCTCAACGCAGCACGGAGCCGAGAGTGCGTAAAGGCGGGGAATACAAGGCGCGGGGGTCCGCTATCGCTTTGCGCCCAGTTCAGAGGATTACCCTGGCAATGGTGTTCATCGGCTCGATCTTCGCGACGGCGGAGGTCAGTGCAGTTGCGGTGACTGAGCAGCTCGGGGACCCGGGTGCTGCCAGCCTGGTTATCGGCGTCTATGCGGCAGGCTCGTTCGTGCTCGGGCTGGTGCTTGGCGCGATCCAGCTGCATATTCCGCTGCAACGGCAATTGCTCATCACAGTTTCTGTCATTGCTGTGACTGCAGTGCCCTTACTCTTCGCCACCGGGTCAGTCGCCTTGCTGGCAGCTGCAGTTTTCTTTAGTGGCATCGCAATTTCGCCAACCTTCATTACGGCGTTTGCGCTAATTGAGCAGCGTGTCCCGGAAGCGCTGCTCACGGAAGGGGTGACTTGGGTAACCACCGGCATCGGAATTGGAATGGCACTCGGATCCTTCGCAGCAGGCTGGGTTGTTGACACATATGGTTCCCAACATGCCTTTTGGGTGTCCGTCCTAGCCGGCATTGCGGCGGTCGTCACCGTTGCTCTTGGTCAGGGCACTCTTTCCGGTGCTGAACGGGAGTCAGCCATCGGACCTGGAGCCGTCACCGGCACCTGATGTACAATAATTAGCTGGAAGGGAAGGGAGTCACTGGGCAGAAGACCAAGACCGCTGCTGCAAGTGCTGGCGACAGTGGCCGCGGGGCGATGATTGGTCCGGCTCGAGCGAGTAGAAGGTTGCCGAACGGACCGGGGGTTTTCGGATTTGTCGCGCGGCCGCCGCCTTCGAAGTGAGATGCGGCAGAAGTGTTGCTCCGCTAGAAGCTTGATGCAACAAGGGCTCATGACGAACTTAACAACGCCACTGCTCCGAAAGCTCGAAAGCCTCGGTCGCCTTTATCCGGAAGAGCGGCAAAGCATTGAGGCCATGCCTCTTACCGGCAAACGACTCAAGACTGGCGATGTGATCGCGCGAGAAGGCGACGACCCCTCCCATTGTTGCGTGGTGGTTGAGGGGTTTCTGCATCGGTACAGCATACTGAGCGGCGGTGAGCGGCAGACCCTCTCGATACATGTCCCAGGCGACATACCGGACCTGCAGGGCCTCCACCTTAAAATCATGGACCACACTCTCGCATCAATAGGACCAAGCAGTGTCGCTCTAATCGCCCACCGTGACATGCTCAATGTTCTTCGCAGGGCCCCTCGATTGGTGGCACTTTTTTGGCGTGAGAGTTTGACAGATGCGGCCCACGCCCGCACTTGGGTGAAAGTGTTGGGTGGACACGAGGCCCTTGGAAAGTTCGCACACCTCCTGTGCGAGATTTACGTTCGCATGGGCGCAGTGGGGCTGACAAAGAACAATTCCTGCACCTTTCCCCTTACTCAAATGCAGCTCGGGGAGGCGCTTGGGGTTACCTCGGTCCACGTCAACCGTACACTGATGAAGCTCCGTGCTGAAGGACTTGCCGACCTCCGGAAGGGAAAACTATCTATTCTGGACTGGGACCGTCTAAAGGACATAGCGGAGTTCGACCCCGCCTACTTAAACCAGCGAGAGTCACTCGGTCTGGACTAAGGATTTCAGAACGGCCGCTTAACCCCTGCCGTTCGTCGGACTAAATTAGTAATCGACTGTAATATGTTAGTTTCAACCGGCAAAAATCGTGCCTGATGGGGGCATGGAACAGACCGCCTCCCCCCTTGCCCTGCTGCTGGAAGATGAAGCATTTATTGCTTTAGATATGGAATTCACATTGCGTGCTGCCGGTTTCAACGTGGTGATGTTCACCCATTGCGTTCAGGCCGATGAGTGGCTTGAGACCAACTCGCCCCATGTAGCCGTTATCGACATATCTCTGGCAGATGGGGTTTGCGTCAAGACGGCCGCGACGCTTACTGAACGCAAAATTCCCTTTATCGTGCATTCTGCTCATGCGGAAATGTCAGAGCATAAAGGCACGGTTTTTGAGGCTGGGCTTTGGATCGGCAAGCCTGCTGCGAACGACGATCTTGTTCTGAACGCCCGAAATTTGGCCAATATTTCACTAGTCAGAATCAGATAGCTCACGCTTTCAGCAGTGCGTCCTCCAGTGTCGAGGCAGGAATAATATCCGGCACGGCCTTTGCCGAAAAGCCGACGGCCCGCAAGCCAGGCAGAAGGGCAGGGATGCGGGTTCATGCATGACGATGGATGCTGACGCTGCAGCTGCGAGAGTTGGAGGCGGACGGAGTAGTCGCCAAGGACCGTCTTCGCCGAAGCTCCTCCCCGGTCGAATACGAACTAAGCGCACTGGGCATTCCCTGGAGCCCTACCTCGTCCGGCTGCATGATTGGGGAGATCCTGTACCACCGGCAATTGCAGCCCCCCGGAGGAGTAGCGTCCATTTGCCAGGATCTGGTCACCCCTTGTGCGGCTGGTCGAGGTCGGGCTCGTGTCGGCACGGCAATGAGCTGTACCTACGCCGGCCGACCGTGAAAGGAAAGTGCGTCTGAGCATTTTGCCCTCCTCTTGCCTGATGAACGACTATCCGTGTCGTGAGCTGACCGTGCGCGCCATGACGCAGTCGAAGCTAGGGTCAACGTCTTGCCCGGTCCATGCACGGCGGCGAACAGTAAGCCGGCCAACCTATCCCTTCCCGGTTACCTTGCCGCGCTTCTGGCTCTCCTAAAACCTGACCTTCCAAGTTCGTAAAGTACGTGGCGCCGCAGTGGGCCTTGCCAGGCTAACGGATCGATCTCTTCGGCCGTGGTTTGCCGTCGACCCGGCACGAGCAAACTTCATCTCGCTGCGGCTCGGAACCAGTCGGCTTCGTTTGCTGACGGGACAGGGAAAACGAGCTGGATTATTCTCCCTCGGAATTCAGCCGTATCGATTGATTTTGCCGATCCGCAGAGTGATAAAAGTAGAGCTTCTGCAGTAAAACACGCAGGTCGGAACGCTCATTGGCGCTGAGCGGAGCCAGGGCATCTTGCTGAGCAAGATCCAGCACGGAAGTAAGCGACGTCAGCTGCGTCTCGCCGGAGGGGGTGATACTCACTAGATTTTGCCGCCGGTTCTGCGCATCTCGGCAACGCCGCACATGACCCGCTGCTTCGAGCCCGTTTATGGCTGAAGTCATGTCGCTACGATCGATATTGGTGCGCCGGCATAAATCCGCTTGTGAGAGAACTCCGAACTCTTGCAGCGTAGCGAGGACGGCGAAGCCGTAGCGATGCCCACCCGCTTTAGCGAGTGCTTCGGCGCTGATACCGCCGACTATGCCGGCGACTTGCCCAAGCAGCCGGGTCGTTAGATTGAGCAGGCGGGGGGCTGGGTCGGTGCCGGACGTTGTTCCATTCATATCCAAAAACCAGAGAGGTGAACCAGAGCGGAATTCTTACCACAAACCGTTGACAGCGCCAACAATCGTGGTGTTTGTTGGTGCTGCCAACAATCATGGTTGTGGAGCGAAAATGTCAGCGCTGCTTAAAGACCGGCGAGTTTGTGCCCTCCTGCTTGCCGCCACCTTGACTGTCATGTCCAACGCGACGATCAGTCCGGCCCTTCCGGGACTTGAGGCCGTTTTCAGGCAGAACCCGAACGCCGCCATTCTCACCCGCTTGTTGGTCACCGCTCCTTCACTTGCAGTGGCTGTACTCGCGCCGTTTGCGGGGCTCGCAGCAGATCGTGTCGGCGTGCGAAAGTTGTTGCTCCTGGGCGTGCTGCTCTTTGGAGTGGCGGGTACAGCCGGATACTGGCTGGACACTCTTGAGGCAATTCTGCTTAGCCGGTTGCTCTTGGGGGTAGCCATTGCATGTACGATGACGTCTCTGACTACCCTTGTAGGGCACTATTTTTCCGGCCAAGACCGCGCCCGGTTTATGGGTTACCAGCTCGCCGCCACTAATTTTTCCGGGTTTCTGTACGTTGCTGTAGCGGGGTGGATCGCGGCGCTGTCGCCTAGGTTCCCCTTCATTATTTATGGACTAGCGATCGCGTATTTGCCGCTGATGTGGGCCTTCATCAAGGAGCCTGGCCGCAACACGTCACGCCCATCTCCGGGTGACGCGATTGAAGTGCCTGCCAACTGGAGCGCCAGGCTTGCCGCACTTGCCATCCTGGCGGCCTCCACTTTCACCTTGTTCTATATCGTGCCAACCCAGCTGCCGTATGCGCTGATCGCTCGGGGGTTCTCTAATCCAGCAGTGGCCGGCCAAGCTTTGGGGGCCGTCACCTTGAGCGCTGGCATACTGGCGCTGGCGTTCGGCTCAGTACGCATGCGCCTCGGAACAACGGGCGTCTCCACGATCGGATATCTGGTCATGGCTTGCGGCTTTGCCACCCTCGCCAACGTGTCAATTGAGCCTTTAATATATCTCGGTTCCGCTACAATTGGGGTGGGAGTGGGACTGGTCATGCCAAACTTCATGACGACCGCCATGGGACTCGTGCCAGCGTCGCGGCGAGGCACGGCCGCAGGGATAATGACCGCGGGCATTTTTCTCGGGCAGTTTCTGTCTCCACTCATCACCTACCCCGTCATTGCAGAAATCAGCTATCCAGGCTTGTTTATCGTTGCGGCCTGCGCCTCGGCCGCGCTTTCGTCCGTGACCCTGTCAGGTGTCCTCAGAAACTGAACACACGGGTACCTGTCACGGCGAGTTAAGAGTGGTCGAGAGGAAACCAGGCGAAGTGGCTGCCGTTAGGAGATCCGGGTACGACTAAAGCCATGGCAGGGCCGAGCGGGAGTGCTTGGCATGGTTGGCGCGAGTGAATTTCCACTTGCTCTTCGTAGTACTTCCCGTCGTCGCGAAATCCGTCGTTGCGAAGCATCTGCCAGGCTTGGATGTCGCGCGGCCACCATCAGCCGCCGCATCCTTGGCGATCTGGACAACTATCCCTCGGCGCCGGCAAGTGTCTCGGAGCTGGTTCGGCGTGCACACCGCTTTTTGCCAGTCCGGTAATGCTGCTTAAGGCGCAATAATATCTCATCTTGGTCGCGTCCAAATTTCACCGAATGGAACATCCGCTTCGATCGGCAGGCGGGACCCGCGACAACCGCCACCCGGTTGCCGCGGAGGTCCGATCACTTGCCGGCGGGCTTAGAGCCGGCACCCGGCAGGAGAGGGGGAGGGGCAGAACCGTGTCCTGATCCCGTTGAGGGTGGAGCAGGCGGCGAGCCGGGTGCCTCTCCAGTCGGATGGTTCTGGCCGGCTCCTGTAGAAGAACCGGGAGAGGGTTGCGATGCCGGCCCTTGGTCCGCCGGAGATCCTGCTCCAGGCGGAGCGGACGGCGGATCGGCTGCTGGTGCCTGGTTAGGCGGTGACTCCGGTGCGGCCCCTGCGGGCGGAGGCGGGGATACCGGGCTAGAGTTGGGAGATGGTCCCGCTCCTGTGGACGGATTCGGTCGCGGCGCCGGCGGCGGCCCCTGGTTAGGCGGCGATCCAGCTCCGCCGGAGGGTGCGTCCGGAGCGTCAGCCGGGGGGCGGCGGTGAGGCGGAGGTCCCGGAGGCGGCGGGGGTGGGGCCCAGTCCGGCGGGCCATAATCAAAACTGAATACAGGCGAGGGCAGCGTAGGGCGGATCGGTTCGGCCAGATCGCTCCCCGGCAGCCAGCCCGCTCCGAGGGCCCCCTCAACGTAACACTAACCGCGGCGACAACCGTCAACGTCGACGCTATCACCCGCTTCCAACTCGCCAATCGGGGCATAGTCCAAGCCCGGCCCGGTCCGGAGGGTGGCCGTCGAAATCGTTACGGCCGGTGCCGCAAGCGCGGCTCCCGACGCGGCGATCAGCACGACACCACTCAGGGCAGTCGCTAGCGATCTTTGCTTCATGGTCCAATCCTCTCCGACAGCCAGGGCCGTCAGCCCTCGGGCAAGCGGTGCCTGTTAGGTACAATGTTCTGCCTGAATGAAGCGGGTGAGCCGGCTGTTCCGTCACCCTTGCTTGATTAAAATCCCAGAGAGGTCTGCCCTATGGTGGTGTCGTCGACGCCGCTCGTGCCACCAATACCCCGCTCCTCTCATGCCACCATCGCGTATCGAACATCCATTCATGCAGCCGTTCGCCGGGGTAGCCGAACGGGTCATCGCGACTGAGACCCTCGCCCGCCCAGAAGCCATCGAGCGACATCGAAAATTCTCCCTTTGTCCGCCAGCACGATACGGGGGTCGGCGCTGAGATCATGGGCGCCGGCAAGTACGATTACCCAGGGTGGAACGACACCCCCGAGTGATGCCGGTCAGATGAACAGCTTCGTCCGATGTCGGCGCCGACGGGTAGGTCGAGGACCATCAGGTGCGGGGGTTCTGGGTGGTGCACGACGGGATCAGTTCGAAATTGATCAGGGAACGGCTGGCCAGGGGCTTCGAGGACGGGACCTTCGTGCTTCCGGCGACAAAGTTGAGGCCATCGCACCCTATTACATCATCGTGAGGGACGGTCTATCTGTGAGGCGTGCGACGGCCATCACCCGGTATTTTCATGCTCGGATGCCCTTGGTCTATGGATTATACCAGCACGGCTCCTTCCGCCCCCCTTTGCCGCCATCTGAGAATACTGTCAGCAATCCCGAAAGCTGCCGTAGAGCAAGGGATAATGTCCATTATGGAATAATGGACGGAGCTTCAGTCATAGATGATGCGGCTTGGATGGGGCCGTTGCTGATAATGGGAAAGCCGCGTTTCTAGTGTGCCCACATGCAGCTCCAGTTTGTGACCGTCAGGGTCAAGGAAATACAGAGAGTTTCCTTCGCTGCGGTTAGCTTTCTGGTCTGCACCGCATTGGCGGTCCGGGATTATTGTTAGTGCATAATTGGGCTTGATGCCAGCGTCGGAGGTGTTGATCCACTCTGGCTAGGGGGCCATGAGATGGCCTCTGGTGCCGGCGGCTTATAGCCGAGCGATGAATGGGGTCGGGTGGTATTGTAGTGGTGCCGCCATTGTTCGATGACGATCTGTGCCTCCTTGAGGGTGTAGAAGATTTCGCCATCGAGCAGTTCATCACGCAGTCTGGCATTGAAGCTCTCGCAATAGCCATTCTCCCAGGG
>NZ_JBYUNO010000009.1:0-27286 GCF_058133495.1 Devosia sp. Z6_126 | reverse complement strand
CAGACCGGCAGCTTTTGGGCATTGAGGGTGGGATAGCGGCCATCGTTCAGCCGGCTCCTTAGTGGCAGCTGCCGACCTCAAATCGGCCTTCTCCGGCATTCTCCCTAGTTCCCGTAAGCCGACATCAGACATCGCGTCTGGTCCTCCGTAGGCTCACTTTGAGCAGGCTAGCCTGCTCTGACATCTTGGGTGTACGGCGCAGCATTGTCGGAAGATCGCGGGATGGGGCCGAATGAGCTACCGCCTCTGAGGCCGGCAATCCAAAGGCGACGAGCAACTGGGGCTGCAATTCGCACGCCACACAAGGAATAATATCGCAAGCCTCAGGTGAGAATTACTCCATTGGAAAATTGGAGGCTGCAGTCAAGCATGGTGCCGCAAGGTTCAACAGCCAAGTGACGGGCCGCTACGGCCGATGCACAAGGCGACTGCAGGAGACATTTGGCGTGACGAAGATTGGTGTATTCATCCCCATCGGCAGTCGTGGATGGCTGATATCGACCACGTCCCCGCTAACTTATCCGACCTTTGATCTCAACAAGACGGTTGTACAACGCGCCGAGCACTACGGCCTCGACTTCGCCCTCGCCATGATCAAGCTGCGCGGGTACAACGGGCCCAGCGAATACTGGCAGCATAACCTCGAATCTTTCACGCTGATGGCCGGCCTTGCCGCCGTCACCAAGAAGATCCAGCTGTTCGCCTCCGTCGCTATGCTCACCATGCCGCCTGCCTTGGTCGCGCGCATGGTCTCGACCATCGACTCGATCGCGCCCGGCCGCATCGGCGTCAACATGGTCACCGGCTGGCAGCCCAAGGAGTACCAGCAGATGGGCCTCGAGCTGACGCCCGAGCATTTCGCCCGCCGCTACGACTACGCGACCGAATATGTCACGGTAATGCAGGACCTCTGGAAAACGGGCGTCTCTGACTTCAAGGGCGACTTCTTCCAGATGGACGATTGCAAGCTCTCGCCCCAGCCCAGCGCACCGATCCAGATCGTGGGCGCCGGACAGTCGCCTGCGGGTATGGATTTCGTGGCCAAGCACGGCAACTACAACTTCGTGGTCGCCGGTGGTCTTAATCAGACCGATGGCTGCCGCGATGTCGCCGGTCGCGTTGCCGAGGCAGCAAAGACCCATGGCCGCGATACCGGTGCCTTCCAGTTGATCATGGTGATCGCTGATCGAACCGATGAAATGGCTTTCGCCAAGTGGGAACACTACAAGACCGGCACTGATATCGAGGCTCTCGAATGGCAGGCCAGCCAGGCCGGCGCTGATAGCAAGGCCAGTGCCAATTCAACCGCCGCCCTGCTTAAACAGGGCATCGACAACCCTGAGCCGACCGGCATGACAAAAATCATCGGCTCCTACGAAAACGTCGCGCGCATGCTCGATGAGATCGCGGCTGTCCCCGGCATCAAGGGCCTCATGCTCACCTTTGACGACTTTGTCGTGGGCATGGAGCAGTTCGGCGAACATATCCAGCCGCTGATGAAATCACGCAATCCTGCGCTGCCAAGCGACCAGGCTGCCGCCTGATCTCCGCGGGCGCCGCTCGGGCGCCCGTTCCCTCCTCAATACGGAGCAGCGTCATGGTCAACATCGGCGTGTTCATTCCCATCGGCAGTCGCGGCTGGATCATGTCCACCACCGCCCCACGCACCTATCCAACCTTTGATCTAAACAAGACCATCTGCCAGCGCGCCGAGCATTACGGCATGAATTTCGTGCTCTCCATGGTCAAGCTGCGCGGTTATGACGGCCCGTCCGAGTTCTGGCAGCATAACCTGGAACCCTTCACCATGATGGCGGGCATTGCCGCGGTCACCACCAAGATCCAGATGTATGCCTCCATTGCGCTGCTTACCATGCCGCCGGCCCTGACCGCCCGCATGGTGTCGACGATCGACTCCATCGCGCCGGGTCGGTTCGGCGTCAACATCGTTACCGGCTGGCAGCCCAAGGAATACCAGCAGATGGGCCTGTGGCCAGGCGGGGCGCATTTTGCCCAGCGCTACGACTACGCCACCGAATACGTGACGGTGATGAAGCAGCTCTGGGAAACGGGCACCTCCAATTTCCAGGGCAAATTCTTCCAGATGGATGACTGCAAGCTCAGCCCCCGTCCATCGAACCATATCGACATCGTGGCGGCCGGTACATCCGACCGTGGCATGCAGTTCGTCGCCGAGCATTGCGACTATAATTTTGTTTCCTCCGGCGGTGGCATCAACCAGCCAGACAAGGCGGGCGCTAATGTTCTGCGTCTTGCCAAAGTCGCGGAAACGACTGGCCGCAGGGTCCAGGCCTACACAGGCGCCATGATCATTGCCGACCGGACCGACGAACTCGCCTTCGCCAAGTGGGAACACTACAAGAAGGGGACCGATATGGGGGCCATCGCCTGGGCCCATTCCCAATCCTCCCAGGATACCAAGGCGCCAGCCAATTCCACCGCCGGTGGCATGGCGGCCAGCACGCTCGAACAGCTGCGTAATCCCGCTGCCGCCGAGCCCAATCGCGGCCTGCGGCTGATCGGGTCCTACGAAAACGTTGCCAAGATGCTCGACACCATGGCCGAAACCCCCGGCCTGGGTGGCATCATGCTGACCTTTGACGACTTCATCACCGGCATCGAGCAGTTCGGCCAATATATCCAGCCGCGCATGCGCAGCCGCGCCACGCCCCTCACCGCCGCCAACCAGAACGCGGCCTGACCTACAAACCCGGAGTTCACCCAGCCATGGTAAAAATAGGCGTCTTCATTCCCATCGGTAGCCGCGGCTGGCTGATTTCGACCACTTCGCCCGAAACCTACCCCACCTTCGATCTCAACAAGACCATCGTGCAGCGCGCCGAGCATTACGGGCTCGATTTCGCCCTCGCCATGATCAAGCTGCGCGGCTTCAACGGTCCCAGCGAATATTGGCAGCACAACCTCGAAGCCTTTACGCTGATGGCCGGCATTGCCGCGGTGACGCAGAAGATCAAGCTCTATGCCTCGATTGCCCTGCTCACCCTGCCGCCCGCCCTCGCCGCGCGCATGGCATCGACCATCGATTCCATTGCGCCAGGTCGTTTTGGCGTCAATATCGTCACTGGCTGGCAGCCCAAGGAATACCAGCAGATGGGCCTTTGGCCCGGCGATGCCCACTTCGAGCGCCGCTACGAATATGCCTCCGAATACGTCCAGGTGATGAAAGACCTGTGGGAGACCGGCACGTCCAATTTCCAGGGCGAATATTTCCAGATGGACGACTGCAAGCTGAGCCCGCGTCCGTCCAGCCATATCGACATCGTCGCCGCTGGCGCCAGCAATCGCGGCATGGAATTTGTCGGTCAGCACTGCGACTACAACTTCATCGGCGCCGGTTCGGGCATCAACAATACCGCCAATGCCGGCGATAATGCCAAGCGCCTGATGGAGGTCACGAAGCCTTATGGCCGCAAGGTGGGCGCCTATACGCTGCTGATGGTCATCGCCGATCGCACTGACGAAATGGCCTTCGCCAAGTGGGAACACTACAAGTCCGGCACCGACATGGAGGCCATTGCCTGGTCTCGTGATCAGTCTTCGGCCGACAAGAACGCCCCTGCCAATTCAACGGCCGGCGGCATGGCGCGCAATGCCCAGGCCATGCTGGACGATCCGTCCAAGGCCGTGCCTACCGGCATGCTCAAGCTCATCGGCTCATACGAAAATGTCGCCCGCATGCTCGACGAAATTGCCGCGCAGCCGGGCATCGAGGGCATCATGCTTACCTTTGACGATTTCATCGTCGGCATGGAGCAGTTCGGCGAGCATATCCAGCCGCTGATGAAGTCACGCAATGTCACGCCGGCCAAAAACCAATTCGCTGCCTAAGGAGCTCTCATGACCAAGATCGGCGTATTCATTCCTATCGGCAGCCGCGGCTGGTTCATGTCGACCACCTCGCCTGAGACCTATCCCACCTTCGACCTCAACAAAGCCATCGTGCAGCGTGCCGAGCATTATGGCCTCGATTTCGCTTTGGCCATGATCAAGCTGCGCGGCTACAACGGCCCGTCCGAGTTCTGGCAGCACAACCTCGAAGCTTTTACGCTGATGGCGGGCATCGCCGCCGTGACGCAGAAGATCAAGCTTTATGCCTCTATCGCCCTGCTGACCCTGCCGCCGGCGCTCGCTGCGCGCATGGCGTCGACCATCGATTCCATTGCCCCCGGTCGTTTTGGCGTCAACATTGTCACTGGCTGGCAGCCCAAGGAATACCAGCAGATGGGTCTTTGGCCCGGCGATGAGCATTTCAAGAATCGCTACGCCTACGCCACCGAATACGTGAAGGTGATGAAGGAGCTCTGGGAAACCGGCACGTCCAATTTCAATGGCGAGTATTTCCAGATGGACGATTGCAAGCTCAGCCCACGTCCGTTAGGCCATATCGACATCGTGGCGGCTGGAACGTCTGATCGTGGCATGCAGTTCGTGGCCGAGGAATGCGACTACAACTTCGTCGGCGCCGGCGGCAAGATCAACGAGCCCCAGCTCGGCGGCGAGAACGCGCAGCGCCTGGTGACCGTAGCCGCCGCAACCGGCCGCAAGGTCGGCGCCTATACGCTGATCACCATCATTGCCGACCGCACGGACGAAATGGCTTTTGCCAAGTGGGAACACTACAACAAGGGCGTTGACCTCGAGGCCATCGAATGGATGGGCCAGCAGTCGGGCGCCGACAAGTTCTCTGCCTCGACATCCACGGCTGCCCGCATGGCCGCCGGCGCGGCCCAGACGCTCAAAGACCCCAAATCCGCGACCGCCAATGGCGGCCCCAAGCTGATCGGATCCTATGAGAACGTCGCCCGCATGCTCGATCAACTGGCTGAACAACCCGGAATTGAAGGCATTATGCTGATCTTTGATGATTTCATCGTCGGCATTGAGCAGTTCGGACAATACATCCAGCCGTTGATGAAGAGCCGCAATGGCAGCAAGGTGACAGGGGCTCAGGCAGCAGCCTGAGACCCCATACCGGAAACGAGTACGCACATGTCTGAAGTAATGACGACCGAGCGGGTCATCGATGTCCGCACCTTCTGGCAGGCGGTTGGCCTGCGCGCCGTCGGCACGGCCATCGTCACTGCCCAAGGCAAGGATGGGCCCCGCGGCTTCCTCGCGCTTTCAGCCACCCATCTTTGCGCCGAGCCGCCCGTGATGATGATCTCGGTCGACAAGAAGACCTCGGCTGTCTCCGCCATTCTTGAGGGCGGTCACTTTGCCATCAATTACCTGGCGACCGACCAGGCGGATTTAGCCGGTCCTTTCGGTGGCAAGGGAGACCTCAAGGGTGCCGATCGGTTCACCCTCGGCAGCTGGAGCAAACTGGCCACTGGCGCCCCGGTGCTGCAGGGCGCATCGGGGGTGATCGACTGTGAGGTCGAGGAAACCATCGAGCGTCACGGCACGCTGATCGTACTCGGTCGGGTCAGGGATTTTACCGCGACCGAAGGCAAGATGCCCATGGTATCTTACAAGGGAAAGACCCTGTGACAGCACGGCGTTCAGCCCTGCTCGTGATGGACTTCCAGCACGAAATCGTCTCCGGTCACGACGCGGCCGGGGCTATCGTCAATACGCGCAAGGTGCTTGATGCCGCGCGCCGTGCGGGCATGCCGGTCGCCTATGTAGTTGTGGGTTTTCGCCCCGGCTATCCAGAGGTTTCGGCCAACAACAAGGGCTTTTCCGCCGTCAGGTCATCCGGCCGGCTGGTCGAGCCGGCCGTGATCGAGGAACTGGCTCCGATTGCCGGCGAACCGGTCGTCACCAAGCATCGCGTCGGCGCGCTCTACGGCACCGACCTTCTGGTCATTCTTTCCGCCTTTGAAGCCAATCACCTCGTGCTCACCGGCATTTCCACCAGCGGCGTTATCCTCTCGACCACCCGCATGGCGGCCGACATGGACTTCGCCATCACCATCCTTGCCGATTGCGTGGGCGACAATGATCCGGCCGTACACGATTTCCTGCTGACCAAGATCCTGCCGCGGCAGGCCGAAATCAGCGACAGCGCCACCTTCATCGCGTCGCTCTAGCGCAATAGGCAAGGGCGGCGCAGGCAATGCCGCCCTGTTCTATGCCGCCACGGCGTCGCGGCGTGCCAGGGCGCTGCCGACCAGTTCGGCAATGGCGATGACCTTGCGATCTTCGTAGCGGCGGCCCACCAGGGACAAGCCCACCGGCAAACCGGCGGGACCAAGAAGTCCCGGCACATTGACCACCGGCACTTGCAGCAGCGTCCACATCGAGTTGAACGATGCGTCACCCGTTGCGTCCTGCCCCGCCGGCGCCTCGCCGGTCGCACTTGGCGTCAGCACGATATCGTACTGGCTGGCCACATCGTCATAGACACCGCGGCAGTGGTCGGCATGCCGATAGGCCGCCCGCGCATCACTGGCACTGATGCCGCTGCGGTTTTCCACCGTCGCCTTGAAATCCTCATGCAGGTCCGGCGTGTTCCGGTATTCGTTGAGGAACGACGATCTTCCTTCCGTCCGCGCCACGATGCGGTGTGATTCCCCGATCGTCTCGAAAACACCGGGCAGGTCGAGCATCTGCACCTCCGCCCCTTGCGCCCGCAGCAGCGACATGGCGTGCCTGATGGCGTCCTGCGTTGCGGGCAGGGCCTTGCTCCATTGTGGCGTGCGACAGATGCCGACGCGCAGGCCCGCAAGTGCGACGGGCGAGGGGGCATCTTGTGCCTCGATGGCAAACACATCGGCCAGGAGCATGAGGTCGCGGGCGCTCCGCGCATAGAGCCCCAGCGTGTCCAGCGTCGTCGAGCTCATCTTGAGCCCTTCGCGGCTGATGCTGCTCCAGGTCGGCTTCCAGCCATAGATGCCGCAGAACGAGGCCGGCCGGATCGTCGAACCACCAGTCTGCGTGCCAAGGCCGATCGCCGCCTGCCAGTCTGCAACCGCTGCTGCCGACCCGCTCGAAGATCCGCCTGGCGTATAGCCTAGCGCATGGGGATTGCGCGTTTTGCCACCGCGCAGCGTCGCAGCAAACTCGGTCGTAACCGTCTTGCCTGCGATCAGCGCACCCGCAGCCCGCAGCGTGTCGACGCAGGCCGCGTCAACCCCCGGACGGCTATTGGCGTAGCGTGCAGTATTGTGCCCGGTTGGCATATCATAGGTCGCGATCACATCCTTGACCCCGATCGGCACGCCGTGGAGGGGCCCTTTGACCGGAACGTCGTCCAGCAGACGCGCACGATCGCGCAGCAATTGTTGATCGAAATAGGCCCAGGCCTGAACCTCGGCGTCGCGCTCCTCGACCCGCGCGATCAGCGCCTCGGCGATTTCGGCCACGCTCAGCGTGCCTGAAGTGACGCGTTCCGCGATCGACACGGCGTCAAGTTCATCGATCTGGGACATCGCAGGCTCCTAGTATGTTTTGAAGATGCGCATGATGTCGGCGCGCTCGGTGGTGCGCGTCAGCGCCAGGGCAAGCAGAATGCGCGCCTTTTGCGGGTTGAGATTGTCCGACGGCACGAAACCCATCTCAGTCAGCCGCGCGCTGTCATGCACGATGCCACTGCCCGCGCGCGTTGCCTGCACCACTTTTACGCCCGCCTTGGCTGCGCGCTCCAGCGCCTGCATCTGTCCGGGAGGCGCCATCCCGGGTGCAAAGCCCGCCGAGATGATGCCCTTGGCGCCGGCGGCAACAAAGGCGTCGACATCGGCACCATCGGCATCGCTATAGGCATAGGCAATGTCCACGCGCGGCAACTCGCCCAGCATTGCAATATCAAATTCGGTATTCGGCGCCGTGACGCGCTCGGTCCGCCGGTAATAATTGACCGCATCGCCGTCGACATATCCGAGCATGCCGAAATCGGGCGCGCGGAAGGTCTGGAGCCGATAAGTGGCCGTCTTGGTCACCTCACGCGCGGCATGAATTTCATCGTTGAGCAGCACCAGCACGCCGCGGCCCCCCGATGCTGGATCCGCGGCGACCCGCACGGCATTGACCAAGTTCATCGGCGCATCGCTGGCGAGCCCGCTCAGCGGCCGCTGCGATCCGACCACCACCACCGGAACCGAAACCTTCAGCGTCAGCCCCAGCGCATAGGCCGTTTCTTCCAGCGTCGCCGTACCATGGCCAACCACGATGCCAGCCAGGTTCGGGTCTTCCGCCACAAGTTTTGAGCAAAGCGCCGAAAGCTCCTTCCAGACCGCAAAGCCGATGCTGGGGCTGGGGATATTGGCAAACGGCACCGCGACAACCTGCGCCACATCCTGGACCTGCGGCACTGCCGCGATGATGTCGCCGGCGGGCAGCATGGTCTTGTGCGCACCATAATGGACGATGTCGAGTGGCCCCGTGCCCAGCGACGCGATCGTCCCGCCGGTACCGATGAAAGCTATTTTCTTCACGCCTCGAATTCCTTCACCCACCTTGGTACGACGCGAAGCTAGGCCGGGACGAACCGCAATTCAGTCCAGAATTTCTCATTGCGCCTCGTGAGAAATGGTCAGTTGGCCAAAAAATGGGCTGGGCCGATAGTTTGCCTATAGTCGCTGCAATCGGCGAGGAAGGAAGCAGGCAGATGCACAATCAGGAGTTCAAACTCGGCATGCGCCGTTTGGCGGCTGGGGTGTCGTTGATCACGACGGTCAACGGGGGCGTTCGTCATGGCCTCGTTGCCACCGCGGTCAATTCGGTTACGGCCGATCCGCCAACTCTTCTGGTTTGCATCAACAAGACCGCCTCCGCCCATGCCCATATCACCGAAGCGGGCATTTTGTGCGTCAACATCCTCGCCGATTCCCATGAGGAAGTTGCCGGCCGTTTCTCGAGCCCGGTCGATCGCGAGAAGCGCTTCGATTATGACCAGTGGCAGACCCTGCGCACCGGCGCGCCGGCGCTGGTCAATTCCATGGTTAGTTTTGACTGTGAAGTGCGCCAGGTCGTTCCCTATCAGTCCCACACCATCTTCTTGGCGGAGATCGTCTCTGTCGAACTCTGGGCCGAAGCCAATGGCCCGCTGGTCTACATGGATGGCCGCTACCGACTGCTGGCCGAACAGCAGCAGCAGTTTTCCGTGGCCAGCTAAAACGTTTTGTTGTTCTGCAATGCAGTGTTCGGCCATGGGTCGACGCCCTAAGGCGTTGGCCCATGGTCGTTTTTTGTTTTTATTTGGAACGGATTGCAGGGCTGCTTTGCGCCCGGCGCAGCAGTAATCTAGCTCTTGCCTACCTGTGAGTTTATCTCATTTGTTCGCTTCGGAACTTCATTCGATCCTCATCTCCGGAACAAGCGCTGCCCGCCGCAGCCCTCACTGGAGAGCATGAGATGACTGAAACAAAGAAAGACGGCATTTCCCGCCGCAGCGTCCTCAAAGGCGCGGCTGCCACTGTTGGCGCCGCCATCGGTTCGGGTGCCATTACCGGCTTCCCCACCTATTGGGCGCAGGCCAGCAAGGACATCACGATTACCCATGTCGGGTCGATCTACACCACCAATCCGACCGTGGCCGAGCAGGCCAACAAGGATCTTGGCTTCACCGTGCAGATGCAGACGCTGGACAATACCACGCTGATCAACCGGATGCTGACCCAGCCCGAAACCATCGACGTCGCAGATTTCGGCAACACGTCCATGGGCTACTTCAAAAACAAGGGCATTCTGCGCGCTATCCCGGTTTCTGAATATGCGCACTGGGACAAGACGGTGCCGCTGTTCACCGAGGGCACCTATGCCGACGGCAAGCCCTATTCCATGCAAGGCTTTGCTCCGATCAAGTCGCAGTACTGGACCGACGAGACGGCACAGGAATATTCGCTGACCCCCACAGATTACCTGGTCGGCATCCCCGTCATGTACAATGCCGATACCCTCGGCGTGCGTCCTGACCTGGTGCCCCACAAGGTGGAAAGCTGGGGAGATTTCTTCAACTCCGACTTTGCCGGCAAAGTGGCCTTGCAGGACGGCGTTGGCGTGGGCGTACCCGACGCCGCGGTGGCGCTCGAGGCAGCTGGTCTGATGACCTATGCCGACAAGGGCAACATGACCCGCGAGGAAATCGACAAGACCATCGACCTCCTGATCGAATTCAAGCGTGCTGGCCATTTCCGTTCGTTCTGGACCAACTTCGACCAGTCCGTACAACTGATGGCTTCAGGCGAAGTCGTGCTGCAGTCGATGTTCGCTCCGGCCGTGACCGAAGTGCGCACCCGCGGCATCGAGTGCCAGTATCTGCCGCTCAAGGAAGGCTCGCGCGGCTGGTACATCTTCATGTCCTCGATGGCTCATCTGGATGCGGGTGACAAGCTCCGCAAGGACTGCGTCATGGAATACATGAACTGGACCAATTCGGGCTTCAACGGCGTCTACTTCTCCCGCCAGGGCTTCTACTCATCGGTGCCCGACACCATGAAGGCGCTGATGGACCCCAATGACTATGGCTACTGGTACGAGGGCAAGCCCGCCACCGCCGACATCATCGATCCGTTCGGCAAGGTCATGGAAAAGGCCGGCGCCATGCGCGATGGCGGCTCGCTCTGGGAGCGCATGGGCAATGTCGGCATCTGGAACACCCTGATGGACGAAGACCGCTACCTGGTTCGCCGCTGGCAGGATTTCATGGCTGCCTGATCTGCATTCCGTCTGGCTCCGGGCAACCCCCGGGGCCGTCTCAGCTAGGAGTCAATGAGCATGGCCGTATCACCCCGCATCGCATCGTGGATGCAAGCCACACCCTTCACACTGATCATGACGTGTCTCGTGATCATTCCGTTGGGCATCATCGTGGCCGTCAGCTTCATGGACTTCGGCTTCGCCGAAATCATTCCCGAATTCTACCTCGGCAACTGGATGGACATACTGCGCTCCACCCTCACCGTCGACACTTACCTGACCGTATTTCAGCAACTTGCCATTGTCTGGTCGATCACTCTGGTCCTGGGCTTCACCGTCGCCTACTACCTGATCTTCCATGTGCGCTCGAACCTGTGGCGCGCCGTGTTTCTCGCGGCCTGCGCCATCCCGTTCTGGACGTCGGGCTCCATCCGCATGATTTCCTGGGTGCCCCTGCTTGGCCGCGAGGGTCTGGTCAACCAGTACCTGGTCGGCACGGGGCTGGTCGACGAGCCCCTTTCCTGGCTGCTCTACTCTGAGTTCTCGGTCATCGTGGTTTATGTGAATATGCTCACCCTCGCCATGATGGGCCCGATCGCCAATTCCATGGCCAAGATCAGCCCCAGCGTTATTCAGGCCGCTCGTGATCAGGGTGCCAACGAGTGGCAGGTCATCACCGAAGTCATTATTCCGCTGATCAAGCCGGGCCTTGTCGTCGGCACAATTTTCATCATCACCGCAGTCATGGGCGACGGTTTCCTGGTGCGTGCCATGAGCGGCAATCAGGTCAACACACCCGCCGTCGCCATCATGAACGAGATCAACGCCTTCCAGTTTCCGCCTGCGGCGGCCAAGTCGATCGTACTGCTGCTCATCGTGCTCGGCATGGTCGGCCTGCTGCTCCGCTTCGTTGACATCCGCAAAGAACTGGCACGCTAGGAGAGATCGAAATGGGCAACAGACGACCGGCTTCCTACTATATCCTGTCCTTTGTCTTCGCGGCCTTCCTGCTGTTCCTGTATGGCCCGATGATCTGCGTCTACCTGCTCTCCTTCCAGGGACCGGAAGGCGGCATGAGCTTCCCAATGCGCGGCTTTTCCACCGTGTGGTTCGAAACGTTGTTCACGGCCGGTGGCCGTGGCGTGGGTGACATCCACAACGCCTTTATTCGCTCGATCCGCCTGGGCGCCATCGTGGCCCTGCTGACCATGCTGGTGGGCGTCGCGGTCGGCATGAGCTTCCGCCGCCGCTATCCAGGTGGCAATTTCGTCTTCTATTCTGCCATTGTCAGCATGATTGTCCCTGGCATCTTCGTGGGTTTCGGCATCTCGCTGACCCTGAACATGCTCGGGCTGCGCCCCCAGTGGTGGTATTCCGGCATCGGCGCCCAGCTCACCTGGTCACTCCCCTTTGCCATGCTGATCATGTTCATCATTCTGGGCCGGATGGACAAATCGTTCGAAGAGGCAGCGACCGATCTTGGCGCCACCTCCTGGCAACGCTTCCAATACGTCATCCTGCCGCTGATCCTGCCCGGCGTGGTCGGCATGTTCATGGCGGGGTTCACCTCCTCCTATGAAGAATCCGCGCGTGCGGGCCTCAATATCGGCACCGGCAATACCATGCCCATGGAACTGACTGGCCTTCTGGGTGCCGCGACGACACCCGTGATGTTCGCCGTGGGCACGCTCACCACCATGTTCATGTTTACCATGGTGATCGGCACGCTTTTGTTCACCACCACCCTGGCCAAGCGGCGTCAGCTCAAGCTGACCGGCCACGGCTGAGCCACAAATCGAGGACCTGCAAATGAAGATCGAATCCGATTTCAATGCCAAGAATCTGATTGCCGATGTGCCGGCCGAGAACGACAGTGACGCCGCCATCAAATACGATGTCGAACTGGTCGCCGTCTCCAAATCCTACGATGGCGGTGCTCGCGCCGTAGACGAAATCTCCCTGCGCATTCCCAAGGCGAGCTATTGCTGCCTGCTCGGGCCTTCTGGCTGTGGCAAGACCACGACCTTGCGCATGTTGGCCGGGCACGAGACCGTCACCGACGGCGACGTGCTGATCCACAATCGCAACATCACCGATGCCGTGCAGTCCCAACGCGGCACCTCCATGATGTTCCAGAGTTACGCGCTGTTCCCACATCTCAGCGCGCTGGACAATGTCGCCTTCAGCCTCAAGCTCAAGAAGGTGGCAAAGGCCGAGCGGCATGCCAAGGCCATGGAATACCTAAAGCTCGGGCAGATGGACCACCTTGCCCATCGTATGCCGGCCCAGCTTTCGGGCGGCCAGCAGCAGCGCGTGGCTCTGGCCCGCTCCTTGATTACCCGCCCCAAGGTTCTGCTGCTCGACGAGCCGCTGTCGGCGCTCGATCCCTTCCTGCGCGTTCTGATGCGCACCGAGCTCAAGCGCATCCAGACCGAGCTGGGCATCACCTTCGTCCACGTCACCCATAGCCAGGAAGAAGCGCTGGCGTTGAGCGACGTGATGGTGGTGATGAACAATGGCAAGATCATGCAGGCCGGCCCGGCCCGCGAGGTTTTCGAGAAGCCCGCCAATTCCTTCGTGGCGCGGTTCATCGGTGGCCACAACGTGATTGAGACCGACGGCAAGTCCGTCGCCGTACGCGCCGACAAATGCCGGCTGGTCGATGTTGCGGTCGGCCCCAGCCTGCCAGCCACCGTAGTCAGCGTCGAGTATCAGGGCCCCATCGTGCGCATCAACCTGCGCGGCGAAGCCGGTCAGGATTTGTGTGCACTTATCTCCGACACCCGCTTTTTTGCCGACCCTCCCAAGGTCGGCGAAAGCGTTACCCTCTCCTGGACCAGCGACGACGAGTGGCCACTCGAGGCTATGGCCGCCTGATCCCTCGACCCATCCGCAACTCCGGGCCACCCGTCGGGTGGCCTCTTTTTGCGCCCGCTGGGGGCTGCAGCGGTGTGGGTACGGCAGGGGTAGCTATCCAGAGGCGTTAGAAAGTGAAAAGCGCCTCGCAGAACGAGGCGCCTTTTCAGCGTAGATAACATGCGGTCCTGAACTGTTCTTCAGGCGGGAACCACCGTGCCTGCGGCAATCGGGCTGGCGACCTGGCTGTGCAGCCAGTCCTTGAACCGATTGACCGTGCCCGGCACAGCCGGGGTCCAGGGCGACACGACGAAGTAGGGGCTGCGGATAGGATACGCCTCCCCAATCTGCACCAGCTTGCCCGTCTGCAACGCCTCTTCGATCAGCAGCGACCGGCCCAGGATGGCGCCAAGGCCCATTTTCGCGGCCTCGATGCTAGGGCTGGCCTGGTTGAACCGGGCACCCTTGGCAATGTCGCTCCGATTGACGCCAAATTCGCGCAGATAGCGGCTCCAGTCCGGATAGGGCCCATTCTGGTCGGTTTCCTTGCGGTCGATATGGATCAGCGGCACGTCGTGCAGGATGTCGGCAGCATTGTTGCCGTATAGCGCCGCAAGCTGGGGGGTACAGACCGGAATGATCTCTTCTTCCATCAGCGGCTCGATCCGGCGATCGACGGCCGTCTGCCAGTTGCAGATCCAGAGGTCGGCGCCCTCGTTCTCGATTTCCTGCCGGCGAATAAAGGTGGTGATGGTCACGTCGACGTCGGGCGCTTCTCCGACAAACTTGCTCATCCGCGGCATCAGCCAGAGCGAGGCTACCGACGCGGACGCACCAACCATCAGGCGCTGACGCACATCAATTGGCTCCTTGAGCGACATCAGCGACTCGTCGATCAGATCGAGCGCATTGGTCAGCTTGCCCAGGCATGCCCGGGAATCGGCGGTTAGTTCGAGTCGGCTATTTTTGCGCAAAAACAGCTTCACCTGGAGAAAGTCTTCCAGGAGCCGGATCTGGTGGCTGACTGCCGTCGGCGTAACACAGAGCTCGTCCGCCGCACGGACCAGGCTCTTGTATCGAGCGGCGGCCTCAAAGGCCCGAACCGCGTTAAGAGGAACACGACGTCTCATGGAAAGCCTCGTTTGCCCTCTCCTCCCTGAACCAAGCAAATCATGACAAATTTGCTACGGCAAGCCTATTCCGTACACAATTTTCTGTGCTGATTAAACAATAGGCAGAAGGCGCTCAGATGTGCGTTGGCTGCCTATTTGGCACTGGTACTTGCTTCGAGTTGCTCGGCGGGGGTTTCGTCCGGCAGATATTCGAAATTGGTGCCATTGCTTCGGTGGCGCAGCAGGTAGGCATAGGCGAGCGCGATGCCGATGCAGCACATCGAGCCATTCACCAACACCGCCCAACCCACACCGAATGCCGTCGCGGCAGCGCCTGTCAGCATGGGACCGATCGGCGACGGGATAAGCAGGCTGATCATGCTGACCAGCCGCCCCCGCATTTCAGGCGGTGCCCGCAACTGCAGCAACGTGTTGACCGAAGCTGAAAAGGTCACCGCAGCCGCGCCGACGCCCACGAACATGGCGCCCGAAACCAGCAAATTGTCCGAAAAGCTGATTAGCACGAGCACGATGCCAAAGCCAAAGCCGGCCAGCAGGATGCGCCGTGTGGAGGGGGCGCCGCGAGTCGTCATCACCAGTGCCGCAAGGAAGGAGCCCGTCCCCAGGCAGGAATTGAGGACCCCGAACGCAGCGGCGTCGGCATGTACCAGATAGGTGGAGATCAGCGGCACCATGGTCGTGAAATTCTGCCCGAACATGCCGATAAAGGCCGTAGCAATCAGCAGAAAGAGGATAGTCGGCGTTCGCCGTGCATAGCTCAGCCCCTCGCGCACCTGCAGCAGCAGGTTCTGCTTGCGCGCCATCCGGCGCGGCTGGAACTCGGAAGGACGCAGCATGGCAAGCGCCGTCAGCGCCGCGACAAAAGTCAGCGCATTGATCAGGTAGGCAACGCCGACACCCAGCGCGGCAATCACCACGCCACCCAGTGCCGGGCCAATGATGCGCCCTAGGTTTTGCGCCAGCGAACCCATGGCGATGGCATTGGGCAGGTGGGTGACAGGCACCAGTTCGGTGATGAAAGACTGCCGCAGCGGCGCGTCCAGCGCATTGATGATGCCCAGGCTCACTGCCAGCACGTAGATATGCCAGATGCTGATCGTATTGGTGAGGCACAGCACACCGAGCACCGCGGCCTGCAGGCCTCCCATCGCCATGGTGACGAACATCAGCTTGCGCCGGGGAAACCGGTCGGCAACGGCGCCTCCGATCAACGAAAAGATGAACACCGGCAGAAATTGCAGCGAGGTGACGATGGCGAGCGCCGCCGGCGAGTTGGTCAGGTTCAGCACCAGCCAGGCCTGCGCCGTCATTTGCATCCAGGTGCCCGGCACCGAAATAACCGAGCCAGTGAAGTGAATGCGAAAATTCCGGATCGACCACGCCTTGGGCGCACGCTGACGCTTCTGCGCCGCCGTAGCCGCTGCTGGTGGCGCCATCTGGTTCATGCTCAGGGGGTCTCGGCCATCACATATTCGGCGGGCCGCCGGTTGCGCTCGAAGGCCCAGCGCTCGCGGATCTTGGCCTGGCGCTCGAGGTCGATTTCGGCAAGCACCATCTCGTCGCCGCTGCTCTTGGCCCGCGCCACGATCATCCCGTCCGATCCCACGATGAACGAACCGCCGATATAGCGCACGCCATTTTCCCGGCCCGCCTTGCCGGCCGCGATGATGGTCGTGCCAGTGTAATAGGCGCCCGCGGTGATCGCGAGTTCGGAAGCCTTGCGGGCCTGGCTCAGCGTATTTCCCGCCATGACCGGCGTATTGTAGCCGACCGCGATAACCTCGGCACCGTTGATAGACAGCGAGCGGTAGGCTTCGGGAAAGCGCCGATCGTAGCAGATCAACCCGCCGATCTTGACCGGACCCACATCATAGACCCCAAACCCCAGGTTGCCGGGCGTGAAATACCGCTTCTCGAGGATCGTCATCTTGGCCTCGGGCTTGGGCTCGACCTCTCCCGGAATATGCATTTTGCGGAAGGTGCCCGCATGGCTGCCTTCGCGGTGAATAAAGGCCATGGAATTGAACAGCTCGCTTCCGCTCTGTTCGGCGAAGGGCACCACCAGCGACATATTTTGCTTTTTTGCCCGAGCCATGATGGCCGCCAGCGCCGCCTTGTTCGCGCTCTCGCTGGTCCAGGCGTCGAGACTGGCATGCACTTCCGCCGCGAAATAGGGCGTCAGCGCCAACTCGGGCAGCACGCCCAGCGTCGCCCCAGCCCCGGCGGCCTTGTCGACCAGGCTCACGATGCGATCAGTGGTCTCGGCAATGGAAGAACCGGCAGGTCCCAGTTGAAGGGCAGCGACAAGCATGGCGTGGACTTTCGGGTGTGGGAAATCAGGCCCGCGCCATCGCGGGCCGCGCTAAAGTCGGGTGTCGGTGGATCAGGCGGCCTGAGCCGCTTCCTTTGCCGGTCCGATAATGCCGAGCGCCGCTTCGGTATCGATCACGTCGCAGATCTTGAACGCCATATCGAACAGGGCCGCGGCATGCGACAGCTCCATGCGGTCGAACACCGCTTCCTCGATCACGCTCATCTTGTAGCCATGCGCTTCACCATCCACGCAGGTGGCCCGCACGCAACCGCTGGTGCTGTTGCCGCCCACCAGCAGGCCGTCCACGCCCAGGTTGCGCAGGATCAGCGGCAGGTTGGTCATCACGAAACAGCTCGGCGTCTGCTTTTCGACCAGGTAGTCGCCATCCTCCATTGCCACTTCAACCGGAATTTCCGACTTGGAATTCATCGAGCTGAAATTATTGGACGGGTCCGAAGCCGGCAGGCCGGTATAGTCGTAGAACACATGCTTGGAATAGATGATCGGTACGCCGGCAGCGCGGGCGGCGGCGATGAGCTTTTGCTGGTACGGCACCGATTTCCAGGCATGCGGACCGCAGGCGCCGGAATATTCGTCGAGCTGCTCATAGATCGGCTTGTCATGGCCCATGGCGGTATTCTGCATGTCGATCAACAGCAGGGCGACCTTGTTGCCCGGACCATGCGGTTTGCGCGGCTTGCGCGCGGCCATGACCTTCTTGTCGTCTTCCGTCAGAAATGCGTCCCATACAGCCATGGCAAACCTCTTATCCCAAGTGCGATACCGTGACGCTAGTCGCGGCCATGGGCACTCGCCAGTGGAGATTTCTCCCCGATCCGATGAGAAATGTTCACCTGCAGATCACCCCGTTGCCCTCTGGAGCAATGAAGAATTCTTTGGACCCGTCGACAATAAACTAAGTTGCCGCTGTGCCTTCCCAGGACCAATGGTTCGGCCAAACTAGGCGGCGACGGGCCAGCACGGACGTGCCGCGATTTCGGATTGATCTGCTTATGGCAACTCCCAACGGCGCGCCCGTCACCGAAGGCCGGCGCATCCTCATTGCCTTCATCGTCGCCTGCGCCTTCCTGATGCAGGGTATCGATACAACGCTGCTCACTATCGCCATCCCGACCATCGCCACGTCCCTGGCCGTCGACCCGCTCCTGCTGCATCTGGCCATTACCGGCTACCTGCTGAGCCTGGCCGTCTTCATGCCGGTCAGCGGCTGGTTTGCTGATCGCTTTGGCGCACGCGCGGTGTTCTGCGCCGCCCTCGCCGCCTTCACCTTCGGCTCCCTCGTCGCCGCCATGGCGTCAAACCTGCCTCTTCTGGTGGGGGCCCGCGTGCTGCAGGGGTTCGGCGGCGCGTTGATGACGCCTGTCGGGCGCCTTCTCGTGCTCAAGGCCTTCGGCCCTGGCCGGACCCTCGACGCCATGACCTATCTCACCTTGCCTGTGCTGATCGGCCCTCTCCTGGGGCCGCTGCTCGGCGCCACCATAATCTCCTTTACCTCCTGGCGCTGGCTCTTCGTCGTCAATGTGCCGGTCTGCATCATCACCATCCTCCTGACGCTGCGCTTCATCCCCCGCCTCGAGAAAGGCCTTGCCACCCGCTTCGACTTGGGGGGATTTCTCCTGGTCGGCATCTCGCTTGTCCTGTTCCAGCTCGGCGTCGAGCACCTTGCCCACCCCCTGCTTGGCAGTTGGGGCACTAGTTTGATCTTTGCCCTCTCGGTGGTGATATTCGTGCTCTACATGCGCCTGGCGCAGGGTAGGGACGGCCGCGCCCTTGACCTGACGCTTTTTGCCCAGCGTCCTTTCCGTGTCGGAGTCATTGCCGGCGGCATCGGTCGTGTCGGACTCAACTCATCGGCTTTTCTTCTGCCGCTGCTGCTGCAGATCGGCTACGGCATGCAGCCCATTGCAGCAGCAGCCCTGGCCTCGCTTTCCGCAGTCGGTGCCTTCGCCGCCAAACCCGTCCTGCGCCGCTCCGTCAATACGCTGGGCTACCGCACCACCTTGGTCACCGTATCGGTGCTTGGCACCCTGTTGATGGCCAGCTTCGGCCTGATGGGCGCCAGCACGGCCCTACCGGTGCTCGTGGCGACGGTTCTGGCGCTGGGCGCGGTGCGGACCATGCATTTTAACGCCGTCAATTCACTGACTTATGCCGATGTCCCCGACAGCAAGCTGAGCGTTAGCGTCGCGTCGGCAGGCGTATTCCAGCAACTGTCGATGGGGCTTGGCGTGTCGATCAGCGCCGCCATGCTGTCGATGATCGTACCGACAGGTGCCCTGCCATCGATTGCCGATTTCCAGGCGGTATTTCTCGCCATGGCCGCCGTCCCGCTTTTGGCCCTGCCCATCTTGTTCACCCTGGGTGGTGTCGGGATACGCCGCCGGGCCGAAAACGCCACCTAGGCGGCGTCCCCCAGGCGGCGGCGCCAGGCTATCAGCCGCCCGTCCATCACCAGCAGGCCCGCCACCACGATTACCATCCCCAGCGCCTGCACCGGCAGCAGGCTTTCCCCCAGCAGCGCCCAGCCAAGGAACAGTGCCACGATTGGCGAAATGTAGGTGTTGGTTGCAAAGTTGGTCGGCCCCACGCGCGGCAGCATCCAGTACATGATCTGGAAGTTCAGCGCGGTCGGAAACAGGGCCAGTGCCAACCAGGCCCACCAGGTCGCGCCATTGCTTACCACCGGCAGTCCGTCGACCAGCAGCGCGGCGGGTATGGAGCCCAGCGCCGCCCCGGTCATGGCAAAGGTCATGATCACCTGTGGGTCGGTGCCCGCAAAGCTTCGGGTGACGTTGAAGGAAACGGCGAAGATCAAGGTGCCGCTGAGGCAAAGCAGGATTCCCACCAGCTGTCCGTCTTCGGTACCTGTCAGCGCCGGCAGCGCCAGCACGGCTGCCCCTAGCAGGCCAATCGTTGCGCCGACCGCGCGGGCGGGCGTTGCCTTTTGCCCGCCCGGCCAGACATGGGAGACGGCCAGCGTGGCGATGGGCAGCAGCAGGTTGATGATGGCGACGATGCCGGTGGAAATATAGCGCTGGCTAATCGGCATCAGGACGAACGGCACTGCATAGCTGAAGACCCCCAGCAGGCACAGCTTGACCATGGTTGAGCGCTGCCGGGGCAGGGGCTTGCGAAAGGCCAGCAGCAGGGCCCAGCAGGCAAGAGCGGCCACCAGCGACCGGCCGGCGGCAATGGTCAAGGGGTCCACTTCTTCAAGGACGATGACGATCAGGAGAAACGAGCTACCGAACAGGCATCCGACAAGGGTGACGAGCGCCCAATCGCGGAGTGACATAGGAAAGGCCATTTTTCTGGTTGGCCCCAACCCTGTCAGTCGGGCCCTGCCGCGGGAAACGAGAAATTGTGCGCCCTGCCATGAGTCCAGTTCATCACCCCGCCAAGGCGAACTCATTGCCCGGGTGAGAAATGGTCATTGGCGCGGCTGGCCGCGCTTAGCCGAAACTGCCCACACCCGATCCAACATTTGCCGGAGAATGCCCGTGCGGCTCAAGCCTCCCATCTCTCCCGAAGAGGCCTATCGTTACCTGTCGCAAAATGCGGTGCTGGTCTGGGGCGTAGCCGCGGCCGCACGCATGGACAGCCATCTCAATGGGTTGGCGAAGTCCATGGTCGTGGTCAGCGCGCTCGACATCCCCGACGAGGTCGAGCCCCTGTTCGGCGAAAATATCGACATCGACCTGGAGGCGGGGGCATGACCGACCTGCTCGATCTCACCGCCACAGACATGGCCAGTCAGATTGCCGCGAAAACCCTTGATCCGGTCGACGCGGTGACGGCTCTTCTCGCGCGCATCGACAGCCGCGAACCCGACGTGCGCGCCTGGGCCTACCTTGATCGTGACACCGCGCTAGCCGACGCCAGGGCCATGTCTGCCGAAGCCAAGGCGGGCAAGCTCCGCGGCCCGCTACACGGCGTCCCCATGGGCATCAAGGACGTTTTCCACGCCAAGGGCATGCCAACCGTGGCCAATTCCAAGACCATGGATCCGAACGCCACCTATGAAGATAGCGGCGTCGTCGCCGCGCTCAAGAAGGCTGGCGCCATTATTCTGGGGAAGTGCGAAACCGTTGAATTCGCTGGCATGGGCGTTCCCCCGGAGTCCCGTAATACCTGGAATTTGCAGCATACTGGGGGCGGCTCCAGCTCCGGTTCGGGCGTTGCGGTTGGCGCCCGGATGGTGCCTGCCACAATAGGTACCCAGACTGGTGGCTCCAACCTCCGCCCTGCCGCTTATAATGGCGTCGCCGGCTTGAAGCCCAGCTACGGCGCCTTTGCCCGCACGGGTCTTCTGCCCGTGTCCTGGTCGCTCGATCATCCCGGTCTCATCACGCGCTCTGCCGCCGATCTTGATCTGGTCTTCCGCGCCATGGCGCGCCTGCCGGTAGCGCCGGGCGAAGCCCCGGCCAATTGGAAATTCGGCATCCTGCGCGAATTCTTTTTTGAGACCTCGGAAGCAGATACCGTGACGGTGATCGATGCCGCAATCGATCGTCTTGGAGCCAGCGGCATCGCACTGGCCGACGCGCCGCTGCCTCCGCTGTTCACAGCCCACGCCGCCATCCACCATCTCATCATGAGCACCGAGATGGCGGTTTACCACGCCCCCCGCATGGACAAGCACGCCGATACCATGGCCGAGCGCCACCTGACGCTGTCGCAGGCCTTCGCCCTGGTCCCGGCCGGCTATTACATGCAGGCCCTGCGGGCGCGCCGCATGTTGCGCGACGCCGTGCTTCCCCTGTTTGGCCAGTACCATGTTCTGGTAATGCCGACCACGCCCGCTCCCGCGCCCGAAGGCCTCGAATCGACCGGCAACGCCTCCCTGCTGACGCCATGGAGCCTGCTTGGTTTTCCGGCTGCCACCGTGCCCTGTGGCTTGGCCCTGAATGGCCTGCCGCTCGGCTTGCAGATCGTCGGCCCGCCGGGCAAGGACGATCTCGTCATCAGGGCCGCCATTGCCGCCGAAAACGTGCTTGGCCGCCTAGACCTCCCCGCGTGAGTTAAACCATGTCTGACCTCAATCGCTATCCCTACTCCGCCATCATCGACCGTCCGCCACTGACGCTGCCCGGCAATGCGCGCATCGCGGTATTCATCGTGCCCAATGTCGAGTATCTCGAATGGCTGCCGCCGCCCAATCCGCTGCGCAGCCCTTATCCGACCCCGGCGCCGAACCTGGGAGCCTTCCAGGCCCGCGACTACGGCAACCGCGTCGCGCTCTGGCGGCTGTTCGAGCTGTTCGACGATCTGGGCATAAAGACCACCGCCTCGGTCAATGCCGCCGTCTTCGAACACCACCCGCTTATTGCTGAAGAAATGGCCCGACGCGACTGGGACTACCAGTCCCATGGCCTCTACAACACCCGCTTTGCCTTCGGCATGGACGAAGCCACCGAGCGCGAGATGATCGGCGAAGTCATCGACATCGTGCGCAAGGCCACCGGCAAGACCATCAGTGGCTGGCTCGGGCCGGCGCTGACCACCACGGCCCGCACGCCCGACCTCCTAGCAGAGGCCGGCGTAAAGTACTGGGCCGATATGTTCCACGACGACGAGCCGACCGAAGTCAGCGTATCGTCGGGCCGGCTGATCACGCTGCCCTACAGTTTCGAAATCAACTCCGGCGTCGCTCTAGGCGGCCAGGCCCAGACCGCCGAAGCGTTCGGACGCATGATCACCGATCAGTTCGACATGCTCTATGAAGAGGGCGCCGTTGCGCCCAAGGTCATGGCGATCTGCCTGCACCCCTTCGCAGTCACCGCCCCGTCGCGCGTCAAATACCTGCGCCGCGCCCTCGAACATATCCTTGGCCACAGCGGCGTCTGGCAGGCCACGGCCGGCGACCTTGCGGACTGGTACTATGCCAATCACTTCGGCAAGCGCCTGCCGCTCGCCCCATCTGCCGCGGCCTGAGGATTCTTCCGATGAGCGAACTCTCTCCCAACTACAACATGCGCGCCGTCAATCCGGTCACCGGCATGGACCACGACCTCTACCGCTTCTCGGCCTTGCCAGGCCGGACCCGGCTAATCTGGCCCAATGGCGCCACCGTCGCCATGGCAGTGGTGATCAATGTGGACTATGGCGACTTGGCCACCAATCCGATGAACCTCGTCGGCTTCACCCATCGCGACTACGGCACGCGCGTCGGCGTCTTCCGCCTGATGGGCATGCTCGACACGCTTGGCATCAAGGCGACCATGCCGATCAGCGATGTGCTCCTGACGCGCACGCCCCGCGTCGTCCAGGAAGCGACAAGGTGCGGCTGGGAACTGGTCGGCCACGGCGCCAAGGTCACCCAGCCCGTTAGCTCGGCAATGAGCGAGTCCGACGAGCGTGCCTATCTCAAGGCCTCGATGGCAGCCATTCGCCAGGCCACTGGCACCGCTCCGCGCGGCTGGCTCGGACCTGCCAACAGCGAATCTAGCCGCACCGTCCGCCTGCTGGCCGAACTGGGCTACAGCTACACCCTCGACTGGGGCAATGACGACCAGCCGTACCGCTTCGAACCCGCCGATGGCGCGCTGGTCGCCGTGCCCTATAGCGTCGAAACCTCGGACGCGGCCGTAATCCAGGCCCAGAGCCACACGCCCTGGGAATTTGCCACCGCACTCGAGGACCATCTCGAAACGCTGATTGCCGACGGCGAAAAGTCCGGCATGGTCATGACGCTCGGTCTTCAAGCCAATGTCTCTGGCCAGCCCCTGCGCGCCAAATATATCCGCAGCTTCCTTGAACACGCCAAGGCGACCGGCAAGGTGTGGTTCGCTACTGCTTCGGAAATCGTCGATGCCTATTCGACCAGCATGAACCGGGGGCAGGAATGAGCGGACACATCGAGGCGAGGGATCTCGAGGGCGCCTGGTTCGGCGACGGTGGCCCGGCCGTCGCCCAGCTTGACCACGACGAGGAAGACGCTGGCCGGGAGTTGGTGCGCAGCCTCACCGGCACCGTTACTACGGGAGACCAGCGCGGGCGCACGGTTGGTTTCCCCACCGCCAATATAGACATCGGTCACCACAGCCAACATCTGCGTCAGGGCGTTTACGCTGTGTGGTTGACGCTAGAGGGCTCCGTGTTTCCAGGGGTGGCTGCTTTTGGCAAGCCCATGTTCGACAACCACCATCCACCACTTGAAACGCATATCTTCGACTTCAATGCTGATATCTATGGCCGGCAGATCACCGTCCACCTGGTGCAATACATCAGGGAGCCACGGATCTTTTCAGGCCTGGAAAGTCTCGTGACGGCGATGAATGACGATGCACGTGAAGCCCGTGAAATTCTCGCATCGGCTCGGAAGGTTTGTCCCGAGGCTGTCAGCCGCCTGGCCGCACCGGACGCATCAACGACGCGGACGGAGGATCAATGGCTTTGACCAAACGCGTTCAAAGACTGATGGCTGCGGCACTTTTTATGGGTGCGAGCCTGACGGCGGCGGTGGCAGCACCGACTTCCGCCATTGACCAGGAGCGTTGCGCCCTAAATGCAGCCGCCGGCCCCATCACCTTCCTGACCTCGTTCGGTTTTGCCGCCTCTCCGGGCATTCTTGATCTTCTGGCGGCGCAGCAGCAGGGCTATTTCGCCGCGCTTTGTCTCGACGTTACTGTGCAACCCGGTAGCAACAACATACAACTCGTCAGTGCCGGCACGGCACAGTTCGCCGGCGTTGGGGGGCCCGCCGATGTTCTGGTTGGTCGCGACCACCAGGCTGCCATTGTTAGCGTGGCAACCTATGGCAATACCAGCATCATCGAAATGTTGACCATGCCGGAGAGTGGCATCAACTCGATAAGCGACCTTGCAGGCAAGACGCTGGGGTACAAGGGAGCCGTGCCGCCGCAGCTTCGCGCCATGTTGCTGGACAACGGCATTGCCGACGAAGACGTGCAATGGGTATCCGTGGGTTATGATCCGTTCATTCTGCCGAATGGACAGGTCCAGGGTTTGGCAGCCTACAAGTCAAACGAGCCATTGAGCCTGCGTGCGCAGGGCGTCGAGGTGGTGGAGTGGGACCCTTCTCGATTTGGCGTGACGTCCTCGTTTAACAGCCAGATCGTCAACGCCGTTTGGGCCGAGGCGCATCCCACAGCGGTGGAAGACTTCCTGCGTGCGTCGTTCCATGGCCTGGCGTGGATCAACGCCAGCGAGGCCAACCTCGATAGCGCGTTGGCCTTCGCTGCCCGTCTGTCGGAAGCTGGCTATGACGTCGAAACCAGCAAGGCAAGATGGCAGGCCGAGATGGCCTTGATTGAAGCCAATCGGGACACAGACGTGCCCTTTGGATGGCAGAGCGACGAGCAATGGCAAGCAGAGAGCGACTTGCTACGCCGCTTCGCGCTTGTCGGCTCGGCCGTCGATCCTGTTGCGGCTTTCGACAACCAATACATCGCAGCAATCCACAACGGCCTGGAGCTGATCTGGCCGGATCCATGACGAATTCTTATCCTGAGGGTGCCTTGGGACAGGCTTCCCCAGGCAGGGATCCAAACGCAATTGTAGTGTCCAAAGTTAGCCGGCGTTTTGCCGTCGGCGGTAAGGCAGTTGACGCACTGCTTGACCTCAACTTGAGGGTTGGGCGGGGCGAGTTCGTGACCCTGTTCGGCCCATCCGGCTGCGGCAAGTCAACCCTGCTTAGATTGCTTTGCGGGCTCGACAAACCTGATGACGGAGAGATCACCCTCTTTCTGCAAAGCCCAAGTGAGGCATCGGAACGCAAGAACGTCGCTTGGGTGCCCCAATCGCCAGCCTTGCTGCCTTGGTTGAGCCTGCGCGATAATGTTGCTTTATCCAATGTGCTCAACCGGGCGGCGGACCGCGGGCATTCGGAACGCAGCCCCCAAGATCCCGGAGAGGTCTTGCGAGTGCTGGGCCTCGCGGAGTTCGCCGATGCTCGACCGGCGCAGCTGTCGGGCGGCATGCAGCAGCGAGCGGCCATCGGACGCGGCTTCGTCCAAGGGGCGCCAATTATGCTTTTGGACGAGCCATTTGCCGCACTCGACGAGATCACACGCGAGCAGTCTGCCCTTTATCTTCTGGATCTCTGGCAACGCTATGGAACGACGATTATCTTTGTTACCCATTCGGCTGCGGAAGCGGTCCTGCTGTCCGATAGGGTCGTTGTCATGACGCCTCGTCCCGGCCGGTTGGCAGCAACCATACCGATCGAGCTTGAAAGACCGCGGCGGGCGGAAACTCAGGACGGCGGTGATTTTCAGCAGCGTGTCGCCACGATACGCCAGGCGTTGAGGCAAGGGTGCGCTCGCTCAAGCAGTACTTGATCGGCGTGGCGCCGGTTGTCATGCTCAGTTGTCTGGGCACAGCGTGGCAGTGGATGGCCTCCGCCTCGCCAAGCGTGCTGCCACCCCTCGAGACCATTTTTGCCGATTTTTTCGGTCGCACAGGCTTCTACCTGAGCAATGCTCTGCTTACACTACGTTCTGCAATCAGCGGATTTTGTTTTGGGGCCATAGCGGGATCCCTCGCCGCTGTGCTCTGTTCCAAGAACCGCTACGTTGAAGCGGCCGTTGTGCCCTTGGCGGTGACCATAAGTGTGACCCCAATCATCGCCATAGCACCAGCGCTGATCATTGCGTTTGGATTTACCGATACGCCGCGCATCATTGTTGCGGCGCTGTCGTCCTTTTTTCCCCTCTTTATCAATGTCCTGAGCAGCATGCGTCGCCAGGACGAGGCCACGCTCGATGTCTTCCGATCTCTTTCGGCCAGCCCATCCGATCTTTTCTTTCGCCTTGAACTTCCATCATGCCTCCCTTCCATGTTTGCAGGCTCCAAGCTTGCCGTGACCGCCGCGGTAATTGGCACACTGGTATCGGAATTTACAGGAACCAGCCGAGGCCTGGGCGCTGTCATCATCGTGGCGACGAGCTATCTCAACCTGACGCAAATGTGGACCGCCATCTTCTTGTCTATCGCTATGTCGATGTGCCTGCTTGCGGTCATCAATCTGATCGAACGTTTCGTCATAGACTGGTGACTGCGGTGTTTGGTGGACATCTGATGCATTTTTTGTGGTCCTGGTTCTTGTGCTTCTCACAACAGCAGAGAAACGAAATGCAATAGCATGTAACCGAGGGACGATGTTAAGTATCCCGCAGACTTGGTCTTCGCACTAAGGCCAGCCGACTAGCGTCAGCGGCCGTTGGTCGGTGCTAACGACACATAGCAAGTAAGGAAATGTCGGCTTTTTTGCATTCTTGCTTGGAAGCGGACAGTCTGCTGTTCACCCCATGGTAGTCGTTCCTGCTCAACGTCACGCGAAACCGCGTCGGTTTCACCCCGGAGATAGGTCTGAACTTAC
>NZ_JBYUNO010000008.1:0-44449 GCF_058133495.1 Devosia sp. Z6_126 | reverse complement strand
CGCAAGCACCCTTTCGGGCTGGGACTGGCCGCGAGATCCAGAAACTCGGCAAGATCGATATAGATGTTCTGGCCGGGTTGACCCAGACCGATTGGCTATCAGTCGAGAGCAACTCAAAGTCGTAGTCTTGCTGGAACTTGCGAATGCGACCCATGCTTTGGCGGATGTCCGCGTTGGCCCGCTCGGATCCGTTGTCGGACCAGATCAGATCGCGGATACGCCCCCTCGATACGGGCTCACCCCGCCCCTCGAGCAACACATAAACCAATACCCGCAACAGATGGAGCGGTGGGGTGGCCAACTTTCCGGGCGATCGGACATGGTAGTCGCCGAAGACAAAAATCGAGACCGGTGTGGTCGCGTCGTTTAGCGCCGACATGCTTCCCCTTTCAAAGTCCCGCGTGCGGTCCGGGTTAAGTCTGCGGATCGAAGCCGTTGGCGCGGCAATTGCCCGTCGCCACTACGCTTGTCCTTGTGACCAACAGCACTGCCGCCGACTTGATGTGCATGGGTCTGATTGCCTCGCTCGTACAAAGCAGAAGCATGCACCGCTGTCACCGTTCCACGGGGAAACCCAGCCATGCAGTCTTGTTTCCATGACACGGGGTGACCGCCGTGTCGCAGTGCTCGAAGGAAGACTGTTGCTCGACAATGACCGCGGCCATGTCATTCCCCGCCTCCGGGAACCGCATGCAATCGACTCATGGGGGCAGGTTCAGAGGTACTAAGGGTTCAGGTCCTTCGTCATGACGTTGCGGTCACCGGTGTCTTGGTACCCAACAGCTTCGTAGAACGCATGCGCCGTCTTGGAGCTTTTCAAGGTGCACTTCGGCAGGCCGATCTTGCGGGCTTCCGACTCTATGTGAGCGACCATCGCCTTGCTCACGCCGCGCCAGCGCGCATCGGGCGAGACATAGTTCAGCAATATATCACCCGTATTTCCGAGCATGCCGACCCCCAGGATTTTGCCGGCTTCGACGGCAACGTAGAGCTGCGTCGCTTGTTGGTCGACCCACGTCCTCCACATTTCAGGGGTCTTGTTGGCGCACCACGCGGCTATGGCTGCTTGATCTCCGCCGTGGTCAGCTTCACATAGCTCGGTTATGGAGCGGCGCAGGACGGCACTCCCATTTTCTGCGTCTGCGTGGGTTGCCTTCCTGATTTCCATATCCGAGTCCATCCTGGGCTGTACTGGCGAACTCAAGGTTTGTAGCGCGTCAGCCAAACGCCGCAGGCGATCATGCCGGCCGAAACGAAACGCCAGGCACCGAATCCCTCCTTCAGTAGGAACGTCGAAATCAGGGCGGCGAACAACACGCTCGTTTCCCGAAGCGCCGACACGGCGCCGATGGGCGCCAGCGCCATGGCCCATATGATCATCCAGTAAGATCCGACCTGCATGCTGCCGGCAAGTACCGAGGACTTCCATTGGCTCTTCAGGACTGCGGTGATCTCCCTGGACTTCCTGAACCAGGCAATCAGGAAGGTCAGCAAGCCGTCGCCGACGGTAAGCCAGACCGCAAAGCCCATCACCGAACCGGCTTGCCGGGCCCCAAGGCCGTCCACGAGGGTGTAGGACGCAATGCATAGCCCGGTGAGCAAGGCCAGGGGGACCGCCCGACGGTCCGGGGTTGAGCCGTCGTTCCGATCCAGGGATAAGGCCATCACCCCCGCCGAGAGAAAAAGCACGCCGAACAGGGCCGGTGTGGCGAGAGCTTCTCCGGCAAATACCGCGGCACCCAGCGTGACCAAAAGCGGAGCCGAGCCGCGCGAGATCGGGTACACCTTCCCCAAGTCCCCATGCTGATAGGCAAAGGGGAGCGCAAAATGATAGGCGGTGTGGAGTATGATCGTCAGGCCCAACAAAGGCCAGCTCGCCGGGTCGGGAATGGCGACGAACGGAGCGACCAGTGCAGAGACGAGTGCACCCATGAGGGTGACCGTGGCCATCGAAGCGATCTTGTCGCCGCTGACCTTGATCAACGCATTCCAGCCCGCGTTGAGGCCGGCTGCGAAGATCACGACGAGGGCGATTTCCGTGCTCATGAGAATATATGTACATGGCCGCCAGGGCGTGTCACTCCTTGAGCGCGGACCTAAACCAGCAACCCTAGCCTTGAAAGCGTCAGTCGTGATTGACGGCAGAGTGCTTCATTCTTGCCACCCCGATAGTAGCTCAGGGCAATAACCGCGCCATATAGGGCCCAGCCCTGCGACCGCAGCCAATCGCTCTCATCAAGATTGAGCCTGTTCCGGAACACGTCACGAGCCAAAGGGTCGACCCAGAACCATGCTGTCGCATAGTCGGCGGCAGGATCGCCCACGGCGGATAGCCCCCAATCGATCACACCCCGCAAAACACCATCTCGAACGATCAGGTTGTCAGCCTTCAGATCACCGTGCAGCCAGACTGGCTGCCCGAGAAACTCTGCGGTGCAGGCCTCGTCCCAAAGAGCATGCGCGCGTCGGGCCGCTATTTCGTCGGCAACGATGTCAATTGCTGGGCGGATAGCCTCGGTCAGCTCGCCAAGCACGATCCCCCGCCTGCTGTTACGCTCGCCAGCCGGTGGCGCGCCGTTGGTGTCCTTCAAGTGCAGTGCCTGGAGGAAATCGGCCAGGCTGGTAGCCGATTTCTGCCAATCAGACACACGGGTGGGCGAGGCCACTTCACCTTCCATCCAGTTGAAGATGCCGAAGTCGAAACCACGTTCCGACCACCCGCGAAATTGCAGCACCGGCACCTCGAGGGGTAAGCCTTGAAGATGCGGAAGCCAGTCAAGTTCCTTTGAAAGAAGGGCCGCCGCGGAAGGTCGCCGCGGCAACCTGATCGCCAGGTTGTCGCCAAGACGGAAGATGGCGTTGTCCGTTCCCGACGAGGCGATGCGGCGAACCGGCAGGTTCGCCCATTGGGGCGCCTGTGCTCTGAGCAAGCCACACACAAATTCATCGTCAATGGAGATTTCGTCGGGATGTGGTGTCATTCGCCCCCTCTTGACGCTCACCCAAGGACCTACCGATGAGCACGCCACGACAAGCTAACGCAACTGCAAAACCGGGTCACCGGAATTGCTGCTCAGGCTGGCGCGCCTGACCGGCCCGTAGGATCGTGCAACGGGCTTGCTTCCTCAATGGACTGCGTTCCGGATGGCCTAAAGCTGTCGGAGCAAACTGATCTCTTTATGGAAGAGTCGCGGCAACTATCAGGAACGTGAAAATAACCGAGAGGCTTATCGCCGAAACAATCGTGTACTGGACCTTTAGTCTGCGCGGCACGTTCGGATCGCGGTACTTAATCACCCAAAGCCAAGTTCCGGGTTGCGTCCAAAAATAACCTAGATGTTTGGGGCGAAGAGCCTGGAAAAATGTGTACGCAGACCAGAGCGCATGCACTCCGAAGGCCGTAATTACAAAGATGCCGGGCAGCATGCTGAGAACGCTGGTGTAGTGGTGATCGTTGGAATTTGTTCGGGTGTGCGAGGAACGGTCAATAGCATACCCAGAACATCGGCTTGGCCAACCCACCCTCGACCTTTGCCCTGCCGCTTGAGCAGCTATGCGGGCACTTCCAGCCCGTTCGGCAGTGAGATCCAGATTACCGTCTGCGCTTCGGGTGAATGGCGGGACAGGTGACCTTTTCCGTGGGTATCTGCCGCCAACACGAAGCTTCCCGCGGAGAAGTGGCGTGTCTCCCCATCGCTTGTCTCGTACTCCACCGAACCATCCAACCGAACCGTCAGTACCGGCTCCGGAACCGTATGCCAGGCAACTTCACGCATACCGGCCGGGATTTGGGTAATACGCACCCGGGACGCTGGATAGCCGCCAGTCACGTCGAACGGCACTGCGTCGGGATGGACCGAACTCTTCCTCGTCGGCAATTCCACCTCATCGAAGTGGGACTCCCCGTCCGGGTCGGCATAGATGCGCACGCATTTCATGTCGGTAGGTCCCAGTTTGCTAATGTGTACATACCTACCATCAACAAGGGCGGCAGGGCCATACGGGTGCATGGGCCGGACTCGCCGTCGTGACCTGATCGACCACAATGGGGTGGGAAGCGGTCAGTCGGCTTCCGGCCATTAAACGCAAACAGCAGACGTCAGTGATCTGAAGGGGAGCTCGAAGGGCATGTCGTCGAAGCCGCCAGACGATGGTGGACTAAAGCCTACCCCTGTTACGCCGGGAAGATGGGGCGTCGACCGAGCGACAACAAGCTGGCTGGTGCCGCTGGTCGGTATGGGGATTTCGGATCGTTTCGCGAGCCATGGGTAGTTCATGTTCGTGGCGAATTGAAAATTAGCTCAAGCCGACAAGGCTCAGGCGGAGCGCGTAGGGAGCCGCGGCCGGACCGACGGTCCAGCTAGGCCCGGCTTGAGCGCGATGTGCTTGTATTCAATGAAGTCGTCGAGCGCGGCGTGGCCGTTCAGCCTACCCAGTCCCGACGGCTTGAACCCGCCCTCCTCGGTGCTGTCATACACCTTCGCCCAGTCGTTCACGAAGACGCTGCCCGCCTCCAGGGCTTGGGCTACCCGCAGGGCGCGGTCGAGATCTCGTGTCCAGACGCTGGCGGACAGGCCGTAGTCGCTGTCGTTGGCAAGGCCGATGGCTTCGTCCTCGTCGCCGAAGCGCTGGATGGTGAGAACTGGACCGAAGGTCTCCTCCTGCACGATAGCAAGCCTGTTGTTGGCGACCTCGAGAAAAGTGGGGCGGAAGAACGCTCCCTTGGCCAGCGGACCCTCGGTGACCGGTCCCCCGCGGACGACCGGGTTTGCCCCGGCGTCGATCGCGTTCTGGACGACCTTGTCGACCCGCGCCACGTTCGCCTTGTCGATGAGCGGACCCATATCACTCGCTGGATCGGAGGCTGGGCCGACACGCACGGCGCGCAGTCGCTCGGCGAGCTGATCCCGGACGGCATCGTACACCGCGTCCTGAACGAGCAGCCGGGAACCCGTCATGCAGAATTGACCGGCGAACACAGTTAGAGCCTTTTCGAGCACAGGCAACATCGGGGCGATGTCGGCGTCGTCGAATACGATCATTGGCGCCTTGCCCCCAAGCTCAAGGCCGAACCGCTTGATCCGGGCCGCGCCGACCGCGCCGATGGCAGCGCCGGTCCGCGTGCTTCCTGTGAAGCTGATCGTCGGCACGTTGGCACTCTCAACAAGGAGCGCAGCGCCGTCTGATCCGCTTTCGAGGAAGAGGTTCATGACGCCCTGCGGCAGATCTGTGCTCTCGGCGAGTATCTCCGCCAGCACAGCTGCTGTCTGCGCGACCTGTCCAGGCATCTTTACCACGACGGTACAGCCCGCCGCCAACGCAGGTGCGAACGACCTCGCCGCCAGGATGATTGGTGAGTTCCACGGCACAATGACGCCCGCCACACCCATCGGTTGGCGCAGGACGATCGAAAGGCTGCCAGGTCGCGGCCGCGTGGCGCGGCCCGCCTCCGTGCGGGCCATCGCCGCCCAGTAGCGCAGCTTGCTCGGGGCTGCGGAGACTTCGAGTGTGGCTTCGCTCCGGACCTTTCCGTTCTCGAGCGAGAGGATATCGATCAATCGATCGCCGTTCCCTTCGATCGCCGCCGCCATCTGGTCAAGAACTCTCGCGCGGAGTTCGGCATCGTGCGCCCATTCCGAACCGCGAAAGGCGCGGGCGGCTGCGGCGATCGCGGCGGCGGCAGCCGCCCCACCATCGTCTGCATATTCTCCGATGGAATCGTAGGTAGCCGGATTGATAGAAGCGCTGCGTTTCGTCGACGAAACGAACGCGCCGTCGATCCAGTTCTGGGCAAAGTAAGTCGTCATCGGATCATCCTTCCGGAACCTGCATGGCATGACGGGTTCCGGCATCGCCCGAAATGAAGCGGCGCTGCTGCGGAGCCACGGTTCGTTGCTCCTCCCGCCGCATAGTCTGGCGGGAGGAGCGGGCTTGAGACTAGGCGAAGAACGGCGGTGGGTTCTCACCGCGCAGCCGGTAGTTTGGCCGCGGCCGCTCGAGGCGGATCGACTCCATGACAGTATAGGCGTGATACTTGGTTTGCGTGGTCACACCGGCCAGACGCTCGGACCAAAGCTTGCCGTTGCTGGTCTTTTTCTCGAGCACGTACTTGGTCGCGTAATTGACCATCGAGTTGATCCAGTTTTCAGATCCAACCCAAAAGCGATCGAGGCCTGGTTCCAGGAGAATGTCCATCAGCCGATCGGAGCGGGAGTAGATGTCGATTGCTGCCTGTGCACCGTCGAGAATGTCAGCAAAATACTCGATTGATTCTTTGACTAGCTCAGGGGTGCCATATTTCATGTGGTGCCCGGCTACTAGAAAGTCGAAATCGAACTCCATGATTTGGTGCTGAGCCTCGTACCAGGCCGTGATGTTCTGGGAGGCGTCGCAGTGCATGAAGGTGGCGCTGCCGGGGCTGATGATGTCGATGCAGGTCAGAACCTTCTGTGCCGGGGCATAGATGAAGATGTTGCCAGGGCAGTGGTTCTCACCCTTGTAGGATAGCTCCAGCGTTACGCCGCCCACCGTGAGCGTGTGCTTCTTGTCAAAGGTGATCGTGGGTAGAGGGCGGCTGGGATCAGGGAAACGCTCCAGCAGCTCCTTCGTGATCTCATGGGCAACGATCTCGACGTCTGGTCCGTAGATTGAGGCGGCCCCGATATGGTCGGTGTGCCAGTGACTGTAAATCACATGGGTAACCGGCTTGTCCGTAACCTCCTCGATCGCGGCGAGCATGTTCTCACCGAGGGTCGGAGGAGCATCGATAGCGACTACGCCATCGTCTGTCACGACGAATGCCGCGTCATAGCCGCCACTCGTCACCCAGTAGAAGCCGCCGCGAAGCTCCTCAACATAGTAGCCAAGCTTCTGGAAACGCTCACTATGAAAGTAGGGAGGATAGTATTCAGGAGGATCGAGCGGATGCTCGCCCGCCTCGGGAAAGCCGTATCGGTCAATGCCGAAAAACGCGGGTGTGTCTGACGCCGTGATGGGCTTCTGGTGGTTATCGCACATGCTTGTTTCCTTCTTGTCTGATTGTAGAGTTCGGCCGTTCAGACTCCTGAGTGCCCGAAGCGGAGGACAGCCTTGATGACGCGGCCTGAGGCGGTGTCTTCAAATGCCTGGTTGATGTCGGCGAAATCGTAGAAGGTGATAAGCCTGTCGAACGGGAAACGGCCGCTGCGATAAAGACCGATCAGCTCTGGAATCATCAGCGCCGACACCGCGTCGCCCTGGATGATACCCTGGAGGGTCTGCCCGACCGAAAGACGCGCCGCATCCACGATCGCGCCCGAGTGATCATTGAACGCGACGAACCCGAAGTTCCCGAGCGGGGCGAGCGCACCGATCCCAGCATCGAGGTTCGCCGCGCGACCGCTGGTGTCGAGGATGAACTCGACGCCCCTCTGTTCGACTTGTCGAATCTCGGAGCAGACGTCCGCTCCGCTTGCGGCATTCACGACATGCGTCGCACCGAGCTCTTTCGCAAGTTCCAGCCGTTCGATGTTCACGTCAATGGCGATGATAGTGGCAGCTTGTGCGACCCTGGCGGCCATGATCGCAGCAAGGCCGACCGCGCCGACGCCGAAAACGGCGACGGTAGCGCCGACCGGAACCTTCATCGCCTTCAGGATCGCGCCTGCGCCGGTCTGCATGCCACAACCGAGCGGTCCCAGTATTTCCAGCGGAACGTCGTTCGGCACCTTGACGGTGTTTCGCTGATGCGCGAGCGCATGGGTAGCGAACGAGGACTGGCCGAAGAAATGGGCATGTAGATTCTCCGGGCCTTGCCGCCCCACGCCACTGGAACCGTCCAGTCTCGCGCCCGCGAAGTTGGCTTCCCAAACCTTATCGCAATAAGCGGCGTGGGAGGACAGGCAGGGTTTGCACTGCCCGCAGGAGTGGTAGGACAGTACGACGTAATCCCCGGGCTTGACGTGGGTGACTGTCGATCCAACGCGTTCCACGATGCCCGCGCCCTCGTGGCCAAGGATCGCGGGGAGCGGTGCCGGCAGCAGCTGACGGCGGACATGGGCGTCGGTCGCACAGATCCCTGTCGCAACCATTCGCACGAGCACCTCGTCCGGCCGGGGGGCTTCAAGTGTGACATCCTGCATGATGAACGGCCCATCCTTTCGTTCGATCACCGCTGCGCGTGCTGGCTGGGTCATGCGTGCTCTTGCCTCAACATGAGGATCATCAGTAGCTTGTGAGGTCATTGGGGGGCTTCCGTCAGATGTGACCCGGGTGTGCGGCCTTGTGTCCGCAACCCTTTCGCCGAGAGTAGCGGTTCTATAGTGTTGCAATAGCCATCGTGGCAGGAACTCGGAGTTGCTGATGCCGGAACCCGCGCCCGTTGATCTCTTGGATGTAATCTCGTTCGTTCGGGTGGTCGAAACCGGCGGTATTGCGAATGCGGCTGCGCGTCTTGGCATCGCCAAGTCCATCGTAAGCCGTCGTATCAGTCGTCTGGAAAAGGTTCTCGGCGCTCAATTGCTGATCCGCACGCCGAGGGGCACGACGTTGACCGATGTCGGCCGTAAGTATCACGCGCGCGCCGGAGGCGGCCTGGCGGAACTGGAATCAGCGCGGGAAGTCGTCAACAAACTGACGAGCGAGATTTCCGGGCTGCTCCGCATCCAGGTGCAGACTGCCTTTGGCGATTTTGTACTCGCGCCCCTGCTAGCTGAGTTCGCGATGCTCCATCCGCGCATTCAGCTAGACATATCCTTCGAGGATCGTCGGGTGGACATGAGCGCCGAAGCCTATGACCTCGCGATCAAGCCGGGAACCGACTCGGATCTGACGCTCATCACCCGCAAACTTGCCAAGGTCCGCTGGGTGGTCGTCGCCAGCCCGGCTTATCTCGATACGCAAGGGCGCCCGTCCAAACCCTCCGATATGAACGCTCATAAAGCCATGCTCCACGTCCAGGACACCGGAAACTGGGGGTTCCAGGGTGCCGATGGCTGGGAGCATGTGCGCATGAACTCGGAGTTCCGTACTGACAACGGGCAGATGCTCTTGGCGGCCGCGCGTGCAGGGCTGGGCGTGACCGTCGTTCCGAGGTTTATGGTCGAGGGACCGCTGATGCGAGGTGAACTGGAAGCCGTCCTGCCTGCCTTCCCGCATGAGGGCGCCGATCTGCAGATCTTCATGCCACCCGCACGATCTGATATTGCGAGAGTGCGCGCCCTGGTAAACTTCCTCTACGAGAAGATCGACCGGGAAATTTGAGCAGCTCGTCGATTCACAGTGCGGGCAGGCCCCAGGCTGCGAGCAGCAGCGCAACACCAACGATCGCAATCGCCGCAAACACCGCAGCAGGAGCATTGCCGGGACGAGGCGGGCGCCAGCCACTATCGATCGACTGGACTCCGGGCGGGTCTGGTGCCCCCGGCTGAAGAGCCGGACCTGCAAAGTCCAGAGCCCGCAGCTCCTTCAGGCGCCGTCGTATCCGGATTGCGAGGAGGATCGCGAGGTAGATCGTTGTGAATGCGGCGATACCTGCCGCCAAACGCAACGTGTCCAGTTGTGCGCCCTGCGTCGCTCCGATCGCTGCCACGGACCAGTCGGTGTGACTCCCCAGCAGCGCGGGACCGGCCAGCGCGCCGAGTGCGTTGACGACGCCAAACAGGACGATGAAGCTGATAAGCTCTCGGCTACCCTGCTGGAGTGCGCTGGTGATGCCTAGCAGCAGCGCCGGCCCCAGGAAGAACGTTCCGGCGAATGCGATCGCCGCCTGCGATACGTAGAAGCGCTGCAGATGATGTGGATCTGTCGCCGCGCTGTCGATCAGGGCCGCGATGGCGACGATCCCGATCGACAGCATTATCGGCCGGGCCAGCTTCTCGGCATTTACCGAGACTGCGCTCGCCAAGACACCGGCGACGGCCCCGCCGAACATGACCAGCGACAGCGTCCAGAGTTGGTGGTTCGTGGCTCCGAGCGACTTCACGACCGCGACCGCAACCTCCTGTTCGGCCAAGACGATGCGCGCCATGAAGATGGCCGCGGCAAAACGGGCGACATCGCCACGCCTGAGCCAACGAAGGTTCAGCAGCGGTGATTCGCGGTATGTATCGATGGCAGCTGCCGCCACTAACGCGGGTATGGCGACCAAAAGCGACACGAGGATCCATGGCGCCTGAAACCATCCCTCCCATCGGCCCAGTCCCAGCACAGCCGCGATCAGAGCCAGCCCACCCCCCATCAGAACGAAGATCAGTAAGTCCAGCGGCTTGAAGACGCTCACGCGCACCGCCGGCGGCAGGCGGACCAAGCCGACCGCGGCGAGCGACAGCAGGGCGAGTCCCGCCTCGAACATGAACAGGGAACGCGGCCCCTGGCTGGCAAGCAAGGAGGGCGACAGGACACGCGCCAGCGGCATCGCGCATTGCGTCACTCCGATGCCGAGTACCAATCCCCGCAGCCGCCATTCCGAGGGCAAAGCCTGCATCATGTGGAAGAGGCAAAGTGGTATCAGTGCCACCGCAACGAACCCGCTGGTCGCGCGCAGCAGCAATGTCGCCCCAAGATCCGAGACGAAAAGATGTGCCAGGGCTAGCGCGGCATAAAGGCCCAGGAAGAACAGCGCGAAACGGCGCAGGCCATATTGCTGTCGAACCTTGATCAGCAGCAGGTTGGCCGAGACCGCGGTCATCACATAGCTGGTCGGCAGCCACGCCACCTGATTGGCGCTCAGATCGAAGAGCCGTTGCAGCTGCTGCGTGTTGACGTTCACCAGCGCGCTGCCCATGCCCGCAGTCATCCCGACGAGCAGCGCGACAAGCACATAAGCGAGTCGAGTCGCTCGGCCATGAGCCGGCGTCGCAGGCGAACCGGCGACGGGCGCGCGCTCGTGCTCTGGAAACTCATGGACCTCCTCATCCAGGAGATCGCGCATCCGGTTCATGGGTCGGCGCTCATGCGGGCTATCGAATGAATCTGTCATGGAGCAAAGGTAGACGGCCGGCCCGAAACCATCACGAACCTTTAGGTTCCTTGATGGGCAACGCTGGGTTCTTGAACGCGCATCTTGATCGAGCTCAGACATTTCCGAGATGGAGGGCAATAAGGCTGGAGCTGTCACTTCATGACGAAGACTGCTCCGAACCACGAGAAGGACTTGCCAATGTTTGAGAGATCGATAGATCGCGTCACCAGGATACCGGCGCTAGAGCCTGGCTTCGGCGGCGAGAGGCATCAGGCCGCTTTGGTAGTTGCACCGGGCGAACTAGCTGCGACCGATCCATTCTTCCTGATGGCCGATGATAACATTACGCTGGCGGGAAGCTTCGGAGAGGCGCACCCTCATGCCGGCCTGGAAACCGTCACCTTCATGCTCAATGGCACCATGGAGGATACCGGCGGGCGGCTGGAGGAAGGCGACGTCGAGTGGATGACCGCCGGCAGCGGCATCGTCCATGCGGAGAACACGATGGTCTCCACCGGGATGCGTCTGTTCCAGCTCTGGCTGATCCTGCCTGAGGCGCAGCGCAATATGCCGCCCCGGGTGCAAATCCTCCGCGGAGCTGCGATGCCCACTCATGCCGAGCATGGTGTCATGGCGAAAGTCTATAGCGGCCAGCTAGGGGAAGCGGCGGCACCGACGATGAACGCTGTCCCGGTCACGTTGATCGACATTTGGTTGGGGCCGGGCGCCGTGTTCGCGCCGCAGCTGCCGGCCTCCTACAACGGATTTGTCGTGGTGATCGACGGCGAGGTGGAGGCCGGCGTCACCGCAGAGGTCTTAACCAAGGGCGCGGTGGGCTGGACAGGACCCCTGGGCAATGGCGCCAGTTCACTCTCATTGCGGGCGGGCGATAGCGGCGCTCGTCTACTGCTGTACGCGGGGCAACCGCAGAACATTTCGGTGGTCGCGCAGGGGCCGTTTATCGCTGGCTCGCGTGAGGAATTGGCTGGCTACTACGACGCCTATCGCCACGGAAAATTTCCGCACGCCGGCACGATGCGGCCGGTCGCCCATGCATGATGTGTCCGCACGGTATGGCCGTGCGGCAGCAATCAGAAAGTAACGTGCCAGTGAGGAAGACCGACCCCCCACACCAATTTTGTCTCCAGATCGGAATATCTTGGGCAAACTGAAGCAGGGCCGGGCGGCGCATGTCCCCGGCTGATCGCGCTTCATCAGAGGGAGGGTGCTGATAGGAGTGTTGTCGCGTGCTGCCGCAGGTAGTCGACGAAATCGTTGAGTTTGGCCCGTTCCGCCTGCATGTGTCAGGGCGTTTGCTGCAGTCGAACGGGGCTAGCATCCCGATCGGGAGTCGCGCGCTTGACCTGCTCATTGCACTGGTTGAACACGCAGGAGAGGTGCTCTCCCAGCGAGAATTGATTGCGCGTGCCTGGTCGGGGCTGGTGGTCGACGAGGCTAATGTGCGGGTCAACATCGCAAGCCTGCGCAAGAGCTTGGGCGACGGCAAAAACGGTGCCCGCTACATCGTGAACATCCCGGGTCGGGGGTATAGCTTTGTTGCGCCCGTTACCCGAGCGCAGCTCGAGTCCTCATCCCTCGAAAGCGCCGAAACATGGACGCTCGATCAGGGATCACGCAGGCAGCCCTCAGTGTCCGTCGGTGAACGCTCGTTGCCCCGGGCTCTTAGTCGGCTGATTGGGCGCGATTCCTCGGTTACCACAATCGTCGAGTTACTCACCAAGCATCGCTTCGTGAGCATCATCGGTCCGGGTGGAATGGGCAAGACAGCTGTCGCCATCTCTGTCGCCCACGCATTGCTCGATGTCTTTGAGGGCGGGGTATATTATGTTGACCTGTCCTCCGTGCACGACGCCTCTCTCGTGCCGAGTGCGATCGCTTCCGCCCTTGGCCTGAAGGTGCAGGCGAACGATCCCAAGGCGGGCATCCAGGCGTTTCTCGCGCCCAGAAGATCATTACTTGTGCTAGACAATTGCGAGCACCTCATTGACCAGACGGCCGCGCTCTCCGAGTGGCTTTATCGGTCCACGTCTCAAACCCATCTCCTCGCGACCAGTCGGGAGTTGCTGCGTGCAGAGGGGGAGCACGTCCACATCCTTCCACCCTTGGATGTTCCGCCGATTGGTTGGGGCACTACGGCAGCGGATTGGATCGCCTTCCCCGCAGTGCAGCTTTTCATGGATCGAGCGGCAGCAAGCGGGTCGCACGAGGCAGTTACCGACGAGGTTGCCCTGCTTGCCGCTGACATCTGCCGGAACATGGATGGCATCCCCCTTGCAATCGAACTGGCTGCCGGACGGGTACCCTTCCATGGCGTGCGTGGAACAGCCGAACTGATCGAGAGCCGATTTAATCTTCTGTGGCCCGGCCGCCGCAGCGCGCCTCCCCGGCACCAGACGCTCCATGCGATGCTGGATTGGAGCTACACCCTCTTGTCCCAGGCGGAACGCCGCGTATTGTACCGGTTGTCGGTGTTCGCAGGCCCCTTTCAACTGGCTGCGGCGCAAGCGATCGCGGCAGACGCTGGTCTGGATGATGCGGAGGCGACAAGCGCAATCGCCAGTCTCATCGACAAGTCATTGCTGTCGCCCTCGACCATCAACGGTGCGAGCTATCTCCGGCTACTGGACACGACCCGCACGTATGCGTCGCAAAAACTGGCGCAATCGGGTGAAATCCACTGCGTCTGCGGCAAGCTGGCGGGGTATCTGGTTAAACAACTGAGGCGATGTGAGGATAACCGTGAGGGGCGTCCCGATCCCGCTTCGGTTCAGGTGGGCGACATACGCACCGCGCTTGCCTGGGCCTTCTCCGAGACAGGTGAAGGCGAGTTGGGCGTTCGTTTGGCAGCGCTCGCAGCACCGCATTTATTGGATTTGTCCCTGCTCGACGAGTGCCATCGATGGTGTCAGGCCGCACTGCACAAAGTGGGTCCTCATGAGGGCTCCAAGACACACCTTATATTGGAAGCATCGCTGGCGATGTCAGCGCTGTTCACCCGCGTCGACCGCAGTGACCTGCATGAGACGATCGAACGTGGGCTCAGTCTTGCTCGAAAGCTGAAGGATCATAAACGAGAACTCGAGTTGCACGCGGCGCAGCATATCGTCATGACTCATCTGGGCCGCTACGGTGAGGCTGTCGAGGTGGGCTCCCGCAGCCTCGAGTTGGCACACCAGGCGGGGTATGCCACGGGCATCGTCATGTCTGAGTGGATGCTGGGATGTGCGTATCACTTTGCTGGCGACCATGCGAGCGCCATACGCCACACAGAGGAAGGCTTCAAGCAAGCCGAAAGGCTAGGCACCACCAAAGTCGATGTGCTTGGTTTTGCACATCGGACGCGTGCCCTCAACGTCCTTGCGCGGGCACTTTGGTTGAGCGGCGCTCCGGACCGTGCAGCCCAAGTGGCACGCCAGGCAGTCGCGGAAGCGGAGCTAGACGAGCAACCCATGAGCATGCTCGTTGCCTTGACGTATGCCACGACGGTTTTCCTGTGGAGGGGGGATATTGAGCAAGCCGAGGCGCTAGTGGACCGTCTCATTCAGCACGGCATTCGTTACTCGTACGGTACAAATGCGGCCTTCGGCCTCGCGCTTTCGGGAGAAGTTGCTTTGCTCCGAGGAGAATTCCGGTCGGCGGCAAGCAAGCTTCGCGAGGCTCTAGACACCTTGAAGGTGGAGAGACGGCAAAATCTCGCGACGATGTTGAGCAGATCGCTTTGCGAGGCGCTGCTTGCATGCGGTGATATCCCAGAGGCCCAACTGATTATAGACGCTGCAATGGAACGTGCTGTGGCGCTACATGAGTCTTTCGAGATGCCCGAGCTGCTGCGTACGCGTGCCAAGATCGAGCTTGCTGCCGGACGGCTGGATCCACGCGCGGCTGAGGCGATGTTGCGGCGTTCGATTGAACTAGCATATGAACAAGGAGCCCTCAGCCTGGTGTTGCGCTCCACCATGGCTTTGGGGAGCCTGCGTGCAACCGAGGGGCGCACCCACGAAGCCCACGCAATGTTGGCTGAGGTTTATAGCGGGTTTAGCGAGGGCTACGATACGCACGATCTCAGAACCGCCCGACACCTGATCAAGACTTGGCGCCCAGCGACTTAGTGACGAAGTTCGGCGTTTCCTCTTGGGGGGATCCGGGGCAGGAGTATCAAGCAACCAGTGATTATGGCGCCAAGCCAGAGCGGCCGGAAGCGCTCCGGAACACACTGCACATGCATGTGGAGCCGATCTAGCGAAAAGCCGGACTGCTGCTTAAGAATGAGCCGCTCTAGTCGAACACGTCGGGTGCGAATTCCGATTCCATGGCATTAAGGTCATGAGCTTCGCTCATCTACGGCTACTTCCAGCAAATGGGAGTTGGTCGCAAGAATTCTCTGCATGCAGCAGCTTCAGCACCGCAGTGCGTCCTGTCCTCGGCTAGACCGTGCCTCCGACGGCTTGAACTGAGCGCGGAAAAGGAGACAGCACTACGATGAAAGCGATGGTCCTTAAATCATTTGGCGGGCCAGACTCGTTCGAGTTGCGCCACTTACCCAAACCGGTGCCGCTTGCTGGGCAGGTTCTGGTTCGAGTCCATGCCACCTCCATCAACCCGTTGGATTATCAGGTTCGCCGCGGAGACTATCGCGACTTGGTGCAACTGCCGACCATAACCGGCCACGACGTATCCGGCGTTATCGAAGAAATCGGTCCGGGCGTGGCCGCCTTCTCTGCTGGAGATGAGGTCTGGTACACCCCCGCCATATTTGGTGGGCCGGGAAGCTACGCCGAGTATCACGTTGCCGACGCCGGCATCGTTGGCAAGAAGCCTGCCTCGCTGAGCCATCTAGAGGCGGCAAGCTTGACCTTGGTTGGCGGCACGGCGTGGGAAGCGCTGTTCGTACGTGCAGCCCTCAGGGTGGGGGAAACCGTTCTTGTGCATGGTGGCGCAGGGGGCGTCGGCCATGTGGCGATCCAGTTGGCAAAGGCGATGGGAGCAAGGGTATTGACGACTGTGCGGCAGGAAAACGCTGAATTCGCGCGTAGCCTTGGGGCCGATATGATCATCGACTACGAGCAGGAGAGTTACGTCGACACTATCATGCGGGAAACGGGTGGCCGCGGAGTCGATGTCGTGTTCGACACCATCGGCGGCAACACGTTGTCGCGCAGCCCTGACACGCTCGCGCAACTCGGCCGCGTCGTCACGATCGTGGACATTGCCCAGCCGCAAAACCTCGTTCAGGCCTGGGGCAAGAACGCGAGTTATCACTTCGTATTCACCAGACAAAACCGCGGCAAGCTTGATGAGCTGAGTGCATTGATCGAGCGCGGTCAATTGCGGCCCCATATCGGCGCGGTCTATGCGCTTGCTGATATTCCGCTGGCGCATGACCGTCTCGAGACGCCACACAACGGAATTCGAGGCAAAATCGCAATTGAGGTCAACGGCGAACTCACTTGGTGAGGAGCATATGTTGTGATCTCAGCCGTTGGCACAGATCGTTGTAGCAGAGGTCAACCGCGCTGAACGCTTTCAATAAACATTCAGCGCAGGGTAGACCGGTCCTGCGTCTGCAGGACCGGGAAAATGATTGTACCGCTGGTAGACATCGTGGGCGTCAAGCCGATGAACCTATGGTCACGTATTCTGCTGATTCATAGTTCTGAGGGCAAAGGAGCGGCTACGTGCTGCAGCTTCGAGTCATATTCTGATTTGAAGCGGTGTAGTCGGCATATGGTCCTTAGCCGGTTTACATCCTTTTTCAGCCCTTTATTTAACATCGGCGTGGAGTCACCCGATCATCCTCCTGCGTGGATCGCAATCCTAACGATCCCAATTGGAGAACAACATGATCAAGTTGCAAGATGCTGCAGAACTCATCCGCTCAGTCAGGCCACCCCTTGTGCCGGCAAGGGGCGGCCTTGCCCCATGGGCTGAACGGCGCTGCCTGGAGTTGTTGCGTGCACGAATTTCGGAAGACATCAGCCTTGATGAGTTGGCCGCAGAGGTGAGACTTTCCCGCTTTCATTTCGCACGCATGTTCAAGCAAAGCGTCGGTGTGCCGCCACGCGTGTACTTGACGATTATGAGGATGGAGAAGGCTTGTGAGCTGCTCGAGACGACGGATGAGCCCATCACAGAGATCGCCTTTGAGGTCGGGTATTCGTCGAACCAGGTATTCGCCCGGGTATTCCAGAAACATCGCCACATGAGCCCGTCAGAATATCGTCGTGCCGTCCGTGATCCGCTTGCGCAACTGCCCGTGCCTGATAGCTCCAGCGTAACGGTGAATGTGATCAACGCACCTCTTGGCACGACAGCAACCGCGCACCATCGTTGCAGACCCGGCGGAGGGGTGGTCATCGATGTGATGCTCGCTGGGGTCGATGACGGGGTTGTCGGCCTGATCAATGGCAAGAGGCAGATCAACATGGCCGTCACTGACCTACACTAGCCAAGCTTTGGCCCGTTGCCCGCAAGTCTCGTAAACGACGTAGAACTCGTCGCCGAATACGGAAAGATTTGCGAAGAGCTGTTTGGTGACTATATCGGTATCGCGGCCGACGTCGGCGCCGATGTCCTTCAAGCCTGCTTGAATGACTAATATTGCGCCGCCTGTTCCGCTTACCGAAGCATCCACCACAATGTCAATACTGCTCATCTGACACTCGCAGCAGCCCAACGCTTGAGTGCACCGGACCGCAATCCAATCACCTTTCCTCATCGCTGAACGCAGCGGGGGCAGCCCCCGTGGATGCGGGGCTGCCCACCTGCCAGGACGAGCCCTTATCGGGGCACAGCGCCGAGCGTTTGCAAGGCTTCAACGCAGGCGGCAGCCGCTTCCCTCCCCTTGTTGTGCTCGTCGGCGCGGCTCCGCACGATCGCCTGCTCATCGGTGTAGGTGGTCAATATCCCGAAAGTGATGGGCTTTCCCGTTTCGAGGCCCGCTTGCATCAGACCGTGAGCAACCGCTTCGCTGATATATTCGAAGTCGGCCGTATCTCCCTTGATAACGCAACCCAAACAGATCACGCCATCATAGCCGGTCTGAGCAAGCCGTTTGGCTATCAGCGGGATCTCGAAAGCACCGGGAGCCGAGTAGATATTCTCCGGGTTGACCGAAATCCCGTTCGCGCTCAGATAGGCCAGCGCCCCATCCCGCAGGCCTTCTGTGACCTCGGGGTTGAACTGGCTGACAACCAGGGCGAGGCGGGGCATTGCATCAGACATTTTGCTTCTCTTGTTCGGGATCAGTGAAGATGTGGCCCAGCTTTTCCCGTTTGGTGGCGAGATAGCGCCAGTTGTACGGATTGGCTGGTATTTCGAGCGGCATCCGCTGTGCGACCTCGATGCCGACCTTTTCTAGCGACAGCACCTTGTCCGGGTTGTTCGACAACAGGCGCAAGCGGTTGACACCGAGCGTGCGCAGGATGTGGCCGGCAACTGCGTATGTGCGAGCGTCTGCCGGGAGACCCAATGCCGTGTTGGCATCAACTGTGTCCTGGCCCTGGTCCTGAAGGGCATAAGCTCGGATCTTGTTCGCCAGACCGATGCCGCGACCTTCCTGCCCCCTCAGATATATCAAGGCCCCTCCGTCCCCGGTGGCGATCTGGCGCAATGCTTCTCGTAACTGCGGTCCACAATCGCATCGGAGTGACCCCAAGGCGTCGCCGGTGAGACATTCGGAGTGCACGCGCACCAGCGGAGTACCTGACAGTGGATTTCTGATCAGGGCCAGATGCTCGGTCCCATCAGCGCGGCTACGGAATGCCCGAACTTCCAGAGGGATTGGCGAGTGCTCGGTTGGCAGTTCAGACCGGGCAACTTCGTCGACCAATGTCTCACGGGCGAGGCGATGGGCGACAAGGTCCCGAATAGTGAGGATCTGCAAGCCGTGTTCCTGGGCAAAGATATCCAGATCGACCCGCCGGGCCATCTCCCCATCGTCGCGCATGATCTCGCAGATGACACCGGCCGGCCGCAGCCCTGCCAGCCGCATCAGGTCCACGGCGCCTTCGGTGTGGCCATTGCGGGACAGCACACCACCCTCGGCCGCCCGTAGTGGAAAAACGTGACCCGGCGAGGCGATGTCGGTCTTTGTAGCCTTTGGGTCGGCGGCGACCCGGATGGTCTGTGCTCGGTCATACGCTGAGATCCCGGTGGTGATCCCTTCGCGGGCCTCGATCGAGACGGTAAAGGCGGTCGAGCGCCGAGCCTCATTATGGGCGACCATGGGTGCCAGACCCAGCTGATCTACCTGTTCCCCGTCGAGCGCCAAGCATATCAGGCCACGCCCGTACCGGGCCATGAAGTTGATCGCCTCAGGAGTTACAAACTCGGCGGCAGCCACCAGATCGCCTTCATTCTCTCGATCCTCATCATCGACGAGGATCACCATGCCGCCGTTGCGCAATTCAGTCAGAGCTCGAGATATGGCAGACATAGGCGCTCCACATATTTGGCCATAATGTCGACCTCGACATTGAGGTCGTCGCCAATGGCGAGGGCGTGCAGATTGGTGTGGTTCCAGGTATGCGGGATGATGGTCACCATCACCGCGAGCCCCGCTTCGCGCGGCTCAACCCCATTGATCGTCAAGCTGATGCCGTTGAGGGTGATCGAACCTTTTTCCACGCAGTAGCGTGCCAGAGCTTCCGGAAGCAGGAACACATGCCGCCAAGCGCCATCGGTCTCTTGCCGTTCCGCCAACCGAGCGAGCCCATCAACATGCCCCTGCACCATGTGTCCGGAAAGCCGGGTGTTAAGGGTTACCGCCCGCTCCAGGTTGGCCTGATCGCCAACGGCTAAGCGACCAAGATTGGTCCGCGCCAGGCTTTCAGGGCTGACAAAAAACCGGGCCCAGCCGGTATCATCGAACTGGGTGACGGTTAAGCAGACCCCATCAACGGCTACACTTTCGCCGAGGGAAAGGTCTGTGATGCCGCTTTGTAGTTCGAGTTCAAGCGAACCGCCGCTGGTTGAGGCCCGCGTCACGCGCCCCATGCGTTCAATTATGCCCGAGAACATCGATTTCCTTTCGGTGTAGGTGAAACTGGGTGGCCGCGTTGCGGCGAATGGTGACCCTGTCAGTGCCGTCCGAATTTGCTGACTGCTCGATCAGCACGTGTTCGTCCCACTGGCCGGACGAGAGCAGGTGTTCGGTTAAGGTCGGCCCGGCTTCCACCAGCACTTCCATGCCCCCTGCCGAGGCGATCTTTTCCAACGCTTCGTGCACCCGATCAGCCCGGTAGACGGCCAAACCACGCTGCTCGACGGAATCCTGGTAGCCGGCAGAAACCCGCTGGCCACGATCAAGGACCACCAGCATACGGTGCTTGTTCGGATGGTCCGGGACCAGCCGCACGGTGAACAGCGGTGCGTCAGCCAGGATAGTGCCTGAGCCGGTAAGGATCGCGTCCGCCCTACGGCGCAGACGATGTGCCAGTTCAAGCGATGCCGGACTGGTGAAGGTCTTCTGGCCGTCAGGCGGAACCATACTGCCGCAAGACGACACGGCCTGTTTGATGGTGACGAAAGTAAGCCCAGTCAGACTCCTCTTCGCGAATGGCTCAAGGAGGCGTTCGGCACTGGCGAGCAGGAACTCTGCTCCGGGTAGCTTTAAGTCCGCCAAATAGTGCACCGAGCACCCGGCCGCACGCAGCCGCTCTGCTCCGCGACCCGCCACATCCGGATTGGGATCGCGGCAGGCTATCCATATCTGTTGGGCGTTGGTGGCCAGGATTGCATCAACGCAGGGTGGTGTACGTCCATGATGGTTGCACGGCTCGAGCATCACGACGATCGTGCTGATGCTATCGGCTTTGCCGCGGGCGCGGGCGCTCGCGATGGCCTCGATTTCTGCGTGTGGCATTCCGGCCCGACGATGGGCCCCCACGGCCAATTCCTGCCCCGCCCTATCCAGCAGAACGCAGCCTACCGGAGGATTTGGAGCCGTTGCCCCCTCATGGGCTCGCGCCGCGTCCAGAGCGTGCGAAAAGGCCCGAAGAACGTGCTCAGGCCGAATATGTGGGATGGTTGTAGTTTGGTACATTCCCTTCTCCTCGTCAATTTCGAGGAGTTTCAGGGCAAATGACGACGCAACGCGCGAAATCCGGTTATCGGAAAGCGCGCGTGCACATCATTGGTTCTCTTCCATCCGGACTATACCGTCGGCCCCGGAATTGCACCGGATCTGCTGTCCCCATCCCCAAGAGGATAGGCGCTCGCGGGCTGATGTGCCGAAGACACAATTACCGCCGGTGGGGAATTTCACCCCGCCCTGAGAACTCAATTAGTTGAATAAAGGCACACAGGCGTGGGTATCAAGTGGGCACAGAGGCGTAACCACCCACGCTGCCTTGCGGTAACGGCACAGTACCTGGCTGGCGAGTTGCTTGCGAGCGCGGGTACTAGTCATGCTGGTGCCTTCGGCTTGCGGCAAAATTGCTCCCGCCTGTGTGCTCCAAGCGCAAGGACCGTCTCGCAGCAGCGAGGCAGTCCTGTACGGCTTCAGTCGTCCTTGTCTTCGACCAAGGACTCCGGCGCCAGGTTGGTCAAGCGCCTCGGACTAGCGCTGGGCACGACGCCCACGTTGAGTTCAGTGCTGACTTGAGGCGCAATCTCGAGCGGGCGCAGCGTATCCTCGTCCACCAGCAGCAATCGGTGAGCGCCGTCTGCATCCCTGACACTGACGCTGAGCACGCCGTCACCCCATAGCTCAACTGCCGTAGCGTTGATCCCACGGGCGGACAGGTTAGCGATCATCGCTGCGGCCGAACGACCATTGATCTCGTCATTATCGGTCGACAGGCTTTGTGCGGCGAGGGCCGCAGGAGACACCAGCAGCAAAGCGGCAGCAGCGGTGGCCCTGATAATGGAAAACATCGAGAATTCCTTTCGTGTTGTTCGCACTTACCTAGGGAGGCTCAGGCCGAGGAATAAGCTGCGTTTAAGGGATTGATCGTCTCTCCCCGCAGACAATAAGGACTTGCCGGGAAGTGGGCCTGGCGGTCGCGCTGTTGAGCGAGATGGACCTGCTGACTACTTCAGTCTCTTCCAGGACGTGGGGCTCTAAGTGCGCGGTGCCTCGTGCCTTGGCAGCAAGGCCACGCCCATACTGGCGTTCGCGCGTAGCCTGTCGCAGATGGCGCCCAACACAGGCTCGCGACAAGGAAAGCGTCAGGGACTTGTGGAAGATTGCACCTGTTGCCCCGGCCACTCTGAGATAGTGGCAGAACACTTGAAAGGACGACCAGGCAGAACCTTGGCCGTCCATTCAGTCCCGGAACATGGACGCCAAGCAGGTGCTTGGCGCGCGTCTTACGCGTGAACAGGGCGCAGCACGTCGTCACAGCGTCAGTCAGCCAAGGTGCCATCTTCTTGTTCATCGAACAGCATGACATTGGCCCCGGTTGCGGTCAGTCGAACGACGTCGCCCTCTATATGGGCAACCAATCCTCCCGGGATGTAGAGGCTTGGGACGGCGTTATTGTCGACTACAACAGACTCCAGCTTGATTCTGGAGCCCGCAACGTCCGCAACCAGGCCCACCTTGACGCCGTCTGCGCCGACAACAGTCATTCCCTTGGCAATTGTTGAAAGGTCGCTCATTTCATCTCCTTTAGAATCTTACATGTTTCGGCTGACTTGCCGATCTCTAGGGGTCTACACAGTGGCTGCGGACAAGGCTCCGGGCTTCCGGAGCGGCCAACTGGGGCACGCGCAAGGCGCGTGTGACGACGAATGGTGGCCGCAGCTAGGTTCGACAATCCTGTGCCTGGAGTGCCTATGAACGCATCAGGATGTCCTGCCATTCCGGATGACGATTGATCTGCGCCTTGGCAAAGGGACAAAGTGGGATAATGGAAAACCCCTCGCGCCGAGCGTCCTCAACCGCTTGCTGCACCATACTCACTCCAATTCGGCGGCCTCTCAACTCATCGGGGACGAAGGTGTGATTGATGATGATCAATCTCTCCCCGGCGTGCCTATAGGTCATTTCGGCCTCGAAGCCGTCGACAGCCACGCTGTAGCGACCTTTGGATCCTTCGTCCTCGCGCACTACGTTCCCACCAGGGACAAGCGGCATATCCTGGGTCCGATCGGTTCGGCGCTCGTCGTCACTCATTGCAAAGTCTCCGTTTTTCTGGCTGGAAATGTTCGATGTCTTGGCACTGCCCAGACCCGCCACTGCGGTGGGTTGCTGATTGCTACTCCGGCAATGGAATGTGCTCGTCGCGGTCGTTGATCGGCAGGTCGAACCGCCCTTCGCCCCACTTCTGCGCTCGCCAGTCCGCCTTGGCGGCTTCGATGCGTTCCTGGGACGAGGCGACAAAGTTCCACCAAATATAGCGGGGACCAGGTAGGGTGGCGCCGCCCAGGATCATCAGGCGAGCACCAGTTTCGCCGGCAGCGACGGTGATCCGGTCGCCCGGTCGGAAAACCATCATCTGGGACGCTTGAAACTCTTGACCGGCGATCGAGATCGAGCCCTGGACGATATAAATTCCGCGATCTTCATGCTCGTCGGGCATCGGCATCCGGCTTCCCGGCTCAAGGAGCACATCGGCATAAAAGGTCTCCGAGAGCATTTTGGCCGGCGCTAGCTCGCCATACGCACGACCAAGGATCAGCCGGACCGAGACACCGCTGTCCTCGATGTGGGGAAGCGCCTCCTTGCCGTGGTGCTCGAATGTGGGTGCCATTTCTTCATAACGGTCAGGCAGGGCGAGCCAGGTTTGTATCCCAAAGAGGCTGTTTGGCCCGCTCCGTGCTGCCGCACTGGTTCGCTCCGAGTGGGAAACCCCACGTCCGGCAACCATCCAGTTCAACTCACCAGGATGAATTATCTGGTCGGCGCCCGTGCTATCGCGGTGATGAAAATCGCCGCGATACAGGTAAGTGACGGTGCCGAGGCCCACATGCGGGTGCGGGCGAACATCGATGCCCTGACCCGTAAGCAATTCGGCCGGTCCTGCTTGGTCAAAAAAGATGAATGGACCAACCATCTGCCGCTTGGGCGCTGGCAAGGCACGTCGCACCTCAAAACCTCCGATGTCGCGGGAGCGCGGGATGATAAGGGTTTCGATTGCGTCGACAGAGACCCGATCGGGGCAGCCCGGTTCGAGTGCTGGGTTCCAGCTCATATTAGTAATACTCTCCTTCGAGCCTGTCACAGGCGAGGTGATATGGGGGGATTCCTATTGCGCAGTCGTGGGCGTCACTAGACCTGCGATCGGTTCAGCTGTGTCGCGAAAATCGGCACGTGCCATCGCGGACACTGTCCGGGCTTGGACCTATTCTCCGGTAACGAAATCCGACGCACCTGGCCGCAGCGCCTCCTCTCCAAGGAGCGGCAGATCAAGCCGTAGTTGCACCCGGGTTCCAACCTCTAACTCGTGCTGCTCGAGACTTGCCGGAAGGTTTGCCGCGATGGACTGGATGAGTTGCCTCCCCGTTCCGGCGCCTGACGCCACCGGACTGTTGCCAAAGCCGAACCCGTCATCTTCGACGCTCACCAGGAGTGACGCAGGATGCTCGAGTGTGACGCTTATTCTGACATCGCCAACTGCATCAGGGGGGTAAGCGTACTTCAGTGAATTGCACACCAGCTCGCTGATAATCATGGCGAGCTGGATGACTTGAACCTTGGGCAAAGCAATCGCCACACAAGATAATCGTACAGCGTCCCGTGAAGATGGCTCCGTCCAAGCATCACGAAGCGCCTCGACCAGCCTTTCCAGAAACTCGTCTAGCTTAAGGCTTTCATTCGACCCGCTATGCGCAAGGAGCCGATGCAGCGTCCCGACGGCAGTCAAGCGCTGATATGCATCGACAAGCGCGGCTCGGGCCAACTCGTCGCTCACCGAGCGAACTTGCCTCTGGAGCGTCGCCACCAAAAGCTGCAGCGAATTGGCAATTCGGTGGTTGGCGTCGGCGTAGCTTAGAACCAATTGAGCGAACACGGCTTCCGCCCCATCGTGTAGTCGCGCTTGTTCGTAACTTGTCATTTGGGTTTCCCGGAAAAAGGCCTCACGGGCCTCAGAAAGCCGCCGGCGGCTCCGCGGTCCTCATCTTCTCGACCGCGGAGTTGTAGGGGTGGCCTCAATCAGCCCGGCGCAAGGGAGGCAGCCGTCCCAAGCCGTTTGTCCGGCGGTGTCCGGACTCTCACTTGGCCGTATAAACCAAGATCGCCCCGGGATTTTCAGGTGTCTCGGACACCCCTCCCTGAGGATCCACAACACCGCCGCTCAAGTCGGTGGCGAGATAGATCGTGCCGCCGTCATCGGAGATCTCGAGATCCCGCAAACGGTTTGCACCCAGATAGTAGCGCGTGAACCCGTCCTCCTCGGCGGCTGGGTTGATGCTGTAGATGGAGCCGTGCTTCAGCGTTGTGCTCATCAACCGCCCGCTGAGCTCCGGCACTCTATCCTGCTCATAGAGGGTGATGGAGGACGGCCCAACACTTGGGCGGCAAAGATAAGCAAAGTCCTCGCATCCCGGCAGCGGCTCGCTCACGGTGAACATCGTGGCGATGGGCATCACGTAGTTTTCTGGCGCCTGCCACTCGGATTCCGCCTGCTGCGGCACAACGTCAGGCGCTCCCTGTGAGGGGCCGATCGGATCAAGGCCGCCGCAGGGCTCAGATGCTTGTCCCCATTGGGCATAAAGGTAGAAGTTGTCATCCTGCTGCCCAGCGATGTGGGGCCAGCCATAGTTGCCGCCCGCCTTGATGATGTTGATCTCATCGTCCGAATCCGGACCGTGCTCGTTGGCGTAGAGCGTCCCATCTGCTGCAAAAGAGAGACCCTGCGGATTGCGGTGGCCGTAGCTGTACACATGGCTGCGCACATCATCGATCTCAGGGTTATCCTCCGGAATGCTGCCGTCGAGATTCATGCGGAGCACCTTGCCCTGATAGGCGTAGTGATCTTCCGCCGCGAGCTGGGCTGCTGTGGGCAGGGTCTGGGACTCGATAGGCCGGCACCAATTGATCAGCTGATTGTGGCCCTGATCGCCGACCGTCAGATAGATCATTCCATCAGGACCGACCTGCATCCGCCCTGAGTTGTGGTCGTTGCTGGACGGAATTCCGGTCAAGATGTCCGTTGGGTTGGAAAGCGTGCCGGTTGTCGCGTCGTAATCGAAACGGACCACCTTGTTGAACAGCCGATGGAACGGAGCTTTCTCGTCCAACTGCGTCGGGTCGGTGCGTTCAGCATCCTGGTAGGTGTGGTACACAAATACCTGGTCGGTCCCGTTGCCGAACTCGGGGTGGAATGCAAACCCCATCACTCCGGTCTGGCCCTGGATAACCTCAGCCACCTCGAACACTTCGGGCACGTTGAACGCGTAGGCTGTTTTGGTCGTGCCGTCCTCCAAGTTAATCCGGGTGATCTTCCCGGCTGTCCGTTCGGTCACCCAAAGCCAGCCGTCTGCCCCGAGCCTTATTTCGAAGGGGTTGCCCAAGCCCTCGGCAAGCACCGCCTTGGCAAAGGGGAACTCGGCGACCGTGACATCCTCGGGGGATTGCTGTGCGGCAGCAGGCCCAAGTGCCACGACCGCCAAAGCAGTCGAAAGATAGAGCGATTTCCAGAGTTTCATTTGAATGCCTTCTTGAGGGGACGAAGTTAATTGTCGCCACATAAAGCTATCGGCTGCCGGAGCCGGAAGCGTCGCTGCCCTTGCCGCAAACGCGCCAATCTTGCGGCTCCAGTGTCAGGAAAATTCCATCGAGCGAACTGGATCGCGAACCGCTCGGCGGTAGTCGGTCGGGCTCATGTGGCGATGCTTGACGAACACTCGAGCAAGTACCTGGTTGGACGAGTACCCAACCTCCAGCGCGATCTCGGTGACCGGAAGGTCCGTCATCTCGAGGAGTTCGCAAGCCCTCTCCATCCTCAGTCGCGTTAGGTAGACCCGTGGCGGAACACCCAGGCTCTACTTGAACATGCGGGCGAAATGAAACGATGAGAGCCGGACCTCGGCTGCGAGTTCGTCGAGGCTGATGTCTTCCGAGAGCCGTGCCCGCACCAGCTCCAGCGAACGTCGTTGCGCCCATGGAGTGAGGCCACCCCTTATGGGCGCGAACGGTTCCCCGCCTAACCGGTAAAGCTGCGCCAGGATCTCGCAGCCCGCGGCTTGCGCCAGCAAACGCGACGGCGCGCCCTCTTCATCACACAACGCCCAAAGTTGCTGGAGCGCTGATCGGATGTCGGCGACTCGAACGATCCGTGGTGGAGATCTAGATTTTCGAAGGAGAACTGGCCGTGGGCTGCTTCCTCGAGCACCCCCTGCCATCACGTTATGGGAAACGACAAGCTACGGAGGCGATGGCTGGTCTCGACTAAGACCTTATTGGCAAAGTTTGGCGCAGCGAGGAAGAAACTACCCTTTACGCTTGTCACATCGAAAGCTCCGCCGCCAAGGTCGCCGCTAACCTCGATTCCCGCCGGTCAGGTCCTGATAAAGGACGAGATCCGGCACGGCGGTGTCAGACATATCTCCCGGCGGCTGAGCAGCTTCAAGCATACTGAGGAGTCCGCCTGCGCCTCGCCCCCCTCGGCCAACTTTGGAGAAGTTCTCAAGGAGGGTGCGCGGCGGGGCTGCCCGGCTTGTGCGAGCCAAGCAGCCTGTGCAAATTCACTCATCGTCGCTTTCAATCAGCGACTGAGGCGTGCCGTGCGTGAGCCGCTGCGGCCGCGGAATGGGTGGGACGCCCGCATTGAGCTCGGTTCCGACCACCTGCGTTTCCGTGAGAGGACGCAGACTATCCTCGTCTACCAGCAGCAAGCTGTGACCGCTTGTATTCCTAACCTCAACGCGTAGTACCCCGTCCCCCCACTGCTCCACTGCCGTCGCCTTGATACCGCGCGCGGATAGGGTGGCGATGATCGACGCGACAGGGCGACCATTGATCTCATTGTCATCTGCCAGGCTCTGTGCCGACAGTGCAGGAGAAGTGAGCAGCAAAGCCAGAGCAGTGCTGGCGGTTATCTTGAGCGACATCGAATTTCCTTTGTGTTTGGTGTGGCCCTCATCCGGGGCGGCGTTCCGCAGGCGCTTCTGCTCCACACGAGAGCACGACCTGCTTCCAGGTGCCGTTTCTAAGCGCTAGCGGAATCTGCCGCGTCGTAAGAACTGCTGTTTAAGTGCCGATCTTGCGGGTCATCATGGTCGCGCCACCGATCGGGCACCGGCAGCTGACCGCTAGCGCCATGCTTGCGATATCGCAGGGCACAGCTCCGTTCCGCCGGCAAGAGGGCCGCCAGCGCCGGCCGACCGAAATCCTGTGGCGATGCCGGGCGAATACTACATCAGCCTAGGCTTCAACCAGGCGACAAGGCAGGGCGCTGGCGACTGGTGGGCTGACTAACGCCTGCGAGTCCGCAAGATCGGCACTTAAGCAGCACATTCTGCGCCGCACGACCCGGTCGTGACACTAACATCCTCATCCTAAGCTGCGCCGCTCTCGTATCGAGCGGAACTTGTGCACAGGGACCACGCGGGTCGCTGGCATATATCAACCAAGCCAAGAGGAAGGATTACCTGCAATGGCAACCATAACAGCGGGCGACGGTACCACTATCTTCTACAAGGATTGGGGACCGGAAGATGCCCAGCCCGTGATGTTTCACCACGGCTGGCCGCTTAGCGCCGATGACTGGGACAGTCAGATGCTGTTCTTTCTGTCTCATGGCTATCGGGTGATAGCTCATGACCGTCGTGGTCATGGCCGATCCGATCAGACCGATGCTGGCAACGACATGGATACCTACGCCTCCGACGTGGCGTTGATCGCCCAAACTCTGGATCTGCGCCACGCTATCCACATCGGGCATTCGACAGGTGGAGGCGAGGTCGCGCGTTATGCCGCCCGCGCGGAGCCCGGCCGCATCGGCGGCGCTGTCCTGATCGGCGCTGTGCCGCCTGTCATGGTCCAGTCGAGCACCAATCCAGGTGGTATTCCCATGCAGGTGTTCGACGAGTTCCGCGCGGCCCTTTCCAGGAACCGCGCCCAGTTCTACCTGGATGTACCGAGTGGACCTTTTTACGGTTTTAACCGCGACGGCGTCGAGGTCAATCAAGGGCTCATCGACAATTGGTGGCGCCAAGCTATGAGCGGTGGCGCCAAGGCGCATTTCGACTGTATCGCCGCGTTTTCCGAGACGGATTTCACCGAGGATCTGAAGGCCATCTCCGTCCCGGTCCTGTTTCTGCACGGTGAGGATGATCAGATCGTTCCGTTCGAAAACTCGACTAAGAAAGCAATAAAGTTGGTCCGCAACACTACCTTGAAAACATACCCCGGCCTGTCTCACGGCCTGTTTGCCACCCATCCTGAGCTAGTCAACGCCGATCTGCTCGCGTTTATTCGCGACCTCTAAGTACATAACCAACGACCTCATGGTTCTGTGCCGCCACGGGCGGACCGCCCTCCAGCTTGATCACCCACGAAGCAGGTGGGGAAGTGGCCAAACTGCTGTGCGTCGTGCGGCGCAGCCTTCATCGGTCTTCGTGAGGATATGAGGCTTAGAGCCCCCATTCCGGAGCTGAAGAGTTATCGCCCATCCATACCCGCCATGACGTACCGCCGTCACCTCGGACGATCAGCAGATCGGTCTGGATAGATCCCAGCTTAACCGCAGCAACCTCCTACTTCACGACAATGCCGTAATGTCGGCTTTCAGGCCGCGGTACGAAGAGCGTGAACGGCAGCAACGGGGTCGGCACCTGCCGGACGGCAGAGCGCCCCATTTCTGCCGTTCCCTCATCGTCTCCAGCTTCCTGTAAGCTGCCATTCGACATTTGCCGTAATAAGATTACTAGGCGCATGTATCCAGGTGAGCGCTTGCGAGATACCTACCGCCGCGCTCCCGTGGCACAGCGGCAACCCAAGCCGCCTATGCGCAACGGAGCGTCGTATATTGGCCTTGGGCAATGCGGATCAGGTTGACGTTTCGCGGGCAGCGCTTGATATCTTTTTCATGATGATCGCCCGGGCAACGACGGGAATTGGCGGGAGAACTGCACTTCTGAGTGCGCGCGAATACTCGTGCTGAGGAGTGCCAAGCACCGTCTTTGCGTCGCCTCCCTCTAACACCTCTCCCTTGTGCATGATGATGACGCGGTCAGAGATATAGAAGGCGGTCGAGAGATCATGGGTGATGTAGATGATTGAGACGCCCAGGTTGTCCCGCAGGTCGCGAAACAGATTGACGATGGACATCCGCAGCGAGGCATCAACCATTGAAACCGGCTCGTCAGCCACGATGAGCTTGGGGCCCGGAATAAGGGCGCGTGCCACGGCAATGCGCTGGAGCTGGCCGCCCGACAATTCATGTGAATAACGGCCGCGCACCTCCGCCAGCGACAGCCCTACGTGATGCAGGGACTTGTCGACTGCAGCTTCGATTGACGCTTTGTCCCGTAAATTCAGGAAGCGCTTGGCGGTCGAGTACAGGTAATAGTCCAGTGTTGTCAGCGGATTGAACGCTTCGAACGGGTTTTGAAATATTGGCTGCGCCCGGGCCATGAATTTGAGATGATCCGCCCTGCTTCGAATAGCAGCAATGTCCTGGCCCATAAACCGCAGGGTACCGCTCGTGGGCGTTTCATTTCCGAGGATCATGCGCGCAGTTGTGGTCTTGCCCGAGCCGGACTCCCCCACAATCGTGAAGATCTCTGGTTTCTCATCATCGAGGGTGAAACTGATGTCCTTGACTGCGTGCAAGACAGCGCGGTCGAACAGGCCGCCGACGGCGTAGTCCTTGTTGATGTGTTCAAGCTGCAATAGCGCGCTCATGCCGCCTTCACCTCGCCGGCTCGCCAGCAGGCGACTCTGCCACTGCCGCGCGCATCTAAAGGCGGGCTGTGCGTCACGCACTTCTCGATCGCCAAAGGGCAACGTGGATGAAACCGGCACCCGCTTGGTGGATCCGACAAATTCGGCGGCTTGCCCGGAAGGGCCTGGCGTTTGCGAAGATCGCCGATGCGCGGCAAACTCGAGATCAAGTGCGCCGTGTAGGGGTGCTGCGGGCGCTCGAACACGTCCGTGGTGGGCCCCTCCTCTACCAGCCGCCCCGCATAAACAATGCCGATCCGGTCAGCGATTGCGGCATGCACCGTCATGTCGTGAGTGACGAAGATGATCGAAGAGCCGAGACGTTGTTGCACGTCCTTGATCAAGGCCAGTACGTCTTGCTGCACCAACACGTCCAATGCCGTTGTTGGCTCATCAGCGATAATGAACTCAGGCTCGCATACGGTGGCAAGGGCGATGGTCAGGCGCTGGCGCATGCCGCCCGACAATTGGTGGGGATATGACTCCAGCACGCGCGGATCGAGCCCGATACGGGCCAAATGGCTCTCCACGCGGTCCCGGAACTGCGATTCCGACAAGCCCATGTGCTTGTAAGCGAAGTCATGAAAGGAGTGTTTGACCCTTCGTACGGGGTTCAAGACGTTCATTGAACCCTGCATGATGTAGCTGAGATGGCGCCAGCGGGCCTGCTTCATAGCGCCAGGATCGCCATAGACATCTAATGTCTTGCCGCCGAAGTCGAACTTCACCGAACCTTCTACGACACGCAAGGGCGGGGTGATGGCTCCCGCTATGGTCTTGATCAGCGAGGACTTGCCGGACGAGGATTCCCCGGCAATGCCATAGATCTCGTTGCGGTTGATGGTGAGAGTTATGTCGTCCACGGCGCGCACTTCGCGTTGCACGCCGAAATAGTTCATCTGGTAGTAGGCCTTGAGGCCTTTCACCTCCAGCACGGGCCGGGTCTTGGCTCCCACTGGCGTGGCGAGTGTGTCGAGCATGATCAGGCTCCCATTCGACTGAGCCGACTGCGCGGGTCAATGTACTCATTGACCGAGATCGCGAGGAGGAACAGCCCGAGAAACAAAAGAACGATGGCGATGATCGGGAAAGCGATCCACCACCAGATGCCGGCGATTATTGCCTGGTGCTGGTTGGCCCAGTAGATCATCCCACCAACGGTGGGGCGGTTGATGTCGGAAAAGCCGAGCACCGAGAGCGTCACCTCAAGGCCGATAGCCCAGATAAGGTTGTTCATCGCGGTAAAGAAAATGACTGGCATGACATAGGGAAGATGCTGGCGCACCAGGATCTGGGGCACGCTCATGCCCGCAAAGACCGCGTGGCGGGTGAACTCCCGATTGCGCAGGCTGAGCGTTACCGACCGGATCAGGCGCGCATCATAGTTCCAGCCCAGGAGCGCAGCTGTCAGCGCCAGGATGGGCCAGCTCATGCTGTCGCGCATGACGAAATAGACGAGCAGCAGAATGGGAATGTTGGGCAGCGCGATTAGGGTGTCGTTGATGGTCATCAGGAACGCATCCCAGCGGCCGCCAAGATAGCCGGACAACATGCCGACGGCCAAAGCGATCAACCGGCTGATAATGGTCACCGTAAGGCCAAAGGTCATGGTGTTCCAGATGGCCGAACTCATCTGCCAAAGGACGTCCTGACCGCGGGACGTCGTGCCCAACCAGTACTCGGCAGATGGCGGCATGTCGGGCGGCAGGAGATAAATTGCATCGTCCGGCAGCGGCGCCCAAAAGTGGGCAAGCGCGAAGAGAAAGACGGCGAGCGTCAACACGAAGCCGATGGCAAATTCTCTGTTGTAGCGCAGCAGGCCGAGTAGGATCTTGAACATGGTCAGCCCAATCTCACGCGCGGATCGATCAAGGGATAAACAAGGTCGATCACCAGAACAGCGATCGCCACGGCAACGATCGACATGGTGGTGACGCCCAGCACCAGCGAATAGTCGCCGCGATAAATGCCCTGAATCAGCAAACGGCCCACCCCGGGATAATTGAACAAGAACTCGGTGATGACGGCGCCGCCAAAAACGTTGCCAAGGCTGAGCGCGAGGCCGGTGACCTGGGGCAGCAGGGCATTGCGCGCCACATATTGGGAGAAGATCTTGCCGGAGGAAACGCCGCCCAGTTCGGCATAGACCACATGGTCATCGGTCACGATGTTGGACACGAGCGAGCGCATCGAGATGAACCAGCTGCCAACGCCGACCAGCACCAGGGTCAAGGCGGGCAAGGTTCCGTGTAAAACAAGCGAGCGGAAATAATCGAGGGTGAAACCGGGCTGCAAGTTCATTTGCGAGCCGCCCGAGATCGGCAGTACCGGCCAGATGAAGCCGAAGATCATCAGGAGAACGAGGCCGACAATGTATGCCGGCACCGGATGAAGGGCCATTACGGCCGCGCCGGACAGACGCAGAAAGAGGTTGGTTCGGAAGTATCCCGCCAGCGCGCCGAGGAAATTGCCCAACGTCCAGGAGATGAGCAGCGCCAGTGTCAGCATGCCGATCGTCCAAGGCAGCGCCGCCGCAATCAGGGACATGACTGGCGTAGGAAACGCCGACAGCGACGGGCCAAAATCGCCTCGCAGCACGCGGCCCCAAAAGCCGATATATTGCTCAAGAAAGCTGCCCTGGAGGCCATATAGCTCGGCCAGCGCTTCGCGCATCAAGGCGACCGCGCGTGGATCGGTGGCTCCGAAATTGGTCATCAGGGCCACCGATTGTTCCACCGGATCGACCGGGGACAAATTGGTGATGAGAAAGGCCAGCGAGACACCCAGAAAGATCACAAGGAAAAACTGGAAGAGGCGCCGGACCAGATATTTGGCAAATCCGTCCATAGAAGATCCGCTTTTTAGGAAGTGGAATGGACGGAGCTCCGAGGCCCCGTCCAAGCGTGCACATTACTGGACGGCGGTGGCGGCGGCAGGATTGGCTTCGAGCTTAACAATCATGTAGCGCAGGTTCGACCAGTTCGGGCCCGATGCGGCGTAGGGGTTGGCCGCGCTGGGGTAACCAGTCCAGTAAGTCGTGTCGAACGGTGCGAACTTGTTGTAGGCCATGAGCGGGATGAACGGCATCTCCTCGACGGCGAGCTTGAGATAATCCTGGCCTAGCTGTACCACCTGTGGATCGTCAAAGCCGACCGTTCGATTGGCTTCGATGATGGCGTCAAGCCGCTCGTCCTGCCAGCGCTGCAGATTGCGCGGTGGCTGCACCTTGCCCGGCTCCACGATGAAGTCGGAATGGAAGCTTTCAAGGAAGAAGCTCAGGTCGGGGTGGCCACCCCAGGTCTCGACAGTCCAGTACACCGCGGCCTGGAAGTCACCCCCGCCCAGCCGCTGGCCGTTGGTGGGGCCAGCCACGTCGATGCTGGTCTGGATGCCTTCCATGGACCATTGCTGGGCAATGATCGTTCCGGCACGGGCCAAGGTCGGGACCGCGTCACCTTCCACCATCAGCTTGATGGTGAATGGTGTACCGTCGGGCTTAATCCACTGGTTGCCGCTCTTGGTGAAGCCGGCCTTCTGCAGCAGTTCGGCTGCGGCAGCCTTGTCCTGCTTCCACCAGCCATAGCCGAACATGGCGTTGAGCTGGGCAGGGTCGGACGGAATGTCCTCGCCCCATTGCGGCCTGACAAGAGCCGCGATCTGCTCGGCCGTAGTGGGATCATAGGGCTTGATGGTCCTTGTGCCGGTATTGAGCTCGAAATTGGTCAGCCAATCCTGCATCGGTCCATAGTAGTCCGTAATAGCCGAACCGGTTGGCGGCGTAGAAAGAGCCGCCAGGTTTGCCGCACCGCGATAGGAGCCCATGGCGACGGCGCGGATGTCGATCAGCATGGCGAGCGCCCAGCGCACGTCCTTGTTGTTGAATGGTTCCACCTGGTGGTTGAACAGCACGGAAGGCAGCGTCGGATCGGGATGAGCGAAGGGGAAGCCGGGGAACCAGGTTGCGGTTGATTCCGGGGCCTGCTTGGCGATGGTGAACATGCCCTCAGGGGCGATGTCGTTGATGACATCTAGATTGTGGTTCATCTGCTCGATCACGCGCGCATCCGGATTGCCGGCATTGCGATACACCACATATTTCACGTCAGGCGCCGCATCGAGCTCCATGCCGATCGAGGTGCGCTGCCAGTCCTCGCGCAGCTTCCAGATCGCCCAATTGCCGGCTGAATCATAGCTGTGGAGCACATAGGCCGAGAGCGACACGGGCGGATTGCCCGCAAACGCCAGGGGATCCTCGACAGCCTCGAACACATGCTTGGGCATGATCCACGCCGCGTTCCAGCGTACGGTGAAGAGAGTATGGAACCGCGAGTTGGATTGCTTGAGGTTGAACACCACCGTATTGCGATCCGGCACATCGACACTGGCTACGTTGATGGTGAACGGCGCGCTCCAGTTCATGCCAGGATGGGCGATCTGGGTATCGACTGTAAACTTGACGTCCTCGGCGGTAAACTCGACGCCATCGCTCCAGAAGATGCCCTCCTTGAGCTTAACGGTCATCTGAGTGAAATCGTCATTATAGACCGGGCGATCAGCGGCAAGGGCATTGGTCCACGCCGAATCTCCCGTTCCTTCGGGATTGATCCACCAGAGCGTGTCGGCGGTCAGCTGCTGAACGCCATTGGTCGTGGAGCCGCCACCGGGCGCCCACAAATTGAACCACTCAGCGTTCTGCGCCGCCGGACCCTGGATAATGAGTGCTTCGTTGCGGGGGATGCCCGCGATAAAGTCTTGGGCAACTGCAGGCACCACCGACGCGGCGATCACCAGTGCAGCTGCCGCCAGCTTCTTGAGCAGCATGGTCTTTCCTCCTTGAGCCCGCATGTGCGGGCAGCGACCGATCCGCCTGGATGACGTCGACCGTCGCCTCCCTAGTAAGGCCCGCTGTCGCAACCTCCCGCGACACAGCCCCGCTTCTTTATCGACAATATTTAGGGCAAGAGCAATAAGATTATCGATAAAAGCTGAGACAGCTCGCACCCAAGGGCGGCGCAAGTGGAGAAAAGCGCAGCTCCGACGAACATATTATTGACAAAGCTGACATCGCCGTTAGGCTTATCACCAGAGTTCCCACGAGGAAAGTGGGCCCTAATTCACAGCAGAACGGGTGGAGAAAAATCCAGATGACAGCGACTTATGACGTCCGCATAGAGGTTGATGCGGGCGTGGGCCGCGGCGCCTACAAGCCTTTGTGGAGCTGGTTCGGTTATGACGAACCCAATTACACCTACACGGACAATGGCAAAAAGCTGCTGCGTGAGCTGACCGAACTCAGCTCGCAACCACCCCATATCCGCACGCACAATCTGCTGACCTCAGGCGATGGCAAATACGCTCTCAAATGGGGTTCCACCAATGCCTACACCGAAGATGCAGATCGCAATCCGGTCTATGACTGGACAGTCATGGACAAGATTTTCGACGCCTATGTCGAAGCTGGCAATGTCCCTCTGATCCAGGTCGGCTTCACCCCCGAGGCCCTGTCCGACGATCCCGGCCCCTATCGGCACTCCTGGTCGCTCGAAGATCGCTATGCAACGATTATGACTGGCTGGGCCGCACCGCCTAACGATTTGGGGAAGTGGAGCGATCTCGTTTACGCCTGGGCGAGGCACCTCGCCGATCGCTATGGGGAAGACAAGGTCAAGAGCTGGCCATGGGAAGTCTGGAACGAGCCAGATGGGCACTACTGGACCGGCACGGTGCGCCAGTTCTGCGACATGTATGCAGCCACGGCTAAAGCCATCAAATCCGCCCTGCCCGGCGCCCGCGTTGGCGGGCCGCACACCTGTGGCGCCTTCAACAATCCCAAGGCGCAGGCGTTTTTGCGTGAATTCCTCCAATACGTCGTCGATAACGGGACCCCCATCGACTTCATCGCCTTCCATGCTAAGGGCAATCCGGTGATCTGGAAGGATCATGTGCGCATGGGCCTGCACAAGCAGTTGCGCGACATCGAAAGCAATCTGGCCATTGTCAATGAATTTCCATCCTTGCGGCACCTGCCGACCGTGATCGGGGAGTCCGATCCTGAGGGCTGCGCCGCCTGCTCCGCCCGCGTGCACCCGCAGAACGGCTATCGCAATGGTCCGCTCTACGGCGCCTATGTGGTGGAAAGCATGATCCGGACGTATGAATTGTCCCAGCGCGCCGGCATCGAAATCGAAGGCGCGGTGACCTGGGCGTTCCTTTTTGAGGAGCAGCCCTGGTTCGATGGCTTCCGTGACCTGGCGACCAACGGCGTCGACAAACCCGTACTCAACGCTTTCCGCATGCTGGGTAAACTCAAAGGCGAATGGGTCGAGGCCAGAAGCGATCATGCCGTCGACATTACCGCTATCATGGAGCACGGCATCCGCGACAAGCCCGATGTCAACGCCGTTGCAACCCGGGACGAAACGGGCGTGAGCGTGCTGGCCTGGAACTACCATGACGACGACAATGTGGAGGATGGCGCCGCCAACGTCACCATCAGCCTTGCCGGCCTAAAGCCGGGCAATCACGCCATGACGCACTACCGCATGGACGAGGATCACTCCAATTCCTACGGCGTGTGGAAGGCCATGGGTTCGCCGCAGGACGTTTCGGGCGAAGACTTCAAGAAGCTCGAAGCTGCCGGCCAACTGGCTATTCTTGAGACTGGCACGGTCGACGCCAGCGACGGAACGGCGACAATGACAACCGCCCTACCCCGCCAGGGCGTTTCGCTCATCCGCATCGACTACTGATGCGCTGGCTGACCGCATTCCGCTCCCTTGGGTGCGGTCAGCTCCCGACTAGGTCAATATAGCGCCGCTTGGACGGCTGGAGATGATCGACGCACAACTGCGCCAGAAGCCAGTTGTCGCGCCCAGAGAGCATGTCGATCATCAGCTTGTGCTGGCTATGCGATATGTCGAGCGAGGCGCGTTCGGCCATGGAGTTGGCACGCACCGGCAGGCTGTAACGCATATATAGCTCGATAGTCTGCACCAGGTATTTATTGCCACATGCGCCGAACAAGGTCAGGTGGAACCGGTCATTGGTTTCGTGCACGCCGCGCAGATAGCTGCTTTCAATGTGCTTGCCATGCTCCTCATGGATCGCGAGGAGCTGATCGATCAGGGATTGCGGCGCAGGAAGCGGGATCATTAAGGCGGCCTGCCGCTGCACCAGCTCACGCACTTCGTAGATCTGCCGCACTTCGTCGGGCGTTAGCGAGCGCACCATAGCGCCCTTGTTGCGCTCGCGGATCACCACGCCCATCTGCTCGAGCTGCATCAGGGCCTGCCGCACGAAATGGCGGGTCACGGGGAAGCGTGCCAGGAGCGAGTCCTCGGTCAAGCGCGCGCCTGGGGCGAGCCGCCCGAAGATGATGTCTTCTTCTAGCGCCCGCACGATCTTGACGTCGTCCAGCTCCGTGTCCCGGATGTGCTCGTTCATGGCATTGGGTCTCGAACTTCGTTGGGATCCTGATTATCAGGAAACCGGGGCAGGTTGAAATCCGCTGATCCGGTAGGCTGCTTCTACCAACCGCAGGGTCTGCAGATTGTCAGTTGCAGAGGTTTCGAACGGCGCACCGGCACTGAGCCGGCGGGCAAAATGCGCAATGGCACTGTCATAGGCTTGCTGATAGCTCTCGCCGGGATCAAACGCCATCTCCCGGGGCTCTGGGCCTGCAAGCCGTAGCGTTGCACCCGCAAGATGGATTTCGCCGCTCGCGCCTTTAATCCACAACTGGTCGGTCGGCGCAGGCGGCGCCCCCTGGACGGCGAGATTGCCCGACACCTTGAGCGGCACGCCGTCGGCCCAGCGTGACAAATCCAAGGCGGCACTGTCCTCGCCAAGGATCTCATTATTGCTCCGCCCCAACCGGGCAGCACGCAGATCGAACTCGCCAAACAGGAAGCGCAGTGTATCGAGGTGATGGATCAGCACTTCCATCACAAGCAGGCGCTGCTCGCGCCGGAAGAATGGCTGCCGCACGAGAGCGGGGCGCAGGCCATCTTCGCCCGCAATCATCCCGCTGGAATGGAATTCAAGACGTATGGCTTGGACTTGACCCAGCACGCCTTCGTCGAGCCATCGTTTCAGCTCGCGATAATAGGGCCGGAAGCGCCAGTTCTCGTGCACCATGAAGGGTACATGACCGTCGATCTCCCGCACCAGCGCCTCGGCCTCCGCAAAATCCACCCCAAGCGGCTTCTGACAAAGCATCGGCAGACCACGGGCCGCACCGGCCCGAACATGCTGGGCATGCAAATGGCGCGGAGAAGCAATGTCCAGCGCATCCAGTTCTGCCCAGTCGAGCATTTCCTCAATGCTGGCGTAGCGTTGTGGAATGGCAAAATCGTTGGCCCGTCGCCCCAGCGCCTCCGCGTCAGGATCGCAGATCGCTAGCACCTGGATCTCGGGCAGCCGCAACCATGCCGGCAAATGATATTGGGTGACCCACCCTGCCCCCACGATCCCAACACGCATGCCGCAAGCCTTTTTTGTCAATAATAGCGCCCATTTTCTTTATCGCAGATTGGCAGGTTCACACAATCATGGATTAGCACATGCTTGCATATTCTGTGTTACACCGCAGCTTGCCATCATTCACATTATTGACAATGCAAGCTGACGCTGTAGGAATAGCTGGCGTCGCGATGTTCGGCGACGGGGAGGATTTCGTGACGCGCGGGCTTCGCAGACGTTTGACGAGCTATGGCGACCAGGACTTTTCCTTGTTCCTGCGTAAGGCCTTCATCAAGGCGATGGGGTATTCGGACGACGCCCTAGACCGCCCCATCGTGGGCATCACCAACACCTATTCGGACTATAATCCGTGTCACGGCAACGTGCCGCAACTGATTGAAGCGGCCAAGCGCGGCGTCATGCTGGCCGGGGGCATGCCCATGGTGTTTCCTACCATGTCCATCCACGAAAGCTTTGCCGCGCCCACCTCCATGTTCCTGCGCAATCTAATGGCCATGGAAACCGAGGAAATGGTGCGCGCGCAGCCGATGGACTCGGTGATCCTGATCGGCGGTTGCGACAAGACCATTCCTGCCCAGGTCATGGCGGCCGCCAGCAGCGAAGTGCCTGCCATTGTCCTGCCGACCGGGCCGATGGACACCGGTAACCACCGCGGCGAGCGCCTTGGCGCCTGCACCGATTGCCGGCGTTTGTGGGCGCAATATCGGGCCGACCAGATCAGCGAAACCGAGATCGGCAAGATCAATGGCAAGCTGGCTAGTTCAGTGGGCACCTGCACCGTCATGGGCACGGCATCCACCATGGCCGCCATGATGGAAGCCATGGGCCTGGCGCTGCCCATGTCCGGATCGGCTCCCGCGACATCGGCCGAGCGTGTTCGCCTCGCCGAAGAAACCGGCCGCGCTGCCGTGGCGATGGTTGAAACGGGCCTCACAACTGCTGAAGTTCTATCTCCCGCAGCCCTCCGCAATGGCCTAGTGACCCTCCAGGCCTTGGGCGGATCCACCAATGCCGTCGTGCACCTCGCTGCCATCTATGGACGTCTGGGGCGCAAGCTCGACATGGCTGAGTTCGACCAGATCGGGCGGCAAGTGCCGGTCCTGGTCGATCTCAAGCCCACAGGGCAAGGCTACATGGGCGAGTTCCACGCCGCAGGCGGCGTGCCGCGCCTCTTGTCCGAATTGACCGATCTTCTCGATTTGACCGCCCCGCGCGCCTTTGGCGGAACGATTGGCGACAGCGTCGAGGCACTCCCCTCGCGCCACGAAGACCAGATCATCCGCGCGCGCAGCAATCCTATCTCGCAATCGGGCTCCATTGCCGTCCTCACCGGCAATCTGGCGCCCCGCGGCGCCGTGATCAAACATGCCGCGGCCGATCCCAAGCTGCAGGTCCACGAAGGCCGCGCCGTGGTGTTCGATTCGGTCCAGGACATGACCGAGCGGCTTGACGATCCCAGCCTCGGCATCACGTCCGACGACATTTTGGTGTTGCGCAATGCTGGCCCCAAGGGCGCTCCCGGCATGCCGGAAGCCGGCTACATGCCCATTCCGCGCCACCTTGCCCGCCAGGGCGTCAAGGACATGGTGCGCATTTCCGACGCCCGCATGAGCGGCACCGCCTTTGGCACAATTGTCCTCCATATCACGCCGGAGTCAGCAGACGGCGGCCCCCTTGGCGCCGTTCGCACGGGCGATCGCATCAAGCTCGATGTGCCCAATCGCACGCTGGATCTACTTGTCGGCGCCGCCGAGTTGGCCGGGCGCATGGCAGCGATCGGAAGCCCTGCCCCAGCCCCCGAGCGCGGCTACGCCCAACTCTATGATCGCCACGTCACCCAGGCCGATGACGGGCTCGATTTCGACTTCCTGATGGCTGCGCCCCATGAATGAATTGCGTGACGCCCAGCTCTGCCTGCCGCCACAACCCTTGCGCAATCCCGCTGGCATTCGCCTGCCCCAGGGCACCTGCGACAGCCACTTCCACGTCTTTGCCCCCAACGCGCCCCTAGCCAATCCCCGCAGCTACACGCCGCAGATGGAAACGGTAGCAGGCTGGCGAGCCATAGCCGACAGTTTTGGTATCGAGCGCGGCGTCCTGGTCCAGCCCAGCGTCTATGGGCTCGACAACAACGTCCTTCTTGCCTCCCTCGCTGAACACCCCTACCGCCTGCGCGGCATAGTGGTTATCCCGGGCACCACACCCATCAGTGAAATTGCCCGATTGGACCAGTTGGGCGTCCGCGGCTTGCGCATCAACCTCCGCAACAAGTCTGGCATAGGCCTTGATGCCTTGGAAGAACTCGCGTTACGCATCAAGCCCTTCGGCTGGCATATCCAGTTCCAGGTCGGCCCAGACGCCATCGGCACGATAGCCGAACTGTGCCAGCGCTTCGAAATCAACGGCGTCATCGATCATCTCGCCTTCATGCCGCTTGACCCCCAGGGCCAGGCCGTCACCGATATGCAGCGCGCACTCGACAGTGGCCGGGTCTGGTCCAAGATTTCAGCGCCCTATCGCCTTACTGGTGACGGCTACGCCGCTGTTGTCGGCATCCTCGGTCAAAGTCATGGCGACAAGCTCCTATGGGGCAGCGACTGGCCCCATACCGAACTCTTCCACAACGTGCCGCAGGAAGACGATCTCGTCGCCCTCAGTCTTGCCGCGGTTCCTACGGAAATACGCGATCTGGTCTTCGCCCAGACAGCCAAAACCCTTTACTGGTCCCACTAACCCTATCTGAACGGAATAGCCTCATGTCCCTTCTCACCGAAAACGCTAAAGGCGTCTACATCATTGCCGTAACGCCCTTTACCGACGAGGGTGCGGTGGATTGGGACAGCGTTGATCGCATGGTCGACTTCTACGAGGAAAAGGGCGTCACTGGCATGACGATCCTTGGTCAGCTCGGCGAGGCACCCAAGCTGACCTCCCAGGAGTCGCGCGACATCGCCCAGTGAGTGCTCCAGCGGGTTTCCGGCAGGATGCCGATTGTTGTAGGCGTTTCGGCGCCGGGCCTTGCTCCCATGCGTGAACTCGCGGATTCCGTGATGGACATGGGCGCCGCTGGCGTCATGGTCGCCCCGCCCTGGACCACCAAGACCGACGATCAGGCCTATGCCTTTTATGCCTCGGTGGGTGAAGCCGTGGGCAAAACGCCCTGGGTGCTCCAGGATTATCCCTCACCACCAACGTGACCATCGCGCCCAAGGTGATCGATCGCATCATCCGTGACGTGCCAACCTGCGTCATGCTCAAGCATGAAGATTGGCCGGGGCTCGGCAAGATCACTGCCCTTCGTGCCTCGAGCGACAAGGGCGAAACGCGCTTCATGACGGACTACGAATACGACCTTGCCTTTAGCTTCACTTTTCAGGACGAAGGCGTCGCCACCCAGCTGAACGACCTGCTGGCGCCGAAGATGAAAACCTTCATCTATTACGATCGCCAGAAGGAACTTGCCGGCACGGACGGGCAGGAAACCTTCAGCGCCGTCTATGGCGCCAAGGCGCGCTGCGTTGCCATCTTCTACCGGCCGGAATGGGGCACCACGCGCTGGACCCGCGTCGAGATGGACGCGATCAAGCACCGCTACCTTGCTGTGGCAACCATGGTGGCATGACCGGGTTGTCGAGTTCTCGGAGGCGCTGGAGGCCGCCGTGGCAGCCTTGAAACCGTCGATCCCCCAGATCGCTTTCCAGGAGTCGCAAGGCTACCGGATCGTCCAGGGACTCTATCCGACGAACATGATCGCGAACTTCCGCACTCGCTACGCGAACGCCCTCGACGAAGCCAATATGGAAATCAAGCTCTACAAGGGCTTTCCCGACATTCCCGGCTATCGAGGCTCGATCAGCCAGGCCAGCACGCTTATAAGCATGAAGCTGCAGTATCGGCTCGTCGGGCCCGGTAGGATGGCCTACGTTACGGCTGACGCCAAGGCCCTGGAATTCACCCCGACGCAGCTCGCCGAGGTGGCGTTAAAGTTCTACATGGACGTGGCAGAAATGCAGAAGGCCTAGAGGCCGTAGCCGGTTCTTAATGGGCGAAGCCGAAACATTTGTCCGCTTTGGACCCGGCTCAGCCACCGTCCCATTTGGACGTCGAACGCCCGCTCTGGATAGACGACCACTAAGCTGTCGGTCCGGAGGCAGCCCAAACTCGTCACCGGCCACTTAGGTGGCCAGTGTCTGCTTTTGACCGCTTCGAATAAAAGCGGACAGACTGCTGTCGGCCCCTACCCTGCCCTTCGATATAGCCACCTGTAGTCAGTTTCGGAGCCATTACGGCGACCCTTCGATTGTTGGTTCTGGATTGCCCCTCCAGACCAAGCGGCAGCGGGCACTGCGATCTGGGCGTGAATGGCAAAATCATCATCCTCGCCAGACAAGCGGCTTCAACACAGCCGCCGTCCTCACCAGTTGGATGATCTTGGGAAAAGCCTCTGTGACGACCGGCCAACCGTCCAACGCCGATCACAACCCCGCGTGCACGGCCTGGAGATAGTACCGGGCCCGCAACATTTGGAGGATTCCGCCTTTGAGCATGGAGTCGATTGGGCTCATCCCAGCACGGTGCCTTTGTTGTGCAATCCGGGCCAACGATCCACCATGTCATGGGCGATCAACAGATGAAGCCCCTTGTAGATGCCGAGCATTGCGGAGACCCGGGTGACTTGATCCTGGCTGAGGGGCTTGTCCTTACCCTCCTGCTGCATGCGCTCCCAGGTGCCCCTTTGACACGTCGAGAAGCGCCGCGGCCTGCAGAGCCGTACGCCCCCATTGTTCAATCAGCCGCTTGAAGGCTTTCAGAGCAACCCTCGGCAGCCTGGCGCGATTAAACTCGCTCGAAATTCTGCCGGACCATTGCCGCAGGTATTGGAAAAGATCGATCTCGAGCGTTGCACGCCTCGCTCAGTGGAGACCTCTCCACCAAACAACCTCAGGCGTTTCGGCAGATATCAATACGGGAATGCCGTTGCCCTCAATCCCCCGCAGGCTTCTGATAAGGTGCCCATGCTCGTGGAACACCCGGCGCTTAGTAGGAAGCTCAGAGTGTCAATAAGGCACATTAATCTTGTTACTTTCTTTTTTCCGGGCGATGCTTCTGCACTAGTATTTTCAGTGAGTGAAGCGATGCCGAAGGACAAACAACTGCCAATCTCCAGATTCGCG
>NZ_JBYUNO010000007.1:0-51909 GCF_058133495.1 Devosia sp. Z6_126 | reverse complement strand
CGCGCGATGAACTGGCGGCGTCTCGTCTTGGAAAACCGGCGCCTTCGCGGCGCCGGGCGAATCACCGAAGACGACCTGGAACTGCGTCTCGTCGGGCGCAGTCAGAAGATGGTTGACCATCGTTACAAGATACGAGCCATTGCGCCCACCGACGCCGACGTGCTGATCATCGGCGAAACCGGCACCGGCAAGGAGGTGACAGCGCGGGCTATCCACGACCTCTCTGCACGTGCAGCCAAGCCGTTCGTCGCGATCAATTGTGCAGCCATGCCGGCCAACTTGATCGAGAGTGAACTATTCGGCCATGAGATGGGTGCCTTTGCTGGGGCTGTGCGAGCTCGCTGTGGCAAGTTCGAGCATGCTCGAGGCGGCACCATCCTGCTCGATGAACTCGGCTCCATGCCGCTCGATGTGCAGGCCAAACTGCTACGGGTCGTGCAAGAGCGTCAAATCACTCGGTTGGGCTCAAACGAGTTCATCGAGTTAGACGTGCGCTTTGTCGCAACGAGTAAGACAGATCTTGAAACCGAGGTCGCCCGAGGTCTCTTCCGCGCGGACCTGTTGTACCGGCTAAACGCCGTGACCTTGCGCACACCACCCCTGAGAGAGCGGCGCACCGACATACCGCTGCTCTTTTTTCACCTGGTTGATCAGGCCGCCCGCCGCTACCGCCGGCCTGGGGTTGAGGTGCCGCCACATGTTACAGTCGCAATAGCCGACCGGGAATGGCCAGGCAATGTGCGCGAACTGCGCAATGCCGCGGAGCGCCACTTGCTCGGCTTAGGTTGGATCGATGACGAAGGGAGTGATCGGGAGCAAGCCGGTGCCACCCTGTCCGAGCGTATGGGCCGGTTTGAGCGCAACACCATTACTGCATTGCTGGCGGCTCATCCTGAAGGGCTCAAACCTGTTTACGAGTCACTCGGCATTTCGCGTAAGACGCTTTACGAGAAGATGCGGCGCTATGGCCTGCACAGCCACGAAAAAAGCAACGAGGAATAGCGGCGATCGTCAATAGAGTGAACAAGGAGAGGGTTAGCGACCGTCGCCTCACTCGGCACGCTCCCTTGTTGACCAAATGAACGCAGCTAGTCGTGGGAACGTCGCTCGTTTTCTGGGCCTCACCACCGGCGGACCCCCGTCAGAATGTCTGGAACATACTAGACCCACCTGTTGGAAAGTCTATTTTGGACGAAGCACACCCTTTGAATGCGCTTCGGTTGCAAGCTTCGATGGTTCGACTCGCTCTACTCCGGTCATTCAACAGGATCGGCTGGTTTGGTCCACTTCTGGACCCGCATGGCCGGCCTCTGAATGACTGACTAAGGATGGAACTCCGTGGCGAAAGTCAACGAAGGGTCGCAGGCCCGAACGGCCCTTGAGCGGCTTGCTAGTTCTTGTTCCTGGACGGGATGAGGCGGAACCTCAAGCATTCGCCGAGTGTCAGCTTTCGGGCAATTGCCAAAGGCCGGCAATGGCGGAGATGGGGTCGGTTCCTGCCGGACGGCAGAGCGCCCCATTCCGGTCGTTCAACCGGCTCACGCGAGTTCCCGATAGCTGCCATTCCAGTTCGGTGCCCCAGAACGGCTTCGACGGGGTGGGTTGCGGAAGGTCTGCTTTAGTTTTCCCGAGTGGAAAAGCTGACATCCAGTCGCCCATGGCTTCAAGAATCCTGAGCGTCTAGCGACCGCAGAGAGAAGCCCGGCGATGATAAAATTGACTAAGCCATCGATGCAGCGGCTGTCAGAGCGTTCACTGGTGATGAGAAGGCGCCCATAGAGTAGGTCGCCGGCGGCATCGTTGAACAGTTAGGTGTTAGCTGCCCGACGACGGCGCTCGATCTGCAAACGGCCCCGGACGTCGTTGGCTAAGTCAGGGGTGCGTCACAATGCCCTTTTCTTGCGTCAGGTTTCATTGCCACAACGTGACATGGGGTGCACGCTCGCCTGCTCTCCGCAACAAAGCTTCACGGAACAGAGATGTACGTTGTATGGCTCCCATTCATACGAACGGCGGCTTCTCGGGAAACCACAAGTTAGCCTGGAACGATAGAAATGGGATCGCTACGTTCCGGGATTTTTATGCCTGCTTTTGGTAATTAAGAATGGGCTCGCGTTCAAAAGTGTACACTGCCTATGCCGGCGTGCGCTATTCTTCTTCGGTCATAACTAACTATGAACCGCGAGCCTTGAACACTTCGGACACCCAGTCCACGAATATTCTCAGTTTAGCATTCAGGTGCCTGTTGGGCGGATAAACGACATGGAGAGGATGCAGCGGCCGCGTCCAATCTGTGAGAAGCGGTATCAAGCTTCCGTCCTCGATAAAAGGTTGCGCCATAACACCGAACGTCTGGCCGATGCCGAGGCCAGCCTTGATTGCCGTCAAATGGGCAGTGATTTCATTGACGGCCACCTGTGCGTCGCCGCCTGTTTCGATTTCCTCGCCGCTCCGGTGAAAGAGCATCGGAAAAGGCTTAGACGTTAGCGACGAGAAATAGTTGAGGCTGACATGCCCCCGATCAAGATCGGACGGGTGCTTGGGGATGCCATGGCGTTCAATATAGCGGGCGCTGGCGCAGGTCACATAATCAAGCTCGCCGATCTTGCGAGCGATCAGTGAGGTGTCACCCAATTCACCGCCACGGATGACGCAATCCACGCCTTCGCCAATAAGGTCAACTGGGCGATCACTGATACCCAAATAGAGTTCGATATCGGGATAAAGGTCGCGGAACCGCGGCAATGCGGGAATCAGTACGCAATTTGCCAACTGCGATACGATATCGATCCTCAGTCGACCCTTCGGCTGCGCCTGGTTTAGCCTCACCGCCGCATTCATGTCCTCCAGTTCGGCGATCAGCCGATTGGAGCGTTCATAATATGCGGCGCCCTCTGGAGTCACGGCGACTTTGCGGGTTGTCCGCTGGATCAGCTTCGTGCCGAGAGAGGCCTCAAGGTCAGCGATCAGCTTGCTTGCCGTTGACCGCGGTAGGTTGAGTTGGTCGGCAGCTTTGGCGAATGTGCCGGCCTCGACGATGCGCACGAAAGTTCGAAGTGCCAGAAGCTGATCCATGAGTCCAAGCTAATTCTGACTATGCATGACCGTGCATTATGAAATCAAAACTACGATCTTTAAGCAATAGGATGGCGGCTCTAAATCCTGCCCAGAACTTACCCTAAGGACTGGATATATCATGCACCAGAGATTTAACGCAAAAATCGCTGTCATAACAGGCGGCACATCTGGCATAGGCTTTGCGACCGCAAAGGCCTTAGCACAGGAAGGCGCGTTCGTATTTATTACCGGCCGTCGACAGGCAGAACTCGACGCAGCAGTAGCCGCGATCGGCGACAACGCTGTTGGCATCCAGGCGGACTCTTCCAACATGAAAGACCTTGATCAGCTTTTCGATAGTATAAAAGCGCATAAAGGCCGGATCGACATATTGTTCGCTAACGCCGGTGGTGGCGCGATGCAGTCTCTTGGCGAAATTAATGAAGAGGACTTCGACGATACGTTTAACCGGAATGTTAAGGGCGTGCTCTTCACGGTGCAAAAAGCTCTTCCGCTTCTGGCCGATAACGCCTCTATCGTTCTGACTAGTTCGACTACCAGCATCATGGGCACCGCGGCTTTCAGCGTTTACAGCGCATCCAAAGCCGCCATTCGCAATTTTGCTCGCAGCTGGATCCTCGACGTCAAGGACCGCGGCATTCGCATCAATGTCGTAAGCCCCGGCCCAGTCCGGACGCCTGGCCTAGTTGATCTTGCTGGTCCTGATGCGACGGCCCAGCAGAGCATGCTCGATCATCTGGCCAGCCAGATCCCGCTCGGTCGCATTGGTAAGCCCGAGGAAATTGCCAGGGCCGTGTTGTTCCTCGCCTCAGACGAGGCGAGCTTCGTCAATGGCGCGGACCTGTTTGTCGATGGTGGATTGGCGCAGATCTAGTGGCAGTGGTCCATGTCTCTAGGCGTCCTCGCCTTTACGGCTTGCCGGTAAAAGCGACACGTTGACTAGGTGTGACATCAGTGTCTGAAGGTGAGACCGCGATGCTGTACGGCATCGATTGGCACAGCCGACCTCCACGCCTCCGCAATGAAAGACGACCCGGTGGCTAGCTGACGTATTTGTACGTCGACTGCTGTGACTGGTCTGCCCCGCATAAGCGATCCAAAGTTATTGTTAGTGCATAGTTGGGCTGGATGCCACCGCTGGCGGGGTTGAGCCACTTTGGGTGGGCGGCCATGAGATGGCCTCTGGTGCCGGCGGTTTATAGCCGAGCGACGAATGGGGTCGGGTGGTATTGTAGTGCTGGCGCCATCCTTCGATGACGATCTACGCCTCCTTGAGCGTGTAGAAGATTTCGCCATCGAGCAGTTCATCACGCAGTCTGGCATTGAAGCTCTCGCAATAGCCATTCTCCCAGGGACTACCCGGCATGATGTAGGCGGTCCTGGCGCCAACGGCAGCGATCCAGTCCCGGACAGCCTTGGCGATGAACTCGGGGCCATCGTCTGAACGAATATGCCCAGGCGTTCCGCGCAGGATGAACAGGTCGGTGAGCACATCAACGACGTCGACCGCCTTGAGCCTGCGGCTGATCCTGATGGCCAGGCATTCCCTGGTGAACTCGTCGATGACGTTGAGCATGCGGAACTTCCGGCCATTGTGGGTTCTGTCCTCGACAAAGTCATAGGACCAGACGTGATTGGAGTGCTCGGGCCGCAGCCGGATGCAGGCTCCGTCATTGAGCCAGAGCCGCCCGCGTTTGGGTTGCTTTGGTGGAACCTTGAGCCCCTCTCGCCGCCAGATCCGCTCCACCCGCTTGTGGTTCACCACCCATCCAGCGCGATGCAGCATCGCCGTGATCCGACGATAGCCATACCGGCCATACTGGGTGGCAAGCTCGATGATGTCGGCCGTCAGAGCCGCTTCATCGTCACGGGTTTGGAGAGCCTTGCGCTGGGTGGATCGGTGTTGCCCTAGAACCTGGCAGGCTCGCCGCTGCGAGATGCCAAACTGCTCAACCACATGATCCACGCAAGCACGGCGGCGAGCGGGGCTTAGAAGTTTCCCCGGGCAGCCTCCGCCAGCACCATCTTGTCCAAGGTCAGATCCGATACCGCCCGGCGCAGCCGGGCGTTCTCGGTCTCAAGCTCTTTGAGCCGCTTCACCTGATCGCCCTTGAGGCCACCATATTCCTTGCGCCAGCGGTAATACGAGACTTCCGTCACCGCTATCGCGCGGACAGCCTCCGCAACTGTTTTCCCTGCGAGATCAGCACGTCTACCTGACGAAGCTTGGCGACAATCTCTTCAGCCGTCGGACGTTTTCTGGGCATCTGCGTATCCTTTCAAATGGGACCTTTCCCCTACTTCAAAAAGGACCACTTCTGTGGGGGCAGACCAGAACCAGTAGACCGAACCTCGCCGGTGCACCAAGGATGCAATGGACTTAAGCAATGAACAAACGCTTCCGTCACATGTGACGGGATGCTGTGACAGAACCCGCGTTTTGATTCGGGCTCTACGTCTGCATTTTCAACGCTTAGGATTGGCGGAGAGGGAGGGATTCGAACCCCCGATGGAGTTGCCCCCATGCCGCATTTCGAGTGCGGTGCATTCAACCACTCTGAATGGCTGGCCAAGACTTCTGCCAGCCAACAACCATAAAAAAAGCGCGCACATTCAGTCTGTTAAGAGTCCGTAGCACGCAAATATACGGGCAGCAATGCCAATCCGCGTTGAGCAATGGCGCTCTAGTGTCAGCTTCAATATCGCTCGCTGTGACAAGGGTGTGACAGCGTTCTGAGTGTAAACCACCTGCCGGGCGAATGAGTGAAAGAGTGAGTCACTAGCAAATTATCGCTTGCAATCATGGAGGAGGTGATCTAGTTATTCACTCACACACTGGAGCGCTGATTATGAACCCTCTACGAGACCACGGCCTTTTGCGAACCAGCTCTTATGATGAGCGTATGGATGCCTTCGGCGACTGGTTCGACATTGACGTTGATCCCGCTACAGCACTGACGCCGATCATGCTGCTTATCGGAACGAGCTTGGAACGCATTGTTGGGGAGGAGCAAACTGCCGCTGCATTTGCTCAGTTCGCGCACTGCGAGGGAGATTGGCGCCAGGCGGTAGAAGCTACCGATTTCTATCAGGGCACTCAGTTGGGCGACCGCCTGGCGAACTTGTCTGCCTATGCGGTGTTCGGTGTTATGAGGTTGGACGACGTCAATAACCACACACTTCAAACCTTGGAGGCAGCTGAGGCGCTCCTGGCTGACTATCCCGATTATAGGTGGGCGCTGTCCCCCAATGAAGAAGCCCTGGTCCCTACGGTGGCGATGGCACGAGCACGTTGGAATCTGGATAGCGGCGCTGGTCTAGATGCCGAAGGGCTTGCGCTGCTTGGTGGCGTCAAACTTAGCCGCATCAGGAACATGATGTCAGGCGACACACCCGAATTACCTAAAGATGCTTCAGGAAAGCTGTCGAACGAAGCGGCGCGAGCCTGGCTTGAAAAGCGGGACTGTTTTCTGCCGACAATTGTCTGGAATGAGGATCAAGCACGCGAGCCGGAGACAACATTGACCGCCCCTGTGTTTGTCCCGGTCGCACGAGACGGCTCAATGTTTACTCCGAGCCTCAAGCGGAATGGTACATATCGCATCGGCGAAAAAGGTGCCGAAGAGTCCATTGAGAACTATGATGACGCCCTGGCTCGACTGCAGTCCATGTCGGTCGCCCGATGGAGACGACCCAATGACAACGACAACTGGGGCATTGTTAGCGCCATCGAATGGCGCCGGGTTGATCGAACCACCCTGTAGTCTGCTGCGTCGCCCTAACTAGCCGCTGCCCATTTCTTCCTGTGTCCGGCCACCTGGCCGAAGAGCGCTTAGCCATGCCCACGAGACAGACAATGCATCTTACTCAACACGCTCGTACGCGAATTACCCAGCGCAACATTCCACCGTGGATCATAGAGACGATTTTGACCTTCGGCTCGGTACGTCACGCGCCGGGAAGTACCATGCGTGTCTTGTTTGACAGGTCCTCCATCACCCTAGCGGTGGACAGTGGTGAACACGAGCAATCCCAGCTTGAGCGATACCGCGACACCTACTTGGTAGTCGGGGGTGAGGGTCAGGTCGTCACCGTGGCCCGTCGAACACGTCGTCTTTTCAACTGAACAACCATACGAGTTTCCTCACCAAAATGAACTACACTGCAAAAAACATACTTGAGACATTGCTCACTCTCTCCCCACGCCCGACCTCGGAAGCCCCCAAAGATATGAGGGGTGTATATGGCCTTATCGATCATCTTGGGCAGTTGCGATATATCGGCTCGACAAGCTCTCAAAACGAGACGCTCTACAAGCGTATCCACCTTCGGCACCGTACAGGCTCTGAAGGCGCCAGCCACCATTTGTCGCGGATGTACAACGCAGGACGCATGTGGCGCGATAGTGCATCGACGTCGGACCTCGCCGACAGCAAGGTTGCTAAATCGCTTCGCAATGCGTTCATCGCCGAACATTGCCGGGCAGTATGGGTAGCAATCTCAGACGATCTCCCTATCGCCGCTTTGGAACGAGAGATACTGGCGCTGTCACCCGTCGATGCCATCGCGTGGAATGGCCAAGCTGCACCGATCTATGACGAGCCCGAAGAGCTGGTCGATATCACCATCGCCCGGCTCGGTTGGGGACAGGACAAGCTGGAGGCGATCAAACGCCAGCGTGAACGCTATTTGGCAGCTGCCAGAGGTAGTCAGCCTTCCGCCAAATGATGACAAGCCCACAGGGGAAACTCGGTTCTTTAGTCTCGACGTCGAGACTGCAAATTCAAACCGGGGTAGCATCTGCGAGATTGGTCTTGCCGCGGTACCGCCTTCTGTTGAAACATTGACGTCTTATGTTGATCCGCAGACCGACAATTGGTCATGCACCAGGATCATGGCGTCGGCGCCGAGCATGTCCCCGAGGAGCACCGATATTCGAGCAGTTACTGCCGCTGCTAAACACTGCCTCTGCGAGCTATACCGTCTACCAGCGCTCGCATTTCGATCGCAGTGCTATCGCCGGGTGCGCTCGATCCAGCCTCCAGATGCCGGATTGGGCCTGGAAGGACAGCGTCCAAGTTGCGCGGGAGGGGTGGCAGAGCTTAGGGGAAATGTGGTCATGGTCTGGCTTCGCTCAAGAGTACCTCGGGCTCAACTTTACACATCACGATGCAGGGGAGATGCACGAGCGGCAGCCAAGTTGTGCTCCGATAGCACCTCCGAAATCAAAACTTCGACCGGACAAGAGGCCCTCCCAGCACACACCGTACGTTCCACGGCTACCCAAACCACAAAAGCCGTCAATGAAAGGAAAAATCCGCATGGAGCCTAAAGTAATCCGAATTGAGCGTGTGACATCACGCCCAGGTGTTCACGAAGAACCCGAACTCACGAGTCGTGGTTATCGATTGGGAGATCCCAAACATGGCAGCCAGAAGCATCACGCCGATTATGCGGTTTTCGTGAAAACTTTGGACGAGGCAGCACAGCTCGTTGAGAGTGGCTTCTCCCTCAGAATGGTCGCCAAGGGTAAGCGCGCGTCTCTCATTTCCCCTGGCGGGCTGAGGATCGTGCGTGTCTAGCAACGCGGCGGGAGTTGCTAACCCAGGAAATCGTCTTCACACGCTTGAACAAACATGAGGTGCCTAGACCTTAGCGGCGCGGATCGCCGACAATCGCCCCGCGTCGTTTGCTTCCTCGACTAACCGATCAACCCATTCATCAGAGTAGGTGTAATCCTTGTGGGCAGGGTGATAGATACAATATCGCCGGTCCGTATTGCCTGGCTGCGGATTGCCCGACTTCGGCCTCACCTTGAAGAGCTTCCACGCTTTGGCATGGTCGCTGGTTGTAAAATCGACCCCAGATCTTTCGGCGACTTCAGCGACCACCACACCGGGCTTGTGGGGATACAGTTCATCAGCTGGCACCTTTTTGGCTAGCACGTTGTGAATCTCCTTGCCCTCCGGCGAGGCGGGGCTCACGAACTGAAAATGAGCATTGCTTTTGGAAGCAGCATCGAGCGTATAAATCACTCGGAACTGAAATTCGATGTTGTTCAACTGCTCCTCGGTCATGCCATCGGCGATAAGGGCATCGATTGCCTGAATTTCAGCGGGCAACGTATGATTGGCAACTATCGAGAGCTGCTCAATGGTCGGCTTTGCAAATTGTAGCGCCAGGGCCAACTCGTTTGACAACGTCAACTTGGCGCCAAATAGCTCGCAAATCGCCTTATCAAAATTCAGACAGCACGCTTGGAATATCGGTGACCACTTTAGGTCTAGCGGGCCCAGTATGAGATGCTCCACCTTGTCGCGGATGATCTTCATCGCCCGCAGGTTGCGTCGCATCTCCGCTGACAGCGGGCAATCGCCCCTGTCGATCATCTGACTTAGCAATAAGGAGCGGCCATCTTCTCCAACAATTTCAACCCCATTTCGCTCATAGTGCTCATGGAGAAGGTAGGTCCATGCGACATTGGTCAGCATGGCGAAAACTTCGGTTTTGAACTTGAGCGCTGCGCTGTTGAATATCTGCACTGCGAGGATCATTGCCTCGCGAGCACGAACAAGCCGCTCATCGTCGAACTGGTTGAGGCCGGTTTGCGGGTCGTAGGATCGCTTCTTTAGCTGATAGAACGAGACCTCCTCGGGAGTAGCAATCTGCTGTGCAGAGTTTTGTTTAACGCCGGTAATACGCCCGCTGTTGATCGTTGCTGACCGACCAACGTTCACTAAGGCCTGGATGTCTTGGTTGCGCCAACCCATCGCCAGCAGCGCTTTTACGATCCGCTTCTCCTCGGCAGTGAGCGAAATACCATTATGCCCGTTAGCAGCCACACTGTCCCCCTGAGTCAGTGAGCTAAACTATTCGCCTTCCGTGAAGAAATCCTCATCCAGCCGCTTGAACTCGATGGCTCGGCTGACGCGGACGCCGACATTTTGCTCGATCATTAGGCCGGTCAGGTCATTGCCATCTAGTAAGACGACACGCTGCGACAGATGCCGCACAAAGTCGCGGGCCTGCTGGCTGAAGCTTGATGTGGTTACGAAGACGCCCTTGGTGGCACCAAGGCCTACTAAGCTACCAACGAAGCCTTGGATGTCAGGCCTCCCGACCGTATTGCCTTCAGCATAGCGCTTAGCCTGCACATAGACCCGATCAAGACCAAGTCTGTCTTGGTTAATCACGCCATCAACACCACCGTCACCAGATCGGCCAAGCTGGGCAGCGGCGCTCTTGTGCGAGCCGCCATAGCCCATGGCCACCAGTAAATCGACAATCAGTTGCTCAAAGAACGCGGGCGAATTTTGAATAATGCGCTCTAGAAGGTCTGCACGCAGAGCCGCGTGCACAGACCGATAGGCGGTTTCGATCTGCTCTTCGGGGGTCGCCTCGGCCAGATTGGATGAGAGAGCGCTCGTTGTGCCCCCCGCCTTCTGGGTGTCCGCGCCAGCTTCCTTCCGATAGAACTCACGGAAAGTGGGCTCACGCATAAGCAGTTCAACATCGATCTTGGCAGGCTTGGTTGCCAAAAGCGCCTTGCCTGCTTTAGTCGCTACGAAGCACCCTCTGGCGGGAGATGCTATTAGCCCCGCCTTGGACATGTAGAATTTCGCCCAATGGATACGGTTGTGCAGGACACGCTGGCGACCGCTGGGCAGCAATTGTTCACGTTCGGCTTCGGTCAGGCCGAACTGATCGGCAATGCGGTCGGTGATATCGCCAACACGTTGCTCACCTTCGCTGGCCAAGACCAAAACTGGCAACATGAGGGTCTGATAGTCGGGAATGGCCATCTTCCCCTCCTACATGTCGAGTTCGGGTAGGCCGTTCACGATCTTCATCGTTTCCAGACTGACCGTGATCACACGCTGAAATAGCTCCAGCGGATAGGCTGGGTTACCCACGGTTTCGATGGCGTAGCGGTTCGCATCGTTGACGATGCCGCTGTCTTTGTCCTGACGGACCCCTTGGCGTTCCATCACCCATTCAAGTGCAGACTTGCCGTTGACCACGTAGTCGTAGGCTTCGACTGGAATGTCCTCCATGGTGATCTGGTCGTTGTAAATGACCGTGGTGCGATCCTTGGTTTTGCCGAAACCGCCGAATTTCATCTTGGTCACGCGATAGAAGCTCTCGGGGTTGACGATATTCGTCAGCCGCAAATCGCCTTGCTTGACCGTGACAGGGTATGGCTCGACCACCTCATAGTTCACGTGGAGGTCTGCAAGTGTCCGACCTGCATCGCGGAAGGCACGATAGTCGGCAACTGAGTTTACCGCCGGAATGCGCGGCAATTCCTTGAGCAGATTGTCGGCATAGCGCTCTCGGTAGTCCAGCGAATGCAAGAGACCGTAAATGTAATAGAACAGGTCTTCCTTGCTGATCTGCTCGTCAGGCCATGCAACCTGGAAATGAGCAAGCGCCTCATCGGTAATTCCATCGCGAGTTTCGATCTTCTGGCCCTCGCTCGCGAACAGTCCGCCCTCTTCGCTCTGGACACGCTCATAGAGTTTTAATGGGAAACACTGTGAGCCACCATCGGTCTGCAATTCCGGTATCAAATCCATCATCAAAGCAAACTGACCATCACCGCGTGAGTTGGCCTTGATCATAATAACCCGATTGCCTTCACCCGTTGACGGGAACAATCGTGGCATCTGATAGACCATCTCGTTTAGTCGTCGACTGAAATACAACCACTCCTTGAAGAAGGGACGGTAAAGCGCCTGGACAAGCATGCCATCGTCTACGGAAAGTGGCCTCTCTCGCTCAAAATCATTGCGAAGTGCTCGGCTCCACGAGATCGCTGTTGGGTTTTCGGCCATGAAGCGCTCGGCGGGCGTCGATGCCTCTGCATCCTGCTTGCTCTGCCACTCAGACAGACGCTGATTATAGTAGGCGACGGTCCGTTCTATGTTCCCCTGAAGCGTTTCACGGGACGAGTTGAAGCACCAGGCGTCCCGCTGAGTTTTCAGTCCTGCCGAGTAATTCGCAAAGACTGTGGGCTCTCCCGATTTCTTGTCCCCGATGGCCATGAAATTCGCAAACCCGGCGTCACGCTGCTTCAACCAATCGCCGTGCTCGTCCGGGGTGACCTCCTGCCAGCCAGCTGCCTCGCCCAGCCCGGCAAGGCTGCCAAATGTCTCGATGCGCTTGAGCTTTTCATCGCGAGTGAGGTAGTCGCCGATGTCGTGGAAGTAAATTTTGCCCTTCTCTGTGGCCTTCGGGTTCTTGATGAAGAGGGTGATCACGATAGGGGCCCGGCTGCCGCCACCGAATATCTTGCCACCCTCCCGACGCGAAGTTTCGCCACTTGTGCGTTGGTTGCCTCGAAGATGGAACACGAAAACGCTGGAGAATTCGTCAGCCAGTGACTTGCGCATACCATCGGCAGTATTGGCGTCTATCCACCCCCCGTTGGTGACATAGGCGAGAATGCCGCTGTCACCCAACCGATCTGCGCCCCAGCGGATGGCGCGAATGTAGCTGTCATAGAGCGCGTTTTTATTCGTCGCCGTGGATCGAGCGGCAAAGGTCTCAGCAATACGCCCATCGAGCCCTGGATAGTCAATGTGATGGGAAACTGCGTAGGGCGGGTTGCCCATGATGACTCGAATGTCCAATCCCCGTTGACGTTTTCGGCGTTCGGAATTGTCCGGCATGATCTGCGCGACTAGATCGCCCTTTTCATACATCTGGAACGTGTCGGTGAGACAGATGCCCTCAAAGGGCACATAGTCCCCGCCCATGATGCCGTGATAGACCGTCTCGATATTGATCGCGGCAATGTAATAGGCGAGCAGCACTATCTCATTGGCGTGGATTTCGTGCCGGAACTTGCGCTCCATCTCCTCTGGCGCGATCAGGCCAGATTGCAACAGGCGTGTGATAAAGCTGCCCGTGCCGGTGAAGGGGTCAAGAATGTGGACGCCCTCAGAGCCGAGTGTTTGGTCAAACTCGCTGATCAACACATCGTTCACCGAGCGAATGATGAAGTCGATCACCTCAACTGGCGTATAGACGATACCGAGCTTTTCCGTGGTCCGCTTGAAGGCGCGGGCGAAGAACTTGTCATAAAGCTCAACGATGAGCTTCTGCTTAGCCTTTGCGTCCGTCAGACCAGCAGCCCGGAAACGGACGGACGCATAGAACTTCTCTAGATCGCGGCTTTCTTTGTCCAAATGAGCTTCGGACAGGACACCGAGGATGCCTTGAATGGCCTTCGACACTGGGTTTTCAGTGGTGAACTGATGCCCCTCGAATAGCGTCTCGAATACCGGTCGCGTGATGATGTGCTGCGCCAGCATTTCGATGGCGTCCGCTTCGGTAATGGTGCTGTTGAGGTCGTCACGAAGCTCTTCGACGAATGTGTCAAACGCTTTTCGGGCTGGCGTATCAGGAGTGGCCAAAATGCCTTCAAGCCGCGTGATGTGCGCCTGTGCGATTTCGGCGATATTGGTTGCCCAGTCCTCCCAATAGTCGCGCGTGCCGCACTTCTTCACGATGCGGGCCATAACGGCGCGACTGAATTCGTCAACGGCAAAGCCCAGTTCAAGCTGGGTGGGGGCGAATGGTTCGCTGATGACCGTATCGTCACCCCCATGGCCGATACCTGACCGCTCCGCCTTGGATCGGCTTGGCAAGTCTTGGACCGTGGCCGTGATTGCTCTTAGCTCTTCAGATTGCGCGGTGACGCCGACGACCTCGATCTTGTCGGAAATGTCTTGACCGAGCGACGCCTTGTTGATGGTGCTATCAAAGCGATCATCATGAGCGCGGAGGGCATTCAGAATTTGCCAGACGACGCGATACTTCTCGTTGTCGCGGAGGGCCTGTTCCGGCTCCATACCAGCAGGAACACCAACGGGCAGGATGACATAGCCCATCTTCTTTCCCGGTGCCTTTCGCATAACGCGGCCCACAGACTGCACAACATCAATCTGGCTCTTTCGTGGATGCAAAAACATGATGGCATCTAGTGCCGGAACGTCCACACCTTCGGAGAGGCAACGAGCGTTTGTCAGGACGCGACAAACATCATCGCCGCCCTCAGCCTTGAGCCAGTCCAGCAATTGCCCGCGCGATTTGGCGTTGAACGTGCCATCCACATGCTCGATTTCAACTTTCAGCGCAGGCGGACGGTTCTCGGCGTCCATCTGGGGCTGCTCGCAGTTGTATTCATCGACTACCGCTGAGAACTCGTCGCGGATGATTTTTGAGGCGTTAATGCTCTTGCAGAAGGCAATGGCGCGACGCATTGGCAGCGGATCGGCAGCGACATCAGGCTTTAGGTCCTGTTTGGTGAGGGCCTTATAGCAGCCGACGATCTTCGTGGCGTCGTCAAGGATCAGGCCGTTGGTTGGGTCTTCAAGTCGCTTCTGCACCGAGGCGCTGATTAACCCCTCGTCCATGGCCAAGACTATGACTTTGTAGTCCGTCAGCAGGTCATTCTGCACAGCCCACCCAAAGCCGCGATGGAACAGGGTGTCCCCAAACTTGGTGGGGTCGTCCATGTCTGCCAGTTCGGCGCCATACTCATCGGCCTTGGTGCGAGCATTCTCACCGAAAACACGCGGCGTGGCGGTCATGTAGAGCCGCTTGCGTCCACGGACATAGCGGTCATTATGAATGCGGACAAAATTGCTGTCGTCCTCACCATCCAATGTAACGCCCGTGGTTCGGTGGGCCTCATCGCAAATGATGAGATCGAAGTCTGGCAAGCCCGCCGCCTGTGCGTCGGTCAGTGTGGCGATCGATTGATAGGTCGAGAACACCACCGTCATGCGGTCAGGCGCGGGCTGGCGGGCCTCAGCAGCTATCTTGCTCGGGTCCGTGGTGGCGGGCAGCACCAGATCGTGAATTTCGATTTCGGCAACATCATCGCCACGGCGCTTGCCGACCTGACTGTCAGAGCAGACAGAGAAAGCCCGGAGAGGCACACCAGCATCGTTGACCCATTCTCGAATGGTCTGAGACATCAGCGCTAGCGAGGGCACCATGAACAGCACTTGCTTACCGATACCGGCTACATCTTCGGCAATCTTGAGGCCGGTGAAAGTCTTGCCGGTGCCGCAGGCCATGATCAGCTTGCCGCGATCAGCCGTGGTCAGTCCGGAGCGAACGGCTTCCAACGCCTCTTGCTGGTGGTGTCGCAGCTCCTTCTTGGCGAGTAAGACCACTTCGCCTCTGCGCTCGAACGCGGACCAGTCAATGCGGCTTTCTCGAAGGTCGGTGAGGCCGATACGGGTGACCGGAATGGACTGCCCCCGGATCATCTCCTCGGCATTGGCACCCCAGTCGTTCTCCGTGGTATCGATGATGACACGGCGCGCGAACGGGGCCTTGCCCGAGGCGCTTATGAAGCTGTCGATGTGCTCTTTGCGGATGCGGGCACCAGGGGCATAGAACTTGGCTTGAATGGCCGCGTAGCCGTCTTCGTTGCGCAGTTGGGCTACAAGGTCGATGCCAGTGTCCCGGCCATCCAAGCCGCGCTCCTGGGCCCATTCAGTCCACGTCCACACCTGCGAAAACTCTTCGGACTGGATCGGATCAGCCAAAAGGTAGGCCTTTGCCAGTCTCTCAAAGTAATTGCCCTTCTCGCGTTCGCTGACTGCGGCCGTTCGGTAGGTCGTGAGCAGGTCATCAAGCGAGGACATGGAGGCTTTCGGAATACGATATCGACTCTCGGCTTCGTGCCATGATTGTTGCTCTTTGGGCAACTGCAACGATCATGACACGATGCCTTGCTGCTCGGGTGCGACAGAAAGGGCGGCCAAGCCTGCCCCGTCGAATCGCGTTTGAAGGGGGACACTTTGAAATCTGGGCTACCGGCATACACACGCACGGCGCTGACTATCAAAAATTCTCAGAACTATTTCACACCACCCAAGAACAAAGAAGGGGCCGTCATCTAGTTGGTCGACGTAGCCTCCTCCTCGCGACCGGCTCGAATGAAACGCAACAGCAATTCCAGTGCGTTGAACGGGATGCCTGCCGTCGTGTCCTTGGGATAATTTACAGCGCTTATGACGATTTCACAGGCGGAAGGTACTTCGGTCAGAGGCCCCTCGTCGGTGTAAGCCTCGTCCATTTCTCCACTCAGGGTAGCCATCAGGTGTCACATGATGATGGCTCCCTGCTCGTCGATCTTGTGCACCGCAGTCATCCGTTATGGCTCGAGTGATAGCGATCCACAATGTGTGTCAACGCGTCCGGCGAGGGATGGTCGTGCTTCCGAAGGTAGGCGTCGGCGGCACGCAGCTTGACGATGCTTTCTGCGAGGACCGGCAAATCTTCGATTTCATAATGCATATCGAGTTCACTCGACAGGTCTGCGGCAAGATCTGCGATCAGGGTCAGGTGTTCATTTGACATAGGTTATCTCCTCTTCGATTCAGCGCACCGAAGCTGTTGGTTGTGCAAGAGTGATGCGGGACTGGCACCAAGGCACGCTGGCGGAAGCGCCAACTCGATGCCGTGGGTCTGTTCCCGAGCGGGCGAATGAGTTTCAAATTTCTCGCCCACGGATCAATATAGGGCGCTCGCACGAACCTTCCAGAGAGAAGGTGTACACCAATTTTGGCATACAAAACATGGTGTTAAGCGACCCATGGGGTCACACCTCGCGACGAAAAAAAACGAAAAATCAGAGTGACATCATAGCGAGCCCGGCGGTCGGAAAGGCATAATGCCGCTTGTCATCACGAAGCCCGCTCTTGCCCAGTCATTTGGGCTTCAATGCTCTGCACAAACCATTCGACAGCTTCTTGCGTAACGGGCTCGACTTGCAAGTCGCGCGCCTCAAGCCAGATGCGACAGACCTCCCAAGCCGGCATCGCTCCGCCCGTGAGCCAGTCGATGATCTTGTCAGGCCGGTAGAACACCTTGTTGCCGCGCCCTCTAAGTGGTGGCTCAAAAGGCGGCCCGTACGCCCGCATGCGCCAATTGGCGAGGGATTGCAGCGAGACTCCCGTTAATTTCGACAATTCCATGCTGCTGATCGGGCGCCAAGGCGGCGAGGTAAGCATTTGAAAGGCATCGGCCGAAAGCTTGGAGAAATCAACTGGCATGGATGGAATGTGGTGGAAGTAAGTGAAAACTCAATGGCTTGTCTCAATGTCTCACTGTCTCAGTCTTCTCAAATTCAATAAAATAAGCTGTCATACAGAATAGAGCGGCGCGGCTTGATCACCTCCACCAACTCCGCTGCCTCATCAGCGAATTTTTTGTGCGAGACAGTGAGACACTGAGGCAGAAGCGGGGTGACCAAAGGCCACCCCGAGCTTCATTTTTACCAAGGTAGGCGCGGCTGATAGGCAGCACGCATTTCTGCGGAACTTGCCAACTCCCACTTTTCCTGATTTCGCCATGCCCACACACGGGGACGCTCCTTAGAATAAGGAACACGAAACTGATCAAGGCGAGCAAACCCCAGTCCCTTCATGACCCCAATCACCGCCGTACGAGAAACTGCGGCCCGATTGCCCAGCAGCGGACGAATTTCCCGCAACAGATCCTCCGCGGTAAGCAAGTCTCCTATGAAGGGATACTCTTCGTCCCGCATCAATGCCCGCACCTCACGCATCAAGGCGCTTTCTGAAGCTTCGATAAGAACACGCTTCGCTTCGGTCATCGGAGGCGCCTCGTCCGGAACAAAGCTCGAAATGTTGCGCTTAAGCAGATAGTTCAGAAACATCGGTGCCTCAGCGAGCCCAACCGTCCACAGTCGCTTGTAGTACTCAGTCTCTCGCGGCGTCTGCGGCGACGAAACCAGGAAGATGCGGCGATCATCTGGCGCAATTTTGACCGGCACCGCCTGATTGGTAAACCCGATCATCAACCGAGGCGTCTTTGCATCGCGGATCGGCATATTCTTCTGCTCCACCGAATGGGTCTCCTCGGTGATCCAGGGCTTCAGGGTCTCGTAAGCTTCAAGATGGCCGCCCACGCCGGATTCCTCCCAAAACAGAACCTGCTTGTCGCCCAGATCTTCATTCCACTTACTGAGAATGCGCTCCCCAGTAACCGTTTCCACGTTCGTCTTGCCAAAAACTGCCGTCATAAGGGCACGCAGGAAACTCTTTCCCGTCCCCTGCCCGCCCTGTGCAAGAGCAACATGGCGGATCTTGCGACCGGGGAACTGGACCGAATGAGCGAGCATGTTCAGGTAGTGATCGCGTTCAGATTCGATAGGAAAGAGGTAGTCAAAGTGTGCAAGCAGCACATCGCAGTTACCATCCTCGGGCGCTAAACCGGAAGCGTCCCAAGTGTTAAAAACAGACTGTCGATCGACCTCGGCAAAGCGCTCTGAGTTACCGGGCAGATAATCAAGCTTGTCCACCTTCCGCGTCAGAACGTCCCAATTCATCTCCTGGTGCGGAATCTTCTTAAGTAACGCCATGTACTTGTCAGAGAACTCTGCCGCAGACACTCGGATGTTCGATTCCGTATTGATGTACTCGCGAGTCTCAATGACATAGACATGCTTACCGAGCAAAGAGGCCTTGGCCGCATTGCGGAAGCCGAGCTGCAAAGGCGTATTCAGCCCCTCGCTACGAAATAAAGGACACTGGGCACACCCAGCAAAGCCCGCCTCATGAATGCTTTCACAGCTAGGCGCAACGATTGCCCGCTCAAGCTTCCCAGCGGCCTCTACCTCGTCGTAACGAGGGTCGGCTGCCGAAAGCGTGTGGAAAAGCGTCTGACCGTCCTCGCAAAGCTTCATAAGCCCTGCCGTGAGAAACCAGTCAGGCTCGGCAAGCTGATGGGCATTGTCCTGACACGAACGCGCCCAGGCACAACCGGCAACGATGGACTCAAACTGGGGTTGCGACTTTTCCGCGTCAACGTTTACCTCAGAGCCCTTCTTCTTGTTATTTGCACTCGAAACAATCTTGGAGCCCTTGATCACGTGCTTGGGGGCAATGGACTCGAGGTCCCTCTGCGTCAGTGACAAGGCGGGGTCGTAGCTTTCAAGAGTAACGGGCTTGGCCGGCTTGGTCTTGTGGTTAAGAGTGCCCGGATTCCGACTCAAACGGACAAGATCGCCCGTAAAGTCCATATGGCGACCGCGCGCCTGGAAAGCAGCCTGGAACGCACGATGAACACCACCAATCAGGTAGCGAGCCCGTTTGCGATCATTTCCAGACGCCACCAAAAACGGGTCTGCAAGGTGGATGCGGCCATAATAGCCATTTCCCGAATTGATGACGGCAGACAGCTTCGGCAGCCCCGCCGCCTGGATAATCGCTTGGACTTCCTCCAGCGATTCCGGAAGAAGGTCATTCCGTGCGTGCACATCCGGCAAGTTGGACTTGATATCGATGTCCATGCTGATCACGGGAAATGCGCAGACATCTTCAGTCTTGCCGCGGCCGGACACCGGCTCATGATCGTAAACGCCCAGAGAGAAGTAGCTCTGCCAGGTCTCACCTAACGCAAGCATGTACCGTTCAGCGGCTTCAATGTCGTGGACATTGAAGAACTTGAAACCCAACTTCGGGCTCCCGATAGAAACAAAGCCTTCGTCCAGGCCACCAAAAATCGTCTTAAGATTATAGGTCAAGGCAGCACCCTCACAGCGCCAGCAAGCCATGCACGGTCTGTGCACTTGCAAGGACATTCAGAATTTCTGGTATCACGTCGGCAGAGAGCACAATCTGCTCAGCGCCGATGTCCAATGCCGCAACAAGCTTTCCAAGCAGATCGTCATCCCCCATCGAAATCACGGTCGGATACAGCTGATGGCTGCAGATTTCACGGTTCGGGAGGAAAAGTTCTTCAGTCGATTCATTAAGATTGCACATCAAGTTACTTCTGTTGCCGGCCCCTAATGGCCGGTTTCAGAGATATGAGGATGCAAAGAACGACTTCCAGAGGCGGCCTGCCCGTTGTCTATTGGATATCAACGCGTTATCGAGCAGTGTCGTCCTTACGCTTCGCCAAGATGCCCAACCTTGCCGCCACACTCTCCGGCCGCAAATGCGTATATCGAGCCAGCATCCGCGAATCCCGATGTCCACTGATCAAGGCCACCTCCGGCACGGTCAGCCCAAGTTCGAAAAACCGGCTGATCGCCTCATGGCGCAAATCGTGCAACCTCAGATCCTTAATGTCGGCACGAGCGATAAGACGCTCCCATGCCTGACGCACCGTTGTCGGCAAAAGCGGAAACACCCGATCCTCATCTTCTTTCAATCCACCCAGCACACAAACCGCCAGCGGGGTCAGCGGAACAGATCGAGCATGGCCATTTTTCGTCATTCTCAGCAGCACCAGGCCACGGCAAAGATCGACATCCTTCCAGCGCATAGACAACAGCTCGCCACGGCGCATCCCGGTCTCAATCGCCAGAATGATGAAGGGCTTGAGCCAGGTTGCCCTTGCCCGTTCGACCGAATGCCAAAAGGAGTCAATCTCCTCGGGCATCAAGCGTCGGTCGCGAGCCCTACTTGGTGGCGGCAGCTTGATCTGCTGCACGGGATTTATCGGCAGCGGCATGTCCCACTCGCGACGTGCTACCTCAAAACAATGCTGCAAAATGGCCAGTTCGCGCCGTACTGTGCCAGAGCTGACTTCAAGCAACCGGCTATCGCGATACTGGGCAACAACCGAGCCCGTCAGCTTGTCTAGGCTGACCTTCACGATCGGGCGGGCACGGATAACGGTGAGCTTGGAGCGTTCCTGCTCCTGCCCCCGTTTGGTGCTGGTAATTTCCGTCTCATACCGGTGGAGAAGATCGCCAATGGTCACCTTGCGCATCTCGCGCCTCGGAACAGGTACATTGCCCCGGTCGATCTGGCGTTCCTGATCTCTAGCCCAAGCTTGCGCATCCGCCCGAGTGGCGAAGGATTGCGATTGGGACGGATAGCCGTCGCGCCGAACTTGAACCTGGTAGGAAGCACCGCGCTTGCGGATCGTGGCCATGGAAATTCCTGTCAGTGTGACACTATAGTGACAGACTGAAGGTTTGGCGCTTGTTTTGGCTTTCGCTCGAAACTAACTGTTGAGGCAAATCAAACAGTTAGTGGCGGAGAGGGAGGGATTCGAACCCCCGATGGAGTTGCCCCCATGCCGCATTTCGAGTGCGGTGCATTCAACCACTCTGCCACCTCTCCGCGAGGTCATTCGGCACGCAAGGCGCACCCGGTCGACGGGGCGGCTTATGCCATAGCCTGAACGAGGCTGCAACTCCCGTTGTGGAGCAACTTCGTTTCCCTGCTGTCAGATGCAAGTGGGTAATGAACCCCTATTTCCCCAGCACCGTGCCCGGCACAGCTGAAGGTGGGTGGTCCTTTGCCTTGGGCCCGCGTATTGGTAGTTACGATTCAACGCTTTGGTTCGCTGCATTTCCATGGATTGTCTCGTAAATCTTTATGCTCGACCGATGGCAGAGCTGGCGAAGCGGGTCGAGGACGTGCAGGCCACCATTCGCGTGGCGCTGCCACCCGAGCAGCACATCATCAAGGACTGGGTGCGCCGGCACTTCAGCGAATATTGGGTCAGCGAGGTCAGCGCCGCCATGGCTCACCAGCCGCCGGGATGCCTGATTGCCGTGTCTGACGGGGAACTGGTGGGCTTTGCCTGTTATGACGCCACCGCTCGCGGCTTTTTTGGCCCCACCGGGGTCGCCGAACAGCAGCGCGGCAAGGGCATCGGGCTGGCGCTCCTGTCGGCAACGCTCCAGGCCATGAAGGCGCAGGGCTATGCCTATGCGATCATCGGCGGTGTGGGCCCGGTCGAATTCTACAGCAAGGCCGCAGGAGCGATACCCATCTTCAATGAGGGGGAAGACATCTACCAGGGCCTGCTGCGTCTCAAGCCAATCGCGGAGTTGCAGAACTGAGCATGTCATCCACCCCACCGCTCGCCCTGTTTGTCGGCATGCCCGGCCTTGAGCTTTCCGCTGACGAAATCGCCTTTTTCCGGGAAGCCGATCCCTATGGGTTGTTCCTGTTCCGGCGCAATCTCGATACCCCTGAGCAGGTGCGCCGGCTGTGCGCCCAGTTTCGGGATGCGGTGGGAAGGGCGGATGCGCCGGTTTTCATTGATCAGGAAGGGGGCCGCGTGCAGCGGCTCAACAATGGCAACTGGCCCAATTTCCGCAGCCTGGGCAGCTTTGGCGCCCTGGCACGCCAGGACCTGGAGCTGGCCAAACGGGCCCTGCGCCTGTCGACGCTAGCCATGGGAACGATCATGGCCGAGCTCACCATCGATAGCGGCACCACGCCAGTGGTCGATCTCGCCCGCCCCGGCACCCATGACGTCATCGGCCAGCGCGCCTTTGGCGATGACCCCGAACTGGTTATCGCCATGGCCCGCGAGGTTATCGATGCCATGCTGGAGGTCGGCGAACTGCCGATCATGAAGCATATTCCAGGCTATGGACGGGTGACGGTCGATCCGCACTTCCAGTGTCCGGTGGTGGATGCATCGATTGAAGATCTGCGCCAAAGCGATTTCCGCCCCTTCATGGCGCTTCGCAACACGCCCTGGGCCATGGTTGCCCATCTCGTGTTCACGCAGATCGATCCCGACCACCCCGCGTCGGTGTCTCCGGCCGTCTACGAGCTGATACGGGACGAGCTCGATTATGACGGGGTGCTGATCACCGATTGCCTGACCATGGAAGCGCTGGCGGGCAGCTGGGCGGAGCGCGTGACGGCGGCCCTGGCAGCGGGTTGCGATATCGCGCTGCATAGCCAGGGCGACCTCAAAGCGAGCGAGGCGGCCGCCAACGCAGCGCGACCGCTGAGCGAGGCTTCGCTGCGGCGAATTGCGCGAGGAGAAGCGATGCGGGGCACATTGCGGGTGGACGCTTTGGCGCTCCACGCCGAAGTTGAACAGATTTTCAGGGAAAAGGGCATCGCCTAAGGCGCTGCCTGGAGCAAACAAGGGAGTTGAGACGTGCTGAACAAAACACTGCTCGCGGCGACGTCAGCCGCAATTCTGGCCATGGCAGCACCCGCAAGTGCGCAAGTGGTGGTGACGGTCAGTTCGGAACAAACCACCACCTGGGTGCGCAACTTCAATCCGTTCAACCAGACTTCGGCGCGTGCCACCACCAAGGACTTCATCTACGAGCCGCTCGCGATCTTCAATCGCCTCAAGAACCAGACCGAGTTCCGTCTCGCGGAAAGCTTCGAACTGGCCGATGATCTGAAGTCCATCACCTTTGTGCTGCGCGATGGCCTCAAATGGTCGGATGGCGAGCCGCTTACTGCCGACGACCTGGTGTTCACCTATGGCTATCTCAAGCAGTTTCCGGCGCTCGATTTCAACTCGGTGTCAGCCCTCCTCGACTCCGTCGAGAAGATTGACGAGCGCACGGTGCGCTTCAACCTGCTGCAGCCCAATTCCCTGATCGCCAATACCATTGTCGGCATGCCGATCGTTCCCGAGCATGTCTGGGCCGAGATCACCGATCCGGTGACCTTCACCAATGAAACGCCCGTTGGTTCGGGTCCGCTCACCGAGATCAGCCGCTTTACGCCCCAGGTCTACGAGCAGTGCCGCAACCCCAATTATTGGGATGCGGAAAGCCTCAAGGTTGATTGCATCCGCCTGCCCCAGCTCGCCGACAACCCACAGGTGCTGGCCGCACTGGCTGACGGGACGCTGGATTGGGCTACGAGCTTCATCCCGGACATCGACAACACTTTTGTGGCCAAGGACCCCGAGCACAACAAGTACTGGTTCAATCCTTCGAGCCTCGTGTCCTTCCAGCTCAGCATGATTACGCCCGACGAGAACAACCGGAAGGCGTTCACCGATGTCAATTTCCGGCGTGCTCTGAGCATGCTGATCGACCGGCAGACCATTGTCGACATCGCCGGCTATGGCTATCCACTGATCAACGAAGACCCTTCCATGCTTGGCGAGCTCTACAAGGCCTTCGCCAATCCTGAAGTCCAGGTGCAGTTTGGCCAGTTCGGCAAGTTCGACCCCGAAGCGGCAACGGCCCTGCTCGATCAAAGCGGTTACGTCGACAAGAATGGCGACGGGATGCGCGACAACCCCGATGGCACGCCGATCGCCATCGATATCGAAATCCCCAATGGCTGGACCGACTGGATCGACGCTGTCCAGATCGCCATGGAGTCCCTTCAGGGTGCTGGCCTCAACGTCAAGATGAGCACGCCCGAGGAATCGGTGTGGAGTGCCGACCTGATCGCGGGCAAGTACTCGATGACGCTCAACGCCCTAGCTTCGGCCGCCAATCCCTACTTCCCCTATATCCGCTCCTTCAACCCCGAGGATTTCGGCAAGTCGCGCTTCACGGCCCCCCATTGGGAGAACGCGGAGGTGATGGATCTGCTTGGCCAATACACCCAGATCAAGGATCCGGCGCAGCAACAAGAGATCATGAACAAGCTCCAGATGATCGTTGCCGAAGCCATGCCCGTGATCCCCGTCTACAACAGCCCCGCTTTCTATCAATACAGCACCAGGCGGTTCACCGGCTGGGCGAGTGCCGAAAACCCGATCGTCTCCCCGGTGGTATCGAATGCCAATCCAGGACGCCTGATCCAACTGCTGGCCTTGCGCCCAGTGCAACAATAAGCTGGCCGAGGGTGCGTCACCTGACGCATCCTCGGCCTCGCCCCTGGCAGCGGGTTCTTTTTCCAACACGGACGAACATCGATGGCATTTCTGCTCCGGCGCGTTGGCTTTTATCTCGCAGCCTTTCTTGCCGCCGCGACGGTCAACTTCTTCCTGCCCCGCATGATGCCGGGGGACCCGATCCAGATCATGTTCGCCAGCGCCGGATCGAACCTGTCCATGGAGAACCTCAACGCGCTCAAGCTGACCTTCGGGTTTATCGATGCGCCGGTTGGCGAGCAGTACCTGACCTATCTCAAAAGCGTCTTCACCGGTGATCTGGGGGTCTCGATCAAGTACTTCCCCCTGCCCGTGACCGAACTCCTGGGGCGCGCCCTGATCTGGACCGTGGGCCTGGTTGGCTCGGCCACTCTGCTCGGTTTTACGCTTGGCACCCTGCTCGGCATCATGGCGGCGTGGCGCCGGGGCACGATATTTGACACTGTGGTTTCGCTGCTCGCCATCTTTTCGAGCTCCGTGCCGGCCGTCGTGCTTTCGCTCATCATGTTGTTCGTGTTCGGCTATACGCTGGGCTGGTTCCCCAGCGGCTATGCGGCCGACCCCATGCTCGATCCGGCGTTTAGCTGGCAGTATATTTCGTCCGTGCTGTATCACGGCTTCTTGCCGATGATCACGCTGGTGGTTGCGCTGACCGGCGGCTTTGCGGTGACCATGCGCAACAACATGATCAACCTGCTGGGCGAGGACTACATCGTAATGGGCCGCGCCAAGGGCCTTTCCGATCAACGGGTCATGATCTGGTACGCGGCACGCAATGCGCTGCTGCCTACCGTGTCGAGCCTGGCCATCTCGCTGGGCAGCGTGCTTGGCGGCTCATTGGTGATCGAAGTCGTCTTCAACTATCCTGGCGTTGGCAACATGCTGTACCAGGCGATCCTTGCCCGCGACTATCCAGTGATCCAGGGGCAACTGCTGATCATGACGGCCGCCATGCTCATCTCCAACTTTGCCGTCGATCTGAGCTATTTGCTGCTCGATCCGCGCCTCAAAAAGGCCTGACCGTGCCGCTCCTCGCTCAGCTTGCCCATAACAAGAAGGCCGTTGTCGGCCTCACCATTCTGACGATCATCATCCTGGTGGCGATCTTTGCGCCGGTGCTGACGGAATACTCCCCCACCCAGCGCGTGGGCCGCCCCCACCAGCCCCCATCAAGCGAGCATTGGCTGGGCACGACGCGGCTGGGTCATGACGTGTTCACGCGCCTGGTCTATGGCGCCCGCATCTCGCTCGCGGTTGGCTTTGGCGCGGGATTGCTCATCACCCTGATCGGCACCGTCCTCGGCATCCTTGCCGGCTACAAGGGTGGCGTCGTCGATGAGGTCATCAACTTTTTCACCAATATGGTCCTGGTGGTACCCAACCTGCCGCTGCTGCTGGTGATCGCAGCCTTTATCGGGCAGGCAAATCCGCTGGTGATCGCACTGATCCTGGGCTTCACCTCCTGGGCCTGGGGTGTGCGCGTCACCCGTTCGGAAACCCTGTCGCTGCGCCAACGCGACTTCGTCAAGTCGGCCGAGATGCTGGGCGAGCCCAGCCGGCGCATCATGGCCTTCGAGATTTTTCCCAATCTCGTCTCGATCGTCGGCATCAATTTCATCGGCAGCGTGATCTTCGCCGTGGTTACCGAGGCGACGCTCGAATTCCTCGGCCTCGGTGATCCCAACACTGTTTCCTGGGGCATCATGCTCTACAATGCGCAGAACGCCTCGGCTCTTTCGGTGGGCGCCTGGTGGGACCTGCTGTCGCCCTGCCTCGCGCTAGCCCTGCTCGGACTTGGCCTGGCGCTGCTGAACTTTGCCATCGACGAAATCGCCAATCCCCGCCTGCGCACCGGCGGCATGTTGAGCCGCTGGACAGCGCGCGTGCGGGCCGGAGAGGGCAAGCTATGACCGATCCCGTCCTGTCCATTCGCAACCTTTCCATCGACTATGTTGGCGCCGAGGAGGATTTCCGCGCCGTCAAGGATGTCAGCTTCGACATCATGCCCGGTGAGTTCTTCGGGCTTGCCGGGGAATCGGGTTGCGGGAAAAGCACCATTGCCTTTGCCATCAGCCGCCTGCATCGCCCGCCCGCGCTGATCCTGAGCGGCAGCCAGATCCGGCTTGCTGGCCGTGACGTGCTGGCTCTGAACGAGGAGGAGTTGCGCAGCTTCCGCTGGCGCGAGGTTGCAATGGTTTTCCAAAGCGCCATGAACTCGCTCAATCCCGTCCTCACCATCGAGCGGCAGTTTTTCGATGTGCTGCGCACCCATACCGGCATGTCGCGCGCCCAGGCCCGCGACCGGGCAGCCGAGCTGCTCGCCATGGTCGATATCTCGCCTGATCGGCTATCCTCCTATCCGCACCAGTGCTCGGGCGGAATGCGCCAGCGCATCGTCATCGCCATTTGCCTTGCGCTCAATCCCAAGCTGCTGATCATGGATGAGCCAACCACCGCGCTCGATGTGGTGGTGCAGCGTGAGATACTGGGCCGTATCGATGTTCTGCGCCAGCAACTAGGCTTTTCCGTCCTTTTTATCACCCACGACCTTGCCCTGATGGTGCAGGCCTGTGATCGCATCGGCATCATGCTTGAAGGGGAGTTGGTGGAGGTGAATGCGGCGCAGACCATCTACCAGTCGCCCCAGCATGCCTATACGCGCCGGCTTTGGGGCTCCATGCCCAAGCTCTCCGGCCAACAGATTGGCGCGAGCGCAGCCCTATGACCCAGACCGAACCGGTTCTCGCCCTCGACAATGTTTCCAAGACCTTTGGTCGCGCGGACCAGCCGGTTTATGCCGCGCGTTCCGTGTCGTTTGCGCTCCATCCCGGCCGCACCCTCGCCCTGGTGGGCGAATCGGGGTCGGGAAAGACCACCGCGGCGCGCCTGATCATGCGAGAATACCGGCCTGATGCGGGGCAACTCCTGTTCCGCGGCATGCCAGTCACCAGCAGCGGTCTCAAGTCTTACCGCGCCGCGGTGCAGATGGTGTTCCAGGATCCGTTTGCCTCGCTTAACCCAGCGCACACGGTGCGCCACCATCTGGAGCGACCACTCCGCCTTCACCGGCCCAAGATGAAGGGCGCCGAACGCCGGGTTGCGATTGATGAACTCCTCTCGCGCGTCAAGCTTGATCCAAAACTGGTCGCGCCGAAATATCCGCACGAATTGTCAGGAGGCCAGCGCCAGCGCATCAGCATCGCCCGGGCATTGGCGGTTGACCCAGCGGTGATCGTTGCCGACGAACCTACCTCCATGCTCGACGTGTCCGTTCGCCTGGGCATTTTGAACCTGCTCAACGACATGAAGCGCCAACTAGGGCTGGCGCTCCTGTACATCACCCATGACATCGCCACGGCGCGCTATGTCGCTGAGGACATCATGGTGATGTATGCCGGACAGATTGTGGAATGGGGCGAAACGGATAAGGTGTTGAGCAATCCCCAGCATCCTTATACGCGCCTGCTGCTCTCGGCTGTTCCCGATCCGGACCAGCGATTTGCCGACACCTCTGGCGCAGCCGAACTCACGCATGTCGAGGAGATCCGGCGACGATCGGCCCTGCCGCAGCCGGAGGTACGGCAGGTGGCGCCCAACCATTTTATTCGGCCACTGCCCTAAGCGGCAGGGCCTAGTCGAGGCGCCGAAAAGCGGTCGGCTCGCCACCACCGCGACTGCTGATCCGCGCCACGGCCTCGGCCAATGGCTCGATTACCACCGCCATGTGGAAGGCGTTGGCGTGGATCATGTCCCTATCGCTGGTCATCATGGCAACATGGCCACGCCAGAACACCAGGTCACCCCGGCGCAGGGCGTCAACCGGGTGGCCGAGCGCGACCTGCTGGTCGGTATCGCGCGGACAATCGCGCCCGCAGGCATAGAGCGCCTGTTGCACCAGCCCCGAACAATCAAGCCCCAAGCTCTCGCGCCCGCCCCAGAGATAAGGCGTCCCCACAAATCGCTGCGCCACCGCGACGGGATCTGTTTCAGCTTCCTGCACAGGGGCGAGATGCTCCTCAACAAACCAGCCGCCTGCGGTTTGTACGAAGCGACCCTCGCGGCCCTCAGCGACCAGCAGCGCATTCATGGAATAAAGCCCGGTTGGCGCGGTCTTGATGCTGGGGCCGCTAAACGCATAGGTGCGGAGCGCCCTCACTTTGTGGGTAGGGGTTCGGGGAGCGCCGCTCAGGGCGCTCGCCGCCACAAAACCCACATAGCCATCGCGCATGGCGCGCCCGAACGCCCAGCCATCCGCCACATCGAGCACCTCGAACAATTCCCCGAACAGCACCTGATCGAGCTGTTCGGCGGACGGCGACGGCTCCCGGCGCAACGGGGCACAAGCCACCGAGGTCTGGTGGATGGTCGTATCAAGATAGCGATCAGCAGGAACAATGCCCTCAAGGGATCGGGCTGCGACGCCGTCGCGCGCCAAGGTGAGGCGATGATCAAGCAAGATGGTGTCCTGTCCTGGTGGAAGGCTCGGGGATATTACGGCTCCCGCAAAGCCCGGAGCCACTATGCGCGTGCTGAATGGTAGCGCGCTCGCTTTCTCCTGTCACGCACCCGCGAAGTGCCAGCCTTCCGCCAAGCTTGATCGGCATCACCGACAGCTGCTTCTCTCCCGCTTGTGAATCCAAGCGGGGAACAGACGTTCCGCGCAACTCGTTGGGGAGGAACGATAACGAGGTGGCCCAAATGCCGAGGTTCTTTTTCAATCACCAGTCCGACCGCGGACCGCTCGACGTGGATATCGACGGCATCAAGCTGGAGTCCCTCAATGCAGCGATCGAGGAGGCATCCTTTGCGGTCAAGGGGGCCGTTGCCTTGGCCGATGAGCCAACGCGGGGCGAGTTCCAGATTGAAGACGAAGGCCGGGTCGTTCTGGCCCGGGTCCCTTACGCGGTAGTGGATGACGAAGCAGACTAGGCGGTAACGAGCCTTTTTCCGCCAAGCTACTGGAAGCGGGTGATCGAGAACGGCTGCGGTGCCGAACTGGTGCCCTCCACCATCCCGGCAATCAAATTGGCCGTGACGGCGCTCAACGTCAGGCCCAGATGACCGTGGCCAAAAGCATATAGTATGCGCGGATCCCCCGGATGGCTGTCGATTACCGGCAGTGAATCGGGTGTGGAGGGCCGCCGGCCCATCCATTCCTTGCCCCCTTCGGGCAGCGAAGGCACGTAGCGCCGCATCTTCTCGCGCATCGCCTTGGCGCGGGCAAAATTGGGCAAAGTCTCGGGCTTGGCCAGTTCCACCGCACCGCCTACGCGCAGCCCATCTACGAGGGGCACCGCCACAAAACCATGATCGGCAAAGCCCACTGGCAATGCCAGGTTCCAATTCAGGTCCGTGAACGTCGTGTTATAGCCGCGCTCGTTCTCGAGCAGCACTTTGAGGCCCAAGCCGCGCACAAGATCGCGCGACCACACTCCGGCAGCAACAACCACCCTGTCGAACACCTGCTCCTCGCCACCCTGCAGCATGACGGCAATGCCGGCCTCTCGCTGGGTCAGGGAAAGCACCCGGCCCTGCTGCAGTTGGCCGCGCCCACGAATAAAGTCCTGGAAGTGCCGCAGGACGCTCAGCGGGTTGGAGACCATCCAATAGCCAGGCTGGTACACTGCACCAAAGAACCTCCCCTCGAGCTGGGGCACCATGGCTCGGGTCTTTTGAGGAGTTATTGCCTCGAAGTCATAGCCAAGCGCAGCCCGCACCTGCCCGGCCTCGCGCACCGCGCCGTCCAAACTGGCATGGCTGTTGTGGAGCGAGATAAACCCGGTTTGCCGCAGGTGCCCTGCCAAGCCGGCACTAGCAGCCAATTCTTGGTGATCCGCCAAGGCCGTTTGCATCAGGCCCGTCAGAGCCTCGCGGGCGAGCGCACCGCGTTGTGGCGTCGAGGCCGCCAGAAAGGCGACCAACCAGGGCATCAATGCCGGGACATCCTGCCAGCGCAAGGTCAGTGGCCCCAGTGGATCCATCAGCCATTTGGGTACTGCGGTCAGCATGCCTGGGCTGGCTATCGGCGCAATTTCGGGCAGGGCAATCAGCGCCGCGTTTCCCGACGAGGCTGGCAAGCCCCCGGGTTCGGCATCAAACACCGTTACAGCATGGCCCTGGCCAATCAGTCGGGTCGCAATCGCCGCGCCAACAATACCCGCGCCTACGACGCCGATCTTTTTCATCTTGCCCTGCCTTGAACGCTACAATGTGATTTTGGATACCGTTTCACGGTTGATGTAGCTTTGGATCTGCTTGACGATCTGTGCCGCGTGCTCGGCGGCCAAGGCATCCGCGCGATCAGCGTCGCCCGCTTCAATCGCCTCCACCATCAGGCTATGGGCTTCCACATATTGCTGGGGCAGCTTGTCATCAAACGAGCGGTAATAGATGCGCAGGATGCGTCGGCCTTCATCGAGGAGGCGCGCAAAGAGATTGGTGAAATAGCTGTTGCCGCCCGCTTCGGCGATGGCGACATGGAAATCCCGATTGGACTGGATCATGGCCAGCGCGTCGCGACGCGCCACGGCTTGCGCATATTGGGCCTCGAACTTGCGTATCGTCTCGATCTGCTCGGGCGCGTGATGCACCGCCGCTGCCCGCGTCGTTACTCGATACATCAGCGTCAGCGCCTCGAAGTAAACCGGCAGCTGGGCGAAATCGATGGTGGCAACCACGGTGTTGCGATTGGGCAGTGTCTTGGCCAGCCCTTCCGCCACCAGGCGCACCAAGGCCTCGCGGATCGGCGTGCGCGACATCTGGAACTGTTCGGAAAGCGTCACCTCATCGAGGGGACTGCCGGGATCCAGGGTAAGGTCCAGAATGGACTGTCGCAGCGTTTGATAAACTTTTTGCGCGCCCGACCCCCGGATGCGACCGGGTTCACTGCCAATCTTGGCCGTTTCGCTGGCTTTGGTTTTCACGGCGCGGCTCCCGGCATTCGCGGCGCACAAGGGCCGGCAACAATCACGAACCGTTGTGCCGGCGTATTGCCCAACAAAGGGGCCGGCCAGCACGTCGACGGATGATCAGCGATGGGCGAGCTTAGCGGCAATTGCGGTTCCGGTTCAACGCCGGAGAACGCACCCCTGAGCAGCTTTGTTTGTCGACAGATTGGATATACCGCCGGTATGGTGTCAGGTGGCCGGAACTGCGGATGCCCGGCCGGGTGGCTCAATCTGCAAAGGAAATCCTCCCATGCGCTGGTCCAAGACCGTAACCCTTGTTGAAGCCCATGCGGAAGGGGAAGTTGGTCGCATCGTCACGGGCGGGGTTATCGATGTTCCCGGCGCCACCATTGCCGACAAGCTGCGCCATATCAACGAAGTCGACGATAGCCTCCGGCGCTTCCTGGTTTTCGAGCCGCGCGCTTCGGCCCAGATGAGCACTTGTCTCATTTTTCCCCCAACACGTCCGGACGCTGATATCGCCTTCATGATTTTGCAGGGCGACAAGGCTCATGCGATGTCGGGATCCAATAGTATTTGCCTCACCACCGTTCTGCTCGAGACCGGCATGCTGCCCATGGTCGAGCCCGAAACCATCGTGCGGATCGAGACAGCGTCGGGCCTCGTGACGGCGCGGGCCAGTTGCCGTAACGGCAAATGCGAACGGGTTACGCTCACCATGAACCCGTCCTATGCCCACCAGCTCGATGCCGTGGTCGATGTGGCGGGGTTCGGCAAGGTCAAGCTCGACATCGGCTATGGCGGGATTTTCTATGCGCTGATCGACCCGGCGCAACTCGGCCTCGAGATCAGGCCGGACCAGGCCAAGAAACTGGTGGAGGCGGGCAGCGCCATCCACCGGGCCGTCAATGCTCAGCTCGAGATTGCCCATCCCGAGATCGAGGCCATCAAGGGCATATCCTACACTATGTTCACCAGCTTCAACGAGGCGGGCGAACTCAAAGGCGCCACCATCATGCCACCTGGCCGGATCGACCGGTCACCCTGCGGCACTGGCAATTCCGCCCGTCTTGCCGTCGCGGCAGCGCGGGGCCTAGCCAAGCCTGGCGACAGGTTCACCGCCCGATCCATCATCGATTCCACCTTCGAGGTTACTTATGCCGGCGACACCACGGTGGCCGGCCGCCCGGCGGTGCAGCCCATTATCTCGGGCCGCGGCTGGATCCATGGCATCCACCAGATCGGCGTTGATCCTAGCGACCCCTATCCGCAGGGTTACTCGGTTGCCGACACCTGGGGTGATGCCTTCGATTTAATGAACTAAGGGCATTGCTGTGACACAAACGTCCACCCTGCGGCTTGACGAAGCCTTTGACCTCAGCGTTGCGGTGCTGGTCCGCAACGGCTTTGCCATCGATCACGCGACGGCAGTCGCCACCGTGGTTTGTGCGGGCCAGCGCGACGAGTGTCATTCGCATGGCCTTTATCGTCTGTTGGGCTGCGTCCGGTCCATCCGGGCGGGCAAGGTGGATGGCGTGGTGCAGCCTGAACTGTTCGACCATGCGCCCGGTATTGTGCGCGTCGATGCCAAAGGCGGCTATTCGCTGCTGGCCTTTGAGGCCGGCCGCACCATGCTGGTCAACAAGGCGCGGCAGAATGGCATCGCGGCGCTGGTGATCAACCACTGCTACCACTTTTCGGCATTGTGGCCCGAAGTCGAGGCCTTGGCGGCGCAGGGTGTTGTCGCCATCGCCATGACCCCTAGCCACAACTGGGTTGCGCCATTTGGTGGCACCAAGCCCGTGTTTGGCACCAATCCGCTGGCTTTCGCCTGGCCGCGTCCGGGCAAAGATCCCTATGTATTCGACTTCGCCACCTCCAGCGTGGCGCGGGGGGAAATCGAGCTGCATCGCCGCGCCGGCAAGCCAATCCCGCTCGATTGGGCCGTGGATGAGAGCGGGGCTCCGACCGACAGCGCAGAAAAGGCGCTTAGCGGCGCCATGACGACGTTTGGCGGCCATAAGGGCTCGGCGCTATCTACGATGATCGAGTTGATAGCGGGGCCGTTGATCGGCGATCTCAGCAGTATCGAGTCCAAGCAATTCGATAACGGCGCTGGCGCAGCACCCTATCACGGCGAACTGCTGCTTGCCTTCGACCCCCAGGTCTTCACCGGAGTGGAGGCGTCACGCCATGCCGACCGGGCCGAGATCATCTTTGATGCCATTATCGATCAAGGCGCGCGCTTGCCGTCGCAGCGGCGCTATGCTGCGCGGGCGCGTTCGCTTGCCAGCGGCGAGGTTGAAGTTCCCAGTGCCTTGCTGGCCGATATCCGCGCCCTGTTGTAGGCAGGCTTGCGCTGTCGACAAAAAGGATACAACGTGGCATGAATGGTAAGTGAACCGGGCAGGTGCGTTGACGCCTGCTCGTTTGCTGGACGAGGACACGATGCAAACCGAAATTTTCACGGGCGTAATTCCCGCACTGATGACGCCGTGCAAGGCGGACCGTAGCCCCGATTTCGACGAACTGGTCCGCAAGGCCACCGAGCTCGTCGCTGCCGGCATGTCCGCCGTGGTGTATTGCGGCTCCATGGGCGATTGGCCCCTGCTCACCGATGCCCAGCGCATGGAAGGCGTGGCGCGCCTGGTCGCGGCGGGCCTGCCCGTGATTGTTGGCACCGGTGCAATCAACACGGCCTCAGCCGTCGCTTTGGCTACACACGCGCAACAGGTCGGCGCGGCTGGCTTGATGGTCATTCCCCGGGTGTTGTCGCGCGGCAATTCCCCCATCGCCCAGCGCCACCATTTCGAGGCTATCCTCGCCGCCGCACCAACTCTGCCCGCGGTAATCTATAACAGCCCCCATTACGGCTTCGAAACCAAGGCCGACCTGTTCAACGCCCTGCGCGCCAAGCATCCCAACCTTGTCGGCTTCAAGGAATTTGGTGGCCCCGCAGCCATGACCTATGCCGCCGAGCACATCACCAGTGGCGATGCCAATGTGGTGCTGATGGCCGGCGTCGATACCGGCGTTTACCACGGCTATGTCAAAGCGGGCGCGACCGGCACCATCACCGGCATCGGCAATGCCCTGCCCCGGGAGATCCTGCACCTGGTGGCCCTGTCGAAGGCCGCCGCCGTCGGCGATCCCGATGCCGGCATCCGCGCCCGGGAACTGGGCGAGGCGCTGGAAATCCTCTCCTCCTGGGACGAAGGCACTGATCTGGTGCTCTATTACAAGTTCATGCTCGAGTTGCAGGGGGAGGACGCCTACAAGCTCCACTTCAACCCCACCGACGAGCTGTCACCGACCCAACGCGCCTGGGCCGAACGGCAATTCAACCAGTTCAAGGCCTGGTATTCCCAGTGGAGCACCCTGCCCGGCGCTGTGCAGAACTACACGCGCTGAGGCGCTCACCACAACAAGAAGGCTCCCCAATGGGGAGCCTTCTTGTTTTTGGCCCGATACGACGCGCCGGGGGGCGGTGCCTTGCAGATCTAGGAGGCGGGCTTGTCCAGCAATTCGCCGGCGACTGCCCAGTTCTGTCGGGCCACATCATCAAAGACGATCCAGACACTCTCCCGCTTGGCCCCGGCATGCTCCACGACGGCATCGGTGATGGCCCGCGCCAAAGCGGCCTTCTGCTCGGGCGTGCGCCCTTCGTTCATTTCGATCTTGATGTAAGGCATGCTCAGAAACGGCCCTCCACTGGCCAGGTATCCGAAAGGCGATAGCCGGTTGGATAGGGATCGGCGGGATCCAGCATGTGCTGGTGCGTGCCGGTGATCCAGGCGCTGCCGGCGATGATGGGCACGATGGCCTTGCGATCGCCCAGCATGGTTTCGCTGTCAATACGGCAATCAAAGCGCGAGCCGATAATGGACCGGCCGATAAACGCCTCGCCCACCTTGATCTGCCCCTTGGCGTGCAACACCGCCATACGCGCCGAACAGCCAGTGCCACAGGGCGAACGGTCAATCTTGCCCGGGCGGATGGCCACGGCGTTGGCGGCAGTCAGCACGCCGTTTTCGTCCCGGGTTACGGGCGCGGCGATCTGGCAAAAGGAAAAGTGGCTCCATTCGGCATGCAGCGGGTGCTGGAACCCCAATTGCTCATTGGCGGCCCTGGTGATCTTCATGCCCATCAACGCAATGTCGCGCGCCTCATCAGGCGCAATGGCGAAGCCCAGGGCTCTGCTGTCGACGATCACGAAACTGTCCCCGCCATAGGCGGTGTCGACGGTGAGCGTTCCCACGCCTTCGACTTCCAGGGTGGCGTCGAGTTTGTCGGCAAAGGAGGGGTGGTTCTTGATCGCGACCCGTTCAGCCTTGCCGTTGCGGCACTGGGCGACGACCTCGATCAACCCACCTGGTGCTTCGAGCACCATGCGCGTTTCCGGCTCCGTCATCGGGATAATGCCCGCATCGAGCAAGACGGTCGAAACGCACATGGAATTGGAGCCCGACATGGGCGGGGTATCCTGCGGCTCCATGATGATCCAGCCCATCTGGGCTTTTGGGTTCTTGGGGGGCACCAGCACATTGACGTGCCGGAACACCCCGCCCCGTGGCTCCTGCAGCATGAAATTGCGCAGCGTTTCGTCGGTCGCAAGGAATGTGCGCTGCTCCCAGATCGTGTCACCCGGCGGTGGCAACACGCCTCCGGTTATCACATCGCCCACTTCCCCCTCGGCATGACAGGAGACCGTCTGGATGATCTTGCTGGTGCGCATCAGGAAGACTCTCCGATCACCAGCACCGGCTCGCCCAGCACGTCGAACTTGGGCGTAACGCCGAGACCGGGCTCGTTGGACGCCGACATATTGCCGTTGACGCGCTGCGGCGCACCATCGGCGATGGACACGGTGCCGTAGGAATTGAAGTCGGTGGCCGACAGGTAGAACTTTTCGGGCGTGGAGCAGGCCAGATGCGCGATGGCGGCGGTGACAATGTCGCCCCCCCAAGTATCCTCGATGGTCATCGGAATGCCCGAGGCGACGCACAGGTCGCGCATCAACTTGGCCTTGGTCAGCCCGCCGACCTTGGATATCTTGAGGTTGATCGCGTCCATCGCGTCTTCGGCAATGCCCTTGAGCAGGGTATCGGCCCCACCGATCACTTCGTCGAGCACGAACGGCAGGCTGGTGCGCCGACGGATTGAGACGCTTTCCTCATAGCTCATGCAGGGCTGCTCGATGTAAACATCGAGGTCTCGGACAGCATTTACCACGCGAGCGGCATCGGCCATGGTCCAGCCGGTATTGGCATCGCATACCAGAATGTCGGTGGGCTTGAGGATGTCGCGACAGGCGCGAATGCGCTCGATATCGTCATTGGCATTGCCGCCGACCTTGAGCTGGAACTTGGTATAGCCCTCGGCGCGGTGGCCATCGATCTTGCGGGCCATGGCCTCGGGATCTTCCTGCGAGATGGCGCGGTAAAGGGCGACTTCCTCCTGCTCAAGGCCGCCGAGCAATTTATAAACGGGAAGCCCCGCGACCTTGCCCAGAATATCCCAGCAGGCAATGTCGATAGGCGCCTTGGCATAGGGGTGTCCGCGCAGCACCGCATCCATCTGGCGATTAAGTGGCCCCAGATCGGTCGGGTCCATGCCAATGAGCTTGGGCCCGATTTCGCTGATGCCGGCGCGCACGCCCGCAGCATAACTCGGCAAATAGGCTGAGCCCAGCGGGCAGCATTCAGCATAGCCGGTGATGCCGGCATCGGTCTCCACCGCCAAGACGGTGGAGTCGAACACCTCCATGAAATTGCCGCCCGACCAGCTATAGCGACCTTCCTTGAGTGGCAGATCAACCTGCCACGCTTTGATAGCGGTAATTTTCATCTGGATCGCACTGCTGGTGAGTTCGGCTAAAGCACCGAAGCTAGGAATTCTCTGGTTTCCGGACGCTGGGGATCGCCGAAAATCTGCTCGGGCGTCCCGATCTCATGCACCTTGCCGGACTTGAAAAAGGCGACACGGTCGGAGACTTCGCGAGCAAAGGCCATTTCATGGGTGACGAGGATCATCGTCATGCCTTCCTTGGCGAGCAGACGCATGGTGTCGAGCACCTCACCCACCAGTTGCGGATCAAGGGCGGATGTGACCTCGTCGAACAACATGTATTGCGGGCTCATCGCCAGGGCGCGCGCGATGGCCATGCGCTGCTGCTGCCCGCCGGAAAGCTTGCCGGGATAGGCGTCGAGCTTGTCCCCAAGCCCCACATGCTCAAGTTGCTGACGACCGATCGCCTCGGCCTCGGCGCGGCTCTTGCCCAGCACTTTGCGGGGGGCCAGTGTGACGTTTTCCAGTACGGTGAGGTGGGGAAAGGCGTTCCACTGCTGAAAAACGATGCCGATCTTGGTGCGCAGCTTGTTGAGGTCGGTCCCCTTGGCATGCACGTCCACGCCATCGACGCTGATCTTGCCACCCTGGATCGCCTCGAGGCCATTGATGCACATCAGCAGTGTCGACTTGCCCGATCCCGAGCCACCGATGATCGACACCACCTCGCCCTTGGACACGCTGAGGCTCACGTCGTCCAGGACCCGCAGCTCATTGTAGGATTTCTGGACGTTCTCGATCTCAATCATTCTCGCGCCATTTCTTTTCCAGTTTGGCGCCCAGGCGCGAAATCGGGAAGCTGATGATGAAGTAGATCAGCCCGGCTATGCTGAGCACAAATAGCGGCTCCTGAATGCGGGTGACGATGATCTGCGATGAGCGCAGCAACTCGATGATGCCGAGCCAGGACACCAGCGCTGTATCCTTCATCACCCCAAGCGTCAGGCCGATCCAGCTGGGGAGCATGATACGCAGCGCGATGGGGTAAACGATATTGGTCATGTCCTGCCACCAGGTCATGCCCAACGAGCGTGCCGCGCGACGCGTCGTCACCGGCACGGCGGCAATGCCGCCCCGGACCAGTTCGGAACAATAAGCGGAGGTGTAGAGCGCCAGCACCACGCAAGACACGATAAAGGCGCTGATGTTGAGCCCGGCGATCGCCTGGAACGCGTTGACCAGGACGAGCTGGATCAGCAGCGGCACCGAGCGAAAGATATCGAGCAGAAAGGCCAGCGGAGCGCTCGCCCACCAAGGCGTAGTCGCCCGGAACACGCCGAACACGATGCCGAGGATCGTGCCGCCGAGCATGGCCCAGAAGGTGATCAGGAGGGTGACACCAGCCCCCTGCAGCAAAAAACCGATATCGTTGAGGCTCAAGCCAGTTTGGAACATGACTGCCCCCTCAATATCGGAACAGTCGGTAGGCAAGAAGGCGGGCACCCAGCGTGACCGCCTTGGCAAGCAGGTAATACATCACCGCGGCCAATGCGAAATACTCAAAGGTTCGGAACGTCTTGACGTTGAGTTGCTGGGTGATGCCAGTGAGATCGGTATTGAGCCCCACCACGACGCCCAGCGAGGTCATCAGGATCGCCCACACCATCTGGTTGGTCACCGGGTAGAACACGGCACGAAACATCTGCGGCAACACGATGAGCCGGAAAGCACTGATCGGGCCAAAGCCGAGGGAGCGCGCGGCGCGCACCTGAGTGGCGGGAACGGCCCGCAGCCCACCCCGGAAGGTCTCGGCAAGATACCCGGCATTGTTGAAGGCAATGCCGGCCAGCAGCGCCACGAAACTGTCGAGATGGATGCCGAACTGCCCGAGGCCGAAATAGGCCATGTAGATCTGGAACAATGCCGGCGTATTGCGGGCAATCTCGATCCAGGTGCTGGCAAGGCCACGGACAAACTTGCTGCCCGAGCCACTCATCAGTGCCAGCAACACGCCAATGATGATGCCGATGATCATTGAAAGGATGGCGAGCTGCAGCGTCACCACGGCTCCGCCCAGCATCTGCGGCAACGCTTGAAGCGCCGGACGCCAGTGGAAGGTATAATTAAACATCAAGGGCGCGTTCTAACCATCAGGGCTACAATTCTCGCGGCGCTAGAGCTCACCGTAGTGGCGCAGAAAAAAAGGAGCGCCTGCCCGGGCGCTCCTTGCCAGATACTTAGTAATAAACGCCCGGAACCGTCAGGTTCGGCGGCTCGCCTTCACCAACCCACTTGGCGTAAAGCTCGGCATAGCGGCCGGTGCGGACCTGCTGATTAACAAAGAGGTTGAGGTAGTTGAGCAAGCCCTGCTCGTTGCGCAGAGTGATGAGACCAACATAATCGATTTCGTAGGGCGCCTTGCCGCCCATGACGAAACCGGGGAAATTGCCGGTGGCGATGGTGGAAGCAGCGACGGTGGAGGTTACGACGGTCGCATCGATCTGGCCCTGCGAAAGCGCCAGCATCACGTCCGCCTGGGTCTGGTAGGAACGGAACGAACCGGCCGGGTCAGCCCATTCGTTGACGCTTTCTTCCAGGGCCAGAGCCTCATAGGTGCCAGAGGTGGAGCCCACCTTCTTGCCTTTGAGACTGTCGTAATCGGCGATACCCAGGCCTTCCTTGGTCAAGACCACCATTTCGAAAGCAAAATAGGGGATGGAAAAACCAACGGTCTTGGCGCGCTCGAGCGTATCGGAGGTCGAGGCAACGCCGATATCGACGCGCCCAGAAACCAGCGCGGGGATGCGGTCGGGAAACGGGGTTTCGACGATTTCTGCCTGCACGCCGAGCACCGCGGCAAGGTCGTTGCAAGTATCGACGTCAAATCCGACCGGGTTGTTGTTTTCGTCGCGAGATCCCATCGGCGGGAAATCCAGCACCACGGCGCAACGCAGGGTGCCCGACGCGATAATGTCATCGAGCTTGTCGGCATAAGCAGGAAGCACGGTCGTCAAGGAGGCAAGCGCCAAGGCGGCGGTAAGCAAGAGTCTCATGGTGTCCCCTTCTCGTACAGCCGAGCATGGCACTCGACGTGTCGATCCTAAGTAAAGAAAGCGTATACCAACGCTTCGAAGCGTCAATACCCCAGGGAGGTCTTTTGTGCGCAAGCTGTCGACAGCAACACTGCGGATGGCTACCGGTGTCTCGGCGTGTGGAGGTCTTCGTGGTTAGTTTCTCATCCTAAAGCCAGCGAGCACTCACTGCGGCGAGGATATGAGCTCATCGCCTTGCCGCCAAGCCGACGGGCTGTGCTATGTAAGGGCTCTGACCAACAAGCGCTCCGCAGCAAAGAATGCAATCTCGCGCTGACGAGGCGCGCTGCAGCCGCGCTCGCTCAAACCGCCTGGACCGGTTACCAATGATCGAACTCATCGAACTGCCCGAACTCACTGCCATCGGCATCATGGTCGAGGCGCCCGAGCCAGAACTGGCACAAGCAATCTCGAGGGCATGGACCTGGCTGTTTGAAACCGAGACCGGAGCGTCGAGCTTTCTTGCCGCCTCGATCGGCGTTGAGGGCGCTATCCATCGTGAACTCGTGGGCTTTCTGGCCGCCCGCAAAACCGATGTGCCTGCCGGGATGATCCTCCATGAGATCCCGGCACAACGCTATCTGCGGATCGGATATGAGGGACCCGTGAGTGGCATAGCCGATGGGTTTGCCCAGCTTTATGCGTACGCCGCAGCACGCGGCCTAACCGCCACAGAGTTCAAACTCGACTTCGGCTACATCCCTGGACTACCAGCGGTGCGGCATGAACTGCATGTTGCGCTCGCCCCGGAGATCCTTCGCCTCGGCTAAGAGCTTGAGCCGTGCGGCCCCGCTTGGAAGACATGCCCCCTGCCGATTGGACGTGCAGTGGGCGTGTCGCTATGAAGACCCGGCATTAACTGGAAAGCAATATGACTCCCATCCTTGGCGTCTTGCTGATCATCGGCCTGATCGGCGTCAGCGTGATCGTGTCGCTGTCGGAAATCGCCTTCGCCGCAGCGCGGGAAGTGCGCATCCGCGCGCTGGCTGAAGGGGGCGACAGCAGGGCCCTGCGGTTCGTCGCGCTGCGGGGCGAGGCGGGCAGCGTTATCACCGCATTGCAGATCGTTACCAATGCCGTGTCGATCTTGGCGGGTACGCTCGGGCATGATGCGTTTGGGCCGGTTTTCGCCGACGCCCTGCGGCTGGTGGGCGTCGCCCCTGACCTGGCCCTGCCGATCGGCTCCGTGCTGGCCTTCTTGCTGGTCACCATGCTGTTTGTGCTGCTCGCGGACCTGACGCCCAAGCGCATTGCCATGCTGGTGCCCGAACAGGTCGCCCTGTCGCTGGTGTGGTTTCCCGAAACCTCGGTCAAGGTGCTCAAGCCCCTGGTCTGGTTCTTCGGCAGATTGTCCGACGTGATCATCGGCTGGTTCAACATCGAGTCCAAAGTGGCTGCCGACGAAGTCACGGCCGAGGACTTCCGGCTTATCCTGGCCGGCGGTGCCGCGTCAGGCATGCTGATGAAAAACGAACATCGGCTGATCGAAAATGTCCTGGCGCTCGAGTTGCGCAGCGTCACCTCGGTGATGACCATTCGCGACGACATCGTTTATCTCGACATCAGCGACCCCCATGAGGTGCAGCAGGACAAGGTGCGCCGCCGGCCGTTTTCGCATTACCCCATCTGCGACGGGGGCATCGACGCGGTGATTGGCTGTGTTCGCGCCGAGGACGTGCTGGTCACCGCGATGGACAAGCATGGCGAGGTGGATTTCGCCAAGGCCCGCCGCGACGTGCTATCAGTGCCCGACACGCTCAATGTTTGGGAGGTCCTTGCCGAGTTCCAAGCCCAGAGCACGGGCTTTGCCCTCGTGGTCAGCGAATACGCCCATGTGGTTGGCGTGGTCACCTTCAAGGACCTAATGGGCGCGCTGATGCAAGGCCTGGCCAACCCCTTCGAAGAGCAGGCAATTCTCAAGCGCGATGAGCAGAGCTGGCTTGTCGACGGCGTAGCGCCGTTCGTGGATGTCACGCGCACCTTGGGGATCAAGCACCTTGAAGCCGAAGCGGCCTATGAGACCATTGGCGGCTTCATCGTCCATCGGCTGCGCCGGGCGGCCCGCAAGGGCGACAAGGTGGAAGCAGCCGGCTATGTATTTGAGGTGGTGGACGCCGACAAAATGCGGCTCAACCAGCTGCTGGTGACCAAGACAGGCAAGGCGAAAGGCTGACTCCCGCCGCCTTAGCACCGGGCACGGCCGCAATCAATCAAGCTTCAGCCCGCAAGCTCCCGACGCCGCCCGAAGCCTGAACGGAACGGCTACCGGCATTGATTGCTGCGGCCAGGCATGCTTGCGGATCGGCGCCGCTGAGCCAGGCGTGCAGGAACCCGGCGTTGAAGGCATCACCAGCGCCGGTGGTGTCGATCACCTCCACCTTGGGGCTCGGCAGACGGAAAATCTGGCCATCAACGGCAAGCAAGGCGCCCTCCGCGCCGCATTTCAACGCGACGCAAGGAAAATACCGGGCCAACTCTACCAACGCCACTCTCGGCGAACTCCATCGAGGACATTTAAGCCCGGGCGAAACAGGGTGGGAAAAGAACAGCAAGAAAGCGCTGCAGGACCGAAGCGGCTGTAGGCAACAATCTCTCACGTCGAACCTGAGCTCGGCAACTTGCTGCTGGCCGTTAGAAGTGGCGCATTCTCTCCGACTATCCAAAGCGAGCTCTCGTGTCTCGGAGCCGAGAAAACCCGTCTAGAAGACGAACTTTCTGCGAGCGAAGGACCGCGTATGCCGGCACCGCCCTTGGTGAACAGCAGCATGATACACATCGACTTGCGCGCCGTGGCCATCACGGTGAGCGTGGTGTTGGAGATCTCCACGCCTACCGGCACTCTATGGAACGGAACGATAGTCGAGAAGATCGTGGTTCGCCCTGGAAGGAAGCACATCGACCTACAGGTTCACGGCAAGCTTCCCGTCATCCCAGCGTCGGTGCGTGCTTGCGAAATCGAGGAGGAGGCGATCCGCGCGAAGTACAAGGATCGATTTGGAATCCTCCGCGCAGAAGGTCACTTTGAGACGTCGGGGATCGACTGGAACTCATGCGACGCATAACGCCTAGATACAAATAAAAAAGCGCCCTTGCGGGCGCTTTTTTATTTTGGTTGCGGGAGCAGGATTTGAACCTGCGACCTTCAGGTTATGAGCCTGACGAGCTACCGGGCTGCTCCATCCCGCGTCAACCGTTTGGCTAGCGCCGAACGTGACGGGTATATACGAGCTGGTTCGGGATAGCTCAACCCCTAAACGACGACAAAAACGCTTTCTTGGGGAGAACGCGTCTGCTCGGCGCGGCCAAGCTCGCTTTACCGCACACGCCAGCCCTGCTTAGTGTGCCGCCGCAAACCGGAATCGATTCATGAACACCAGACGTCTTGGCCGTACCGACATCCACGTAACCGAACTGTGCCTTGGCACCATGACCTGGGGCAGCCAGAACACCGAAGCCGAAGGTCATCGGCAAATCGATATGGCGCTGGAAGCCGGTCTCAATTTCATGGATACCGCCGAGCTTTATGCCGTGCCCGGCAGCCCGCAGACCTCCGGGCGTACCGAAGAAATCATCGGCAGCTGGTTTGCCAGTTCCGGCAAGCGCGACAAGTGGATTCTGGCTTCCAAGATTGCCGGCGGCGGCTCCAAACATATCCGCGACGGGCGACGATCAGATGGCGAATCGATCCGAGTGGCGGTGGAGCAAAGCCTGAGCCGGCTGCGGACCGACTACCTCGACCTTTACCAAATCCATTGGCCCTCGCGCGGCCACTACAATTTCGATAACTCGTGGACCTACGCGCCCCACAAGCAACAGACAGCGGACGTGCTTGGCAATATCGAGGACATGCTCGAAACCCTGGGCGCGCTGGTCCAGCAGGGCAAGATACGGCACATCGGCGTTTCCAACGAGACCACCTGGGGGATAACACAATGGCTGCGCATCGCCGAGGCCAAGGGGCTGCCCCGCCTTGTATCCGTGCAGAACGAATATAGTCTGCTGCGTCGCCACTTCGATCTCGATCTTGCTGAGCTGAGCCACCACGAGGATGTCGGGCTCCTTGCCTATTCCCCGCTCGCCGCCGGTATTTTGACGGGCAAGTATGCGGGTGGCACCGTTCCCCCAGGCAGCCGAGCTGAGTATCAAGGCGGCATGTGGCGACTGAACGAGCATTCTGAGGCGGCCACCCAGGCCTATATTGCCCTGGCGCGCGAGCATGGATTGGATCCGGTGCAAATGGCACTCGCGTTCTGCCTCACCCGTCCCTTCTTGACGTCGGTCATTGTTGGGGCGACCAGCACCGAACAGCTGGCCACTGCGCTGGGTGCTGCCGATTGCGTGCTGTCGCCCGACGTTCTGGCCGGCATCGAGGCCATTCACCGCCGCTATCCGCGCCCGATCTGATCGGGCGCATTCCCAATTGCCGCATTGGCGCAGTAAGCTCGGTCACCACAACCATACCAACGGGCTGCGATGACCCTGCTTACCACTGTCTTTCCGCTGCTCTGCTACTTCGCCTACAACATCATCGTGCCGATGGTGGAGCGGCGCCGCCCTTCATTGTCGGTGATCATGAACATGCAGCGGCGGCGCTGGGTGGCGAATGCGGCACGGCGCGAAAGCCCGTTTGACGCCATCCTTTCGGGCAACATCATGCAGTCCGTCAGCTTTCTTGCCTCCACCGCCGTGCTGCTGGTCTTGGCGGTGTTCGCAGTTTTTGGCCAACTGCCCGCGCTGATGGACGCTCTGGAGTCCCTGTCGCTGGATCGCACCTATTCCATCGTCGAAGTGCAGATGCATCTCGTCGTCATGCTTGCCATGTTCGTGCTGGCCTTTTTTGCCTTCACGCTCTCGCTGCGCCAGTTCAATCATTTCTGCATCATGCTGGGTGCACTCGATCACGAAACCCAAGCCACGCCCGAGGAAATCGACGCGATTGCTCATATGAACGCCCTGGGAGCGCGCAACTTCAACAGTGGCATCCGCGCCTACTACTTCTCTGTCGCCACAGTTGCCTGGTTCGTGTCCGAATGGTTGGCCGTGGCGGTCTGCCTTTGCACCGTCCTGGTACTGGCTTATCGGGAATTCTTCTCGACGGCGCACCGCACCGCGGCATCGGCTGCCCTCATTGCCGCCAGACGCCAGAAGGGACAACAGCAATAGCTCCGTCCGGCAGACGCTGCGCCTGCCGCGGATTAACCGACACCATTTTGTGACATTGACAATCAGCAATAACGAACGCTACTGCACTCCCATCCACCCACGGGAAGTTCTGGCACGCTATGCTCGTCTGCCAATGCAACATGATTACCTCCAAGCAGATCGAGGACATCGTCCTTGAACTGCTCGAACAAGATCCGTGGCAGTTGGTCGTGCCCGCAAAGGTCTACCGCGAACTGGAACGCCGTGCTAAATGCGGCGGCTGTGTACCTAATGTGGTGGACATCATCGTCCGCGTGACGGAGAGCTTCCACCTGCAGCAGGCACGAACCCCGGGCGAACTTGTCGATGTACAGGCCCGGTTGGAAAAGCTTAAGCAGAAACGGAACGGAGTACCGCGTGAAGGGCGAACCACAGGTCATAGAGCGGCTTAACGAGGCCCTCTTTCTTGAACTCGGTGCAGTCAACCAATACTGGGTGCACTACAGGCTGCTCGACGACTGGGGCTATCGCAAGCTCGCCGCCAAGGAGCGCGCCGAGTCGATCGAAGAAATGCACCACGCCGATCGCTTGATCGAACGCATCATTTTCCTTGAAGGCCATCCGAATCTGCAGCGCGTTGCGCCGCTGCGCATTGGCCAGACCATCAAGGAAGTGCTCGAGGCCGATCTGGCCGGCGAATACGAGGCGCGTGAAGCCTATCGCACTAGCCGCGAGCTCTGCTCACAGCTGCACGATCATGTTTCCAAGCAGCTCTTCGATGAACTGCTCGCCGATGAGGAAGGTCACATCGACTTCCTTGAAACCCAGCTGGACTTGTTGGCCAAGATTGGCGAGGAGCGCTACGGTCAGCTCAACGCCGCTCCAGCGGACGAGGCCGAATAACGCCACATACGGCTCAAGAGGCGCAAGATGATCTGGCATGTTGGACGACTGATCGACCATGTTCATCTTCGTGCCCGTGACTTCGAGGCCAGCCGGCGCTTCTACGAAGCCGCACTCTTAACCCTTGGCCGCCCCATTGAGCATGGCGGCCAAGGCTGGTTTCAGGTGGACGAGTTGTTCGTCGACGCTGCCGACGCAGACTCCGCGCCAACGCACATCCATCTAGCCTTCCAGGCTCGCGATCGCGAAACGGTGGACAAGTTCTACCAGGCAGCTCTTGCCGCTGGCGGCAAGGATAATGGCGCGCCGGGCGAGCGTTCCTACCACCCGGGCTATTACGCCTGCTTTGTGCTCGACCCCGACAACAACAACATCGAAGCGGTGTTCCACGGCCCCGCAGCACGCTCGGCTGAATCGGTCGAGCTTCGGCCGATCACTGAAACCGAGCAAAGCTGAAGGCGCAGCTGATCGTCACTGCGCGATGGGCTGAAACATTGAATTGAGCTGCTCTGCGATCTGGTCCATCGGGGCAATCGCCTCCGGCAGCTGCTCGGGCGCTTCGGGCGCCACTGCCGCGTAAGGCACCCCGCTCGGGAACGCACCAAACATCTGGAAGAACGACACCATGTCGTCGAGCACCGGCATGCGCCAACGCCAGAGCGAGCCCATGGCAATCACCGGCTCCATGTGACCAAAGCCTTCATAATATTTGGTGGTGACCCAAACGCCATTGGCCTTCAGCACCTCAGCGAAGTGCTGGGTGTTCTGCATGCGCACAATAGGGTCGGTGGTGCCGGTGGCCAGATACATGGGTGGCGCATCCGGGCCAACAAGATTGATCGGCTGCGTGCCTTCCGGGTTCGGTGCCGAGCCAAAGGCTTCGCGCACCTCACCATATTCGAACGGGTAGAAATCATAAGGCCCCGAGAGCGCCGCAACGCCCCGGATCGACAGCGTCACTCCATATTCGCGCAAGAATGACGGCTCCAGCGCCAGCATGACCGCGTTGTAGGCGCCGGCCGAATGCCCGGCCAGGAACAAGCGATTAGGATCGCCGCCATAGTCGGCGATGTTGTCCTGCACCCACCGGAGTGCATTGGCACTGTCCTCAAGAAACCCAGGGAATCGCACTTCGGGTACATGGCGGTAGTCAGCGATCACCGTGACAAATCCGCGGGCGGCGAGCGCGCGGCCCGCGAACTGGTAGTCGCTCCGCTCGCCGCGATTCCAGCCGCCCCCATAGATAAAGAAGACGACCGGTGCAGCGGCGCCACGCTGCTCGGGGGCGTAGATGTCCAGCTTGTGCCGGGGTCCGTCGGCATAGGCTAGCCCATCGGCCACCTTGGCGGTACCGCTGTCCATTGACGCAGGAAGGTTGAACGGGTCCATCACTGACACGGCCAGGGCCGGGCTGGCTTGGAGTGAGGAAGCCAGCAGAACGGCCATAATGGCTCCGCGCAGCGATCTGATCGAGACAAGTTTCATCATGGGGCAAAGCAATCGAAGTGCGGGATAACGAAGATGCCCGGCCAAGCCGGGCATATTGTGACGGCGGATGAACTCTTGAGACTAGCGCTTCAGGGAGTCCAGCAGGCGCCCGGAGATATAGCCGTCAGCCGGCAATCCCGCCTTGGCCTGGTAGGCGAGGACAGCAGCCCGGGTCTTGGGGCCGAGCACACCGTCTGGAGAGCCGATATCAAATCCGGCGCGGGCCAACAGGCTTTGGAGCTCTGCGCGTTGGCTCTTGTTCAGTGCATAGTCCCGGGGCCAAGGGGCAACAAAGGGACCGCCGCCGATGATCCGGTCGGCCAGATGTCCAACGGCCAGAGCGTAACTGTCTGAGTTGTTGTAGCGTTTGATCACTTCGAAATTTGGCAGCAGCAGAAAGGCGGGCCCCGAGGCACCTGTTGGCAAGTAGAGCCGGGCTGTATCGCTGGAGCGAGGGAATGGCTTGCCGGAAGCTCGGCTGATACCCATCGCCTGCCACTGGCTGACCGAGGCGCGCTCCATCTGCCGCGCGGCAGCGAAATTGAACCCTTGTGGGAGGCGAACTTCATAGCCCCAGGTCTCGCCCGGGCGCCAGTTGAACGACTTGAGGTAGTTGGCCGTAGAGCCCAAGGCATCAGGCACTGAATTCCAGATGTCCTTGCGACCGTCACCGTTGAAATCAACAGCGTAGCGCATGAAGCTTGAGGGCATGAACTGGGTGTGCCCCATGGCGCCCGCCCAGGATCCCACCATGTTACGGGGGCTTACATGGCCATCCGAAACGATGCGCAGGGCGGTGAGCAGTTCATCGCGGAAGAAATCCGCTCGATAGCCACCTTCCGTTAGCGTCGCCAAGGCATGGATGGTGTTGTTCCCACCCATGAAGCCACCGAAATTGGTCTCCATGCCCCAGATCGCCAGCACGACCTCGGGCTGCACACCATAGCGCTGCGCCGCCGCAGAAAGCGTCTGGTTCCACTCGGCGCGCATTGCTCGCCCCTTTGCCGCTTGCGCGTCCGTCACTCGCTTGGTGACATAGTCTGACGCCAATGAAGCAAACTCAGGCTGCTTGCGCGTGAGCTCCATGACTTGAGGGATCGGACTATACCCAGCAAACGAAGCTTCAAAGGCCTTCCGGCTCACTCCCCTTGCTTCCGCTTGTGGCCAGAGGCCACGAACGAAATCGGCGCTGTTGGCAAGCGCAGGCGCGCTTCCGAAGTTCAACAAAGCGGCAAAACAAAGCGCTACAATCGAGTAGCGCGACCTTCTGAGCGACGGGTGCAACATCAAGTGAGCCTCCGGAGAGTGCGAAAAGGCTTAAGCGAGGCGGCTAAAGCCGGTCTGCGCGATGGCGGTTGTCTCGCCACCGCTACCACAAACTTAACTATCCGGATTAAGATCACCTTAAGGCTCCGGTTCAAGCAGATCACGTCGACGTCATTGCCGCTCACGCGAGGGCGCGTTGGTTGTCATCGCCACCAAAGGGCACGCTTGCGTCAGCTGCGCCCTTGGCCCGTACATAGGTGATGTGCGGATAGGGAATCTCGATTCCGCGCTCTTCGAACACCGTCTTGACGATCTCGCTATAGGTCCGGCCCGTGCCCCAGTGCTTGCCGGGGAGGGTCTTGATGCGCACCCGCACCACCACGGCCGAGTCGCCAAACGCAATGATCCCCTGCATGTCGAGCTCGTCAATAATCTCGTTCTTATGCTCGGTTTCCAGCAAACGGTCAAAGGCGTCCCGCAGCGCCTGCTTGACGACGCTAATATCGGACTCGTAGGCGACACTGATTTCAGCCACATGGAAGGAGAAACCCTTCACCATATTGGAAACCAGATCCACCGAGGAGAACGGGATCAGGTGCAGGGTTCCGGTCTGATCGCGAATGCTGACCGACCGGATGGTGAGTTTCTCCACCACCCCGGACTTCCCACCGGCCTCCACCACATCCCCCTCGTTCATGACGTTTTCGAACTGGATGAAAATGCCGGTGATGATGTCTTGCACAAGCTTCTGGGATCCAAAACCGATAGCCAGACCCAGCACACCAGCCCCTGCCAGCAGCGGCGCGATATTGACGCCGATCTGTGCCAAGGCCAGCATCACGCCAAACACCACCAGTGCGATCGTGAAAGCATTCTTGAACAGGCTCAGCAGAGTTTTCTCGCGCGCTGTCGGCATCTTGCCGGCTCTGGCGCTGAGCCGAAACTCGATCCACGACGCCACGACAATATAAAGCACCACGCAGGCGAGAACGATAAACGCTGCGGCGATGAGGGAGCCCACGATCTCCTGGCCCCGTTCCGAACCCAACCAGCCGAGTGCATCGAACATCCCCCAGGCCTGCACGACGGCGAGGACAACACCCGCAACGACCACAAGACGGATGATCTGCATGACCCGGGGCACAAAGGCTTGCAGCCGCGTTTCGAGGAGAGGCAAGTTCTGGCGCACATCCTCAGGCAAACTCAAACCGAAGCGGATCACCCGAGAGATGGCGCCCGAAATAGCCATTCCGGCCAGGACCGCGATGGCAGTCTGGAAGGTTGCGCCCAACATGAACGGGAGGGCCCCGTCCGGATTGGCAAACCAGGCGACCAGCAGTGTGAGGAGGTAGGCGATGGCCACAACGTGCCAATAGCGGCCCACAAGAAGCAGCGCCTGACCGACCCCGTCATTGCCGCGCTCCGCGGCAACCTCGGTGAGCCGGGCTCGTGCCCCTTCCTTGCACTGCAGCACCACGATGATGGCCAATGCCACCGATGCGGTCATGGCGATAACTTGGACGGCGGCGGCCGCGTCACGCGAAACACTACTTGAAAGCACGGGAGCGACGAAAAAAAACGTATAACCGAGCAGCGATACCAGCCGGCCGGTGCAGAACGACCAATAAGCCGCGTCGCTGTTCGAGAGAGGAGTCCAGCGTAATGCCGCCGAACGCGGGGAAAAAACCGTATGGACCAGCAGCTTGCTGAGTTCCACCAATAGGAACGCGTTGAGCAACAGCGACTCGTTGACTCCCACCTGCCCGCCACGGTCTCTGGCCAAAGTCAGCGCGGTAGCAAAACCAATCCCCCAGGACATCAACACCGAGGCGCCGTCGATCAGCGCCGCCGCAACGACGGCCCCTGTCCGTACGCGCCATCCGCGCGCCGCCACCCGGCCGGCTAAACGCTGCTGCAGCCAAATGACGACGATGCGCAGGGCCATCAGGCTGCCGAAGAGGCCCGCAGCAACGAGCGCGAGGTTCAAGGCTGCGGTACGCACCTGGGCAAAGTCGGTACTGAGGGCCGCGTTGATGCTACCGCGAAAGTCCTGCACGACGTGAACAAACGCATCGGCGGCGCGCCCGGCGGTTTTGGACAGAGCCCTTGTATGTTCTGCCAGTTGACGGGCGACGCTCAGCGTCGGGGCCGGCTCCTCTATTGTTGCGCTGGCATCCTGGCCTGCAGCCCCTTCCAGGCGCTCAATGAGCGCCTGCCGGGCGGCATCGTTCTCGAGGATCTCAATCAACTGCCTGACGCTTTGATCGTCCTGGACCTCGCTATCGCTAGCCGTAGCCGGCTGGTCTGCGGATGGAAGAAGAGGCACCTGAGCGAGCGCACCGCCCGTTAGCGCCGGTGCGAGCATGCACAAGATCAAAAGAATACGCGCAAGGATCATGAAGGATGGGGCCCGGAAGTTTGGGAGCGGGAGAATGGTGGTAGCATACTGGGCCCACACCACGGCAAGGATATGGCCTCTTCCCTCCCCCCTGCTTCATTGCTCCGAACGCGAAAAAGCCCCGCCTCATTTCTGAGGTCGGGGCTTTTGTTTTCGAGATTGTATTGAGACATCCGTTTTTGGCAGACCTGGCAGCGACCTACTCTCCCAAGCCTTAAGACTTAGTACCATTGGCGCG
>NZ_JBYUNO010000006.1:0-152576 GCF_058133495.1 Devosia sp. Z6_126 | reverse complement strand
TGGTGGAACCTTGAGCCCCTCTCGCCGCCAGATCCGCTCCACCCGCTTGTGGTTCACCACCCATCCAGCGCGATGCAACATCGCCGTGATCCGACGATAGCCATACCGGCCATACTGGGTGGCAAGCTCGATGATGTCGGCGGTCAGAGCCGCTTCATCGTCGCGGGTTTGGGGAGCCGTGCGCTGGGTGGATCGATGCTGGCCCAGAACCCGGCAGGCTCGCCGCTGCGAGATGCCAAACCGGGCAACAACATGATCCACACAAGCACGGCGGCGAGCGGGGCTTAGAAGTTTCCCCGGGCGGCCTCGGCCAGCACCATCTTGTCCAGGGTCAGGTCCGATACGGCCCGGCGCAACCGCGCATTCTCGGCCTCGAGCTCTTTAAGCCGCTTCACCTGGTCGCCCTTGAGGCCACCATACTCCTTGCGCCAGCGATAATACGAGACTTCCGTAACCGCTATCGCCCGGACAGCTTCCGCCACCGTCTTCCCCTCCGAAGTCAGCACGTCAACCTGACGAAGCTTGGCGACAATCTCTTCAGCCGTAGGCCGTTTCCTGGGCATCTGCATATCCTTTCCAAATGGGAGCTTCCCATACTTCAAAAAGGACCACTTCTGTGGGGGCAGACCACCGGCAAAGACCTCGTAGGTCCAACGGCCAAACAGGAACGCGCCTGCGCGACCGTAGATCTGACCAAGGGCGTCAGCAGCCTCCGCGTCGAACAGGGGAGCGGCCCACCCTCCCCGCTCGAAGCCATCGCGCCGATCTTCGTCACCGCCGCCTAGTCCCTGCATGACACCGTCGAGGGTAAGCATTGTGGTAGTTGTGAGCTTCATTGCTGGTTTCCTTTCATCGTCGGCAAGGCGCCCTGATTGGGGGGTGGAGAACTCCAAATCGAGTTCCGTTTCCTCAAGTGGCTGCGCCTCGCCCGCTGATAAAGCTGCGGTCAAACGGCAAGTATGGTTGGCATTACGACCACCCCTGCGCCCGAGAGTTCCGGTTCGGGCGTCAAGTCTACCTTCAGGATGCTCCGCCTCCCCATCTTGGTCCCCCTGCTCTATTTCCACGGTCCTGGAGACCACGCCTTCATGGGCAAGATAGGCAGCAAGAGGACCCGCAGCGGTTCCGGTGGCGGCATCTTCCCAAAGGCCCACTGTGGGATTGAAGAACCGCGCGTAGACCTGGATCGGTTGGCTAAGGTTCAGCGCGTAAACGTAACATCCCTCGGCGCCGACACTTGCCAGCACCCCGAGCAGTTCCTTGGTCGAGGGCTCCGCCCTATCCACGGCCGACGCGTCTCGGAGATAGACAAGCAGATGCGACTCGCCTGTACTTGCCGCAATAGGTCTAGGCTGCGTGCCGACATCGTCCTCTACCAATCCCAATGCTGCAGCAAGTCCCCGACCGTCCGCCAAGTCGGTACCTAGCTGGAGCGCTGATTGCTTCATGCGTCCGAAGAGCCGCCCTTCAACATTGCAAAGTTCAATCGGCAGAACCTCCTCGCCGATCTCCTGCTAACATCTCAAAGGTGACGAAAGCTCTCCTAGCTTTCCGTGTTCGGCAAGCCACAGCCACGCACCAAGCGCATTGTGGCCCGCGCCCACGACCTCGGAACCGGCTGCGGTAAACGACCTGAGATTTAGGTCTGCTCGCTCACTCCGCATCAAGAACGTCGTCTCCGACTGGTTAAACTCACGCGCGATGTCACGCATCTCTGCTTCCGTGAGGTCATCCGCGCCCTCGACAAGGGCTAAGGGGTTGCCGGTCAACGGACGGTCGGCAAATACGTCTATAAGCCCGGCATTCAATGCTATGATCTGAGATCGTGCCGACACTGCAATCCTCCTCCGTATGACACCGGGTTGACCTGTACGGGCCCAACACATGAGCCACTCAACGAAAGGCTTGCGGTTTGAAACGTCATTCCCCATTCCAGCCGTACTCGACAGTAACGGTATCCGCATCATTCCCGACCTGGCAGCAATGGTGGACCGGTATGTGCGTGACCACGCTGGCCGACATCAAAAACCGTTACGGCACTCGTACCGCCAAGGTCGTGGCCATGCAGCTACGCCCCTTGTTGATGATAACGCGCGGACGATAGGCTATTGGCGTGCGAGGACTGGTTGAAGTACCAGTTTCAACCTAATCAACCAGTCCAATTCCACGAGGCGAAAGTGATGCCGAGCTTTCGGACCCATAGCCGGTAAGGCTCAGATAGCCGCGCATTCTCCGGCAATTCTTCACTTTGCCCAACACGCAGGCGCCTCTAGGGGCCAATGTCAGAAGAACAAGCGGCCGCTTTGCATTGCAGATTAAGGTGACTGGCGAGGCGAGCGAACTAGCTTAAGCTTCAGAAGCAGGTGCGAAGCCGGCGTAATCCTTCTTCGATCCGCTCGATGGTGATGCCTCCATAACCAAACATGAGGCCGGCCCGGGCGGTACTTCCGACGGCGAACGACGACACGCGGTTGACCTCGACGCCCAAGCTGGAGGCGCGTGCAGCGACTGCGGTGAGCTCGTCGACGGATGCCTTGCTCGCCATTGCAGCGATATGCAGGCCGGTTGTTGAAGGCATGGGCTTGAGATGGCCGGCAAAGTCACTGGTTATCGTGTGCACTACAAGCTGATGGCGCGCCGAATAAATCCTTCGTGCCCGCCTGAGATGCCGAACGAAGCCGCCGTCGTCGATCAAACGGGAGAGCGCTGCCTGCTCAAGCGTCGATGCGGTCCAATCGCTGACGTACTTGGCCTTTTGCATTACCGAACGGAGGTTGCTGGGCACGATGACAAAGCCCAACCGCAGCGTCGGCAACAGGGTTTTCGAGAACGAGCCTATATAGATCACCCGACCCGTAACATCCAGCGTCTGCAATGCTTCGAGTGGCCGACCTTCGAAGCGGAACTCCCCTTCGTAGTCATCTTCGATGACCGCCGCATTGTTGCGGCTTGCCCAGTCAAGCAAGGCCCGGCGCCGATCCAGTGCCATGGTGACGGTCAGCGGATATTGGTGGGAAGGGGTCACATATACGGCTTTGACGTCACCCGGTAGCGCGTCGACCATCAGACCGCCTTCGTCCACCGGCACGCCAACAATGCGGGCTCCGGCGCCCTCGAATGCGCGGCGCGACGCTTCGTAACATGGATCTTCAATGGCTACCCGGTCGCCTGGCGAAAGCAGAACACGTGCCACGAGATCGATCGCCTGCTGCGTTCCGCTGGTGATGACGACATCCTCGGCCGCTGAGGCGATACCGCGCGAAACACCAACATGCCGCGCAATCGAAGTTCGAAGCCCCGGGTGGCCTGCCGGCGAGGGATAGATGCCGCTGCCAGTCTTCTCGATTTCACGCAGCGCGCCCAGGATCAGCTTGCGCCAATGCCTATGCGGAAATAGCGAAACATCGGGAATTCCCGTCCTGAAGTCGAACAATGCCGCCCGGTCGAAGGCCGTGGGCAAGGGAATGGCATCCCATATCGGACGCGGAGCGAGAACCTGACGACCGGCCTCCTGGGGCTGCCACGCCGACGCTTGCACCGAAGCTCTCACAAACGTACCTGCGCCTTGCCGCGATTCAATGAAGCCGTCCGCCGCCAATCGCTCATAGGCAATCACAACCGTTGCCCGGGCAACGCTGAGGGTCCGGGCCAGTTCACGAGTTGCCGGCAAAGCATCCCCGGGACGCAGTATGTTGCTGATGATTGCACGCCTCGTCTGGCGGTAGATTTCCCCACTCAGATCGTCGCGGCCAACCAGATCGATATGCAGCATCCGTCCACCAACTGGTCTGGTTGTTTCTGACAGAATTGGACCTTCTACCAGTCCGTCCGCACGATTAGGAAGAGCCAAGTTATTTGGGGATGACCCGTGGTAAAGTTGGTTGCCGCAGTATTTGCAGGAATGTTGGTTGCCGGCATGGTCGGCTTTGGCGCCTGGCTATGGAGCCTGCCGCCGACGGCATCGCTCACGCCTGCTCCTCCGTCTACCACCGAGGAGCAGGCATTGCTGAACGCGCTCCGGCCGGCTCACCCTGGTCGACCGACAATCGCAGTCATCGGCCTCAACGATGCCACCGAGGTCACCGACTACATCTATCCGACGGGCGTTCTGCGACGTGCCGATGTCGCTGACGTAGTCATGCTGGCGGCGGCCGCAGGACCAGTGCAGCTGTATCCGGCCCTTACCGTGCAACCGGACGAGACCGTTGTCGAGTTTGACGCCAGACTTCCGCACGGCGCGGACTATGTCATCGTACCGGCGATGAGCCGGGACGATGACCCGACGGTGGTCGCGTGGCTGCAGGAGCAGTCCCGCAAAGGTGCAACCATCATCGGCGTATGCGCCGGTGCTAAGGTCGTCGCGGCTGCTGGCTTGCTGGACGGCAAGCACGCCGCCACCCACTGGTACTTCCTGCGCGACCTGCTGAAGTTGCATCCCGACATTAAATACGTCCCCAATCGGCGCATGGTGATGGACGGCAACATCGTAACAACAACCGGCATCTCCGCATCCATGCCGATGATGCTGACGCTGATCGAAGCCATCGCCGGGCGGACCAGGGCCGAAGAGGTTGCGCACAGACTCGGTATGGAGCATTGGGATGCCCGGCATGCCAGCGGTGCGTTCAGGTTCACCCGCGAGTTCGCAAGCCGGGTGCTCGGCAACACGTTGGCCTTCTGGAACCGGGACAAGCTGGGGATCGCCCTTGAGCCCGGCATAGACGAACTTTCCCTCGCCATGGTCGCTGACGCCTGGTCGCGGACCTATCGGTCGCGTGCCGTCACCTTTGCCGAAGCAGGGGAAATCCTCAGTCTTGGCGGCATCCGCATCCAGGCGGACATTGCGGCACCGGAATGGCCCGCTGACGACACCGTTTCGGTGTTTCCGGGCAAGCCGGTGGCCGTCGCCTTGGACCAAACCCTGATTGATATCGGCAGGCGCTACGGCGAAGGCACGAGCGACATCGTCGCTATGCAACTCGAGTATCCTAGACCCGATACGGGTCCGGTCGGCGGCCGAATGCCAGTCACCGAGTAAACATACCAATGGAGGATAGCAGATGTCGCGAAAGCTGGTCGTGAGTGCCTATGTTTCGCTGGATGGCGTCATCCAGGACCCGGTCGGAATGGAGAATTCCGGCCTCGGGAACTGGGTGGGATCTTTCAGTCGTGGCCCCGAGGGCGATGAGCTCATCCATCAGGAACTCTGGGATGCAGATATCACGCTGATGGGTCGCACGACCTATGAGGGCTTCGCTGCGGTCTGGCCGACCATCAATGATCCGGCCGGTTTCGCCAAAAAGCTCAATGCGATGCCGAAATACGTCGCATCCAATACCCTGCAACGGGCGGACTGGAACAACACTGCCGTGTTGTCCGGTGACGTGGCCGGACAAGTGCGCAAGCTCAAGGACGACGATGGCGGCGATATCCTTGTCTATGGCAGCGCGGGGCTGGTGCACTCGCTGCTGCCGCATGGCCTGGTCGATCAGGTGCATGTGCTGCTCTATCCGATTGTTCTTGGTCGCGGCACGCGCCTGTTTCCTGGCGGCTACGCCGCCCGATTTGACCTTCGGGACCTCAAACAACTCGGCTCCGGGATCGTCCACGCCGTATACGCGCGCACGGCGGCGTAGCGCCACCGAGATGGCAATGTTCTCGCCTGTCGAAAGCGAGGTGGCTCGATCGTCATGCAGAGGCAAGCCCTAGCCATCAATTTGGAGGCCCCCCATGATCAGCACACTCGCAGTCCTTGCGGCCAGATTGATCTTCGCCGCGGCGTTCTTGATCGCCGTGATCTTCAAAGTCACCGCCATAGACAACACCGCCGCAGCTATTGGCTCAATCGGCTTTCCCTTCCCACACGTCTTCGCGTGGGCCGCCACCCTGTTCGAGCTTGGTCTTGTCCTCGCTTTCTTGACAGGTGCCTTTTTCCGGGAGGCGGCGGCGTTTGCGGCCCTTTATGTTCTGTTCCTCGGCTTTGCATTCTACGGGCCTCCCTCTTGGCAGGGGAACCCGGTGCAAATGGGGTTTTTTATCAACCATCTCACCTTCATGGCCGGCTTTCTGTTGGCCGCGGTGCATGGACCGGGCAGGATGCTGACTCTCGCTTCGAGGGCGTCATGGCGCGCAAGATCAGCTCACGACACCGATAGTCGTTCATCAGGCAAGTGGAGGGCATAATGCTCAGGCGCACTTTCCTGTCACTGCCTGCAGCGCTGGTGCAGCTCATTGCCGTGCCGACACAAGCCCAACACGCCGACCAGCCGCACCAGGGGCGACCAGATGGTGGCAGATGAACACTACTGCACAGGGGGCTGCAATTGCCGGCGGTAAAGGATCCCCCATTCATGCAGCCCGGCGAGGACGGGCGCCAGGGAATGCCCCAGCGGGCTTAGTTCGTATTCGACCCTGGGGGGAACTTCGGCGAAGACGGTCCTGACGACGACGCCGTCCGCCTCCAACTCTCGCAGCTGCAGCGTGAGCATCTTCGCCGTCGATCCGGGAACCAGTTGGTGAAGTTCGCCAAGCCGCCGTCCACTCAGCAGTGCATAGAAAATCAGGGGTTTCCACACGCCGCCCACAACGGAAAGTGTTGCCTCTATCGGGCATCCCGTTCTCTGCTCAGACCGCTTCCAACGCATCGCATTACTTTCAAGAATGGTACTCGCAGCCGAACTTGTGCGTACTTGTTCGTGCCCGCCGCTTCACTCAGTTTGCCGACACAGCCGCCAGAATGGCGGCAATCGGGAGTGCTGACATATGAGCTTAGCCGACGAGAACAAGGCGTTCATCCGGGAAATGGTCGGAGCAAAGAGGCGCCTCGAGGACTACCCCGGTCGCTTCGACGACGACCTCGTCATGCATGAACCAGCATCCCTGCCTTTTGGGGGGACATATCGGGGCTTGGGTGAGTTTCAGAAGTTCTACCCCGCGGTGCGGGCGTTCTATGACTTCGACCGCTTTGAGCTGCTTGGCGTCTACGGTGACGGGGATATCGTGTTTGCCACCATTCGTGCAGGTCTGGCCGGTTCTGCCGGGACCATCCATTTGGCGGAGCAGTTTCGTTTTTCCGGAAGCATGCTGGTGGAGGTTCGCTTGCACATTTGCGATGACGATCCCGCAGCCACGCACCTGCGCCGATGAGAGCGGCATCCTGTCTGGAGACCGGACCGGCCTCCCTCTTTTGGGGTGGGCTGCTGCCCGTCCGCTCCGAAGTTCGCCATACCACGAAGCGGACATGTGCAGGTTGTCTATAGAAGACGAACAGACATGCCGCCGTCCACTACCATTGGCGTACCAGTCATGAAGCCTGCTCGGTCTGAGAGCATGAACAGGGCCGCCTGAGCAATTTCCTTCGGCTGAGCCATGCGCTTGATTGGATGAAGTCCCGAAACAAACGCGAGCACCTCATCGTTGCCTTCGCCTCCTGCGGCAGTGACGGTGCCGCCTGGCAACAGCGCGTTGACGCGAATGCCTTCAGCTGCGTGTTCTGCCGCCAAAGACTGAACCAAGCCGTTCATTCCGGCTTTGGTCGCCGCATAGGCGCTCATGCCCGGCATGCCGCCATTGCTGAAGCCGACAAATGACGAGGTAAATACGATCGCACCGCCGCCACGTTTTTGCAGTGCGGGTATTTGAGCCTGCGCGGCGTGGAACGCCGATGTCAGATTGACAGCAACGACCGAGTTCCAGTTCTCGATGGTCATGGCAGCAATTGGCGTCATATCGCCCACGATTCCTGCATTGTTGAAGGCTCCGTCAAGCCCGCCAAACTCCCGCTCGGCGAGCTTGACCATCGACGAGGCGTACGAGGCGTCGGAAACATCGCCGCACAGGAGAACAGCGCGTCCACCATTACCCTGGTTGATCTCGTCGGCCAGCACTGTCAGTTCATGCTGTCGACGTGCGCCAAGGATGACGTTGGCTCCCTCCTGGGCAAAAAGCCGTGCTGCCGCGGCTCCTATGCCACTGCTGGCACCGGTGATGATGATGTTCTTGTTTTCCAGTTCCATGACCAAGCTCCTTACTGTCGGTCATGTTGATCTATGTCGCCTCTCTATGAGGAGCGACCCGATTTTGTCGGTGAGTCTGAAGGCCCGTAGAAGCCCATGACCGCAACTGAGAAAATGACCAACGGGGGGTGGTAATCCGACAGTCCGCTTTTGGCGCTCGGATCCACAAACCGGACGCCCCGTGCCTTGTAGGCCCGATCATGCGCTTTTTTTCGCGCCGATAGCGGCGGTCGGGTTCGCCGTCAATGTATTGGGAGCTGGAACGGAGACGACGGGCGTCGTCCAGGTTGATAAAGTGCGCTCATTTGTTGCCCGCGAGCGGGGCGGCACATTCAAGGAACGGGTCGACCCCGAGTTTGTCGGCGTAGTCCTGGAGCGCTTAACGCCGATATCGCTTTCGGGTCTTTAGAGGCTGAATAGGACTGGATGGAGACAGCAGCTTTTGTTCAGTTGAATTGCAAACTTGCTACCCGTGATTCAGGAACTGAGAACTGCTGCTGGGGTCTTATGCACTCTCTTGAAAGTCCCAAGAGCACTGCGGCGAGGAGACAAGGTGGCGTCTGTGTCACGCTGTTGGGGCGAGCCATCAATGCTCCCCTAAGGGTATAGCGCTGGAAATTCGCCGCTGCCCGACATCACCTTTTGCCCAACGGAGGCGATGAACCTGGCTGACATCCTGCAACCCGTTGGGTTGAGCCTGGCGCTGGCGACGTTGACAACCGCCATCCTCCTGGTTGCCGGCACGCCCATAGCCTGGTGGCTGGCGCGCAGCCGCCAGCGCTGGGTGGAGCCCGTGGCGGCGCTCTTGACCCTGCCGCTGGTGCTGCCCCCGACCGTCCTCGGATTTTATCTGTTGCTGGCGCTCGGCCCCAATGGGCCGGGTGGGAGCCTCGCCGCGCTTTGGGGTGGGCGGACGCTCGCCTTTTCGTTTACCGGGCTGGTGATCGGGTCGGTGTTGTCGTCGCTGCCGTTTATGATTGCACCTTTGCGCGGGGCCTTTGCCGCGATCGGCAGCGAGCCGCTGGAATCGGCGCTGTGCTTGGGCGCCAGTCCCTGGCAGCGCTTCTGGCGGGTGGCGCTGCCGTTGGCGCGGCCCGGCTTTGTTTCAGGAGCGGTGCTCAGCTTTGCCCATACGGTGGGGGAATTCGGGGTTGTGCTGATGATCGGGGGCAATATTCCCGGGCAGACCAAGGTTTTGTCCATTGCTATCTATGACAATGTGGAGCGGCTTGACTGGAACACCGCCCACCTGCTGGCGGCGGGCATGGTGGTGTTCGCTTTTGTGGCGATTGTACTGACCACGACGCTCGGGCGCGTGGGGGTGCAAACCGGGCCCTAGGCTTCGGGGGTGCCGACCTCCTTACGCATGGCCGGGGTAATGGCCTGGTCCACCCCGAAATAGCCGGTCCAGGATCGGGCAGTTTGGCGCGCTCGGCCGCCAGCGCCAGGGTGAACTGGTTGGCAGCCTCGGCCGTTTCGAGGTCGTCCCATGTGACGGGTACCGCCGCAGGAGCCCCTTCGCGCGAGCGGCTCGACCAAGGGCACACTGCCGTCGAGCCGCGCCCGGTGCCAACATTGGAGGATCCGTCGCCGCAGATGTAGGGCCGATGAATGCCCCGTTGTTACAGAGTATGCACATAGGTGATCGCGGCAGCTCCCAGTAGTATCTTACAGATGCGTAAACAGCTGAAACGGGGCCGATGCCTGCCAGGGCCGAAGGCGCTTCATTCCGGCCGTACGGAGAACCTCTGTGATTCCCCAAGCGGACATCCACCTGCAGCAGAATCAATGACCGTGGGGCCGGAACAGAAAGTCCCGCCCGCGCGGGCTCGGAGCCCAACCGTCAGCCATGGTGTGAGATTGCCGGTCTCCATCGCCACGCCATCAACAGGCAAGGGTGGCGTTCGTCCTTGCCGCCGGTGTTTCCATGCCCGGCGGGGGCGGCAAGGGCGACCAAGAAGACCATCATTGAAGTCCCCGCTCCCCGTAGACTCCCAATGCTTCTGCGCTTGAACTGCTCGGAACTTGTGAAAAATCAAGGAACGGCGATCGGCAAGCTGCTTTACTGCCCAGGTACAGCGCGGGGATATAGTTCGGACACAACAGATCTCTGATCCGGTACTTCGTGTCCGAACTCCCTATTACCCCCCGATGTCAAAGGCGACTTTGGTGCAGATGAGTTTGCGCCATACGAGATCAGGCCTACGGCGCCACGTCTCGCAGCCGTTTACGTCGACTGCCGTGACCGATGCAAGGCCATCTGTCTCGACTTGAAACGAAGGAGAAAGCGCGATGCCGTCACCGAGCGAAACCCGCAAAATCTACGAAACCGGCACCCAATTGATGCCGGCGATCCATCAAGAGCAAGACTGGCCTTACGAGGTCCCGCATATCCGATACGAGGCCCTTATATGGCCCCCACACGATGTCGGGGGGCAGCCCTGCGCGCCTCAAATATACGAAGAAAAAGAGGATGAGGAGTGGGAGAACAACGCCTACATCACCTGCGAGGTCCTCGGTTTCAGGGGCATGTGGAACGCCGAAGAAAGGCGCCGCATCTATGCCAACGATATAGGCCTGACCCTCTATTACAACTTCCCCTACAACGCACGTTGGATCTGGGGCGCTGCGAAAATGCTGGTCGACAAAGACTACGTTTCGCTGCTCGAGCTTCAGGAGAAGATCGGAGAGATAAGGCAAAGATTGGGGGGAAATGCTGAGCGCGCCGGGCATGCTACGTCAAGCATCAGCGCCGGCGCACAGACCAACGTTAGCACCAACACCGGCAACAGCGGTAAAACCGGAACCGGGCAGCACCCTGACTATGGGCCCAAGGCCCCTTGGGAAGGCACTGGTGAAATCCGGCCTGCCCGCTTCAAGGTCGGCGACCGCGTTCGAGTGAAGGATTTGCCGGCGATATTCTACACTCGTACCCAGAAGTACGCCCGAAACATCACCGGGACGATTGCTGCCCTGACATACCCGGACCTCGTTCCCGCGGACGAGGCCTGGGAACGGTACGACGCCCCCCAGGAGCAGTACTACATCGTCCGGTTCCAGCAGAAGGATCTGTGGGCAGAGTATCCGTTCGAAAACGATACCCTTCAGAGCGAATACCCGGACATGTGGCTCGAGGCCGCGGACTAACCGAAGCATTTGACCTAGCCATAGGAGCAGAACATGGCAAATACACATAACCACGGCGGCCACGACCATCCGGAAGACGGCGGCCACGACCATACGGCAGCGCCTATGGTCGATGAGATTTCCGACTTCGAAGTTCTGGAGCTAGCCGTCCGTGAGCTGGCGATCGAGAAAGGCCTGTTCACCGCCGAAGATCACCGAGTGTTCTCCGAATGGAACGACGCGAGGTCGCCGGCCGCAGGCTCGAGAATGGTCGCAAAGGCCTGGACTGACCCGGCATACAAGTCCCGGGTATTCGACGATCCCCTTGCTGCCAGCAAGGAGGTCGGCGTCGACTGGGCCGAGCCGTCGGGCTTTGGCACCACAAGCGACTACATGCACCTGACCGTACTCGAAGATACGCCGGAGGTGCATCATGTCATCGTGTGCACTCTCTGCTCATGTTATCCGCGGCCTTTGCTCGGCCACTCGCCTTATTGGTACCGCTCGCCCAACTACCGACGCAGGTTAGTCCGCTGGCCGCGTGAGGTGCTGGCGGAGTTCGGATTGCTTCTCCCGCCCGAGGTCGAGCTGCGGGTGGAGGACTCCAACGCCAAGAGCCGCTTTATGGTCCTTCCCGTAAGACCTGCGGGCACCGAGGGCTGGACGGAGGAGCAACTCGCCCAAATCGTCACCCGCGACACCATGATCGGCATTGCCATGCCGAAGCCCGGCAGGACATCGGACGGTCCTCATCCGATCCACAAGGCCAGCCGGCCGGTCCATAGCGGTGGCAGGCCGACGGAGGCCTCACCATGAGCGGGAGCACTGTAGGTATTCAGGAGCAGACCGAAGGGCGTCACGTCGACCTTCGTCGCATTGAATTGCTCGAGTCCTTACGAAACGAGGATCAAACCTGGGCCAAGCTTGCGCCCCGTTGGTGCGTTACCCAGCCAGAACCGCCATGGCAGGTGTGCCTCGATGCAACCTGCGACGCTCTGTCAGCGGTCGGCGCTCTTGATTCACTCGAGCGGCGACACGCCGAGGATGAGCTTGGTGAGACGGTGTACAGCGAAATTCCGAATCCGGAACGTCAGCTCCTCGCACTCGCTCACATCATGGTCCGACGCGGGCTGCTGAGCGAGGAGGAACTCGCCCGTCACATCCGTACCGTCAGGGCGCGGCTTGAAGCTGTTTAGGAACAATGAAGGTAGACATATCATGGCAATACATCGTTCTCACGTTATACGCCTCGCATGCGCGGTGCCTCTCCTTATGGCGGGCACCAACGCGGCATTTGCCCACCATGTGATGGGCGGTCAGCTTCCGCAGACTTTCGGACAGGGCCTGCTTTCCGGCGCCGGGCATCCTGTGATCGGAGTTGACCACTTAGCCTTCGTCGTCGCGGTCGGCATTACAGCCGCACTTGCGGGCCGCCTTTGGACGCTGGCGCCCTTGTTCGTAGCCGGGACCCTCGCCGGATGTCTTATCCATCTCGCCGGGGTCACGCTGCCCGTAGCCGAACTGGTCATCGCCGCTACGGTACTCCTGCTCGGAGCCATCATCGCCACAAACCGCTCGCTTTCCGCGCTCGTGCTCGGCGTTCTTTTCGCCGGCGCGGGGCTCTTTCATGGGTGGGCTTACGGCGAGTCGATCTTCGGGTCGGAGCAGACGCCGCTCATCGCCTATCTCGCTGGCTTCTCCCTGGTCCAGTTGGGCGTGATAGTGCTGGCCGGTCTGGCCACGCGCTGGCTCGTCGCCAGTGATGCTGTTGGCCGAATGAAGGTACGCCTGGCGGGCGCCGCCGTCGCTGGCATGGGGCTGGTGCTGTTCGTCGGACAAATTGAAGGCGTGATGTTTCCCGGCATCCAGTGACCACGGTGGCAGTGCAGATCGGACTTTAGTTCGATGAGCATGTCCTTCACCGTTCCGGCAATGAACTCCGGTCCATTGTCGGGACGGAAGATTTTGCAGTGACTTGGCGCCGGGCACATGGGGTTGTAGATCCCCTCCCTACTGTGCTGGCCGCAAACAACTCAGGAGAGAGTAGCATGGCACAATTCGAAAACCGGTTGGCGTGTGTGATCAAATCGGATGGCACGATCGCCCGTGGCTATATGATCGATAAATGCGAGACGAAGGGCGAAAACGAATATCTGATCACCTGGAAAATTCCGCTCCAGGGCGACGCCAAGACAAACTTTGCGGGCACTATCGGCAGCGCTTTGGAAGAGGATGTCCAGCCTGGCTTTATCACAGTCGGACTCACTCAGGATCCAAGTCAGATGCAGGTGCATACCTATGACGTGGGCGGTAAGCCTGCGCGCCGTTCATTTCACATTGCGTGTTTCAGAGACCAGTAAGCAACGGTAAGCGGGCGAGAAAGCCGGATGGATCTGCTCGCCCGCCTGCCACTGCCATGGATGGGAAGCCCGACGTAAGTCGATGATGTGTGCGGCCCTTACTGTCACCCCGCACATTCCTCCAGATGAGGCTGAAGCTCCGGCCGAAGAAGAACCGGACGACAAAGCGACCAAGGTTTCAGGGAACAGTTATGCCCTGTTGCTCGAGCACGAGGCTGGAGTTTCAACCGCCGACGTTTGTCGCAACACGGTCTCAGACATCACCACGACCAGTGCGCCCTTAGGCAAGAGCAGAGGAATACCACGCCATGGAAGATCTCCTGCTACGCATCATCATTTTCGCAGTGGTTGGTCTGGTCTCCGGCTTCTTCGCGGGGCTGTTCGGTATCGGCGGAGGCACCATCCGCATGCCGATCTTCATCTATTTGTTCCCATGGCTCGGCATCGCCCATCCGGTGATGATGCATGTGGCAACCGCGACCTCAATGGCACTCGTCATACCGAGCGCAATCGCTTCCACTCGCAAGCACTACAAGCTCGGCGATCTCGATTTGGGGTTATTCAAGACCTGGGCCATAGGCCTTTTCATTGGTGTTGTCATCGGATCGATCCTGCTGCCATTCGGCTCGACTGAAATCCTGCAAGCCCTGTTTTCGATCTATATTGTCCTGGTCGGTTTCTACATCGCGTTCAGCCATGGGCGCTTTACCTTGGGTCAGGAGCCGCCGAAGGGTGCAAAGATGGTTGGTATCTCCTCGGTTGTCGGCCTCATCGCTGCGATGACCGGTACCAGCGGCGGCACGCTAACAACGCCGACCCTCTCAGCCTTCAACATGAATCTGGAACGCGCGATGGCCATTTCGGCCGCGACTGGTCTAATCACTGGCACAGTGGGCGCGATCGGAGCTATCATCGGCGGCTGGAATGCCAAGGATCTGCCGTCTTACTCTCTCGGCTATGTCGACGTTGTCATTTTCCTCGTTATGGTGCCGACAGTCATGATTGGTGCGCCGATCGGCGTGAGTGTCAGCCACAAGATGAACGAGAGGACATTGCAGCTCACTTACGCGCTTCTGCTCATTGTCATCGGCATTGATCTGTTGCGCAAGCTGGTCGCCTGATCAGTACGGCAGCGGCGATCGATGTCGGTTAGATCGATCCGACAGACACCGGCGATCTGCCAGAGTGGAACAGGAAGGTATTGCTCCGGACGCCGACGTGTTTCTCCAAGGGAGTGGCGGCTTGGATCGGCCGGGAAAATGATGCGTCATCGATCGCCGGGTCGAGCTCAGGAGCCACCCGGTATAGCCAACCTTGCTTCCCTGATGACGGTGGCGAGCCCCGAGCCAAGATCTCAGATGGGGTGCGTTCCATGATCCAAAGCTGGAGCTCCTTCGGGTAGAAATAGGACGCCGCACCGGCAGACTGGCCGTTGGCCGCCGGCTCGATGAGTGGATAAGCGGCTTGCCGGATCGGAGTTCCAGTGCCATGCGCCAGGTGCGAGCCGCGAGCCTTCTCCCCGGCGCTACCCGGATGAGTGCAGTCCACGGATGCTGGAGACTAGACGCGGGCGGAGAGGCGTTGCATCTGATCCTCGCGATCGCGCACGACGCAGTTGGCGCAATACTCACCGCCTGCGCTCTTGTAGAGCCGGCAACACCCGCCCCGCAGACGAAACCACTCCCGTCGACCGGATGTCCCGATCGCCTCGACAAACTGCCATTGCCGGTTATGCAGCGGTTGCTGTCGAACGACGGCAGCGGCTTCCAACTTGGTATAGTCCAGGCGTCCGTTCAGCTTCCCCCAGACCAGAAAGCCGTTCGTCATCCCGTCGGTGACAAGGCGCCACAAGGCCTGCCTCGACAATCCTGTCCCTTGGCTCAGTGCATCTACCAGCGGCCGGTGCACTGCGATCACCGAACCCACAAATATCTCCCGCTGAAGGGGCGCCATTGGCCTCCCACCGACCAGCATGAACTGGAAGCCGATGTCACGCGCACGACCATGCCCTGTCACCCGAAGACTGGCCAGAACGTTGGTCGCATCAAGCTGGAGCGTGGCTGCACCTTCTAGATAGAGGTGGGCAAGCACCTCACCCAGACGCCACACCAGGATGCTCATAAGGTACGCGGCTGCGGTCCTACGGTCGACACCGGCTGCCACCGTTGCCGTATCGTCAAGCCATTCCAGCAACTTTGGACCGGCTGCAACCCGGTCCAGCGAGCTCGCGTCGCTCGGGCCCCCGGTTTGAATGCCAAGCTCAGGGCGGCCAACTGACAGTTCTCTTATTGCTTCCTCAACCGCATTCATGGGGTCAGCTTCAACCATCCTCGGTCCTCCCGAATAGGCCCGTGCAGGAAGCTTATGAAAGAACACGCCCCCACCGGCCCAGTGACTGTCCAGACCGGCATGTCCCAAAACGCGGTGGCATTCCCTGAACAGCCGCGCTATTTCGAAGTGCCCGCCTCCAGGATCGAAACGATCGAGAACAGCGTGAAGCAAACCGCACCGAGCCCCGTGAGCACGCGCGCGGGAACAAGGAAGTCAGCATCGCTCAATGCCGCTTCTGACAAGAACGCCGCAAAGAACAGACAAGCCAAGCAGGTCATCACCGGAATGAGCGGGACCCTGTTGGCCAGGGGGAAATCGCGCCGCCAGACGCATGCGAGCAGCCATACCTTGGAAAAGATGCTGTAACAGATCATGCCGAGCCCGAGCAGAACACAGCCGGGGGCGATCCGTTCGGGGCGGTCGGAGCCAAACAGCACGAACAAACCCCACAGGAATGCCGTGCTACCCATGAGCAGCACCCACAGGGACCAATACCAGCGCTCGCGCTCATCGAATTCATTACGCACCTGGCGCACGACTGTGCTCACAAGGGCGATCAGGCTGGAGCAGATCAAGGCCAGCCCCATGAGGACGTGACCGGCGACAAAATGATCCGCCACCGCTTCGTTGGTCAGCAGTATTGCGGCCCATGACCCGCTGGCCAGCGTGGCCATGACCGGAACACTGATCAGTATCCTGCCCACGCCCGCGCTAAACGCTGCGGCGGGCGGACCATCTTCGTGGCGGCCAGCAGAGTTCTTGGGAATAAGCGTGAATTGGGAGGATGCAGTCGCCACGGTGGAGACGCACGCCGCAATCAGCCCGATGCCAAACATGACGTGACCGGCGACAAAGGCCTGGGGGGCGGCACTCCCGCCCCGGATCCACAGCCCCCACGCACTTGTTGCGACTGCAACGGTATAGCCGATTATGGGGAGAATGATCTTCCACTTCGGTGCGAAAGTGTGGGTCAACTGCCGGATGATCATCGCCGCCGTGGTAAACAAGGCAATGCAGATTGCCGCCAGGGCGATCAGCACGTGTCCGGGCACGAAATGGCTGGCATCCGTTCCACCAGCGAGGACATATGATCCCAGGCCAAGGCAGACTGCACCCATAATCAGGGGGATAGCTCGAAACAGGATGCTGATGCCGAAGTTCATGGCACGCACTTTCTGGTGGTTGAACAGCAACCGATTGCACCGGGCTCTCTGCCATCATGCAAGGTGGCGCGGTGGCAGCGTTCCGGAGCAAAATCGCCGACAATACTTAGGAGAGGCAGGAGGTGCTTGTATTGATCACCGTCAAGTTTGGGCCGAAAAAGGGGTCGGCCCGCGCTTTCAGGTCGTTTGCGCTTCAATCCTCGCGCGTCGCATCATCGCTTTTGGTACTGCGAGCCTGTTGTTTGATACCACCAGCAGCCAAAGTGCGGGCGAGCAACTGCTCGTAAATCGGCTTGCCGCCCAGCCATTGCGCGGTGAGATTGGCGACGAGGCAGGTAGCGAGCAGCGGCACGGCGACATCATAGGCCCCGGTGAGTTCCAGCGTCAGCACTACACCAACGATGGGCGAGCGTACGCAAGCGGTGAAAAGTCCACCCATTGCTGCTATAGCGAAAGCTGCCGGGATAATGCTGCCGTCGGGAACAATCATGTTGAGAACACCGGCAAAGGCGAGCCCGATGCAGGCTGCCAGGGAAAGAATGGGCGCGAAGATGCCGCCGGGTACGCCGGTCGAGTAACTCCCCACCGTCGTGCAGAAGCGAACCGCCGCGAGCGCCACCAGTATCATCACGCCGGGTTGCTCGCGTACCAGCGCTGTGATGACAGCCTCGCCGCCTGTGACGGTTTGCGGCAGCAGCACCAGGAGTGCGCCGACTGCAGCACCGATGACCGCTGGGTACAAGTAAGGGGCCTTAGCACCGATAGCTGCCGCAAAATCCAGCGCCTTGAGGAGGCTGGCATTGAGCAACACACCAACTGCACCCAAAAGACCCCCGAGCAGCACAAAGAGCGGCAGCATGGCTATAGGCATCCGGGCGGCCTCCATGGTGAGGTCCGGAGCCATGCCACCAATCCATTGGGTCATGACGGTGGAAAGGAGGGCAGCAGCGATAACGCCCATATAGGTGTCGTACCGATATGGAAACTGTCGTCGAGTTTCCTCGATCACAAACAACACACCGGCGACCGGGGCATTAAAGGCGCAGGCCAGGCCTGCGGCTGCTCCCGCCGCCAGCAAGCCGCTGCGCTCCGTAGCATCAAGGGCAAACCGCCGCGAGAGCATCGCAGCCACCGACGCACCTATATGGATAGTCGGTCCCTCGCGCCCCAGAACCAAGCCGGATCCAATGGCAGCTACCCCGCCAACGAACTTGACTGGCAGCACCCGCGCGCCATGGATCTCTCGCTGGCCGGCCATTGCGCCTTCCACCTCCTGAACGCCACTGCCGCCGGCTTCAGGTGCCGCGTGGCGTACCAGCGCAACACTTGCCACCGTGGCGACCAGGGTAATCAGGGCTGCCACGATCACCAACAATGGTCCGTCGAGCACCCCGCGCAACTGCGTGGGCCAGTGCAGCAGTGTGTTGATTGCGAGGTGGAACACAGAGCCAATGGCACCCGCAATCACTCCCACCGCTGTGGCGAGAGCAAGATAGCTCAGCCGGCCCCTGATTGCCTTGGGTTTGGATCGTTCCGGAACAGGATAGTGCACGTCTTCGGTTGCGACCATTACACCTCACCCGATCGCCTGCACTGAGTCCACCCAATGACACGGCGAATTCCCTATTCCTGCTGCAACCTGCGCCTGAGGAGCCCAGAAGGGGTGCAACTCTATCCGAATGCGGGTTGGCGGCCTTGCCTTCGGTCAAGGCAATAAGGACGATCGAAAAGCCCATCAGCAACGACGAGCCACTTCCGGACGCACGCTACGGCATGCAGACGGTGCCAGCGTCCCATCCGATGATCGCTTCAGGCGGGGCGAGAGAACAGCGCTGCCGCTAACAACACCGATCCTGTCGGCCTTCAATATGCATCTGGAACGTGCGACAGCCCTTTACCTGTTCATGGCGCAGAAGCCGGACGGCGCCCCATCGTCATAGTCCCGTCGCGGCGCACTTCTTGATGAATGACAAGTCCTGGGCATCCGGGTGGTGCTAGCTCTTAAAGCTCAACAAGGAGGGGAGACACATGAGTGCCATCAACGCCGGTGATACCGCCTTCGTTCTGGTCTGCACTGCCCTCGTCATGATGATGACGCCCGCGCTGGCGTTGTTCTATGGGGGGCTGGTGAGAGATCGAGACGTGCTTTCGATCATGATCCAGAATTTTGTCTGCATCGGCGTAGTCGGCATCATCTGGGTGTTTGGCGGGTTCAGCCTGGCGTTCGGCCCCTCACTGGGCGGGATCATCGGCAATATCGGTTCATATTTCGGCATGTATCATGTGGGCGTTGAACCCAATGCCAACTATGCCGGCGACGTGCCTTTCATCCTCGTGTTTGGCTACCAGATGATGTTCGCCATCATTACCCCGGCACTGATGACCGGGGCCTTCGTGGGGCGCATCCGGTTTGCAGCCTATCTCTGGTTCGTCGCCCTCTGGACCATCATCGTCTACCTGCCCGTGGCGCACTGGATCTGGGGCGGCGGGTTCCTGTCCCGCCTGGGCGTGGTGGACTTTGCTGGCGGCATCGTGATCCATGCTTCGGCTGGCGTTTCGGCACTGGTGACCGCACGCTACCTCGGCAAGCGCGCCGTGGCGGAAGGCAGCTCCGCCCCGGCTAGCCTGCCGCTGGTTGCCCTTGGCGCAGGCCTGCTGTGGTTCGGCTGGTTCGGCTTCAATGCCGGCGGCGCCTACGGGGCCGATGCGCTCGCGGCCTATGCTTTCACCAACACCATGCTGGCCGGCTCAGTTGCCATGCTGGTGTGGATGTTCTGGGAATGGCGCGAGACCGGGCACCCCAGCTTCTCGGGGCTCCTCGTTGGTGCGGTCACCGGTCTGGCGACGATCACGCCTGCCTCGGGCTATGTGGAGCCCATGGCTGCCCTGCTGATCGGCGCCGTGGGCGCGACGGCATGCTACTACGCCAAATATATCCAGTCCTGGCTCAAGGTCGATGACACGCTCGAAGTGTTCCGCGCCCATGGTGTGGGCGGCATTACCGGCTCGATCCTGATCGGCCTGCTCGCGAGCTCCCACATCAATGCCGTTTCCGCCGGTCCGCGCCAGTTGCTGGTGCAGATCGTGGGTATCCTCGTTGTCGTCATCTACGCCGCCGTAGTCACCGCCGTGATTCTGAGGGTGCTCGACCGCTTCGGCAAGCTGCGGGTTGCCGAAGCGCTGCAGCGGGAAGGTTTGGATGAAAAGCTCGGCGAGCAGGCCTTCAGTCTGTGGAACATGAGGACAGGCATCAAGAACTAAGCGAGCTGCGAGCGTCCGGGGTCGTCGCGTCCCGGGCGCCATCATAGTCTCCTTTCGGATGGACGGCACCGCCATGGACCTCACGATCCTGATCTTTGTTCTGGTCTATGTGGCGATGGCCCTGGGGGGCTTTCCCGGGTTCAAGGTCGACCGCACCGGCGCCGCGGTCATCGGCGCCATGGCGATGATGACGACGGGCGCGATCGCCCCCGAGGCGGCCTGGCAGTCGGTCGATTTTCCCAGTATCGCCATGTTGTTTGGCCTGATGGTCGTGTCTGCAGCTTTCCTGGTGTCCGGCTTTTATGGCTGGATGGCGCGCAAGGTGGCGGCCGCCGAGGTGTCTGCGCCCACCCTCTTGGCGATCCTGATCGCGGTGGGCGGCTTGCTCGCAGCCTTCCTGACCAATGATGTGGTGGCAGTCGCCATGACCCCGCTGCTGATGTCCATCACTCTCAACCGCAAGCTTAACCCCATTCCGTTCCTGCTGGGCTTCTGCTTTGCGGCCAATGCCGGGGCGTCCGGCACCATTATCGGCAGCCCGCAGAACATGATCGCGGCGCAAAAACTTAACCTGTCCTTTGCCGGCGTCTCCGAGCTGACGGCGCTGCCCGCGCTCCTGGCCTTGCCCATTATCTGGCTGGTCGTGAGCTGGCTCTATCGCGGGCGCTGGCAGCTGAGCCAGAATTCGGAGGCGAAGTCTCCGGCGCAAAGCACTGATGAGACGCCGTTTTCCCTGCCCGAAACCATCAAGGCCGCGGTGGTGGCACTGGCAGTGGTGGTCGCCTTTATCTTCAGCCCCTGGCCGCGCGAGCTGATCGCGCTGACGGCTGCCGGGGTGCTGTTGATCAGCCGGCGCGTTTCCTCAACCGACATGCTCAAGCAGGTGGATGGTGATCTCATCTTGCTGATCATGGGCCTCTTTGTCGTCAATGCCGCGGTTTCCAACACCGGTCTGCCCCAGACATTGCTGTCGCATCTGGCCCATGGCGGCATTGATCTGCAGCAGCCCTTCACGCTCTTCTGGGTCAGCAGCATCATCAGCAATATCGTGGGGAACAACCCCGCCGTGATCATGCTGGTGCCGTACCTGCATTCCAACGGCGATGCGCAATATGGTGCGGCGCTGTCGCTGGGCACGCATTTCTCCAGCAATCTGGTGGTGTTCGGCAGCTTGGCCGGCATCATCATGGTGGAACGGGCGAAGGATTATGGCTTCACCATTTCCTTTGGCGAGTTCTCCCGGGCTGGCGCCGTGGTCACCGTGCTGACCATGGCCATGGCGGCCGTGTGGCTGCTGATCGTGTGACCTTCGCCTCACAACGCTGACAGGAATTCAAAGCAGACAGAGTTTATCACTGAAGATTCATATCAGTTCTGACTTAGTTAGCTCTGGGCCAAAATGCAGCAAGCCGCTTGAAGCACTCTTGAATCCGAGGCAATTTTGATCGTAGCTGTTGCCATCTTCATCGCTTTGGCGTCCTTCGTCTATGCCATTGCAGGTCAAGCCGGCGGCACAGCTTTTATAGCGGTGATGGCACTTGCTGATTTCCCCCAAGCACAAATCCGGCCGACCGCGCTGGTCCTGAACGTTGTAGCCTCAGGCTATGCGACCTGGCGCTTGCACCAATATGGGCTGATCGACTGGAAGCTATTCCGCTCAATAGTGGTGGGTTCAATCCCTATGGCCCTGTTTGGCGGGCTGATTGTCTTCGAGGGGTCCGGCTATATGATGGTCACCGGAGTTCTCTTAGCGGTCGCGGCTTGTCTAATTGTAGCCCGTCTTCGAGACGGACAGTTAGAAGAGCAGGTGATCAGCCCCAGCAGAACTTGGTCAGCTGTCGCTGGTGCGGCAATCGGTTTTCTGTCGGGCTTGAGCGGAATAGGCGGCGGCGTCTTTGTGGCACCGCTTCTAATATTCTCTAGGCGGGCAACGACCAGGACTGCGGCCAGTATTTGTGCGCCGTTTATACTGGTGAATTCATTGCCAGCGCTGATCGCCGCACTGGCGATCGGACAGCACCCATTGCCGGACACATTCTTCTTTGCTTTGGCTGCCCTCGCAGGTGCTATTGCGGGCACCGCAATAAGCGCAAAGCTCAGATCGACGAAGACTATCCGCATCGTTCTAGCGGGTGTTATTGCTGTGGCATCCGCACGCTTAATCCTGTTGGCGCTATCTTAGAGGCACCTGTTTTTAAAAGCGGCTTGGCCGGCAACCACTCCCCCCAAAGTAACCAGTCAGGACCCAACCCCGTTACTTCGGTTCCCCAACATCTAGTCAGATACTGCTCCTGCGGCAGGTCCCCAACTCTTTAAGACAAGCCAGAACCGCTGGGAGGCTGATCGCGGAGGTCGTTGAGTTGATGAGCGGCTGGAGGCGTCGGTAGTCGGATGAAGGAACGATGATCTCACCGTCCCACGCCAGATTTAAGTTTCCTCAGGAGCTGCAGCATGCAAATGCAGCCGGCCAACCCAGCGCCCGGTTTGAAATAAACAGAGTTGGTGCCAGCTGGCTTGCATCTATGACGTTGTAACCGACGATTAAACGACAGTCCGGAAGAAACCGATGAGGACACGCCGAGGTCTGTCCGCAAATGTGCTTCTTCGGGATTTGGTCTGGCATCTCGTTGACCCTCACGCTGGCGGCCCACGGCCGCTTCATCAGCAGCGAAGCGCCCGTGGGCAAGCACCGCGCGGCATCGGTCACGATCAACGTCGACGGGCAGCCGCGCTTTGATCTGGCGCCAATTGAAGGCGCGGATCAGCGGCTGGGGAAGCGCCACTCCTAGGTTTAGTAAGTTGATCGATTTTCACCGGGTCCGCAGCGCCTGCATGACCAGAATCTTGGTGGTCAAGCAGGAGCTCCGATAGGGTGGGAAGCGTCGCGCCGGGCGACACGATCATTGACGAGGCCGAAGAGGACGCCCAGCATCACCCAGAAGACTGCGGATGTGCCCAGGGTGGCTGCGGCAAAGGCTGTGGCGAGATGGGCGGGAACGGCGCTTGGCTCTTCAGGAACCGCGGGCCCGCCGACGATGTGGGGAGCAAAAACCAGGGCCAGCGCCACGGCGATTGCCCAGTTCGCCTGGGTCTTGGCCAGCAGCAGGCAGGCGGCGCCGGTGGCAAGCGCTGCCGCAGCCTACGTCGCCGCCCATTGAGAGCGCTACGAGGTTGAAGCATTCTGGCGCCGCCGATAACGCACGGTCGGCCATGGCGACTATGCTATCATCGTTTGTCAGGTCGGCAATGATCGCCTGCCCCGGTAGTGCCAAGGTCGCCGCCTCCCAGATAAAGGCGTCGCAAATCAGACCGGGAAGAAAAACGGCGGGGACCATACTGGCAGGCTAGCGCCATGCGAACAAAGGCACAACAAGGTCACAGCATCTGGCGCAAAGGCCAGATCGGTGCTCCGCCTTCCCGTGTCCGCTTACACGGAGAGGCAATTCCTAACGGCAAAGACCGCATTGGGGTTGGCTCCGGACTACCCCCTTAGGGGCGGCAAGGGGACTGGCGTTTTCGGAGGCGGCCGTAGATTAAGCAAAGACATCGACGCTAACCTTTGCTGCACGACCAAAATTGGGGTTGTTGCCGGCAGAGGGGTAATGGGGTGGACGCCCCCCCGGCATCGATGTGCCAAAGTGGAGGTGCGGTACGGCTGTCAACTCGGTACAGCAGTGGGACGCCTGAAAAAGGCGAGCGGGCCATTTGGCTCGCCTGCATTTTGATGGTCCGACGATTGCGGTGCGGAACTAGAATCCTGCCCTTTGGCGCCGTCGGGTACAGTTATACGGGGGTCAACTGAAGGTCGGTGATGCCGACGGCGATATCGAGGCCGACTTCTTCCTGGACGCTGACCGGCTGCAGCACGATGGAGCCGTTGGTGCCACCGAGCAGAACATTGACGCCCACACCGACGCCGAGGGACGCATCGGCTGACACACCGAGGTAGTTGCCGCCAAGCGCCGAAGGATCCCAGTCGGACTCGTCGGCGAGAACAAGCCACTGGATCTGGGTCCCGCCCGTCACGCCAACATCCAGCCCGAACTTGCGGACATCACCAACATATTGCTGGGGTTCACCGCCGTTGGAAGGTTGGAATACGCAGTCCAGCGCTTGCTCCGTCAGTACAATGACGCCGCCGCTCTCTCCGGCCGTGCAGGCCAGGGAGCCGACCTCCAGCCTGGCGGCGAAAGCGGCCCCAGACGTTCCAAAAATCATGGGGAAGGTAAGCGCTGCAAGAAGTCCCGTCTTTACTACCCGTTCCCGGATTGCGTCGCGGAAAGCGTCTGCCTGGATGGCGTCAGTGTACCGGGGTTCGATCTCAGAGTTTTGGCGCATCGTGATCTCCTTGGAAGCCCCGCCTCGGAGCCTGAGATCATTCTAATTTCCTCACCCACTGCGGCGCTGACCAAAGTCAAGATCGTGACGATTTCACCGGTGTAGGGGTATGGGCGGTCTGGCTACCAAAGGCAGCGATCCAGTTCGGCACCTTTTTTGTCGGCAAGGCCGCGGGCCTGTCGCAGGAGGACCGCCTGGTGCTCTAGTTCTGCGGCTCCAAGAAGGGCCTCCTCAGCAGGTTACCCATGGCCAATATCCTTTCGCCGGGCAGGCGGTCAGTCTCGTCATCCTTCCCGTGATGCTCTTCCACCAGATCCTGCAGCTGGTCCGTGCCCTCATCACCCAGCGCATCGCCAATGGCCGCAAGGCGCTTGAGGCCCAGGCAAAACCCAGGCCTTCGGCAGCTTAGCTGGCCCCGACGTAACCTACGGTCGGTCCGAACACCATTGCTCAACAGCGGCAGCTTTCGGGACTCCATAGCGCGTTCTTCAACGTCAGAACTGGGGTCGGTTACTGCCAGGCAGAAACGCGCCCATTCCGGCCGTTGGGCGCGGCCTCGCGAACTCCCGAAAGCGGACATTTCCCGGAAACCGGGTACGCCCAATTATAACGACCTAACAAAAGTTTGTGCCTTACTCTGTTCTTTTTTCGTTCAGCCCTTGTACGGCGATTTATAGCGACCTAGATGCAGTAAATGCGCAGCAACCAGGCGCATAGCAATTGTCATCATGCATATCGATTCCTTGACCGTTCCGGTTCATGGAAAAGATCCGTCAAATTCAAGACGGACATTGCGGCGCTGACATTTGGAGGACAAATCGGGGGTAATATGGCTGACGCAGTCATCGCCAATTGGGATGGGCACGACTACCAGGCAAGGTACTTTTGGATTCATGCGTCGGGCCTTCGTGACCCAGAGCAGCCCTTTGTTGTCGAAGTCTCTTACGAGGCAGACGGACCGAAGGGATTTGACGATGTCGTCGTGCGTTACAACCCAGGGAAATCCGGTCGGCGGTCGTTTGCCGTTGAGGTCGCGCACCACCAGGTCAAGTTTCACGTCAGCCAAGAAGGACGGTTTGGCTTCAAGGATCTCACAAGCCCCGACTTTATCCATGCCGCAAGGTATTCGATCCTTGAGCGACTGAAAGAAGCGGTGGAAAAAGCGCCGGCCAATTCCACCTTCACATTGGTAACTACCGATCGCATTCTCGACACCGACAACCTTCGCAAGCTCATCACAACCAAAGATGGCTCGATTAACATCGAAAAACTCTTCGATGGGACTACCGATCGCAGTTGGACGGGCGAAATCCGAAAATGCTGGCGCGAGCACCTTAAGCTATCGAGCGACGATGAGCTCAAAGCTATTCTCGACACGTTTCACATCTTTGATGGTCACCGCACCCTCGAACAGATGCGCGACGAGGTCAATTTCCACTTCAGGGGTGTTGGCCTCAAGAGCGGCGGCAACAATCTTGAGTTCAGGTTCGATGGTGCGGCGCGGGCGCTGAAGGCAACTGAGCGCAGCAAGTTGTCGAGGGCCGATTTCGAGCAGCTATGCCAGGAGCAAGACTGGATTCGTGCCAGCGAGGATCGGCGCAATGTCGCAATCCGATCCTTTGGCGATGGCCCAACCGACTATCTTTTGGCCGCGCCTGAAAACCATCTGTCACTTCTCGATCACTTCGATGAGCGCTTGCTGCGTCCGGGCAATGACTGGACGGATACGATCATGCCAGAGGTCAAAAGCTTCCTTGATCGCACGCGGCAAACGACTAAGGACATGCGGCTGCATCTCGACACGCATGCTACCGTGGCATTTCTGGCGGGCTCGCTGCTGGGCACCAAAAAGGGCACTGGTGTAGAACTTATGCAGAAGGGCCGCCGCGGAACGTCGCTGTGGCGCTCGGATGACCAGCTCGATGGACCACCTCTTAAGCTCAGCACTAGGGACCTCGGCTCCGGCAAGGATGTCGCCGTGGCAATCAGCCTTTCTCGAAACGCCCTGGCTGACGTCGAAGAATACGTGAGCGCTTCCCTCGCGGATGTCGGCAAGATCCTGCACTTTGAGGCTGGAAATGGTGTCGGCCAAAACTCGGTGGCGGGGGGGACACACTCGGGCGCTATGGCCGACCAAGTGTCCGATGCGCTGGAGGCGCTGCGCCTTCGCAGTGGCGCCCGGGCACACATCTTCGTTTCGGCGCCCAATGCCTTCTCGTTTTTCCTTGGCCAGCATCGCGATGCCATCGGTCCGGTCACAGTCTACGAATTCGACTTCAACGGGTCGAAAACCTACCACCCCTCATTCCGGATTGGATGAACATGGAACTAAAGCCACAATTCGCCGAGTTTCTGGCTTCGATCCGGCCGACAGACAAGCAGAAGGAAGACTGGAAAGGCGGTGCATCCACGCTGCGCGCGCGCTTGGATGCAGACCAGGACCTCAAAGGTCTTGTCGTTGCGACATTCCTCCAAGGTAGCGTGCGCCGCTCAACCGCCATTCGTCCGATCGGCGATAAGCGGCCGGACGTCGATATCGTTGTCGTAACCAACATCGACTACGACAGCACCACACCCGAGCAGGCGATGAAAAAGTTTGTGCTGTTTCTGGATCGCTACTACGAAGGCAAGTGGCGTTGGCAGGGGCGATCTTTCGGGATCGAACTATCCTACGTTGACCTTGATCTGGTCATCACGGCGCTTCCCAAGGACCCCGAATCCAGGGCCGTGATGGAAAGCCTCTATCGGTCAAACTCAGTTCTGACCACAAACAGCGTGGAAGAAGATCCGTCCTGGCGCCTTAACCGGCAATGGCGGCCTTCAGTGCTGGGCGAAGCAGCGTCCTTGCTTAATGATATGGCCCCCAGTGAATGGCGGCCGCATCCTCTCTATCTTCCTGACCGCGAGGTGGGCGATTGGGGGCGAACCCACCCTCTGGCGCAGATCCAATGGACGGCCGCCAAAAACCGATCGTGCAACGGCCACTACGTCAACATCGTACGCACGGTGAAATGGATGAAGCAGGACGGATCGGAAGAGTTTCCGAAGTATCCCAAGGGCTATCCGCTGGAGCACATGATCGGCAACGTCATTGATGATGGTACGACGTCGATGGCGGTTGGCATTGTTCAAGTGCTGGAAAGCATTCGGGATACCTGGGAATACGCTGCGGAAACTGGGCAGGTCCCCGTATTGCCGGACCACGGTGTGCCAGAACATGATGTGCTCAAGCGTTTGTCCGTCGACGACTTCAAGGCATTCCATAAGGCTGCCAGCGAAGCGGCTGCCCGCGCGCGTGCTGCGCTTGACAGTGATGACGCTCAAGAGTCCGCGGAATTGTGGCGCTCTCTTCTTGGGACCAAGTTCCCCTTGCCGGGACCGCGCGGTGGTGACAGGCCATCGATCTTCAATACCCCTAGCAAACCTGCCGAGCCGCAGACAACGCAGCGATTTGCCTGATCTTGCCCTCGCCCGCCGTACCACCAGCGCTGCAGGAAGTGCTTTCGCTAGTTGAGGGCGAGGAGCAGATCATGGTTACCGGGACCTGGGCGTGCGTTGCGCCCAGGCAATGGGCGCTTCCGATCACCGCGAGCCTGTCGGTGCGGCCCAGTCAGTTTGTCGAACAGCGAACGGGCTGGTACCTGGTTGTCTCGTTTACACCCGGAGACGATCCCGTCGCGATTTACCCATGCGCGTCGACGGGCATCGAGGTCACATTTCCCCACCAGTTGCACAACGGAACGCTTGAGGATAATGGCCTCTGGCGCTCGGGAAAACTCTGCCTCGACAGGCCTGAAGCGGCGTTCGGGCGAGACAAGTGGTCTAGCGAGCCTTCTGACCTCGTCCAGCGAGTAATCTGGAATTTGAGCCGATTGCTGCTGTGGATCGAAGCAGCTGCGACCGGACGTTTGAGACAACCCGGGGATCCGTTCGAAGTCCCTCCTTCGCCCAAAAACTTCTCTTCCCCGGTGATAGGCTTTGACGAAGCCATTTCCGATTTCGTGCCGTGGATGGAAAGGAAGCAACGCTGGGGGCAAGCGACGCTAGTTGATATTCCGAATGCGCATGGCAATAGCGTTGTGATCGCGTACTCGGACAATGTCGGCTTGAAATTGAAAGTGAGCGATTGGGGCTTGTGGGTCGGCCAAGTCAAAGCCCAAAAAGAGGCCATCTGGATACGGTTGGACGCAATACCGGTGGTGGAGCCATGGGGTTTACCAGCAACTTGGCGCGAGCTGTCAGTGTTGCTTGCTCATCAGGGCTTTGACCTGGGAGAGCTGTTGGAACAGGCCGGCATCCAGCGCCGACAGCGAACCCATAAAACCGAAGGTCTAACTCTGTTACTTGGTTTCCCGGCCGAGGAGCGCGCGGGGGATGAGCCGTCACGAGTCCATTGGTTGGCAATTGGCGCGGTGCCATTGCAACACCGTCATTCCAAGATGAAGGGTTTCCGTCCAAACGAGGCCAATAGGCGACGATTGGACAAATCTATCGCGCAGTCAAAGGATACGTTGAAGTGGACGAGGACCATGAATTGGTCCTCCGATCAGCTGCGCAAGCGTGGACCGACATCAAAAAAACTGTCTACTGCGAAAATCGCCATGCTTGGAGCCGGCGCCCTCGGGGCCGCGATCGCTGAAAATCTGCTCAGAATGGGCAGTCGAGACCTGAGCATCTTGGATGGCGAGAAGCTTGAGGTAGGGAATCTTACCCGGCACGCACTTGGCCTTGAGGCGGTTGGCCGCAACAAGGCGTTGGCACTTGCCGGCGCACTCAACTCTTCAATGATCGATGGTTGCACCTTCGGGTACGCGACGGACTTCCCTCCCAGAGACCCGACTGTAGTCGCCGCGCTGCATGCTGCGGACATTGTGGTGGACTGCACAGGATCGGACGACGTCTTGCGTCGAATGGCCGAGTTTGACTGGGGGACAGAAAAGACCTTTGTCAGTCTGGCTATCACGTGGGGTGCGGAGGGGCTGCTGGCCTACACAGCAACCGAGGTCAACTTCCCTTATTTCGATGCGGTCGACAGGCTGGCAAGCTTTGATACCCCGAACCCGACACCGACAGACTCAACGATGGAGGGAATAGGTTGCTGGCATCCAATCTTTCCTGCGACGGCCGAAGATATGCGGCTGTGGGCGTCGTTTGGGACGAGAGTAATACGTCGGGCGATCGAGCGCCCGAGCCGGAACCTGATTTACTATCGCCAGCAGGATGATGGACAGATTGTAATGGTGAATCCGAATGCCTGAGTTTTCCCTTTTACGATATAGTTCCATCGCTCCAGATATTTCCGCCGAGTTCGAACTGCCGCTGTTGACCAAGGTAACTGAATTGGCTGGTCGAGCCAGCACTGTTGAAACCGGAGGCATCCTCATCGGCCGGTATCTTGATCGAGGACACTCTGTCCGAATTACCGAAGTCACAGGAATGCCTGTGGATTCTAAGTTCGGTCGTTCCTGGTTCAAAAGAGGACGTAATGGCCTCGAAGAGTTGTTGCGTGAGCGATGGACGAGCGGCCAGCACTACGTCGGTGAGTGGCATTCCCATCCTGGGGGCAGTGCCGAACCGAGCGGCGTCGACGTGGCGGCAATGCGAAAGATAGCTGGCGACCCGTTGTACCGATGCGATGCGCCAGTTTTGCTTGTCGTGGGCGGTAAATCGCCCGACAGCTTCTCAATCTCACTAACTGTGTTTGTTGCGGGAACTCCACACCGACTGCGATACGGCACACCAGCCAGACCCAGAAGTCTCCTGATCCGCAAATAGTCCTCGGGAGTGATCGGCGACGCCACCGCCAGCCGGGCGGAGGAGAGCTTGGCGCTCGTCTGCTACACCGACAGCCCGGCGCGATTGACGTCATCTCTGGTAGCGCAGGGTTGGTTCGAAGAAGAAGAGGTCGAACTGCCGAGATGAGTTGAGTTGAGTGACGGGGTGCATGAAGGGACCAACCATTCTTGTCTGCGAAGCGGAAGAATGTAGGCTCTGGATGATGCCATTAAGCAGTCTGCAGAGGGAGCATGCGGTCAGTGCCAGAGTCACCAGCGGAGAAAAACAGGCTCAAACGTCTCGTTGGCTCTCTCATCCTGGCGCAAGGCAACGTCTTCATCAAAGAGTTGCTGCGCAACAAACAAAAAACCAACCCCAAAATCACAATTGGTGGCAACAAGGCTGAGTTCGAAAAAAACCTCGCCGCAGCTATCGATGCGGACTGGATCACTAGTAGAGATGTCGAAGACTGGTTGGCGCTCACCGAAGGCTGGGGTGGGCAGCATGTTTATCTCTACCAGGCTCTTCCCAGGCAGGCGCACCAGGACCTCATCGCCAGAGCTACGGCGTCACGGTTCAAAGGGCTGCTCAATCCGGTCCAAAACGTCAGCTTCCCGAACGAGCTCAGCCTGACGGCAATTGTGATCGACAACGAAAAACTGTTGCTGACCTGGCATCGTGGAAGTGCCTGGTTCTCCCGCGCAAAAGACAAGGACCGTGAGCTGCAGGATGGGCTCGACCGCTACGAACTGCGCGCGTATCTCGAACATCAGGATCGTGCGGTAGTCCGTTTTGAGTGGCAGTTCGCAGAGGACTTCTGCGGTTTGTTTGTGCAACTCGCAATTGCCGATCCGGCCCATGCAGCAGTTAAGGAGCAAGTATGGGCGGTACTTGTTGCTATTGGAGCGGTCGACGGGCCCCGCGATCCCGTGCAGCTCGTGGGATCGGTGCGAAAGCTTGGTTCCGTTCAAGGCTCCGTCGAGCGCGGTACGAAGTGGACGGTGGCAGGCGGGTATGTCGATATCTATGCCGATGCGGACGGCGGAGTTGCCGCTGTTGGACCGGTTTCGCGGACCCGACAGGGTCTAGACGTGGAGGATTTCACTCTTGCCGACGGTCAGTTCGAGCTTCCAACGCGCAATCCGCTTCCAGGCGAGGCAAAGGTTCTGAAGTTCTCGGTTCATGGTGGTGAAGGGCGGGTTCGGATAAACTCGCAATGCCTGAAGACCCAGGTCTATGACCTGATCAGCGAGGTGTGGAGGCAGAACGCCTGATGCAGCCCGATTGGGATCGACTTAAAGCAGAGCACCCGACTCGACTGGTCGACAATCTGCGCGTGGAGATCGAGCGGGCTGATACGGCGATTATCGATCCAGAAACGTTGTCGAAGCGATCGAAAACCGGCTTCGACGAGACCAAGCAGCTGCTTTCCGAAGTGGCTCGACTCGGTGCGCTTCTCATCACTCAGGAGAAGCGATGCGGCCACTGCGGGGCGATCGCTTCTCCAGAAGATGAGGAGGGCGGCATGTGTCCAAGATGCGGCGTGCGCTACTTGGAACTTGAGGAGCCTTTCAAGTTAACGACAGTCTTCAAGTTGCCTGGCGGACGACGCAGTCGGGACATCTCGTGGCTCGTCACGGTTCACGGGATGAACACCGATGGGCCGTGGCAGCAGGACTTCTCCTGGAACATTGCCAAACGGCTGAAGTACAGCGCGCCGGTGCTCATTTTTAAGTATCCCATCTTTCGGGTAATGGCTTTGTTCGAGCGTACGCAACGCCTCGCTGCCGCCGAGCTTGGAGAGCGCTTGCGCGCCGCCGAAAGACAGGCATCTCGACGGGTCGGCGAGCTCAACCCACTTCCGGATGTCATTCTTCACAGCTACGGAACGTTGCTATTTTCACGACTTATGCTCGATATCCGATTCAAGGATCTCCGGTTCGGTCGCGTGATACTGGCCGGCTCGATCGTGGCACCTGACTACGATTGGAGCCAGCACATCCGTACTGGGCGCATCGAACAAGTCATCAACCACTGCGGCGACAAGGACGATGTGGTCTATGCCGCGCAATATTTGATGCCCAATGCTGGGCCATCCGGAAAGATCGGCTTCCTCGACAAGTCAGTTGTGAACGTGCAGGCCAAAGGATATGGCCACGGCACCTTCTTCGAGCCTGGACTCTTAAGGTCAAATCTCTCACCAAATGGGTCATGGGACCGTTTCCTAACCGCGCCGGTCGACTTCGTGGCGGGTGGCGAAGCAGAAAATCGACCCGAACGATGGTCAAAGAGCTGGCTCGCCTTGCCGGCCCGGTTCTCTCTCAAGGTCCTGGTGTTTCTTGGCTTGGGCCCGCTGGTGTGGCTGAGCATGCAAGCGTGGGACGCCGTACGAGCCATCATCTGGGCGAGATGACATGCGTTATGGCGCCTCGCTTCTTCCGTGTCTGCTTTCGATGGTCTGGACACCTTATGCTGCCAGTCCGCTCACGGCCCACAACAGCCGCGGCGGTGAGATCCCTAAGGCGTTGCTCCATCGGCGCCTTATGGGGACAGATCGTTGTCAGCATATGCGGTGCGTTGTTGTCTTATCCCATCAGGCACATGAGCCTTCGATGAACCGGCTGCACCGGCATTTGAGAAGGTCACGCGCTGCTTACGTGAGCGGGGACATACAAGAACAAAACAGGAACAACTGTCAACCCATTCGTTTCTGCCAGGCCTCGGCGCGACCTCTGGTGCTGGGCGTCACCACGCAACCCACTTGATCGCGGAGAAGTCGCATTGACCTCTGCGAGTGACGTCAGGATCAACCGGAAGCATGGAGCATGACCATGTTCACAAATGATCAGTGTCCGCCTGGCGGGCTTAGTTTGAGAAATGGCGGTGTTGGCGGCTCGTTGAGAATGGGAAGCGAAAAAAGCTAGATCGCCCAGGGGGTATGGTTCGCCAAACACTAATGGCACTTTCTATGTGAAGAATGGAGTTTCGCTGACAACTTATGACGTAGCCGACGACAAATTATGGGTAATGGTGCGCCGCATTCTGGGCCTCTCCCAGTCTTAAACCGAAAGCTTATCATGCGAAGCACAGCAACTCACGTAACAACGTCAATGACTGCCGATAACATCGATGGCGTGGAATATTCCATCACGCCACTGGGACGTGGTCTTCAGGAGCCGTTTCTCGTGCTCTATGATTGGGCCGTTAACATCAAGCAAATTTGACGGCGCACAGCAAAGCTTCGACTATAGCGAAAGATAAAGCACCGGTCGAAAGCTCCCTGGCCGGACATGAAGTTACCTCGGCCTACACCAAGTCTTGCTCAGGCGCCTGGTAGACCGAGCGAATAGTTGACGAAACCCAAGACTGCGTGCCAGCGATCCATCGATGTGCAGGTGCCACGGTTGACGAGGGGGGCAGATGGGCGAGTTCGTAAATGGTTGTGGTCGCCTCATCGGTGATGTTGACCGTGCGACGATCCATGACGCCGGTCAGGGCGAGCTCTGTCGCGGTGAAGATGTCACGATGATGGACGGTGCTCATCCGCTTGGCCGGTGCCATCGGCCGCTTCGCACATGGTCCGACAGGGCCTCCAAGTCCGTCCTTTCGCCATAAAAGAATGGAAATCGCAGGATCATCCAGTTTAGCCCGCTCGCGCGCAACTCCCTCTCGGCGGCGACTTTGCTCGCCGGATAGGCCTGTTCCGGCTCGGTTGGATCAGCCGCGCTCGACTGGCCGGGCTTAGTGACCAATTGGACGTGGTGACGCCGGAGGGCAACGAATGAATGCCGGTCCCACGAAATTCCCCGGGAGACGGCAAGAGCGGAATTGCGGGCGCTGCGCTTAAGCAGCACAGGCAGGACCGTTGCTGCTTTATGTGAGTCAGTTGAGCGGCGTTTTGCTCTTATGTGAGTCAGGTTGTGCTCTGTCGTGAGTCAAGGATCCCGAAAACGTTAGGGTCCTGGCACGTCAGTTGTCGCCTTATGTGAGTCTCGTCATGATGGCTTGGCGAACCCGCCTCACCCGCTCTAATTGGCTGTTACCGTGCTGGGCTACTGGCAAGCCCTAGGCATTGCTAAGCTGTCGTCGCTGATTCCAATCAAGGTTCCTCCATGCAACCGTCGCGCGAAATTTCACGGCTGATCGAGATCATGGCGGCGCTGCGCGATCCGGTGACGGGTTGCCCCTGGGATCTGGAGCAGACCTTTGCCACCATCCGGCACTACACGATCGAGGAAGCCTATGAGGTCGCCGACGCCGTTGAGCGCGAGGACTTCGCTGATCTGCGCGAAGAACTGGGTGATCTGCTGCTGCAGCCGATCTACCAGGCGCAGCTGGCCAAGGAAGCTGGGCACTTCGATATTGGCGATGTGATCTATGCCATCACCAGCAAGCTGATCCGCCGGCATCCGCATGTGTTTGGGGATCTCGATGCCAATGATGCGGAAGCGGCCCAAAGCCGCTGGGAAGCCATCAAGGTCGACGAACGCGCCGCCAAGGCGGCTCGCAATGGCGAGCAGACGCCTTCAGTGCTCGATGATGTCCCCTCGACACTGCCAGCGCTTGCCCGGGCCGAGAAGCTGACCAAGCGTGCGGCTCAGGTTGGCTTTGACTGGCCCCACTATGCAGCGGTCAAGGAGAAGCTGCTGGAAGAGCTGGCTGAAGTCGACAGCGCGCGTGAAATGCAGGACCAAGCCGCGGTGCAGGAGGAAATCGGCGACCTGCTGTTCGCCGCCGCCAATCTGGCCCGTCAAGCCGGCGTTGATCCAGAAGCGGCGCTGCGGGACGCCAACAGCAAGTTTAGCCGGCGCTTTCACTATGTGGAGGCGCGGTGCCGCGAGGACGGCGTTGCTGTCAAGGACGCTGGGCTTGAGCGCCTTGACAGCTATTGGAACGAGATCCGTGCCGCGGACAAAGCCTAGGCTTCGACGCTTTCGATCCGGCCATTGAAGCGCTCGAGGAAGGCCGCTTTCTGGCGCGGTTCGACGCGCACCACATAGCCCGAGCCCTGCTCATTGGGTTCGTCGCGCGAGATGATCTCGGAATGGGCATGCAGCCAGCCGATATCGCTGCCGGCGCTGTGGGGCACATGCACATGATAGGTGCGGCTCTTGTCGGCGAGCGCGGTCTCGACCGCGAGCTTTAGCTCGTCGAGTCCCTGCCCGGTTTTGGCGGAAACCTGTACCACTGCCGCGACCTTGCCGGCCGGGCTGACCGAGGCGAGCAGCGGATCATCGCCGTCAGCGACGGGTGCCAGCAGATCGATCTTGTTCCACACTTCGATGACGGGCGTGGTTTCCGGTGAAACGCCCAAGTCACCCAGGACCTTGAGCACATCGAGCGCCTGCGCCAGATGGTCATTATTGGCGATGTCGCGGACGTGGAGAATAACGTCTGCATCCACCACTTCTTCAAGCGTGGCGCGGAAAGCAGCAACGAGGTCGGTGGGTAGATCGGCAACGAAGCCCACAGTGTCGCTGATCATCACCTCGCGCCCATGCGGCAGCTGCAGCTTGCGCACAGTGGTGTCGAGGGTAGCAAACAGGAGGTTCTCGGCAAACACCCCTGCCCCGGTCAGAGCATTGAACAGGCTCGACTTACCGGCATTGGTATAACCCACCAGCGCCACGATGGGGAACGGGGTGTCGTCGCGCTGCCGCCGCTGCTGGGCGCGCGTCTTCTTGACCTTTTCCAGCCTATCCTCGAGCAGCACGATGCGGTCGGTCAGCTGCCGCCGATCACTTTCGATCTGAGTTTCGCCCGGGCCGCCCATGAAGCCCAGGCCGCCGCTGCCGCGCTGACGCTCAAGGTGGGTCCAGGAGCGCACCAGACGGCTCTTCTGGTAGTTGAGGTGGGCCAGCTCCACCTGCAGCACGCCTTCGCGGGTTGCCGCACGCTCGCCGAAAATCTCCAGGATCAGCGCGGTGCGGTCGAGCACCTTGGCGCCGGTTTCTTTTTCGAGGTTGCGCTGCTGGATCGGCGTCAGCGCCGCATCCACCAGCAACAAGTCGATATCCTCGTTCTTGACGCGCTGCGCCAGGGTTTCCACGTGGCCGCCGCCGAGAAAAGTGGCCGGCTTGATCTCGCGAACCTTGAGCACCTCTGAGAATACGATGTCGAGCCGAATGGCTCCAGCGAGCCCCTCGAACTCGGACTTGCGCGATTCGATGGTATGGGCGGAGGAACTGCCGCGCACATCGGGGCAAATCAGGCCGGCGCGCGTGGGTACCTCGCGCCGGTCGATAAAGGCCTGGGGTCCGCCCGGCAGGTCGTCGTCTAGCTCGTCGTGATCGGTCATGGATTAGTCGCTGTCTTGGTTCTGCTCCGGATCGAAAAGCTGGATTGGGGCTCCGGGCATAATCGTCGATATCGCGTGCTTGTAAACGAGCTGCGACTGCGCATCGCGCCGCAGCAGCAGGCAGAAATTGTCAAACCAGGTGATCACTCCCTGGAGTTTGACGCCGTTCACCAGGAATATGGTCACCGGTACCTTCTGCTTGCGCACGTGATTAAGAAAGGAATCTTGCAGATTCTGCTGCTTTTCACTGGGCATTCAGGCCTCTTTTATGCGGCAGTCTTGTTGCGCGACGCCTCTGATTGAGCGTCTGTATGGTCCCCGGAAGCACCGCGTTGTTCCGGTTTATGGGGTCGTCGTTTGGTCCGGCACTATGGCACGCCTGCTTTTTGCTGCCTACCCGCGGCGGCTGCATGGCTCGGCTACGTTTTCCTCGGTCTTAGAGTCCCAGCGACTTGATCTTGCGATGCAAAGCACTGCGCTCCATACCGACGAACTCCGCAGTCTTGGAGATGTTCCCGCCGAAACGCTCGATTTGCGCCAGCAGATACTGCCGCTCGAACACTTCGCGCGCGTCGCGCAGCGGCAGGCTCATCAGATGGGCCGACGAGTCGGTGTCCCCTACGGTTGGCAGCACCTCGCCGATATCAGACGGCAGCATGGCTGCGCTGATTGTGCCGTCTTCGGGCTGCTGGTCCTTCATCAGAATGAGGAGCCGTTCGATCGAGTTGCGCAACTGGCGGGCATTACCGGGCCATTCCTGTGCCTGGAGCACCGCCATGGCGTCGTCGCCGACGGCCAGGCGCTGAAGATTGTGCATGCGGCAGACCTGCTCAATGAACACGTTGACCAGCGGCGGCACGTCTTCGCGCCGCTCCTTAAGGGGCGTGATCGGCAAGGGCACGATGGAAAGGCGATGGAACAGGTCGCTGCGGAATTCTCCCGACTCGATCTGCGCGGCAACGTTCTGCGAGCTTGAGGCGATGATGCGAACATCGATCGGCACCGCCTGGGTTCCGCCGACACGATTAAAGCGGTTCTCGACCAGCGTACGGAGCAAGGCTGCCTGGGTGGCTTGCGGCAGCGTGGTGACCTCAGAGAGGTACAGCGTGCCGCCATGAGCTTTCTCGAGCGCTCCGACTTCAACCTTGAGCACGCCGGACTTGTCGCGGGTTTCGCGTCCAAACAGCACCACCGGCACTTCTTCCGGGGCGTAGAGCGAGGCGTTGATCTCCACAAACGGCGAATCGGCGCGGGGGCTGCGTTGATGCAGCAGGCGCGCGACGAGCCCCTTGCCAACGCCTGAAGGGCCGGAAATGAAGATGCGCGAATTGGTGGGCGCGGATTTCTCGATCAGGCCGCGGACCTGCTGGAGCGCGGGGGAGCTGCCCACCATTTCGCTCTTGGTGGCCGATCGCTCCTTGAGCTCGGCAACCTCGTTGCGCAGGCGCGTCGCTTCCATCGCCCGCTGGGTGATGTGGAGCAGCCGGTCAATCTTGAACGGCTTTTCGATATAGTCATAGGCGCCGCGGCGGATGGCAGAAACAGCGGTTTCGACATTGCCGTGGCCCGAAATCATCACCACCGGCATTTCGGGGTGCTGGGACTGGAAGACATCGAGCAATTGCAAGCCGTCGAGCCGCGAGCCCTGCATCCAGATGTCGAGGAAAACGAGGCTGGGCCGCCGGCGGGCGATCTCGTTGAGACCGCTATCGGCGTCATGAGCCTGGCGAGCTTCAAAGCCTTCGTCCTCAAGGATGCCCGCAATGAGTTCGCGGATGTCGTCTTCGTCGTCGATGATCAGAATGTCGAGTGCCATTAGGTGTGAACAGCCGCTTGCATGAGCGGTTCCTCCTGTTGGGATGGCCATTGTTCCTGCCGCGAGGAACCGGCGTTATCCGGAAAGCTGTGGGGCGAGCGGAGGGGCAGCGTGAAGGTCACGCAAGCCCCTACCCGGCCGCTGGGATCTGGTTCGGCGTCGACCAGCTCGACGATACCGCCATGCTGTTCGACAATCTTGGCGACGATGGCGAGGCCCAGCCCCGTGCCCTTTTCGCGCGTGGTCATATAGGGCTCGAGCAGCCGCTGCCGGTTGTCCTTAGGCCAGCCCTTGCCGTTGTCAGAAACGGTGACCCGGGCGAAATTGCCTTCAAGTTGCGCCGCGACCGTGATGGTGGGCTCCCAATCAGGACCAGTCGGCACCGACTCGAAAGCTTCCACCGCGTTCTTGATGAGGTTGGTGAGCGTTTGGGAGATCAGGCGGCTGTCAAAGAAGGCAATGATGGCCTTTTCGGGCAGATGCGTGATGATGTTCAGATCGGGCAAGCGGACGCTTTCCAGGAACACGGCCTGGCGCACGGTATCTGACAGATCGGCCGGTTCGGGCGCCGCTTCTGGCATGCGCGCGAAGGCCGAGAACTCGTCGACCATCCGACCGATATCGCCAACCTGCCGGACGATGGTGTTGATGCACTTGTCGAACACATCGCGATCATCTTCGAGCTTGGCGCCATACCGGCGGCGCAGGCGCTCGGCGGAAAGCTGGATGGGCGTCAGGGGGTTCTTGATCTCATGGGCGACGCGGCGCGCCACGTCGGCCCAGGCGCTGGTGCGCTGAGCCGATTCGAGATCGGTGATATCGTCAAAGGTCAACACATAGCCCTTGGATTCGGCGATGGAGCCTTCGCGGGTGAGCTGGACCTGATAGGTGCGCCGGTCCGTTTCGTTGCCGAGCTGGATCTGATCGCGAACCTGGCCGCGACGCGCCGAACGGGCTCGCTCCAGGATGGGTGCGAGCTGGCTCATCACATCCTCGATGCGCTTGCCCATCAGGCTGATTTCATCGGTGTCCAGCATCTCGCAGGCGCGGGCGTTCACGAGAGTTACCGCGCCAAATGAGTCGAGGCCAATGATGCCGGCGGAGACGCCCTCCACCACCGCTTCGGTGAACTGCCGACGCTTCTCGTTCATCTCGTTGGCCGTCAGCAGCGCTTCGCGCTGAGAGCGCAACTGCTGGGTCATGCGGTTAAAGCCAGTGGAGAGATCACGCAGATCGCCCCTGCCCTCCTGCACGGGCACCTGAACGTCCAACTCGCCGCGGCTGACGCGGGAGGAGGCGATCATCAGGTTACGGATTGGGTCGACGAACCGGTTGGCGAGCGCAATGCCGGTCCAGAGGGCGGCGAGGAGCAGCACCACCGCGAGACCGATATACATGATGGTAAAGGTGATCTGCAGCACCAGGCGGTTGGAGGCGTATTCCCGGTACTCGGTGATGTTCTCGTCGGTGAGGCGCATATATTCGAGCACCTCGGCGTCAACCGGCCGGGCGACGAACAGGAAAGTGTCGTCATAGCCGCGCAGCTTGACGATGGAGCCGACCAGATTGGTCTTGCCCGGGGCAATTGAAGTCGGAGCCCCCTCCCCCACGCCTTGGGTGATTCCCTCGGGTAGCTTGGGATAAGCGCCTTGGACGGCAATCTGGGCACGCATCAGCGTTTCACCGTCGCCGGTGATCAGCGAGGTGAAAGGGAGCGAGCGGGTAATGGCCAAGGCAGTCAGGATGCGTCGGAAGCGGTCTTCGTCCTCCTCGAAGGTGCCATGGGCCTGCTCAAGTTCAGCCGCCACCCAGATGATGTCGTCGCGCAGCACCTGGGCATGCTCGAGCATGTAGGAGCGGGCGACGAGGCGCGAGCTTTCGACCATGGCCCGGGTGCGCTCGGAGAACCACTGGTCGAGCCCCTGATTGAGCGCCAGCGAAGCCACGACGGCAACGATCACTGCGGGAACCGCCGCCACAAAGGCGAACATGCCAACCATCTGGATCTGCATGCCGGCGCCTGCCTGACGGCGCAGGCGCGCCTGCACCAGCAAGGTCGCCTCCGTCACCACGAGGGCGATCACCAGCAGCACGAGGATGCCAGTGACGATCCAGATTGCGGTCCACACCTCCGGAGATGGCTCGATCCGCGTGATGCCAGACAGAATCAGGAAGGACAGCGAGGACATCAGCACCGATGCCACTACGACCACGAAGCCCAGAACGCGGAGCGGTCCATTGCCAGCGGCGGCAAACAGCGAGCGCGACTTTGCTGCAGCCTTGGCTGGCCGCCCCGCCTTGTATCGGATGATCCTGCTTGTCGCTTCGGTCAAATCGTGGTCCGGGCCCGTTGCTGCCGTGGGGAGGCGGAGCCTGACCCAATTCGCTCCTTCCTTCAAGATAATTGTTGCCGAAATGTGACACCCGCGGCCGCGGGGCGGCCGTGCTTCCGCTGCTTGGAGCGGTTTCGGGGTCCTAATCCACCTGGCTCAGCCGTTGCGGCGGCTGTGTTTCACAATTTCGATGCTGTGAGTGCGGATCTTCTTGCGTAACGTGTTGCGGTTCAGGCCCAGCAGGTCCGCGGCCTTGATCTGATTGCCACCGCAGGCGTTGAGCGCCATGGCGATCAGCGGGGCTTCTACCTTATCGATCACCCGCTGATAGAGCCCGGCCGGGGGCAGATTGGGCTCGTACTCGCGCAGCAGTTGCCCCACATGGGTTTCCACCGCCATGGAGACGTCGACAGGACCGCTGGGGGCCGACGAGGGGGAGCGATCAATGATGTTGAGTTCGTTCTGGACGATCTCGGCGGAAATATTCTCGTCGACATAAAGGGCGGAAAGCCGGCGAACGAGGTTTTCCAGCTCGCGCACATTGCCGGGCCAGGCATAGTTCTGCATGAGCCGAATGGCTTCGGGCGTGATGGTCTTGGGCGGCTCGCCTTCGCGTTGGGCCGAGCGCAGGAAATGGGCGGCGAGATCACCGACATCCTCCACCCGCTCGCGCAGCGGCGGCAGCCGAAGCGGCACGACATTGAGGCGATAAAACAAATCCTCTCGGAACAGTCCCTGCCGGATCATCTGGCTGAGGTCGCGGTGAGTGGCGGCGACGATGCGCACATTGGTCTTGATGGCACTGCGGCCACCGACCATCGTGTATTCTCCCTCCTGCAGCACGCGCAGCAGCCGGGTTTGCGCGTCCATCGGCATGTCGCCGATTTCATCGAGAAAGAGTGTGCCCCCTTCGGCCTGCTCGAAGCGGCCAGAAGAGCGCGCATTGGCACCGGTGAACGCCCCTTTTTCATGGCCGAACAATTCGGCCTCGATCAGGTCGCGGGGAATGGCGGCCATGTTGATGGCTACAAACGGGCCATTGCGGCGCTTGCCGAAGTCGTGGAGCGCGCGCGCCACCAGTTCCTTGCCGGTGCCGCTTTCGCCGTTGATCATGACGGTAAGGTCAGTCTGCATCAGCCGGGCAAGAGCGCGATAGATGTCCTGCATCGCGGTGGAGCGGCCCACCAGCGGCATGGTTTCGCCGGGATCTTCCGCTTTGCGTTCGGCAGGGGTGGGCTTTTTGGCATCGGCCAATCCGCGTGCGACAACCGACAGGACTTCGGTGATGTCGAACGGCTTGGGTAGGTATTCGTAGGCACCAACCTCGGAGGCCCGAATTGCCGTCATGAAGGTGTTCTGGGCCGACATCACGATCATGGGCAGATCCGGCCGGATCTTCTTGATCTTGGGCATGACCTCAAAGGCATTGCCGTCGGGCATAGCCACATCAGTGATGAGGATGTCCCCTTCCCCGCGGCTGACCCAGTTCCACATGGTTGAAATATTGCCCGTGGGACGAACCTCGTAGCCCGCACGGGTCAAGGCCTGATTGAGCACCATGCGAATAGCGGCATCATCATCGGCAAGCAGAACAACGTGACTCATGGAGCCGAAACCTCTTCGGATGGCGCTTGAGAAACGCCACTGGCGACCGGAAGGAGAATGCGGAAGCGCGTGCGGCCGGGGCGGCTCTCGCAATCGATGACACCACCATGATCACCGACGATCTTGGCAACAAGGGCAAGGCCAAGGCCCGAGCCATTGGTCTTGGTGGTCACGAATGGATCAAACAGGAACGGCAGAATATCAGGAGGGACTCCCGGGCCATTGTCTTCGATCACGATCTCGAGTGGCAGCGAGATACGTTCGGAAACGCCGGTGACGCTGATGCGAATGCCCGGGCGGAACGCCGTGGTCAGCCGGATCTCGGGTTTTTGCGTGCGCTCCAGTGCCTCGGAGGCATTCTTGACCAGGTTGATGAACACCTGGATCAGCTGGTCGCGATTGCCGAGCACCGGAGGCAGGGACGGATCGTATTCCTCAGAAAAGGCAATGCCGCGGGCAACACCATTGCGCGCGAGCAGCTTCACCCGATCAAGGATGACGTGAATGTTGATAGCGTCGCGTTCCATGGGCCGCTCGTCGCCAAAGACCTCGACCCGGTCGATCAGGTTGACGATGCGGTCGGTTTCCTCGCGGATGAGTCGGGCGAGCGGAATTTCCTCGCTGGCAACGGATTGTTCCAGAAGCTGGGCGGCACCTCGAATCCCTGAAAGCGGGTTCTTGATCTCATGGGCGAGCATGGAGGCCAGGCCGGTGACCGAGCGGGCGGCACCGCGCGAAACCATCTGCCGGTCGATCTTGTCGGCCATGGTGCGCTCCTGGATGAGGATCGCGATGCGGCCATCGGTGTCGGAAATCGGGCTGGCAAACACGTCGGCAATGCGCTCGTCACCGAAGCGCGATGAACCCACCCGAACGCGATATTCCGTCATCGGTGCCCGCCGGGTAGCAACGGTATCAACGAGCCCGATAATGGGCGAGCCGAAAGCAATGAGATCATCAAGCTTTTGGCGGCTGAGAACGCTGAGCGAAGCGCCGAAAAAGGCCTCGGCAGCGTAATTGACGAAGGTGATCTGGCGGTCTTCCGCGCATACTATGATGGGCTGTGGCAACGCCTGCAGCACGGCGGTGGACGGGAACTCATCAAGCGTCGCGTTCAAGCGGCAACCCTCCAGTCGGCGGCATAAAGGCGAGAGATCATGCTGAGCACCTCAGGCGGCGACTCACAGTTAAGCAGCGCGGTGCGAGTGGCTTTGTCGAAGGAAAGACCGGCCGCTTCTGCGTACCAGTCGAGGTGCTTGCGGGCGGCGCGAAGGCCAACAGCGGTGCCATATTCAAGCAGGATCGCTTCGTAATGCTCGGCGACGAGTTCGGCCAGCGCAGTGCCGATCGGTGCCTGAGCGGGCGCTTCGCCAGCAAGCTCGGCGCCGATTTGACCCACAGCCCAGGGGCGGCCTTGGGCCCCCCGGCCCAGCATCACCGCTGCAGCGCCGGACAGGGCCAGCGCCTCGCGCGCAGTGACGAGGTCGACGATGTCGCCATTGACCACAACGGGCACTGAGACAGCTTCAACCACGGCGCGCACGCGCTCCCAGCGGGCCTGGCCCTTGTAGAATTGCTGGCGAGTGCGCCCATGCACCGTGATCATCTGCGCTCCCGCCTCGACAGCACGGCGGGCGATTTCGGGCGCGTTGAGGGAGTCGTCGTCCCAGCCCAGACGCATTTTCACCGTGACCGGCAGCGGAGTGGCGGTCACAACAGCATCCACCAGGGCAATGGCCTGATCGGGCACCCGCATCAAGGCTGAACCGGAATACCCATTGGTCACCCGCTTGGCCGGACAGCCGAAATTGATGTCGATGATATCAGCGCCAGCCTCATAGGCAGCGCGCGCCCCAGCGGCCATCCACTCCGCTTCGCAGCCGGCCAGCTGTACCATATGCGGCAGGGAGCCGGCGGGCTTGCCAAGCTTGCGCACCATGTCCTGGTGTCCCGTGGTGAGGGCGGCGCTCGCGATCATCTCCGACACCACCATGCCGGCACCGAAGCGCTCGGCAAGGGTGCGGAACGGGCGGTCGGTTATGCCCGCCATCGGGGCCAGCAAGGCATTGTTCGGAAGCTGATGCTTTCCGATGCTCAACGCGCAGGCAAACTTACTCACCAACTGCCCCGGATTTATTCACTTCGTGGGATTTGCCTGCACAATAATCAATTCCACCGAGCACGCAACAGTCAAACGCTGCGCTGAGGGAGAGGCCTGCCTGCACTTGCCGCATGGCTGCAGCGCGGTTAGACCAGCGCGATGTGACGGTTTGTTGTCCCAGGTTCCCTGCTTATGCGTTCTCGATCCATCGCCGTCATCGTTGTTGCTGCGGGGCGCGGCGAACGAGCCGCTGCAGGCGGCGTTTCCGAGCCCAAACAGTATCGCATGCTGGCGGGCGAAGCGGTGCTGTCGCGCACCCTCAAGGCATTTCTGGGGCTGCCCGAAGTTCAATATGTGCTGCCGGTTATTCATGCCGAGCATGCCGATCGCTTTGCGGCTCTAGAATTGCAGCATGAGAATTTGTTGCCCCCGGTGTTGGGCGGCGCTACCCGGCAGGCTTCAGTGCTGGAGGGGCTAAAAAGCCTCGCCAAGCTGCGGCCGGACTACGTCTTGATCCAGGACGCTGCTCGCCCACTGGTGGAAGGTGACGTGGTCGCCGGGGTGATCGATGCGCTTGCCGAACTGGAAGGCGCCCTGCCCGCCGTTGGAGTAACGGACACCATCAAACGCTCGCCAGATGGGGCCCTGGTCACGGCGACCGAGGATCGCTCGACCTTGTTTGCGGCGCAGACCCCGCAGGGTTTCCGCTTTCCACAATTGTTCTCGGCGCATATGCGCGCTTCGACGGTGCGGCGCACCTTCACCGACGATGCCGAGATCGCCGAATGGGCCGGCCTACGCGTCGGGCTGGTGCCGGGCACGCATCGCAATATCAAGATTACCCACCCAAATGATTTCCAGCTAGCCGAGCGCCTGCTGGCAGGAGCTGAGATGATCACAGAAACCCGTGTTGGCACCGGCTTTGACGTGCACCCCTTCGAGCCGGGCGACGCTGTCTGGCTGGGCGGCGTGCGTATTCCGCACACCGCCAAGCTCAAGGGTCACTCCGACGCGGACGTGGCGCTGCATGCCCTCACCGACGCGCTACTGGGTGCCATAGGCGAAGGGGATATCGGCATTCATTTTCCGCCCAGCGATGACCGATGGAAAGGCGTCGGTTCCATCGTGTTCCTGCGGCACGCCGGTGACCTCGTGAACAAAGCGGGCGGCCGGATCGTTAATGTCGACGTCACGATAGTTTGCGAGCGGCCGCGGATTGCCGAACATGTGCCCGCCATGCAAGCTGTGATCGGCGAGGCGCTTGGAATTGCGACTACGAGAATCGCGATCAAGGCGACGACGAACGAGCGGCTCGGTTTTATCGGGCGGGAGGAAGGAATGGTCGCCATGGCCAGCGCCAGCATTGAACTGCCGAGGCTCGATTGATGACCCTCACACCAGAGCCTGGTCGGGCGGAGCGCGTCATCGCGCTGCTGGCTGCTGCCGGCAAGACCATCGTCACCGCCGAAAGCTGTACCGGGGGGATGATCGGGGCGGCCATCACCGATGTTCCCGGCTCATCATCGGCCTTTTACGGCGGCTATATCACCTACGCGAACGCGGCCAAGTCGCGCATGATCCAAGTGCAGCCCCGCTTGATCCGGGATTATGGCGCCGTGTCCAACCAGGTTGCCCGCGCCATGGCGGACGGCGCGCGCAACACGGCGCGGGCTGACTACGCCCTGTCAGTCACCGGTATTGCCGGTCCGGACGGGGGCAGCGAGAAAAAACCGGTGGGCCTGGTTTATGTAGCGATGTCGTCAGAACTCGCGACCGTCGTTATCGAGCACCGCTTCGGCGATCTGGGTCGCGACGGTATCCGCCGCGCCAGCGTCGATGCAGCGCTCGATTTGGCGCTTCAGGTGCTAGCGGATGTTCAAAGCCCGTAGCGCCGGTCCGCTTCCTCGCCAAAGGCGCGCATGATCTCTTCCTGCTTGGCCGCAAAGGCGGGCTCGGCCACGGCGGCGATAAAGGGATTGGAGATTTTGAAGTCGATCTCGAAGCGCACGCGTGTCCCCTCCCCTTCCGGCTCGAAGCGCCAGCGACTGTCGAGATAGCTAAAGGGACCGTCGACCGCCTTGGCATCGATTACCAGTGCTTCAGGATCCAGCTTCACCCGGCTCGTATAGGCCTGCGTGATGGGACCAAAGGACAGGGTCATGCGGGCAAGCCGGGTACTCTCGGGTGCGGCCGGGTCGGGCTGCACCACCATGTTGCGGCAGTTGGGCACGAAACGCGGATAGTCTTCCAGATCGGCGACGATTTCGAACATGCGTTGGGGCAGATGCGGCACATGCCGCTCAAAAGTACGTTTCATCAATAACCAAGCTTCTGGAGCCGTGCAGTGCGAAGGCGTGCGAAATCTTCGCCCGCATGGTGGGACGAGCGCGTCAGCGGGCTAGAGGACACCAGGGAGAAGCCCTTAGCGGTCGCCACGGTGGCGTAGGACTTGAACTCCTCGGGGGTCACGAAGCGCTGTAGTGGATAGTGCTTCTTGGTGGGCTGCAGATACTGTCCGATGGTGAGGAAATCCACATCAGCCGAACGCAGATCGTCCATAAGCTGGAGCACTTCGTTGCGCTCTTCACCCAGCCCGACCATGATCCCCGACTTGGTGAACATGGTGGGATCGAGCTCCTTGACCTTCTGCAGCAGGCGGATGGAGTGGAAGTAACGGGCGCCTGGCCGCACCTTCAGATATTTGGACGGCACCGTTTCCAAATTGTGGTTGAACACATCGGGTTTGGCCGCAACGACGATCTCCAATGCGCCATCCTTGCGCAGGAAATCGGGGGTCAAAATCTCGATCGTGGTGCCTGGGTTGCTGGCGCGGATCGCCAGGATAACTTCGGCGAAGTGCCGGGCACCGCCGTCAGCCAGGTCATCGCGATCCACCGAAGTGATCACGACGTGTTCGAGCCCGAGCTTCTGCACGGCCTTGGCGACATTCTCCGGCTCATTGGGATCAAGCGGCCCCGGCAGGCCCGTGCGCACATTGCAAAAGGCGCAGGCGCGGGTGCAGATCTCGCCCATGATCATCATGGTCGCGTGCTTCTTGCTCCAGCACTCGCCGATATTGGGGCAGCCCGCCTCCTCGCACACGGTGACGAGATTATTCTCGCGCACGATCTGCTGGGTTTCCTTGTAGACCGGCGAGCCCGGCGCACGGACGCGGATCCAGTCGGGCTTGCGCAGGACGGCGTTGTCGGGCCGGTGCTCCTTTTCAGGATGGCGGGGCCGGAGGAGCGAATTGTCGATGAGCGTAACCAAGATGAGGTCCTGACTGGCACGGTGTGCCTGCTATATCGCTCCCTTACGGGGCCGGTTCAACCCAGCCTCTCGTTGCATGACGGAGAAGTTCAAACCCTCTCCATCACCTCGGCGATTTCGACCCACTCGCCATCGCGAAATGCCGAAAGGATCGTCGCCTGGACGAGGGCTAGGGAATAAAGGTTGTCCTCGCCCGAACTGAAGCGAGCCGGGACCGACCCGGTCTCGATCACCTTGGCGACCGCGGCTAGGGTTCCCCTGCGGTCGGGGTATTCCACCGGCGCCAGTTCAACCTGCTTGGGCTGAGCATCACGCTCGCGGGTTTGCAGCCGATCCGGACCCGCCTTGCCCATGAAGTGATCCCGCGAGGTCCACCAGATTTCGCCTTCCGAGCAGTCGATGGTCCATTCCCCGGCCCAGGGCGTGGCCGGACCATTGCTCATCCAGGAGCCCCGATAAGAGACAATCACGCCCTTCTCGAACTCTATTGTCGCAACGCCTGTCGGGTGATGCCCAAAGGGGCTGCCCGCCGGGTTCCAGGTGCGGCAGGACACGCGCTTGGGATTGTCGTTGAGCACCATGCGCATGAGGTCGAAATGGTGGATAGACATATCAGCGAGCAGCGGATCGGGCATGTCCCAATAGCGGTAGCCCTGGGATGGCGCATGGCGGCGGAAATCGATGGAAACCAGATTGATCGGCCCGAACTTTTGCGCGCCGATCATTTCCGCGGCGGCGATCGGAGCTGGCTGGAAGCGGTAGTTCTGGCTGACCATCAAGATACGGTTGCGCGCTTTGGCGAGCGCCACCAACTCCTTGGCCTGCGCGATAGTTGAGGCAAAGGGCTTTTCGACGATGACGTTGAAATCGAGTTCAAGCGCCTGCTTGACCACCGGATAGTGTGCTTCGGTGCGCAAGGTGGCGATCACCAGATCCGCTTCGACGCTGCGGGCAGCCTCTTCGAGGCTCAGAAAGCATTTGTTCTGGGGGACACCCAGTTCAGCCTGGACGCGCGCAATCGCCTTGGGATTGGCATCCACATAGGCCACCATCTCGACCGTGGGGACCTGGGGAATAACTTCCTTGGTCCAGTCAAAGCCCCAGAACCCGAGGCCGACCTGAATGGCTTTGACCATCTGGCTTGTTCCCTGTGTTTGTCCGCAGCGCGCTCGGTGCTGGCGCGACTAGACGTTCAACGCCCGCCCATAGGCATCCAGAACGCTTTCCTTCATCGTCTCGCTCAGCGTAGGGTGCGGGAAGATGGTGTGGATCAGCTCTTCCTCGGTGGTTTCGAGGTTCATGGCGATCACAAAGCCCTGGATCAATTCGGTCACTTCAGCCCCGATCATGTGGGCACCGAGCAACTCGCCGGTCTTGGCGTCGAAGATGGTTTTGACGAGGCCATCGGGTTCGCCCAGCGCAATGGCCTTGCCATTGCCCACGAATGGGAAGCGCCCAACCTTGATCTCGCGGCCGCTTTCCTTGGCCTTGGCTTCGGTGAGACCCACGCTGGCCACCTGCGGCTCGCAATAGGTGCAACCCGGGACCTTTAGCTTTTCGAGCGGATGGGCGTGCATGCCCGCGATTTTTTCGACCGTGATCACCGCTTCATGCTCGGCCTTGTGCGCCAGCATCGGGGGACCCGCGACGTCGCCAATGGCCCAGATACCGTCCACATTGGTCTTGCCGAAGCCATCGATCACGATGGCGCCGCGCTCGGTTTTCACACCAACGGTCTCAAGCCCGATATTCTCGATATTACACTGCACACCGATGGCCGAGATCAGCTTTTCGCCACGGATCTCCTGCTTTTCGCCGCCCTTGAGCTCAACATGAGCAACAATGCCGTCCGCTGTCTTGTCAACCTTGGCCACCTTGGCTTCGGTCAGGATCTTGATGCCGCGTTTTTCCAGACGCTTGCGCGCAAGGCCCGATATCTCGGCATCCTCCACCGGCAAGATCTGCGGCAGCAGCTCGATAATCGTCACTTCCGCCCCCATGGAGCGGTAGAAGGATGCGAACTCGACGCCAATCGCGCCCGAGCCCATCACCACCAGCGACTTGGGCATGCTCGCCGGTTTCATGGCTTCAAAATAGGTCCAGATGCGTTCCCCATCTGGCTCGATGCCGGGCAGCACGCGAGGACGGGCACCGGTAGCGATGATGATGTTCTTGGCCTTGTAGGTCCCCTCGCCCAGCGCATTCTTGGGCACCGGGCCCTGCGGCTGCACGATCGCCTTCTTGGTCGGCGCAACCCGGATTTCACCCGGTTTGGTGAGGACGGCTTCGCCCCAGATGATGTCGACCTTGTTCTTCTTCATCAGAAACTGCACGCCATTGTTCATCTGCGCGGCAATGGCGCGCGAACGCTTGACGATGGCATCCATGTCAAAGCCGTAGTCATTGGCCTTGAGCCCGTAATTGCTGGCATGCTCCATATGGCCGTATACCTCGGCCGTGCGCAGCAGAGCCTTGGTGGGGATGCAGCCCCAGTTGGAACAGATGCCGGCCATGTGCTCGCGCTCTACAACGGCAACTTTCATGCCCAGCTGTGCCCCGCGAATGGCGGCCACATAGCCACCAGGGCCGGCGCCGATCACGAGTAAGTCGTATTGGTCAGCCATTTTGGCCTCCGAATGGTCGATAGAAGCGGCTCAAAGAGCCAGCATGGATGCGACGACAGGCACAAGGCCCTCGCCGATTGCGCGGGTATTGGCCGCGTCCAAATGAATTCCGTCCAGCGGATCAGGCGTGGCGACGGTGCTGGCGTCGAAAAAGCCAGTGCTCAATTCCTGCGCGCGGCGCTGGTAATGGGCCGCGAACTCGCCGGATTCCCGCACCGCATGCTCGATGCCGCCAAAGCTGCGGATCATGTCGGCATTGTCGGTGGCGCAGGCGAGCGGGGGCGCCACCAGAAGGATTTGAGGCACCGGCTCGTTGAGCATGGCGAAGTGACCACGCGTGAGCTGCACCAGGCGGCGCATGCCAAAGGATGCGGTCAGCGCGCTGCCGCACACTGCCGGCTTCAGATCATTGGTGCCCAGCATGATAATCACGAGATCAAGCGGAGCATGGCTCGCGAGCAACGTCGGCAGGATGCGGGCGCCATTGCGATCGGCGTCAGCGGTCCAGTCGTCAAAGGCCGTGGTGCGACCACCGAGGCCTTCGGCGATCACCCGCACTTGACCGCCTAGGCCAGCCTCAAGGACACTGGGCCAGCGGTTCTCAAAGGCATGGCGCGGGCCCCCCGTGAGCGGATTGGCGCCATAGGTCAGGCTATCGCCATAAGCCAGGATGGTTTTCATCGCGCTCACGCCAGCATCATCAAGGGAGTTTCGATCAGGCCCTTGAACACGCCCAGGAGTTCTGCGCCCAGGGCACCGTCGACGGCGCGGTGATCGCAGGAGAGCGTAACCGTCATGAACTGGCCGGTCTTGACCTGACCCTTTTCGGCATAAACGCGCTCTTCACCGGCACCAACCGCCAGGATCGTGCCATGGGGCGGGTTGATCACCGCCGCGAAGTGCTTGATGCCGTACATGCCCATATTGGACACCGAAGTGGCGCCGCCCTGATACTCATGCGGGGCCAGCTTCTTGTTGCGGGCTCGCGTCGCGAGATCCTTGACCTCCTCGGAGATCTGACGGAGCGACTTGGTGTCGGCTGACTTAACGACTGGCGTGAACAGCCCGCCGGGCACCGCCACGGCGACCGCAACGTCGGAGCGCTTGTGATAGAGAATGGAGTCGCCCGCCCAGGTGGCGTTTGCCGCTGGCACGCGCTGCAGGGCCAAGGCCCAAGCCTTCATCACGAAGTCATTGACAGAAAGCTTGAACTCGGGCTTGCCGTCCTTTGATTTTGGCGCACCGGCATTGATCTGCTCGCGCGCTTCCATCAGTGCGTCGATCCGGCAATCAAGCGTCAGGTAGAAGTGCGGAATGGTCTGCTTGGACTCGGTGAGGCGCTGGGCCACCACCTTGCGCATGCCGTCGTTCGGCACGATCTCGTAGCTGCCTTCCTCGTACATGGCCATGACCTGGCTCTTGCTGAGGCCTGCGGGAGCGGCGGCGCCAGCGGTCGATGCCGGTGCTGCAGCGGCGGCCGGAGCCGTCTTGGGCTGAGTTTTGCCGGAGCGAAGCGCTTCGATATCGGCCTTGATCACGCGGCCCTTGGGGCCGGAGCCCGCAACAGTCGCGAGATCAATGCCGCTTTCACGCGCCAGGCGCCGGGCAAGCGGCGACGCGAATACCTTACCATTGCCGTTGCTGGCCGAGGGTGCCGCTGTTGCTGGCGCCGGCGCCTGCGGCTGAGCGTCCACCGGTGCCGTCGAAGTCGTCGAAGTGCCCTTGTCATACATCAGCGTGCCGGCATCGCCCTTGGCCGGCTCCTCGGCAGCAGGTGGTGCTTCCGCTTTCGGCGGTGCAGCAGGAGCGGGAGCGGATGTAGCATCGGCGCTTTCGCCTTCCTGCAGCAGCACGGCTATAACGGCATTGACCTTCACGCCGTCGGTGCCTTCGGCCACAAGGATCTTGCCGATCTTGCCCTCGTCCACGGCCTCCACTTCCATGGTGGCCTTGTCGGTCTCGATTTCGGCGATCACGTCACCGGAGGAAACGGTGTCGCCTTCCTTGACGTGCCATTTGGCAAGCTTGCCCTCTTCCATCGTGGGAGAGAGCGCCGGCATGGTGATATCGATCGGCATCGGAACTCTCCTTAGGAGCGGTAGGTCACGGCATTAACAGCCGCGATCACTTCATCGACATTGGGCAGCGCCAGCTTCTCAAGGTTGGCGGCATAAGGCATCGGCACGTCCTTGCCCGTCACGCGCACCACCGGCGCATCAAGGTAGTCGAATGCCTGTTCCATCACCCGCGCCGACAACTCGGCACCAATGCCGCCCTGCGGCCAGCCTTCTTCCACAGTCACGAGGCGACCGGTCTTCTTGACCGATTCAATAACTGTATCGCTATCCATCGGGCGCAGCGTACGCAGGTCGATCAGTTCCACATCAACGCCAGCGGCGACCAGCTTCTCAGTTGCCTGCGTGGCGTAGCGCATGCCCATGGAGAAGGACACGATGGTCACATCAGCACCCTTGCGGGCGATGCGGGCCTTGCCGATGGGCAGCAGGAAATCGTCTATCTTGGGCACAAGGCCGCTCGAGCCGTAGAGAATCTCGTTCTCGAGGAAGATCACGGGATTGGGCGAGCGGATCGCGGACTTGAGCAGACCTTTGGCATCGGCGGCACTATAGGGCGCCACGACGGTCAGGCCCGGAACATGGCTGTACCATGCCGAAAAGTCCTGGCTGTGCTGGGCGCCCACGCGCGCTGCCGGACCATTGGGGCCGCGGAACACCATGGGCGCATTAACCTGGCCGCCCGACATATAAAGCTGCTTGGCGGCGGAGTTGATGATCTGGTCAATCGCCTGCATGGCGAAGTTGAAGGTCATGAACTCGACAATCGGCTTGAGGCCGGCGAAAGCGGCGCCGACTGCCAGCCCAGCAAACCCGTGCTCGGTGATCGGCGTGTCAACGACGCGCTCGGGACCGAACTCTTCGAGCAGGTTCTGGGTGATTTTGTAGGCACCCTGGTACTGGGCGACTTCCTCGCCAATGATGAAGACGTCCTTGTCGCGCCGCAGCTCCTCGGCCATGGCCTCGTTGAGTGCCTGGCGGACCGTCATCTCAACCATCTCAACGCCTTCAGGCAGGTCGGGATCGCTCTGAGCGGCAAACTTGGGTGCTTCGGCAGCGCCTGGTGCTTTGGCTTCAGCCGGAACCGAGGTGGTCTCGGCAACGGGTGACTGGCCCTGAGGATCGGACGATGAAGCCTGGGCAGCGTTTTCCTTGGCTTCGCCAAGTTCTTCGTCTTCGCCCAGCACCAGGGCAATGGGCGTGTTGACCTTAACGCCTTCAGTGCCTTCCTCGATCATCAGCGACTGAACGGTGCCGCTATCAACAGCTTCCACTTCCATGGTCGCCTTGTCGGTCTCGATTTCGGCCAGAACGTCGCCGGGCGAGACTTTGTCGCCGACCTTCACGAGCCACTTGGAAAGCTTGCCTTCTTCCATGGTCGGAGAAAGTGCAGGCATGAGAATTTGAGGCATTTAGCTCTCCAGCGAAAGCGCAGCGGGCCCAATGGCCGGCAGGCTGGCAAGGGAAAAAGACAGGGCAGCTATTCCGGTGGGGACAGCGCGTGTGTTCGCCGCCCAACCACTCAGCATCAAGCCCAGAACAACAAAGACCAAAAAGGCAATCACGGCACGCTTATACACCCGTAGATGCGGCAGGGCTCGGGCCCCGCCACGCACTTCCAGCGCACTGAACTTCCACCATCCGAATGGGAACAGTGACGCCAGGCCGGGCTGGGCGGCGAGCCGCACCATTGCCATTGCCTGCACCACTGCAACGATCAGTGTCAGCAGCGCAAACAAGGCAACAACGCCCAGAAGGATGCTCATTCGAGCCTCAGGCCGAAACGGTGACGTCGGTCCAGAGCTCGGCGGCATCCGGCTCGGGATCATTGGTCGCAAAATCGGCGGCCTCGCTGACGATGGCGCGAATTTCGCTTTCCAGCGTCTTGAGCGTTTCTTCGGTGGCCAAACCGCCTTCCAGCAGGCGAGCACGGACCTGCTCGATGGGATCACGCTCCTGGCGATACTTGGTGACCTCGTCCTTGCTGCGGTACTTCGCGGGATCCGACATCGAGTGGCCGCGATAGCGGTAGGTCAGCATTTCGAGGATGTAGGGCCCCTTCCCCGAGCGGGCATGCTCGATGGCGCGCTTGGCTGCATCGTAAACCAGCCGCACATCCATGCCATCCACCTGCTCGCCGGGGATGTCGAAGCTCAGGCCGCGCTTGGAAAGGTTCGTGGTGGCGGCAGCCCGTTCGAGTGAGGTGCCCATTGCGTATTTGTTGTTCTCGATGATGAACACCACCGGCAGGTTCCAGAGCTTGGCCATATTGAAGCTCTCATAAACCTGACCCTGATTGGCGGCGCCGTCGCCGAAATAGGCAAGGCTCACCGAATTATCGCCCCGGTACTTGGCAGCAAATGCCAGGCCAGCACCCAGTGACACCTGGGCGCCCACGATACCGTTGCCGCCGTAAAAGCGGTGCTCGTTGGAGAACATGTGCATCGAGCCGCCCTTGCCCTTTGACAAGCCGCCGCGGCGCCCGGTGAGCTCGGCCATGACACCCTTGGGGTCCAGCCCCATGACCAGCATGTGGCCGTGATCACGATAGCCGGTGATCTGCGCGTCCTTGCCCTTTTCGCTGGCCATGGTTACGCCAGTGACGACCGCCTCCTGGCCGATATAAAGGTGGCAGAAGCCGCCGATCAGGCCCATGCCATACATCTGGCCGGCCTTTTCCTCGAAACGCCGGATCAACAGCATCTCGCGGAAGGCCTCGAGCTCCTGTTCTGCGCTGAACTGGGGAACATTGGATTGCGTCGTTGCCATGCCGGCTACACCCTTACGCGCCATATCAAGCGCTCCGCTATGAGGGGAAAAACACGCTAGGCCAAGTTGGCCACAGAACCGCAAGTTAACGCAAGCCGCCACGCTACGGCAAGCCCGCCGGGTCGCCCTCAGCGCAGGCTACAGGGTTGTTTCTGCGTTCAAAATTCCGTTTAACCTATCCGCGGTTATTTCGTCGAATGAACCGGATAGTGGTTTACCTGTGCGCGGATCGACCATCACGATGATGTCCGCTTCGTTCGCCATGTTCAGCATAGCACGGGCGCGCTCAGTCACTAGGTCTGGGTCCAGGCGGCGCGTGTCCATGAGGGTCCCGCGGTGCTTATAGGCGTCGATCTCAGCCTGCAAAGCGGAGGATGTGTTCTTCAGGACGTCGATGTCGGCCAAGATCTGCGCGCGGCTTTCGATGCCGAACTGCCCGCCAATGGCAGAAAAGCCCAAATAGCCCTGGAACGCGAGCAAAGCTGCGGTCAGGCCAAGTGGGCGCCAGAATGGGGGTCGCTTGAGACGAGTCGGCATAAGGGCCAGCTGCTGTTGAACGGCACGATCATGCGCCAGCAGGGCTTAATGACAGGTTGCGATGCCGGTGCAATTCCAAGGCGCGATGGGCCAGCGAGGGGAGCACCTCGCCCCCTCGCTAACCGTCGGCCTACAATCTTCACCGCTGACTTGTTTCAACGGCGGAACTACTGATCCGATTCCGTCATCCCAATCGCCTCGGTCGCCGCGATCGCGGCCATGTTCACGATACCGCGGCTGGTGGTCGAAGGCGCCAGAATATGGGCCGGCGCCTTGGGCCCCATCAGGATGGGTCCAACGGAAAGCGCATTGTTCATTTCCTTGAGCAGCGTCATCGACAGATTGGCGGCGTCGAGATTGGGGAAGATCAAGAGGTTGGCTTCGCCGCGCAGGATTGTGTCCGGGATATACCGTTCGCGCAGCTCCTCATTGAGCGCCAGGTCCCCCTGCATTTCGCCTTCAACGATCATCTCGGGCGCGACCGCCTTGAGCTTCTGGTAAGCCGCCCGCATTTTGAAGGCGCTGTCGCCGTCACGCGAGCCGAAGTTCGAATAGCTGAGCAGCGCTACTCGCGCTTCGATATTAAAGCGCTTGAGGTGATTGCGAGCCTGGAGAGCAATCCCCACGATCTCGTCAGGTGTTGGGTCCATGTTGACATAGGTGTCAGCCAGGAAGAATGCGCCGCGTGGCATGATCAGCATGGAGAGAGCCGAAACATCGCTCACCCCGTCCTGCAGGCCAATCACTGAACGGATATCGCGGACATGCTTGATGAACCGGCCTTGCAAACCGCAGATCAGTGCGTCCGCCTCGCCCCGCTGGACTGCCAGTGCCCCGATCACCGTGGTGTTGGTGCGCACCACCTGACGGGCGGTGTCCGGCGTCACCCCGTCGCGACCCACCAGCGAATGGAAGAGCGAGACATAGTCGCGATACCGCGGATCGTCTTCGGGGTTGATCACCTCGAAGTCGTCCCCGGGTCGAAGATTGAGGCCAAAGCGCTCGATGCGTGCTTCGATCACGGCCGGGCGCCCGATCAGGATGGGGCGCGCGATCCGGTCTTCCAGCAGCACCTGGGTAGCCCGCAAAACGCGTTCGTCCTCGCCGTCGGCAAAAGCAATGCGTTTGTTCTGGCCCTGGGCTCGATCAATGATCGGCTTCATTACGAGGCCAGAGCGGAACACAAAGCGATTGAGGCTATCGCGATAAGCTCCAAAGTCTTCGATAGGCCGCTTGGCCACGCCCGAATCCATTGCGGCGCGCGCGACAGCCGGGGCAATGCGCAGGATCAGGCGCTGATCGAATGGGTTGGGAATAATGTGCTCGGGACCATACACGGCCGGCGCACCCGAAGGCGATACTTCGAGCCCCGGCTCATGGGCGAGCTTGGCAATGGCACGCACCGCCGCAAGCTTCATTTCCTCGTTGATGGTTGTCGCGCCCACGTCCAGCGCACCCCGGAAGATGAACGGGAAGCACAGCACGTTGTTGACTTGGTTGGGGTAGTCCGACCGGCCGGTGCAGACCATAGCATCGGGACGCGTAGCTTTTGCCACCTCGGGCATGATCTCGGGATTGGGATTAGCCAGCGCCAGGATCAAGGGCTTGGGCGCCATCTTCTCGAGCATCTCTGGGCGAAGCGCCCCAGCGGCGGAGAGCCCCAGGAACACGTCGGCGCCGTCGATGACTTCAGCCAGGCTTGTGGCGTCGCTGACGCGCCGGAATTGACCGCGCCACTTGTCGTTGACGTCGTTGCGCTTGTGGGTGACGAGGCCGTCCTTGTCCGCAACCCAGATGTTCTCGTGCTTGGCGCCGAGCGCCACCAGCACATTGAGGCAGGCAATGGCCGCGGCCCCTGCCCCCGAGGTGCAGATCTTGACGTCCTCGATGCGCTTGCCAGCCAGTTCAAGGCCGTTGAGCACCGCAGCACCCACAATGATGGCAGTGCCGTGCTGGTCGTCGTGGAACACCGGAATGGGCATGCGCTCGCGCAGGGTTTCCTCGATCTCAAAGCAATCGGGCGCGCGGATGTCTTCGAGGTTGATGCCACCAAAGGTGGGCCACAGCGGCGCCACCGCCTCGATGAACTTGCCCGGATTGATCTCGTCGATCTCGAGGTCAAAGACGTCGATGCCGGCGAACTTTTTGAACAGGACCGCCTTGCCTTCCATCACCGGCTTGGAAGCGAGTGCGCCGATATTGCCCAGGCCCAGCACTGCTGTGCCGTTGGAAATCACCGCCACGAGGTTCTGCCGGGAGGTATAGCGCGAGACCGCGTCGGGGTTCTGCGCGATTTCCTCGCAAGGCGCCGCAACGCCAGGAGAATAAGCGAGTGCCAGATCGCGCTGGTTGCCTAGGGGCTTGGTGGGCTGAATCTCAAGCTTGCCCGGCTTGGGATATTCGTGGAAGTGAAGTGCCGCTTCGCGCAAGGCGCGACGCTGCTCGTTGATGTCCGTCGACAATCCCGTCTCCTCCGAGGTGGATTCCCGGCCATCGGGCCGGCTGGCGCGTTCGTGCCACCATTCAGCGCAGTTGAAAAGGGCGAATGACCTCGATTGCGCTTAAGGCTCCTATGCGGCGTCGGCAACGAGGCCGGCAGTCCTGCTTGGCGGGATGGTCGCCTGGTGCAGGGCAAGGGCGAGTTCCTTGAATGCTTCGGCGCGCAGGGCTGGCGAAAAGATGAAACCCTGCGCCTGCAGCACGCCGTGGGCGCGAAGGTAGAGGGCCTGGGCCTCCGTCTCGACGCCCTCAGCCACAATCTCGCACTCAAGGTCGCGAGCCATGGCGATCAGGCCGTCCAGCACGGGCACATTGGTGGTTCCGGGTTTGATCATGTCGATGAAGACGCGGTCGATTTTGATGACATCGACGCCCAGCGTCTGCAGATAAGCCAGATTGGAGTGTCCGGTGCCGGCGTCGTCCATAGCCAGGCGAGCGCCAAGGGCATGCAGCCCAGCAATAACGCTATGGGCCTGCTGGGAATTGCCCAGTGGTTTGCGCTCAGTGATTTCGAACACCAATTGCCGGAAATCGACGGCTGATCCCCCAAAAATCGCTTGGACATCTTCAACGATGGAGCCGTCGCGGAAATGTCCTTCAAACAGATTGATGGAGATCTTGAGCTCGGGCATGAGGGTGCAAAGCTCCCCGAGGTCGTATTTGACCTGCTGCATCAGCGACAAGGTCATGGGAATGGCCAAGCCCGATGATTCGGCATAATCGATGAAGGCGCCAGGGGAAACGATCTCTCCGCTGCGCTTTTGCCAGCGGCACAGCACCTCGCAGCCGACCAGCTCGCCGGTCCGCAAATTGATCACCGGCTGGTAACATGGCCGCATTTCGCCTCGCGCGATTGCCCGCTCAAGCTCGAAGCCCGATACGCGCGAATGCCGCACCGAGTGGATGGCGAGGATCAAGAAGGCCGCGCTCATCAGGCAGGCAATGACGGTGAAGCTGACATCCAGATCGGCATAACCCGCCCGCACGGTCGCGAACGGCACTGCCGACTCAACCTTGATCGGCAATTGGCCGGCAAACCCCTGGCTGAAGATGAACTGGTCAGCGGATGCGCGCCTCTCGAACGGCTTGGGATCACCGATGGTCGCAACGGGGTTACCATCAGCCAGCAGGACCCGGATCATGCCGCCGGCAGGAATGGCGCGTTCGAGCCCTTCAGTGGTCGCTCCGATCAACGGCACAAAGACCGAGACGATGCGCTCGGACCCGGAAGAACGGCTGATCTGGAGGGCCGGCAGGGCAATATCGCCCATGCTCACCACGCGTATGGTTTCGCCCTCCTCGCCTGTCGGTAGGGCTGCGGACAAGGGCGAATAGCGGACGGTCCGACCGAAGGCCGCGCAGTACTGAACCGCGTCGCTGTTCTCGACCAGCACCTGCTTAAGGCTGAAGCTTGCTTCAATGGCGCGCTCGATGCTGGCCAGGAAAGTCGGGGTGCAGGTCGAGCGGTTTTCCGCAGAAATGCGATCGAGACTAGCGAGTGCGTCGGCTACCCCGGTCTCGATGGAGCGGGTCACCGCCGCAACGGAACGGCCCGCTATGTCGGTCTCTTTCACCCGGACATAGGCATCCAGCAGATGGTCCACCGCTGCGATGGGCACAAAGGCCAGCATCGCACCAAGCAACATGAGTATATGGGGGTATTTGGTTCTCAAGGCGCGCCCGGCCCAAACTGGAGAGCCTTGAATATCAAGCCGCGCTTAATGGCTACTTAAGTCCAGCGCCGATAGCCGGGCAGTCTTGCGACTGCCCGGGGAATGTCTTTATTTTTCCTGCACGTTGAGACGGATGCCGAGCTCGCGCAGCTGCTTGGCCGAAGCTGGGCTTGGCGCGCTCATCAGCAGATCTTCAGCCTGCTGGTTCATCGGGAACGCGGTGATCTCGCGCAGGTTCTGCGCGCCGCAGATCAGCATCACGATCCGGTCTACGCCGGCGGCCATGCCACCGTGGGGCGGCGCACCATACTGGAAGGCGCGATACAGCCCGCCAAAGCGATCTTCAACGTCCTGGCGCGAAAGTCCCACCAGCTCGAAGGCCTTGACCATAGTTTCCGGTTCCTGGTTCCGGATGGAGCCGGACGCGATTTCATAACCGTTGCAGACCGCATCATACTGGTAAGCCTTGAGCGACAACGGATCGGGCCCGTTAAGCCCTTCGAGCCCCCCCTGTGGCATGGAGAAGGGGTTGTGGGCGAAGTCGAGCTTCTTTTCTTCCTCGCTCCATTCATAGAACGGAAAGTCCACAATCCAGCACAGGGCAAACTGCTCAGTGTCAACGAGGTTGAGCTCGGTGCCGACCCGCGTGCGCGCTTCGCCAGCAAAGCGATACATCTTCTCGGGGCGACCCAGCACAAAGAACACGGCGTCGCCGTCCGCAAGGCCAAGCTGGGTCCGGATAGCCGCTGTGCGTTCCTCGCCGATATTCTTAGCCACCGGACCCGAGCCCTGACCGTCCTTGAAGAAGATGTAGCCCAAACCGGGCTGACCCTGGCTTTGTGCCCAGGCGTTCATGCGATCGCAAAACGCGCGCGAGCCGCCGGTCGGCGCCGGGATGGCCCAGACCTCAACCTGGGGATCGGCTTCGATCTGGCCGGCAAAGACCTTGAAGCCCGATCCGGCGAAGTGCTCGGTGACGGACTGCATCTCAATGGGGTTGCGCAGATCGGGCTTGTCGGAGCCGTATTTGCGCAGCGCCACATCATAGGGGATGCGGGGGAATTTCTCAGTCACGCGCTTGCCGTCAGCAAACTCGGTGAAGATGCCGCGCAGCACGGGCTCCATCGTGTCCCAGACATCTTCCTGGGTCACAAAGCTCATCTCGAGGTCGAGCTGATAGAACTCGCCGGGTAAGCGATCCGCGCGCGGATCCTCGTCGCGGAAGCAAGGCGCGATCTGGAAGTAGCGATCAAAGCCGGCCACCATCAGCAGCTGCTTGTACTGCTGGGGCGCCTGGGGCAAGGCGAAGAACTTGCCGGGGTGAATGCGGCTCGGCACCAGGAAATCGCGCGCGCCCTCGGGCGAGGAGGCTGTCAGGATGGGGGTCGAGAACTCGGTGAAGCCGATCCCCTCCATGGTGCGGCGCATATAGGAGATCACCTTGGTGCGCTTGACGATATTGGCGTGCAAGGTTTCACGGCGCAGATCGATGAAGCGATAGCGCAGCCGAACATCTTCTGGATAGTCGGGTTCGCCAAAGACCGGCAGCGGCAGTTCGCGCGCGGCGGAAAGCACTTCAATCTCGCGGATGAACACCTCGATATCGCCCGTGGGCAGATTCGGGTTCACGGCTGCGCCGTCGCGCAACTTAACTTCCCCGTCAATCCGGATCACCCACTCTGCGCGGACCTTCTCCGCGTCGGCAAAGGCTGGAGAATCAGGATCGATGACACATTGGGTCAGGCCGTAATGGTCGCGCAGATCGATAAACAGCAAGCCGCCGTGATCACGCACCCGATGCACCCACCCGCTCAGGCGCACCGTGTCGCCGGCCTGTTGCGCAGTCAGGGCACCGCAATTGTGCGAACGATAGCGATGTGTGGTCATAGCAAACTCTGAAAAACTGGCCGGAAATTGGGGGGAAAAGCGCATGGGCGCGGTTCGATGTCAAGAAGCACCGCCCGCCGTTCCGCGGATGGCTTCGCGGGGAGAACTCTGCGGTCGCATTCAGGTATGGAGTGGGCTAGGCTCACCTGCTAGAAACAATCGTGACTATTTCAAGACGGACCTCGGTATGAACCTTGTAGTTTCCACAGGCGTGCTGGCCGCTTTTTGCGAGCGGGCCGCCAAGTTCGATTTCGTCACTGTTGACACCGAGTTCCTCCGAGAGACTACTTACTGGCCCAAGCTGTGCCTTATTCAGGCCGCTACGGACGATGAAGCGGTATTGATCGATCCACTGGCGGCTGACCTTGATCTGTCTCCTTTTTTCGAGCTGTTGGCCAACCCCGACGTTATCAAGGTGTTCCATGCTGCCCGGCAAGACATTGAGATTTTCGTCAAGCTGACCGGCAAGGTCCCCAACAACATTTTCGACACGCAGATTGCGGCCAGCGTCTGCGGCTTTGGCGACTCGGTGTCCTATGACAACCTGGTGCGCTCGATCACCAATATCGAATTGGACAAGTCTTCCCGCTTCACCGACTGGGCAGCGCGTCCTCTGAGCGAGAAACAACAGGTTTACGCGCTCGCCGATGTGACACATCTGCGTGACGTTTATCGCGAGTTGCGCAAGCAGGTTGATGCCACTGGCCGCTGGGACTGGGTCGAGGACGAACTCGGGGTGCTGCGCAGCATCGACACCTATGTCGTTCAGCCTGAGCAGGCCTGGGAACGGCTCAAGATGAAGATCAACCGACCGCGCGACCTCGCTGCGTTGCAGCGCCTGGCGGCGTGGCGGGAACGCCGGGCGCAGGATAGCGACCAGCCACGCAGCCGTGTGCTCAAGGACGATATGCTGTTTGATCTGGCCATGCAGCGTCCACTGACGCCAGACGCGTTTGAGAAGCTGCGCACGGTCCCACGCGGGTTTGGCCGGAGCGCCACCGCAGCTGAATTGATGGCGTTGCTCAAGGAAGTCGAAGCTCTGCCCAAGGCAGAGCTGCCTGCTGTGGCCGAACGCTACCGGGGCCCCTCCCCTAAAGGCGCTGTGGGCGATCTGATCAGGGTGCTGCTGAAATCAGTGGCCGACGAGCACGGCGTCGCCGCGCGGATCATCGCCACCTCAGACGAGATCGACGCCCTGGTGTTGGACGACGATGCCGATGTGCCGGCCCTCAAGGGTTGGCGGCGCAAGCTGTTTGGTGAAAAGGCGCTCGACATCAAGCATGGGCGGATCGGCCTCGTGGCAACCAACAAGGGCGTGCGGGAAATCGTGGTGCGGCCGCGCGCTGCTGCCGCCGAATAGCTATTGGACGCGCACGCGTGAGGTCTTGAACTCGGTCAGGCCGACAAACTGCTCAAAGCGGTTGCGCAGGTGTTCGGCATCCAGAAAGGCCAGGTCGCGCGGCAACACCAGCTGCAATTCATTGCCGTCGGCAGCCAGGCCGATGCGCTGCAGGATTCCCGGCATGGCGGCAGTAATCGGGTAAGCCACCCGGAACAAGGCTCCGATCAGTCGTGCCCGGGCGGTGCCTTCGGGCGATGCCAAGCCAAGCAGTGGCTGCGTAATGCCCTTGGTCTTGAGCCCGTTATAACGAACCGCGATAACCGTGGCGAGGAACGCCCGCCCAGGGTGGTCCACACCGGTCAGACCGCCAAAGGCCACCGCATCTATGCTTTGCGAGCCCCGGTAGTCCGGATGAGCCCGCCAGCCGATATCGGCAAGAAGACACGAGACGATCCGTAATCGCTTTTCAGTCTCGGTCTCTACGGTGCCGCTTACCGCGAAGAACTGGTCCGTGAACTCGATCAGGTCATTGGCATGGGACGGGGACCTCGACCGCAGCACGGATAGCTCTTCGGCGCCTTGAATCAGCGGATCAAGCGCACGCTCACGATTGTCGAGCATACCAAATAGATAGCCCTCGCGGACACCCAGCGCCGAAAACACCACCTCGCCAAATTGGCCGGCCTTTAGCACTTCACTGATCACGGCTGCGCCAAAGGGCACAAGCTCACGGCGGGAGGAACTGGCATTCTCGGCACCTGGATAGTGCTTGAGCGAGCCGTGCTCGACAATATCGGTGCACAGCTTGATCATGTCGTCCGCCGGCACCTTGTAGTGCTGCACCATCTGCAGGGGATAGTCGCGTTGGACCTGATGCAGCTTGGCCAGCGTTCGCCAGGTGCCACCAATGGCAGCAAAGCTCCCGCCGGGCTTCTGCTGGGCAAGCGCGGATTTCTTCAGGCGATCACGGACAAGAGCTGCCGCCTTGGTGGGCGAGCCGTCGCTGTCGTCTTGCAGGCGGATCACGCCAAGCTCGAACGACTCGCCTTCCTGGTCGGAGCCATCGATGATGCGCGACAGCTCAAGGCTGCCGCCCCCCAGATCGCCTACAATGCCGTCAAAATCTGGAATGCCTGCGACCACACCAAGGCCGGCGAAATGGGCTTCCTGCTCACCCGTCAGTACTTGCACAGGACTGTCGATGATGGCTTCAACGGCGGTGACGAATGCCTCCCGGTTCGCCGCATCGCGCACGGCAGATGTTGCGAGCACATAGACCTTGCCAACTCGCATCATGCGCGTGACCAGGGCAAAGCGTTTGATTGCCTCCAACGCCTGGGCGACATTGGCGTCAGCCAGGCGCCCCGACTTGGCAATGCCACGGCCGAGAGCGCAGGAGGCCTTTTCATTGTAGAGCGGCGTCAAGGCGCGGGCGTGACGTTCATAAACAACGAGTCGTACGGAGTTGGACCCGATGTCGAGCACTGCTACCGGCCGAGCGCCCTTGATCCTCCCCTGAGCGGTAGGATCGGCATCTACGCCCCAAAACTGGTTCAATCAAAATCCTCGTCGCCATCTTCCCGCCCCGCCGTGCCGCGACCCGACAACGATGGATTGGTCATGAAATAGTCGTGCGCGTTGAACGGTTCCTCGCCTTCTGCAAGGCGGATGCGGTGCGAACTGCCATCCGGCAGCACTTCCCAGCTCTGCTGGTTGTCGCGCATATAGGCAACGAGGATCCGGTCGACGATCTGCTTATGCACCGTCTGGTTGAGGATCGGCACCATGACTTCGACCCGGCCATCGAGGTTGCGCTGCATCAGGTCCGCCGAAGAAATATAGACCTTGGCGCGCGAGGACGGGATCGCTTCACCATTGCCAAAGCAGTAGATGCGGCTGTGCTCGAGAAAGCGGCCAACCACCGATTTTACCCGGATATTTTCCGAAAAACCGGGGATGCCCGGCCGTAAGCAACAAATCCCGCGAACGACCAGATCGATCTTCACCCCGGCCTGGCTTGCGTCATAGAGCGCGTCGATGATCTCGGGGTCCACCAGCGAGTTCATCTTGAGCAGAATGCTCGCGGGCTGCCCCGCCTGCGCGAATTCCACTTCCCGATTGATGTTGTCGAGCAAGGTTTGCCGCAAATTGACGGGCGAAACCGCGATGGTTTCCAGTTCCGTCGGCCTTGCGTAACCGGTGATGAAGTTGAACACCCGGGCCACGTCGCGCGTCACGGCAGGATCGATCGTGAAATAGCTGAGGTCGGTGTAAACCTTGGCGGTGATCGGATGGTAGTTGCCGGTGCCGATATGGCAGTAGCTGACGAGCTTGCCCTTTTCACGGCGCACCACCTGGCTCATTTTGGCGTGGGTCTTGAGCTCGATAAAGCCGAACACCACCTGGGCCCCTGCCCGCTCCAGGTCGCGCGCCCAGCGGATATTGGCCTCTTCATCAAAGCGCGCCTTCAACTCCACAAGGCAGGTCACCGACTTGCCCGCTTCCGCCGCCATCACCAATGCCTTGATGATCGGACTATCGGCAGAGGTCCGGTAAAGAGTCTGCTTGATGGCGACCACTTCGGGGTCTCGCGCCGCCTGCATCAAGAACTGCGCAACCACATCGAAGCTCTCGAACGGGTGGTGGACCAAGATGTCCTTGGCGCGGATCGCGGCGAAGCTGTCCCCGTTGTAGTCGCGGATACGCTCGGGAAAACGCGCGAGATAAGGGGTGAATTTAAGGTCGGGGCGGTTGATGTCGCAAATCTTGCGAGCATCGGCGAGCCCAAGAAACCCCTGAACTTCAAAGATTTCGCTGTCCTTGACGCCGAGTTGCTCGCTGATCTGGCGCTTGAGCGCGCGGGGCATGGTTCGCTCGATTTCCAGCCGGATCACCAGGCCGCGGCGGCGTTGGCGTAGCGCCGACTCGAATTCAACCACCAGATCGGCCGCTTCGTCGTCGATTTCGATCTCGCTGTCCCGCACCAGCCTGAAGGCGCCGGAACCGACAACTTCGTGGCCAGGGAACATCTTGTGAAAGAACAGCTTGACCAGCGTGTCGATGGTCACGACCTCGCTGCGCCCATCCGATACCAGCCCTGTAGGCAGGTTGATGAAGCGATCAAGATTGCTGGGGATGCGCACCAGGGCTGTCAGCGGCACTTCGCTGTTGGGCCGCCGCAGCTCAAAGGCGAGCGCGAGGCCCAAATTGGGAATGAACGGGAACGGGTGGGCCGGATCGACCGCGATCGGGGTCAGAACCGGGAAGATCTCTTCGCGGAACAGCTTGGCGAGATAATTGACCTGTTCGCTGCTCAGGTCATTGGTTTCATGGATTACCACGTTCTGCGCGAACAACTCTTCGCGCAAGCTTTGCCAATGATCCTGCTGTTCGAGCTGAAGGTGCTGGGCCAACGTGGAAATCTCGTCCAGCTGTTCGCTCGGCGATAAACCGTCAGCGCTTTGTTTGACGAGGCCAGCCCGCAACTGGCCCTTGAGACCTGCAACGCGGACCATGAAGAATTCATCGAGGTTGTTGGCTGAAATGGAGACGAAGCGCAGCCGTTCCAGCAGCGGATGGGCGGTGTTGGCGGCCTCTTCAAGCACGCGCATATTGAACTGGAGCCAGCTGACTTCGCGGTTGACGAACCGGGCCGGGCTTTTGCGCAGAGCTTCGGCTTCCGGCACGGCGGCGTCTGCTTCCCCAATCTGACCGATTTCATTCATCTTCCGGCCCACCCCAGTCCAATTCATCGCTCCCGGCGCCTTGTGCCACCAACCGGCGATCGAGAGCCTCGGCAGCAACGCTGCGGGTGATGGCTGTACCCTTGGCGAGAGCCAGGCGATCCATCAACTCCACTAGACTAACGGCCTCGGCAGCCGATCTTTCCATGCGCGCCACGATAAAGGAAATCACCTTTGGCTCGACCACGATCTGTCGGTCACCAAACAGTTTCACCAACATCTGTGACAGCTGGATGTCATCGGTCAACTCCAGCGTAAATGCCGCAGCACGCCGCGCTCGGGAGCGGACATCGTCGGTTGCCAGCGGCCAGTGGGCGACTCCCTCGCGTGCCGTCAGCAAAAGCGGGCGGCTGTCGCGTAAGGACTGGTTGAGGAGGTGAAACAAGGCGGCCTCAGGATAGCCGCGGCTGTCGACATCCTCGACTATCACCGGCTGCCGGCCGCCAGCGCTGGCGAGACGCACCAGATCATCGGCTCCGGCAAACACCGCCCCGCTCCTTTCGGCAAAGATGCGCGCCAGGTGTGACTTGCCCGACTTGGCTGGACCGACCAGCAGCGTCATTGGGTCGGCCCAATCGGGAAAGCTCATGATCCGGCCATGCGCCAGTTCATTGCCGTCCCCCACCAGGAAGTCCTCGAGGCCATGGGATGGCGTATGCCCCAGATCCAGTGTCAGCTGCGCACCGGTATCGGGGATTTCGTCGTCCTCAGACAACATCGGCATCGCCATCGATGCTGCCTGCTTCGCCCTGGTAGAGAGCGCTTTCACGATATTTACGCACGCCATAGCGCACCAGCACGCTACCGATCGCGGCCATCGGCACGGCTAGCAGCAGGCCAACAAAGCCAAACAAAGCACCCAGGGCGAGCAGCGCGAACATCATCCAGACCGGGTTGATGTTGATCGTAGAGCCGACAAGCTTGGGATAGAGAATGTTGCCTTCAACAAACTGGCCGACCATGTAGATCATGAAGATGATAACGATGAACCACCAGTCAGGCCAGAATTGGACGATGGCGATGCCCATCGAGAGCACAAAGCCAATGGCGAAGCCCACAAACGGAACGAAGCTGAACAGGCCACCAATCAGCCCGATCGCGAGGCCGAAGTTCAGCCCCACAAGGCTGAGTGCGGTCGCATAAAAGGCGGCCAGGATGAGTACTACGCTGCCCTGCCCGCGAATGGCGCCACCCATGGCGCTGTCGATGTCGCGCAGGATGCCCTGGATTTCGCCCTTGTGGTCGCGCGGCAGCAGGCTTTCCAACCCACGCACCATGCCTTCCCAGTCGAGCAGCAGATAAAAGCACACGACCGGAGTGAAGATGATGATACCCACGGCGCTGATCAGTGTCGCGCCGCTTGAAAGCACTTCGCCGGTGAGGACACCCACAAGGCCCACCATGCGACCCATCAGGTCGGTCATGGTCGCTTCCACCTGCGCCGCGCGCTCAGGTCCCAGCCAGGCATTGAGTTCGGGCGCCCATTTACGCGCCAATGCCTCCAACTCGGCCGCATAGCCCGGCAGGCGCTGCACCAGCCCGCCAACCTGCTGCGCGACGAGCGGCACCAGCATGAATATCAGGCCCAGAAGTATGGCCACGACCGTAGCCAGCACCAGCGCCGTCGCCCAAGCGCGGTTGAAGTGCCATTTCTGCAGTTGGTTGACGATCGGGTTGAGCAGATAGGCCAGCGCGGCCCCGACAACGAAGGGCAGCAGGATGCCCCGGAACAACCAGAGCAACAGGATCAGCACGACGAATGATCCGATCCAGATCAGCACTTGATTTCGCAGTGTCATTGACTGGACCGGCCCTTGCGTCGGTTGGGTGGAGAAGCTATCAGGCCCTCTACCGGCCCCCTCCGGAAATGGCAACTGCCCTGGTGTCTAGCCTGCGGCATTGCGCACGGTTTCCCCAATTGGCACTGAGGCCCATGTCCGACCCCCAAAACCTGCCACCAAACGGTCTTTCATACAAGCAGGCCGGCGTCGACATTGATGCGGGCAACGCCCTTGTCGATGCGATCAAGCCCGCCGTCCGCTCCACGCGGCGGGCAGGCGCCGACGGCGAGATCGGGGGGTTTGGGGGCCTGTTCGACCTCAAGGCTGCTGGCTTCACCGACCCCGTCCTCGTGGCGGCCAATGATGGCGTCGGCACCAAGCTGCGGATCGCAATTGAAGCTGGCAAGCACGACAGCATCGGCATCGATCTTGTTGCGATGTGCGTCAACGACATCGTCGTTCAGGGCGCGGAGCCGTTGTTCTTTCTGGATTACTTCGCCACCGGCGCGCTTGATGTTGAGCAGGGAACCGCGATCGTTGAGGGGATCGCCGAGGGTTGCCGCCAAGCCGGCTGTGCCCTGATCGGCGGGGAAACCGCGGAAATGCCGGGCATGTACCACGGCAAGGACTATGATCTGGCCGGCTTTGCCGTGGGCGCTGCCGAACGCGGGACCCTGCTGCCGCGAGCCGATCTCGCGCCAGGCGATACGCTCGTTGCGATAGCCTCTTCGGGCGTGCACTCGAACGGCTATTCGCTGGTGCGCAAGATCGTGGAGCTCTCGGGCAATGACTGGTTCATGGATGCGCCATTTGCGCCCGGTCAGTCCCTTGCCGATGCATTGCTGACCCCTACCCGCATCTATGTGAAGCCCATTCTCGCGGCGCTGAAAGCCGGGATCGGCATCAAGGCCCTGGCCCATATCACCGGCGGCGGCTTTATCGACAATATCCCCCGCGTCTTGCCCGATCATCTGGCGGCGCATGTGAATCTCCGAGCCATAACCGTGCCCAAGGTTTTTGGCTGGCTGGCCCACACGGGCGGTCTCGCTGAAGCCGAAATGCTGCGCACCTTCAACTGCGGCGTTGGCATGCTGATCGCGGTTGGCACAGACGAGGCCGCTACCCTGGTGGAGCACCTCAACGATGCTGGGGAAACGGCAGCAATCGTTGGCGAACTCGTGCAACGCACCGGCGAGGCGGTGACCTTCGAGGGCAGGCTCTCGCTGTGAGCCGCACGCGCACTGCCATTTTGATCTCGGGCCGTGGCTCCAACATGGCGGCGCTGATCGAGGCGGCAAAGGCCCCCGACTACCCCGCCGAAATTGTCGGCGTGGTCTCTAATCGGGCCGCGGCCGAAGGACTGGCCCTGGCTGCGGCTGAAGGGATCGCGACGGCGAGCCTTGCACAAAGCAAGTTTCCCAGCCGGGACATGTTCGAGGACGTTCTGACCCAGGTCCTTGAAAGCTGGGACACCGAGCTGGTCTGCCTTGCCGGCTTCATGCGCGTTTTGGGCGAAGATTTTGTCAATCGCTGGCAGGGGCGCCTGATCAACATCCATCCTTCCCTGCTGCCGCTCTACAAGGGGCTGGACACGCATGCCCGGGCACTAGCCGATGGCGCGACCCGCCATGGCTGCACCGTTCATTTCGTCACCCCGGGCTTGGACGAAGGGCCCGCCATCCTGCAAGCTGAAGTGCCGGTTCTGCCGGGCGATACGCCCGACACCCTTGCCGCGCGGGTGCTTGTCGAAGAGCACCGGCTTTATCCAGAGGCGGTGCGGCAGCTCGCCTCTGGAGAGTTCGGATCCTTGGGCAGCCTTACTCCGGCAGTGCTGCAATGAAGGCGGTTACGACGGCAGCCGAATTGTTGGACGCCAAGCCCATGAAGGTGCCCATCTGGTTTTCGCCTTCGCCGCCACCCGCTAGATCTGACAGCGAGCGGAACGCGATGAAGGGCACATCATTGGCATAGGCCACATGCGCTACGGCGGCGCTTTCCATGTCGAGCACCTGCGCCTCGAAGGTCCCAAAGGCATATTCACGCAGTTCTGCATTGTCCACAAAGGCCGCGCCCGAAACGCCATTGCCACCAACATGAATGCTCGGCGTGGTGGTGAGGCAGGCGTTTTCTGCCGAACAATCCTCCAGCTTGATCTCAGCTGCAACCTTCTCGGCGACCGCCAACAGCTCCGCATCGGCGGCAAACCAGAACTTTTCCTCGGGCTCGCCACCCTGGCGGGCGATATCCACGGTCTGCGGGAACATCATGCCGAAGGAGGGATGGGGCGCGTCCATGAATGAGGGCGGCGTGAACTTCCCATCCACTTCGCGCGCCATGATGACCTCGAGATACTGGCCCCACTGCGCCGGCACAATCACATCCCCGATATGGCGCTCGGGATTAACGCCACCCGCTATTCCGGAAAACACGATGCTTTCGATGTTGAAGTGGTCCAGCGCCAGCTGCGAGGTCATCGCCGCATTGACCATGCTGACCCCGGTCAAGAACAGCACCACCGGCTTGCCCTCAATCACCCCGGTTGCAAAGGTGGTGCCATTGACCGTGTAATCCTTGCGTTCGCTGAGGGCTTCCTGCAGCGCAATCCATTCGGGGCCAAAGGCCGACATCACCGCGATGCGCGGCGTGGTATCCAGAGTTTCCGCCGCCAGGACCGCGGGCGCGGCGGTGGCGAGCAGAAGAGCAGAAACGGCAAGACCAAGTTTGTGCATAAGAGCCCTCAGAAGTTTACCGGTGAAGGCTAGCAGCCCCCTCAACGCATGCAACTGCAATGGCGCATAGGAGCCATCCGCTCATCACGTGCATTGATGCTTGCCATCGTCAAAATCGGTTCGACCTTTGCTGGCGACAGGCCTAGCGTCGCCGCTTCCTGGGAAAGAATCACATGTCGGCACGCTACTGGGCGCTCATCATTTTTATCGGAAGCATCTGGGGCACCTCGTTCCTGTTCAATGCTGTGCTGATCCGTGAACTGGGGCCAATCACCGTGGCCGCAGGCCGGGTGACCATCGCCGCGCTGGTCAGCTGGTTATTGTTTTTCGCCCTTCGCAAGCCCCTGCCCCGTGATCCGATGCTGTATCTCAAGCTCGGCCTCCTCGGCGTGTTCAGCTATGCGGTGCCGTTTACGCTTTTCCCCATCAGCCAGGCCCACATTCCGAGCGGGCTTGCTGCGATCATCAATGCCCTGCTCCCGGTGGTTACCGTACTGGTCTCGCATTATTGGCCCGGCGGCGAAAAAATAAAGCGCCACAAGGCTGCCGGCGTGGTTGCGGGGTTTACCGGTGCGGCATTGCTGGCTTCACCATCCCTGGCGGCCGGCAATGAGCATGGCGAGCTTTGGGCCATTGCCGTCTGCTTTGCCGCCGTGATGCTCTACGCCATCACGCTCAATGTCGCGCGAAGCTTCAAGGCGATCGAGCCCACGACCATCGCCACCATTGCCATCTCTGGCGCGGCGTTGACTTCAGTGCCAGTTGCGCTTTGGGTTGAAGGGGTGCCACACATCGAGCGGATCGAAACCTGGGCGGCCTGGATCGCCATCGGCGTTTTCTGCACCGCCTTGGCGTTCCAGCTGATGTATCGGCTGCTGCCGCGCGTTGGCACCACCAACTTCGCCTCCAACACCTTTGTCACCCCGGTCGTCGCGGTCTTGCTCGGGGTGTCGCTGCTGGGAGAATCCATTCTGCCCATTCACCTGCTGGGCATGGCCGTGGTGTTTTTAGGCTTGTTGCTGATCGACGGTCGCATTCTCAAAATCTGGCGCAAGCCAGTGTCCGGAACTGAGGTCGTATCCCCCCGTTGAGATAGGTCCCAACGAGGAGGCAGGCATGCCCATTCCACCCAATCCAGAGATCGATCCCGCGGAAACGCCCGAGATCGTGCCGCAGCCTGTTCCGCCGCCGCCGATGCCGGTGAGCTTCCCCACTCCAGACCCATCCGAAATTCCGGGCAACGTGCCGGTGGAAGATCCGCAGCCAGACTACCAGCCGGAACTTCCCCCCGAGCCAGGTCACGACATCAATCCGTGACTTAGCGACGGCCCCGTTTAGTCGTGGCCGTCGATCTTGCTGAGGAAATAGGTGAGCGCGCCGATCACGACCGCTGTTGCGGCACCCAGATAAACGATGTCCGGTCCGCTGCTCCAGGTCACAGCGCGCCCGAGAAAATAAACCGCCAGCACGGTGATGGCCACGCCCACCAGCTTTGACTTCAGATCATCGAGATTGCTGATCTTGAGCCAACGTGGCAAGGCCAGATCCTGGTTGAAGTAGAGCTGATAAAGGCCGAGCGAAACCACCTGCACCACGGTCGCGAGCAAGAAAAGATCAACCAGCTCGATGGCGTGCAGCAGTGCCTCGTCCTTGCTTACGGGATGGTCGGCGAAGAACAGCTCGCGGATGAAGTGCCAGGTTTCAGCGACCCCATAGATCATCAACGCCATTGAAGCGGCCATTGTGGCCAGCACCGGCAGGATGATGATGCGGCTGACCAGGGCGCCGATGACGCGCATCAGCCACGGCCCCATACCGTGATCCAGCAACTGCTTTGGGGCTTCCTTGTCTTCGGCGGGCTCGCTCACTCTTCGAGGCCGAGCTTGCGCTTCATCAATTCGTTCAGGGCCTGCGGGTTAGCCTTGCCGCCCGATGCCTTCATCGCCTGGCCAACGAACCAGCCGGTCATGGTGGGCTTGGCCCGAACCTTGGCGACCTGATCGGGGTTGGCGGCGATGATCTCGTCGACCACCTTCTCGATGGCGCCGAGATCGGTGACCTGCTTCATGCCGCGCCGCTCGACGATCTCGGCAGGTTCGCCCTCCGGCTCCTCGGCGATGATGATCTGCAGCAAATCCTTGGCGATCTTACTGGAGATCGTGCCGGCGGCCACGAGGTCAACAATCCCCGCGATCTGAGTTGGCTGCAGATGGGTTTCCCAGACAGCAAGCCCCTGGCTATTGGCATAGGCGGCAACATCGGCGTTGAGCAAATTGGCGACAGCCTTGCCGTCGCGCTTGCTGCCGCCATGGGCAACAACGGCCTCGAAGTAATCGGCCGTGTCGCGATCCAGCGTCAACACCATGGCGTCGTAGGGCGTCACGCCATAGTCGCGGACAAAGCGGGCCTTCTTCTCGTCCGGCAGTTCGGGCAGGTGTTCCGCCAGCGCCGCCACGAAGGCGTCGTCAAACTCCAGCGGCAGCAGGTCGGGATCGGGGAAGTAGCGGTAGTCATGCGCTTCTTCCTTGGAACGCATGGACCGGGTTTCGCCGAGCTTCGGATCGAACAGGCGGGTTTCCTGGTCGATCGAGCCGCCGTCTTCAAGGATATCGATCTGCCGACGCGCTTCGTATTCGATCGCCTGGCCGGCAAAGCGCACAGAGTTGACGTTCTTGATTTCGCAGCGCGTGCCGAACTCACCCCCGGGGCGTCGCACCGACACATTGACGTCAGCGCGCATGGAGCCCTGCTCCATATTGCCGTCGCAGGTGCCGAGATAACGCAGAATCGTGCGAAGTTTGGACAGATAAGCCTTAGCCTCGTCAGCCGAGCGCAGGTCCGGCTTGGAGACGATCTCCATCAGCGCCACGCCGGAGCGGTTGAGGTCCACAAAGCTCATGGATGGATGCTGGTCATGGATGGACTTGCCCGCGTCCTGCTCCAGGTGGAGCCGCTCGATGCCGATCTCGATGGTCTCGTCGCCCATGTCGAGCAGTACCTTGCCCTCGCCGACAATGGGGTCCTTGAACTGGCTGATCTGATAGCCCTGCGGCAGATCGGGATAAAAATAGTTCTTGCGGTCAAAAACGGACCGCTTGTTGATGACGGCCTTAAGCCCAAGGCCGGTCCGCACAGCCTGGCGCACGCATTCTTCGTTGATGGTCGGCAGCATGCCGGGCATGGCTGCGTCCACGAACGAAACATTGCTGTTGGGCGGATTGCCGAAGGCGGTCGAGGAGCCGGAAAACAGCTTGCTTTCGGAGGTCACCTGCGCATGCACTTCCATGCCGATGATCACTTCCCAGTCTCCAGTGGAGCCGGAAATAAAGCGCTTCGGATCGGGCGTACGGGTGTCGATAAGGGTCAAAGTGAGCTCTCTGAACGGCATGCGGGAACACGACCCAGTGCTTACTGACCAGCGGCGCGCGATGCAACGCCTCTTTGCCCGATCTGGTCAGTTCCGGCGGCCGAGCTCAGTCCTCATCGTCGAGATCGCCCACGAACGGGTGTAATTTCTTCTCGAGATGAACGCTCATGAACGGCTCGTGATGGGCACGCCCATCGGGACGCATGGCGAGGATGCGGTAGCCCTGCCGTTCATAAAAGCGGACCGCGCGAATATGGTCTGCGGGGGTTTCGAGCTGCACCCGGCTGGCGCCGAATAGTTCCAGCACCGACTCCATGCGCCGCAGCAGCATGGAGCCGATGCCCTGGCCTTGGCTTTCCGGAGCCACAAACAGGAACGGGATATAAGCGCGCCGGGCGGAGCGCGAACACCAGCCGACAGGCATGCCATCCTGTTCGGCCACAATGATGCGCGTGAGCGTTTCGGCGACGGCGCGCCGAAGCCGGTGTTGCTCGGCGTCGCGCATGCCGGGTGTTTCGGTTAGCAGCGGCAAAATGCCCTTTGTCCAGGAGCGGTAGGCGATGTCAGCCAGAATGCGTGCGTCACCAGGTTCGGCATTGCGGATCAGGACACTGCGCATGACACACTCTCCTAAAGGGCGCGCCGCCGCGCCGTGATGATGCCCTTCTCGTAATTGATGTTCCAATCGATCAGGGTTCGCCACACAAGTTCGGCCTGATCCTCGTCAAGATCAAGAGCCAAACTACGCTCGCGCACCTTGGCGATCACTGCCTCGATGCGGACGGGGTCGCGCGCCTCATGCGGGTCGGTCTTGATCTCGGCCATGCGGGTGACATAGCGATGCCGCTCCGCGAACAGGTGCAGGAGCGCCTGGTCGATCCGATCGATTTCGGCACGGACATCATCTTTGGTCTGGCAGTCGGCGGGCGCGGTGGTCACGGCAAAGGTCCATTGGTGCAAAACTCAGTGCTGGTTTGCACCGACCTGCCGGCAAAGGCAACCGCTGGTGCCCGCCTAGTGCCGGGTAACGTCGCTGAGCGCCGCGGCGATATGTTCCCATTCCTGCGCGACGCTGGCGGTGGCGCGGCGCTTGCCGGCCCGGCGGTACCAATAGTCGGCATTGCCCATATCGGCTTCGATCCAGTGCATCAGCGCATGCACCCAATCAAATGCCTGTACGCCTTCCATGGCCTGAACGATGGTGTGGGCCTGCTCCCACTCGGGGCCGACACGGAACTCACCTTTCTTGAGCCACCACAACGCTTGCAGCGGCTTGCTCATGTCTTTGGGCGGCTCGGACCAATCGAGCGAGGTGAAGATATCCACGGACATATGACTTTCCGAAAAGAAACGGGCCGTCCCGAAGGACGGCCAAATACGCAAGGGCTGAAATAGACCCTTGCCGAAGCCGGTTCAAGAGACCGGCTCTGGCTCACCACCAGGGCTTCGGTGAGAAATCGGTCGCCGCGCTGCGCTCGATCACCCGAGCGGCTGCAAAGAGGGTTTCCTCGTCAAAGGGCTTGCCGATCAGTTGCAGCCCCAGCGGGAGCCCCTGCCCGTCCTTGCCCGCCGGCACCGCAATGCCCGGCAGGCCCGCCATGTTCACGGTCACGGTGAAGACGTCGTTGAGGTACATCTTCACCGGATCGGCGGCGAGGGTCTCGTCGCCAATGCCGAAGGACGCCGACGGCGTTGCCGGGGTGAGGATGGCGTCAACGCCGGCGGCGAAAGCGTCCTCGAAATCCTTCTTGATCAAGGTACGCACCTTTTGCGCCTTGACGTAATAGGCATCGAAATAGCCGGCGCTCAGCACATAGGTGCCGATCATGATGCGACGCTTCACCTCGCGGCCAAAGCCGGCGGCGCGCGTCAACTCATACATGTCGGTGATGTCCTTGCCGCTCACCCGCAGCCCGAATTTGACGCCGTCATAGCGCGCCAGGTTCGAGGACGCTTCGGCCGGAGCCACGATGTAATAAGCCGGCAGCGCGTATTTGGTATGCGGCAGCGAGATATCCTTGACCGTAGCGCCTTCAGCGCGCAGCCATGCCAGCCCCTGCTCCCAGAGCTTTTCAATCTCGGCGGGCATCCCTTCCATGCGGTATTCCTTGGGAACACCGATGCAAAGGCCCTTTACGCCACGCTCAACCGCCGCCGCGAAGTCTGGCACCGGCAGGTCGACGCTGGTGGAATCCTTTGGATCAAAGCCCGCCATGGAGCGCAGCATCAGCGCTGAATCCTCCACAGTGCGAGCGATCGGGCCGGCCTGGTCGAGCGAGGAGGCAAAGGCGACGGTGCCCCAACGCGAGCAACGGCCATAGGTCGGCTTGATGCCCACTGTGCCGGTGAACGCCGCCGGCTGGCGGATCGAGCCGCCGGTATCAGTGGCGGTTGCCCCAGCGCAGAGCCATGCCGCCACAGCGGCGGCCGAACCACCCGAGGAGCCGCCGGGCACCAGCTGAGCATTGGAGCCTTCAGAGCGGAACGGGCTGACAACAGGGCCGTAAAAGGAGGTCTCGTTGGACGAGCCCATGGCAAACTCGTCCATGTTGAGCTTGCCCAGCATCACGGCGCCATCGCGCCAGAGATTGCTGGTGACAGTCGACTCGTAGCCTGGCTTGAACCCATCCAGAATATGGCTGGCGGCCTGAGTGTGGACGCCCTTGGTGGCGAACAGGTCCTTGACCCCGAGCGGAATGCCTTCGAGGGAGCCGCCCTCGCCCTTGGCAAGCTTCTCGTCGCTGGCCTTGGCCATGGTAGTGGCCTGCTCGGCCGTTACCGCGACATAGGCGTTGAGCGCGCCATTGGCCGCCTCGATCGCGCCAAGGTACGCGCCGGTCAGCTCGGTGGCGGAAAAGCTCTTGGCCTTCAGCCCCTTGCTGGCTTCGGCAAGGCTCAATTTGGTCAGGTCGGTCAACGCGGTAACTCGCTTAGATTGGCGCAGCGGTGGAAAAGCGTCGCGCCGGGCGAAGCTCCCTCCGAGCTGGTTTCACTGGTTGCGGCCGCACTCATGGCAGCCTCATGGGAAGACACCACCTGCACGGTGTCGGATGTGAGTGGTGTCAGTGCCAACGTGTCGGGATAAATGGCACCCGGGTTTTCACAGACGGCTGACACGAAAAGGTGGGCATTGCCCGGCTTGGCTTTGATGTCAAAGAAGTGGCAGCTGGACTCAAGTGTCTGGATGCCATCGTCAAAGGTCATCACCTGAAACCCGAGGGTGGAGATGGCGTCCAGACCATCTTTTTCCAGCGCATCGCAGCCCGCGGGATCACTCACGTAAACCTTGGTGCGGTCGACGCTGGAAATCTCCTGCGCCTGGGTAGTCCCCGCGGCGAGGATGACGACGCTTGACAATACGGCGCCTTTGACGATCCGGATGCTCATGCTCATGCTTCTGCTCCCTGCCGCAACGGCATTGCAAAGAAAGCCGACCACTCGCTGTCTGGATAATCAAGGAATGGGCCACGCGGGGTGAAGCCGCTGCGTTGGTAGAGCCGCTGCGCTTCGGCAAAGCCGGGCCCCGTGCCTGTTTCCAGCATCAACTGGCTCAGCCCCTTTTGCCGCGCCAGATCGACAATGGCGCCAAGCAGCGCCGAGCCAACCCGCTGGCCACGAACGGACGGGTCCGTGAACATGCGCTTGACCTCGCCCAGATCCGAAGAATGAACCTTGAGCGCGCCGCAGCCCACTGCCTCGCCTTCGGCATTGCGCGCCACGAAAACCGTCGTGTCGTCACCCGCCATCTGCTCAACGGTCATCTTGAACTGAAATTCGATTGGCGAAAGCGGCAGCAGGTGATCGTTGAGCGCCGCCACAAGGCGGCGCACATCGTCCTGCAACGGCGTTTCAATGCCAATCGTGACGGCCATCGCCTACTCCACGACCTTGGGGACCATGAAGAAATTGTCTTCCGACAGCGGCGCATTGGCCACGATCAGCTCAGGATAGCCGCCATCGGTTATCGCATCGTCGCGCCGGCGCAACTGCATCGGGGTCACCGACGTCATTGGCTCGACGCCGGACACATCCACTTCGCCCAGCTGTTCCACGAAACCGAGAATGGCGTTCAGCTCGCTTTGATAGCCAGCGACTTCCTCGTCCTCGATGCGAATACGCGCCAGGCGCCCGATACGCTTCACCGTTGCGGCGTCTACCGACATGGCTCATGCCTCCAAATAGGGAGATGCGGCCCTTGCCGCTCTGGTGCCGCTTTTAACAATGGTGGCGGGCAAGTTGCAATGGCAGAGGCGCCGCGGCTTTAGAGCTCAAGCCCCAGCCGTGACTCGAGAGCAACCAGAGCGGTGTCGTCCAGGTGGGCTCTCAAAGCGGGAATGGCTTCATCAAGCTCAGCGTCAGCAGCCGCCAGCGCAAGCAATCTCGGAGGCTGGCGCTCCAGCAGATTCCTGCCGTCGGCCACCAATTGACCAGCCGAACCAAACAGCACCACCACGGCATCGCCGAGCCACCGCCCGAACGGCAACAACTCCCCGGCCACCAGCAGCAAGGGCCGCTCACCATCCACATGCACGAGAACCAGCCCCGCCCCTGCCCGCAAGATTGTTGCCTCGACGGGACCAGCGTCGAGCGGCCGGATGCGCCGGGGCTTCCAAAGGGCAAGATCAACCTGAGGCAAGCAATCTTCCGCCGCAGCCAATCCGAAAACCCGATCCGCCCCCGACACCAGCTCAGCCGCGTCGATCCCGGCCGGGACCACACCGGCATCCGCAACCAGGATCAAGCCGCCAATGTGAATGCGGAGCGTCGTACCGCCAAACCAGGTGAGTTTCATTGCAAAGTCCAATCGCCAAAGTCAGGGGAAAACTATAGGAGCGGCACCATTGAGCAAGCCGAGGTGCAGCATGAGCGACGATCTCCCGGAAAATCCCCTCGCTGGTCTGCCCCCCACCGGCAAGCTGCTGTGTCTTGATCTTGGCACCAAGACGATCGGCGTGGCCGTCTCAGACGCGATGCGCTATTCGGCGACGCCGCTCGAAACCATTCGGCGCACCAAGTTCACCCAAGATGCCGAGCGACTCGACGAGTTGATCGCACAAAATAATGCCGTCGCGATCATTCTCGGCCTGCCGCTAAACATGGATGGCAGTGAAGGGCCGCGGGTGCAATCGACGCGGGCCTTCGCCCGCAATCTAGCTGCGCGGATCAGCATTCCCATTGCATTCTGGGACGAGCGCCTGTCCACCAGCGCCGTTACCCGCATGATGATCGACGCCGATCTGCGGCGCGACCGGCGCGCCGAACTGGTCGACAAACTCGCGGCCAGCTACATCCTCCAGGGCGCGCTCGATCGCCTGCGCCGGGGATAAAGCAACAAACAGTTGAACACCCGCCACCCCTCCGCTAGACCGCAGCTAATTGCAGGGGATCCGAGGCCATGGCTGAACCAACCGGCGGCAACGTCACGCAAGCTGGCAGCAGCGCTGGCGACTTCCCCCCCTTTCGCCAGCGTCACCTGCTTTCCATCGCCGATCTGAAGCAGCACGAGATCATCGACCTGCTCGACCGGGCCGAGCGCATGGTCCCCGTCTCGCGCCAGGAGCGCAAGACGCATCCTACCCTGTCGGGTAAAACCCAGATCAACCTGTTCTTCGAACCCTCGACCCGCACTCAGGGCTCGTTCGAGATCGCCGGCAAACGCCTCGGCGCGCTGGTGATGAACATGTCGGTAAAGTCCTCCTCGGTATCCAAGGGTGAGACGCTGGTGGATACCGCGACAACGCTCAACGCCATGCGCCCGGATGTGATCGTGGTGCGCCACTCGGCGGCCGGCGCGGTGGAGCTCCTCTCGCAAAAAGTGGGTTGTGCTGTTATCAATGCGGGTGATGGCGCCCACGAACACCCCACCCAGGCGCTGCTCGATGCGCTCACTATCCGGCGCCATAAGGGCCGCATCAATGGACTGACCGTCGCGATTTGCGGGGACATCGCTAATTCGCGTGTGGTGCGCTCCAACCTGCTGTTGCTCGGCGCGCTTAATGTCCGCACCCGGGTGATTGCCCCGCGCAATCTCCTGCCTGCGGGGATCGAGCAACTCGCAACCGAAGTGTTCACCGATATGCGCAAGGGCCTAGAGGGTGCCGATGTGGTGATGATGCTGCGCCTGCAGCATGAGCGCGCCAATGGCCGCATGATCCCTTCGGTGCGCGAATATTACCGCTTCTATGGATTGGACGCCGACAAGCTCAGCCATGCCAAGCCGGACGCGATTGTGATGCATCCCGGCCCGATGAACCGGGGCGTGGAGATCGACCCAGCCATTGCCGACGGTCCCGCTTCGGTGATTACCGACCAGGTGGAAATGGGCGTGGCCGTACGCATGGCAGTGCTCGATGCCTTGCTGCCTGCGGGAGACGTTCGATGAACCGCCCATTGCTGATTGAGAACGCCCGCCTCGTTGATCCGGCTTCCGGCACAGATGCCCGCGGAGCTGTGCTGGTCGAGAATGGCGTCATCACCGATCTCGCGCTTGAGGGGCCCATCGGTGTGCCTGACGGAGCCGAGGTGATCGATGCTGCGGGCCACGTGCTGGCGCCGGGCCTCATCGATATGCGCGTGTTCACCGGCGAGCCCGGCAAGGAATATCGTGAAACGCTCCAGTCGGCCGGCGAGGCCGCCGCCGTCGGCGGAGTGACGAGCTTTGTGATGATGCCGGACACCAGCCCGGTGGTCGACGATGGTGCGCTGGTGGATTTCCTGCTGCGCCGGGGCAAAGCCACGAGCAAGGTCAATATCTTGCCCGCCGCCGCGATCACCAAGGGATTGCGTGGCGAGGAGATCACCGAGTTCGGGCTCCTGCAGGAGGCAGGCGCCGTTTGCCTGACCGACGGACGCAGCTCCATCCAGTCCAGCGCGCTGCTGCGCACGGCGATGAGCTATGCCGCCAATTACGACATGCCGATCGTTCATCACCTCGCGGACCGTGGGCTAGTTGGCGATGGCGTAATGAACGAAGGCTTCTTCGCCACTATTTTGGGCCTCAAGGGCATTCCGCGAGAGGCGGAAACCATTCCCCTGGCGCGGGACCTGCAACTCGCTGCTTTGACCGGCGTGCGCTACCACGCGGCACAGATTTCCACTGCCAGCTCCGCCGAACTTCTCCGGGCGGCCAAGGGCCGGCACGCCAATGTGACGGCCGGCGTGTCGATCAACAATCTGGCGCTCAACGAAAACGACATCGGCCGCTACCGGACCTTTTTCAAGCTCGCAACACCCCTGCGCTCCGAAGATGATCGCCAGGCCATGATCGAGGCGCTGCGCAACGGCACGATCGACACCATCCATTCCGATCATGACCCACAGGACAGCGAGGTGAAGCGGCAGCCCTTTGCCGAAGCCTCGGATGGCGCGATCGGGCTCGAAACATTGCTGGCGGCGGCATTGCGGCTGGTTCATTCCGGCGAGGTGGATCTCCTGTCGGTGCTGCGGGCGATGACCATCCGGCCGGCGCAAATCCTGGGCCTGCCTTCCGGGCGTATTGCGCGCGGAGCACCAGCCGACCTGATCTTGTTTGATCCCGATTATCCCTGGCAGGTCAGCGAAACGGCGATACGCTCGCGTTCGCGCAACACCAGCTTTGAAGGCGCACGCCTTGCCGGCAAGGTAATGCGCACCATTGTGGGTGGACAAACGGTTTATCTCCACACCGAGACGCTCTAGCCATGTGCGAGCCCTTGTGGAACGGGCGAGGCTGGGGCTACCAATACTTACCTTCGCTCGGAACCTGTTATGGCCCCTGATCTGCTTACCCTGCTCTACGCCATCGTGCTCGGCTATCTCTGTGGCTCGGTGCCGTTCGGCCTACTGCTGACTCGCGCGGCCGGGCTTGGCGATATCCGCGCGATTGGCTCGGGCAATATCGGTGCCACCAATGTGCTGCGTACTGGCAATCGCTGGCTCGCGGCCGCAACGCTGGTTCTCGACGCCGCTAAGGGCGCCGTGCCGGTTTTGCTGGCTCGCTATCTTTGGGGCGAGGACGCGGCAATGGTTGCTGCGATCGGCGCCTTTATCGGGCACTGCTTTCCGGCGTGGCTGGGCTTCAAGGGCGGCAAGGGTGTCGCCGTGCTGATCGGTGCCCTCCTGGCGTTGTCCTGGCCGGTGGGGCTGATCTTCTGCGCGGTCTGGCTGCTGATCGCCGTAACGCGCAAGACCTCCTCCCTCGCTTCACTCACCGCTGGCGCTACCGCACCGATTTTTGCCTATGTCGTCGTTAATGAGTGGCTCGCGGTAGCAGTGGCGGTCATGGTGATCCTGCTCTTTATCCAGCATCGCACCAACATCGCCCGTCTGATGGCGGGAACCGAGCCAACCATCGGCTCTACCAAGAAAGCCTGATCCGTGGGCAAAGGCGCTGCACTGGTTTCTGACCAAGAGCGCCTTGCCTGGCTTCGCCTGATTCGCACTGACAATGTCGGCCCCGTCACTTTTCGCCAACTGCTCGGCCGCTTCGGTTCAGCCGAGGCGGCGCTCGACGCCCTGCCCGGCTTGCTCAAACGGGCCGGAACGCAGCCGCGCATCTCGACCCGTATGCAGGCCGAAGACGAACTCGCTGGCCTGCAGCGCTTCGGCGCCCATCTCGTGCTCAGCTGCGATCCCGACTATCCGCCCCATCTCGGCTTCATTGCCGGCGCGCCGCCGGTGCTGACCCTCGCGGGCGGCGCCAATCTGGATTGGCGGCGCACCGTGGGCATGGTCGGTGCGCGCAACGCCTCCTCGGCCGGGGTGAAGATGACGCGCCTGCTCGCTACCGATCTTGGTGCCCGCGGTTATACGATCGTTTCCGGCCTCGCCCGCGGCATTGATGCAGCGGCCCACCGGGCAAGTCTGCAAACCGGCACCGTTGCGGTCCTGGCGGGCGGCTTTGACCAGATCTATCCCGATGAGAACATTCCGCTTGCCCATGACATTCTCGACCACGGCGGCGCCTTGCTCACCGAGATGCCGCTCGGCTGGGAGCCTCGTGCCCGCGATTTCCCGCGCCGCAATCGGCTGGTGTCAGGGCTGTCGCTCGGCATTGTCGTGGTGGAAGCGGCCAAACGCTCGGGCTCCCTGATCACGGCGCGCCTTGCGCTGGAGCAGAACCGGGATGTCTTTGCGGTGCCGGGTTCGCCCCTGGATCCCCGGGCCGAAGGAGGCAATGCCTTGATCCAGCAAGGGGCGAAGCTGATCACTAATGCCGAGGACATCATCGAAAGCCTGGGCTCGGCCGATCCGTCGCGCCAAGCCCTATTTGATCGACAATGGGAGCCGGACCCCGACGAGGTCGGCGCTGGGTTAGACGTCCCCGATCCTAGTGACGCGGATCGCTTGCGCGGTTTGTTGAGCACCGCTCCGATGGAAGTCGATGAACTGCTGCGGCAAACCGGACTGTCTGCCGCAGCGATGCAGATGCTGTTGCTGGAGCTCGATCTGGCGGGCGAGATCGAGTGGTCGAGCGGTCAGCTGGTCGCTAAACGCTACCGCTGACCGCCGCGCCTTCGCTTTAGCGCCCGCCTTCGAGCTTGCGATGGCGCTGGTTGATGCCACCAGCGCCATAGGGGTAATCGCCGATCTGCGGCTTGCTCGCTTCGTCAAGCCGCGCAACCTCCTCAGCGCTGAGGCTTAGATCGCCCGCAGCCATGTTGTCGGCCAGCTGTTCGCGCTTGCGGGCGCCCAGGATCACCGAGGTAACGGCGGGTTTTTGCACCAGCCAGGCCAGCGACACCTGCGCTGCACTGACGCCGCGCTGCTCGGCGATCTGCATGACCGCGTCGATAGCCGCCCAGGTCTGTGGGTTGGCATTGCGCTTTTCATACGCCTCCATGCCGCGCTTGGGGTTTTCGCCCAGCCGCGTTGCCCCGCTTGGCATTTCGTCACGCTTGTATTTGCCCGACAGCCAGCCGCCAGCCAGCGGCGACCAGGGCAGTAGGCCCATGCCGGCATCGAGCACGGCAGGCACGATTTCGTGCTCGATATCGCGCACCAGTAGATTGTATTGCGGCTGCAAGGTTACGGGAGGGGTATAGCCCTGCGCCTTGGCAATCCACACTGCCTTGGTCAGCTGCCAGCCGAGGAAATTGGAAAAGCCGTAATAGGCGATTTTGCCGTTACGCACCGAATCATCAAGAAAGCGCAGGGTTTCCTCGATCGGCGTCAGCGCGTCCCACGCATGCATCTGGTAAAGATCGATCTGCTCGACGCCCAATCGCCGCAGCGAGGCATCCAGCGCGTACCCCAAATGCTTGCGCGACAAGCCAAGGCCGTTGGACCCTTCCAGCGTCGGAAAGCGGCCCTTGCTGGCAATCACCAGCCGGTCAGCCATCCCGCCCTTGCTCTTGAGCCAGCGACCAATGATCTCTTCGGAGGTGCCATTGGTGTAGACGTCGGCCGTGTCGAGGAAATTTCCGCCCGCTTCGACATAATCATCCATCAAGGCGAACGACGTGGCCTCGTCCGCGTCCGACCCGAAGGTCATGGTCCCAAGGCAGAGTGCCGAAACCACCGTGCCGCTATTACCCAGTTTGCGTAAATCCATTGTCAACTTCCTCCTGTTGATCGCCACAACGGCCCGGCCGACACTCGGCTCCACGGGATCATACTAAATCAGCGCCCGTTGACACTGCCCCTCGGCTTCACCATGTTGCGCCACCTTGCGTTGCAGTGTTTCGGATCGGGTTTTCCATGAAGGTCGTTGTCGTTGAGAGTCCGGCTAAGGCTAAGACAATCAACAAGTATCTGGGTAAGGACTATGAAGTCCTGGCCTCCTTCGGCCATGTCCGTGATCTGCCCGCCAAGGACGGTTCAGTCCGGCCCGACGAAGATTTTGCCATGTCCTGGGAGGTTGATACCGCCTCCAAGAAGCGCCTTGCCGACATTGCCAACGCGCTTAAAGGCGCTGATGAACTGATCCTTGCGACCGACCCTGATCGCGAAGGCGAAGCCATTTCCTGGCACGTGCTCGACGTGTTGCGCCAGAAAAAGGCGATCAAGAAAGACACCCCGGTCCAGCGCGTGGTGTTCAACGCCATCACCAAGGATGCCGTGACTGCGGCCATGGCCAAGCCGCGCGACATCGACATGCCGCTGGTCGATGCCTATCTCGCTCGCCGCGCGCTCGACTATCTTGTGGGCTTCACCCTTTCGCCGATCCTGTGGCGCAAGCTGCCCGGCTCCCGCTCGGCCGGACGCGTGCAATCGGTGGCTTTGCGCCTTGTGTCCGACCGCGAGTCCGAGATCGAGCGCTTCAAGGCCGATGAGTACTGGTCGGTGGAAGCCAAGCTCGCGCAAAAGGGCAAGAGCTTCATTGCCCGGCTTTATTCCGTCGACGGCAAGCGCACCGACAAGCTGGCGATCAAGAACGGCGAGGACGCCGCCGCGCTCAAGGCGCTGATCGAAGCTGGCCAGTTCAATGTTTCGGGCGTCGAGAAGAAGCCCACCAAGCGCAACCCCTATGCGCCCTTCACCACCTCTTCGCTGCAGCAAGATGCCTCGTCCCGGCTAGGTCTGTCGCCGTCGCGCACCATGCAGATCGCCCAGCGCCTCTACGAGGACGGGTTGATCACCTATATGCGTACCGACGCGGTGCAGATGGCCCCCGAGGGGATCGCCATGGCCCGCTCTGCCATCACCAAGAACTTCGGTGCCGAATACCTGCCGGAAAAGCCACGCATCTATCAGACCAAGGCCAAGAACGCCCAGGAAGCGCACGAGGCCATCCGTCCCACCGATATGCTCAAGCATCCCGATACGATGAGCAATCTCGATGCCGACCAGCTCAAGCTCTATGGCCTGATCTGGCGCCGCACGCTGGCGTCACAGATGCGCTCGGCCGAGATCGACCGGACCACCGTTGACATCGCCGTCAATGTGCCCGGCCGCCAGGTCGAACTGCGTGCTGTTGGCTCCGTAGTCACCTTCCCCGGCTTCCTGGCGCTGTATGGCGTTGAAGCCAAGAGCGACGATGACGAGGAAGACGAGGACAGCCGCGAATTGCCGCCGCTGGCCGTTGGCGACAAGCCTGCCCTGCAGGCCGTCGAAATCGAGCAGCACTTCACCCAGCCGCCGGCCCGCTACACCGAAGCCAGTCTGATCAAGAAGATGGAAGAGCTCGGCATCGGCCGGCCCTCCACCTATGCCGCTACCCTCTCCACGCTGAAGGATCGCGACTATGTGCGCCTTGAGGGTAAGGCGCTGCATCCCGAGGATCGCGGCCGCATCGTCACGGCCTTCCTCGAGAGCTTCTTCAATCGCTATGTGGAATATGGCTTCACTGCCAATCTGGAAGAACAGCTCGATCTGATCTCGGCCGGTGAGCTCGACTACAAGCAGGTGCTGCGCGATTTCTGGCGTGATTTCACCGTTGCGACCACCGAGATCAAGGATCTGCGGGTCACCGAGGTGCTCGACGCCCTCAATGACTTGCTGGAAGACCACATCTTCCCGGCCAAGCCTGATGGCTCGGATCGTCGCCTGTGTCCGACCTGCGGCACGGGCCAGCTGTCGCTCAAGCTTGGGAAATACGGTGCCTTTATCGGCTGCTCGAACTATCCCGAATGCAAGCACACCATGCAGCTGTCCGACGCGGCCACTGGCCAGTCCTCGGAAGCGGCAGCAGGTGACGGCGTGTTGGGCACCGATCCGGAAACGGGGGAAGAGGTTTACCTCAAGACAGGGCGCTTTGGCCCCTATGTGCAGCTTGGTGACGGCAAGGAGCCCAAGCGCTCCTCCCTGCCAAAGGGCTGGGAAGCAGCGTCCCTGACGCTCGACAAGGCCCTGCAGTTGTTGTCACTGCCACGGGAAGTGGGCACCCATCCGGAAACGGGCTCGCCGATCACGGCAGGGCTCGGGCGCTACGGCCCCTTCATCCTGCATGACGGCAAATACGCCAATCTGCCCGATGTGGAGGAAGTGTTCACGGTTGGTATCAACCGCGCTGTGGACCTCCTGGCGCAAAAGGCGGCGGGCGGTTTCAAGCGCGGTGGCGCTGCCGTCGCCGCGATCCAGACCTTTGAGCACGACAACGGCCCCATTACCGTGCGTGCTGGCCGCTATGGTCCTTATGTCAACCAGGGCAAGATCAACGCCACCATTCCCAAGGACATCAAACCCGAGGATGTAACGGTGGACCAGGCGGTGGAATGGATCGCCGCGCGCGCCGAAGCCACCGGCACCAAGCCCAAAAAGGCCCCGGCCAAGAAGGCAGCTGCCAAGAAACCCGCCGCCAGAACCGCTGCCGCCAAGAAGCCTGCTGCTAAAAAAGCTGCGACCAAGAAGGCACCAGCCACCAAGACCGTGGCCGACGAAGACGTTCCGTTCTGACGCCTGGTTTGTCGGGCGCGCGAGCATGATCTGGATCAAGGGCACTGATCGGCCCCTGCGCTAGCTTAGCACTGCAACCCCAAGGGGGCGCTTACGCGCCGCAAGGACAAGGTTGCGTGGTCACCGGCGCCGGCTTCGGCGTCGGACGAACCCGGCACCGCGTGGGCTGGAGCGCCTCCAGACGCCGGCCACCGGTTCAGCCGATTGTGCGTTCGATCAGCGACAGCCAGTTGTCACAGGCGATCTTGCGCACCAGCGTTTCGCCATAGCCCTTGTCCAACAGCGCGGCGAGCAGCTTTTGCACGCCCGTGACATCGCCGATCTCGGCGGGGATCATGGCGCCGTCAAAGTCCGAGCCAAGCGCCACGCCGTCTTCTCCCAGTGCTTCCACCAGACTGTCCACATGGCGCACCATCATCTCGATGGGCGTATCGGCGCGCATTTGCCCGTCCGGACGCAAAAAGCCTGTTGCAAAGTTCAACCCGACAACGCCCTTGCTTTCGGCGATCGCTGCCAGCTGCCAATCGACGAGGTTGCGCGCATGCGCGGTGATGGCATGGACATTGGAATGAGTGGCAACCAGCGGCTTGTTGCTGATTGCAGCGACATCGCGAAACCCCGCGGCATTAAGATGCGACAGATCGATCATCACGCCAAGGCTATCGCAAGCGCGCACCAAGGCCTTGCCCGCATCCGAAATTCCCGGGCCGATATCTGGATCGGCGGGGTAGCGAAACGGCACGCCGGTGCCAAAGGCATTGGCGCGGCTCCACACCAGCCCGATCGAGCGCAAACCGGCCGCATAAAGCACATCAAGGGAGTGCAGATCCGTGTCGATCGCTTCGGCGCCCTCGATATGCAGCACTGCTGCCAGCTTGTCGGCCGCGATCCCCTGGCGAATCTCGGCAGCACTCCGGCACAGTGTTAAGGCGCCAGCCCGCTCCAGCCGCAGCAGGATCGAGGCCATGGCAAGAGTCACCGATTGCGCATCGGCCAGCGGCAATTCAGGAGGAAGCGTGGAGCTTGGATTGGCCGAATTGGCTACCACCGATCCAAGGCCGCCCTTAAGCGGTGGCGGAAAGATCGCAAAGAACCCACCCACCATACCGCCCGTGCGGGCACGTGGACCATCGATCTGGGCCGCAGGCATCCCCTCCACAAACAGCCGCTCGGGGTCGGCGACACCCGCTTCCAGCAGCTTGAGCAAGGTGTCGTTGTGGCCGTCGAAAAATGGAATGGTCATGGGAACTCAGCAGAATCGGTGGAATCTGGGCACCCTAGCATCCTCTGGACGGGGACGGGTCGGCCGATAACCTGTGCCTTGTTCCGCATGGACGACCTCGGTGAAGATAGAGCAATAACGGCCTTATCCCGGCCATACTCGGCACCAGAGCGCAATAACCTCGATCTCGTCGCGCAACATTTCAGCCGCGTCAGACATTGAAATTGGGCAGGTCAGGCGGACTTGGCAGAGCGGCGGTTTGCAAAAGCCGGGGCGATCCCTATTTATGTTGCAACATAAAAAGAACTGACACTTATGGCTAAACTACAAACAAGAGCAAAAAACACTTCCGGCCCCAAGCGCCCCCGCCTCAGTGCTGCCGAGCAACTACCTTCACGCGAGCAATTGCTGCAGGCGCTCGCCGAAACGCCCGATCTCAAGGGCAAGCGCGATCTGGCCAAGCTGTTCGGCATCCGCGGCGATCTGCGCAAACCATTCAAGGCCATGCTGGCTGAGCTGGAAGGCGAAGGCGTTATTACCCGCACGCGCAAGGCGCTGCGCCGTACCGCCGCCCTGCCCCCGGTAACTGTGCTCGACATCCCCACCGATGCCGATCCCGATCACCTTCACGCCTTCCCTGCCCAATGGAATGACGAAGAAGGCGAACGCCCCCGCGTTCTCGTTTATCAGGGGCGCGACGCCCGCGTCATACCCGCTCCAGGCGACCGCATCCTGGCCCGTATTGACGCCGGTGATGGCGAGATCCCGGCCTATACCGCCCGCCCGATGAAGATCCTCGACAAGCCGCGCCGTGCCCATATCGGCATTGTGCGCATGGATGAGGACGGCGCCCGCCTCATTCCCGTGGATCGCAAGCAAAAGGAAATGCGCATCCCCATGGGCGACCTTGGCGAGGCCCGCGACGGCGATCTGGTGGAAGTGGAGGTCAAGCTTTCAGGCCGCCTGATGATCCCGCGTGCCCGCGTTACGGCCGTGATCGGCAACCCGGCTTCCGAAGGCGCCATCAGCCTCATTGCTATCCACAGCCTCGAGATCCCCTATCGCTTCCCGACATCGGTGCTACGTGAGGCCGAGGAAGCCAAGGAAGCCACGCTCAAGGGCCGGGAGGATTGGCGTGACCTTCCCTTGATCACCATCGATCCGTTCGACGCCAAGGATCACGACGACGCCGTCTATGCCCAGCCCGATCCCGATCCCGCCAATGCCGGCGGGCACCTGGTCACCGTGGCCATTGCCGATGTGGCAGCCTATGTCCGTCCCGGCTCAGCGCTCGACCGCGAGGCCTATCTGCGCGGCAATTCCGTTTATTTCCCCGACCGCGTCGTTCCCATGCTACCCGAGCGCATCTCCAACGAGTTGTGCTCGCTCAAGGAAGGGGAACCGCGTGCGGCCCTTGCCGTGCGCATGGTCATCGGCGCCGATGGGCGCAAGCGCTCGCACAGCTTCCACCGAGTGCTGATGCGCTCGGCCGCCAAGCTGTCCTATCAGCAGGCACAAGCGGCCATTGACGGCCAGCCCGATGACAAGGCTGGCCCGGTGCTCGAGCCGATACTGCGCCCGCTCTGGGACGCCTATGAGACCATGGCCAAGGCACGCGACCAGCGTGGGCCGCTCGATCTCGACCTGCCCGAACGCAAGATCGTTCTGGACGAGAAAGGCATGGTCAAGGACATCCGGATCCCCGAGCGCCTCGATGCCCACCGGCTAATCGAAGAAATGATGATCGCGGCCAATGTCGCGGCGGCCGAAACGCTGCAGGCCAAGAATATGCCCCTGCTGTTTCGCGTCCATGACACGCCTTCGACCGAGAAGCTTGCGGCCCTTCGCGATTTCCTCGGCTCGCTCGATATTGCGGTCAAGAAATCCGACGCGGTGCGAGCCAGCGACTTCAACGGCATCCTGGCCGAGGCCCGCAAGGCGGGCAATGCCGAGCAGGTATCGGAAATGGTGCTGCGCTCGCAGGCCCAGGCAGAATATGCCCCCGAAAATTACGGGCATTTCGGCCTAAACCTCGACAACTACGCCCACTTCACCTCGCCCATTCGCCGCTACTCGGATCTGATCGTCCACCGCGGCCTGATCCGGGCGCTGGGCTTGGGTGATGATGGCCTCTCGGACAACGAGATGCAAAAGCTTGCCGGCATCGGCCAGCACATTTCAGCGACCGAGCGCCGGGCCATGGCGGCGGAACGAGAAACGTCCGACCGCCTGCTGGCGCAATTTTTGGCCGGCCAGATCGGGGCACGGTTCGAGGGCCGGATCTCCGGGGTTACCCGCTCCGGCCTGTTCATTCGGCTCCTTGATACCGGAGCCGATGGATTTGTTCCCGCCTCCACCCTGGGAGCCGATTTCTATCGTTATGAGCAAGAGCAGCAGGCAATGATCGGCGATCGCACCGGCGAGAAGTTCGCCCTGGGTGACCGCGTGACCGTTCGCCTGCTCGAAGTTGCCCCCGTGGCAGGGGCAATGCGGTTTGAACTTCTCTCGGAGGGCAGCCGCGTCAATCCGTCAACTACACGGCGGACAACGAAACGCCCATCTAGGACACTCGGCCCCAAAGGCCGTCGCAAGAGGTGACGCCATGAGCATCGTAGCCAAAAGTACCGATCAACGCAGCGTCATGCAGGCTATGTGGCGTGGCGTGCTGTGCAAGTGCCCAAACTGCGGCGAGGGCAAGCTGTTCCGCGCTTATCTGAAAGTCGCCGACCACTGCGAAAACTGCGGTGAGGAGTTTCACCATCATCGCGCCGATGACTTGCCGCCCTATATTGCCATCACCATTGTCGGCCACCTGCTTGTTGGCGTGATGATGCATATGGACATGACCTATCACGTCAATCCGCTGACCTATCTTTATACCATGGTACCCTTGGGCATCATCATGCCGCTGGCTATGCTGCCCTCTATCAAGGGTGCCGTTGTGGGGCTGCAATGGGCCAACCGCATGTATGGCTTCGACCCAGCCAAGCGTGAGGCTTGACATCCGGCGGTAAATCCGTAGGTTGCACCCAAATTCCGGCGCCGCGTTCGCGGCGCCTCTTTGTTTACGCGAGGACACTCCAATGGCCAAAGCCGCTTCCGTCAAGATCAAGCTCGTGTCGACGGCTGATACTGGCTTCTACTATGTCACCAAGAAGAACGCCCGCACCCAGACCGAGAAGCTGTCGTACAACAAGTACGACCCGGTTGTGCGCAAGCATGTTGAATTCAAGGAAGCCAAGATCAAGTAATTGATCCTCTCCCGAGCCGAACAAAAACCCCGCAGCGATGCGGGGTTATTTGTTTCTGAGGCTACGAGCAGCCGCCACTACCGACCTGCAGGCGATCCTGAGAATGAAAGAAAGTGGCTGGTCCGGAGCGGCATGTCGAAGAGGCCACTCTGTCCGCGTCCGGACCAGCCGCCCTACGGTCTCAGGAGTTGCGGCGGACCTGAGAGAGCCGTAGGGAACTTTGGGCACCATCCACAAGAACTTGGCAGCGCCGTTAAAGAAACCCTACGCCTGCCCCGCTAAAACTCAAGCATATCCAGCAGGTTGTGGCCGCTAAGCTTCTGTTAAGTATAATGGATAACCCTAACGACGTAGCTGGCAGGCTCAAGCGGCGTCAAAGACAACTTGGTTACGGCCCTGCCGCTTGGCGCGATAGAGCGCCACATCGGCTCGCTTCATCAGCACTGCCGGCGTATCCGAGACGCTCTCGTTGAGTGTCACGCCAGCCGAAACCGTCACCCACATCGGCCGGTCGCCGCCGACATCAAAACCCTGTTCGGCAATGGCTCGGCGCACCCGCTCGGCCACGGCTTCCGCCTGCCCCATATCGGTATCGGGCATTAGCACCACGAACTCCTCCCCACCGAAACGGCAAGCAAGGTCGACACCTCTAACACTGCGCCGCAACCGCTGCGCGAACTCCTTGAGCACACTGTCGCCGACATGGTGCCCATAAGTGTCGTTGACGGCCTTGAAGTGGTCGATGTCGAGAATCATGACGGCCATGTCCCGCCCTTGCGACTGCGCCTTGCTCAACATCACATGCAGGTGCCGCTCGAAATAGCGGCGATTATATAGCCCGGTCAGGTCGTCCGTTACTGCCATGGCCATGGTGTTGTTGACGCTTTGCCGCAGCTCCAGCGCATAGCGCTGGCGCCGGATTTGCGTGCGCACCCGCGCCGCCAACTCATTGCGCTCCACGGGGCGCATAATGAAATCATTGATCCCCAGATCCAGCGCCCGCACCACTTTGGGGCGGTCGGTTTCATCGGCAATCAGAATGATGGGCAAGGTGCGCGTATGTTCGAGCGTACGGATCTGCGAGCACACCCGGAGCGGGTCGAAATTTTCGAGCGCCATGGCGACGAGCACAACTTCGTAGGGCGCCCCGGTAACCTGGAACACGGCATCGGCGGGCTGGACGAGCACATCAACGCTATGCTCGGGAACAAGATAGGTCTTGATCCGCTCGGCATGGCGCGCATCGGTGTCGATCACCAGCACATGCCCAGCGCCAGTGTCGACATTGTCCATCGCACGCAGCGCATCCTCGATGGCGATCTGCTGGCCCGTGAGGGCCCGCGCGCGCAGCTCGTCGGTCAGCGTCTTGAGGCGCACCAGGCTTTTGACCCGGGCCATCAGTTGCATGTCATCGACTGGCTTGGTCAGAAAATCATCGGCACCCACTTCCAGCCCTCGCACCTTGTCGGAGGGCTGGTCGAGCGCGGTAATCATCAGCACCGGAATGTGGTTGGTTCTCGGGCTCGCCTTGAGGCGGCGGCACACTTCAAAGCCATCCATATCGGGCATCATTACATCGAGTAGGACGATATCCACATCGTTGCGATTGCAGATTTCGATGGCCTGCGGGCCGGAACTGGCGGTCAGGACCTCGTAATACTCAGCGGCTAAGCGAGCCTCCAGCAGGCGTACATTGGTCGGAATGTCGTCGACGATCAATACGCGTGCAGTCACTCTTCGCCCCACCTACCACAGCCGGCATATAGACGACCGGGCAGCACCATGGCCGCGCCGAGCGCAACGGCCCCCTCAAGCCGGGCCAATATAGCGGGCAATAGTTTCCAGAAAGTGAGGCACCGAAATGGGCTTGGAGATGTAACCCTCGCACCCGCCTTGCAAAATCCGCTCTTCGTCGCCCTTCATGGCAAAGGCAGTCACCGCGATTACCGGGATATGGGCAAGCTCTTCATCATCCTTGAGCCACTTGGTGACCACCAGTCCCGACACTTCAGGCAGCTGGATATCCATCAAGATCAGGTCGGGATGGTGCGCGCGCGCCAGATCCAGCGCTTCCATGCCGGAGCGGGTCTGGATGACGGCGTAACCGCGCGATTCGAGCAGATCGTTGAAGAGCTTCATGTTGAGCTCGTTGTCTTCCACGATCATCACTGTTTTTGGCATCAAACCTCGCTTGCGCTGCTCGAGTACCCTCAGCACTTCGTTTTACCGCGCCATTCAGGTAACATCGAACTCATTACAAAAGACCAAATGAGCCTGGCTGTGCCCCGTATTGAATCTGCGCCCCCTCCCAATGCCTCCGGGCTCGCCGATGCCTGCCTCTCCTACCTTGCCGAGAACCCCGATGAACTCTTGGCATTCATGCAGGTCGCCGGCCTTGATCCCGACTCGCTGCGGCGCTCCACCGGTTCCCCAGCCTTCCAGCACGGACTTATCGACTATTTTGCGGCCAACGAGCCGCTGCTCCTGTCCCTTTGTGCCAATACCGGCATGGCACCCGAAACCTTCATGCGAGTCTGGCACCAGCTCAATCCAGCCGGCTAAGCACGAAGGCCTTCGGGGCATGCTGCCGGTTTTCACTTGCGCCGCCGACCCGGAGCCCTGATGATCCCGGCGACACGGCTGATGTGCTCGATGGGGTCGGCTGCCCTCCGGTGAACCGGCCAAGTGTTGGGGTGCGCTGCCGGCCGCTCGGAATCGGTGTACCGGTTTCGGGAAGGCCAAGGCTACGGTGCGATCTGCCGGAGTTCGGCAATGCCGAGGCCGCAGTCGAGTTGAACATCTCAGCGCATTGGGCTTCGGCCATGCAAGTAAGGCCGATGCACCGCCGGCCCAACCAAAATGACGACAACCAAGGCAAACAGCGATGACCAGTCCCACTGAAAAACTGCGTGAATACGGCTACGAGCTCCCTACCCCCAAACCGCCGGTCGCCAGCTATGTTCCGGTGACCCGCACCGGCAATATTTTGTACGTATCGGGCCAGATCTCCAGCAATGAAACCGGCGTCGTCACCGGCCTCCTGGGCGATACCATGAATGTCGTGCAGGGCGGCAACGCTGCCGAACTCGCGGCGCTCAACGTGTTGTCGCAAATCGTCCATATGGGTGGCGTGCCGCTGGAAGAGATCAAGCGTATTCTCAAGATCACGGTTCTTGTGGCTTCAACGCCTGACTTCACCGAGCACCATCTGGTTGCCAATGGGTGCTCGAACCTCCTGGTCGGGGTGCTGGGTGACCGGGGCAAGCATGCCCGTGCCGCCTTCGGCGTTGCCGCGCTGCCCTTTGGCGCCGCCGTGGAAATCGAAGCCGTGGTGGAAGTCTAGCCACAGCCCGGTCCTCGCCCACCTCCATATCCCCAGCACAACTGGATACCAAAACTTGACCGACCTGCCCCTTTTCCCGCGTCCCGTCGCCCATCGTGGTCTGCACAATCGTGCCGCTGGTATCATCGAAAACAGCGCTTCCGCCTTTGAAGCCGCTATCGCCGGCAACTGGGCGATCGAGTGCGATCTGCAGCTGACCTCGGACGGCGTGCCGGTGCTGTTCCATGACAGCAAGCTTGAGCGCCTCACCGGACGCACCGGTGCGGTCAGTGAGCTCACTGCCGCCGAACTCACCGCGATCCCCTTACTCGACAGCGCCGCCGGTGATCGGCCCCAGCGCTTTGCCGAGTTCCTTGAACAGATCAATGGCCGTGCGCTGCTGCAGATCGAGCTCAAGCATCAGGCCGACAGCGCCGGCACCCAGTTGCTCGCCCGCGCGGCGGCCGAAGCCTTGAAGTCCTATGCCGGCCCGGTAACCGTCGAGTCCTTCGACCCCAACCTGATCACCCAGATCCGTCAGTTCGGTTTTTCCGGGCCGCGCGGCATCATCACCTACAACTATGAAGGGGCCGAAGCCGAGCAGAACTACACGGCAGAGCAGCGCTGGACCCTGCGCCATCTGCTGCACTGGCATGAAACTCAGTTCGATTTCATCTCCTGTGCCAAGGACGCGCTGGAGCTGCCCGCGATCAAGTTCTGGCGAGCGCTCGGCAAACCGGTGACCGGCTGGACGATCCGGTCTAAACAGGAATGGGAAGCCGCCCGGCCCCATATCGACCAAATCGTCTTTGAAGGCTTCGACCCGGACCTTGCCTGATCCCGGCTATACCGCCACTATCCATCCAACCACCGCCGGCATTTCGGCGGAGGTTTGGAACAGCCTTGTGCCGTCCTCGGATGGGGTGGCGGATAACCCTTTTCTGAGCCACGCCTTCTTCCTGGCCCTCGAACAATCCGGCTGTGCCACTGCCCGCACCGGCTGGCAACCTCAGCACATCCTGCTGGCCAACAGCGCGGGCCAGCCCGTTGGGCTGATGCCGCTCTTTCTCAAGTCCCACTCCATGGGCGAATATGTCTTCGACCACGGCTGGGCCAATGCCTTCGAGCGCGCGGGCGGGGACTACTACCCCAAGCTGCAATGTTCGGTGCCGTTTACCCCGGCCACCGCGCCCAAGCTCCTGGTGCCGAGCGGCAGCCTTGAGGAACAGGCGGCGCTGCTTTCCGCCGCTCAGCAACTCGCCAGCCAGCGCGACGCCTCGTCGGTGCACATGACCTTCGTGCCCGAAGCCGAGGCCGATCTGGTGGAAACAACTGGCTGGCTCAAGCGCCTCGACACCCAGTTCCACTGGCACAACCAGGGCTTCGACAGTTTCGAGGGTTTTCTCGAAACCCTCTCCTCGCGCAAGCGCAAGACCATCCGGCGGGAGCGCCGTGATGCGCTTGCCGATGGCCTAGCGGTCAAGTGGCTGACGGGCTCTGACCTCCAGGAGCATCACTGGGACGCCTTCTACGATTTTTACGAGGATACCGGGGCGCGCAAATGGGGCCGGCCCTACCTCAATCGCAAGTTCTTTTCCCTGCTTGGTCAAACCCTGGCCGACCGCATCGTGCTGATGCTGGCCTATGACGGCCCCACCCCAATCGCCGGCGCGATCAACTTCCTTGGCCATGATCGCATCTTCGGTCGCAACTGGGGTGCCACCCGCGACGTGCCGTTCCTCCACTTCGAGCTCTGTTACTACCAGGCGATCGATTACGCCATCGCGCACAAGCTGGCTGTGGTGGAAGCCGGGGCCCAAGGCGAACACAAGCTCGCCCGCGGCTATGCTCCCGCCACCACTTATTCCGTGCACTATATCGCTCATCCTGGCCTACGCGGGGCCATTGCCGACTTCCTCGAGCATGAGCGCGCTTCGGTCGCGCGCGAGCAGGAAGCGCTGGACACCTACACTCCGTTCCGCAAGGGCGAGCGCACCGACCGCTAGCGCGGCAGGATGCCCCTTGGACTTAGCCGACACCGGAGGCTATGTAGGTTAACGCTCCCTGCAGGAATCCGCATGAATATCTCTGACGCTTTCGTCTTTATTCTCCAGGCCGGCGTCACCTTCGTGTTCTCCACCGCCCTCTTCGATGCGCTGCACTGGTTGCTGCATCGCTGGGAAACCTCGCGGTTCAAGCTCTTGCGCACCTTCTCGTCCTGGCACTGGGTGCATCACAAGTTTCTTGACCTCGATATGAAGATCAATCCGGCCTATGCCCGGGCCAATATCTGGTTTCACATCCTGCCGGAATACGCGACCTCGATGCTGGGGATCGCGCTGTTCCTGCTCGTTTTCCCTTGGCCGCCCATAGCGCTTGTGGCTGTCATTCGTACCATCATGCTGGTGATGACCTTCCGCGAGGAAGGGCTCGACTACAACCACATGGCGATGGATCGCGTCGGTGCCCAGCAGGGTCTGCTCTGGGTGGACAACAACTACCACGCCATGCACCACGTCTACCCGCATAACTTCTTTTCGTCCTTCGCCAACATCTTCGACCTGCTGTTCGGCACCACTTGCCAGATCAAGGGTCGCCGCTTTCTCGTTACCGGCGCCAGCGGGTCTTATGGCTCGGCGATGGTGGCAAAGTTGACCGATCTGGGTGGTCTTGTGGAAACCGCCAAGTCAGGCACCGATTTTTCAGCCGGCGACTATGACCGCATGCGCGAAAAGCTTGAACGCGCCGAGGTGCTGGTGCTCGCCCATGGCGCCAAGTCGCAGGATTGCTGGAACGCCAATTTCGTCACCTTTACCGATCTGGTCGAGCTCTTCACCGCCCTTGGCAAAGACAGGCTCACCCCGCCCGAAGTCTGGGCGGTGGGCTCGGAAGTCGAGTTTCACGGCGATATGGGCATGGAAGAGCTCAAGGATTATTCGGCGTCCAAGCGCGCCTTTGCGCGCCGTGCGCTGGATTATTACCACTGCGACGCTGTCTTCTACCGTCACATCGTCCCGTCGAGCTTTACCTCCGCAATGGGCAAGGGGGCAATGAGCGCGGCCACCGCCGTCAACATCACGCTGTTCTTTATTCGCCGCGGCTTTTCCTATGTGCCGGTCACCTTTACCGGCCTCGCGGTTCTGAACTATTTCCGCTTCCGCTTCTTCCAGCGCCGCTCGGGACAGGCAGCCCCGGCCGAATAGGCGGTTGATCTCGGCTCTTGAGCCGAGCACCTTGCCGGGAGTATGCCAAGGCCATCCACTCCCGCGAGGTACACCGTGAGCACTGCCTACGATCCCAGCAACATCTTCGGCCGCATTCTCCGGGGCGAGATGCCAGCCCACAAGGTTTACGAAGACGACACCGCCTTGGTGATGCTCGATGTGTTCCCCCAGTCACGCGGGCACACGCTGGTTCTGCCCAAGGCTGCCTCGCGCAACCTGCTCGACGCGGATCCTGCCACCCTCTCGGCCGTGATGCCGATCGTGCAGCGGGTGGCTGTTGCGCTCAAGGCAGCGACGGGGGCTGATGGCATTCGCCTCGTCCAGTTCAATGAAGCCCCAGCTGGACAAAGCGTGTTTCACCTGCACTTCCACCTCATTCCCGTCTATGAGGGCGAGGCCTTGGGCGATCATGGCAAGGGTGCTGCTGACGCCGCTGAAATGGCCGGGCTGGCGCAAGACATCGCCAGCCGCCTTTAAGCCGGTGACGCCCGCTCCCAAGCTCGGCCAAGGGCTCTTGCTCACCGGATTGGCCGGGTTCATCGATGCGATCGGCTTTATCGAACTGGGTGGCTACTACACCTCGTTCATGAGCGGCAACACCACCCAGTTGGGCAATTACCTGCTCGATACGCCCTCGGCAGCCGCGTTGCTGCCGCTGGGCCTCTTGCTGCTTTTTTTCACTGGCAGCACGGTGGGATCGCTGCTGTCTTTGGCAAGCGAGCGTTTTGGCCCAGCCCTTGTTGCGGCCTTGTTGTTTTCCAGCACAACAGGGGCAATCGCCTTGCACTTTGCCGGCGCCGAATCGCCACTCTCGATGGGGCCCTTGGCCTTCGGCGCGGGCGCCCAGAACGCTTTGTTGTCCCCGGCCGGCTCCGTTCGGCTTGGCGCCACCTTCGTGACGGGTACCCTGTTTGCTGCTGGCCAAGACCTGGCCAAGGCGATCCACAAATTGGCCCCGCGCTGGCGATGGACGCAACACCTCCTGGTTTGGCTTTCCCTGTTGCTGGGTGCCGCCTTGGGCGCGGCGTCCTATCAGCGCCTGGGCCCGCTCGCCTTGCTTGCACCCGCGGCTCTCCACGCTGCCTTTTGCCTCGGGCTGGCGCTGCGGCAGCGCAAGGCGGGCCCACGGCCTTAGTCGACCCGTGGCTGCTCGCGCGAGCGGAACTCGAACAATTCGCGGAAGGCTCCGGGCACCAGCGCTGATAGCGGGTTGATGCGGAAATCGGGCTTGGCCAGTGGTCCCTTGACTGCAAAGGTCACGCCCACCAGCCCCTCACCATCACGTCCGCCCAAGAGCGGCCCGAGCAGCGGGATTTTCTGAAACGCGCTGTTGAGCCCGAATAGCGGCACATAAGTGCCCGCCAGATCGTATTGCCGCTGGTCGGTATAGATGAAGCCGCGCATCGTTCCGCCTACGGTATCGCCGGTCAAAACAGCATTGGTGACCTCGACCCGGTCCGAGCGCCGCACGAAATTGACCATGCCCCGATCGAAATCCAGCCGGTTCCCGCGCGCGATCACCGCTCGCGAATCCGCGTGGTTGCCAAGCACCTGCGCAACATTGGCCTCGTCCACAATGGAAAAGCCGCGCATGCGCAACTGGCCGAACTCGGCACCTGCCACGCTGTCGGTGGTCATGACGAGATTGCCCTCACCGCCCGCCAGCTGTGAATACACGCCCAGGAGCCGCAGGATCGTTCCGGCATCGCTGAATGCCACCGTCATCGTTCGCCCCTTGGGCGCGGGATTGGTGGTGACCGAAATGGCGTTGTCATCACCAAACTGCGCCGTCAGCCGCGCCCGCCGCATGTCGCTGCCCTTCAGGGACAGGTCCAGATCGAGATTGAAGGCGGTCGTGGCGTAATAACCCAGCGCTCGATCGAGCTCCACGTCGAGCACCAGCGTCTGGTCGAACTCGGTGGTTTGCACCCCCCCGGTGCCTTCATCCAGGCTGAAGAAGCGCTTCAGCATGGGCTTGAGGTCCAATTGGGTACCGCGCACCTGCACGGAATAGCCGCCATCGATCGGAGCGAGCTTGAGTTGCGCGCCATCCCCCTCGCTGAGGCCGAAATCGATGAACTCGGCACTTTGCAGCCCAGCCTCGGCGTCGAACTTGAGGCCGCCCTTGAGTTTCACGGTGTCAAAAGCCAGATCAATCCCGAATAGCTCGGTTACACCATCGGTTTGCTTGACGATTGTCTGCAAGGTGCCAGGGACGCCGGCAGCCTTGCTCAACCCCAGATCCCCAATGGTGAGCGCTGCCTCCTTGAGGTCCACCGCGATCTGCAGCGAGCCATCCGGCAGCGGCTGCGCCACAAAGCCAACCTGCCCGCTCATGAACGGCGAGGCATCGAACCCCATGGCGGCCAGGTCCTTCACCTCCACCGTGGAAGCGAGCCGGAACGCCGGCTGAGTTTCCGGCGTGCCGGCAATCTCCAGCTGCGCCTCCATACCGTCTATGTCAGCGGTACCTTGCACCTGATAGCCGTCCTGCGAGGCGCTGAAGGACAGCTGCCCGTTGCCGATTGTGCGCTCCTGTATGGCCTGAGTGCTGGCGAAATTGGCGACATTGCCATTGACCACATAGTCGAGGTCCAGCGGCGCGCCGCTTGCTTCATCGGGCAGCTTGATGGTTGCCACAAGCCCCAGATCGATCTGACCCGATAGCGCGGCAAGATCGAGCGGCAGGCTGGCTCGCGCCAGCATTTCGGGCTGCTGTTCCTTGGCCAGGGCAAGCAGGGAGGGAATACCGGCGCTCACATCGCCCGAGATCTCGAGAATGCTTTCTGCGGGATTGGAGTTGTCCATGATCACGGCCGGGTTGCGCACCGCAATCGGCCCGGCCCTGGTCGCGATAGCACCCCCACCAGCCGAGACCGTCAGGTTGGGGCCGCTTAATTGCAATCGCGTTTCGCCGTCAATGGCTATATCGGCCATCTCCGGCACCGGTTTGACCACGACGCCGGTACCAACCATGTCGATCTGCATCGCTTCGGGCGAAATCGGCTTGTCCTCGCCGCCCACTTCCAGGCTGCCCACCGGAAATTTGAACTTCAGCCGCGCGCGCGTCACCATACCGTCGCTCACATTGGCCACAAACCAGTCACGGCTTTCCGTGCCCAGCATATAGGGCCAGAGGCGTTTCAGGTCGTCCGCACTAACCCCTTGGCCGACAATGGTCATGTCGAGAGCCATGCCGGCCTTGAGAATATCGATCCGGCCGGCGCTTTCGACGATGGCAGCGCCCTTTTTCGCGACGAGCCGGTCGATGCCCGTGGCACCATAAAGTGGCGCCGACCAGCCCGAGAACTCGACGCTGTCGAATGGCTCCGCCGGTGCCGCCATGTCGTTGGGGTGCACGCGGACCTCGCGTGCCTTGATCATCATGCCGATCGTCGGCCCGAATTCCGCATCCAGGCCGAGCGCAAACGTGCCCGAAACGCGGGCGGAACTCTGGCCGATCCGCAAGGCGGCCTCGTGCAACTCGAACCGGGCGTCCTTTGGCGACCAGGTCACGTCCATGATCGAGCTCGCGACGGGGAAGAACTCGTCCTCGATGCGCATGTCGAGGCCCGTCAGGTCGATCTTGAACGCGCCGTCCACGAGCTTGCCCGTCTCGGGCGCAAAATGCACATCGATGGATAGCGCACCCGCGCCCCGCAGGGCCGCGATGCTTTCAGCGTCATCGACAAAGGGGGCCACGGCCGCAAAATCGATATTGGCAATGTCGGCCTCGAGCCGGGAGCCACCCTTGTCGTCGAGGGTGCGCGACAGGCTCCCCATCATCGTACGTCCTCCCAGGGCCGCCGAGAATGTCCCCCTGGTGTCCTCGCCGCCGGGCGTAGGGCCGATCTCGAGGTTCACGCTGTTGAACTGACGCATCCGCCCGTAAACGGCATCGATCATCTCGACGGTGCCGTCCTTGATCGTCAGCTTGGAGAACCGGCCCTGTTGCGCCTGCTCCACAATGTCGGCCACACCCTTCTCGCTCGCCTCGAGATTGTAGATCAGCCAGTCATTGTCGGACCGCAACTGCAGCGGCACCGACCCACCCTGAACGTCGACGCCACTGGCGGAAATGTCGACGCTGGGGAACGCATCCTCCCCCTCCAGCACCCTTGCAGTCGTCCCGCCCTGCTCGTCGGCCACTAGCTCAAAGCTCGTGGTGCGTGGCCCAAACAGGTCCTGCACGATCTGGATGTGGGGGCGCACAATGGTGATGGTGGCCCCAGGCTGCCCAACCAGCGCACGGATCGGCGAGAACCCGATCTCGAGCGCATCCATCTTGACCTTGGCTCCGGTCTTGGCATCCGTCATCAGCACGGGCGAGAACTGCAGCACTGGCCAAACGCCACGTTCGAGCGCCAGCGCCATTCCCCCCAGATCGAGCTTGCTGGTGGGGGGCATAATGGATTGCGCCAGCGCCCGCGCCGCTTCACCGCCAAATGGCAGCCGCAGCGGGGTCACCAGCAGCACTAGATACAGAACGATCAGCAGGACGGCTGGCACGCCCAACACCCAGGCGCCCATCTTGGCGGCAAGACGCATAGGATGCCGACGCCGCATTGCGGGGGCTGGACCTGGCGTGTCTTCGAGGGTTGTTGACGCGCTCACTTACATCCAGATCAAGCTCGGCCGATTAGTCTCCCGGCCTCTTGAGAATCAACCGCAAGTGGCGGCTTCTTGCGCGATGATACCGGCTGGAATATGGCACCGGCAGCTACAATCTAGCGGGGAAAACAGGATTTAACCGGCATGCTTGCGCCTGGGGATACCGCTTCCGACTTTACCCTGCCGCTCGACGACGGCACCTCCTTCCACCTTGCCGATCACCGCGGCAAGTTTGTGGTCCTGTTCTTCTATCCGCAGGACGATACCCAAGGCTGCACCAAGGAGAACCTCGAGTTCTCCAACCTGGAGCCGGAGTTCGCCCGAAGCGGTGCTGTCCTCCTCGGCATATCGCCGGATACTGTGGAAGCGCATCGCAAGTTCCGGGAAAGATACAGCCTCACCGTGCCGCTGGCCGCCGACCCCGAGCGGACCGTGATCGAGCTATTTGGGGTATGGCAGCTCAAGAGCCTCTATGGCCGCCAATTCATGGGCCTCGTACGCACCACTTTCGTTGTCGCGCCTGATGGCCGGGTCGCCGCCGTGCTCCGCGTCACGCGCGTTAAGGGTCACGCTCAAAAGGTTCTCGACCTTCTCGGAAATTTGCAGCCCATTACTTCGGAAAGCTGAGGCTTTTCCGTTTTTTAACCATGCAGGATCATACTCGCTAACCATAAATATGGATCAGCGGAGTGTATGGCGTGCGTAATGGAGCGAGCTTCTCGTCGCCGGGTCGAGCCAAGCCCAAAACGGCTCCCCACGCCGGCATTCGCCCGCTCTGGTTCTACGGCATGTTCACGCTGCTCTTGGCCGGCAATGCCCTGACCGGCACTGCCCTGCTGTTCTCACCCGAGATCGCCAAAGTCCTCAACGGCCAAACCGAACAGGTTATCCAGGCCTATGAGGATCGGATCGCCCAGCTGCGTGTTGAAGTCGACCGTCTCCATTCCCGCTCCTATGCCCAGGCGGGCGACATCAACCTGCAACTGCAGGAACTTTCGCAGCAACAGGAAGTGCTGTTGGAACAACATCAACTGGTTAAGGTCCTTGTCGACAAAGCCGGCGAGCTTGGCATTGAAACTGCCGCCCTCGGGTCCAGTCCGGGTGATCTGGCGATGGCGGCGCCTACCACCCCCAGCGGAAATCCCGACATCGACGAAACGGCTCGTGCCCTTGCCCAAATGATGGGTGAAACCGAGCATGCCATGACCAGCATCGCCCAGGCCGCTACCGAGCGGACGACCAGCATTGTCAACGAGATGGCCGAGATCGGCATTCGCGTCAGCCTGCCCGACGCGCTTGATGGCGTTGGCGGCCCCCTGCTCGCGCCGAGTGACGGCGGCGACGCAGCGCCGATGATCGAGGATGCCAACGCGGTGATGGCAGCGCTGGTGCGCTACAAGGCGGCGCGTGACTCCATCGGTGCCGCGCCCATTCACCTGCCCATCGCCGGCACCTACCGCCAGAGTTCAGGCTTTGGCAACAGGCGCGATCCCTTCAGCGGTAAGCGCGCCTTTCATTCCGGGCTCGATTTCGCTGCGCGCTCCGGCACCACAGTGCTGAGCGCAGGCCAGGGCGTGGTGACCTTTGTCGGCGTGCGCTCTGGCTATGGTAATGTGGTGGAGGTCACTCATCCCAGCGGCTTGGTGACTCGCTATGGTCACCTCTCCGGCTTCCTGTCCAGCAAGGGCCAGAAGGTGCATACTGGCACCCCTATTGCCAAGGTTGGCTCTACGGGCCGGTCAACCGGCCCGCATTTGCATTTTGAAGTGCGACAAGGCAGCCGCGCCATGGATCCCAAGCAGTTCATGGAAGCCGGCAAGCGCCTGCAGGCGCTGCTCGGCTAACCATTATTTGCCTTCCGCCACAACATCGGTCGCAACGCCAACGCGCTGCGCCAAAGCCGCTTCCATGAACTCGTCGAGATCGCCATCCAGCACCACGGAGGGCTGGCCGCTTTCCACGCTTGTGCGCAGATCCTTGACCATCTGGTAGGGCTGTAACACGTAGGAGCGGATCTGGTGACCCCAGCCGATCTCTGTCTTGCTCGCTGCCTGCGCGTTGGCCGCTTCCTCGCGTTTTTGCAACTCGGCTTCATAGAGACGAGCCTTGAGCATGTTCATGGCCGTCGCGCGGTTCTTGTGCTGGCTGCGCTCGGCCTGGCACGCCACGATGATGCCGGAAGGCACGTGGGTGATGCGGATGGCCGAGTCGGTGGTGTTGACGTGCTGCCCGCCCGCGCCGGACGCGCGATAAGTATCGATCTTGAGATCGCTTTCACGGATCTCGATGTCAATCGAGTCGTCCACCACGGGATAAACCCAGACGCTCGAAAAGCTGGTATGCCGCCGAGCCGCCGAGTCGTACGGGCTGATCCGGACCAGCCGGTGCACGCCGCTTTCGGTCTTGAGCCAGCCATAGGCATTATGGCCCTTGACCAGTATGGTCGCCGACTTGATGCCGGCCTCTTCACCATCATGCATTTCGATGGTTTCGACCTTCATCTTCCGCCGTTCCGCCCAGCGCGTATACATGCGCAACAGCATGTTGGCCCAATCCTGGCTCTCGGTGCCACCGGCACCGGAGTGGATTTCCACATAGCAGTCGTTTGCGTCGACTTCACCCGAAAGCAGAGTCTCGATCTGCCGGCGGCGCGCATTGATGCGCAGCTCGAAGATTGCCTCTTCGGCTTCCTTGACGATCTCGGCGTCGCCTTCGGCTTCGCCCATCTCGATCAGTTCGAGGTTGTCGCGGACGCCGTTTTCCAGCTCGTGCACGGCCTTGACCGCCACGTCGAGCTCATCGCGCTCACGCATGGTGACGCGAGCCTTTTCGGGATCGTTCCAGAAGTCGGGTGATTCAGTCTGCGCTGTTAGCGCGTCGAGACGAAGTTGTGCCGTATCCCAGTCAAAGATGCCTCCTCAGCAGGCCCAAAACCTGCTCGATGTCGGCGACGGCTTTTTCGATTTCCGCACGCATGTGAACTATCCTTTTGTGTGGGGCCTCATGTAGCCGTCCACCCCCGTCCGATCAACCCATTGAGCTATCAAAGCGGACTTGCCAAACGGCCTCGCCCGGCCAAGGCTGATCCAGGGGAAGTTCAACATCGCAAGGGAGCCGACATGTCACGCATGGGAGTGTTGCTGGCCGCGGTATTGCTGTCGCACGCCGCTTTGGCTGCGGAAGCGGAGCCATCGGTGGAGCATGGCGAGCGGATCGCCCGCATCGGTGGGTGCCATGATTGCCATAGCCTCGGCTATGCGGAAAACGGGGGTCAACTCGATCCCGCGACCGCGCTGATCGGCAGCCCACTTGGCTACCAGGGGCCCTGGGGCACCACCTATGCCGCCAATCTGCGGCTCACCGCTGCCGAGCATAGCGAAGATGAATGGGTGTCGTATTTGTCTGAACTCGAGACTCGGCCGCCCATGCCTTGGTTCAACCTGCGCCATTTCACCGAAACGGAAATGCGCTCCCTCTACCAGTATATCGTCGCCCTGGGCCCGGTGGGCGAACCAGCGCCTGCCTATGCCCCTCCTGGCACGCCAGCGACAACGCCCTTTATCGTCATGGCGCCACCAAACATGCCGGAGTAGCCAGCGAGGCGACGTCAACCGGCGCGCTGTTCCTTTTTGAACCGGCGCAGCACTGTTTCGCGCTTAAGCCGCGACAGGTGGCTGAGAAAAAACACGCCCTGCATCTGCTCGATCTCGTGCAGGCAGCAGCGGGCGACAAACCCGTCGAAGCGCTGCGTCACTCGATCCCCCGCCGCAGTGTCGTACTCGATCACAGCCCAAATCGGCCGGCTGATCGCCACCTCGATCCCTGGCAAGGATACCGAACCCTCACTGCCGACTTCCGCCTCAGCGCTACACTCGGCAATGCGGGGATTGAACATCACCCGATAATCGCGACGTGACGTGTCCGCCGCGATGCTTACCACGATGACGGGCTCGTTCAGCCCGATATGGGCCGCGGCCAAGCCATAGGCCTTCGCCGCTTCTGCGGCTGCAAGCAATTGCTCCCCTGCCCGTTCCATCGGTGCGTCGAGGGGCCGCGTTGCTGCGGGCGCGGAAAGCGCCGGATGGGGAAAGCGGACAAACGGCAAGATTCCGGTCACCCCTGTTACTCCGACAGGGATTGCGGTGCCTCATACTCCTGGAAGCGACCGCTGGGCATGGCTTGGGCGGGGGAATCCTGGAAACCACCCGAATAAGGTTGCCGATAAGCCTCATAGCCCGGCTGCGGCTGCTGGCTTTGTGCCGTGTTGTAGCCGCCACTTTCGATGCCGATGACGGAGGTCATCAGATTGGGGCCGCTGCCAGGCTTGAAGGCCTCGAGAATAGCCGATTCACCCTGATAGGCCTCGACGCCGGAGTTCGGATTGATCCAGGCCGTCGCCATGCCGGAGGGTACGTTGAATGGCGTCGGCGGCTTGCCCCGCAGGGCGTTCTGCATGAACTCGGTGAAGATATTGACCGAGAACGTGCCGCCGGTCACCGAAGAGCCCATGGAACGCGGCTGGTCATAGCCAACATAAACCCCGACCGCCAGTTCAGGGGTGAAGCCCACAAACCACGCATCCTTGTAGTCATTGGTGGTGCCGGTCTTGCCAGCCACCGGACGGTTGAGCGCCTTGGCGGCCGTTCCGGTGCCGCGCTGCACGACACCCTCCATCATCGAGGTGATCTGATAGGCCGTCATCGGATCGAGCACCTGCTCACGATTATCCACAATGATCGGCTCGCCCTGCCCCTGCCAGGCCTGCGCCTTGCAGCCTTCGCATACCCGCTCGTCATGCCGGTAAACCGTCATACCATAACGGTCCTGGATGCGGTCGATCAGCGTCGGCACGATCTTGCGGCCGCCATTGGCGATGGTGGCGTAAGCTGCCGTCATCCGCATATCGGTGGTTTCGCCGGCACCCAGCGCCATCGCGAGCACGGGCTGCATGGAGTCATAAACGCCGAACAGGCGCGCATATTCTGCCACCAGCGGCATGCCCAGGTCCTTGGCCAGCCGAACCGTCATCACGTTCCGGCTGCGCTCGATGCCGCGCCGCAGCGTTTGCGGGCCATAGAACTGCTGCGCATAGTTTTCCGGCCGCCAAACCGAGCCATCCGAATTGCGGATTTCTACTGGCGCGTCGAGCACGACCGATGCGGGCGTATAGCCATTATCGAGCGCCGCTGCATAAACGATTGGCTTGAACGAGGAGCCGGGCTGACGCAGGGCCTGGGTGGCGCGGTTGAACTCGCTTTCGGCGAACGAGAAACCGCCCACCATGGCGAGCACCCGGCCGGTGCGCGGGTCCATTGCCACCAACGCGCCCTCGATCTCGGGCAGTTGCTCGAGCGTGTAAATTCCGTCCTTGCCCGCGACGGGGGAAACATAAACCACATCCCCAACCTTGAGGATGCTCGACAGCGGCTTGGACACCCACTTGATCTCGGGCCCGGACAGCACAGCTTCCGTCCGCTCGTCCGAAATGGCGCCGTCAACGTCATCTGCGGGTCGCAGTCCGATCCGGGCCTGGTTGCCATTCATCTCCAGCACCACGGCAAGCCGCCACTCCGGCACGTCTCGGAGCGGCTGGATCTTGGCAACATCCAGGCCCCAGTCCTCGCCGATCTCGATGCTGGCAACCGGCTCGCGAAATCCCTTGGAATGATCAAACGCGATCAGCCCGTCCATCAGTGCCCGGCGGGCATATTCCTGCAGCTTGGGCTCAAGCGTTGTGCGCACGGACAAGCCGCCGCCATAAAGCTGGTCCTCGCCATAAAGCTTGGCCAGCTCGCGGCGCACTTCCTCGGTGAAATATTCGGCCGAGTACAACTGGCTGCCCGAGGCCCGTGGAATGACGTTGAGTGGCTCCGCCTTGGCGGCGGCCGCTTCTTCGGGCGTCACATAGCCGTTCTCGACCATGCGATCGATTACCCAGTTCCGGCGCTGGACGGCCGCTTCGGGTCGCCGGAATGGGTGGTAATTGTTCGGGCCCTTTGGGAGGGCAGCGATATAGGCCGCTTCGCTGAGCGTGAGCTGGTAGAGCGCCTTGTCGAAATAGTTCAGCGCCGCGGCAGCCACGCCATAGGAGTTCAGCCCGAGGAAAATCTCGTTGAGATAGAGTTCGAGGATCCGATCTTTGGAGAACGTCGATTCGATGCGCACGGCGAGCAGCGCTTCCTGGATCTTGCGGTCCCAGGTCTGCTCCGAGCTCAGCAGGAAATTCTTGGCCACCTGCTGGGTAATGGTCGAGGCGCCCACCATCGGGCCACTGCCGCCATCGAGCTTTTGCAGCAGGTTGTCACGCACGGCGCGCACCACGCCATCGATCGCGATGCCGCCATGATGGTAGAAATCCTTGTCCTCGGCCGACAGGAATGCGTTCACCAGCAGCGGCGGCACGGTCTCGATCGGCTGGAACAGCCGGCGCTCGCGCGCATATTCAGCCAAGAGCGTGCCATCGGCGGCATGCACGCGCGTTGTCACGGGCGGCTGGTAGTCCTTCAGCACGGTGTAATCGGGCAGCTGGGCCGTAACCATGGTCAGATAGACTGCCGCGAGCGCCAGCACCCCCAGCACCGCGAACATTCCAAAACTAAACAGCCAGCCAAGCAAGCGCAGCATATACAAAAAGTCTCCAGGGCTTGCGGCCCGATGTGTCAGGAATCATAGCAGACGTAAGCTGTGTTGGGGATCACGACCGCGCAAACCCCGCATTGGACGCGCAGCCGTCACCTCAAAGTCACATCATTGCGGCGGCGCTATGCTGTCAAAATATGTCGAAATCCCGCGCGCCAGAGCCGTGGCGGTCCGATCCTGCCAGTCCGACTCCATCAGATTGGCGATGTCAGTGGCATTGCTCAAAAAGCCCAGCTCGATCAGCACCGAGGGGACATCAGGCGCCTGCAGCACGAAAAAATCGGCCTGCCGCAGCGGAAATTTCCGCAACGCGACGCTTGGCTCGAGCTGGTGCACGATGGCCTGCCCGGCCATATAGGACTGCACCCGCATTTCCCGGCGCATCAGGTCAACCAGGATATCCACGACCTCTGGTGCCATTTGCGGGGGCGCAAAGCCGGCGATCACATCGGTCTTGTTCTCGGTATCCGCCAGGACCTTGTCGAGCACGTCCGTGGCATTCTCGTCGCGTGTATAAACGCTGGCGCCACGGATTTCGGGCTGCTGGAAACTGTCGGCGTGAATGGAAAGAAAGAGATCTGCCTTGTTGGTCCGGGCCAGCGCCACCCGCTCCTCAAGCCGCAGGAAGGTGTCGTCCTCGCGCGTCAACGCCACGTCGAACCGGCCCGATTCCACCAGCAATTCCTGCAGCCGCAGAGCAAAAGAAAGGACGATGTCCTTTTCCTTGACCCCGTTGGGAGTTTCCGCCCCGCTATCGATCCCGCCGTGGCCGGGATCGATTACCACCAGCGGCCGCGTCACCACCGGCAGCTCAGTGCCCCCTGGAGGCGTCGACGCAGCCGGGGCCGCTTCCGTGGTGCCGGTGATGTCACGCGCCACATTGGCGGCGAACTCTTCGGGCGTGGCGGGAATGATGTCCACCACCAGCCGAGCCGGCTGGTCCTCGAAGGCATCGAGTACATAGGCTTGCTGGACTTGGGCCGGAGCAGCCAGCGTCAGGGTGGTCCGGACCCGGTCAGCTGCCGCCTGCTCCACAAGATAGCCCGACACCAGCCCTTCCCCCGCAGGCGTGCCGGATGGCTCGGCGAGCGAAAAGGTCGCCGCCCGCACATCGATCGCCAGCCGGTTAGGATCGCCCAGCGAGACCAGGGCGAAGTCGGTCCGGCCTGCGAGGTCAACCACGAGCCGCGCGCGTTCGGGCGTCGAGCTGACGCGCACCTCCATCACATTGGGCAGCGCTGCTGGTGCGGCCGGAGTTGCCGTTGCCGGCGGCTCCTGCGCCAAGCTGGCAATTGGCGCTACGCCCAACGCTCCCGAAAGAATGCAGAACAGCGCGAGCGCACGGAGGGGTTTAAACAAATGCGGACAGGCCCTATCTATAATTCAGGCGCGCAGATGCCATCGCTTTGAAGCGATTCTGCGGCATTTCCTTTATGCGCTGTTTCGGCCCAATGGCCAAGAACAGCTCGTCTGAGGTGGCTGATCGGCCCCTCGGCAGTTTGGGACTTTCCTGTTGCTAATCGGACGCAACGGCCCTACACGCTATGAGGTGAAGTGCAAGCTTCCTGCATGACGGTTCCGGTGCCCTAAGGCACTGCAAACGTAAGCCGGAAGGGCTCGGGACACAGGCGCAGAATACGCCTGACACCCCGATCAGATGCGGCAAATCCAGCGCTTCTCTATGAATTTCGGTTCTGATGAACCGGACGGCTGGGACCGGCGCTCTGCCCCACTCAGTCCAAAAGGAAGAGGTCATATGGCCCGCAGGCGAACAGAACGTGGTGTGATCGACGAAACCGGTCGCCGTTTTGCTTTGCTGCCATTTTCGGCCATGACCTGCACTGCCGGCGCCCCGACCAGCCTGGTCCCGCGCGCCACCCCCCTTAAACCACTCGCCTCGCATTGCGCCACTCGGAGATTGCCACCTGTTGGGCAGCCTCTTGTCGGCGCGCGAGTGCGCGGAGCTCATAATGGCTACAAAGAGAATGCTGGTGGATGCCATCCACCCGGAAGAAACGCGGATCGTCGTCACTGCGGGTAACCGCATCGAAGAGTTCGATTTCGAATCGGCAACCCGCCGCCAGTTGCGCGGCAATATCTATCTCGCCAAGGTCACCCGCGTGGAGCCTTCGCTCCAGGCAGCCTTTGTCGAATATGGCGGCAACCGTCACGGTTTCCTCGCCTTCAGCGAAATCCATCCCGATTACTACCAGATCCCCGTTGCCGATCGCGAAGCCCTCCTCGCCGAAGAGCAGGAGGAAGAAGTTTCCGACGAGGCGGCCGCCGATGAAGGCGCAGCCCCCGAGTCCGTCAGCGAACCCGCTGAAGAAGCGGGCGAAACATCTGAAACATCCGACGCTGCCGAGGGCGACGACAGCCATATCGAGCAGGCGCCGGCCAATAACGAGCCGGTGGAAAGCGTCGGCGGTGCCGATGCGCTTGAGGAAGTGCCGGAGCGCCGCCGCTCATCGAGCAATAACCGCCGCCACTACAAGATCCAGGAAGTGATCAAGCGCCGCCAGGTCATGCTGGTGCAGGTGGTCAAGGAAGAGCGCGGCAACAAGGGCGCGGCTCTGACCACCTATCTGTCGCTCGCCGGCCGTTATTCCGTTTTGATGCCAAACACTGCTCGCGGTGGCGGCATCTCGCGCAAGATCACCAATGCGGCGGATCGTAAGCGCCTCAAGGAAATCACCTCCGACCTGGAAGTGCCGCAGGGCATGGGCGTGATCCTGCGCACGGCCGGTGCTTCGCGCACCAAGGCCGAGGTCAAGCGCGACTTTGAATATCTGATGCGCCTTTGGGAATCGGTGCGCTCGCTCACCCTCAAGTCGCAGGCTCCCTGCCTCGTTTATGAAGAAGGTTCGCTGATCAAGCGCACCATTCGCGACCTCTACAACAAGGACATCGACGAAGTGTTCGTCGCTGGCGAGGACGCCTTCATCGAAGCGCGCGACTTCATGCGCATGATCATGCCGAGCCACGCCAAGAACGTCGTGCTCTACAAGGAAGATCAGCCGCTTTTCTCTAAATACGGCATCGAAGCGCAGCTCGATTCCATGTTCTCGCCAACCGTGACCCTGCCGTCGGGCGGCTACCTCGTCATCAACCCGACCGAGGCGCTGGTTTCCATCGACGTCAACTCGGGGCGCTCCACCAAGGAGCACAACATCGAGGACACCGCGCTCCAGACCAATCTGGAAGCAGCCGAAGAAGTGGCCCGCCAGCTCCGCCTGCGCGACCTTGCCGGCCTCATTGTCATCGACTTCATCGACATGATGGAGAACCGATCCAACCGGGCTGTCGAGCGCAAGCTCAAGGACTGCCTCAAGGACGATCGCGCCCGCATCCAGGTTGGCCGCATCTCCCATTTCGGTCTCATGGAAATGAGCCGCCAGCGCATCCGCTTTGGCGTGGTGGAAAGCTCCACCCACAAATGCCCGATCTGCGACGGCACGGGTCTGGTGCGCTCCACCGAATCCATGGCGCTGATGATCATGCGCCACATCGAAGACCATGTGATGCGCAAGCAGGGCCAGTCCATCAATGTCCGGCTGCCCATCGAGGTCGCGCTCTACATCCTCAACTTCAAGCGCGAAACCCTGACCGCGCTGGAGCAGCGCAATAACCTCTCCATCACCATCACCGCCGATGGCAAGATGACCGGCCAGCAGTTCGCCATCGAGAAGGGTGAAGCCCGCGTTTCCGCCTATGCTGAAACCCGTGCTGTCGAGCATGTGCGGGTCGATACCGCCACGATCGACGATGCCGATGACGAGATCATCGAGGACGAGGCTGACGAGGTCGAAGACCAGCCCGTGTCGGCTGGCGAAGTTGGCGAAGGCGAGCCCTCGCGCAAGCGCCGCCGTCGCCGCCGCCGCGGTGGTGAACGTGGCGACGACAATGGTGGTCGCCCTGCTCAAACCCGTTTGGCTGCGCCCGTTGACGAAGCCGAGCTTGAAGACGCTTCCGCCGCAAGCAGCGAAGCCGAGGAAGCCGGGGCGGAGCCTGAGAGCGTGCGTGAAGCCGTCGGCTTTACGGCCGATGAGGGCAGCGAGGAAGAGCGCCGCAAGCGTCGCCGTCGTGGCCGCCGTGGTGGTCGCCGCAATCGGCGTGAACTGGAAGCCGAAGCCGGTGTCACAGAAGCTGTGCCAGCTGGTGAAGCCGAACTGAGCATGGAAGCGGTTGCCGAAGTCGCCGACGCCCTCCTGGCCCAGGAAGAGATCGCCACGGGCGAGCCGACCCTGACTGAAACTCCGGTTGAAGTGCCGGTGGAGCCAACAGCGGAAGCGGCGGCAGAAATCCCTGCCGAAAAGCCCAAGCGCGGCCGTCGCAAGAAGGTCATCGAGACCGAGGAAAGCGATCCTGTGCCGGCCGAAGCCGACGCAAGCGCTGAACCTGCTGCCGTCGCGACCGGAGAAGCTGCGGCTGCGCCCGAAAAGCCCAAGCGCAAGCCTCGCGCCCGCAAGCCCAAGGCCGAAGCTGCAGCAGCTGAGCCCGAAACGGTGCAAGAAGCGGCTCCCGTTGTCGCCACCGAGCCGGCTTCCGAAGCTGCAGCGGAAGCGCCATCTGTACCGGCATCGGAAGCGCCAGGCCTTGAGCCGGTCGCCGTTGCGGAAACAGACGCACCGACCGAGGCCCCGGCCGAAGTCGAGCTTGCCGCCCCGGCGGAGCCACTGCCGGAGCCCGCCGCTGAGGCAGCGCCCGAAGCTTCGGCTTCAGCCGAGCCCGCCCGCACCCGCCGGACGCGCAAGGAACTGCCTGAGGAAGGCGTCGTAGTCTCCTCGAGCACCCCTCGTCCCGAGGGTGAGCCGGACAAGCAGCCTGAAAAGAAGAAAGCCGGTTGGTGGCAGCGCCGCCTCGGCCTTGGCTAGAAACAACAAAGGCGGCCCCCGGGCCGCCTTTTTCACATCCCCCGTCGGTACCGGAACACAGGGTCTTCCGGATCCTGACGCGCCGCGGCAGGGTCGACCACCCCGCCTAGGCGCCTGGCCACAGCCTGCGATGCTGTATTGGCGGGATCGCAGTAGCTCACCAATGTGGGCAGTTTCAGCTCCGCAAACGCCCAGTCGCGCAGCGCTGCCGCGGCTTCGCTGGCATAGCCCTGTCCCTCAAAGCCGGCATAAAGCAGCCAGCCAAGTTCCTTTTCGGGAAACAGCGGGCCGTGATTGATGCCCACTTGCCCGATGCACCGGCTATCCGCCAGCCGGTCAATCATCAGCGCGCCGTGCCCGAACAAGGGCCACATCGCCACGTCCTGGCAAAACGATAGCCATGCTCCGCGCTCGTCGAACGGGCCACCCATATGAACGGAGCGCCGTGAGACCATCATGGCGGCATAGCTGGCGAAATCCGCCATCTCGGGTGCCCGCAACAACAGCCGCTCCGTCCTGAGCGTCGGGATAGCAGCGCTCATCGGAGTGCCTTGGCCATCCGCTCCAGCGCCAGTTCGATGCTTTCGCGTTTACCGGCATAGCTCAGACGCACATAGCCCTGTCCGCCGACGCGGTCGAAATCGATGCCCGGCGTGATCGCCACCCCGGCCTCTTCCAGCATCCGCTCGCAGAACTCCAGGGAGTCATTGGAGAACTTGGCGATCCCTGCATAGGCATAGAACGCCCCGTCCGAGGGCTCGCCAAGGGCAAAGCCCAGCGTGCTCAGGCCGTCATGCAGCAGTCCGCGATTGGCCGCATAACCCGCTTTCTGCTCTTCCGAATAATCGCGCTCACCCAAGGCGACCGTAGCGGCGATCTGACTCAGCGTCGGGGCCGAAATAAACAGATTCTGCTGCAGGATTTCGGTACGCCGGATCAGGTCCTCCGGCATCACCATCCAGCCGATCCGCCAGCCCGTCATGCAGTAATATTTGGAAAAGCTGTTGATCACGACAGCGTCGCGCGTCAGCTCCAGCGCGCTGACCGAAGGTCCGCGATAATCGAGCCCATGATAGATTTCGTCCGAGATCAGCCGCACGCCGAGCCGGGCGCAGGTGTCAACGATGTCGCGCAGCCCTTCCCGGTTCACCGTTGCCCCTGTCGGATTGGCAGGGCTCGCAAACAGCAGTCCCTCAAAGGGCGACGCGGCATGGGTGGCGGCAATCTCCGCACCAGTTAGGCGCCAGCCATTGGCAGCGGTGAGCGGAATTTCAGCCACCCCGAACCCCAGCCCCAGCAGCGTGTTCACATAGGCCGGATAGCCGGGCCGGGTAATGGCAATGCGAGCCCCCGGCCGAAAAGCAGCGTGAAACGCCAGAATGAACCCGGCCGATGACCCCATGCTCGCGAGAATCAGGTCCGGATCTACGGATAGGCCATGCTGGGCCGAGTAATAGGCCGACAGTCCCTCGCGCAGTTCCGCCAACCCTTTGGCATTGGTATAGCCCTGCGCCTGCGGCAAGGCCTTGGTGACGGCTTCGATCACCTTCGGCGCCGGCGGCGAGCCCGGCTCGCCCAATTCGAGGTGACACACCGTCCGGCCCGTCGCCTCCATGGCTTTGGCGCGCTTGAGAATTTCCATGGCTTGGAACGGCATCAAGCCGTCTGGTGCTGGGTCGGACATGAATGAGCTCCTGCTATGGGTTTGGCCTATCCTGTTCTGGCCGTGCTCTCAACCAAGTGATGCGCCAGCCACGGGCCGTTTACGCGCCGCTGTAATATTGCTTGGTGTCTGCTAAAAGGCGCAGCGTCCTGCTTCGGAGTCGTCCATGCCTCGCCTCACCCTTGCTCTTGTTGCCCTGGTCGGCGTCCTGGCTGGCGCTTTGGGCTACTCCATGTGGAGCCGCCCGGTTCCACAAACCGATGCAGTCGCGGTTCGCGCCATTGTCGATACGGCCCTCGCCGAGCGCGAGGCCGCAACTCCACCACCGGTCCCTGCCGCTGCTCCCGCTATGGCTGAGCTTGATCCTGCCCAGCTCAACCCGCTCATTGAAAACTACCTGATGAGCGACCCAACGATCCTGCAGCGCCTCTCGACCGCTCTCGACACCAAGCTGCGCACCGCCGAGCGCGAACAAGCCACCACGGCCATCGCCAGCATGCGCGAAGCCATCTTCAACGATCCCGGCCAAGTCGTACTCGGCAATCCCGAGGGCGACGTCACCTTGGTCGAGCTCTTCGACTACAACTGCGGTTATTGCCGCAGTGCCCTGCCCGACCTCGCCACGCTTCTGGCCGAAGATCCTAATCTGCGTGTCGTGCTCAAGGAATTCCCGATCCTGTCCAACGAATCGATGGATGCCGCCCGCATCGCCGTTCTGGTGGGCCGGGAGGATGTGGATTATTGGCGCTTCCACGAGGCCCTCTTCACCACGCGCGGCCAGGTCGACAAAACCGCAGCCCTCGCTGCGGCCGCTGATCTTGGCCTCAGCCCGGTCAACCTTGAGCTGCAGATGAACGAGGAAACGGTCGCCCAGACGATCAAGACCTCCTACGAAATCGCCCAGGCGCTCAACATCACCGGCACGCCCACCTACATCATCGGCAATGAGGTCATTCCGGGCGCCATCGGCATTGACGAGCTGCGCAGCCGCATCCGCAACATGCGCGCTTGTGGTGAAAGCCAGTGTGAAGGCTGACGCCGCCTTTTGCCTTTTCCCGCCGAGTCGTGTAACCGACGATCTTCCGGCCCTCAACCGCCGGTGCAAAGGCGACCTTCATGGCTAAGCGCGTACTCGTACTCAACGGACCCAATCTCAATCTTCTGGGCATCCGCGAGCCCGGCATCTACGGCTCCAATACCCTCAAGGATATTGAGAACCTGTGCCGGGATACGGCTACCGAACTCGGCCTCAGCGTCGATTTCCGGCAGTCCAATCATGAAGGCGAGCTGGTCACCTGGATTCAGGACGCGCGCGCCACGGCCGATGCCATCCTGATCAACCCGGCCGCCTATTCGCACACGAGCCTGGCCATTGCCGATGCCCTCAAGGCCGTCGGCTTGCCGGTAGCCGAAGTCCACCTTTCCAATATTCACCAGCGTGAGCCATTCCGGCACCATTCCTTTGTCTCAGCCGTTGCTGTGGGTGTGCTTTGCGGCTTTGGAGCGCTCGGCTATAAGCTGGCGCTCCAGGCACTGGCCGAAAAACTGTAAACAACGATCGACGCGCAAGCGCGGGAGACCAACAAGAATGAGCAAGTCATCGCAAGTGGACCAGGATCTGGTCCGCGCCATCGCCGAACTCCTCAACAAGGAAAATCTCGCCGAGATCGAGATTGAACAAGAAGATTTCCGCGTCCGCGTCACCCGGTCCTATGCCAACGAGACGGTCACCTACGCAGCCCCGCCGCAATATGCGCCTGCGCCAGCAGTGGCCATTCCGCTGGCCCCTGCCGGCTCCGTGCCGGCTGCTGCGCCCGCCGCGGTTGAGGACCTCGCCTCCAATCCCGGCACCTTGACTTCGCCCATGGTCGGCACCGCTTACCGCTCTCCCGAACCCGGCAAACCCGCCTTTGCCGAAGTGGGCGCCAAGGTCACCGAAGGTCAGACCCTGCTGATCATCGAAGCCATGAAAACCATGAACCAGATCCCCGCCCATCGCTCCGGCACTGTTGTCCGCATCCTGGTGCAGGACGCGCAACCGGTGGAATACGGCGAGCCGCTCGTCGTCATCGAATAGGAGACGGCCCCGTGTTCCAGAAGGTTCTGATCGCCAATCGCGGCGAGATCGCGCTGCGCATCCTGCGCGCCTGCAAGGAGCTGGGCATCCAGACCGTTGCGGTTCACTCCACCGCCGATGCCAATGCCATGCATGTGCGCCTCGCCGATGAAAGCGTCTGCATTGGCCCCCCCGCGGCCAAGGACAGCTACCTCAACATCCCCTCGATCATGGCCGCCTGCGAGATCACCGGCGCCGATGCCGTGCATCCCGGCTATGGCTTCTTGTCCGAGAACGCTCGCTTCGCTCAGATTTTGACCGAGCACAACGTCACCTTCATTGGCCCTTCCGCGCACCATATCGAGATCATGGGCGACAAGATTACGGCCAAAAAGACCGCCGTTGAGCTCGGCATTCCCGTTGTGCCGGGTTCCGCCGGCGCCGTCGAGAACGATGAGGACGCCATCTCCACGGCGGCCGAAATCGGCTATCCCGTGCTGATCAAGGCCACCGCCGGTGGCGGCGGGCGCGGCATGAAGGTCGCCCATAGCGAAGCCGAACTTCTGGTCGCCTGGTCCACGGCCCGCTCGGAGGCTAAGGCCGCTTTCGGCAATGATTCCGTTTACATGGAAAAATACCTGGGCAAGCCGCGCCACATCGAAGTGCAGGTGCTGGGCGATGGTCAGGGTAACGCCGTTCATCTGGGCGTGCGCGACTGCTCGCTGCAGCGCCGCCACCAGAAGGTCTGGGAAGAAGCGGGCGGCCCGACAATCCTGCCTGAGGAACGCGATCGGATCGGCGAGATTTGCGCCGCCGCCATGCGCAAGCTCAAATACTCCGGCGCAGGCACAGTCGAGTTCCTCTACGAGAACGGCGAGTTCTATTTCATCGAAATGAACACCCGACTTCAGGTGGAGCACCCCGTCACCGAGCGCATCACCGGCATCGACATCGTCTATGAGCAGATCCGAGTTGCCTCGGGCGAGGCGCTCTCGATGACGCAGGACAAGATCAACTTCTATGGCCACGCCATCGAAGTTCGGATCAATGCCGAGGACCCGCAGACCTTTGCTCCCTCGCCCGGCACAATCACCTTCTACCACCCGGCCGGTGGCGTGGGCGTGCGCGTCGATTCTGCCGTTTACCAGGGCTACAAGATCCCGCCCTATTACGACTCGCTGATCGGCAAGCTCATTGTTTACGGCCGCACCCGCGAGGAATGCCTGCAGCGCTTGCGCCGCGCCGTCGATGAATTCGTCATCGATGGTGTCAAGACCACCCTGCCCTTGTTCCAGCGCCTGATCAAGGAGCCGGAAATCCTGGCTGGCGACTACGACATCCACTGGCTCGAAAAATACCTCGCCGCCAACAAGGTCTAGACTTCAAGCCCTCGTGGTCCAGCGCTGGGTGGCGCATTGACCATGGGGGCTTTTCTACCGCCCTGTTATAGGGGCTATGGTCTGGTGCGAGTTCTTCACGAGCCTCGAACCACGGGGCGGGCACACTGCTCCAGGAGTTGCAGCCACACAAATGCCGCGCCGTCCTGACCCGTTCAGCATCGAGATCACCCCGGAGCTGATCATCCGGGCCTATCGCGCGGGCATATTTCCCATGGCGGAGGACGCTGCCGACAAGGACGTGTTCTGGGTCAGCCCGGAAATGCGCGGCATTATTCCGCTGGATGGTTTTCATCTTTCCGCCAGCCTGCGCAAAGCGATCCGCAAATCCCCGTTCACCATCCGCGTTGATACCGATTTTCCCGCCATCATCGAAGGCTGTGCCACCGTGGGTAAGGATCGGCGCAGCACCTGGATCAACGCCACCATCCGCTCGGTTTATGGCGAACTGTTCCGTCGCGGCATCGCCCACACCGTGGAAGTGTGGGATGGGCCCGACCTGGTGGGCGGCCTTTATGGCCTCGCCATCGGCGGCGCCTTCTTTGGCGAATCCATGTTTCACCGCGCCACCAATGCCAGCAAGATGGCCCTCGCCCATCTGGTGGATCGGCTCAATGCAGGCGGCTTCACACTGCTCGACACCCAGTTCGTCACCGATCACCTGGCATCGCTCGGCGGCATCGAAATTGCGCGCGCAGATTACGAGGAGCGCTTGGGCAATGCGCTTCTCCTGCAAGGCGACTGGCACGCGATTGACCGCCAATGACCATACCTGCAGACCTGCCCCCGAAATTCATCGATCTGGCCGCACGCGACTGGACACCGATCACCATCGGCAAGTCCGGTGCGCGGGTCTGGCGCATCGCCCTCAGCGATGGCAACGCGGTTTTTCTCAAGAGCGAGTCCAACCATCCGCTGGCGGAACTGCCTGGGGAGATCGACCGCCTTGGCTGGCTCACCCGCATGGGCTTCAAGGCTCCGCGCATCGTCGACACGGATGAGACCCAGGGCGGGCTATGGCTGCTCATGACTGCGGTGCCCGGCCAGGACCTTACCCATTGGATGGTGGACAAAGCCGAGTTTGTTCGTATCTACGCTCAAGGCTTGCGGCGGCTGCACGCCCTGGATCCCCGCACCTGCCCATTCGACCACAGCCTCGATCAGCGCCTCGCCGCCGCGCAGGCTCGGGTTGCGGCCGGCCTTGTCGACGAAACCGACTTCGGGCCCGACCAGCAGGGGTGGAGCGCAGGGGCTGTGCTCGACTGGTTGCACCGCAACAAGCCCACCAGCCGCGACAGCATCGTCACTCACGGCGATGCTTGCGCGCCCAACATCCTTGCGTCTGATGGGCGCTTTTCTGGCATGGTTGATTGCGCTCGGTTGGGCGTGGCCGATCTTTGGCAGGACCTGGCGCTAGCTTGCCGCAGCATCCAGTACAATATTGGCGAGGAACATGTCGCCCAATTCCTCGCCAGCTATGGCGCCGAATGGGACGAGGTCCGCTACCGCTACTACAATGCTCTCGACAACCTGTTCTAGCGGCAAGCAACAAGCACAGCTGCCATAACATGGTCTAAGCGCTGCGCTGCTTGCGGAACTTAGGTCCCCCGCTCCAGTTGACGCCAAACAACCGGAGAACTGACCATGATTCCAACTCGCGTCCATGGCGTCATCGACTATATCGTCGGTATTGTTCTGATCCTCGCGCCCTATATTCTCGGCTTTGCCGATGGAACGGCGGCCCAATGGGTGCCGATGATCCTGGGCGTTACCGCGCTCATCTACAGCCTGCTCACCCGCTACGAGCTGAGTATTGCCAAGCTCATCCCCATGCCGGTGCATCTGGGCCTCGACATTGCCAGCGGTCTGCTGCTGGCAGCTTCGCCATGGCTGTTCGGTTTCGCCGATCGGATCTGGTGGCCCCATGTGCTGATCGGCGTAATGGAGATCGTGATCCCCCTGCTGACTGCCCGCCACAGCAGCATCGAAACTACTGTCAGGGCTTGAGCTTGAACGCCAGCGTGGTCACCCAATCCTCCGGGTTGGGGACCTCGCTCGGATCGGTCTCGTAAATCTCTAGCCGACAGGCGAAATAATCCCCCTCGGCTTTCTCGACCATGTCGAACTCGAGGCCCACCAACCTCGTCCAGCCGATCAGCATGGCCGTTACCTGCTCGAGTGCATCGTAGTGGCCGTGCCAGTCCAGGGTCACATAGCGCCCCGCCGGCAACACGCCGAACCTTACGCCGTCTGCCTCCTGCCCGGGCTGCGCCACGGGCACGCCAGCCTCGACATCGAGGGTCTCGGCCATGTTGATGCGGCGATAATTGTAAAAGGGCGCAGAGCTGGGGGCGATGCCCTGTTCGCCTAGAAAACCGAACAGCTTCGGAAATCCCTGGTCGGCCGGGAGTTTCATCTCATCCATTCGGACCCGGAACGGTAGATAGGCATAGGCCTGTTCAGGTCGTTCAACGATCTGCGGCAAGCTCAGCATCATCTTCTCCTGGTTTGATCAGGAACAGGACGCGCGTGGACCCGCCAAGCCGACAGGCCCGCCACAAGAATTGCAGCCCAGGGGAATTCTATCTTAGCGCGCGTCTGGCGGCGGTACATCGGTGGAGGTTTTGCACTCCACCAGCCAAACATCATAAACCGCATGGTCCACGGCGTTGAGCGCCGGGCTGTCTGCAAACATCCAGCCGGTGAAAATGCGCTTGCTCACGCCCTGCAGGCTGCGCTGGTCCACTTCCAAGAATGCAGAGGTGCGTTGCTGGGTTTCGGTTGGCGCCCGGTTGTAGCAGGCGCGCGGCGTGATCTCGAGCGCGCCGAACAGCACGGTTTCGTCGACATAAACGTCAAAGCGCGTGATGCGCCCGGTGATCTTGTCGAGCCCGGCAAAGGTCGCGACCGGATTGGCGATGGGCTGGGCGACGGCCGACCCTGGCACGGCGAGCACCAGAATGGTGCCGAGCACGGCGATTCGGCGCCAAAGGCGCAGCGGCTCTAAATCAGTGAAGCGCAAAGTCTCGGCCTATTCAGGCGACCAGGCTTCATAGTCACCCGTCACCCGGGGACGCTCGCCCGATTTGAGCAGGCTGCCATCGGGACGGTAAGCCTCGGCCGTGCCGGTCATGTTGCGCTGGTGCGGCTTTTCCCAGGCATGGGGGGTGTAGGTGTCTTCGGTGGGCGGCAGGTCCGTGCGCCCGTGCATCCAGCCATACCAGCCTGGGGGAATGGTCGAGGCATCGGCTGGCCCGTTATAGGTCACGTAGCGCCGATTGCTCCTCTTGTCCTTGTAGTAGCGGTTGCCGAACTGGTCCGTTCCCACGAACTCGCCGTGCCGCTTCAGCCACAGCCTGGTGCCCCAGGTCTGGCCGTGCCACCAACGGAAAATCTCAAGGAGAAAGTCTTTCATCGGGCGTTCCACATCAGTCTTGTGCCCGCGTTGGGGCTGCAGTGCCTTTACCATGCTGCATATGGCGACACTAGGGTTTCGTGCGGGGAACAAGAACGCTCGGCAAACACAAGGCCCCCTCTGCTCCGCACAGCTCGATTTTTTGCCATTGACTCCCGTGCGGTCCAGAGTCGCAGCCAGCCGGCATTTTGGTAAGCCCTTAGGACTCCTGACTCTTCGCTCAATCGAGCCCGAACGCGGCGTCCTTATCATCATCCATTAACGATTTGATAACGGTTTCGCGAACCCCCGGTTTTCCTCGTTTTTCACAGGCTGGTACTATATATAGATCAGTGCCAGCAGCTCACGCACAAGCTCTAGCGAATTTTCTCCCGTCGACAGCTTCGCGGGAGATGGTATCGATGACCCAACACCGGAGTCTGGCCACTAAGCTCGCCAGTCTCAAACCGCATCAATCGAGGCCACCATGAAGATCGATCGCCGTTTCACTGCCGCCGCCGAGGACCGCTACGCGTCAATCGAATTCCGCTCCGCCACGAGCGAGATTCGCAACCCGGATGGCTCGGTCGTTTTCAAGCTCGAGAACATCGCGATTCCCGCAACCTGGAGCCAGGTCGCTGCGGACATTATTGCGCAGAAGTACTTCCGCAAGGCCGGCGTAGCCCGTGCGCTCAAGAAGGTTGAGGAAAACTCCGTTCCGTCCTGGCTGTGGCGCTCCGTCCCTGACGAAGCCGCGCTCGCCAAGCTGCCGGAAGCCGAACGCTTCGGCTCGGAAATGGACTCGCGCCAAGTCTTTGATCGCCTTGCCGGCACCTGGACCTATTGGGGCTGGAAGGGCGGTTATTTCGACAGCGAGGACGATGCCCGCGCCTTTTTTGACGAGCTCTGCTACATGCTCGCGACCCAGCGCGTCGCCCCCAACTCGCCGCAGTGGTTCAACACCGGGCTGCACTGGGCTTATGGCATCGACGGCCCCGGCCAGGGCCACTTCTACGTGGACCCCTTCACCCACAAGCTCGTGCAGTCCAGGAGCTCCTACGAGCATCCCCAGCCGCATGCCTGCTTCATCCAGTCGGTCAATGACGACCTCGTCAATGACAACGGCATCATGGATCTTTGGGTGCGTGAAGCGCGCCTGTTCAAGTATGGCTCGGGCACCGGCACCAACTTCTCCAAGCTCCGGGGCGGTGGCGAAAAGCTCTCGGGCGGCGGCCGCTCCTCTGGCCTGATGAGCTTCCTCAAGATCGGTGACCGTGCTGCCGGCGCCATCAAGTCGGGCGGCACCACCCGTCGCGCCGCCAAGATGGTGGTGATCGATATCGATCACCCCGATATCGAGGAATATATCAACTGGAAGGTCAAGGAAGAGCAGAAGGTCGCGGCGCTCGTGACCGGCTCCAAGACTGTCTCCAAGCACCTCAAGGCCATCATGAAGGCCTGCGTCAATTGCGAAGGCAATGGTGACGATTGCTTTGACGTGACCCTCAACCCCGCCCTCAAGCGCGAAGTGCGCGCCGCCAAAAAGGCGCTGGTGCCCGAGAACTACATCTACCGCGTCATCCAGTTCGCCAAGCAGGGCTATACCGATCTCGAATTCCCCATCTACGACACCGATTGGGATTCCGAGGCTTACCTGACTGTGTCGGGCCAGAACTCCAACAATTCCGTCCGCGTCACCGACGACTTCCTCAAGGCTGTCGAAACCGATGGCGACTGGAACCTGACCGCTCGCAAGGATGGCAAGGTCACCAAGACCCTCAAGGCGCGCGATCTGTGGGAACAGGTCGGCTATGCCGCCTGGGCTTCGGCCGATCCCGGCATCCAGTACCACACCACCATTAATGAGTGGCACACCTCGCCTGCGGCCGGCCCGATCAACGCGTCCAATCCGTGCTCGGAATACATGTTCCTCGACGACACCGCGTGCAATCTCGCTTCGGTAAACCTGCTGCCCTATCGCAACCCCGATAGCTCGTTCAACACCTCGGCCTATGAGCACACCGTCCGCCTTTGGACCATCGTGCTCGAAATCTCGGTGATGATGGCGCAGTTCCCCTCGCGCTCCATTGCCGAACGCTCGTTCGAATACCGCACGCTGGGCATCGGCTACGCCAATATCGGTGGCTTCCTGATGACCTCGGGCATTCCCTATGACTCCGCCGAAGGCCGTGCCATTGCCGGTGCCGTCACCGCCATCCTGACCGGCGTCGCCTATGCCACCTCGGCCGAGATGGCCAAGGAGCTCGGCCCCTTCAAGGACTACAAGCGCAACGCTCCCCATATGCTGCGCGTCATCCGCAACCATCGCAACGCTGCCCATGGCAATGCCGAGGGCTATGAGGGTCTCTCCATCACCCCCGTGCCGCTCGACCATGCCTCGCTGATCGATGCGAACCTCAGCGAACGCGCCAAGCTCGCCTGGGACAATGCCCTCGCACTCGGGCAAGCCCATGGCTATCGCAATGCCCAGGTTTCCGTGATCGCCCCCACCGGCACGATCGGCCTTGTCATGGATTGCGACACCACCGGCATCGAGCCCGATTTCGCCCTCGTAAAGTTCAAGAAGCTCGCTGGCGGCGGCTACTTCAAGATCATCAACCGTGCCGTGCCCCCGGCCCTGCGCACCCTTGGCTATTCGGAATCCCAGATTGCCGAAATGGAAGCCTATGCCGTGGGCCACGGCAACCTGAACCAGGCACCGGGCGTCAACCCATCGACGCTGCGCGCCAAGGGTTTCACCGATGACAAGATCGCCGCGCTCAACGCTGCGACCGCCTCTGCCTTCGACATCAAGTTCATCTTCAACCAGTGGACCCTGGGTGTCGATTTCCTCAAGTCGCTCGGCGTCACCGAACAGCAGATGAACGACTTCTCCTTCGAGCTGCTGCCCTTCCTTGGTTTTTCCAAAAAGGACATCGAGGCCGCCAATATCCATGTTTGCGGCGCCATGACCCTCGAAGGCGCGCCGCACCTCAGGGACGAACATCTGCCCGTGTTCGATTGCGCCACCCCCTGCGGCAAGATCGGCAAGCGCTACCTGTCGGTGGAATCGCATATCCTGATGATGGCGGCGGCTCAGCCCTTTATCTCGGGCGCCATCTCCAAGACCATCAACATGCCCAATGACGCGACGGTCGAGGACGCCAAGCAGGCCTATATGCTGTCCTGGCGCCTGGCTCTCAAGGCCAATGCGCTCTACCGCGATGGCTCCAAGCTCTCCCAGCCGCTCAACTCCTCCGTGCTCGCCGCTGCCGACGAGGATGAGGACGAGGATCACGTCGAGAACCTTGTCGCCATGAACGCCGATGCCCGCGTCCCCGCGATCGCCGAAAAGATCGTCGAGCGCATCATCGAGCGTGAAGTGGAAGTGCGCTCGCGCGAAAAGATGCCCGATCGCCGCAAGGGCTACACCCAGAAAGCCGTGGTCGGTGGCCACAAGGTTTATGTGCGCACCGGCGAATATGACGATGGTCGCTTGGGCGAAATCTTCATCGACATGCACAAGGAAGGCGCCGCCTTCCGTGCCATGATGAACAACTTCGCCATCGCCATTTCGCTGGGCCTGCAATATGGCGTGCCGCTGGACGAATATGTGGAGGCCTTTACCTTCACCCGCTTCGAGCCCGCTGGCATGGTGATGGGCAATGACCGGATCAAGAACGCGACCTCGATCCTCGATTACGTGTTCCGCGAACTCGCCGTTTCCTATCTCGACCGCGACGACCTCGCCCATGTGAACCCCGACAGCCCCACCTCGCTTTCAGGTGGCGTTGATGAGGAACACCATGCGCGCCACTCGGCTTCCGCCAGCCCGGCACCGGTTCCAGCCGAAAAGTTTGTGTCCCGCGGCATGACCCGTGGCCGCACCCAGAACGCCTCGCTGATGCTGGTCCCCACCGCCCAGGCCGCGCACTACGCCGCCCCGGCCGCCTCCACCTCGACGGTGACCACGCTGCGCTCGGCCACGGCCCTCAAGATCGACCCGACCCCGACTGCCCTCAACGCCGCCGAGCTCCACCCCATCCCAACCCCGCCCCCGTCCAAGGACACGGGCGTGCTCCGCGCCGAAGCCCAGATGAAAGGCTATACCGGCGACCAATGCACCGAGTGCCACAACTTCACCATGGTCCGAAACGGCACATGCTTGAAGTGTGATACCTGCGGGACGACGACTGGTTGTAGTTAAACTAACGCCATTTATTTTCTGTTGTGGTTTCCTGGACAGTTTCCACATTAGCCCCGCCTGTTTCCGCATCCGGGGGTGCACACTTTTCACATTATGAGATGCGCCCAAAGGTTATGAAGCGTCCGTTAGTGTTGAACGAAAGGACGCAACAGTTCCGCTCTCAACGTTGAGCGTATAGAAAAACCCCGGAAAACCGGGGTTTTTCATTTTGTAAGTTCAGGCATATCGCTGGGGTGAAACCGACACGGTTTGGCGTGGCGTTGAGCAGGAACGACTACCATGGGGTGGGAAACAGTCCGTCCGGTTGCAGTCCGCAAGTTCAGATAGCGGCCATTCCTGATGCGGGCTCGACGTTTGGATCACCCTGCCTTCGTAATCTAAGAAGACTTCTGGGCGGACCCGCTCCTCGAGTTTGGCTGCCGCTTCCTTGCGCTCGCTGTAGCGCGAAGCCAGGCAGGGTGAAGACGCCCCGGCTGATCAACGTGAACTTTCACCAGCTCTTCCATGTTGATCAACTGCTGGCCAGGACCCGTTCCATCGGTCTCGCTGTTCAACGCCGCTTATCCCAATTGTTACGACGCTGGCCAATGCCGTAACCTGGTGATCTCTGAGAGATTGAGTGATTACCCAGTTTGCGCTTTACTCCCCCGCTGGGGGATGCAATAAGGAGCTACGTTTTCAGCCTCCGTTGGCTGCCCGATCTGCCGGTTCTTCTGGCCCCTGGCTACCTCCCTACTTTGCGAACGTTTAGAAATCCATTGGCATATTGCCTCTGGATCATCTGCCCGCTCGCTATAGCTCCGGGCTACATTTTCAGGACTATCTAATGATCAACGGCACCGTGAAATTTTTCAACACGACCAAGGGTTTTGGCTTCATCTCGCCTGAAGGCGGCGAGAAGGACGCATTCGTCCATATCTCCGCTGTCGAGCGTTCGGGCCTCAATGGCCTGTACGAAAACGACAAGGTTACCTACGAACTCGAAACCGGCCGCGACGGCAAGGTTTCGGCTACCAACCTGACCTTGGTCTGACCTTGGTCTGACGTTGGTCGGGCCCATTAGGGCCCGCCTTGCCTCCCACTGGTAGAGGCACCCAGCGCGTCCGCGTAGGAAATATTTCTACATTCCAGTCCGGCATACGCCACGCACCCATTCCGGGCGCGTGGCTTTTCACGCTTCCAAGGAAATCCGCATCATGGAAAATTTCAACTTCGGCGCCCGAGCAGAGCTGTTCAGCCGCCGTTACGCCAAGACCAACCAGGCTCAGTATCGTCGTTTCAGTACCGCAGCTGAGGCAGTCCGGTTTGTTATCGAGGACTTGCCTGTTGCCGCACGCGCAGGATCCTATCTCGAGGTCAATGAGCAGCGTTTCGAGGGCGCTACGATTCGAGCTCTTTATGATGATGCTGCCTATCCATTAGAACGCGCGAACTGAGTGAGGTCCTAAAGGCGTCAGAAGCGATATGAGTGAAGCCGTCGAGACATCGAGTTCGCTCCTTCGGGATGTTAAGAATCTCGCACGCGCTGTGGAGGCTGCCGGAATTGCCCTCTGGTCGTGGAACGTTGATAGCGACGCGCTCACCATGGACGACCAGGCCTACGACCTATGGGGGTTGGGGCGGGGCGCCCAGGTCACGTTCGAGGATCTATCCGCCCATATCCACCCTGCTGACCGGGATCGGGTCCGAGCTGCCTTCACCGCTACGCGGGCAATACTCGGCCCCTATGAGATCGACTTCCGCATCATGGTTGGTGAGGAGCTTCGCTGGATCTCGGCCCGTGGCAAAGGAGACGATGAGGGTATCGTCCAACGTGTTATGTTCGGTGTTTTTCTGGAGGTCACCGGCCGCAAACAGGCCGAAGAAGGACGAGAACTCCTTGCCGGTGAAATGAGCCATCGCGTCAAGAACCTGCTGGCCATTGCCACCGGTCTGACGGCGATCACCTCCCGATCGACTTCCACCGTCACCGACATGGCGCGTGAGCTGACGCAGCGACTGACAGCCCTGGGACGAGCCCATGATCTTGTTCGTCCATTACCCGGTCAAACCGACGCCGCGGCAGCTTTGCTCGGCGACCTGCTTTCCGTGCTGGATTGCGCCCATCTGAGGGCGCAGCCGCTGAGTTCATCCAGAGTTGATGGCGTGGACTCAGCAGAGCGATGGTGCCAGTGGCGAGCTTGAGGAACGATCCGTCGTCTTCCGCCACGGCGATGTGCCGGAATGAACTAACTTAGCCCGGCACACCAACCTTTGTGGCGCTATGCGTGCGTCCTCACCGTAAGGGGAGATGCTGCCCGTAGAACAGCGCAAGCTGCTCCACCGCTTGATCAATATAGTCCGGCCGGTGATACATGTCATAATTGCCGGCTCCGTCGATCACGAAGAAGTCCTTGGTGCCCTTCGCCAGCTCGATCAGACGCTCGCCTGCCTCATACTGGCCGGTAGAGCCGCGGCGGCCACCCACGATGACCTGGAGCGGCTGAACCAACAAATCCGGAACGAGTTGGAAGGCATCAAAACCAAGGACATGTCCTAAGCTCGGGAAGTAGAGGCGGTTGGTAGATTTGGCATTACGCCATGGCGACTCTCGGTAAAACCAGACGGCTGCTAGCAAGTCAGGGTCAGATATACCCGCGGCTTTGGCGGCTTCCTGCGGGACCCCACCAGAAATGAACTCCTTAGCAAGCTCAGCCATGCTCAACCACGCCTCATCACGAGCAGCCTGGTCGTTCGCAAGCTCAGAGCCTTCCTCGTCCCTGAACAGCTCGGTGCCATCGTCCGTGTCGAAGAAATAACGGGGCATGGCCAACTCCTATGTGCTTGAGGGCACCGGCGCCTCAGCCCCGAAGTTTCGCGCTATCTATGTGGCACCCGAGCTCTCGGTGTAGAGCCTGTAGAGTGACACCGTGCCGGAAGGCGCCTCAAGATAGAACCTTGACGCGCAGGTTTGCAGGGACGCCGTTCCGGCGCAGATCCAGGCCAAGGGACAGCCGCGCTGCCTCCTCAGGTGAGCGCGCCTTCTGGATGAACTCCGTGGCGGCACCCTCAGCCGGGGCACAATCCACAACTCGATACTTTCGGCTCAACCGCCTACCTCTGTCCCTTGTCGCTAATCAAGTCAGCCGCTCGCTGTTGAGAGCTGCGATCAATCACTCACTCATCCCCGGAACATCCCCGTGGCGGAATACAACAGTCCGCTGCACAACCTCACCATCGCCTGCCTCTCTCAGCTGAGTCCACGCCATCACCGCCGGATAGGATCGCACCAGCTGCTCGGCAGCGTTGTACGCCGCTGCTTCATTCCGCATCTCACGGGGCGCGAACGCCGGCACCATCTTGCCCGCCTCGTCTTCCCGGAAGGCCTGTAGCAAAACCAGCTTTGACGAGGTGAGTTTTTTCGTATCCATGAGGCGTTCTATCGTGAAACCGCTGCGAAGTAGCGAAGAACAGGACATTCTCAACAGCGTACGCGTACGCGAACGCGGTGCTCGGGTGCACGTGGCCAGGTGCCAGCCGGGGAAGCCCGGTCACCTTGCAGGCGCCAGCCCTAGCTACGGATCCGAGGGTTTCTTGTTTGGATTGGGAGGCGTCTTGGTTGGCTCCTCAACCGGGGTCGCATCGGCATCGCTACCAGGCTCGACGTCGGCGAGGGCGGGGTCGGGTTTCTTCTTCTCTGTGTGCTTCGGAGAATTGGGCATGGCTGACCTCATCTGAAACAGAACCAATCCTCCTTGGAGGCTATTTGTTCCACGCCGGGGGTAGACACGGCCCTGGCGCTACCCCGAGGGATCGCCGCCGATCTGGTTAAACTTCATAGTGACACAGTCAACATCACGAAAGAAACTGGCCTCACCGAAACCGGCGCTGTGGTCAGCGGACGGGGAGATGAATCCAATCAGCACGACATCCTCACCGGATCGAACGCGGACGGAACCATGGCCGCCGGGCAAACTTGCAGGGATTGGACCATGAACGGAGAGGGGTCCGCCATGGTGGGACACCACGACCGGTCCAGCCCTGACACCCTGGCAACTGGCACTTCCTGGAACGTGGCGCACCCTTCTCGAGGCTGCGGACAGGAAGCCTTGGTGGGAACCGGAGGCGCTGGCCTGCTCTACTGCTTTGCGGCTTTGCCGGTCGGTAACGGAAGCCTCAATGCCCAAATTGGCCTGCGGCGACTCGGTGGCATACTGGGGCAGCACTGGCTTGAACTGGTCGAACATGTGGAAGCCACTGATTTCGCCCCAGTCGCGCGTTACTTGGCGGTCTGCATGGCCGTTCACCGGCCTGAAGAGGGTGTAATCCGGACTGCCTGCTTTTCTGCAACTTAAGGAATAAGCCGCACGCCCCGTGCCCTCGTTGCGTACCGCCACAGCCACTGCAGGCTGACAAGCAGCCTCTTTTCGAAGCTGACCAGAAGGTAGACATGCACAAAGGCCCAGAGCAGCCAGGCAAGCCGCCCCCTCATCTGAAAGCGCCCAAAATCGAAGATGGCAGCGTGCCGGCCAATCACTGCTGTGTTGCCGCGGTCACGAAAGCGAAACCCTGCGGCTCGATCCGGTCCTTGCCGTAACGCACGCCCCAGATACTCTCCTTGCTGCTTGGCGACTTGCGCCAGACCCGGCAACATTCGTCCGTCCTGCTGCAAGGCGGCAATGTCCCCAATGGCGTAGACATTTTCCATATTCATCACCGCCAGGCGCTCATCCACCTCGATGCGCCCGCCTGCAGTGGGTTCAATACCGAGCCACTCGGCTACCGGAGTGGCACCTACGCCTGCTCCCCAGACAACGGTTCCGGCAGGAACGAACTCTGCATCAATCATGACCCCCCTCGAGGTCACGTCACGAACGCGGCGCTTGGTCAAAACCGTAACCCCCAGCTGCTGCAGCTGCTCAGTGGCATACTGCGCCAGGTGCTCGGGAAACTGGCCAAGAATTCTCTCCCCGCCTTCAACCAGCAACACCCGGGCCTCGGACGGATCGATGCTGCGGAACTCGTCCTTAAGTGTCCACCTACCCAACTCGGCAATTGCGCCAGCCATCTCGACGCCAGTTGGACCACCGCCAATCACCACAGTGGTGGTGAGACGCTGCTGCTCCTGCTTATCTTCGCTCAATTCCGCCAGCTCGAACGACCGCAGCAGCCTGCCGCGGATTGTGCGAGCGTTGTCGATCGTTTTGAGTCCGGGCGCTTCCTTTGCCCACTCGTCATGTCCGAAGTAGATGTAGCGAGCGCCAGTGGCGAGCACGAGCAGGTCATAACGTACCAATGTCCCGTCCAGGAGATGAACCTCGTGCTTGCCAACCTCGATCTTGTTCACCTCTCCCAGCAACACCTGGATGTTGCGATAGCGCTTCAGGATCTTGCGGATCGGCTCAGCGATGTCTGCTGGCGAAAGCGCTCCAGTGGCTACCTGATAAAGGAGTGGCTGGAAAAGGTTGTGGTTGCTCTTGTCGATGACCACCACCTCGTGCTCGGAGCTGCCCAACTCTTTGGCACAAGCAAGCCCTCCGAAGCCCCCGCCCACAATACAGATTTTCACCTGACCCTCCCTGTTGGCCCCGCAGTCGGAAGTGACCGGCAGCAGAGTTGATCGTGTAGCGGCACGTGCAAGACCCAAATGCACCGTGTGAGTCGAGGTTACCCTTTCGGCTCACAAGTTAGTTGTTCATCGCTCTCGAGGCCGTTGGTCTGGCGCTCAAGGGCCCTCTGACCCAAAGGCGCGTTCCACTCGAGCGGTAACGTTCGATATCCTCCAGCTCAAGTTAGCATGATTGACATGGGTCGCCTGGATTCCGCCCGCTGTCGCGTGAAAACAAGGGATGGCTTTCTGGAGACCGCGAAGCCTCAGCACGTCCGGAGAGGTTCCGGGTGCACCGCTGAACTACCGATACCCTTGAAGACGAAGGCTCCCGCGGCTGGCCCGGCGCAGCGCCATGTTCAGGCAGGAAGTCGAGGAGCGTGCTCCCATCCTGGGCAAAGCTCCCGTTACCGCCTCGCGCTGGAATATCAGCAGCCACAGCGCGCTCACACGGTCGTTCAAGCGTACGGTAGAAGACCAAAATCCAGACGCAGGTTTATCGGGGTTAACTAAGCCGGTTCACTGAGGAGATCACCAATGACGGCCACGGCTGGACTGATGATTGTTGAAGACCAGCCCTTGATTGCAATGATGATCGAGGAAATGGCGGCCGACCTCGGCTGGGTTGTGGACGGGATCCTCTATTCCGAAGCTGACGCGCTGACCTTTCTCGACGCTAACCGACCACACCTTGCACTTCTCGATATCAATCTTGGTTTGACGACCAGCCTCCAGGTCGCGGCCGCCTGCCAAGAACGAAAGATTCCGGTGGTTTTCACCACAGGCTACAACGCTGCCGACGTATTGGCGCAATGCGGCAATGCGCCGGTGTTGGCCAAACCGTTCTCTACCGATGAGCTGGCCGGGGCCATCGCAAAAGGATTGCAGCAGCATGCTCATTCGTAACGCATCAAGCCCGCCCACCACCGGCGAGGCTTTGCTGGCTCACCTCAGCTTGTTCGGTTCCGTCGGCAGCGCCGAGCGCAACGCCTTGCTGGCCCTTTCCGCTTCCACCGTGCGGCTCGCCGCCAATCAAGAGATCTCCTCGGCAGGCTCGCACCCCTCCAGCATTGTCGTGGTTCTCGATGGCGTGCTGCAGCGGTACAACGATGATTCGCGCGGCAACCGCCAGATTAGTGGTTTGTACCTGCGCGGCGATGCACCGGGACTTGAAACACTGCAGATGCCGATTGCCCATCAGGGGCTTTCCGCGCTGGTGCCTTCCATTGTCGGGCTGGTGCCGCAGCGCGAGCTCCTCGAACTGCTCCAGCACTTCCCCGCCCTGCAAGGGCTCATGTGGCGTGAAACCCTGGTGCAGGCTTCGATCCTGCGCATTTGGCTGCTGCGCAACAGCGTCAAGAACGCGGCGGGTCAGCTCGGGCATCTTTTTTGCGAGCTGCTGACCCGGGCGCAAGCCGCCGGCATTGCCCAAGGCAATAGCTGTCCCCTCCCGCTGTCGCAGCGGCATCTGGCGGAAGTGACAGGCATGTCGGTGGTGCATGTCAATCGCACGCTGATGGTGCTGCGGGCTGCCAATCTGATCGACTTTGCCAATGGGGTGCTGACGGTCCATCGATGGGACGAGCTGGCCGCGCTGGCCGAGTTCACGCCCACTTACCTGCATCTGAGCGACGGCAAGCCTAACCCCGTGCCGATGCGCTCGGCGCCATCCCTCCAGAGCCGCGGCCAGGACAGCAGCTTTGCCTTCGTGCCGAGCCGGCGGCAAACGACCGCCGAAGAGCCCGATCCGTTCCAGGGCAAGGTCGCCGACTTCAAGCAGATGCTGAAAACCTGGAGTTTTGTGTCCTCCGGCATCATGGAGGGCGAAGCTGATGAGCTGTTTGATAAGCTCACACATCTCGCCGATGATCTGCGGGTGCTAGCAGGCGAGGAACCCGAGCGGCAGGCGACAGTGGAAAACCTGACCGGCTTGTTCCATCGCGTGCGACTGGTCCCCGAGACCGGAAAGAACTCGGCCTCAGGCAGGATGCAGCTTCAGTGACCGCTTTCTTGCCACGACGTGTTTCAGGCTCTTGTGCCAGCGCCGAGCGGGCTGACTGCTGAGGGGATCAGGGTAGTTCATTCAATGTCTATGGGCTCTCTGAGGTTCAGATATGCTGGGTCAAACTCCGCGGTGGCCTTGAGGCCAGCCCAGTCCAATATGAACAGCAGCCCCTTCTTGTGTTCGATGAGACCTTCAGCCCGCAGCGTCTTCAGGGTTCGGAAGATATGCACACTGCTCATCCCTAACGCCTCGCCGAGCTGCGTTTGAGTCAAGGGTAACGGACAAGAATTATCCTTGGTGAGGCCCACTACATCCATGCGAACATAAATCTCGCAGAGAAGGTGAGCAAACTTGTCATGCGCCTCCTGACCACCCAGCACCTTTATCCAAGCTCGCGCCACGGCAGCATCGATAAGACTGTCCCGCCAGAAGAGGCCCACTAGACGCGGGGCTTTACGAAGGACCTCCAGCATGTCGGCGTGGGCGAGGAGAGCAACCGTACTAGGCCCGACCGAGGCCAGTGTATGATCCATGGTCTGCAGATGCAGTCCCTGTAGATCTGGAATGTCGCCGCCCACGTGGATGGAGAGTATCTGGCGAACACCGCTGCTCAGCACACTGTACCGCTGCAGGAAGCCCTCAACGAGAAGGCAGCAGTGCGTAGGCTCGTCACCTTCGCGGGCGATTTCCTCCCCATTCCCCACCTTTCTCAGCGTGAACGGCATCGCTTCAATGCTCTCGCGCTCACCAGAGGTGAGTTTGCCTAGGCTTTCCAGTTTCCGGATCAGAGGTGCTGTGATGTTGGGCATTACCGCATCTTAAGCGTTCAACGCAACGCAAGCAAATTCGGCAATGACCGCAAGCCTCGGCGACCTACATATGTAGACGACACGCCCTGAACCTGAAGTCAGAACCATCACAGAAACTCTTGCCGACCCTGCGCTCTCAAAGGAGGAGCACCGCAATGTATGATTCCAACTCCGCTCAGAGGGCAACATTGGATGGGGGGCAGCTTTCAAGCATTCTCATCCGACGCCTCGAAAGTGTCGGAACGGTCACCGCGGACGCCCGGAATGAACTCATGCACCTGCCGATGCGCAAGCGTGAGGTCTGGCGCGGTCAGGACATTTTGCGGGAAGGCGACGAAGCCAAGGAGTGCCTGCTGGTGATGAGCGGCTTCCTGTACGCCTACAAATCGCTACCCGACGCAAGAAGGCAGGTCGTCAGCTTTCACGTGCCGGGCGACGTCCCAGACCTGCAAACGCTGCTCATCAACAAGCTCGACTTTTCGGTTGCCGCCACCACCGCGAGCACCGTTGCCGCAATCTCTCACGATGATCTGCGTCGGACTATCAAATCTGTGCCCGCTCTCGCGGACCTGTTTTGGCGCTACACCCTGATCACCGCTGCCACCTTGCGCACCTGGGAACTGGCGCTCGGCCGTCTTACTGGGCTGGAACGTATGGCCCATATGTTGTGTGAGTTATCTACGCGACTCGAGGCAGCCGGTGTGGCCAACGGTAAGACCTTCGGTCTCCCGCTCAGCCAGCAAGAGCTGGGGGACGCACTGGGACTACCTTCGGTCTACGTCAATTGCAAACTTCAAGAACTCAAGGCGAAGAACCTCGTGGAGATGCGCGGCCTAACGGTAAACATCGTCGATATGGAAGGCCTGAAGGCACTCGCTCACTTCGATCCCACATACCTGCACATTCCCAAGCTCCTGAGCGTTCAGGACGAGAGCGCATAAGACTTGATTGCCGATGCGGCGCTACTTTCTCGATTAGCGGCAAGCCAGCTAAGTGGTTCACGGCCGATCCGGCGGCCAGGACCACCTTCCCGGCGGAGCAGCCCAGGCCGGGCACCATGGCCGTCTAGTGTCCCACGAGACCCTGCGGCCTTGGATTTGCTCCAAAGCTACTACCGGCCCCACCACGACAAACCTCCCGTTTGCCGCTGAACTTTGAAGGGCAGAACGGGCCCTTTTTGTCTCCGCACGCCAGAACGGATCAGCTGCGCCTGCGCCAGCCGCCTGTCGTGGGTACAGCTCCGCCGACAAATACGGCAGGTCGCGGGACAAAGGCCGATGCCAAGCCCAGGCAGACAGGAGGACGGAGGCCGGGGCGTTGAAATGATTGCTCATAGCGAGCACCGGGACCGATCAGGGCAAGGATCAGCGCAGCGCACTGGTAGTTCCTCAATGGGGGGCCTCGCTTGCGGCCGAGCGCGGTACGGTCAGGCGGGCGTATCCTTGGCGAGCGGTGAATTTTCGTAGTTGGCGAGCAGGTGTTCGGGGCTCCCAAAGATCGCCGTGCAGCCGGCATCGCGCAGGAGCGATTCAGGAAAGCCGCCGCAAAGCAGGCCAATGGTCCGCAGACCCGCCTTCCCGGCGGCCTCGGCGTCGTAGGGGGTGTCGCCCACCACCCAAACATCGGCTGCTGCCCCCGCGGGAAGGCGCTTCAAAGCGGCTTGGAAGATGTCCGGCGCGGGCTTGGAGCTTTCGGCATCATCGGAGGTCGTTGCAGCAGAGATGATATCGCCGATGCCGAGCATTTCCACGTGCTGATCAACTTCGACCTGAAGACCCGAAGAGGCAAGCACGATCACGGCACCATCGGCCTGAATACGCTCGAACAACGCCTTAACCCCTGGGAAAGGTTGGACGCGGGAGAGGAAGTCGCGCTCGAACAGATCGTTGCGGAAGCTCGAAATAGCTTCACCCTGTTGCTCAAACAGATCCGCCGGCAGCAGGGCTGGCAGGAGCTGATCACCGCCCTTGCCAATCTGGCCGCGCACCTGATCATACGGGATATCGAGGCCGAAATGTCCGAAGGTCTGGACCCAGCACTGAGTATGCAGGTCATTGGAATCGATCAGGGTTCCGTCGACATCAAAAATAACTGCCTTGGGCATGTTATACCTCCTCCGGGGGAAGTGGCTCAACGGTAGCCTGCACCTTTTGTTGCGCTTCTTTCACGCTGGGCAAGTTGACTGACGAGTTGAGGTAATGAACTCAGTACTACAGCTGCGCCGCGTTGGAATTGTCGAAAGAGGGCAACAAGCACATTCAACCCGCCGTCGACAATCTTTCCCGGCGCCCTATTCATGACGGCGATGTTGAGAAACTCTGATGAACTCGCCACCGAGAGAAAAGCCAAATGCCTCCCCATAAGCAAACAAACTCCAGTCAACACCGACCAACAAACCTTGCCCGCGCTATTGAGGCCGCGGGGGTGGCAATGTGGTCATGGAACGTCGATAGCGACGCGTTGACCATGGATGAGGCGGCCTACGACTTGTGGGGGCTGGAGCAAGGTCGGGAGGTCAATTTTGAAGATCTCTCCGCGCATATCCACCCCGCTGACCGCGACAGGGTCAGGGCTGCGTTCGCCGCAACCCGAGCTATACTCGGTCCATATGAACTCGACTTTCGCATCATGGTGGGGGACGATATTCGGTGGATATCGGCCCGTGGGAAAGGCGACGATGAAGGCATTGTCGAACGGATCATGTTCGGCATTTTCATGGACACAACGGGTCGGAAGCAAGCTGAGGAAGCTCGGGAGCTTCTCGCTGGAGAAATGAGCCACCGCGTCAAGAACCTGCTCGCCATCGCCGCAGGTCTCACCGCCATAACGTCTCGCTCCACCTCGACGGTGACCGACATGGCTCGTGAACTCACCCAGAGATTGACCGCGTTGAGGCGAGCGCATGACTTGGTTCGGCCCGTTCCGGGTCAAGACCAGGGCGCTGCGGCGCTCCTCGGTGACCTGTTTACGGTGCTGCTCGCCCCTTATGACGACTTGGGGGCGTTCAGCGGTCGCATCAGAGTATCCGTACCCCGAATGAGCGTTGGGGAGACCTCCACCACAACGCTAGCACTCATCGTACATGAACTGGCGACCAACTCCGTGAAGTACGGCGCGCTTTCAGTAGATGCCGGCACGCTGGACGTGTCGTGTTCGACCCAGAATGGCACTGTGACTATTGTGTGGACGGAAAGGGGTGGTCCGGAGGTCGAAGCACCCGAGGGGCCAGGGGGCTACGGCAGCAAGCTGGTGGAACGCAGCGTATCTGGACCCCTGCAGGGATCGATCTCATACGACTGGGATAAGGCCGGAACCATCATCACCTTAAAGCTGAACCCCCAGCGCCTAGCTGAGTGACGCGTGCCGCAAGGTGTAGTTCTATGGCTTCTCGGCCGCCGTCCGCAGAATTGATCGATCCTGCCTACCAAAGCCTCCACCAAGAAGCCGCTGATCGAACCACCGTCAAAAGCTGTAGGTGAGCGGCGCGGTCTAGATCGGACTCCACTGCACAACCTCGTGTGTACGCCGGCGGAACAGCATCGTTTCCGGGTTTCGTTTGTTGCGGTGGACCAAGGATCGGCCTCATTGAATCGTGGTCTGTTGCTACTACACGCCTCACGGACGTGGTTCTTCGTACTTCAACGTGCCCACTACCACCTGGAAGCTCCATGTCTCGTTTTTTCTTCCACATCGATGATGGCTCCTACCAACCCGATACTGAAGGAAGCGAACTCCCCGACGACGCAGCCGCAGAACGCGAGGCCATGCTGGTGGCCAGCGAAGCCGTTGCGCGCTTGACGTCTGATTTTTGGCACTCAGGTCACGAATGGCGACTGACAGTGGTTGATGACCAAGGCGGGCTTGTTGTCACCTTATGGTTTGCTGGTTCTTCGATGGTTCACCATCGTCAAGCTGAGGAGCAGCGCCGGCACGCATAGATCACTTTCAAAGCGGTCGCCGATTATCCTCGTTGAACAGGTAGTTTGGTGGGAGCAAACGAATGTCGAACCACTGTTACTTGACTGATTCAATCAGCTCCCCAGTGTTTGCTCACCTCCGGCCAAGCTGGCCGAGGATTCAGCTCGGCTGGCACATCACTTTTAACGGCAAAGCTGGCGACGTGAGCAAATTCAGGTACAATGACCCAATTACCGCCAACTAGAACTAGGCATCGGTGACTGTGAGACGCATGCGCTCCCGCCTTGATGGAGAGTGCGCCGTGCCCATGTACTTTTTCGATACCGATGACGGTAAAACCCTGTTCAGAGATGAAGTCGGCTCTGACCTGGTGGATGATCAGGCGGCCCGCAATGAGGCCTCGCTGACCATGGCCGAGTTGGCCAAGGATTTTATCCCCGGCGGGGACCCCCAAAAGAACATCACGATGTGGGTGCGGAACGAGCAAGGCGAAGCTGTGTTGCAGCTGGCGCTGAGCTTTGCAATTCAGCCCGTGGCATAATCCTGCCAGCTGGAGCCGTTGCTCTGCGCATCGGCCCGAGCAGGCGTAGATATTCCTGCTCGGGCTTGCCATAGGCCGCAGCAGCGAACGCCTCCATGGCTTCGCGGCGGCGGATGGTGATGTAACCGCGCTCAGCTCTGATGAAGCCGTTGCCCTCCAGCACATGCAGGGCCGTCGTCACGCTGGGCCGCCGTACAGCAAGCATGGTCGCCAGGAACTCGTGGGTGAGCTTCATCTCATCGGTTTCCGAACGGTCGTGACACATCAGCAGCCAGCGAGCCAGGCGCTCATCGATTTGATGGACGGCGTTGGATAGCGCCGTAAACGCCGTTTGTAGGTGCAAGCAGTGAACATAGCGCAGCAGGGCGATCTGGATGGCTGGACGCTCCGCCATGGCCGCGACCAGGTCCTGACGTCTGATCCGATGTCCCGCCCCCTCGCTTTGCATGAAGACGTCATGACTGCTGCGGTCCACACCGAGGACTGCTTCCACTGGGCTGAAGCCATCCCAGCCAAAAAGACCAATCTCGGACACCAGCTCCTCTGAGGAGGCCACAACAGAGCCGATGCCGCAAGAAGGAAAGTAGACGAAGGCTATAGCCTCGTCCTCTTTGGTCATAACGAACCGCAGAGGCAGGTCGACCGGCTCCAGGTAGGGGCTCAGGCGGGCAAAGTCATCGGCAGCCAAAGCTGCCAGGAGGCGATTGGATGTGCTGGATTGATCGAGGCTGGACACCGCTCTTCTCCCGTTGTGGCAAATGAGATCAGGTCTCTCGGCCGAGGCGCCGGAGACCGGCGAATGCTACCCTCTTGTAACAGGCTTCAAGGGGACGGCCTTAACATATGGTCCATTGAGCCTTCTTATATGGCCAGACGGGCCTAGCGCTGATTCGCCAGGGCAGTGAAGCATTTGCCAGCCCATGTGCAAGCATCCTCCAACGTGACGAACAGAGTGCCGCTTCTGGCCGGTTTGCAGCGACCGAACGCCGCTTCAACAAACCACATGCTGCCCGGGTGCGATGTGGAATGCTCTTCGGGATAGACCTCAACCAAAACAGCCGCGAGTGCTCCGTTGACAAACAGCAGCTGAGCCCGGCGAAGCTCTCTCTCGAAATGCAGTTCTATCGGTTGAAGACAAACGTCCACCGGATTAGCCTGTTCAGTTAGGGACCATCAGTACCAGCACATCCGGGTCGCTTTGGTTCCTGCGCGTTAAACGGGAAAACCATGCCCATCAATGTTCTGATCAGGAAGCTGGAAAATTTTGCGCCACTTGGTGATGATGACCGCTCGGCCCTGCTTGACGCAATGGCCAACACGCGCAGGGTTTCAGCTCGGACTGACTTGATCCAAGAGGACGATGCTCCCGACAAAGTGTTCCTTATCCTGGAGGGCTTTGCCTGCCGCTATAAAGTGAGCCCCGAAGGGGTCCGGCAGATCATGGCATACCTTGTGCCCGGTGACTTCTGTGACCTTCACGTGTTCATTCTAGAGGCCATGGATCACGCGCTTGGTACGCTGAGCGACTGTACCGTTGCAACTATCCCACGCTCAACAATTCTGAGCCTGTTGGAGCGACCCGCTCTTGCGCGGGCCATGTGGTGGGCAACGCTTGTTGATGAAGCCACCTTGCGCGAATGGATCGTCAATATCGGCAGTCGAGAGGCCAACAAGCGCTTGGCCCATCTTTTTTGCGAACTCCACCTCCGGCTGGCTTCTATCGGGCTGGTGTCTGATGGCAAGTTTACCGTGCCGATCACCCAGGAAGAGCTGGGCGACACGATGGGCCTGTCGACAGTGCACGTGAACCGCACACTCCGGGAACTGCGAGAGTCGGGCATGCTGACCTTCAGATCCTCGGAAATTGAGATATTGGATGTTCCGCGCCTTAGGGCCTATGCGGACTTCCGGGCGAACTACCTGCACCTGGAACGAACTCGCCCGGAGCGTTCGTCCGGGTTGCGGTGAACCGGACGCACCGCAATTTTGCAGGATGCTGGGCATTAGCCGGCCGCCACCTACGTTAACTGCAGTGGAACATCGGGGTCGCGGGACTGTTGCTTGGCCGAGGGCCTCCTCCCTCACCTCCTGGCTCACAAGAGGGCCCCGGTGCGTCCGCACCGGGGCCCTTGTACTGCCCGCGCTGAATAGCCGGGCTATTGAGGCCTTGACACCAATTGCCCCCAGTCACTCCGCCACAGCGCATCATCGGTCAGTACCACACAGATGCGCTGCAGCCTGAAGCGTTCGCAAAGCTGCTCAGCGCGCTCCAGGGCAACAGGAACAGGACGCGGGAATTCAGCTACGGCGTAAGCTTCCGCCGCTGGGCAGCTGCAGTTGAGGTCGGCTACGGTGCGGCCGCCTGAGTGCCATATGGTGATGATAACAGCGTCAGCCGGACGGACATCTGCGGCAATCTTCTCTAGCATCATAATTGAGGCCCCCGCCTTTAACGTTTGTTAAAGCGCACAGATCAGTTCCGCAAGGACGGCAGGGCGCGGATCCGTTCACTTGTTCTTTCCGGATGTCCCGAAGTCAGACGGACCTTGACGCTCGGCGGTGTTGCAACGGAAACCAGTGGGCCCTTCGTGCGGCGTTGCAGGCCGGCTCGGTCAGTGAGGTGCCGCTGGGACACCGAGAATGGGCAGGAATTGCCATTGGGGCCAGGGTAACCCACTCGCACTGCAGGTGCGCCTGCTGTTCCGCGACCCACGATCATGGACAAGAGAGCGCTGTTTATGACCAGCCGGGTGCCACGAGACGCGTGCTTGGGCAGTGAGGCGTCATATCGAAGGGTGTCTTGGCACCGCCTTCAATGTCCGCTTCTTTAATCGGGCATTGAGGTCAAGCTCCAATCTACTCTTCCACTGCGTTTTGTCCTGGGCGGGTCACGGTTCTTTTCGTGGTCGGCATAGCAGCGCCAGCCGGAGCTGCCACAAGCATTGATCGGATCGGGTCGGGGTGCCTTGCTTTTGGACGCGCTATGATGCGCAGCAGACATTTGCGGCTTTGCCCCGGCTCCTTCGTCCGCACCGGACAAACTGCAACGAAGAGCTGTTTTTCCTGGTCGGCGATCACATCGTCAGGCGAGCACCTCCTTCTCGACGTTGCAGAAGAGGGTGCCATGGGTCCACATGGCATGGAGCACAACGGCAAGTTTGCAGGCCACGGCGACCAGCCGCACGTTTGCGGCCCTTCTTGCGGGCCATCCTCACACCGCACGATGACCATGCGTTCTGTTGGTGTCGGAGTAGCTACATCCAGAGGGACCTGAATCTCAACCAGACCCTTAGGAGCGGTAGGGTCTGACGTCACTCGCTTTTGGATGCGGCAGCTATCTCTTCATAACGTCTGTTAGCAGCCCGTCCACTCTCGGCCCGTACCCTGCCCTTCAGGTGCTATGGGAAGGGCAGAAACGGGGGGGAGGTGGAAGAACGAACCCACTGGCGCGGGAGGGTGGCCGCTGTGGCATGGCGGCAAGGCCCTGAAGTCATCGCCTGATTGAGCACCCCCCGCGTTCCAGCGTTCCATTCGGCTCCTTCATTTCCAGGAGCCCGACGATGACCACGATCCTTCCCAACACCTCTGTCAGTCCGCTGCGCCAGAAGCTGATCAACGATATGATCATGCGGCACTTCTGTGGGCCCATAACGACAACTTGGGCGTCACCAGTTGCACCATCATCACGGCGCCGGCGGTCGAGCATATCGCCGATATCCATGGCCGCATGCCGGTCATCCTCGAGGAGAGCGCCTACGATGCCTGGTTGTCGGGCGATGCCAATGGAGACGATGCCAAGGCGATCCTGATCGACAACCATCTCGACAGCCAGCTTGAGTTCTTCCGGGTCGGCCGCGAGGTGAACAATAGCCGGCACGCGGGGACGGATACCGAGAAGCCTCTTTTGAACGCGCTCTAGGAACCGAATTCCGGGTCGCTCATTATCAGGCCAAACGGCGCACGATACCCCTCCAGCGCGGTTTAAGAAAGCCGCAGGCGGTGTGCCCCCACCGCGGGCGGCTTTCTCTTTTACCGTCGCCGTTCAGCTTTCGCGCTTCGCGGCCTTCTTGAGCTGCTCCGGCATGATGTCGTCCGGCATAATCTCCTGGAGATGGTCGTAGACGACATCTGCCGAGAAGGGCTTCCCGATGAAGACGGCGCCGTCCGGCATGTCCCCGGGCTGCGGTTTCAGATGACCTGACGAAACCACGATGGCGATATCCGGCCAATTCTTCGCGCAGGTGCGGGCGAGGTCGAAACCGTTAAGTTCACCCGGCGGCATCTCCACATCGGTGAACAACAACTGGATGCTGGCGTGGGACTCCTCAAGGATCGCCAGGGCCTCGCCAACTTCCCCGGCCTCGTAGACCCGGAAGCCGGCGTCTTCGAGAATTCGCGCCGCATCCATACGGATGAGCACGTTGTCATCCGAAACCAAGGCAAATGGCGTGTAGTCGTCTGACATAACGTGCTCCAGCAAGGCGTGTTAGGACAATGCATGGATTAGGGAAGCGATGCTTACCTACACTCCGCCATCTTGTTCCACCTGTCAGTGAACGGTGTCTTTCAGCCCTGGAAAATCGATCCAGAACTTGGCACCGGCTCCGTCTTCCCGAGTTCCGAACTGAAGAGTCCCGCCTAGTTGACGGGCCAATGCCACGACGACCTTCATGCCCAGCCCACTCGTATTCGCCGGATTGAAGTCCGCGGACAGGCGGTCACCCGAGTTGGCAACCGAAAGCCTATGCCTTCCGGGTGACGGCTCTTTGAAGCTTACCTTGATCTGACCGCCCCCGTGTTTGGTTGCATTGATGACCAGCTCGTTCAGGACCAGGCCCAGAGGTACGAGCAGGTCCGCCGCCAATGAGGCAGGCTGTACATCGACCAGAATGGGCACATCCGCGTTCAAAGTACCTTGCAGCTCTGCCATGAGATTCTCAATGTAACCCTTCGCATTCACCGAACCGGCACTCTGGTTCTTGAAGATATGCTGGTGTACCCGGGCCACCGACGCAACTCTCAGAGCCGCCACACGAAGCTGTTCGGCGGCATGCGAGCCCTCCACCTGCCTTGCCTGGAGCTGCAGCATGGATGAAACCAGCTGCAGGCTGTTCATCACGCGATGGTCGATTTCCTGCCCGAGCATGCGAGCTGTCTCGAGTGCGTCGGAAAGCTCTGCAACCGCTTTTCGTGCAGCCAGGCGCAGTTCCATCTGGTCCATGACAACCGAAGCAAGATGACGAAGTTGCTTGATCTGTTCTTCGGTGACCGGGCGTGGCTCGCGATCGATTACGCAGAGCGTGCCAAGTTTGAATCCATCTGCCGTGGTTAGCGGAACGCCTGCGTAGAACCTCAGACCGAACTCTCCGGCGACCAGTGGATTGGCCAGGGAACGAACGTCTGTCGCCGCGTTCTCGAGAACCCAGACCTGATCCTGTACGATCGCCGATGCGCATAGTCCCGGCTCTTTGCCGATCTGCTTGACACCATCAAGCCCGTGATGGGACTTGAACCAGACCCGATCCGTATCGACTAGGCTGATGATCGAGATCGGCACGTTAAACAGGCTAGCTGCAAGCGCGGTGATCCTGTCGAACGAGCCGTCCGGCGGCGTGTCGAGTATGTCGTAGCGCCTCACGGCGGCCAAGCGCGCTGCCTCGGCTTCGGCATCCGTCAAATTCGATTCTGTCGACGACATCGTTCTTCCCGTAGAGGCTAAGAGCATGGTGTAACTCTCAGTCATCCGCGCCCTTGTTCAGTGGCCATTGATATTCACAGCCTACAGCATTTCCGCTTCATCGATAGCATGCCGCTGCTGAGATATCGCTTACGTTATCCCCCCGTCAGCGATCTTGACGGTCAAATTGCCGAGCGGCAGTTTTTGGGATTTAGCTATGTCATATCGAAGGTCTGAATGGGGTCGTTAGCAGCGCCCTACCCCACTTCGTTTTGGGGTGGAAAACGGATTGTTCGCTTTGCGATGATACGCAAATATTACGGACATCAACTTCCGCGAACTAACGAGCTTGCCGCTACTGATCTTGTTGGACGACAGCGGCGCCAGACCTCGGTGAATTCGGGTAACGCCGAGAGCCCAGATGGCACCAGCGTTGGGTATCGGCCATAGTCTGCTAGATCGACTTCAGGCCGACCCGCTCCTCGAGTTTGGCTGCTGCTTCCTTGCGCTCGCTATAGCGGGAGGTCAGGTAGCTGGAGACGCCGCGGTTGATCAACGTGAACTTCACCAGCTCTTCCATGACGTCCACCACCCTGTCGTAAAAGGACGACGGTTTCATGCGGCCGGCTTCGTCAAACTCCTGGAAGGCCTTGGCGACCGAGGACTGGTTCGGGATGGTCACCATCCGCATCCAGCGGCCCAGGATACGCATCTGGTTCACGGCGTTGAATGACTGCGATCCGCCAGAGACCTGCATAACGGCTAGGGTACGACCCTGAGTCGGGCGGATGGCGCCGCCCGGCAGGGGTATCCAGTCGATCTGGGACTTCATTACCGCAGACATGGCTCCGTGCCGTTCCGGCGAAGTCCAAACCTGGCCTTCGGACCACAGCATGGCGTCGCGGAGTTCCTGCACCTTCGGGTGGTTTTCGGGCGCATCGTTGGGCAACGGCAGGCCGTTGGCATGAAAGATGCGGACCTCGGCGCCGAGGGCTTCAAGAAGACGCTGCGCCTCGAAGGTCAGAAGCCTGCTGTAAGACCGCTCCCGCAGTGAGCCATAGAGCATCAGGATGCGCGGCTTGTGGTCCAGAACCGGGGCATTGAGCTTGGAGAAGTCCGGCACCTCGAAGGCGCCGCTGGTGATATTTGGCCGATCAGACAAGCCGTTTCCCTTCGGCGTCGATGATGACTTCGCCATCTTCCTTCGTGAACGGGCCGATGTCGGGGTTCTCCAAGATGTCGAGCACGACCTCTGATGGGCGGCAGAGGCGCGTGCCGATCGGCGTCTCCACGAAGGGGCGGTTTAGCAGGATCGGGTTTGCCCCTATGGCATCCAGAAGCTCGTCATCCGTCTTGGCGGGATCGGCCATCCCAAGCTCCTCAAAGGGCGTATCCTTCTTGCGCAAGGCATCTCGCAGCGAGAGACCTGCGGCGGAAACCAGCTCCACGATACGGTCGCGGCTCGGCGGCGTCTTGAGGTACTCGACGACAATTGGCTCGACGCCGGACTGGCGGATCATCGCCAGTGTGTTGCGGGACGTTCCGCAATCAGGATTATGATAGATGGTGACGCTCATCCGGTGACCCTCGTTTCGGTGTTGTGACGTACGGCGGGGCCGCGTTCGTACCAGCCCTTGGAGCGGTTCACGATCCAGACGACAGACAGCATGACGGGCACCTCGACCAGGACGCCGACGACCGTCGCCAGGGCTGCACCGGAGTTGAACCCGAACAGGGCGATGGCCGCGGCCACGGCCAGTTCGAAGAAGTTGGATGCACCGATCAGCGCGGAGGGGCCAGCGACGCAGTGCTGTTCTCCGGAGACCCGGTTCAGGTAATAGGCGAGGCCGGAGTTGAAGTAGACCTGGATCAGAATCGGGACGGCCAGCAGCAGGATGACGGTCGGCTGTGCGATGATCTGCTCGCCCTGGAAGCCAAAGAGCATGACCAAGGTCAGCAGCAAGGAGGTGATTGATATAGGCTGCAGGACGGACAGCACCCGGTTCATGGCGTCGATGCCCCCATTGGCCAGCAGCCAGCGTCGATAAAGCTGCGCGGCGATAACCGGCACGACGATGTAGAGTCCGACCGAGAGCAACAAAGTGTCCCATGGAACGGTGATTGCCGACAGTCCCAACAGCAGGCCGACGATGGGAGCAAAGGCGACGACCATGATGGCATCGTTCAGCGCAACCTGAGACAAGGTAAAATGCGGCTCTCCCCGCACCAGGTTCGACCACACGAACACCATGGCTGTGCATGGGGCTGCCGCCAGGATGATCAGACCGGCGATGTAGCTGTCGATCTGCACCTCAGGCAGCAACGGCTGGAACAGCCACCCGATGAAGAGCCAGCCGAGCAGAGCCATGGAGAACGGCTTGATGGCCCAGTTGATGAAAACAGTGATGCCTATGCCACGCCAATAAGAGCCAACCTGGCGCAGGCTCATGAAATCGATGCGGACCAACATCGGGATGACCATGAGCCAGATCAGCACCGCCATGGGGATGTTGACCTGAGCGTACTCGAACGAGCCCAGTCCCTGGAACACGGCCGGAAAGAAGTGCCCGGCGGCGATGCCGACGACGATGCAGGTCGCGACCCAGAGAGTGAGGTAGCGTTCGAAGATGGACATGGTTCTACGCGGCCTTCGACGACTTGGTGGTGGTGCCGTCCATTGCTCCGATGCCTTCAAGCCTCGAGTTCAACGCCATGCGATCGATGCTGGCGATCGGCAGGTTGATGAAGGCGCCGATGCGGTTGCGAAGGTACCGCAGGGCATCCTCAAACGCGGCGCGCTGCTTAAACTCGGGGCCGTCAACCGCTGCAGGATCTTCGATGCCCCAGTGGGCGGTCATCGGCTGGCCGGGCCAGATCGGGCAGGTCTCGCCGGCGGCGTTGTCGCAAACTGTGAAGATGAAATCCATCTTGGGCCCGCCCGGCACCGCGAACTCGTCCCAGGCTTTTGAGCGCAGGCCATCGGTTGAAATTCCCACTTTGCAGAGGGTTTCCAACGTCATCGGGTGCACGGCACCCTTCGGCGTCGAACCGGCGGAGTATGCCTGGAAGCGGCCGCTGCCTACATGGTTGAGGATAGCCTCGCCCAGGATGGAGCGGGCCGAATTGCCAGTGCAGAGGAATAGGACGTTGTAGACGCGGTCAGACATGGCTCGTCTCCTTCGGAGAGCAGCACGGGGTGAATTCAGCGACTAGGGGTTCGCACAGTTCCGGGCGACCGCCGCAACAGTCCTGCACCAGAAAGCTCGCGATCTCGCGCACGCGATCGACGACGGCTCGGTAGACGATTGAGCGGCTGTGGCGCTCGGATTCGATCAGGCCGGCGCGAGTCAGGATGGCCAGGTGGCTGGACATAGTGTTCTGCGGCACGTCCATGCGTCGCGCGATCTCACCTGCAGGCAGGCCTTGGGGTTCGTGCTCCATCAGCAAACGGAACACGTCCAGACGGGTGGACTGGGATAAGGCGGCGAAGACTTCAATAGCGTGAGTGGATTCCATGAACCGAGAATTATCGATGTATGGAAAGGACGTCAACAACTTAGGGGGTTGTTCTTTGATGTGCATGGCACGTCCACGCCGACGGGACTTGCCTTGATCCTCGATTTAGGCCAAAGAGCCATCATTCAAATGGACCCGGTGAAACCCCGGGTGGCTCTTCTGGCCGCCAATCCGCCAGACACTCCAGAAAACGCACCATGTCCCCGTCCGCACCGAGCGGACCGCAACATCCTGTCGTCTGGACCCCAATGACAACCATCCAAAAATTGCGCCGTGACTGGCTCTCAAACGTTCGTGGCGATCTGCTTGCAGGTATCGTCGTAGCCCTTGCTCTCATTCCGGAGGCTATTGGCTTCTCTATCATCGCCGGGGTCGATCCCAAGGTCGGGCTCTACGCCTCCGTGATCATCGCCATGGTCATCGCCGTGACCGGCGGTCGACCCGCCATGATCTCGGCAGCGACGGCCGCCACTGCCGTGCTCTTCGGATCCCTGGTCCGCGAGCATGGCGTGGAATATCTGCTGGCCGCTTCCATCTTGGCCGGCGTGATCTAGGTTGGAGCCGGGTTCGCTCGCGTCGGCTACATCATGCGGTTCGTTTCCCGATCGGTGATGACCGGCTTCGTCAACGCCCTCGCTATTCTAATCTTCATGGCGCAGTTGCCCGAGATCATCGGCGTCTCCTGGCAATCGTATGCCATGATCGCCGCAGGTCTCGCGATCATCTACCTGTTCCCCCGTGTCACTCGCGTGATACCGTCACCACTGGTCTGCATCCTGGTTCTTACGGTCGCGGCGATCGTCTTCAATCTCGACACCCGGATCGTCGGCAACTTGGGCGAACTGCCGAGTGCTTTGCCGTCCCTGCTGATGCCCAACATCCCGTTCACACTGGAAACGCTGTGGATCATCCTGCCGACATCCATCGCCGTTGCTGCGGTCGGTCTGCTCGAAAGCCTGCTCACCGCCTCGATCGTCGACCAGATGACGGACACGGGCAGCGACAAGAACCGTGAGAGCATCGGCCAAGGCATCGCCAACATCGCGTCAGGCTTCTTCGGTGGCATGGCCGGCTGCGCCATGATCGGTCAATCGGTGATCAACGTGAAGTCCGGCGGGCGCACGCGCCTCTCGACCTTCGCTGCAGGAGCCATTCTGCTGTTCATGCTCCTGGTCCTTGGCGACTGGGTCGGCCTGATCCCAATGCCTGCACTCGTCGCCATCATGATCATGGTCTCGATCGGCACCTTCAGCTGGTCTTCTCTGCGCGATCTCGTCCATCATCCCCGTCGCTCCAGCATAGTCATGCTCGCGACGGTCCTGACCGTCGTCGGCACGCACAACCTGGCGCTCGGTGTCGGTGTCGGCGTGCTGCTGTCGGGCATCTTCTTCGCCTGGAAGGTCTCCCAGATCTTTCGTGTCACATCCACGTTGGAAGACGGTATCCGCACCTATCGCTTGGAAGGGCAGCTGTTCTTCGCCAGCGCCGAGGACTTCTTGGCCGCCATGGACTTCGAAGAGAGTGTGGAGCAGGTCCGTCTCGATCTCACCACCGCTCACCTTTGGGACCTGACCGGCGTAAACGCTATCGACATGGCCGTGCTCAAGTTCCGGCGAGCCGGTGCGGTGGTCGAGGTGATAGGCATGAATGACGCCAGCGCCACCACTATGGACAAGCTTGCCGTCCACGATCAGCCAGGTGCCAGGGAGAAAGTCTTGGGGCACTGACATCGCAACACGTCACAAGCGACATGATTGTCGCTTGTGACGACCGCTTTTGGTTCAGTGGAAGCTGTGCCCCAGTGGCAGCAATGGGGTCGGCAGCTGCCACTAAGGAGCCGGCTGAACGATGGCCGCTATCCCACCCTCAATGCCCAAAAGCTGCCGGTCTGCTTCCGGCCCCTACCCTGCCCTTCGATATAGCCACCTGGAGTCAGTTTCGGAGCCATTACAGCGACCCTTCGATCGCTGGTTCTGGATTGCCCCTCCAGACCAAGCGGCAGCGGGCACTGCGATCTGGGCGTGGCAAAATCATCATCCTCGCCCTAGACAAGCGGCTTCAACACAGCCGCGCCGTCCTCATCAGTTGGATGATCTTGGGAAAAGCCTCTGTGACGACCGGCCAACCGTCCAACGCCGATCACAACCCCGTGTGGCGGCCTGGAGATAGCACCGAGCCCGCAACATTTGGAGGATTCCGCCTTTGAGCATGGAGTCGATTGGGCTCATCCCCAGTACGGTGCCTTTGTTGTGCAATCCGGGCCAGCGATCCGCCATGTCATGGGCGATCAACAGATGAAGCCCCTTGTAGATGCCGAGCATTGCGGAGACCGGGTGACTTGATCCTGGCTGAGGGCTTGCACTTACCCTCCTGCTTCATGCGCTCCCAGGTGCCCCTTTGACACGTCGAGAAGCGCCGCGGCCTGCAGAGCCGTAGGCCCCCATTGTTGAATCAGCCGCTTGAAGGCTTTCAAGCAACCCTCGGCAGCCTCGCGCGATTAAACTCGCTCGAAATTTCTGCCGGTCCATTGC
>NZ_JBYUNO010000005.1:0-178294 GCF_058133495.1 Devosia sp. Z6_126 | reverse complement strand
GTATTGGGCGGTGCGCACCTGCTCAACCAAGTTGACTGCCATAGCGAAGAGCTTTCGCCATTCAGATGATCTACCCGACTTCGGTTTTAATGTTTCAGGAGAATATGCGATAGCTTTCGCCGCTCCAATCGGCAAATTCTTGAGCCGTTGCCCTCAAGGCGTCTTCTCTTCCGAAACACCGTGTGCCGCTGCAAATTGCAGTTGTCCATCCAAAGGGACTTCGCTGAGGAAGGAAGACACCTGCCCGGGGTACTTTTTGGCTAGATCGAGGTCAGTGAGGGCATGCGCCAGCTCGTCCCCAGTCAGCTGGTCGCTATAGGGCGCATTCACGATGGATAGGACGTAGGCAAACTTCTTGCTCATGGTGCAGGGCAAGATAGTGGTTCGTGGCGCAATAATCTAGTTGCCCAGCGGTGCAAGAATGACCGGGTTTTCGCCCTGAAACTCCGTTTGCCAGTAAAATCATCAATCTATGGTGTGTTAACGGCTACCGCCGGCATCTGTGTGATGGCCGGGGCACACTTTGCGCGACTCCGGACCACAACTTTGCGCGACAGATTCCCATCGCTCCAATGTGGTGGAATAACAAAGGGATGCCGGGTACCCCAGGGCAGAACTTTGCGAAGTTCACCAGTAACGATGTGGTTTCCTGGACAGTTTCCACATTAGGCCCGCCTGTTTCCGCATCCTGGGGTGCACACTTTTCACATTATGAGATGCGCCCAAAGATTTGAGACGTCCGTTAGGTTGAACGAAAGGACGCAACAGTTCCGCTCTCAACATTGAGCGTAAAGAAAAACCCCGGAAACCGGGGTTTTTCATTTTGTAAGTTCAGACCTATCTCCGGGGTGAAACCGACGCGGTTTCGCGTGACGTTGAGCAGGAACGACTACCATGGGGTGGGTTTCAGACCGACGGCTTTCGGACGTATAGCTCGGGTTAGCGGACGTTCGGTGTGCCCGTTGCATGGCAACATTGAAGCTTCATACGGCTGAGCTTCTGCGCTTGAAGCCCTTGCGGTGCAATCTTGATCGGCCGTTAAAGGAAGTGCGATGAGGCACTCAGGTGACGACGGAGCTCCTACCTGTTATCAGGACGATGCATCAGTAGAGGTGCTGGAGGTTGCACGTGTCCGCACTCACTCGAAACAACGTGTCGGTTAGAGGGTCAGGTAAGCGGCCCATCATGTTCGCACATGGCTTCGGCTGTGATCAGAACATGTGGCGGTTCGTGGCTCCCGAGTTCGAAAACGATTTCAAAATCGTCCTGTTCGATCATGTGGGTGCCGGTGGTTCCGATCTCTCGGCCTATTCCCGCGACAAGTACGCTCACCTCAGCGGGTATGCTCAGGACGTTCTGGACATCTGCGACGAACTTGACCTTGAAGACGTAACTTTCGTTGGTCACTCCGTAAGCAGCATGATCGGCGCACTCGCGGCCAAGCAGCGGCCTGAGCTGTTTGCTAATCTGGTGATGGTGGGGCCGTCCCCGCGATACATAAACGATGATGGGTACGTTGGTGGCTTTGCAGCCGAACAAATCGAAGAGCTCCTAGCATTTCTCGATTCCAACCACATGGGCTGGTCCCAAGCGATGGCACCCACCATTATGGGGAACTCCGAAAGGCCCGAACTTGGTGAAGAGTTGACCAACAGCTTCTGCCGTACAGATCCAGAAATCGCCAAGCACTTCGCCCGTACCACATTTACTTCCGACAACCGCGCCGATCTCGACGGCCTGACCACTCGTACGCTGATACTGCAGTGCAGCGAAGACGTGATTGCGCCACAGGAAGTGGGAGAGTACGTGCACGCCAAAATCCCAAACAGCCAACTGGTGGTTCTCAAGGCAACGGGTCACTGTCCAAATCTGAGTGCCCCTGCAGAGACCATAGAGGCGATCCGCGCCTTTGTCTGAAATCCTGCACTATCCGGATGAGCGTCAGCTTGCCGAATATATCGACTTCTTCGACCATGCTCCGTGCGGATATATCGTGGCTGGAGAGGGCGGCCGTATCGAGCGGGTCAATACGACGTTGGCAGAATGGATTGGCACGCCTGCCGATGAGCTAATCGGCAGACGCTTCCAGGACCTGCTCAATATCGCAGGCAAGATCTATTACGAAACCCACTTTGCGCCGCTGCTGCGCATGCAAGGGTACTTCAACGAGGTGGCGCTTGATCTGGCCATACCAAGCGGGGGCATCATGCCTGTGCTGGTGAACGCCAGGGAAAGTCGAGACGTTGACGGGAATGTCCAATCCCTGCGAATTTCGCTGTTCAATGCTACTGATAGGCGTCGATATGAGCGTGAACTGCTCCAGGCCAGAGGCGATCTGGAGCGAGCCAACGCTGCTCTTGCAGATCTCAATAGCGATCTCGAGCATCGAGTAGCAGAAGCACTCGCCCAAAGGATCGAAGCGGAAGAAAAGCTTCGGCAGGCGCAGAAGATGGAAGCCATTGGCCAGCTCACCGGGGGCGTGGCGCACGACTTCAACAATCTTTTGACGGTCATCATGGGCGGGCTGGATACCGTCGGACGGTATGCTTTGCAGCTCGCCGAAGACGAACCACGTAGAAGGATCGAACGCGCACAAAAGATGGCGATGCTCGGAGCGCAACGAGCGGCATCGCTTACAGCACGCCTCCTCGCATTCTCGCGGCGGCAGCCCCTGGACCCAAAGCCTCTCAACATCACACAGCTCATCCGAGAGACGTCAGACCTGCTCCAGCGAACCCTCGGTGAAACAATCGCATTGGAGTCGGTTGAATATGCTGGTTTGTGGCCGGCACTGGTTGATGTGTCGGAGCTCTCCAACGCCCTTGTCAACCTGGCGGTGAACGCTCGCGATGCTATGCCTTCTGGTGGGAGGCTGACCATTGAGACCAGCAACATCTATCTCGATGAGAGCTACCTAGCACCGTTTGATGAGCCGATCCCGCCAGGCCAGTACGTTTTGGTCGCGGTCTCCGACACCGGTACGGGAATGGACAAGGACACACTGTCCAGGGTCTTCGAGCCGTTCTTCACGACCAAGGAAGTGGGCAAGGGAACGGGCTTGGGACTCAGCCAGGTCTATGGCTTCGCGCGCCAGTCAGGCGGGCACATCCGCATTTACAGCGAGTTAGGCAACGGCACGACGGTCAAGCTCTACCTCCCGCGCGCTCAAGTCTCGGAAGATGCTCGTCCAGTGATGGATACGGCTATCAATCTGGGTGGACATGAGTCCATCCTGGTCTGCGAGGACGAGCCGGCCCTAAGGGCGTTTTGCGTCGAAGCGTTGAGAGACCACGGGTACCACGTGATCGAAGCGGGTGACGGACATGAAGCGCTTGAACGCCTTCGCGCTCACCCCACAACCGGTCTGCTTTTCACCGACGTTGTGTTGCCCAATGGGATGAACGGTCGCCACTTGGCCAACGCAGCGCGCGAAGCTGTCCCAGGTATCAGGGTTCTTTTCACCACCGGATACACCCGAAACGCCATTGTTCACCACGGTCGGCTTGATCCGGGAGTGGTCCTGCTTTCCAAGCCATACACAGTGCAGGCGATGCTGGCTAAAGTCCGATCGACGCTGGACAGCTAGTTGCGACATAACAAATCTGACCGCCTGTGGCTTTTCTCTCGCCTGTCTCGGGCTGTTGCTGACTTGCGCAGCGCTGCTCCGGACAATCTGTTTGTTGAACCTGGCTTGGCTGCTACGCGGTGGTCTGCGGACTGGCGGCTTACCATCAGCAAGTGACCAATTGCACGTCGGATCAGTCTGCTTACCGCAGGGTGCGGCGTACATGGTAACCACCTGCCGCCTGAGCGCCTCTGGTGCGGCCACGGCTACTGTGAAGCGGGAGCTTCACTTGCCGCAGGTGTTCATCCAACACGAACCCCCGCTAAAGTTCCGATGAACGTTTTGCGCTGGGACGCCGTTCCGGCGCAGATCCAGGCCAAGGGACAGCCGAGCTGCTTCCTCAGGTGAGCCCGCACTCTGGATGAACTCCGTGGCGGCACCCTCAGCCGGGGCACAATCCACAACTCGGTACTTCCGGCTCAAGGGCCTATTTCTCCCTCGTCAGGCTCAATTAGTTCACTTCTGGCAGGTCGCCGTGGCGGAATACGATGGTTCGCTCCGCCACCTCACCACCGGCAGCGTGTGTCGGTTGTGTCCACGCAATCACCGCCAGATAGGATCGCACCAGCTGCTCGGCGGCGTTGTACGCCGCTGCTTCATTCCGCATCTCACGGGGCGCGAACGCCGGCACCATCTTGCCCGCCTCGTCTTCTCGGAAGGCCTGTAGCAAAACCAGCTTTGACGAGGTGGGTTTTTTCGTATCCATGAGGCGTTCTATCGTAAACCGCTGCGAAGTAGCGAAGAACAGGACATTCTCAACAGCGTACGCAAACGCGGTGCTCGGGTGCACGTGGCCAGGCGCCAGCCCTAGCTACGGATCCGAGGGTTTCTTGTTTGGACTGGGAGGCGTCTTGGCTGGCTCCTCAACCGGGGTTGCATCGGCATCGCTACCTGGCTCGACGTCGGCGAGGGCGGGGTCGGGTTTCTTCTTCTCTGTGTCCTTCGGAGAATTGGGCATGGCTGACCTCATCTGAAACAGAACCAATCCGCGCTGCAGGTAGTTCGTTCCCCTGGGTCACTATGAGCCGGACGCCGGCGCGACGGCAAGGTTTCTGCGACCAATTCGACCCTGGTCTAGTTCCCGGTCGGGCCAGCTTGGCCCTATCGTGCCCCGCACTGCTCGAGGCACCCGGCACCTTCACGCAGGATATTCTTTGGCATTCCAGTCCGGCACACGCCACGCATCCATTCGAGGCGCACGGGCTGGATCGCATCTCGAGGTTAATGAGCAGCGTTTCGGGGGCGCTCCGATTCGAGCTCTTTACGATGATGCTGCCTATCCCTTAGAACGCGCGAACTGAGTTGGGCCCTGAAGGTGTCAGAAGCAATATGAGTGAAGCCGTCGAGAAGTCGAGTTCGCTCCTGCGGAATGCTAAGAATCTCGCACGCGCTGTAGACGCTGCTGGAATTGCCCTCTGGTCGTGGAACGTTGATAGCGACGCGCTCACCATGGACGATCACGCCTACGATCTATGGGGTTTGGGGAGGGGCGCCCAGGTCACGTTCGAGGATCTATCCGCCCATATCCACCCTGCTGACCGGGATCGGGTCCGAGCTGCCTTCACCGCTACACGGGCAATACTCGGCCCCTATGAGATCGATTTCCGCATCATGGTTGGTGAGGAGCTTCGCTGGATCTCGGCCCGTGGCAAGGGGGACGATGAGGGTATCGTCGAGCGCCTCATGTTCGGTGTTTTTCTGGATGTGACGGGCCGCAAACAGGCCGAAGAAGGGCGAGAACTCCTTGCCGGCGAAATGAGTCATCGCGTCAAGAACCTGCTGGCCATTGCCACCGGTCTGACTGCGATCACCTCCCGATCCACGTCCACCGTCACCGACATGGCGCGTGAGCTGACGCAGCGACTGACAGCCCTGGGACGAGCCCATGATCTTGTTCGTCCATTGCCCGGTCAGACCGAGGCCGCGGCAGCTTTGCTCGGCGATCTGCTTTCCGTGCTGCTCGCGCCCTATGACGACCTAGGGGCCTTCAGTGGGCGCATCCGAGTCTCGGTGCCTCGCATGATCGTGGGCGAAAGCGCAACGACCACACTCGCATTGATCGTGCACGAACTGGCAACGAACTCCCTCAAGTACGGCGCGCTCTCAACATCGACCGGTATGATCGATGTTTCCTGCTCGGCCAGAGACGAAGCGGTAACGGTGGTCTGGACGGAGCGCGGAGGTCCTGAGGTGGTACCGACCAGCGTCCCAAAAGGGTACGGCACCAAACTCGTCGAGCGCAGCATCACCAATGCGCTACGCGGGTCCATCCACTATGCATGGGAGGAAGATGGTCTCATCGTCACCCTAAAAATCGATCCCGCCCGCCTGGCAGCCTGAGCGTCGGTCAGTTGGTTAAAAGGTGCGATCGTTTTTGTTACGCATTCTGTAGAACCCGCGTGCCCCGCCTCCTATATACGGCAAATGGAAAACACAAACCGAGGCCGTCTGGAAGCCCGCCCGCATTATCCCAGCGTTCAGGCGCGCTCCGCGGATCTGTTTGTACATTTGCTGGGTCTCGGCCTGGCCCTCCTTGGCGGCGCCATCCTGCTTTGGATGGGCATCCAGGATCCAGCCCCTGGCAGGCTTGCGGTCATCGCGATCTATTCGCTTGGCGCGGTATGCATGTTCGGGTTCTCCACCGCGTACAACTTCGCGCCGGCTGAATGGAAGCCCGTGCTGCGCCGGCTCGACCATGTCGGCATCTTCCTGATGATCGCAGCCACTTATACGCCGTTCACCGCGTATTTGCTGTCCGGAGCCTGGGCCTGGTCGCTGACCACGACCCTGTGGGTGCTGGCCGGCGTGGGAATTGCCGGCAAGATCTTCCTGCCGCCGATCAGCCAGAAGGTCTGGGTGCCCATCTACCTGGGCTTGGCGTGGATCGGCGCCATCGCAGCAATCCCTCTTGCCGCGATAACCTCCGGGGTGGTGCTGTGGCTCCTGGCACTTGGCGGCGTTTTCTATTCAGCCGGTGTTCTCTTTTACGCCAACAAGCGCCTGCAGTTCGCCAAAGCAATCTGGCACGGCCATGTCGTGGCCGCGGCCGCGACGCACTGGGCAGCCGTGCTGGTGGGACTGTTTGTGGCACACTCCTGATAGCAGTTCCCCCAATCCGACTGGCGCAGCGTTGAGGACGGGACGCTGGGCTTTGGCAGTATTATAAGCGCTGCAGGTCCGCTCCGGGTCCAGATGTCGATAACGGGGCGGGAAGACCGTACGCTGCTAGCTCTGGAACAAAGCAAAGGCCAGCGGTTCTGCGCCTTTATGCAAGCAGCCGGAGCGAAGCCGTCTGCTGAAGTTGATCGCGAACGGCCTAATTCCAATCACCCAGATATACGACCGGCGGAACCACGAAGGTCGACCACAATGAAGCGCTACTCCCACTGCTTATTTCTGGGACCCTGGGCAACGTACGGCGCCCACCCCTTCATCGGTCTAAGTGGCGATAAAAGAGGCTATAGGCCCCCATGTCGGAGCTGAAGAGGTATCGTCCGTCGGTCCAAACCATGGCGTACCGCCGTCATCTCGGACGATCAGCAAAATGACTAGTGGCTCGATCGCGGCTTAGCTGCAGCAACGCGCTACTTCGCGGCAAGGCAGTGACGTCGGCTTTCAGGCCGCTGAACGAAGAGCGTGAACGGCAGAAAAGGGGTCGTTAGCAGCGCCCTACCCCACTTCGTATTGGGGTGGATTGCAGCTGGTCCGCTTCTGGCAATGGTGGAGCTGAACCGGACATTATTCGGCTTGGCCAGTCTATATCGCCATGGACATAAATAATGATCAGGGCCTAGCCGCACTAGGATCCCGAATGACCCCGTGCCCTACGCCAGAAAACCAATAAAGCGACCGGAGACGGCCGCGAGCACCCATAAAATCAATGAAAGTATCGCCAAGCCCTTGCGAAGCATTGATGCGAGGCGGTCTGCCAGCAAAGTGTAGAAAGTAGCATTGACGATCGCTGCGATCACAAGAGCGAGCTTCACGAGAAAGGCGGGGTTGCTAGCGTACTCCAGGGGTCGCACAGAAAACAACAAGCCTCCCGTGACAACCGCAGCGAGGAGGGCCATGCCAGTTATAGGCCTAACAATGTCCAAGACGAGCCTCATGGGCAACGCCTGGCCCAGGCCCAGGATCCGCAGGTCCATCAGAGCCGCGCAGGTCACCAAGGCCCCAATCGCCAGGATATGAGCTGCATTTACGATGGGGTAGGCAATAAAGGAACCGCGCAAAAAGGTCGCTAGATCTGACGCTTCAAGCAGCGCGAACAGTTCCGTCAAAGTCCCTGTGCTCGGCTGGGATAGAGGTCATAGGGCTGGCCGCCAATAATGATCCGGACCGCTTTCATGCGCGTTTCATTGGGATCGGCCGATCTGTTGCCGATCGCTATCACCTCAGTGCCTGGAGGCGCGACGTCCTCTGTGAACCCAGCCGCAACGGTCGGCCCGGGTGGTGCGAGTTCAACCCGCCAGATGGTTCCTTCAACATCGACGTCCAAAGTCCCATGAGGATTGCCGACATAGGTGGCGGTGATCACGCCTTCAATCTGAAAAAATCCGTCGGCTGTCCAAGACCAGCCGTGGTGAGCCAGCGACGGCGCGATCTGTGCTCCGACAAGAGCTATAGCGGCGCACAAAATCTTCACGACATGAAATACTCGAAGCATTAGGGTCTCCTCCTAACCACTCTGCGCACTGAGAAGCGGTTGTACCTGCGTTGCCTTGCCGAAGGCATGCTGACGTTCGTATGACGCTGACTGCTCCTCTGCCGGACCGAGAACCAAGCACCGCGGCAGCTTCCTGCCGCAGTGCCGATGGCAAACTCAGTCTGCCTTGAAACAATAGAAATACCCGTTGCCGCCAGTTCCAATCAGCGCGTCCTGACCGCAGCCCCGCGACGGATGAGCCGCGTTCCAGGAGGTGCCGGTAGGCAGGGTCTCCGGCCCCGCCCGATCATGGTGGCCGACCATTGCAGCGCCCTCGCCGCTCATGGTCCAGTCGCCACAGGTGTTCCCTGCCGACAGGGTCCCGTCGGCATTGGAACCCGTAAGGATATCATGTTGGTTCGGTTCCTCCCCGCGCCCACTGATTGGCTCGCCTGATTCAGTCAGCGCGGAAGCCTTGGTGATATTGTTGCTGTCACTGTGCAGCTCATCAAGGCTGTTAGCGACAACCTCGCCGGCTGCATTCGACCATGGACCCGAGCCAATCCGATCCCTGGCGTTGATGCCATCCGCACTGAGGTACGCGCGCCACTCTCCGCCGGAAGCTCCAGCGGCTTCCGCAAGCTGCAGACAGTGCGCGTCCGCGCCTTCCAGCCCCCCGAGGTTGGCTCCGTCACCCATGCCGACACTTGTAACGAAAAAGCTCATAGCATCCTGCGCAAACGCCGCAGGTGTGCCTGTCAGAATTAGTGCTGCAGATGCAGCCAAAACCACCGGCCTCATACTCAGTCCTCCGCGTCCCACCGTCGTGAACCTGGTGACCATACTCCAAAAGCAACACCGCATGAATAGTCCTACACGGTGAGACCTGCTGCCGGCTCTTTCTAGCAATCCTTAGTCAGAGCCAGCCGAGAGACAGCCACTACCGCCCTTGAACGCACTGACGGTGCCAGTTATCGTGGTGAATGTAGCCCGGGCCAATGGCAGAGACTTCAAGTGCGCTGGTGCCGAGTGTACGTTTCTGCACTGCTGGTCATCCTCATGCTTCGGGGATGGGTGGGCTAAACCTCTCAAGTGTCACGGCTTCAAACTCAGGCCCGTCGCGAACACCGGTTTCCAAGGCGTCAGTAGCGGCCATCTGGTCACGCGTGAGTTCGAGGTTGAAGACCGGCGATGCGGGCAGGTCTCGCCGATTTCGGGATGACTGAACGGCCCTGCTGCCCGTTGGGGCACCAAACCAACGCAAAAGCGTCTACAAGGTGGGGAAACTATACATTCATTGGCTAGGCCCCTGAGTTAAACTTCGATCCCAAACAATCTTTCGGCGTTTCGAAACGCGATCTTCTCCTTGTCGTCCCGAGGAAGATTCACCGCCCGAAACCAGTCGGTTGCGTGTTTCATGTTCACGAACGGATAGTCAGTTGCGAACATCAATCGATCCACGCTGATGTATTTCAACAGGAGATCGAGCAGTTCATCCTGGAAGAATGCGCTGGTCGTAAACCAAAAATTGTCCTGGAAATACTGCTCGAATGGCTTGTTGAGGCTACCCCGCGTGACCTGGCCCATCTTTTCTGCGATGCGCTTGTAAAAGAACGGCAGACCCTCACCCATGTGGCCGATGATGATCTGGAGATCGGGATATCTATCGAACACGCCGGAAGTGACCATCCGGAGACATTGCGTTACGACTTCCTGATGCCAGCCATATGCTGAGTTACTAAGAACCTGGTCCTGGTAATTCGCCTGATATTCGGGCCGCATATTGCTGTAGTAAATCTGGAACACTTCGTCAGGTGCCAGGCCTGGATGGATGTATATCGGCACAGCAAGGTTTTGGGCACGCGCCAGCAAGGGCTCGAAATCAGGATGATCGAGGAATTTCTTGCCGATGATTCCGTTGGTGAGGCAGCCAAGAAAGCCATCTTCCTCAACCGTGCGTTCAAGTTCGTCCGCTGCGGCTTCCGGTTCCTGCAACGGCAGGGTCGCGAATGCCTGAAACCTGCCGCGATAGGTAGCCATCGGGCCATCAACAAGCAGCTTGTTGAGGCGATACGCAAAATCGATGCCTTCCTGCCCCGGGATATTCTGCACACCTGGCGTGTGGGCGGAGAGAATCTGAACATTGATCCCCGCCTGATCCATTGCGGCGATGCGGCGCGGCCCGATCTCGGCGAGACCCGTATCCTCGAGGAACAGCCTGTTGTTCAGCGCCATCAGCTCATGGGTGGAAAATGTCTCTTCGGTACCGATAAATGGCAGGTCCTGATCTCGCAGCGCGATGTCCGAAATCTCTGCCGCGGCGGAGTGGGCGGCAATGGCTGGCGCGGACAATCCGGAACCAACACCAGCTGCAGCCGCGCCGCTCAAAATGCTGCGGCGTCCCGTCACCAGGCTCTTGGGCATCCGTTCGATCGGTGTCATGACCGTCCTGCTCCGATGCTGTGTTGCGTAAGGCGTGCAGGAGCATCACCGTTACGCTGTTGAAGCCCCCTCCGACCTCGTCGGCGGTACCTCCCTATGAGTGACTATAATTGCTCGAGGGTGGTGGGACATTGCCAATTGGCAACTGGTGAGACGATCCTAGTGATGGGGAACGCAAGTTATTGGTACGCTGGTGCGTGCACTATCGCTGCAAGTGGACGAGATCGGGCTGCGAGCTTGGGACAGGAGAGCATGGCAATGGCTGGAACATTGCCCCATATCGCGTCCACTGTTGGCTCCTCCTAGCGATGACGAGCTAATCCGGCTTGGCGAAGGTGGTCAGGGCTGCGGCGCCTGGAGGATCGACGGTGGCCGTCAGATACGTTCTTGAGGCGCCGGCTCTTATCGCGGTATCGCCGATCGACAGCGCGTTCGAGACGATCGAGAAGAAAGGTCCGCTTTTCGGCGGCCTACGTGTGACGATAAACGGCGAAGATGGGGTCGCCAGCGGTCCCCTGCCCCATTTCGCCAGTGGGGTGGTAAGCCGACGGGCAGCTTTTCGGCCAGAAGGCCTGACAAGCTGCCGCTCGATTATGCCTCATTCCTGGTTTCAACGGGAAGAAGAAGGCCCTCTTAGATGATATCGGCTGCAACAGCGCGTCCCGATCGCAAGAGGGGCGCGGTCCCAAGTGCCCGGCATGTAAGGACGCATTGCCGCCGAGGGGAATACCGCGTCATCGGGCGTTGTCGTAGCTGGCCCGCCTGTCGCGAATGAATTCCCGATGTTCAATGGCCCAAACAGCAAGATGCCGTGCGGTTTGAGCCAGGGACATTCCCGCGGCGCTTAGCGAATATTGCACCTGTGGCGGCGTGGTGTTGCGCACTGCCCGATGAACCAGTCCGTCACGTTCCAAGGCCTTTAGCGTCCGGGTTAGCATCTGCTGCGAAATTCCCGGCACCTGCCGCTTGATGCTGTTGAAGCGTTCCGGGCCGCGGCTTAGCAGCACCACAATCTGAACTGTCCACTTGTCACCAATCCGTGCGAGCACGTCCCCCACGCCGGCGCAGTTCGGAAGTTCGTCGAGCACATCAGTCATAACTGTAGGACCTGGTCACAAGAAAATGCGTTCTTGGAGCAGCATAAGAAGTCACATATCCTTAGCAAGTCTATAAATTAGACCTGACGCTCACGGATTGCGGGTCGAGGTAAAAGGAAGTTTGCATGATTGGCATTTCGACCCCCCGTGAAGCCAACATGGATGCGCCAATGCCTGTAGCGTCGGTCCGGGCACTGCGGTTGCAGTCTCCCGGCCGAGGTGAGGACCTGCAGTTGCGTGTGTCTGCACCGGTTGTCGGTAGTGACTTGCCTGTGATCCTGTTTTCACATGGCTTTGGGTCGTCCATGGACGCCTATGGGCCTCTGGCGGACTATTGGGCGGCACATGGCTTTGTCGTAATTCAGCCGACCTACCTCGATTCACGACGGCTCGGACTGGCACTTGAAGATGAATCGCAGCACTCGATCTGGCGCATCCGTGTGCATGACGCGAAGCGCATCCTCGACCATCTCGACCAGATCGAGCGAGGGTTGCCCGGCCTTGCCGGAAGGGTCGACCGCACCAATGTTGCGGCTGCAGGCCATTCTTTTGGCGGCCAGACAACGAGCATGCTGCTTGGCGCCCGCATGTTGGCGGGCGGTCTCGACGAGGACATGTTTGATCCGCGGATCAAGGCGGGCGTCCTGTTGGCATCAGCGGGTAGGGGCGGAGATGATCTAAGCGAGATTGGACGAGCCATCACGCCTTACCTCCACACCAGCTTTGACCACATGATCACGCCTACGCTCGTCGTCGCAGGTGATGCGGATCATTCCGCATTGACAACCCGGGGGCCCGATTGGTTCTACGAACCTTATCAGCTTGCCCCTGGGAGTAAGACGCTTCTCAACGTTTTCGGCGGCGAGCACATGCTGGGCGGCATTTCCGGCTACGCAGTTACAGAAACTACTGATGAATGCCCCGAACGTGTGGCGCTCATCCAGAAGGTCACCTTGGCCTATCTACGCCAGCAATTGCTCGGCGACGAGAAGGCGTGGTCCAGCATTTGCGCAGCTCTTAGTCACGACCCTGTCCCCAAGGGCCGTCTTACGACCAAGTTGAGTTGATGAGCAGGTAAGCGGAGCGGTACGTCCCAGAGGCTCTACAAAGGTGCGCTCCTCAGCGATGTGGCAGCTTGTCGCCTAGCGTGCGGCCACAAGCTGGGTGCCGTGAGCCAGATGATCCCCAGCCATCCATGGCTCGTCCTCAGGGGGCAGGCCCCGCCCATAGCACAATCTCAAGACGGCCGGGCGACATGTCCCACATTTGCATCAGCACACCCTGCATTTCACCGAGGCAGCATGCAGGAGTGATGTCCCCTGCATGCTGACATAGCCGGAACTAATGGGAGATACTCGCCGGAGCACTGTTCCGGGTCTCCATTACCGCCCCAGAGCTGAGAGGCTGAAGTGTGTCCTTGTCGAGGAGGAGGAAAGAGCCGTGTCCATCGGCGCCGCGCACGTCAACCCGAATGGCTTCGCCCCATTGCTCCACCGCGTCAGCATCAATGCCCCGGTGAGCCAGGCTCGTGATAACGCTGGACGCAGAACGCCCATGGACTTCCTGCTCCTCTTCCGTCAACGACTGCGCGGCCAAGGCACTTACGGGGAGCAGGGTCACTGCAGCTGCGAGGAGAGCTGTCGTCACCATGACTATGCTCCCGTTCTTGACCGTCTCGGCCGTCCGCCCGCTCGATTGCGCATAGGCCCCGGAAGCGCTTGGGGCGATGCACCCGATTGCCGAAATCTCTGGATCATTCGAAGTAAGTCTAAGTTTTGGCATGACAATTCCTTCTATCTCGAAGGCATTATAGCTAGGACGTTGGTGTCGCCGTTGCGTGCCGAAAACTCTCGGATGCCTGCCTATTCCTCTTGATCTCGCCGATCGATCGTGGTGGCTGGACACTGCTGCGGTGTGGCGAAACAGCGACCAAGAAAGCCGTTGTTCAAAGCCGCAGGCACTGAGCACCCAACCCTGAGCCGCTGCAACGAGCAGGCGCCCCGAGGCGGCAGCCGCGTGTCTCGCTTGTAAGCATTCGGAAACAAGTGGCCAAGCCGACGCGGATTGCTCGGCGGGATCGATTGGCATCCCTTTGGTGATCAAGCCACCAAAGGGACGACGCATCATTTCCACTCAGGGATCATGCTCGGCATGGCGTAGCGGGCGCCAGCAGCGCCCTCGGGCAGGATTGCCGTGATCCGGGCCAGATCTTCTGCCGTCAGCTGGACCGCAGCCGAGCCGATGTTCTCCGCTAGGCGTTCCTTGCGGCGCGTGCCCGGGATGGGAACGATGTCGTGCCCTTGCGCCAGCAGCCAGGCGAGAGCCAGTTGCGACACGGTAACGCCCTTTGACGTGGCCAGCGCCGTGAGCTGCTCGACCGCAGCCTTGTTCTTCTCGAAATTGCCAGGCTGCCAACGCGGATCGCTGCGTCGCAGGTCGTTCTCGGCATAATCTGCAGCCGGCTTGACCTCGCCCGTGAGGAAACCGCGACCAAGGGGAGAATAGGGCACAAAGCCGATGCCCAGTTCGCGCAAGGTGGGGAACAACGCCTCAACCTCCCGTTCGAACACCGAATATTCGGTCTGCAGCACGGCCACCGGCTGCACGGCATGGGCGCGACGGATGGTTTCGGGCCCCGCTTCGCTCAGGCCGAAATACTTCACCTTGCCGGCAATGATCAGGTCTTTGACCACGCCGGCCACGTCCTCGATCGGCACATTGGGATCGACCCGGTGCTGGTACATTATGTCGATGTGGTCCACACCCAGATTGCGCAGGCTCCTGTCGGTAAGCTCGCGGATGAAGTCGGGACGGCTGTCGATCCCCCAATCCTCGGTGAAGCCGAACTTGGAGGCAATCACGATCTCGTCGCGAAATCCTTTGACGGCGCGGCCGACAATCTTTTCATTCTCGCCCCAACCGTACACGGCGGCCGTATCGAAAAAGGTGACGCCCCGGTCAAAAGCATAGCGGATTGTCTCGATGCCCTGGGCTTCATCGCTGTCCCCATAGGCAATGGAGACGCCCATGGCGCCATAGCCGATTGCCGAAACTTCCGGACCATTCAAACCGAGTTTACGCTTTTCCATGACAATTCTTCCATCTTGCAGGCCTCATAGCTACGGCCTTGGCCTCACCACTGCGTGCCGAAAACTCCTGAATGCTTGCCTATTCCTCCTGATGCGTTGCGGTAGGCCGCTTGCCGGGACTAGTATCGCGAGATGAGCACCACCACAGACTTGAAGCGCCTGATCCGGCCATACGCCCTGCAACCCAAGACGGCGACGTCGATCGCCCGGCTGGAAATCATGCGGCTGGACCATCCCACGGATTTGCAGCCGGTGATTTACGAGCCTGCTGTTTGTCTCGTGCTGCAGGGTGCAAAACGGGCCGTAATCGGCGAAAAGGTCTTGGCTTATGGCGAAGGCGATTACTTCATCGCCGCAGCCGAGGTAGCAGCGCTTGGCCGGATTTCGGCAGCGACGCCGGATGAGCCTTATCTGGCTCTCACCCTGCTGCTCGAGCCGCAGGTGATCGCCGGCGTGCTGCTGGACTTGCCGAAAGGGATCGAGCCCCCGGTTTCGTCCGGGTTCTACACCAGCACGGCAGACAGCAAGCTGCTCGATGCCTGGCTGCGGCTGGTGAGTGTGCTCGAGCGACCCGACGAGGCCGCAGTGCTGGCCCCCATGATCGAGCGGGAAATCCTGTTCCGGCTGCTGCAGGGCCCGAGTGGCGTTCTGCTGCGCCAGATTGCTGGGAGCGACAACCGGCTATCCAGCATCCGCAAGGCAATGGCCTGGCTGCGCCAACACTACGCTGAGCCGGTCAGGGTCGAGCAACTTGCCGGTATTGCCGGGATGAGCCCATCCGTGTTCCACAAGCACTTTAAGGATGTGACGGCGCTGTCCCCCATCCAGTACCAAAAGCAGATCCGACTGCACGAGGCGCGCCGGCAACTGTCGCAGGCACCGGTGGACGCAGCCGGTGTGGCCTTTTCCATTGGCTATGAAAGCGCCTCCCAGTTCAGCCGAGAATACAAACGCTTGTTCGGTGCCTCACCCGTGCAAGATGCCAAACAATTGCAGAGCCTAATCGGTTAGGAAGTCGTTGGATCGCCATCAAATCCTCTAGTCAGCCCGTTGATACCCTCCAATTACCGGCCATCCGCGGGGTCAGAGGTCTTGTCGCCGCGCGAGCCGGCAAGGAAAGTCAGGGCGGCCGCGAGCGCGAGCAAACTCCCCGCAGTAAAGGCGCTGTTAATACCGTTGCCATCTACAAGAACGCCGCCAGTGAATGCGCCTAGCGCCAGAGCAACTTGGAACACAGTAACCATCATCGCCGAGCCAATCTCGAAACGCTCTGGCGCGGCCGCATAGAGCCAAAGTTGCACGCCTAATGGTACACCGCCAAATGCGAGACCCCACAGCGTTACAAATGCGATGGCGGCCAAACTGTGCCCGCCAAAAAGCATAGCCAGGAACAGGGCGACAGACAGCAACAGCATGACGCCCGCAAACCCCACGCGCAAACTCTGATCCAGCGCCTTTTCAGCTGCGAAAGTGCCCAGCAGTCCGGCCACACCATATGCCGCAAGGACGCCGCTGAGCATTGACGGGCTCAGGGCTACAACCTGCTTCAAGAACGGCTCAAGGTAGGTGTAGGCTGCAAAATGTCCGGTAACGATCAAGGCCGTCGCCAGCAACCCGATCCGCGCCTGGCGCACCGCAAACAGGGCGAAGATGTCACCCACCCTCACCACCCGGGTTGCTGGAAGCTTGGGCAGGAGCAAGGCCTGGCCGATCAGGGCGGCAACCGATAATACCGCCGTCGCCAGGAACGCCGAGCGCCACCCCGCCCATTCACCAATCAGCGCGCCGGCGGGAACACCGGCCACTGTCGCGACCGAGATGGAGGCAATGATAATTGCCGTCGCACGTCCGCCGGCGGACTCCGTGACAAGCCGCCTCCCGATCGCCGCTGAAAAGGTCCAAAACCCTCCAATACATAGCCCCAACAACACGCGGCCCAGCAGCATGACAGCGAAAGACGGCGCTAAGACTGCCACCACGTTGCTCAGAACAATCAGCGCGGTCAGCACCACAACAAAGATCCGGCGATCGATTGATCCTGCGGCAACTGTTAACACGGGGGCGGCAATTGCCGCCGCGATGCCGGGAACGGTCACCATCAAACCGGCAGATCCCTCGGAAACCCCCATGTCCGACGCTATGGCGCTCAACAGGCCAATAGGCAGGAACTCCGTCGTTACCATAGCAAATGCGCCGATGGCGATGGAGGCAACAGCAAGCCAAGGGCGAATTGATGGGCGATCCCCGATTGTGCTCGAGCTTGTCATCGGATCAATGCCCCCGACCAGCGTTATGCTTGGAAGTCAGCAGGACCGTGCCGAGCTTGCCCGAGCGTTCAGCTTCGCTGACAGCTAAGCCCACCTGGGCGAGATCATACTCAGCTGCGACTCTGAACAAGCTAGGGGCGTTCCGCGCCAAGCCCATCGCGAGGGCCAGGTCGGAAGCGCGCACTTCGTCGGGCAAATTGCTCCATCGTCCAACGGATACGCCAGTGATCGTTATGCCCCCTGCGGAGAAGGCAAGCGCAGGCACACGGATCGGCTCCCCGGAAAGGTCGCCATAGGAAATGACCGTGCCGCCATCCATGCCCGAAATGACTGTACTCAAAACGTCTCCGCCGACAGGATCAAGTACCATGCGGATGGGCCGGCGATCAGCGATTGTGCGCAACTCTTCCTGCCATTCTGGATTTTCGGTGCTCGCCATTGGCATACCGGCGAAATCGCCTTCGACCGCTGCCATGCTGATGTGGGAGCGGACCAAGCCGACAGGAAAGTAGCCCTTGTTCAGCAAAAGAGAGGCGGTAAGCTTTGCGACTTGAGATCTGGCGGCTGTCAGAACAACTGCGTCGCCTTGCTTAAGGCCAGTTTCCTCGGCAGCGCGCACGATCATGGCTGCAGTCAGCGGATTAACATGCAGTTGGGCGGCCGTCTCCGCAGCGATGTCGTCTGGGACCAGCGTAACAAAGCGGGCGGGAACCAAGACCTTCTCGCTCCAGGCGCCGCGCGCCGGGAAAAAGGCGACTCGCGCACCTGGCACAAGGCCGCTGGACGGGCTCACCTCCGGACCAATCGCCTCGATGGTTCCGGTCCCCTCAAAGCCAATCTGCGCGCCGGCCGGTCCAACCGGCGTTATGTTGCCGCGTGACCGGTAAAGCCCCCGAACGCCGATTAGATCTCCCGGACGAACGGGACGATGCGTAGCTCGAACCAGGACTTCTCCGTTTCCTGGCTCAGGTAATTCTGGCCTGTCCGTTAGTTGCAGCACGTCGGCCGGTTCGCCATAGCGGTAGTAGATGATGCTTTGCATGATATGCCTCAGCGCAATGATGGAATGCCAGTAAGAAGCTGCTCGGTAACAAAGGTGGGGGTTGGTCGGGCGCCGCGAAGTGCCTGCCTCGACGGCTTCGTTCCAGTAGATCAGCCTGGAATAGGTACGATTGCCCCCCAGAGCCTGAGCGGCCGGTACATTTCTCTAGGATAGACGCCGAGTGCCGCCGGAAGGTCCAGCATCTGCCTGTAAGGGCGCCGGCAATGCCGGGGTCAATTGTTGGCGGGAGCGGCGGGTTCTTTCGTTCTGCGGACGGTGTCGCCCCAATGGAACCTCGCCCGGTCACTGCTGGTGAAGTCCGGGTCTACATAGACATGGACGCGCTTGATAAGCAGGTCATCGAACACGAACACGTTGCAGAAGCGGCCTTCTGAGCGCTCCGGGTTCGGCCAAACCTTCCCATCCTTCGTTGTGCCTCCCTCGTAACCTTCCACGACGACGTAATCGCCACTGGTGATGAAGTTCAGGCGATCGAAGTCATGTTTGATAGTCGCAATCTCGGTCATGAGACCCGCGGCACTTTCCGCGACAGCAGCCTTGCCGTAGCCCACGCCAAACTTGGGAAAATAGAGCTGAACGTCGTCGCTCATCAGGTCGAGAACTGCGGGATCGCCGGCGTCCACCCTCCGGAAGTACTCAGTTGTTATTTCGATGCGTTGGGCGGTCAGTGCATCAGGCTGGTTCATTGTGGTTCCCATGTTTTTGCGAGTTAGCTGCGGCTACTTCGACCCACCAGAAGAATACCGTTCGGTAGGGTATCGATCAGTACTGAAATTGCATTTAGGTGTCAATGCCGCTCGTCCGCCCTCTTCTCGCGGCAGCCCCGAAGCAAAGCTTTCAGTTTTGCGTACGACAGCCGATAAACCTCTGGCCCCTTGTCACGGCTGGCGTGACCGCATTCTGGTCCGATGCAGCACAGCTGCTTCGTCTGGCCGATCGTTGACCATCGCGACGGTCCGGTGTCCGGTCGATATGCCCCCCAGTTCAACAACATCGATGCGGTGCATGAGGCGGTCTTGCGAGGCATGAAGGCCGTTCCACGCCAGTCTCCGCCACATTGCTGATCGAAGGCTCCCTCTTATGAGAAACCATCTCGACTGCCCGGACGGTTAGATGCTTTGCCCGTCGAGCGAATCTCTCTCGCCGGTGGTCCGCTTCTTGGTCGGTTGCCAAGGCATCTTCAGGAGCAGAAGTCCGATCCCCTACGTCCGCAGGCAAAGAATGGACGAGGGGCTGGATCGGCTTTCACCCGCCACCCACGGCCTCCAGAGCTGCATCGTTCCGGAGCGTGCCCGAAGTGACTCGCTGAAAATCTCGGCTCCAGAGCTTCAAATTGGCAGGCTTGCTCAGGCTTTGGTCGGCCAAGTTGTCAACACGTGGTCGATAACCAGATCGAGAGCACTTCTTTCAACCCCAGCCTTCGCCTGCACGGCCATGCCTTGGGTGACGATCATCACGAAGCGTGCCAGCGCGGCACAGTCAGCCGATGCCGGCAAGTCGCCTTCCGCACTTGCTCGCTCGAGTCGCTTACACAGAGCTGCCTCGTTGGCCGAGCGCCGGCGGATCAGTTCTTGCCGTACGGGTTCGTTCTGGTCCGAGCAGGCAAGAGCGCCGTTAACCCCGAGGCAGCCTGGATGCACTTCATACCGGGTCTGCTGCTCGGCTGAACCACGCAGAATGCGTTCCACCACCTTAAAGGAACTCGGCTCTGACAGCGCCTCGGTGATGAAAGACAGATATTCAGCTTCGTAGCGGTCGAGCGCCTGAAGGAACAGTGCTTGCTTGTTTCCGAATGCCGCGTAGAGACCGGGGCGGGCCACCCCGGTTGCGGCAGTCAGGTCTTCAAAAGAGGTGCCTTCGTAGCCCTTTTGCCAGAAAACACCCAACGCGGCTTCGAGCGCGTCGTTTACGTCGTACTGCTTGTGCCGGCCCATGGTCCGTCCCCTTCTTGCTCAGCTACGGCCATCATCTGCAGTTGACGACCGCTGCCCACATACTATACCGACCGTTATTGTACTTCTTGGTATTGAAATTGGCTAGCACCTTGATGCGAGGCCAATCGCAGAAGGCACTAGCGCAAGGATGAGGAAACCATGAACGATAGCCCGCTCGGCATGTATGAGGCCTCCGTGCCGCTGTTCCTTGGCGGCTTCCGAACCCTTTCCGGCCTGCTCACGAAGGCCAACGAGTACGTCGCGTCCGGCCGCATTGCAGAGCACGATCTCATCGAATCGCGGCTTGCGCCGGACATGGACCCGTTGCGTAGCCAAATCCAACGCGCGAGCGACACCGCCAAGGGATGCGCCATGCGGCTTGCCGGCCGGGACGTGCCGAGCATCCCGGACGATGAGACGACGTTGCAGGACCTTCAGGATCGCGTGGGAAAAACGCGGGCGCTGCTGCTTTCCCTGTCCCCGGGCGATTTCGCTGACAGCCATGCCCGCTCGATCAAGATCAACATGCGCCGCCGTTGGGTCACGTTTGATGGCCGGGACTACCTGCTGGAATTCGCGCTGCCAAACTTCTTTTTCCACGTCACAACCGCCTACGCGATCTTGCGTCACAACGGGCTAAAGATCGGCAAGCTCGATTACCTTGCGGATGTCCGCGAGCGCTGGCACAGCCAGCGAAACTCGGGCGCGTAACCTTCCCGCGCGCGCTTGGGCGCATTGGCAACCAGGTTCCACCGCAATCCCTTTGGGTGCGGGGAGCCGGTTTGAATGCGGACCGTCTCGGCCGCACGCCTACCCCCGCCCCGCGCGCCGGCCAATGCCCGCGTTGGATCGCGGCCCAAGATACAGGAAGGGGTGGTAAGCGGTCGGCTGGCTCTGGGCCAGAGGCCACCGGAAAGCAGCCGCAGGACGCTAACTTGCGGGACAATGAGACACCAGAGATCGAGCGCGCTGGGTGCTTGCAACGGCCTGTGATGCGCGGCTACGCTCGACTTCAGCTTGTATTAGGTAACACCGCGCCTTGAAGGTGATCGCCAAAGGGTCGTTGAAGCGTCCCCGAGTAGACTGTGGCGACGCTTAGATGCACGCTTGATGCTAGGAGTCATGGGAGATTGTCAGTCCGATGGCGGTCAATGCTTATGACTTCCTCTGATTGCTCCACTACCGCACTGCGCTAGTGTAGCAATGGTGTTGGTAATGGCGGTTTAGCTGGCGAGCTCAAGAAGAGGATAGTCGGTGTAACCGCGGGCGCCCTCGCCGAAGAAAGTCGTCGGGTCGGGAGTATTGAAGGCCGCTCCAACGCGTAGGCGCTCCACCAGGTCGGGATTGGCGAGGAAAGGCACTCCGAACGCAACAAGGTCCGCATGTCCGGCGGACAGGACTGCATCGCCCTTCGCCCGGTCAAAGCCGCCATTGACGACCAGCGTGCCCCGGAACACAGAACGGAATGTCTCAGCAACATTCCCAATCTCAACGGGCCCCGCGTCATAGGCGGCCTCGTTTGGCTCGGTGAGATGAAGATATCCAACCCCTAGGCGATCGAGTTCGCGCACGGCATAGCTAAAAGTCTCGCGCTTATTGCTGTCGTGCATGCCGTAGAGCACGGAAGAGGGAGACAGCCGAACGCCCACTCGTTCCGCCGACCAGGCCGCTATCATAGCCTCGGCCGTTTCCAGTAGGAGCCGGGCACGACCAGCGATGGACCCGCCCCAGCTATCGGTTCGGTGGTTAGATCCGTCCTGCAAAAACTGGTCCTGCAGGTAGCCATTGGCCCCATGCAGCTCGACACCGTCAAAGCCAGCCTCGCGAGCGTTGTGTGTGGCCTGCGCGAAATCCTCGATGATGGCGGGTAATTCAGTCGCGTGCAGTTCGCGTGGCTTGGGGAAATCTACCCTTCCGCGGGGCAGGAAGAAATTGCCAGACGCGGCGACCGGCGAAGGCCCGACAGGTAGTTCGCCTCCGCGGATTTCCGGGTGGGAGACACGGCCAGCATGCCAGATCTGGTTGTAGATCCGACCTCCCGCAGCGTGAACCGCATCGGTGACTTTACGCCAGCCGGCAATCTGGTCATCGCGATGGATGCCAGGGGCCCGAATGATCCCATGCGCTTGATCGGAGACCTGCGTGCATTCGGTGATGTTCAGTCCGGCACTGGCGCGCTGAACATAATAGTCGATCATCAACTCAGTGGGGACGCCGTTTTCCATTGCTCGGGTCCGAGTCATGGGGGCCATGACAATGCGGTTGGGCAGGTGCAGCCCGTTGAAGTCGTAGGGCGTGAATAGACTTGTCATTGTCTGTAGTCCTTGGTTCAGGTCAAGCATGGTGTTGCCGCCGCCGTCCGCGACGATGGCGTGGCCGGTGAAGAAATCGCTTTGGGAGAGGCGAGGAAGAAGACGATGCTGACGAGGTCCTGGGGGACCTCGTCGGACTTCAATCCTCAACGAATGATCCTGAACGCCTTGCGAAGTTCATCCGTGAATAGGGCCGGCTGCTCGAAAGCCGCGAAGTGGCCACCATGTTCTACCTCGTTCCAATAAAACAGGTTCGGCCACATCTGCTCCGCCCAGGATCTTGGCGCGCGCCAGATTTCACGTGGGAACACGGTTGCGGCCATTGGCAGCTCGATTCTGCCGAAATTGAAATCCGGTCCCGTGGGCGCATTCTCCCAATACGTGCGTCCAGAGGAGGCCGCTGTATTCGTGAACCAGTATAACGAAATGTCATCCAGCATCTCGTCGAGGGTGAGCGCGTCTTCCGGGTTTCCTCGATTGTCGGTCCAGGCATGGAATTTTTCGTAGATCCACATCGCTTGGCCGACCGGACTGTCAGCCAGGGCATAAGCGACCGTCTGTGGCCTCGTGCCTTCAAGGTGGAAATAGCCCGAACCATCACCCTTGAAGGCTGCAATGGCGTCCAGAGCGGTTTTCTCGACAGGCGTAGGATTGGTCCGGGGCATGTTATCATGGACAAATTGCCAATTCACATGTGCGGCCACCAAGCCTTGCGGTCTCTGGTTGGCAAGAAAATGCGTTACTGCGGCACCCCAGTCACCACCCTGCGCCACCCAACGGTCATACCCTAACCGTTGCATCAGAGTTGCCCAAGCACCTGCGGTGCGCGGGATGTTCCAGCCTGTTTCGCTTGGTTTATCCGAGAAGCCATAGCCGGGCTGCGAGGGGATGACGAGATGGAAGGCGTCCTCTGCTCTGCCGCCATGAGCCGTAGGATTGGTCAGCGGATCAATGACTTTGAGGAATTCGATAAACGACCCTGGCCAACCATGCGTCATGACCATAGGCAGGGCGCTTGCGTGCTTTGAACGCACGTGCAGAAAATGAATCCCAAGGCCGTCGATATTTGTCCTAAACTGGGGAAGCGCGTTGATTTTCCGCTCGAACCTTCGCCAGTCATAACCGCTGGCCCAGTATTCGACGAGTTCGCGTGCTTTAATTAATGGTACACCTTGGGACCAATCTGCCACCGTCTCCTTGTCGGGGAACCGTGTCCGAGCGAGCCGTGCCCTAAGATCAGAGATGCTAGACTCCGGCACATCGACCTTAAATGGTGTTACGGCCTCCGTAGCGGGGGGTAGCGCCATCTCGGCACGCGCTTCCAATGCCAGCGCCGCTCCCAGTGCAATAGCTGCCGGCGCCGCTGCCGCGTGCCTGAGAAAATTCCTGCGTGATGATCGAATAGCGTCGTTCGGAATATCGTTTCTCATAGTCTTATCCAAGGTTGGCATTAAGGGCAGGTAGATTGTCACACCCATGCTAGATCTGGGCGCTGCCACCGTCGGCGAAGAGCTCAGCGCCGGTTACGTAGCTGGAATCGTCTGACGCCAGGAACAGGGCGGCAGCCGCGATTTCGTCGGCTTCGCCGACCCGACCCATCGGAATGGTCGTGGCGAGGTAATCGAGAAGGCCCTGCTGCTGCACGGCATCGGGACCGGCAAGGTCGACGAGCCCGGGGGTGCGGGTAGCGCCTGGGCTGATCGTGTTGATGCGAATGCCGCGATCCTTGAGATCCAGGATCCAACTGCGGGAGAGGTTGCGAACGGCGGCCTTGGATGCGCTGTACACACTGAAAGCGGCAGTCCCCTTGCTACCGGTGCTCGAACCGGTCAGGATCACCGAAGCACGCTCGCTCAATAGCGGAAGGGCCTTCTGTACCGTGAACAGAACGCCCTTCACGTTCCGTTCGAACGTCGCGTCAAATTCGGCCTCCGTAATAGCGCCGAGCGGCTGCATTCCGCCGCCCCCAGCATTGGCGAACAGCACGTCGAGCCGGCCCTTCTCGTCCGAGATCACCCGGAAGAGGCGATCGAGATCGTCGAGTTTTGTGGAATCCGCGTTGATGCCACGGGCATTCGTACCGATCGCCGCCACGGTATCGTCCAGCGCCTGCTGCTGGCGTCCGGTGACGAACACGTAGGCGCCTTCCGCCGCGAAGCGCTTCGCTGTCGCTAGCCCAATGCCCCTTGTGCCGCCCGTAACCAGGGCGACCTTCCCTTCAAGTCTTCCAGTCATTTCAGTTCTCCTTGGTTGGATGGCAATGAGATATGGACGTGCGCGTGCATTCGAAATAGAAACGAATGCAAAGCATCGTTTCAGGAATGGTGATGTCCAAGCTGCCCGATCTCGAAGGCTTGGCGATCTTCGCTAAGGTCGCAGAGGAGCGTTCCTTCGCCCGCGCAGCGCGACTCATGGGACTATCGGTGGCCACGGTTTCCCGTTCCGTCGGCCGCCTGGAAGACCGGCTGGGAACCCGATTGTTCAACCGAACCTCGCGCCAGCTAGCCCTGACCGATATGGGAGCGAGCCTCGCGGCCCGGGCTAGCGCGATCTACGCCGACGCGGAGGCAGCCGAGAACCTTGTACTCGAACAGTCGAGCCAGCCTCGCGGTCTGGTCCGGCTGGCGATCCCCATGTCGTTCGGTTTGCGCTGGGTGACACCGCTGCTGCCTGCATTCTTTCGTCAGTATCCCGACGTCTCGATCGATCTCCATTTGAGCGACGCGGTGGTGGATATCGTGGGCGAAGGGTTCGACGCGGCATTGCGGATCGCCGTCCTGCCCGATTCCTCATTGGTCGCGCGGCATCTGGCCGATATCGGCGGGGCGGTAGTTGCCGCCCCCGCCTATCTCGAAACGCGTCGGCTGCCAGAGCGACCGGCCGACCTGGAGCCGGCGGACTGCCTCGGCTATGCGTATCGCCCTCGACAGGACGTGTGGCGTTTCCGCAGCCAGGCAGGCGAGGAGGAGTCGGTCACGCCGGCCGGCAAGCTGCGGGTCACAAACGTCGATGCGCTCCTCCCCATGGTGCTTGACGGTCAAGGCATCGCGGAACTGCCCGCCTTCATCGCCGATCCATACCTGGCGGAAGGGCGCCTCGTGGCCCTGGTACCCGGGTGGACATTGCCCCGGGGGGCGCTGTATTTCGTCACCCCTTCGGCCCGCGCTCGACCGGCTAAGGTCAGCGCTTTGCTGGAGTTTCTCGCCGCTCAGCTGTCACGACCGGTTTGGTCGTAGCTGCAGCAGGCTAATGCGCTCGCGCGCAGCCAGAACGAGACAAGGAAGCGCAGTTCTGGCGGGGCCTTCATCAAGAAGGCGACGGAGCCCGCCCGATATTCCCGCGTGGTGGCTTGGTACCAGCCGCTGCGCGCCAATCTCAATAGGGCCGGCATTGGCGGGTCTGCTGCTGGACGAAAGCGGAGGCCCGCTGATCGCTTGCCTCGCCTTTCTCCAGGCCAAGGTAGCGGAGAAGAACTGGCAATGGCAGCTTTCCGGATAGCCGCACGCCACTACGAACGGCAGAAACGGGGGTCGGTTGCGGCCGGACGGCAACGCGCCCCTGCCCTGCCTCCGTCCAACCATCCAACTGATCAGTGTCGAAGCGATCCCAGCGGCCCTTCGATCATTAGTCCTGGATCGCCCTTCCAAATCATGCGGTAGACCGCGCCCTGGTGAACGGACTGAACGGCGGCCGGGCGCAGGGCGACAATGCAGGTACCACCCGGGTGGCGTATGGATGGGTAGATGATGCCGTTGAGGCCAGTGGCCCGGGCGCGCTCCGCGAGCGCGTTGCCGACCGGGTAGGCTTGAACCGTGTCCGGACCGAGCGCAGGATGGTCGGGTACCTGCCTAAGGTCGAGGAACTCGCCGGCAAGGCTACAAAACAACTCGGCGTATTCGACAGTAGCGTGGTATTCCCCCGCGTCTGCCAGCATGTTGGTCAGGTGATATCCGACTTCGCTGATGCAGGTGGCGACATCCAGAGCGGCATACCAGGCACCCCGCTCGGCGCCGTTGAAGCGGTTCGGCTGCTGCGGCTTGGCATAAGCAAAGGACGCGTTGATAAAGTGCGCATGCGGCACGTCATAAACGAGCTCGTTGGCGGCAAGTCCGGCGATGCCCCGATCCTGCGCCATTAAGCGACTGCTCGTCGCGCCCTCGATCTCGGACAGCACGGCGAGATCATCCTCGTTGTCGACGAGAGGAGCCAACACGGCAGCACGCAGCCGCGCCGTTGTTACCAGCCGAACCGCCCTGGGAAAGGCTTCGGTGACGACCGGCACACCGCCAATCGTCAATCACAGTCCCCCGCGGACGGCGTCCACATAGCGGCGCACCTCGAGCATTTGCGGAATCCCGCCCTTGAGCATGGATTCTATCGGGCTCAACCCGGAAAACAGCGGCGCCTTATTGACCAACCAGGGCCAGCGATCGGCCATATCATCCGCGAACAAGAGATGCAGCCCCTTGTAGATACCGACCAGGGCGGAAATGCGCGTGAGCTGATCTTGGCTGAGGGACTTGTCCTTGCCCTCCTGCTTCATGCGCTCCCAGGTGCTCGTGGACACACCAAGCAGCGCCGCCGCCTGTTCACCCTTGAGACCCCACTCTTGGACGAGACGCTTGTAGGCTTTCAGGGCAACCTTCGACAACCGTGCGCGGTCACTGTCGGCCGAGAAGTCCTGCCGGTTGGGCATCGTCGGCATTGGAACATCGATCTGCAACACTCCGACCTCCATCATCTGATGATCAATAACTAACCATGTGATGGCCGTTTGTCCACAGATCAAGCTCTGGGCTTGCCATCAACCAAGGCAACCCCGTTCCTCTGAGGCAACATGCAACCGAAGTTGCTCTGCTGCGGCTCACCGGCGAGCCTAAGCCGAGACTGCAGCAGCACCGGCAGTTAAGGCAGAGGTGACACTATCGACCTTGTCGCCTCGTTCGGACCGGCCTGGAGATTAGGCCTTCGGTCGTGGGCTTGCTGCAAGGGTGATGGAGGCATTCAGCCGGTGTCGGGTCCCTGGAGTACAACTATAATGAAGCGCACTACACTGTTGACCGCCGTTACGGCCCTTCTGCTCAGCTCTTTGCCGGCCAGTGCTCAGCAGCAGGCACAGCCGCAGCTCAGCATGTGCGGCAATCAGCGAAACACCCCTACCAAGACATGCCTGGTGGATGGCGACACGTTATGGCTCCAAGGCGAGAACATCCGGCTCAAGGACTTCGACACGCCAGAGCCGCAAAGCAGCATCTGCGGCGGCGCCAGAGAAGTTGCTCTCGCTCACAAAGCAAGCGCCCGCATGCTAAAGCTGCTCAACAGCAACGACTGGACCATCGAACGCTTTGGGCTGGACAGCACCCGCAGCAAGCGCCGGCTGGCCACCATCAGGATAGACGGTCGTGATGTGGGTGATATCCTGATCGAGGAGCAGCTGGCGCGGTCCTGGCCGAACGGCAAAGAGTGGTGGTGCAACTGATGCGCGTATCGAGCATACCGAGGCGTAAACCGGATCTGCTGGACCAGGTGGAAGAGGCCATTGGGCCCGCCATCGTGGTCGAGGTTGAGGACCAGACATGGTCACGCCACTTCCTCAATGAGTTGGATCGCAAGGTAGATGAACTGGCCAAGCGGAAGTGAGCCCGGATGTTTGAGATTTGCTGGGAAATCGTCTCACGACTTACTCTCCTCCAAACCTTACTTCCCCTGACGGATGGTCTCGACTGCCCGCCAGTGGAGCAGCAGGCTGAGTGCGGCAGCGGGTACGAGGGCCCAGAGCGGAGCACCCGCCGTGACTGCTGACACGCTGCTCCCAAGCAGCGCCACGGCCAGGCCGTTGAGGTACTGGGCTTGAGCACGTTTGACTTCTTGTGACATGTTCACCTCCTGTTTGGAGGAAGAGTAACGCTGTTGCGAGTGCCGGGGATAAGCAGAGCAAGGGTGTCTCTGCCTCCGCTTTGATGCTGCCGAAAGCTGCCCATCGGCATTGCGCCCCTTTTCGGACGTTCACCCTGTCGGAACAGAGTCCTGAAAGCTGCCGTTCCAGCTACCCTTAGGAACGTCTCGTGGAGCGGTTCTCCGGACAAGCTGCGCTTGAAGAGTAGACGCACCGTTCTTACGAAGCCTGGAACGTCCCAACTTCTGGCATACGGGCGTATATTGCTGCCTCGCTTGATGCTCTCCATCTGTACCTTGCTTTCGGGGCCAGCGAGACGCTTAAAAGCGCGCTGCCCAGGATGTACGAGGGGGTGGTTTCCAAGCAGATTGGTCGGCTAGGACCTCATGGCGAGCACCAGTACCACTGGAGACGCGGCGCGCTTTCACGGCTGAAAATCAATCCCGTTAAAGGTCGGCAATTCCATGTTCTGGTCCATCTCGGTGGTCCGGTGAAGGAGTGAGCTGGGAGATCGGTTACCGTGTAACTGGCTGTCGCTGTGCCAGCACTCATGCGGCCAACCTTTGCGCGAATTTTGATCACTTCACGACTATGCCTCTAATTTGGACATTGATCGTTGACAAGTGAGGACCATGGCTTAGGCTGAAATAAAGCCTTCACGCCATCTCGATCCTAACAGGATCCGGCGCTGTCAGGCTTTCAGGAAACGGAGAGGAAGAATGACGCGCTTAGGTTCGCTTGCAGCCCTATTGCTGATAACGACCGCACCACTTGCAAACGCCCAGGATGTCGACGCCCTTAAGGCGCAGCTCGGTGAGTTGGTCGATGGCAAGGCAAAGCTCACGCAGGAGATCGTCGACTCGGTCTTCAGCTTCGCCGAAGTGGGGTTCCACGAAACCGAAACCATGCGCTACTTGACCGAGATGCTCGAGGCGGAAGGCTTTGAGATAGAGACGGGCATCGGCGGCATGCCGACGGCGTGGGTGGCGACCTGGAGCAACGGCGAGGGGCCGGCGATCTCCTTCAATTCCGACGTCGATGGCCTGCCCGGCCAATCCCAGAAGCCCGGCGTTTTGGCCCGTCAGCCCCTGGTGCAAGATGGCGACGGACATGGCGAAGGTCACAATACGGGCATCGCCGTCAGCGTTGTCGGCGCTCTGGCGACGAAGGAGTTCATGGAGAGCGAGGGCATTACCGGAACGCTGCAGATCTGGCCCGGGATCGCCGAGGAAGCCCTGGCGGCCAAGCAGTGGTTCGTCAAGGCCGGCATTCTCGACGATATCGACGTCGTCATTTCCAACCACGTCGGCAATGGGCTCAGCACCTCCTGGGGCCAGTCCAATTCAATGTCGATGATTTCGGCCGAATTCAGCTTTACAGGCGTTTCCGCCCACGGCGCGGTCAGCCCCTGGTCGGGTCGGTCTGCGCTCGACGCCGTGGAACTGATGAATGCGGGCTGGAACTTCCGCCGCGAGCATCTCCATCCTGATCAGCGTTCGCATTATGTGATCAGCAATGGCGGCCTGCAGCCCAATATCGTGCCGGACAATGCCAGCGTCTGGTACTATTTCCGCAACACCTCCCCGGATGCTGCCGTGGAAATGCTCGAGATCGCCGACGGCATCGCCGAGGGCGCGACACTGATGACCGGCACTTCCTATGAGCGCCGCATTCTGGGCTCCGCCTGGCCCTCACATGGCAATGAAGCACTCGCCAAGGCCATGTACGAAAACATCAAGTCCGTCGGCATGCCGGAGTGGAGCGAGGACGACCAGGCCTATGCCAAGGCCGTCCAGGAAGCGATCGGCGCCGCAACCATTGGCCTTCGCACCGAGATCGGCGACCTCGCCGGCCCCGTCGAAAAGGTCGGCTCCGGCCCCTCGGACGACATTGGCGCGGTGATGTGGACCAAGCCGACGGTGCGTCTGAGCTACCCCGCCAACATCGCCGGCACCATTACCCACAACTGGCAGGCTGCGCTCGCCGTAGCGACCCCCATCGCGCACAAGGGCGCTTTGGCCGGCGCCAAGGTAACCGCCCTCACCGCCCTCGATATCCTGACCGATCCGGAACTGGTCGAGGCGGCCGAAACCTATTTCACCGACGTGCAGACCAAGGACCTCAAGTACTACCCCTTCGAAAGCGAAACCGACGTCCCCTCGACCCACCTCAATGCCGAGACGGACGCACGCAATCGGCCCCGTCAGGCCGAGTTCTACTATGATCCGAGCCAGCACGAGACCTATCTCGACCAGCTCGGCATTGACTATCCGCAGCTCGAAGTGCCTGCACCGGCCACCAATTGACACTGCCGCCGGGGAGGAAACTCTCCGGCGCCACTTCGATCTCTATTGGGTAGACTGATGGTTGACTTGAACTGCCGCCTGCTCCTGCCTCTCGCCTTGGTGCTTGTCTCTGCATCGGCTCTATCAGCGCAACCACGCCACGCCGAGGCGCACGTGCACGGCACGGGGCACCTCATGATGGTGGTCGACGGCAGCACGGTCTCGATCGAGTTGACCATTCCCGGGTCGGACATTGTTGGCTTCGAGCGACAGGCGACGACGCCAGAGGAGCAATCGTCTGTCGAAAACGCCATCGCGACGCTGTCACAGCCAACCGGCCTCTTTGCGTTCACGCCTGACACCGCTTGCACAGTGAAAGCTGCCGCCGCTGAGTTCGGCGCGCACGACGACCATGACCATGCTGAGTTCACAGCCAGCTACGCTCTCGATTGCCCCGGGCTCGCTGCTGGAAATGTTGAACTCCGTACCGGCCTCTTCGATCAGTTCAACAGGGCTGAGGCGTTCAACGTGGATGGCCTGGTGGACGGTGTTGCACTATCCGGCACCCTCACCCGCCAGCAACCCGCCATGACCCTGCGTTAGGCGGCCATGGCGCAGTCCCCAGCCATATCGCTCAGCGGCATGCAATTTGCCTGGCAGGGACGCACGGGCTTCGCCCTTGCCGTCGATACATTCACCATGGCCCCTGGCGAGAGACTGCTGCTGGTCGCGCCGAGCGGCACCGGCAAGTCGACGCTCATCGGCCTCATTGCCGGAATCACACGCCCGGAAAAAGGGAGCGTATGCGTCCTCGGAACCGATCTTACCCGCCTTTCGCAATGGCGGCGGGATCGCTTCCGGGCCGAGCATATTGGCCTCATCTTTCAAAGCCTCAATCTCGTTTCCTATCTGACGGCGCTGGAAAATATCCTGCTGCCGCTGTCCTTCGCCCCAGCGCGCCTCAAGCGGGCCGGAGGCGTTGAAGGGGCTCGGACGCAGGCGCTGCAGATGCTCGATGCCATTGGATTGCCATCGGCCGAGGTCGCAGGGTTGCGCGCGAGCCAGCTTAGCCTTGGCCAGCAGCAGCGCGTTGCCGCGCTGCGGGCGCTGATCGGCGCGCCCGATCTCATCGTTGCGGATGAGCCGACTTCTGCGCTCGACCGCGATCGACAGGCCGCGTTCCTCCAGATGCTTCAGGCTCAGCTCGAAGGCACTGGGTCATCGCTGCTGATGGTCAGCCACGATCCAAGCCTGCCAGGGTTTGATCGCGTGGTGGCGCTGGCCGATTTTGCTCGAGCCAGCAGGGCGCTGGCATGATCATTCTTCGCCTCGCCCTTAAAAGTCTCCTGAACCGGCTCGCCCTCGTCACGCTGACGACGCTGTGCATTGCCCTGTCGGTTGGCCTCGTGGTCAGCGTCGAAAAGGTGCGGGACGGGGCGCGCGCCAGTTTTGCCGGCACAGTTTCCGGCGTCGACCTCATCGTCGGGGCGCGCAGTGGCAATGTGCAGCTGATGCTCTACGCCGTCTTCCGCATCGGCGACGCGGCCAACAATCTCACCTGGGAAACCTACTCGACGATCGCCGAACGGCCGGATGTGGACTGGATCATTCCTTTGTCGCTTGGCGATTCCCACCGCGGCTACCGTGTCGTCGGTACGGATCAAAGCTACTTCGAACATTTCCGCTATCGCGATGACCAGTCGCTCCGCTTCGGTGCTGGCGCCCCGTTCGACGATCTGTTTGATGTCGTGCTGGGGGTCACGGTCTCCGAAGATCTCGGCTACGAGATCGGCGACGTCCTGGTGCTCAATCACGGGCTGGGCAGCATCGGTCTAGCAGAGCATGGCGACCTGCCTTTCCGCGTCTCGGGCATTCTCGAACGAACCGGCACCCCCGTCGACAAGGCTTTGCATGTGAGCCTGTCGGCCATAGAAGCCATCCATGTCGATTGGCAGTCCGGCGGCGTTCCTGTCGGCGAGCGCACCGGAGCTGATGCCGTGCGGGCCATGGACCTGACCCCGCAATCGGTCACCGCGGCCCTCGTCAGATTGACCTCGCCGATTGCCACCTTCACCGCGCAGCGCGACCTCAACCAGTACCGCGAGGAGCCGATCAGCGCCGTTATCCCGGGATTGTCGCTTCTCGAACTCTGGTCGGTCGTCGAGATCGTGGAGGCCGCGTTGCGCCTCGTCGCGGCGTTGATGGTCGTCGCAGCGCTTGCTGGCATGATCGCCACGTTGTTGGCGCTGCTCAACGATCGGCGACGAGAGATCGCCATTCTGCGCGCTGTTGGTGCTGGCCCATGGCACGTCGTGGGACTGCTTGTCAGCGAGGCGACGTTGATCGGCACGACCGGCGCGCTTCTGGGTGTCGTCGCGGCCTATGCGAGCATGGCCCTCGCGGCGCCCTGGATCGAGGGCACATTCGGACTTGCCCTCGATATTGCCGCACCGGGTTCAGTCGATGGGCTGATCGTGTTGGCGGTGGCAGCGACCTCCGCCGTGGCTGGGCTCGTTCCAGCTTATTTTGCATACAGGAAATCGCTTGCCGATGGCATAGCGGTCCAGAGTTGAGAGGCAATCATGCAGCGCAGGACTTTCCTTCTTTCCGGAGCAGCCATGATGGCGGCCCTGCCTGCAGCTGCGGCCCAGGATATCGTCGATCTGGGCTGGGTTGAACTCCTGCCAGGCGGTGGCGATGTCGCTCGCCCCGTGCCGCTTCAGGAGCATGACGAAGGCCGAAACGCCCTGCTGGTCAATGACGGCGACGTACCGATCCGTGAAGACCTGAGCGGGCTCCGGGTCCGCATGGTTGGCTATGTGACCCCGATGGGCTTTGCTCCTGGCTCACGCAGCATGCGCGTCGACACATTTCTCCTCGCACCCTTCACCGGCGCCTGTGTGCACGTGCCGCCGCCCCCAGCCAACCAGCTTGTGCTCGGGCACTTCCCCGAAGGGATCGAACTGGCGACAAGGCTCTCGCTCGATCCCGTGATGATTGTCGGCGTCCTGACCGCCCAGAAAGCAAATGTGGATGTGACCGTTGCCGGCTACCAGGTTGCGGTCGAAAGCATGGAGTACGTTTCTGACGAGCGGTCGAGCAACATGGACAAATACGTCTGGGGAGCGAACTGAACCGGAACGGCAGCTTACGGTTTCGGTCGAGCAGCATTGCGCCCCATGCACGAACCCGCTTCGCGGGAGGGGTGCACGCGGGTGGTAGCGGGTGATATTTTGGGCCTTTGAGCGGAGGGCGGTTGCGATCTGAGCCTGGAGTTTCTTTCAACGAGAGGAACTTTCCATGGCGATCTTATCGACCGACGCTCCCGCCACGCCGCTTCGCCAACGCATGCAGCAGGACATGCTGATGCGCGGTCAGCTGAGATCGCCGACATCGCCTTCCACAACAAGGCGGAGGTCTACGATCTGCTGTTCAGGGCGGCGTCCGAGACCATGCTGACGATCGCCGCAGACCCGAAGCACCTGGGCGCTCGCATCGGCATCACCGCCGTGCTCCACACGTGGGGTTCGGCCATGACCCACCATCCACACATCCACATGATCGTTCCCGGCGGCGGCATTGCCCCGGATGGTCGGTGGATCTCCTCGCGACCGGCCTTCCTGCTGCCAGTGCGGGTGCTGGGTGCGCTGTTCCGGCGCTTGTTCCTGACTCGGCTGCTTGAGCTCTACGATGCCGGACGGCTCGCGTTCCTCGGCAGGCTGGCCGGCCTGAGCAATCGCCGGACCTTCGTCCGTCACCTCGCACCAGTCCGAAGAAAACGTTGGGTGGTCTACGCCAAGCCGCCCTTCGCCGGGCCTGAAGCCGTCCTTGCTTATCTCTCCCGCTACACCCATCGCGTGGCAATCTCGAATAGCCGTCTCCTCGGGTTCGACGGAGCCGAAGTGACCTTGTGCTACAAGGATTATCGCCGCAACGGCACCGACCGGCAGCAGGTCATGACCCTGGCCGCCGACGAGTTCATCCGCCGCTTCCTGCTGCACGTCCTGCCGCGGGGCTTCCACCGCATCCGGCACTATGGCCTGCTCGCCGGCTCCGCCCGCAAGCATTGCCTCGCCCGGGCCCGCGATATGCTGGGGGTGGCACCAGCGCCGGACGAGCCGGCGGCCGAGGAAAACGCCTGGGATCAGCGTGCGCCGTGTCCCTGTTGCGGCGGCATTATGGTGATCATCGAGACCTTCGCGACCTGGAGCCAGCCACGGGCGCCGCCGACCGGACGACCAACAACCCGGGAGACCGTCCATGACCCGGCATGATCCGCTTGTTCAAACGGCTGCGCCACATCGTGGGCCGACGGGATGGTTCGCGCTCGGCGCCTCAGCGACCATCATCATGCACGCCAATCTGATCGAAACCACCGCCGCTGACGCACAAGTGCAGCTCGAACGACGTCCACCTGCCGGCCCCGCCACGTTATACGCTGTGATTAGCGATCAGAACTCGGTCACGCCAAAACGGAAAACCCCATAGCGCAGCATATGCGGACCGCGGGTTCCTGCATGGGTGGCTTTGTGACGCCAAACGGCATCCCAAACCCTTCACCATGTCGGCCGTTCAGCAAACCTGCCCTACTCCCTAAAAGCGGCCGTCGTCCTGTGCTGCTGCATACCGTGGTAGCATCTGAGCTCACGAAAAGACCTGCGCCACATCGTGGTAATGGGACAGCCGTCTTTCGGGGTCTGGCAGGACGTCCTGCAGCATGATCTCGTCGGCGCCGCAGGCCTCGGCCATGCGCAGGAGGCGCCCTCGCAAATCTGCCAAGGCGCAGATGGTGTACATTGGCCAGTCGCCCGTTTCGGCGGGCCACACTCCGCCCGCCAGTTCGACTACTTCATCAACGCTCGGCAGCCTTTGGGGCATGATGTTGAAGCGCCGGCGCTGCTGGAACGCCCAGCGCATTGGCATGGCCAGTTTCTCGGCTTCCGCAAGAGTTGGGGCCGAGGTGACGCGCAGTGCGAGAAAGAGCTTGGGCGCCGGGGGCAGACCGGGGCGCGGCGATGGGCGAAACGCCTTGCGGTATGCCGCTGCTGCGGCTTGCGCCTCTTCGGGTCGGTGGAAGGCCGACAAGGCCAGCGGCAGGCCCAGCGTGCCGGCGCGCTCGGCCGAGGTCTGACCAACGGCCATGATCCACGGTAGCGGCGGCGCCTCGTCGGGCATGACCTTGAGCGGCGCAAAGGGGTGATCGGCAGGAAGATCAGCAAACAAGTGGCCGAGCACTTCCTCGACTTTCGCGGCTTGATCATGCGCCGGCTTTTGGGTGCGGTCCGGCTGCAAGGCCAGATCGGGCAGCGGCCCGGACACCGATTGCCCAAGCCCCAGATCGATACGCCCCGGTGCCAGCGCAGCAAGGGTCTTGGCGCTTTCGGCAATCTTGTAGGGGCTGTAATTGTTCAGCAGAACGCCGCCCACACCGACACGGATGCGGCTGGTCGCCTGCGCCAGGGCGAGCGCCATCACGATGGGATCAACGCAGGCCTCGTAAGGCACTGCATGGTGCTCCACGAGCCAATGGCGCTCAAAGCCCAGCTGCTCCAATGTCTGGGACAGCCTGATGGACTGGCGGATGGCCTCGCCCCCAGTGCTGCCGGGGGCAATCTGGACCTGGTCGAGGAGCGAAAGTTTCATGGGGCACCAAGATTGGAGGGGCGCCAGAGAGCGCCCCTCAGGGTGTTTACTGGATGGCAAAGGCCGAGGGCTCGATCAGGTCTTCGCGGATGTCGATGCGGCTGCCGGCTTCCAGCATGCCAGCCTCGATCATGAACTCTTGGTCGGCTTCCAAATTGGCGACATCCTCATCGGTCATGTGCGGGTCGAAATCGTACCAGCCAAGCTGCTTGGTCGCTTCCTCGACGCTGATGCCCTGATCCTCGGCCGCCATGGCGATTGCCGCTTCTGGCTCATCGCGCAGGAAAGCCAGCGCTTCCAGATGCGCCTTGAAGTAAGCGGCCACGTAGTCTGGATGCGCCTGGGCAAAGGCCTTGCTGGTGCCGATCACGGTCGTGGGCGCGATCAGCCCCTCGCCATCAACGATGACATGACCGCCAGCTGCTTCCACCTGCGTGGCGTTGGCGCCGGCCAAGGTTACGGCGTCGACCTGGCCGGCGAGGAGAGCGGCGCGGGCCGTCGGCAGGTCCATGTTGATATATTCCACATCATCGAGGGTCATCCCCTCGGCGGCCAGGGCCGCGGCCAGAAGCTGGTTGAGCACAGTACCCTTGGGCCCCGCGACCTTCTTGCCCGCCAAGGAAGCAATGTCGGTTGGTCCGCCTGCAGCGGCCATGATGAAATAGGCCTTGGGGGAGCGGGCATAGGCGCCGATGACGGCCACGTCAGCACCATTGGCGCGCGCGAGAATGGCCGAGGTGCCGCCGAGCACTGAAGCAATCTGCAACTCGCCCGCGGCAATGGCCTGGGTCTGGGCGGCGCCTGAAGTGATCTCGGGATGGGTAAGGGTCACGCTTAGTTCCGCGAAAGCGGCATCGAGCATGCCCTGCTTACGCATCACGATGGAGGGTACGTTGAAGGGCGCGGTCACATAGGACACCGCGACCTCTTCGGACTGCCCGGCCACGGGCGCAAATGCCGCGAGCGCGACTGCGGCGGCGAGTGCCAATTTAGTCAGTTGGTTCATGGAGTTCTCCACTTCTAGGGCCTGCCGCGGCGGGAATGCGCGTTGCAGGGAAAAACCGGGAAAAAAGCTGCTGGCGCGCGCTCTCGATCTCCGCGCCGCTGACCGGGCGCGGATACGCAGCAGCGAGCTTGAGATCGAGTGCGACCTGACCCTCTTCCAGCACCAGAATGGTGCGGCCCAGCCGAATGGCTTCCTCGATGTCGTGGGTCACGAAGACGATGGTCGAGCCGGTCGTTTGCCAGATCCGGATCAGCTCGTCCTGCATCTGCTTGCGGGTAAAGGCGTCCAACGCCCCAAATGGCTCGTCCATCAGCAGCAGCTTGGGGCGGCTGACCAGTGCCCTGGCAATGGCAACGCGCTGCGCCATGCCCCCGGAAAGCTTGTCGGGCCGCAGGTCGGCAGCGTCAGCCAGGCCGACCATGGCCAAAGCGCTGTCCACCCGCTGGCGCGTTTCGGACCTGTCGAGACGATGCGCCAACAGAAAGCCGGCGTTTTGCGCTACCGTTAGCCAAGGCATCAGCCTTGGTTCCTGAAACACCACACCAATAGCCGAGCGGTCACCATCGAGCGCACCATGCTCGGGAGTTTCCAGACCAGCCAGGAGCCGAAGCAGGGTGGACTTGCCGCAACCCGATCGCCCCAAAATGACGTGGAATTCGCCGCTCTCCAGCTTCAGGTCGAGCTTGCGCAGCACTTCCCGGCGGCCGCCAGTGGGCAGATCATAACCGTGCCGCACCTGATGGAAGCTAAGCATTGCCCAGTTCCACTTCGTTGCGCATCCAGGGAGCGATGGATCGGAGCAGCAGTTTGAGGCCGGTGTCGACCAGGATACCGATGACGCCGATGGTCAGCACGCCCACAAGGACGATGTCCGTACGCGCCAGATCCTGCGCATCGAGGATCATGTAGCCCAGCCCTGCCGAGGAGGCGATCAGTTCGGCGCCAACCAGCGCCCGCCAGCCGTAACCCAGGCCCACCCGCAGGCCGATCACGGCCGAGGGCAGCGCCGCTGGCAGCACGATGCGCCAAAGCAACTCCAGTTGGCTGAAACGGGCGGCGCGCCCCACTTCGATCAGCTTGGGATCAACCTGGGAAAAGCCGCCGCGAACGCCCAGAAAGATCGGAAAAAAGCAGGCGAGCATGATGATGCCCACCTTCTGGGTCTCGCCGATGCCCAGCCAGAGCATGGTCAGGGGCACCAAGGCGAGCGGCGGTATTTGCCGCAAGAATTCCAGTGGGCCATCCAGCACGACCGCGAGGGGTCGCAAGGTCACCATGATCAGCGTGAGCGAGAAGGCAAGCAGCACGGCGAAGAGGTACCCGATCCCCACGCGGCTCATCGAGATCAGGATATGGTCGAAGAGCTTGCCGCTGTTGATCAACGAAACGAAGGCAGACCAGACGCGCCAGGGCGGCGGCAAAAGGAAGGCATTCACGGTCCCGGTCACCGACACCGCCGACCATGCGAGAAGTATGACGATGAAGCCTGATAGGGGATAAAACTTTGACATGGCCGCTCTTTAGGAGAGCGTCATATACCTGACTATTTTTATCCACAATCATTGCTTGCGCGCTAAAGTGCCGCACAATCCTCTTTGAAGATTGGTCTGGAATAGGGTCGTAGCTGATGGGCAGGAGTGCGCCCATTCCAGCCATTTAGGATTAGGGCGTGAGTTCTTGAAAGCTGCCGTGCCGATTTATGCTCCGGAAATGCGTGGTAGCGAGTTGGGTGAAGGTGGATAACTGAGGCCGCACCAGTGACGTTGAAGCCACACTGCGCCGATTAAGGGAGCCGAGGCTGGTCGATGGTTTGGTGACTGCATCGGCCTCACACAGGAGGAGTATTGCACTAGCCACAGCAATTTGCTCCCACATGCGCTGTCGGCGTCCGCTCAGCACCATCCGGATCAGGCTTCTGGCCTTTGCGGTGCTTGTCGAATGATCTTCCCCTTTGGAAGCGCAAGTGAGGACGTTGTGGCTCGAAAACGGGGCGGCCGACCAGCTAGTCTAGCAACCTAGTAGAGACTAGGTCCCCATGCTCCGACGCGCTTTCCTCCTTGCATCCCTTGCCGGTACAGCCGGCCTCGTTACCACCAGGGCTTTCGGCCAGGCGGAGGAGCTAGCTGCCGATGCGGTGGCATTCGAGTCTCTAGAGCAGGTAAAGGCCTTCGCCGCGCAGCGGCCTACCATCGTGTACTTCCATGCGGAGTGGTGCCCCACGTGCCAGGCAACCATGGTGCAGTTTCAGGCGCGCTGGCCAGAAGTGCAGCCCGGCATCATGCTGGTCTTGGCCGACTACGACAAGGAGACCGAACTCAAGACGCTGTTCGGGGTCACCTACCAGAACACCTATGTCCAGGTTGGTTCCGAGGGCGAAAAGCTGCAGATATGGAACGGCGGCGGCATCGAGGCACTGAACAGCCGGCCGATCTTTCCTTCCTGATCGATGACCATTCTCCTCGCCTTTGTCGCCGGTCTTGTGACCGTGCTGTCGCCCTGCGTCCTGCCGCTGCTGCCGGTCATTCTGGCATCAGCGGTGCAGGAAGGGCGCTGGCGCCCCTTCGGGGTGCTGCTCGGCTTCGTGCTGAGCTTTGCCGCCATCACCCTGCTGCTCGCAACGCTGGTGTCCTCGCTCGGTCTTCATCCGGACGCGATGCGGCTGTTGAGCGGCATCATCCTGCTGGTCTGCGGCGTGTTCCTTGCCGTCCCGCAACTCAGCCACTGGTTCGAAATGCGCACCGGTTCGGTGGCGGCGCTGTCGACGCGCTTTCCCGACCATGGCGGCTTCTGGGGCGGGTTCGTGCTCGGCGCGGGGCTGGGTCTTGCATGGACGCCATGCGTCGGCCCCATCATGGCCTCGGTGATCACCCTGGCGCTCAATCAAACCGTCACCGGCAGCGCGGTGCTGGTGACGCTCGCCTGCGCACTGGGCACCGCCATACCGATGTCGGCGGTGATCTTCGGCGGCCGGGCGCTGGTCAAGCGCGTCGGCTTCATCCAGCGCCATACCACCCTGATCCGCGTGCTCTTCGGCGTGCTGCTGATCCTTGCGGCGATGCTGATCCTCACCGGCTTCGACCGCACCATCCAGACCTGGCTGCTGGTCACCTTCCCGCAATGGGAAGGGGCCCTTGTCGGCTGGGAACCCCAAACCACCCTCTGATCCCACCCAAGGAGACTGCCATGCGTATCAATCACACCCTGCGCGTCGGGCTTGCGGCCCTGCTGCTCTCGACCGTTGCGCTCACCAGCGCCAACGCCGTTACCCTCCCGGCCGTGTTCGCCGGCGGCGAAGTCGGCCAGGGCATCTATATCGATGCCGGGTATGCGGCGGGCCTGGCCGGCCAGCCCGGGGTCAAGATCATCGACATCCGTGCACCCGAAGCCTATGCGGCGGGCCACATCGAAGGCGCCATCAACATTCCGCTCACCTCGATCAGCATCGAGGCCAATGGCCTACGCAACCAGGTGCCGGAGCGGCCGGTGCTGGAATCGATCTTCTCGGCTGCCGGCCTCACCTATGACGACACGCTGGTGCTCGTCGGCGACGACCTGCCGGGTCGCAGCTACATCGCCTTCGACCAGTCTGGCTTCGAGAACATCCACATCGTCGAGGGCGGCATTGCCAGCTGGTCCGGTCCGCTGACCCAGGTTGCGGCACTCGTCACCCCCACCACCTTCGTGCTTGATCGCGCCAAGGCCGAAATCGTCGACAAGGCCTATGTGCTGTCCAAGCTCAACACTCCCGGTGTCGTCATTATCGACAGCCGCGGTGCGGACGACTTCAAGGCCGGCTCCATCCCGGGTTCGGTCAACATCCCGATCCACGTCTCCCACCAGGGGGCCGAGCTGTTCGAACCTGAGGCGCTGGTCGCAGCGCTCAACGCGCTCGGCATTTCCAAGGATGACGAGATCATCACCACCTGCGGTTCAGGCAATGTGGCCTCCAACCAGCTCGCCGCCCTGCGCGACCTCGGCTACACCAACATCAAGCTCTATGACGGCAGCTGGGGCGAGTGGGGCAGCGACCCCGCAACCCCCAAGGCAGTCGCCTCAAACTAAGATCATGAGAGCGGCTTTGCGGCCGCTCTTGTCCCACGCGGGCTGAGGCGAAGGTCCATGCTATTGCCGCGCGTATTCTCCAAATTGGGTGATTACCGACTTTTGCTACTTCGGTTCAGAGCAATGGGGCGAACTGGCCCGCCTGCCTCGCGAATTCCTGCTTCGCGCCCCATTCTGGTCCTTCAGACTGAAATTCACAATTCCCAGAAGCTGCCGTATACCTGCGGCTTAGCTCGTCGCCATTTCGGTGGTTTGCAACGTGAGGCTCTCGGCAGACGCGAAGCGCCTTCGATCTTCGGGAACACCTTTCGGTAGGGCTCGGATCCGTGTAGCGTCCTCTGCAACCGATCTGGTCTACTGCCGAACCGTAGCATCTCACGTGCCATGTCCATGCGGAGCCGCTGAACTCAAGAGAGCCCGCCACAGGTCAGATGACCACAAGCATCGGCTGCTCCTCCGGAAACTCCCTATCCAACGGCCAAGTCAACGACAAGGTTAGCGAGGGTGACTTTGGCTAGGTAGGAAGTGAACGCCTCCGAAGCACTTTCTAGCCCCTGCTGCAATGACTTGTTTGCTGATCGTTCCAGGCGGCACGAAGGACTGTCGATCGTTGGGCCAAGGGCGAACAAGGTAGGCTCGCCCAGCGCCTGATACACATCCAGAAGGCTTATCTGGTCAAGCGGAAGCGCAATGCCCACCCGCCACCATGGCCCTTGGCAGCGGTTACCAGACCAGCCTTCCGCAGATCTCCCATGGTGCGGCGCACTACGCCCGGATTGATGCCGAGCAATCCGGCTATCACGTCGGATGACAAAGGCTCTTGCCGCCCATTCATATGAAGAAGGACATGCAGCATCCTGGAGAGGCGGCTGTCTTGACGCATAGGACAGCCGGGTTCGCGGCAACCGCCTGGTCCACGACCTTGGTTGGTCCCCGACGCAGCCCGCGATTACCGAATGGATCGCCCACCACATGCGCCGCAACCCAGCAGCGCTCTAAGCCCCACCGCCCTCCTGGGTCAGGCTCGAGTGCTTCGGCGAGGGGCCTGTATCGTTCAGCCAAGGCTGATCGATAACCAAACCCCAAGGGGTTCAACCCGGCCTGATGGTGCCCTTCACCTGTGCGTGGCCGTTCAAGGACCGGCAGAACTGCTCGACTGTCCTAGGGTGAACAGATCTTCCGCTTGGGAAATGTTGCGGGGCACCAGATCCGCGTTGATCAGGCGCTCTGTGCAACCTGAGTGGGGATAACGGGAAGCGATATCTCGAACAGCGCACCGCCTCCGGGAGCGTCACCTACGGTGATTTTCCCTTTGTGCCTTAGCACAATATCCTTGACGAGGTTCAGGCCAAGTCCCGCTCCTTGGTCCAGCGGAACGACGCGGCAGAACGGCTCGAAAATTGCCTCCCTGTTTTCAACCGCTATGCCCGGTCCTGTGTCAGCGACCGTCAGCGAACCTTTGCGGCATACCGCCACCCGGATGTTCGTTTTCCGACCGCCATGGATAACGGCATTCTGGATCAGATTGATCAGGGCCCGCGAGAGCGAGGCCGCGTCCGCGGCGACAGTGACGCTCTCGACCTCGGCATCAAAGGAGATCTCATCGCCTGCTGCAATGGCGAGAGGGGCCATGTCGGCCGTGACTTGCGCCGCCAGGTCAACGAGATCCACCGGCTGCAAGATTGTAAGGTCAGCGTCGAAACGCTCCAGATCAAGCAATTGATTGGCCAGATTGGCCAGGCGCGCCACATCCAGCATCAGTCGGCTGCGCTGCTCATCGTGCGGCAGTAATTCGATACGCGTCTGCAAGATCGCCACTGGCGTTCGCAGTTCATGTGCCGCATCGGCCAGAAACCGTTGCCGGCGCTCAATGCCGTCATCAAGGCGCTGCAAGGCAGCATTCACAGCACGCACCAGCGAATGCAATTCATCGGGCACATGTTGGAAGGAGAGACGCATGCCGCGCCGGGCAATGTCGATCTGTTCAGCTTCTGCTGCCGCCTTGTTTACACCCCGGAACTGCAGCCTCACGATGAGGGGAATGACCAGAAAGGACACTGCAGTTAGCAGTGCCAGCAGTTGCAAGTACATCGGGCCGCCGGCGGCTGCAAACACTGCCCGGAGCGGTGTATCCGGTCCCCCGGCGGTTGCCACCCAAAGCAAACCTGCGGGGCTGTCCTGGCGCCGCACGATCGTGGCGGGCTGCCCCGGAACATCCATGTCGCCGATGTCGGCCGAATGCAACCGGGTGAGACCGGCAATCAATGGCGCCATCCATTCAGGGATGTCGCCCATCTGGACCGAGGTGCCGTTTGCATCGGCAGCGTAAAACCACATTCCAGGGTATTCAGCCGTCAATCGGATAAGATCCTCGCTGGGGACCAGATCCAGTTGACCGGGCCCCCGGCGCTGGACAGACTCAGCAAAGGACTGGATGACACTGTCATCCAGCCCTTGCTCTGAACTCATCAAGTTCGTCATCGGGATCGATGCAGCAAAGGTGAATGCGACCGACGCGATGGCTTGCACCAGGACCAGGTAAATGGTCAGCCTTGCGCGCAGGGAACCCAATCGCCAGATCATCAAGATGTCGCTCGCACGGCGCGCTGAGACACGGTTCGTCCCGAGCGCCGAACCGCTCATGTCCGCGAACTGCTTGAGGTCGCGCCAGCACCAGAAGAACCGGCCGTCGACCAGCCCTCGGAACAGCGCTGAGCGTCTCGATAGGCCGGGTAGTCGAGATATCCACGCAAGCCTCCCTGATAATAGGTATCGTGACTGGCTACCTCCAGCGGCCAGCCATGCCGAAGACGTGCTGGCAGGTCCGGATTGGCGATGAAAGCTTGGCCAAACCCGGCCAGGTCGATTACACCCTCGCCAATCAATCGGTCCGCCCGCTCGCGCGTCATGCCGCCAGCGAGGATAAGCGCCGTCTTCCCCATATACGGCCGCCACAATCCGAGCATCCGCTGGATGAGATCGCTCGTCGGCTCCATGCGGTCCGGTAGGTTCCACAGGCCGGTCTGGTCCATGACATGGACATAGGCGAGTCTGCGCTCACCCAGCCACTCGCCCAACGCGAGGAAGAGCTCCTCGGTGTCTGCGAACTGGCTGCCGCCGTTGACGATACCCCAGGGTGACAGGCGGATGCCGACACGTAGCGCTCCGATCGCAGCGGCGACCGCATCCACCGTCTCGAGGACGAAGCGCACGCGGTTCTCGATCGAGCCGCCGTATCGATCCGTTCGCGTGTTGATGTCGGGATTCAGGAACTGGTCGAGCAGATACCCGTTGGCGCCATGAAGTTCGACGCCATCGAAACCCGCGTCGATCGCACGGCGTGCTGCCTGAGCGAAGTCAGAGACAACGCGACCGACCTCCTCGGTGAGCAAGGCGCGGGGCGCGCCAGTACGAACGAAGCCTGGCACCCCGTCCTCGCCGAACCCGAATGCCATGGCATCCGCGCGAAGGTCAGACGGCCCGATGGGATCACGCCCGCCGTGCTGGATCGACGGGTGTGACACGCGCCCTACATGCCACAATTGCGCGAACATGCGTCCGCCGACGGCGCGCACCGAGTCGGTCACCAGCCGCCAGCCGGCAACCTGTTCCGGCGTAAAGATTCCGGGATTGTAGAGATAGCCCTGGCCTTCGTTCGACACGGGCGTGCCTTCGCTGACGATGAGGCCCGCCGTCGCACGTTGCGTGTAATAAAGGGCGGTATGGACATCCGCGATGTCCTCTGGACTCCGGGATCGCGTCATCGGAGCCATGACGATGCGGTTGGGCAGGGAAAGGTCGGCAAGGTTGAAGGGTGAGAATAGATCAGTCATTTGAGGGATCTCTAATGATTTGAAATCGGGTGTGCCGTCGCAGACAACCCAGGCAGCGCGGCATCCCGGCAGGCCGTCTGGGCTGGTGAATGAAAGGCAGAAGGTGCAAGCGGCGCTGACCGCGCTTAAAGGCGAGACTTCAGCGCACGCCTCGGTCATTCCCGCACGAAGCTGCGAATCTGATCGACGGCGAACTCAGGCTGCTCTATGGGAATGAAGTGGCCGCTGTTCTTCACTTCGACCAGGCGGAAGTCTGTGGCCTGCTTGCTCATGATCGGCAGCCAGCTCATGCCGGTATGGGTCGCCCCGAGCCCGAGAACCGGCATCGTCACCGGCTCATAGGCACGCCGTTCGCGGATGTCTTGGGGCCATGCGCGATACCACGCATGCCCAGCCCTGATGCGATCGGTGCTGGAGTAGCGGTCGCCGAACACCGCCAGATCAAGCGGCGTGATGCTGGCGTTGTCGTAAGACAGGTAGCTGTATAGATTCGCGATGTAGTCGCGCATGCCGTTGCCAGCGAGCAGCCGCTCCGCCAGTGGCCCGACATTATGGAAGGCGAACCACCAGGGATAGGGCGGATGCGACGCATCGACCTTGGGTCCAAAAGACCCTTCCGCCGGGAGCATCGTAAAGGTGAGCCAACTGTCGTCAGGGTGCGGCACATCCAGGAGGACCACTTTCCTTGTCGCCTCGGGATGGTTCGCCGCAAAAGAGAAGGCAACCATGGCGCCGATGTCGTGACCGACGATGTTGACCTGGTCATGACCCAGTTGCCGCACGAGCTGGTAGATATCCTCCTGCATCGTTTTCTTGTCGTAGCCGCCCGGCATCACCTGTGAGCTGCCCATGCCACGGATGTCGACCGCGATGACCGTGAAGTCGCGCGCGAGCAGAGGCATCATCTTGTGGTAGGCCCACCAGGTCTCCGGGTGGCCGGGAACTAGAACCAGCGGCGGTCCCTCGCCCCCGGTCACATAATGCAACCGGACACCGTTGGCGGTGGCGTAGGCGCTGCGGAATCCTGGCAAGCGCTTTACCAATGCTTCGTCGGATGTGTCGAACTGGCCCTGCGGTACGAACTGCAACGGCGGCTGATCGGCGGAATAGGGCTGGGAATGTGCCGGAACGACGAGAGCCGAAGCCATTATTAGACCGACGGCACCGGCCAGACCTAGCCGCTTGATCGCATTGAGGTCGGGAAATTGAATCATTTTTTGCTTATCCTTTCAGTGTTGCCGCCATCTCCGGAATGGCTTGGCAAGGCCGCAGTATAGATGCATGATGGTCCGCAATAAGCCCATACAGCATCCAAATAGTCCGGAGTAGCAGTCCGCAATGGCGCCTCTTGTTGATAGCTTCCTGTCCCTGCAGGCCTTCGTTCACGCGGCCGAACTGCGCAGCTTCAAGCTCGCGGGGCAACAAATGGGGCTGTCATCGTCCGGCATCGGTAAGTCGATGCGTAAGCTGGAAGAGCAACTGGGGGTCAGGCTGTTCCATCGCACCACCCGATCGATCACCCTCACCGAGGAGGGGCAGATGTTCCTCGAGCGGAGCCGGCGCGTGCTGGCGGAGATGGAGGGCGCCCAGGTCGATTTAGCCCGCTCCGCAGAGGCTCCGCGTGGCCGGCTCAAGGTGAGCCTGCCGGTGGCGAATTTCCTGTTCACGCCAATCATCAGCGCCTTCATGCAGGTATATCCCGAGGTGATCCTTGAAATCGACTTCAACGACCGCATCGTCGACGTCATCGAAGAGGGCTTCGACGTTGTACTGCGATCAGGTGAGCTGACTGACAGTCGTCTCCAGCACAAGCGGCTTGGTCACTTCGAATGGCGGATCGTCGCGGCGCCTTCCTACTTCGATCGCGCCGGAAAGCCTGCGTCGGTGACCGACCTAGTCGGTCATATCTGCCTGCGTCACCGCTTTCCCCACACAGGCAAGCTCGAACCCTGGCCGCTGGCCGCGCACCATGCGGACGTGAATGTCCCGGTCTCGCTGGCGACCACGATGGTGGATTCGCTGCTGATCCTGGCTGACGAGGGTGCGGGCATCGCCGCGCTCCCGAATTTTCTCGTCGAGCGACGGTTGGCCGATGGCAGGTTGGTCGAGATTTTCCCCGGATGCCTTGACGGCCGTGTCAGTTTCTCGCTGCTATGGCCGGGTAGTCGCTATCCGCTGCCCAAGGTGCGCGCCTTCGTTGACTTCTTCGCAGGGCGGCTCGCGCCGTCGTTGAGCTGATCTATGGCTTCGTGCACCCGATTTCCCAAAATACTTTGCGCGACGGAAGCGGTCGCGAACTGAACCGCCCCGGTTTGCCGGAGGCCGTGTGGTTTAAGTTATGCGGCCATGACCCATTCTTCCAGCATGCCGTAGTAGCGTTTTTCGGCTTCTGCCGGCGGGAAGTTGCCGATTGTCTCCAGCAGCCGGCGATTGTTGAACCAGTCGAATTTGCGGTCGAATCTCCCACGCGCGGTGTGAGCCGTCCGCGGAATAGCGGCATGGTGGCAGTTTTCGGCAACGCCGTCGCCAAGAGCAGACGGTCCGCTATCGGCCCCGCTTTAGACAAGCTTAGTCAGGTCGTCTCCTGCCGCCGTATCGCGTGTGCAGGCTACCTGAAATCTGGTCGACGAACTTGGAGGCAGCGACGGACAGCGATCGTCCCCGCAACTGGCCCAGCACCAATTGGGTCAGCGGCATGTCCCGGTGATCGATCTCGCGCGCCACAAGGTTGCTGTTTCCCTGAGGGATGCCCGGCCGTATCTGAAAGGAAATGACCTGCTCGCTTCCAGCATAGCTGCGCAGGACCTCGAATGAGTCGGACTCGACCACGGTATTGACCGGCAAGGCGGCGCGAACAATGGCGCCCTGCAACAGGTGCCGGATGGCCAGCGAAGGGCCGGGCATTGCGATTGGATATTGGAGGCATTCCCGCAATCGCAGGGTCCGGGCCGCGGCCAGGGGATGGTCCTTACTCATCAGGGCGCATAGCGGCTGGTGGATAACCAGCAGCGGCTGGAACTCTGGCGCCGGCGGCGGGGCGATCACCAGCGCGACATCGGCCTCGAAGGCGGTAACCGCTTCGACGGCGTGGATATGGTCGCGTACCAGCACCGAAAAAGAGACGAGCGCGTGCTGCGCCCGATAGACCGCAATTTCGTGGGGGATGAGATCGTGGGCGAAGGCCTGGCTGGAAGCGATGGTCACATGACCGCGGCGGATCCCTGAAAGATCAGCGATCTGCGAGCGCAACCGCTCGAAATCGGAGAGCTGCGCCCGGATGTGGCGCACGACCAGTTCGCCGGCCGCATTGAGCCGCATGCCTTGCGGCATGCGCTCGAAAACGGGCGTGCCCAGTTCGGCCTCGAAGTCCTGGATGCGGCGGGTCAAAGCCGATGGCGTGATTGACAGGCGCTCGGCGCTTCGGCGGATCGAGCCGCTGCCGGCCACATCGTCAATGCATTGCAGTGTCTTGAGGTGCTTCATCTGGATTCGCCTTTGACGTCGCGTTGACGATTACGCAACATGGCGGTCGGAAAATAGCAATAGACGGCAACGGCATGGGCGCTACGGTAGGGTCAGCAAACCGACAGGGACCGCCGCCTTGACCAGTCTCGCAACATCTTCACTTGCGGCTTTTTCTGAAATCTCTGAACAGGTTGCCGCGTACCGCGCCGGTCGCGACGTCTTCCGCGATCTCGATGCCACCCTTGACGCCGTAGAAGCCGAAGGGCTTCCCGTTTGGATTTCCGTGATGCCGCGCCACCAGGCGCATACATTGCTGGCAGCGGCAAAGGCTCGGCTCGATGCCGGCGCGTACATGCCGCTGTTCGGCATCCCGTTCGGGGTCAAGGACAACATTGATGTTGCGGGTCTCGAGACCACCGCCGGGTGCCCGCAGTTCGCCTATAAGCCCCAGGCATCCGCTTTCGTGGTCGACCGCCTGATCGAGGCCGGGGCGATCCCCGTTGGCAAGACCAATCTCGACCAATTCGCGACCGGGCTGAATGGGACGCGGTCGCCTTTTGGCATTCCGTCCTGCGCCTTCGACGCAGGCTATGTATCCGGCGGCTCGAGCTCAGGTTCGGCAGTCGCGGTTGCCAAAGGCTTGGTGCCCTTTGCGCTGGGTACCGATACGGCCGGATCAGGGCGGGTGCCGGCCGGTTTCAACAATATTGTGGGCCTGAAGCCGAGCAAGGGTCTGATCAGCACCCGGGGTGTGCTGCCGGCATGCCGCACGGTGGACTGCGTATCGATCCTGGCCTGCACGGCGCAAGATGCACTGAGCGTCCTGCACGTGGTAGCGGTGCCCGATGGCCAGGATGCCTATTCCCGGACGAGCAGCCAAGCCCTGACGGCCACCAGCGTGAACGGCTTCCGCTTTGGTATATTGAACATGACCGTTCGGGCGCGATGCGCGCAGGATGTGGTGGCGCGATATGAGGCCGCCATCGCCAGCCTCGAAGGTCTGGGCGGGGCGCCGGTCATGATCGACTACGCGCCATTCGAGGAAGCCGCCTCGCTGCTCTATGCCGGCCCTTGGGTCGCCGAGCGCTACGCTGCGATCAGCGACTTTGCCCAGAGCCAGCCTGAGAGCATTCATCCCGTCGTACGCGAGATCGTGACATCGGGCACCCAGTATTCCGCAGTCGATGCCTTCACCGCGCAATACCGCCTGGCGGACCTGGCGCTGAAGGTCCGCACGGCGCTGGACAATGTCGATTTTCTGCTGGTCCCCACGGCGCCCGAGCACCCGACGATCGATGACATGCTGGCTGCCCCGGTGGCCCTGAATTCCAAACTAGGCCTATTCACCAATTTCGTGAACCTGCTGGACATGGCGGCAATCTCCGTTCCGTTCGGCCGGGGCGACAAGGGGCTGCCTGTCGGCGTCACCCTTATTGGCCCGCAGTTCAGCGACGGCATGCTTGCCACAATGGGCGACCGTCTCCAGCGCACCGATCCCGCGGCAAGGCTCGGCGCCGGCTCGACCGCTCTCACGCAGTCCAGCGCTGTCGTTCCTGTGATCAACGAGCAGGAAAGCATTCGCCTCGCGGTTGTGGGCGCGCATCTGCAGGGCCAGCCGCTCAACAAGCAGCTGACCGAGCGCGGCGCGAGACTGATCCTCACCACGCGCACGGCAAACGGCTACAGCCTCTATGCGCTGCCAAATTCGACGCCCGCCAAGCCAGGCCTGTCGCGCGATGGCGGGCCTGGCGGTATTGAAATCGAGCTCTGGGACGTGCCGGCGCGGGAATTCGGCAGCTTCGTTGCCGCCATTCCCAGCCCGCTCGGCATCGGCTCGGTGGAGACCGAGGACGGCGAGGTGGTCAAGGGCTTCATCTGTGAACACTACGCCCTCGCCGGTGCCGAGAACATTACTGCATATGGCGGCTGGCGAGGCTATCTCGCAGCCAGCTCGGCCAGTCAGAACAACCCCACAACCGCCTTTGCCGCCCAGGAGTACAGGCTATGATGAACAGACGCAAATTTCTCGCGACTACCGCCGCCAGTGCCGTTGCCACCGCCCTCATGCCCATGCCCTTCGTGCGGGCACAATCGGAGACGGTGATCAAGATGGGCGCGCTCAAGCTCATCCATTCCATCGCGCCGCACTTCTACGACCAGTTCACCCCAGCCGGCTACAAGGTCGAGGTCATTCCCTTCGAAAGCCCAACCGAGGGCAAGAACGCCGTCGTCACCAAGTCGGTCGATTTCGGCATGTTCGGCATTGCGGCCGCAACGCTGGGTGCAGCGGCAGGCGAGCCGATCGTCGTCATCGGCGGCGCCTGCAACAAGGGTATGGGTGTGGTGGCTGGCAAGGACAGCCCCATTGCGAGCATCGCCGACCTCAAGGGCATGCGGGTGGCGATCTGGCCCGGCTCGACACAGGAGGTTTTCATCCTCGAGCGCCTGCGCATGGAGGGGCTCTCGATCACCGACATTACCCCGGTGCGCATCTCGTTCAGCGAAATGCACCTGGCGCTGGCGCGTGGCGACATCGACGCCTATGTCGGCGCCGAGCCGGCGCCGGGCGTCAGCCTGGCCTCGGGCGTTGGCAAGATCGTCGAATATCCCTATGGCACCGAGATGGGCGCGCTCAACATGATCTTCGGCGCCCATAGCGATACGCTCGCCGAACGCCCCGAATTGGCCAGTGTCATTCTCGACATTCATCGTCAGGCCTCCGAATACGCCATGGCCAACCCCGAGGCGATGGTCGAAATGGCGGTCATGAAGCTGGGGCAGCAGCGCGACGCCATCGAGCTGTCGGCACCCAATGTCGAGCTGACCTGGTATTTTGGCGAGACCGAACTGAACCAGTCCAAGATCTACGCCCAGCACATGGTCGAACTTAACCAGATACAGGCGCTCCCCGATTTTGAGACGCTTTTTGACACTCGCTTCGTCGAGGAACTCAAGCAGAAGGTCTAAGCCATGAGCATTGCGGCCGACCGGACCACCACCCCGCCCGCCGCTGCGGCAACTCGGAGGCAATCTGCCTTCGAGGGGTCCCGGCTCCGCGGACCCGCTTTGGCGTTGATCCTGCCACTGCTGCTGCTGGCGGCCTGGCACCTGGCAACGACAGGCGAGGGCTATAGTCTCATTCCCCCGCCCTCGGCGGTGGCGATCGCCTTCTATGACCTGGCCGTCGGGGGCGTGCGCAATGACCTGTTCAGCGGCACGCTGCTGAATCACGTCATTGCCTCGGTGTCCCGTGTCTATGGTGGCTTCTTCCTCGCCGTCATCGTCGCGCTGCCGCTTGGGCTGATGATCGGCCGCATCCCGACGGTACGGCAGATGTTCGACCCCATGCTGCAGATCCTGCGGCCGATACCAGTGACAGCCTGGCTGCCCCTAGCCATGATCATTTTCGGTATCGGGCCGACCTCGGCAATCTTCCTCGTCTTCCTAGGCGCCTTCTATCCGATCCTGATCAATACCGTGTTCGGCGTGCGCTCCGTCGAGTTGCGGCTGTTCGAGGCGGCCAGCATGCTCGGCTGCACCCCATCGGCCCAATTCACCAAGGTGGTGCTGCCGGCGGCTCTGCCGGCGATCTTCACCGGCCTGCGCCTGGGGCTCGGCTTTGCCTGGATGATCATCGTCATCGGCGAAATGACCGGTGTCTCGGTCGGACTGGGCGCCATCATCATGGAAGCGCGCCAGCTGTCGCGCACTGAGATCGTCATCTGCGGCATGATTGCGATCGGCGTGGCCGGTTTTATTTCCGACCGCATCATCCTGATGATCGGCCGCAAGCTTTTGTCCTGGAGTCCCAACCATGTCTAGCGCGACCCCTCCCATTCTTTCGCTGCGCAATGTCGGCAAGACCTTTGACGTGCAGGGCCGTCGCATCGAGGCGCTGCGGGACGCCAATCTGGACGTGATGCGCGGCGAGTTCGTCTGCCTCATCGGGGCCTCGGGCTGCGGCAAGTCGACCCTGCTGCGCATCGTGGCCGGCTTTGAGAGCGCCACCAGCGGCGAGGCGCTGATGTGGGGCAGGCCGATCAAGGGGCCGGACCCCACGCGCGGCATGGTGTTCCAGGATTATGGGCTGTTTCCCTGGCTCACGGTGCGCGACAATATCGGCTTCGGTCCCGCCTCGCGCGGCCGGCCCAGAAAGGAAATCAAGGAGACTGTCGATCATTTCATCGATCTGGTCGGGCTCGCCCGCTTTGCCGATGTCTATCCGCACCAGTTGTCGGGTGGCATGAAGCAGCGCGTGGCCATCGCCCGCGTGCTGGCCAATCAGGCCGAAATGGTGCTGATGGACGAGCCCTTCGGGGCGCTGGACGCCATGACGCGTGAACGGCTGCAGGACGAACTGCTTGAGCTGTGGGAGCGCACCAAGCTGACGGTGCTGTTCGTGACCCACTCCATCGAGGAGGCCATCGTGCTGTCCAACCGGGTCATCGTTATGAGCGCCGGGCCAGGCCGCATCGACAGCGACATCGCCATAGACCTGCAACGCCCCCGCGACGTTGCCGGAGCCGAGTTCAACGCCTTGCGCCGCTCGCTGGCGGGCAACCTGCATAGCCACCACGCCAAGGTTGCGGCGTGACCTCGAGCAGAACGGCATTGCAGGCGGCGCCACCGCTATGGCGGGACATGGACAGAGCCGAACTGGACCGCGCCTATGACAATACCGGCGCGGTCAGCACCAGTGCGGCGATGCTGGCGGACTGGACCCGGCGGAGTGTAGCGCTTCAGGCCCGGCTGCCCGAGCTGATTGGCCTGCCCTACGGTCCGCGCCAGCGCAATAGAATGGACGTCTTCCGCTCCGGCGCTGCCCATGCGCCGCTGCTGGTCTTCATCCATGGCGGCTATTGGCAGCGCAATTCCAAGGATGTGTTTTCCTGTATGGCCGAAGGCGTATTGGCGGCGGGCATCGATGTGGCGGTGCCCGGCTATACGCTGGCGCCGGCCGCGGGCCTCGGCCAGATCATGGACGAAATTGCCGCGGCGCTTGCCTGGCTGCGCCAGGAAGGCCCGGCCCGGGGCCTTGCGACCGGACGGTTGATCGTCTCGGGATGGTCGGCCGGCGGGCAACTGGCAGCGAGCGCCATGGCGCTGCCGCAGGTCGATGCGGGACTGGCCATTTCGGGCATATTCGATCTGGAGCCGATCCGGCTGGGCACGCTCAATGACAAACTGGGCCTGACCCCTGCCGAGGTGCAGCAGCTGAGCCCCGTCCACACCATCCCGTCGCGGGCAGGGCGGCTGGTGATGGCCTATGGCACGGCTGAATTGCCCGAGCTGCAGCGCCAATCGGTTGATTACGCGCAGGCCTGGCATTCGGCGGGCCATAACGGCACTCTGCTGCCCGTGGCAGGGGACGACCACTTCTCCATACTGGAGCAACTGGCGCAACCTGGTGGCGCCCTTGCCAAACAGGTGGTCAAGTTGGCCAGACGGGCCTGATAGGGCGCGGACTGCATGAAACGAAGGACGGAACTTTGACTAATGCCAGTTTGCCGCGCGTCCATGTGATCGTCCTGGGCGGCACCATCACCATGATGCCCGAGCCACAGGGCGGGATCGTGCCGGCGCTGGACGGGGCCATGCTGATCGCCGCGGTGCCGCGGCTGCCCGATATTGCCGCGATCACCGTGGAGACGCCGTTTCTGGTGCCGGGCGCGTCGCTGAGCTTTGCCCAGCTGCGGCAGGTGTCGCAGCTCATTGCTGCGGCCATTGCCTCGGGCGCGCAGGGCGTGGTGGTGGTCCAGGGCACCGACACGATCGATGAAACCGCCTTTTTGCTGGGTCTGGCACATTCCGCAGACGCGCCGCTAGTAATCACGGGGGCCATGCGCGGCGCCGCTGCGCCGGGTGCTGACGGCCCGGCAAACCTGCTCGCCGCAATCAGCGTTGCCGCCGCCGAGACGGCCCGGAGACTGGGCGCCCTGGTGGTGCTCAACGACGAAATCCACGCCGCCGCGCTGGTTGAAAAATCGCACAAGGGCCTGCCATCGGCCTTTACCAGCCCCTCGGCTGGACCGCTCGGCGCGGTGATCGAAGAGCACGTGCGCATCCTGCTCCGACCGCAGCGCCCTGATGCGCTCGGCGTGATGCCGGAATTGGCGCGGGTCGCGATGCTCAAGCCGGGCCTGGGCGATGAGGGCGATCTCATCGAGGCGGTCGCCGCGCTTGGCTATGGCGGCCTCGTTGTCGAGGGCATGGGCGCTGGGCATGTGCCGGCGGCGCTGCTGCCAGGCTTGGCAGTGCTACCAGCGACCCTGCCCATCGTACTGGCGTCGCGCGTGCCGGCCGGTCCGGTTTTCGAGAACACCTATGGCTTTGCCGGTTCCGAGCGCGACCTGATCGCCCGGGGGCTCATTCCCGCCGGCCTGCTCAGTGCCCCCAAGGCGCGACTGTTGTTGGCTTTCCTTGTGGCGCAGGGGCGCGACCGCGCCGCCGTCGCCCAAATTTTCCGCCACTATGCCTGAGACCAAAGCCATGACCGAACCTGTCATCGACCCCGCCATCATCCGTGGCCGCCTCGACTATTCCCCCATCGTAGACCGGCCCAAGCTGCGCCTGCCCAGGGGGGAGCGCATCGCCGTCTGGACCATTGTCAATGTCGAGAACTGGTCGCCCGCCGACCCCATGCCGCGGGCGGTGCTGCCGCCACCCATGGGACAGCCGCTGCTGCCCGATGTGCCGAACTGGGCCTGGCATGAATATGGCATGCGGGTGGGCTTCTGGCGGCTTCTTGAGGTGCTGGGCAGGCGCAATCTGCGCGCCAGCTTTGCCGTCAACGGTTCGGCCTGCACTGTCTACGAAGCAGCCTGCCGCGCCGCGCATGCAGCGGGCTGGGATTTCATCGGCCACGGCTTCGTGCAGCGGCCGATGCACCGCGTCGAAGACCAGGCCAAGGCCATCAGCGACACCATTGCGGCGATCACGGCCTTGACCGGCGCGCCGCCGCGCGGTTGGGAAAGTCCGGGGCTGACCGAAACCCTCGACACGCTCGATCTGCTGGCGGACGCGGGCATCGAATATGTCTGTGACTGGTGCCTCGATGATCAGCCCGTGACGCTCAAGACCACATCGGGCCCAATTACCTCGGTGCCCTACACAGTCGAGATCAACGATGTGGTTATGTCCGCGGTGCAGGGGCACCGCTCCGACGAGATCTACAAACGCGGCGTCGACCAGTTCGACCGGCTCTATCTCGAGGGAAGCGAGAATCCAAGGGTGATGGCCATTTCCATCCACCCCTATCTGACCGGGGCGCCGCACCGCATCAAATATCTCGAGATGCTCTACGACTATATTCTCGGCCACGAGGGGGTGGCGATGCTGACGGGCTCAGAAATTCTCGACTGGTTCAAGACCCAAAATACAAGCGACCAATTACCTTAGGGGTCACAGGCAGGTACCTCGCGCACTTAGCGCTATCGCCCGCAGTTCGACGCCGGAGTAACTGACGTGACTGTCAGATATTCCCTCAGTTGAGACGAAAGCAGCCATTCCGCTTCCGGCCCCATATCTGCCGTACGCAGATCCAGCCCAACTTATCTCGACCAAAACCAACAATGGTGCCTGCCCCAGATCTTGACCATTGGCCACCAGCATGGTCCAAGTGGCCAAGTTGGCCACTGGCAGCATCAATGCTTTCAGTGACTTACGGGTAACATCGACTTTTGCTGGGAATCCAGGTTCCCCAGCCAGTCCCTCAGCAAAACTGTTTGTTCCCGGCAAGTTAGCGCCGGCGCCGCCGGCCCAATTGTGTGGATTACCCCAGTTTGGCCACCGAACTGCCATCGGACACGATTCGGTTTGCGGATTTGCAGGGGAGCAATGTTCGCAGCCAAAGCTGTCGTTCCGGTCAGTTGGGGAGCCTGCATCGACATGCGCACCGGACACTACACGCGCCTGAAAGGTCGCGTGACCTACTTCCGCCGGAAGGTACCTAAGTTCCTCCAGGTAAGGCTTGCATCTACAGAGATCTGTTACAGACTTGGGGTCATCTTCAGCCTGCCCCCCATAAAACCCAGAAAGCTGCCAGGGAGGACCGGCAGCTTTGATCGCGTACTTGGAGAAGAGCACCTCCGGATCGGAGCGGACTTCTAGCCTAAAGCAAGCCCCGGTCAGACGCCCTGGTAGACCCAGCGATTAGTTGGAGTGAAGCCAACGCTCATCTGCCTCGGTGTTTGCAGTCCACCATCATCTCCCGATCATCCTGCTGTGGTTCAAAAGTCCGCTGCACGGCTCGGCCTGGCTGCGCTATCTGGGGTTCCTTGCCTTCACCGGCGCCTCCTCCAGGATCGGGCTTTCAAGCGGTGCGAACTACGCAGTAACCATTCACGAGGACGCCGGAGCGCACGTTTTTGAGAGAGGGTTCCATTCGGAGCGGGGAAGGCTAGGCTTGAGGGGTTAAGCAGCTGCCGGGCGCCTCCTGCGCCCGCTCAACGGGAGTGTCCCGGGGTGAAGCGACGACCGGTTTATATCGGATCGAACAAGGCGCGCACGGGCCAGCAGCCGGGCCCTGCTATGGCCACACGCCCGCTTCCCCATGCAGCTACGCCTGTTGCCCAAGAACCTAGCTTCTCCCACCGCGCGCGCCAGCACCTGCACCGGATCTACAACCAGCATCAAGGCAAGGTGCTGGTGCTGTCCTCGGTGCTCCTCGCCCTCTTGCTGGCGGGGCTTTACGAAGTGTTGCGTCCCCCCGGCCAGAACCTGAGCCAGGGCGACATCAACGACGCCGTGAACTTCGCCCTCGACGAGCGGGGACGGCCTCCTTCTATCGCTTCCCAGGCTTATGCTGCCATCATCCCGTCGGTGGTGCGGGTCAATGGCTATGATCCGGCTGCGGGTGAAGAACCGGGGGCGCCTGCCCAAGGCAGGGGGCCGCCGGCAGCCGAACTGCCCCAATCGGGGGAGATCGAAGAAGATTTCCATGAAGAGTTCACCGCCGTCGGCAGCGGCGTCGTCATCGACGGCCAGGGCACCATCCTGACCAATTTGCATGTGGTGCGCGCCGCCAAGCGGCTGCGGGTGTCGTTCTTTGATGGCACCGAAGCCGATGCCACGATCATTGGCGCCCGACCCGAACTCGACCTTGCCATCATCCGCCCCAGCGTGCTGCCCGATGACCTGCTCCCGGCAACGCTTGGCTCGAGCAGCAGTCTGCGCCCGGGGGACGATGTTGTGGCTGTCGGCTTTCCTTTCGGCATCGGGCCTTCCGCCTCGGCCGGCGTAGTGTCGGGCCTGCTGCGCATGCTCGAGCGGGAAGGCGAAAGCACAATGCGCAACCTGATCCAGTTCGATGCCGCCGCTAATCCCGGCAATTCGGGCGGCCCGCTGGTCAATGCCGATGGCGAGGTCGTCGGCATCGTCACCGCCATCCTCAATCCCTCGGGGCTGCGCACTTTTGCCGGCATCGCCTTTGCCGCCACCATCGAGGAAGCCGGGGGCGCCGTCGAAGAGTCACCGCTTTAGCCAGGAACGGAAGCACCCATGGACGATCCAATCGAGACCCCGACGCCAGCCGCTTCCCTGATGGAGCAGGTGCTCTATGAAGTCAAAAAGGTCGTGGTCGGGCAGGACCACTTCCTTGAGCGCGTGTTGATCGCCCTTCTGGCCAAGGGCCACCTCCTGGTCGAGGGGGTCCCGGGCCTCGCCAAGACACTGACGGTCAACACCCTGGCCCATGCGATCCAGGGGCAGTTCAAGCGCATCCAGTTCACGCCCGACCTGGTGCCTGCGGACCTGGTCGGCACCCGCATCTACAACAACAAGGATGGCGAGTTCACCACCTCGCTGGGGCCGGTGTTCTGCAATCTGCTGCTCGCGGACGAAATCAACCGGGCCCCCGCCAAGGTGCAGAGTGCCCTTCTCGAAGTGATGCAGGAACGGCAGGTCACCATTGCCGGCCAAAGCCACCGGGTGCCCGAGCCCTTCGTCGTGATGGCGACGCAAAACCCCATCGAAACGGAAGGAACCTACCCGCTGCCCGAAGCGCAGGTGGACCGCTTCATGATGAAGGTGCTGGTCGGCTATCCCTCCGAGGAAGAAGAATTCGTGATCGTCTCGCGCGTAACCGGGGTGATGCAGACCGTGGCTAAAGTGGCGACCACCGAGCAACTCATTGCCCTTCAGGCGCGGGCGCGGCAGCTTTACGTCGATCCGACGCTGATCCAGTTCGTGGTGCGGCTGGTTGCAGCCACCCGCAACCCCGAACTGGTCGGGCTCAAGGACCTGCAGCGCCTGATCACCTATGGCGCGAGCCCGCGGGCCAGCATCAACATGATTGAAGCCGGACGAGCGCTCGCCTTCCTGAGGGGCCGCGAGTATGTCTTGCCCCAGGATGTGATCGACGTGGCGGCCGATGTCATGCGCCACCGCATTGTCCTGTCCTATGAAGCGCTCTCGGAATCCATCGGTCCCGACGGGATCATCAACCAGATCCTTCGGGCCGTCCCGGCACCCGAACAACCCCTGCAAACCCATGCCCGCCTCGCCTCGGCAAGCTGAAGCGCTGCTCCAGCGCGTGGAATGGACCGTGGTGCGCCGCCTCGATGGCGCATTGCAGGGCAATTACCGCACGCTGTTCCGCGGCGCCGGCCTCGACTTCGCGGATTTGCGCGAATACCAAGCCCACGACGATTTCCGCCACATCGATTGGAATGTCACCGCGCGTACCCAGGTCCCCCATGTGCGCATCTTCCACGAGGATCGCGAGGTGACCGCCTGGTTTCTCCTCGATCTCAGCCCCTCGGTGGATTTCGGCTCGGGCGACACCAACAAGCGGCAGGTACTGGCCGAATTCACAGCCGCGCTCGCGCGGATATTCGTGCATCACGGCAACAAGGTGGGCGCCATTCTGTTTGATGGCGTCGACGAGCTCATCGTTCCCGCCCGCGGCGGCCGCCGCCATCTGCTGCATCTGATCGACAAGGTGCTCAGCCATCCCCGGCGCCTGCGCGCACCCCAGACCAATCTTGGTGGCTTTTTCCACCGCGCCGGCTCGGCGCTCAAACGCCGGTCCATCGTCTTTGCCGTATCTGACTTTGTGTCGCTTCCCGGCTGGCAATCCTCTCTTGGCGCGCTCGCGCGCCGCCACGAAGCCGTTGCCGTCCGGCTGGTCGATCCCCTCGAACAGGCACTGCCCGATCTGGGTTTGCTGGCCATTGAAGACGCCGAAACGGGCGAGCAGTTGCTCGTCGACACGGGCGACCGGACCTTCAGGGATCGGTTCAGCGCGCTGGCCAGGCAATGGGAAGAAGAGATCGTCGCCGGCTTCACCCAGGCTGGTGTCGATGCGCTTGAACTCTCGACGGCCGACGATCTGGCCGACGCGATCCTCAGATTCGTCACCATGCGCCGGATCAGCGCCAGTGGCGCCATAGCAGGAGCAACGGCATGACCTTTCTCTGGCCCGATATGCTCTGGTTGTTGCTGCTCCTGCCGCTGCTGGTGGGCGCCTATGTCTGGATCCTGCGCCGCCGCAAGAAAACGGCCCTGCGCTATGCCAATCTACCGCTCATCCGGCAGGCGCTCGGCAAGGGGCCCGGCTGGCGCCGCCATGTGCCACCGGCGCTGTTGCTGCTTGCCGTTGGCGTGCTGGTGCTGGCCGTGGCGCGCCCGGCGGCGGTGGTTACTCTGCCCAGTTCCCGCTCCACGGTGATCCTGGCGATTGACACCTCCGGCTCCATGCGCGCCACTGATATGTCGCCCTCGCGCATTGCTGCCGCGCAGGAAGCGGCCAAGGCCTTCATCACCAGCCAGCCCATGGATGTGGAGATCGGCATCGTGGCCTTTGCCGCTTCTGCCGTCCTGATGCAGGCGCCCACGCTCGACCGGGAACTGCTCACGGCCGCCGTCGATGGCTTTGACCTGCGGCGCGGCACTGCCGTTGGCGCGGGCGTGATCACGGCGCTTTCCACCATCTTTCCCGACCGCTCCTTTGAGATCGAAGGCTATGATCCGCGCGATCAGCTGGGGATGCGAAGCGGTGGCGTGGCGCCCCAGACCGGCCGTTCGCTGGACAATGCCGAGCCGGAGCCAGAACAGGCCGAGCATGTGCCGGTGGAGCCGGGATCCTACCAGAATGCGGTCATCATCCTGCTGACGGACGGCGCGACGACAACCGGCCCCGATCCCCTCGCGGCGGGCAAACTGGCAGCGGATCACGGCGTGCGGATCTATACGGTAGGCTTTGGCTCGACCGGCGGCGAAGTGGTCGATTTCGGCGGCCGCTTCATGCGCGCCATGCTCGATGCACCAACCCTGCAGGCCATCGCCGCTACCACGGAAGGTGAATATTTCGAAGCGCAGTCCGCCGAGGACTTGTCGGAGGTTTACGGAACGCTGGCGACCCGCCTGATCGAGGAAAAAAAGCTCACCGAAATCGCTTTCCTCTTCGCCGGCCTCGGCGCCCTCCTCACCCTCGCCGCCGCTGGCCTGTCCATGCTCTGGCTTGGGCGCATAGCCTGATCTTTGGCGCGAGCTCTGCGGGCAAAGCTTGGGGTCCCGAGTGTGTGGTCGGGGCGCCCTCGCTCGTGATGGAGCGCGGCACCATCGTTGAGCAGGGCACACATGATGAGCTGCTGGCCAAGGAAGCCGCCTACGCCAAGTTCTACAACGCCCAGTTCCCGGCGCAACCTATAGATTAGTCGATAGTTCGCCACTGGCGCGCCCGATTAGCGTAACAAGGCGACGTTCGCCTGCTGGGAACGTCTTACGGAACCGTACCGAAAGGGACCACGTAAGCTTTGCCATAACCCTTGCAGTCGAGCTGGCTTAGCAGCCTGTATGCTGTGGACCCACTCCCTGCCCTTGTGCCTCACGGCCTGCATCGACAGGAACGGGATGGAAGGGAGACGGGCAGCTTTTGGCAGATCAAAGTAGAAAGCAGTTGTTCATCGATCCTTGGAGGCCGCGTGCCTTGCACAGCCCGGAAGATCGCGCCAAAATGGCATAATGGAGACGAACGCGCCGAAAGTCAGACCTGCCGAGCGAAAGGATTTTCCCGCCCTTTTCGAACTGTACCAACATCTTATACCGGACCATGAGAAACCGGCACTGACATTGGCGCACGATGTCTTCGAGCAGTTCCACGCATATATTGGTGTAGTTCTTCTCCTGGGTGTTCACCGCACGCAATCGTCACCCGTCAATGGCCACCATGCTGCCGCCCACCAGGCCAAGAGCGCGGCAGACGGCAACAAAGCGCTGACGCGCCATCTGGATCGCGCTGGCATTGTCATGGCGGAAGCCAGCTATGGTCTTGAAGTCTGGCGCCAGCTTGCCGGTCAAACACATCACCTCGATATTGCGGCCGGCCTCGCGCTCCAACTTCCGGCTCGAGGTCAGCTGATGCAGATATTTATAGACGTAAAGCTTGAGCATCGTGCCCGGCGCGTAACCGGGTCTGCCGGGTCTGCCGGTCGCTGCTGGTTGCACGCGCTCGAAGCCGAGTTCGGCCAGATCGAGTTCATCGACGAAAGCATCGATGATGCGAATCGAATTGTCAGGAGCGACATAATCCTCTAGGCAGGCCGGCAGAAAGCTCGCTGGTCACGGTCTTCAAGGAAACGTCCCATCTGGCCCCCCGAAGCAGTGCCAGATCATAGCATCATCAGGAGTATTCACACAGCGTCGGGGCGGCACCTACCGCTGGTGACGTCACCAGAATCGTTTCTCTCACGGCCGCTTCGGCCGAAGAAGAAATTTACCAAGGCGCCAGCTGAGCGCCCTCGATTTTACTGAGACCGTTCGGAGAAGCTGAGGCTCCAACCGGGGTCGGCACCGTAGGAGACGTCGGGTACCCAGCGGAAGGTGCCGACGAACCATTCGCGGGCGGCCCAGAAGTTGTCCGGGGTCTTCATCGCGGGGACGCCGTGGTAGAGGAATGCAACAGCGGCACCTGCGTTGGTGGCCTCCGAAGGGCTGCCATGGGGCAGGACAAAGGTGTGGTGACCGACGCCCTTTGCTTCTCTGGCCAGGGTTCCGTTTTCGGCGAGGGTCTCCGGGTTTGCGCCGAACAGGCATCCGGCGGGCTCTTCCCAAGTGTGGGGGTCAAGTGGGTTGCCGTGGGCCTTGAGGCGCAGATCGGAAATACAGTAATCGGCTCCCCAAGAGCCGTTGGCCGAATAGACGATGTGCAGCTGACCAGCCGGATCAATGATGGGTTGCGGGCCTTCGTTGATCGAGGGAGTGTCGCCGGCAATGTTCTCGTAAGCTCGATCTGGTGAGGAGATCGTTGCTCGAGGGGATTGCACTTGGCCCCGTTCACTCATCGGCGCCAGAAAGATGTCTTGCTGCACATCGGTGTCACCTTGCCAGCCCGACCAGACGTAGTAATTGGCGCCCCCATAGGCGAACGGCAGGCCGTCAATCGACCATCTATCCTCCGGGAGCGCGATCTCGACCGCATGGCTGTAGCCAGCGAAGGGGTCGCTAGATCGGATGACAAACATGCGATGGTCGCTGCCGATCCCGGCGGCGAAGTGCACTTCGTATTGGCCGCCCCAGAAGACCATTTCCGGAGCCCAGACTTCACCGAGACGTTCACGATCACTCCAGATGCGCACTGGTTTTGCTTCCGCGAGTGCGGCAAGACTGGGCGCGGTGCGCACCAGCAGGGTGCGGCCAGCACGCGACTCGACCGAGACGAAACCGTCTTCGGTTCGAATGACGCTGGGGTCGGCGCCATTAATGCCCAAGGGATATGAAGAGACGGACGCGGTAAGGCCCCACACCATGACCGATGCCGTTAGGGATCGCTTGAGTGTCACTATAAGCTCCAGCCGGCGGGTAGCAGGTTTGTTTGGGCCAAACCTGAACTGATCACGATGATAGGTTTTTGCTAGCCGAAGCCTACCCCCTTTGACCAAAATCCTAAAAGCTGCCGTTCCGGTTGGCAGCTAAGGATCGGCACTTGGCGGAAAGGCCAGGCCGGCCACCAGCAGTGTTGCAACCAACAGCGATCTGCGCACCGCGATGCCGGTGGGCGAATTTCCCATCCAGCATCGTTGCATCGGCAAGACGTTCCGGCCAGCGCAGGACCAGCATGAACCCGGCATCAGCCTAGTCTTGCGCGAGGGCAGTATCTGGCAGGGCCGGTCTTTCCTGGGCTCTGTGCGACGGAGCGGCGGGCGTTCCGGGCGGGCTCATCCATGATCTGTCGACTTCCAACGGGTGCCTACCGTCGGCCGCTGCACCACGTCGGCCCTCAATAGCTCTTCAATTAAGCGACTATGGGATTGACTGCGAAAACTTTGCGCTGATTACTATCGTCAGTGTTGGCGAGCGACCGCAGAGTTGCCGCCGCGCGTTCGGGCCCCGCCCGGCAGAGGAGAAACCATGTCCGATATTGTCCTCAACGAGGTCAGCAAGTCCTTTGGGGCGGTGAACATCCTCGAAAGGGTGTCCATGCACATCCACTCGGGCGAGTTCATCGTCTTTCTGGGACCATCTGGCTGCGGCAAGTCCACCTTGCTGCGCATGATTGCGGGCCTTGAATCTGTCAACAAGGGCGAGATCTTCATTGGCGGCCAGCGGGTCGACCAGCTGCCACCCAATGAGCGCGGCGTCGCCATGGTGTTCCAGAACTATGCGCTTTATCCGCACATGACCGTGCGGGACAACATGTCCTTCGGACTGCAGAACATCGGCGCGCCCCGGGATGAGATCACCCGCCGCGTGGACGACGCCGCGCGCATGCTGGAAATCACGCCATTGCTGGATCGCAAGCCGGCCCAGCTCTCGGGCGGGCAGCGCCAGCGCGTCGCCATTGGCCGCGCCATCGTGCGCGATCCCAAGGCCTTCCTGCTCGACGAGCCGCTCTCGAACCTTGATGCCGGGCTGCGCGTGCGCACGCGCCTCGAACTCGCGCAGCTGCACAATCGCATCAAGGCCACGATGATCTTTGTCACCCACGACCAGACCGAAGCCATGACCCTGGCGACGCGGATCGTCGTCATGAACAATCGCGGGATCGAGCAGATCGGCTCGCCCATGGAGGTGTATTCGCGACCCGCCACCCGGTTTGTCGCCAGCTTTGTCGGCTCCCCCGCCATGAACTTTCTTCCCGTGAGCGCCCTCAGCGATCAGGGGGGACGCGCCAGCGTCAGCTTTGGCGGGCAGAACAGGCTCGATACGGCCGTTCCCATGAGCGGCCTTGCCGGACAGCAATACACGCTCGGCATCCGGGCGGAATCGGCTCGCATCACCGGTGAGCAAGGGGGCATCGAGGCCGTGGTGGACGTGGTGGAGCGCCTGGGAGAGCGCACGCTGGTTTATGCGCGCCTTGCCGACGGTGCACCCATCGTCGCGGAAGACGAAGGCCTCAGCCGGGTCAATGCCGGCGACAAGGTCCGCATCGCCCTCGACGGCGGTTCCGCCATTTTGTTTGACGAGACCGGAAAGGCTTTTCACGCCGCTGCCTGAGGAGGAGGCGGTCAATTTGGGGCGCGGGCTGCGCTGCAGCATCGGCGCCCCGAAACAAGAATTCAGCACCGCCTGGCGGTGATCTGAACGCAGGCGCGGCCCGCTTCGCCGGCGAGCTGTAAGGCCAAAAATGGCGCTGGGTTGAAACCCAAGGGAGGTTGCAAGTGAAGAATCTATTGAAGATCGCAATGCTGTCGACAGCGCTGCTGTCGGTTGGCGCTGTCCAGGCGCAGGAACCCGTCGTGTGGTGGGACTTCCTGGCCGGCGGCGACGGCGTGCGCATGAAGTCGCTGATCGAGCGGTTCAACGAGGAACATGCCGGCGAGATCACCATCGAGCCCACCACCCTGGAATGGGGCACCCCGTTCTACTCCAAGGTGCAGACCTCCGCGGCCGTTGGCGAAGGCCCGGACGTGATGACCTATCATCTCTCGCGCGTGCCGCTCGGGGCGGAATCGGGCGCTGTGGCGGAGCTGAGCACCGAAGATCTCGCCAGCGTCGGGCTCACCGCCGACGCATTCCAGGCTGCCAACTGGGAGGCCGGCCAGGCCGATGGCAAGCAATATGCCGTGCCTTTCGACATCCACTCCATCATCCTTTACTACAACAAGGACAAGCTGGCTGAAGCGGGCCTCTTGGGCGAAGACGGCAAGCCGATCGGGCTTGATGGCGTCGAGAACTTCACCGCGGCACTCGAGAAGCTTAAGCCCGGCTCGCAATATGCCGTTTCGCTGCAGACCTCGGGCGACGGCACGCCATGGCGCGTGTTTTATTCCCTGTTTGGCCAGCAGGACGGCGTGTTCCTGGCCGAAGACGGCACTTTCTTCCCTGAGGACAGCATCCCAAAAGCCGTCGAGGCGGTCGAGACCATGGCTGGCTGGGTCGAGGGCGGCTATGCACCGGCGCTGACCGAATATGAAGGCTCGGTGGCCCTGTTCACCACCGGGGATGCGGCTCTCCATATCAACGGCGTGTGGGAAGTGCCGACCCTGACCGACCTTGCCGCCAAGGGTGAGCTCGGCTTTGAATGGGGCGCCGTGGCCCTGCCGACCTTCTTTGACCACCCCGCCACCTGGGCTGACTCGCACGCCTTTGCCATCCCCAACAATGTCGGCAAGGAAATGACGCCCGAAAAGAAGGCGGCCGTGCTCGAAGTCATCTCCTGGATGAACGAGAACTCGCTCGCCTGGGCCGATGCCGGTCACATCCCGGCCTTCAACGCGACGCGCGAAAGCGAAGAATTCAAGACCATGGAGCCCAATGCGACCTATTCGATCCTGGCCGAAACGGCCGTGTTCGATCCCAGGTCGACCCTGGCTGGCGTGGCATCGCCCGTTTACGACGCCGTTGCCAACTATATCAGCCCCGCCATGAACGGTGAAATGGACGCGCAGGACGCCATCGACGAGATGAAGGCGGACCTGCAGGACCAGGCCGAATAAGCCATCAAGACCCATGGTCCGGCGGCCCGAGCCGCCGGATCACCTCCTAGGGTGAGAGCACGATGATCAGGAACCAACACCGCGAATGGACGATCGCTTTTCTTCTCGTCCTGCCGTTCTTGCTGACATACGGCGTGTTGTTCCTGTGGCCGACCATCCAGATGGTGCAGCTCAGCTTCACTGACGCGCCGCTGATTGGGCCCGGCGAATGGGTGGGCCTGGAAAACTACTTCGAGATGTTCGATGACCGGCGCTTTTGGACAGCGTTCAACAACACGGCCTATTTCGTTGTCCTGACGGTCATTCCCAACACCTTGATCGGGCTGGCGATCGCCATGATGGTGTCGCGCCTCAAGGGCTGGCAGCAGAGCCTGATCCTGGCCATGTTCTTTTTGCCCTATATCCTGCCGGTTTCGGTGGTCTACCGGATCTGGAACTGGATGTTCAACGTGCAGTTCGGCATCCTGCAATATCCCATCAGTGCCATTGCGGGGGAGCGCATCAACGTGTTCCGCACCCAATGGATGTTCATGCCGGCCGTGGCGCTGGTGACCATTTGGTGGACCTGCGGGTTCAATATCCTGCTGTTCCTGGCGGGGCTACGCTCTATTTCGAGCGACATCTACGAGGCTGCCGCGCTCGACAACGCCAATCGCTGGACGATTTTCCGCAAGATCACCTGGCCGCTGATCTGGCCCGTGACCGCGCTGGTGTTGACCATTCAGCTGATCCTGCAGCTCAAGATCTTCGATCAGGTCTATCTGTTCGTGCAGGGCGGGCGACCCGATCCATCCATGGTGATGGTGCAGTATATCTACACCCAGGCCTTTCAGAAAAATCAGGGTGGCTATGCCGCGGCCATTTCAGTGGCGCTGTTCGTGATCGTTATCGTGTTTTCCGCCCTGCAGTTCCGGGTGCTGCGGATCCGAGGTGAAAAATGACCATCGCACAGCAACAGGCGCCCGTGATGGCGTCCGCGCAAGCCGGGCGCGTCAAGACGGCACGGGCATTGGACATTGGGGCATTGGTTTTGACCCTCGTGACCGTCGTCTTCGCCATTGTCTGGGCATTCCCGATCTATTGGGCCCTGATAACCACGCTCAAGCCCGAGTCACAGGTCGTCGGCAAAAGCCTGGAGTTTCTTCCCCGCACCTGGACGATCGACGCCTATTGGCATGTGCTGGTGAATACCCAGATCGGGCGGTGGTACCTCAATTCGCTGGTGACTTCGGCGGCGGTCACGGTGCTGACGCTGGCGATCAGTGCGACAACTGCCTACGCCCTGTCGCAACTGAGGTTCCCCGGTCGCAAGCTGATCTACTACACGATCCTCGGCAGCTTCATGATACCGGTCGCCGCCCTGATCGTGAACCATTTCATCCTGATGGCGCAGTTCGGCCTGATCAACAATTGGCTGGGCGTGATCTTGCCGCAGCTGATCCACCCGGTGGTAATCATTGTCTACAAGAACTTCTTTGACTCCGTGCCCAAGGAGTTCCGGGAAGCGGCCAAGATGGACTCCGCCAGCGAATGGCGGATTTTCAGCCGCATCTACCTGCCCATGAACTGGGGGGTCACGACGGCCCTGGCGATCGTCACCTTTATCGGCGCCTGGAACAACTTCCTCTGGCCATTCCTAGCGGTCTCGAAACCCGACATGATGAACGTCGCGGTCGGCATCACCCAGGTCAACGATGCTTTCGGCGTGCAATATGCGCGCGAACTGGCCGGCGCCATTCTGGCGGCCTTGCTGGTAGCGGTACTGTATCTGATCTTCCAGCGCCGGGTGACGCAGGCAATCATGCTCTCGGCGGGCATCAAGGGCTGACTATAGCTCGGCCTGTCGGTCGTTTCGGCACGATCGCCTTGACTACGGATCCGCGGCCACACGCAGCGGCAATTGCCCTAGTGCGAGTCCGTCTTTTCTTTGGAACTCGCAAGAAAGCATGGCCCCCCGGTCAGAATAAAACAGCGAACACCTACCCTTTTCAAATACAACGATGAAATTGCTGAGCCGCATAGATCGGCGCCCAGTGCCCTCCTTGAACACCCTTGGCCGGCAGTGATCGGGTCGGTTCCTGCCTGGCGGCACAGCGCCCATTCCGGCCATTCAAAGTGCCTAACCAAGATCCTAAAAGCCGCCAGTCCGGTTCGCCGCCCCCGAACGTCTCTTCCGGAGCCGGAACAATGTTTAGCAACCAGGACAAGCACCTCGGCCAAGCGGCTGGCTGGGCCTAGTCGAGTGTGGGCTAAAGAAGCAGTCCCACCTTGAAAGCGTCTGTCGTGATTGACGGCAGAGTGCTTCATCCTTGCCACATCGATAGTAGCTCAGTGCGATAACGGCGCCTAAGGGCCCAGCCCTGCGAGCGCAGCCAATCGCGGTCATCAAGATTGAGCCTGTCCCGGAGCACGTCACGAGCCGCAGGGGCGACCCAGAACCATGCTGCCGCGTAGTCGGCGGCAGGATCGCCCACGGCGGATAGCCCCCAAATCGAGCACACCCGGCAAAGCACCACCTCGGACGATCAGGTTGTCAGCCTTGAGGTCACCGTGCAGCCAAACTGCCCGCCCCATAAACTCTGCGTGCAGACCTCGTCCGAAAGAGCATGCGCGCGTCGGGCGTCTATTTCGTCGGCGACAATGTCAACTCAAGTACCCGATGAGCACGCCCGGACGAGGACCGCAACTGCAAAAAACCGGGTCGCCGGGATTGCTGCTGAGGCGGCCGCGCCTGACCGACCCGGGATGTTTCCAAACGGCTGAGTAGAATAAACTGGGGAATGTCCCGGCTAGCCATATGCTAGTTAGGGCAACTCATTTTATTGCGCAGGCACGACTTCTTCCTGCTAGGTCTTAAGCTCGGCCCCGGCAGTCCAATTCAGCTATTTTGGAGCCTAGGCCATGTATGATGTTATCATTATCGGCCTCGGCGCCATGGGCAGCGCGGCGGTCGCCGAAATCGCGGCCCGCGGGCACAAAGTGCTTGGTCTCGAGGCGTTCCAGCCGGCGCATAAGCTCAGCTCTTCGCACGGCGACAGCCGTATCATCCGGCTCGGTTACCATGAGGACCCAGCCTATGTGCCGCTGCTACAGCGCGCTTATCGCAACTGGGCCCGCATGGAACGCCGGCTCCAAACCAACCTCCTGAGCAAGGTCGGCGTGTTGCAGATCGGCAAGCCGGGCAGCGACCTGATCGGGGGCATGTTGGCCTCCTGCGCAGAATACGGCCTCGCGCACGAGATTCTGGATCAGGCTGAAATGGCCGACCGCTATCCGGGCTATCGGCTGGCTGGGGACGAAATTGGCGTCTTCGATCCAGAAGGGGGTTATATTCGTCCCGAAGCCGCCATTTGGGGCAATCTCAAGCTGGCAACCGCCGATGGGGCCCATATCCATATCGGCGAGCGCATCACCAGCATCGAGCGAGGGGCAACGATTATGGTTCGCTCGCCCCAAGCGAGCTACGAAACGCGCAAGGTCATCGTTGCCACCGGCGCTTGGATATCGGAACTGGTCCCGGAGCTTGCGGCCCGCGCCGCGCCAATCAAGCAGGTCGTCGCCTGGTATCAGCCGGGCGATGGCTTTCTCGCCCAACCCAACAGAATGCCCTGCTTCCTCAGCGATGAAGGCGAAGACGGCACCTGGTTTGGTTTCCCGCAAATCGGCGTTGATGGCGTCAAGATCGGCAAGCACTGCCATTTTTTCGAGCCAATCGATCCAGACCAGGCCAATCCGGCCGTCACTCACGCGGACATGGATCTCCTCGACGCCTTCGCCGCACGCCGAATGCCGGAGGTCGCAACCACACGGATCAAAGCGGTCACCTGCCGCTACACCATGCTTCCGGGCGAAAATTTCCTCATCGACCTTCTGCCAGCCGATCCTCGCGTTATCGTGTGCTCCGCCTGCTCCGGCCACGGGTTCAAATTCGCCAGTGTCATTGGAGAAATCCTTGCCGATCTGGCGCTGGATGGCGGCACCACCCTGCCCATAGCGCCCTTCACGTTCGACCGGCACATGGTGGGGTAAAGCCTCCTACCCTGAGGAGGAGGTGACGTTTCTCGGAAGCATGAACCAGAGTGGCAGCTTTCCAGTACTGCACTGCACCGCACTGATTTGCTTTACGTCTGCAACCGGGGGCAAGCTGCCGAGCAGAAAAGCGCCCCCCTTCTTGGTCATTTTCGAGAGCTGCAGCTGGCACACAAAAGGGGACATAGACGTATTGCCGCCGAGTAGAGCGGATCAGGGCAATACCCAAGCTCTAGATCACCGCCGCCCTGGGCCGATAAGCCCCTTCCAGCTCCGCGACGTCTTCCGTGCTGAGCTTCAGCGCCAGTGCCGCAACGGCGTCGTCCAGGTGATGCGGTTTGGACGCGCCGATGATGGGCGCAGTGACGACGGGGTTTTGCAGAACCCAGGCGAGAGCGACCTGAGACATGGCGACGCCGTGGCGCTGGGCGACGCTCTGAACGGCGTCTACGATGCCATGGTCCATTTCGGCAGTGTCGCCATAGACTTTGGGAATGACATTGTCCGTCCCTGAGCGACCGGTGACCTGGCCCCATGGTCGGGTGAGCAGCCCCCTGCCCTGCGGGCTCCAGGGAATGACGCCAACGCCCTGATCCGCGCAAAGCGGCAGCATCTCACGCTCTTCCTCGCGGTAGAGGAGGCTTAGCTGGTTCTGCATCGAGACGAACGGCGTCCAGCCGTTCATTTTGGCGACATACTGGGCCTTGGAAAATTGCCAGGCCGACATGGATGAGGCTCCGATATAGGTGGCCTTTCCCGAGCGCACGGCGTCGTGCAGCGCCTCCATCGTCTCTTCAATGGGGGTGTCATTGTCCCAGCGGTGGATCTGATACAAGTCGACGTAATCGGTCTGGAGGCGGGTAAGTGACGCATCGATCTCACGCATGATTGCCCGGCGTGACAGTCCGGTGGCGTTGGCATCGGTTCGACGGGTTGCGCCGTTGACCTTAGTGGCAAGGACCACGTCCTCCCGTCGCACAAAGTCCTTCAACGCGCGCCCCAGGATTTCCTCGGAACTGCCGTCGGAATAAACGTTTGCCGTATCGAAAAAGGTGATGCCGAGGTCAAGCGCTTGGCGGATAAAGGGACGACTTTGGTCCTCAGGCAGCGTCCATGGGTGGTTCCCCTGGTCAGGTGCCCCATAGGTCATGCAGCCGAGGCAGAGCCGCGAGACTTTGAGACCGCTAGTGCCCATTCGCTTGTGGTCCAAAGTCGCTCTCCCGATACTTGTGTTTGGTCCAGGCAAGGGTAAGGCTTAGTGGCGCCGGATGTATAGGACTATTCAGCGGGCCAGCGTGGTCCGCCTTCCAAGGACACGGTTGTTTCGGGACAGAACCAGCTTAGAATGGCGGAACATGCGCTTGGCGCCGCGCAGCGGCGGATGAGAGTACCGGGGGTTGCAGCTCCTTGCGCCGCCAGCGCCCACACAGGGTCTGACGACACTGGGCATCATGGGCATTCTCTCCCATTTTGATTTCTCGTCCATTGCCGAGGACAGCGCCGAGCATGTTCACCTGGTGGTGGAGGCGGTCAAACATGCCTTTCTCGATCGCCACATGATCGCCGATCCAGATAGCTGCGATGTCGATTTCGTTGCCATGCTCGATCCGGCGCGACTTCGCGCCAAGGCGGAGACTATCGGCAATCGCGCCATGGCCTGGCCGCAGGTTTTTGCCCCCGCCGACACTGTTTATTTCGCGGCGACCGACCATGAGGGTCGCTGTGCCTCGGTGCTCCAGAGCATCTACTTTGATTGGGGAAGTGGGGTGGTTGCCGGTGATACCGGCATTCTCTGGCAGAACCGGGGGGCGGCGTTCGATCCCGATCCCAGCCACATCAACGGCTTTCGACCCGGTAAGCGACCCTTTTACACCCTCAATCCGGGCATCGCTTTGCGCAACGGCAAGCCAGGCTTGCTTTATGGGACCCAAGGGGCGGACGGGCAGCCGCAAACGCTCGCCATGCTGCTCACGCGCCTCATTGATTACGGCAGACGGCCAGCCGAAGCGTTGGCGGGGGGGAGGTTCTTGCTGGGACGGACATTTTCGGACAGCCGCGACACGCTTAAACTTGAAGGTCAGTTCCCACCATCAGTTCACCAAGAACTCGCAAGGCGCGGCCACGAAGTGGCGCCGATCCCCGTGTTGAGCCCACTATCAGGACAGGCCGGCGCGATTGCCATCGACATCGATGGCTCGCTCGATGGAGGTCACGATCCCAGGGGGTGAGAGGTTTGGAGAGCTAGAAGATGCCGACGGCCAGTTGTGCCCAGATGGCAAGAAGAGCAATGAGCGCTAAGCTTGTGCCCATTAATCGTGCGCGGACAGTTTGAACCGCTCTGAAAAGAACTTCGATTGCAGCCCAAGCTGCCGCCAATAGGCCCGCTGCTGCAAAGAAATCCTCGGCGCCCCAGTTCACTTCGCCAGACACTTGCGTGGCTACGGCCGGGAGCAAGAGCACCGCGAAGGCAGTGCACGCAAATGCCACCCGCCACTTCCAGGTGACGCCAGTCCGATGGGATAAGCGATCCATTGCGAGCCTCCACGAGCAGGCATCTGACATGGACTTCAGGCAAGCTATGGTAGCAAGCTAAGCGGACCGGTAGCAATCAGGAATCGAAGATGGCCTGGACGACCGAATGAGGGGCATTGAAGCCAGGGGCGGACTGCCCTTCGGTAGGTTCGGCGGGTAGAGGCCACAATGAAAAAGCGGGACATGCAAGCACGTCCCGCCAAGCGCTCTCTCAGAAGCGATCGTCGCGCATCTCGTACCACATGGCATTGAGGATGGCGAAAGAGCAGGCGAGCCCTACCCCGAGGATCCAGGCGAAGTACCACATTGAACTGAACTCCTAGTAAGCGTTGGGATTGCGGCCAAGGCTGGCGGTGGTGACAGGCCCGCGCATGACGCTGAAGACCCAGCTGGTGTAGCCAAGGATGATGGGCAGGAAGATGATCGTCATCACCAGCATCAGGAACAAGGTGAGCTGGCTCGACGAGCTGTCCCAAACCGTAAGGCTCATCGAGGGATCGAGCGAAGACGGGAGCAGGAACGGGAACAGCGACAATCCGGCCGTGCTGATGATGCCGAAAATGGCAAGGCTCGAGCCGATAAAGGCGGCAAGCTTGCGCCGGGCGCCAAGGGCAAGAAACGCCGTGGCCGAGCCAAGAATGGCCAGAACCGGAGCGATCATCATCCAGGGATAGGCGCTGTAATTGGCCGCCCAGGCGCCACGCTCGACCACAACGGTCTTGCCCAGCGGATTGGAGGGGCCGGCCAGGTTCTGGATGCTCGTGACCCGATAGCCATTCAGCAAGAACAGCGCCGCGATCCCGCCGACCACAAAGAGAATGATGGTGGCAAGGGCGGCCCAGCGGCCATAAAGGCGTGCCCGCTCGGCGGTGATGCCTTCGGTGCGCATGGCGATATAGCTCGCCCCCTGGGTGAGGAGCATGCAAAGGCTGACGATCCCCGCTAGGAGGGCAAAGGGCGTCAGTAGGCCAAAGAAGTTGCCGGCATAGCTGATGCGCATATTGGCATCAAAACCGAAGGGAGCGCCGAGAAAGACGTTGCCTACGGCCACGCCAAACACCACCGCCGGCACGAAGCCACCGAGGAAGAGGCCCCAATCCCAGGCCTTTTGCCAGCGCGGATCCTTGACCTTGCCGCGAAACTTGAAGCCCACCGGACGCAGGATCAGCGCCAGCAGAATGGCAATCATCGCGATGTAGAAGCCGGAAAAGCTCACCGCATAAAGGGTGGGCCAGGCGGCAAAGATCGCGCCGCCCCCCAGCACGAGCCAGACCTGGTTGCCTTCCCAGGTCGGGCCGATGAGATTGATGAGGACGCGCCGCTCCTCATCGGTGCGCCCCACCGCGGGCAGCAGGGCACCCACGCCCAGATCCATGCCACCCATGATAGCGAAACCGATCAGCAGGGTGCCAAGCAAACCCCACCAGATGAGGCGCAGCACTTCGTAGTCGAGAGGAATAGCACTCATTTAAGCTGCGATCTCCGCATTGGGGCTGGGTGCAGGCGGCGTGCGCCGACCCGTGAAATCCTCTTCGGGAAGGCCAAGCCCGAGCTTGTCGGAAGGGCCCGCCTTGATCACCCGCACCATAAGCCAGGTCATGATGACGAAAAGGACGGTGTAGACGATCATGAAGAAGGTCAGCGAGATGGCCAGGTCCCACCAGTTGAGGCCCGAGGCCGCGTAGAAGGTGGGCAGCACGCCCTCCACCACCCAAGGCTGGCGGCCATATTCGGCAATGATCCAGCCGGCTTCGATGGCGATCCAGGGCAGCGGGATGGTCAGGACGGCCGCCCACAGCAGGACACGGTTGGTGTGGAGCCGGTGCTGGCTGGCCTTGAGGAACCATAGCGCGAAAAAGACGATGTAGAACATACCCACAAAGACCATGACGCGGAAGCTCCAGAAGAGCGGCCAGACATCGGGCACGGTATCGAGGGCTGCCTGGGCGATTTCCTCGCCCGTGGCGTTCTGGACGTCGTCGCGATAGCGTTTGAGCAGCAGTGCATAGCCAAGGTCGCGCTGGTGTTCTTCGAAAAGGGCACGCGCAGTACCGTCTTCGGGATTGGCCCGGATGCCCTCGAGCCCCTTATAGGCTTCAACGCCACTGGTGATGCGCACCGCCGCATGCTCCACCAGCTCGGTGATGCCAGGCAGGTCGCGGTCGAGCGAGCGCGTAGCGATCAGCCCCAGCACCCAGGGCAGCTGGACAGTGAAGGCTGGGCGGTTGTCGGCGCCAGGAATGGCGAAGAGATTGAGCCCGGCGGGAGCCGGTTCGGTCTCGTACATGAGCTCCATGGCCGCGATCTTCATCTGCTGGTGCTCGGTGGCGACGTAACCCGACTCATCGCCCAGCACCACGACCGACAGGGCCGAGGCGAGCCCGAACGAGGCGGCAACCGTCATCGAACGCTTGGCGAGCTCCACATGGCGTCCCTGGAGGAGGAACAAGGCGCTTACCCCCAGAACAAACACCGAGCCGGTGACATAGCCGGCCGAGACCGTATGCACGAACTTGGCCTGCGCCACGGGGTTGAAGATCACCTCAACGAAGTTGACCACTTCCATGCGCATGGTGTCGGGATTAAAGAGCGCCCCGACCGGATTCTGCATCCAGCCATTGGCGATGAGGATCCACAGCGCGGAGAAGTTCGCGCCCAAGGCCACGAGCCAGGTGACCACCAGATGGGTGACCGGCTTGAGACGATCCCAGCCGAAAAAGAACAGGCCGATAAGGGTCGCTTCGAGGAAGAAGGCCATCAGGCCCTCAATGGCGAGCGGGGCGCCGAACACGTCCCCCACATAATGGCTGTAGTAGCTCCAGTTCATGCCGAACTGGAATTCCATGACGATGCCGGTCGCGACACCCATGGCGAAGTTGATGCCGAACAAGACGCCCCAGAACAATGTCATCTGCCGCCAGATCGGCCGGCGGGTCATGACATAGACGCTCTCCATGATCGCCATGAGGAACGACAGTCCCAGGGTCAGCGGCACGAAGATGAAGTGGTACATCGCTGTCGCCGCGAACTGCAGGCGCGACAGATCGACGACTGTCATATCAATCATGCGAAAAGCCCCTAATCAAACCGGCACCTGCCGGCATGAGCGCCTCGATAGGACCGGCGGGGGCAAATTACCTTGACCTAGATCAAGGCGGCGGGGGGCACGGAGCACCTAGATGGGGCCATCCTATCGAAGGCCCCGTAATGACCGACACTCCCCTATCCGAACGCGATCGCAGCCGCTGGATCACCCGGCTCTACCGCCAGGCCGGCGGCGCCGCCGTTCTGGCGCTGGCATTGCCGCTGCTGGGCGGCGCGCTGCTGCTGGGGCAAGCCTGGGTGCTGGCCGATGTGATCCATCGCGCGGTGGTCGAGGGTGCGGGCCTGACGGAGCTGGTGCCGTCCATTCTCGTAGTCGGCGGGCTGATCGGCGCGCGGGCAGCGCTAGCCGCCATGAGCGAGATCGTCTCGGTGCGCGCCAGCGAGGGGCTCAAGGCCAGGCTGCGCCGCGAACTTTTGCGCACCGTCCTGGCGCGGGGGCCCGTCTGGACCGCCCGGCAGTCTTCGGGCGCGCTCAGCACCGCTCTGGTCGAGCAGGTCGAGGCGCTGGATGGCTTTTTTGCCCGCTACATGCCGGCCATGGTGCAGGCGGCGGTGCTGCCGCTGGCCTTTGCCATTGTGGCCTTTCCCATCGACTGGGTGGTAGCGCTGCTGTTTCTGTTCACGGCACCGCTGATCCCGGTCTTCATGGCCCTCGCCGGCTGGGGCGCCGAAAGCGCCAGCAAGGCCCAGGCCCAGGCGCTGAGCCGCCTCACGGGGCGGTTCGCCGACCGGCTGCGCGGCATCGTGACCCTTAAATTGTTCGGACGCGAAGCAGCCGAGACCGACGATATCTTCAACGCCAGCGAAGAATTGCGCCTGCGCAGCATGCGCGTCATGCGCATCGCCTTTTTGTCCTCCGCCGTGCTCGAATTCTTCGCCGCACTCGGAGTTGCCGGTGTCGCCCTTTATGTCGGGCTGACCTTTCTCGACCTCGTTTCCCTGCGCGGCAGCGAGCTGACTTTGCAGGCGGGGCTGTTCTGCCTCCTCATGGCGCCTGAAGTTTACCAGCCGCTGCGCCTGATGGCCGCCCACTACCATGACCGGGCATCGGCCAAGGCAGCGGCCGGGGAGATCGCCCGACAATTGGGCGACTTGCCCGAGCTGACCACGCCAGAAGAGGACCAAGGCCTGCCCACGAACGCACCATCACAACGTCCCAGCATCTCGCTGCACGCGGAAAGCCTCACCATCGCTTCGCCCGATGAGCAAAGGGTCATCACCGAGGCGGCCCTCAAGGTTCCGGCCGGCGCGCATTACGCGATCCTGGGGATGAGCGGCATTGGCAAGTCGACACTGCTGGAAGCCTTTGCCCGCCTGCGCCCATTCGAGGGCACGGTGATGCTCGATGGCATCCCGCTCGCTGCGGTGCCTGAGGGTGAACTGCGCCAGCGCGTGGCGATGTTGGGCCAGCGCCCGCGCATCTTTGCTGGGACGGTTGCCGACAATATCCGGCTGGGGTGCGCGGACGCCGACAATGCAGCCGTGCGGCGGGCGGCCGAACGCGCCAAGGTCACCGCCTTTACCGATGCGCTGCCGTTTGGGCTCGACACCCTCGTGGGCGAAAATGGCCTCGGGCTCTCGGGCGGTGAAGTGCAGCGGCTCGCGCTGGCGCGCATCTATCTGCGCGATCCTGCCCTGATCCTGCTTGATGAGCCTACAGCCCATCTCGATGCGCAAACCGAAAGCCAGGTGCTCGACGGACTGCTCGACTTTGCCGCGGGGCGCACGCTCCTTGTCGCCACCCACTCCCATGCGGTCGCCGAGCGGATGGACAAGGTCTTCCGCATGGCCGGCGGCAGCATCCTGGCCGCACCCCACCCTGCCCGCACAGCTCTTGTTTCCCGGAAAGGCGCCGCATGAACGCGCTCCTGCACTTCGCGCCGCTGTTCGCGCGGCAACGCCGGCGCCTCCTTGTCGCCCTGCTCCTCTCGCTCGTGACCCTTGCGGCCGGCATCGCGCTGTTGGGCCTGTCCGGCTGGTTCCTGACCGCCGCCGCCATCAGCACCGCCGGGGCAGCCTTCAACCTCTTTGCGCCTTCAGCGGGTGTCCGAGGGCTGTCCTTTATCCGCATCCTGTCGCGCTATGGGGAAAAGCTTGCGGGGCATGACGCAACGCTGCGCCTTCTCAGCGACATCCGTCACTGGCTGTTTGGCAAGCTCTTTCCCATCCTGCCGCTGGGTCGCCGCCATGGCCGGGCCGACCTCGTCAGCCGCCTCACCGCCGATGTGGAAGCACTCGATACTGCCTTCCTCGTGGCCTTGGGACCGATCACCACGGCCGTGCTGACGGGTCTCGCAATGAGCCTGGGCTTGAGCGCCGTGTCCGGTATGGCTGGCCTTGTTTATGCCGGGGCGTTTTTCACCGCGTCCGTGCTCGTACCGGTGATGCTGATCCTGGCTTCCCGCCGCAGCGGGGAGGAAGCCGTGCGCGCTTCGGCAGCCCTGCGCCAGGCCGTGCTGGATGGCCTCGACTGCCACCAGGACCTGGTCCTCTTCGGGCAAACCGATCAGGCCAGCAAAGCGGCGTCCGCTGCGGGCGAACGGCTGGCCCGGGCGCGCCGGCGCCTGGGGCTTTATGGCGCACTGGCTTCGGCCACGGTGCAGGTGGCAACAGGCGCTGCCATTATCGGCACGCTCCTGGCGGGCATTCCGGCCATGCAGGCCGGGGTGCTGAACGGCCCCTTGCTTGCCGGTCTCGTCCTGGCTGTCGTGGCGAGCTTTGAAGCCTGTGCGGTACTGGTGCGCAGCGCCACTCGGCTCGCCTCGGCTGCCGCTGCGGCCGAACGGCTGCGCGATCTAGCCGAGGAAGCGCCCGGCATACGCGAAGCCGCCAAGGCTGTCGCCGTGCCCGCTGGTGGCACGCTGCGCTTCGAGAACGTCACCTTCGGCTATGACGCCGACCGGCCAGTGCTCAAGGATGTCAGCTTCACTATCCCCAGTGGCAGCGTGGCGGCGATTGTGGGGCCCAGCGGCGCCGGCAAGTCGACCATCGCCCAGCTGCTGGCGCGTCTTTGCGATCCGCAGGCAGGTTCCGTGCAGCTCAACGGGATCGACCTGCGCGCCATCCGCACTGCGGACTTGCACCGGCGTCTGGCTCTGATGACCCAGGATGCCCCTGTTTTCCTCGACACCGTGCGCGAGAACCTGTGCATCGGCGCGCCCGAGGCGAGCGACGCGGCTTTGTGGGACGTGCTGCGCGCCGTCAAGCTCGACGGCCTCGTCGCGGGCCTGCCCGAGGGGCTCGACAGCTATCTGCGCGAGGCGGGCCTGAGCCTTTCTGCCGGGCAGGCGCGCCGGCTTTGCCTCGCGCGCACCCTCCTCTCAGGCGCCGATGTGATCGTGCTGGACGAACCGACCAGCGGCCTCGATCGCGAAACCGAAGCTGCCTTCCTCGCCGACCTACCTGAGCTTGCCGGCGGACGCACCGTCATCGTCATCACCCATGCGAGCCTGCCACCCAGCGGCTTTGACACCGTGCTCAGCCTCAAGGCCGGCCGCCTCGTGCCGCTGCGCCGTACCCCATCAATCGCGGAGAACGCCCATGCCTGACCATAACCGCGCCGCAGGATTTTCCACCCAGCATCGTCGCCTCCTTGCCATGTGCGACGAACTCGAGACGGTGGCCGATAGCCTGCCCAACAATGTCGACCGGCACAAATGCCTGGCCCTCGCCCGGGCGCTCGGCCCCCTTTTGGCAGAAGCCCAGGAACTCGAGGAAGGCGAAATCTTTCCCGCGCTCCTTACCCTTAGACCATTGCAGGCAGAGCTGGGCGGAACGCTCAAGCAGCTGCGCTTTGATCACCAGCTCGATCTGTTCTACGCCGAGGAAGTGCAGGAAATGCTGCATTCCTGTGGGGAAGGACGGCGCCGCGTCTCGCCCGAAGCCGCGGGCTTCATGCTGCGCGGGTTCTTCGAGGGCTTGCGTCGTCACATCGCCTTTGAAGAGCATCTGCTAGTGCCCCTGATGCAACTGGTGGAGAAACAGCCGCGGGCGGCGCCCATCTAGACCTTGCCCGCTGCCACCGTTTGGCGCCAGACGGCGCCGCTCAATCCAGCAGCAGGCGGTAGCCAATACCGGGTTCGGTGATCAGATGCGCGGGCTGGCTCGGGTCCCGTTCCAATTTTTGCCTGAGTTGGCCGATCGCCACGCGCAGATATTGCGTGTCCTCGACATGGGCAGCGCCCCAAACTGCACTCAGCAGTTCCTTGTGGGTCAACACCTTGCGCTGCCCCGCGATAAGGCGGGTCAGCAAGGCATATTCCTTGGGTGGCAGACGGATCGGCTCGCCGGCGCGGGTCACATAGCGCAGATCGAGGTCCACCACGATGTCGCCAAAGGACACCTTGGCCTGCGAAGGCTGCACCGCTCCTCGCTGCCGGAGTGCGACGCCAATACGCGCCAGGAGTTCACCAATGCCGAAAGGCTTTTCCACATAGTCATTGGCACCCTTTTCAAGGGCCTCGATCTTTTCGCCTTCCTTGTCGCGCGCGGAAAGGATGATCACCGGGCCATCGTAGAAGGTGCGGGCTTTGACCAGCACATCCTTGCCGTCCATGTCGGGCAGGCCAAGGTCGAGGATCACCACATCGGGGCTGCGCAGCACGATTTCGCGCAAGCCCTGCGCGCCGTTATCTGCCCGCAGATGCGCATAGCCTGCCGCCTCAAGTGCCGGACCCAAAAAGCGATGCATCTGCGGCTCGTCATCGATCACGAGGACGCGTTTGCCGATTTCGGTCATGGCTTGATCCAGTGATCCTGCGGCGATTTGTTGAGGCCGATCAGCATGCGGGTGCCCTTGTCGCCATGGATGGGGCTGGCGGCGTGAATGGTGCCGCCCATAGCTTCGATAAAGCCCTTGGTGATGGAAAGGCCAAGGCCAACGCCCTTGCTGCGGTCGGTAGGTTCTTCAAGCCGCCGGAACTTGTCAAACACCCGCTCCAGCTCGGCGGTGGGAATGCCGCGGCCCTCATCCTCGATGCTGATCACGATCTTGGAGCGGTCCTCATAGGCGGCAATGCTGATTTCGGTGTTGTCGGGGGAATAGGCAATGGCGTTTTCGAGGATATTGACCACGGCTTGTTCCAGCAGCCCGGGATCGACGATGACCATGGGCAGCGCCGTGGGGAAATCATAGGAAATGGAATGCTCGCCCAAGCGCCGGCTGAGGCGGGCGGCGGCGGCCCGCAGAATGGCTTCCACATCGCAGCCTTCGAGCCGGAGCGTCACGCCATTGCCCTCGAGCCGGGTCATGTCGAGGAGGTTGCGGATATAATGGTTGAGGCGCTCGGCCTCCTCGCGGATGGAGTGGAGCAGGTCGAGCTTGACCGGGGCTTCGAGCTTGTCGCCCAGTTCTATCAGCGTCGAAGAAGCGCCCAGCACTGTCGAGAGGGGTGTGCGCAGGTCGTGGCTCACGGAATTAAGGAGAGCGGTGCGGAAGCGGTCGGAGCGGCGCAGGGTTTCGGCTTCCACCGATTGGAGCACTAGATCGGCGCGTTCCAGCGCCACGCCGCCGCCATCGGCCAGCGCGGTCAGGAGTTTTTCGCGGTCTGAGCCTGGCAGCGGCGCCTGGGCCTCCACGCCCAGAACGCCGGTGCGGCTGGCGACGCCCTGGAGGGGCCGGAAGGTCCAGCTGGTTTGCGGCAGCGTGCCGGTGCCCTGCCCTGCCAGCTCGCCCCGTTCCCAGGACCAACGGGCGGCGGCCATGGCACCGGCGCCGAGCTGGGCCAGATCGGGCGCGCCGGCCACCAGTTCCAGATCATCGCCCCGGGGCAAGAGCACCACCGATTTGGCCCCGGTCACTGCCGTGGTCTGCTCCACCAAGGCCTTGGCCGCGTCGAGGCGGGTGGGCGCGCGCGAAAAGGCGCGGCTGGCCACAAGGAGCGAGGCGACGTCCCCCGCGCGGCGCTGGGCATCCCGGGTGCGGTCGCGCGAGCGGCCGGCGAGAATGCCGGTCGCCAATGCGACGGCCAGGAACACCAGCAGCGTGAGAAGGTCCGTGGGCGAGCCGATGGCAAAGCTGTAGCGGGGGCTGAGGAAAAGGAGGTTATAAAGCAAAAAGGCGAATACCGCGGCTACGAGGCCGGGCCACAAGCCATGGAGGATCGCGGCGGCGAGAATCGCGGCCAGATAGATCATGCCCAGATCGGCGCGTTCGAAGCGCTGATCCAGCAGATGGGCAATGCCGGTGGCCGCGGCCACATAAACCATTCCCACAAGATGCGACGGCCAGCTATGGCGCAGGCCGCGCAGCCACCACCAGCGCCGCTGTGCCGGAGCACTTTCCCCCGGCTCGGTGACCACATGGATGGAAACGCCCCGGGCGGCGCGCAGCAATTCGGCGGCCAAGGACAGGCCCAACAGTTCGCGCAGGCGGCTATCGGGGCCCTTGCCGATCACGATCTGGGTGACGTTGTTCTGGCCGGCATATTGCAGGGCTGTAGCAACCAGATTGTCGCCATTGAGCACGACGGTGGTGGCGCCCAGCTGTTCGGCGAGCTTGAGCGCATCGTTCAGGCGCGAGGTGGTGCCGGCATCGCCGTCTTCGTGGCGGCCGCGGGAAATATGGGCGACGATCCAGGGGGCGTCCTTCATTGTGTCCGAGAAGCGTCGGCCCTGCCGGACCAGGCCGCCCGCCATGGCATCATCGGCCACCAGCACCAGGATGCGGTCGCCCGCGGCCCAGGGTCCTTCGAGCCCTTTGACGCGCATGGCGGCATTGAGCTGGTCGTCCACGGTTTGCGCGGCGCGGCGCAGGGCCAGTTCACGCAAGGCGGTGAGGTTTTCGGGCTTGAAGAAGTTGTCGGCGGCGAGGCGCGCGGTTTCGGGCACATAAACCTTGCCGGCAGCCATGCGCTCGCGCAGCTCGGCCGGGGTGATATCGACCACTTCGATATCGTCGGCGCGCGAGAGGGCACTGTCGGGCACGGTTTCGCGCTGGCGCACGCCCGTGATCTTGAGCACCACATCCACCAGGCTTTCCAGGTGCTGGACATTGAGCGTCGTCCACACATCGATGCCGGCGCAGAGCAGTTCTTCCACATCCTGCCAGCGCTTGGGATGGCGCGAGCCCGAGGCATTGGTGTGGGCATATTCATCAACGATCAGCAGTTCGGGCCGGCGAGCCAGCGACGCGTCAATGTCAAATTCAAGGAGTGTGCGGCCCCGATGGTCGATGGGCTGGCGTGGCAGAACTTCGAGCCCGCGCAAGAGGCTCTCGGTTTCCTTGCGGCCATGAGTTTCCACAAGGCCCACCACCACGTCGAGGCCCTCCGCCTTGCGGCGGCGGGCCTGGCGCAGCATTTCATAGGTCTTGCCGACGCCCGGGGCCATGCCCAGGAACACTTTGAGCTTGCCGCGATGCGCGTTTTGCGCGGCGGCGAGCAAAGCTTCGGGATCCGGGCGTCGGTAGTCTTGCAAGGCGGGTTTACTCCGTGGGGGCCGGCGCCGGCAGGGGATAGGCGCTGTCGAGTGCGAGATTGGTCAGCAACACATTGACCCTGGGCTGGCCGATAAAGCCAAGCAAGGGGGTTTCGGTGTTCTGGGCAATAACCGTGCGCACCGCTTGGGCGTCGATGCCCCGCGCTGCCGCGATGCGATCGGCCTGCAGGGCGGCAAATTCGGGCGAAATCTCGGGGTCGAGACCCGAGCCCGAAGTGGTGACCGCATCGGGCGGTACGGGGGCACCGGCGGGGGCATAGTCCCGCACCGCCGCCGCATCGCTCGCCACCCGCTCAAGGAGAGCGGGATTGAGCGGCCCCAGATTGGAGCCCGAGGAGCCGGCGGCATTATAGCCGTTGCCGGCCGCCGATGGGCGGGGCCACAGATAATGGGGGGCGGTGGTGACTTGCCCGATCAGGCGCGAGCCGATCACGACGCCCTCATTGTTGCGCAGCAGCGAGCCCTCGGCCTGGGCGGGGAACAGCGCGCCCCCGGCGGCGGTCACCAGCGCGGGGTAGGCGCCGCCCAGCAGCAGCGAAAACAGCAGCATGGAGACAAGGGCGGGTCTGGCTTGGTTCAGCATTTTCTCGGTTCCTTTTCTATACCAAGCCCACGGCGGTGAGCACCATGTCGATCAGCTTGATGCCGATAAACGGGGCCACGAGACCGCCAAGGCCATAGATCAAGAGATTGCGCGACAAGAGCGCTCCGGCCCCCACCGCGCGGTATTTGACGCCGCGCAGGGCCAGCGGGATCAGCGCCACGATCACCAGGGCATTAAAGATCACGGCCGAGAGAATGGCGCTTTCGGGGCTTTGCAACGCCATGACGTTGAGGGCCTGCAGCTGGGGCAGCACGCCCATAAACAGGGCCGGGATGATGGCGAAATACTTGGCCACGTCATTGGCGATGGAGAAGGTGGTCAACGCACCGCGGGTGATTAGCATCTGCTTGCCCACTTCCACGATCTCAATGACCTTGGTGGGATCGCTGTCGAGATCCACCATATTGCCCGCTTCACGGGCCGACTGGGCGCCGGTCTGCATGGCCACGCCCACATCGGCCTGCGCGAGGGCTGGAGCGTCATTGGCGCCGTCGCCGCACATGGCAACGAGCCGGCCCTTGCCCTGTTCTTCGCGGATCAAGCGCAGCTTGTCCTCGGGGGTGGCCTCGGCCAGGAAGTCGTCGACGCCCGCTTCCGCCGCGATGGCGGCGGCGGTGACCGGATTGTCGCCGGTGATCATCACGGTGCGCAGGCCCATCTTGCGCAGATCGGCAAAGCGGGCGGCAACGCCAGGCTTCACCACGTCCTTGAGGTGGATGACACCGAGGAGATTGCTCCCTTCGGCCACAGCCAGCGGCGTGCCGCCCGAGCGGGCGATGCGTTCCACGGCCTGGCGAAAGGCGGCTGGGGTTTCGGCTTCGCTCTTGCCGGTGAAGCGCAGGATGGCGTCCACCGAGCCCTTGCGCCAGTTCTTGCTGTCGGCATCGAGGCCCGAAAGGCGGGTGGTGGCCGAGAACGGTATCACATTGGCGCCGGCCGGCACGTCGGTGACGACGCCCTTGTTGCGCCCGAGTTCGACAATGGAGCGGCCCTCGGGTGTTTCATCGCCAAGCGAGGCCATCACCGCGGCCTGGAAAGCCAGGTCGTCGCGAATGCCAGGCGAGGCGATCACTTCGGTGGCCATGCGGTTGCCAAAGGTGATGGTGCCGGTTTTGTCGAGCAGGAGCGTGTCGACGTCGCCCGCCGCTTCCACCGCGCGGCCAGAGGTGGCCAGCACATTGACCTTGAGCAACCGGTCCATGCCGGCAATGCCCACGGCCGAGAGGAGCCCGCCGATCGTAGTGGGGATCAGGCAGACAAACAGGGCACCCAGCACCACGGGATCGAGCGCCAGGCCCGAATAGGCGGCAAAGCCCAGGAGGGTGACGACAGCGATCAGGAAGATCAGCGTCAAGCCGGCCAGCAGCACCGCGAGGGCGATCTCGTTGGGGGTCTTGCGGCGATCAGCGCCTTCCACCATGGCGATCATGCGATCAAGGAAAGTGGAGCCGGGCTGGGCGGTGACGCGCACCTTGATCCAATCGGACACAACCGTGGTGCCGCCGGTCACGGCCGAACGGTCGCCGCCCGACTCGCGGATCACCGGAGCCGATTCACCGGTGATAGCCGCTTCGTTGACTGAAGCGATGCCCTCGATGATTTCGCCGTCCACGGGGATAACGTCACCGGCCTCAACCAGGATGATCTGCCCCAGTCCCAGTTCATGGGCGGGAGTGGGGATGACCAAGCCCTGCTTTTCATCAACGATCAGCTTGGCCTTGGTGGTGGTGCGGGTGGCGCGCAGGCTGTCGGCCGCCGCCTTACCGCGTCCTTCGGCGATGCTTTCGGCGAAGTTGGCAAATAGCACCGTGGCCCAGAGCCAAAGCGCGATGGCGGTGGCAAAGCCGCCATTGCCGCCCGAGGTAAAGGCTACCACCGCCGAGATGCTGGCCAGCACCGCCACCAGTTCGGTGGCGAGAATAACCGGGTTGCCGAAGAGCTTGCGGGGGTCGAGCTTGCTGAAGCTCTCACCCACTGCCCGGCCGAGCATGGCCGGCGAAAAGCTGCTGGCCAGGCGCCTCGGGGTCGATGACTCGGAGTTGAAATCCACTGATGTCATGATGAGAAACCTTAATTGGCACCGAGCGTCTCAAGCACCTGGAGGTGCTCGACGATCGGGCCGAGGGCGAGTGCAGGGAAATACTGCAGGGCACCCAGGATGATGATGATGCCGATCAGCAGGCCGATAAACAGCGTGCCGCTGGTGGGCAGCGTGCCGGCGCTGGGGGCCAGCTTGGGCTTGGCCGCAATGCTGCCGGCGATGGCAAGCACCGCCACGATGGGAATAAAGCGCCCCATCAGCATGGCCAGGCCCAGCGTGGTGTTCCACCAGGGCACATTGGCCGAGATGCCGCCAAAGGCCGAGCCGTTATTGGCCGTGGCCGAGGTATAGGCATAAAGCAGCTCGCTCAGGCCATGCGCACCGGGGTTGAAGAGGCTGGGCAAGCCGCCGGGCCACACCACGGTGAGCGCCGCCCAACCCAGGGTCGAGAGTGGCACGATCAGGAGCGCCACCATGGCGAACTGGATTTCGCGCGCCTCGATCTTCTTGCCCAGATATTCGGGCGTGCGCCCGACCATGAGGCCAGCCACAAACACCGAGAGCACGGCCATGACGACCATGATGGCGATGCCCGAGCCGATGCCGCCGGGCAGGATTTCACCCAGCATCATCAAGAGCATGGCCATGCCGCCGCCCAGGGGCGAGAAGCTGTCATGCATGCCGTTGACCGAGCCGTTGGAAGCGCCGGTGGTTTGGGCGGCCCAGGCGGCCGTGCTGGCGATGCCGAAGCGGGTTTCCTTGCCCTCGAGGTTGAGGGGGTTCTCGATCCCGGCGGCAACCAGGGCCGGAGCGGGCTTGGCTTCGCTGTGGTATATCACCGCCGCGCCGGCGGCGAGGATGATGATGGCGGCCGTGGCGAGCGCGCGTATATCCTTGCGGGCAATGGCCGTGCGGCCAAAAGCGAAGAACGCGGCCCAGCCCAGTACGTTGATGGCCACAGCGGTCAGCAGATTGGTGAGGGGGGTGGGGTTTTCGAAGGGATGGGCTGAGTTGGCGTTGAAAATGCCGCCGCCATTGATGCCCAATTGCTTAATGGCGAGCTGGCTGGCGGTGGGCGCCACCGAAATGGTTTGGCTGGCGCCTTCCAGCGTGGTCGCCGAAACGGTTGCGGCCAAGTTTTGCACGACGCCGATGCCAACGAGGCCCACGGCAAAGACCAGCGACAGGGGCAGCAGCACGTAAAGCGTGGTGCGCACCAGATCGGCCCAGAAATTGCCGATGCCCGCTTCCTTGTTGCCCGCGAAAGCGCGGGCCAGCGCGGCAGCGATGGCGGCACCGGTGCCGGCAGAAACGAAGTTCTGCGTGGTCAGGCCCACCATCTGGGTGAAGTGGCTCATCGTGGTTTCGCCGGCATAGCTTTGCCAATTGGTGTTGGACACAAAGCTGACCGCCGTGTTGAAGGCGAGATCCGGAGTCACCCCGGCAAAGCCCTGCGGATTGAACGGCAGCACGCCCTGCAGGCGCAGCATCGTATAAAGCAGCAGAAAGCCGACGAGGTTGAAAGCGAGCAGCGAAGCGCCATAGCCCAGCCAGCCCTGCGAGCGGTTGGGGTCGATGCCGCAAGCGGCGTAAAAGCCGCGCTCCAGAGGCTTGAGCACGGGATCAAGCCAGGTGCTTTCCCGGTTCCAGACGCGCGACATGAAAATACCCAATGGCCAGCCCAATGCGAGGGCGAGACCAAGGGTCAGGGCGATTTCCGCCCATCCTTGCCAGTTCATTTTGGTGAGTTTCCGCTAAAGTTTGTCAGGCCGGAACAGGGCGATAACCATGTAAACGGCAATGGCGAGGGCGCCGGCGCCCCAGAGCAAGAACAGCATGGCGCTACACGCGAGCCAGCAGCCGGGCCAGGGCATAAGTCAGGGCAAAAAACCCCAGGCCAAGGGCCAGAAAGAAGATGTCGAACATATCGAGCCTCCGGAAAGAGAGGCCCGGACATTCCTCCCGCGGAGCGTAAAGTTTCCATACGAAAAGCAGTCATGCCGCATAAGGCCGCCATAAAGAAAAGAGGCGCCGGGAGGCGCCTCAAAACAATAGGGTGGCAAGGACCACAAGGCCGCTGCAGAACGGCAGTCCCACCGCGCTTACCAGCAGCAGCACGTCCCGTTCGGCCTCCCGGTCGCGCTCTCGCCGCGACCGTCGCACCGGGGCGGCGCCACGAACCACCCGCGCCCGCGCCCGGCAAAACAGCATCCAGGCCATCACGCCACCCTGGAAAGGATCAGGGCGTCATCGGGTTCGCAATCCTGCAGCGCCAGGCGCATTTCAGCGGCCGTGACCACATTGCGCCGATTGGCGAGGCTGTCCCCGGTCACGTCATGGAGGCGGAACAGAAAGCCGTCGAAACCGGTCACCAGATACCAGCGCGGCTCGGTTTCCGCCGCCAGGCGCGGCAGATGAAGGCGCATGATGCAGATCTGGCGGCGTGCGAGATAGCCCAGGATCATTTCGGGCGTGCCGGGCATGGGCTCCTCGATGAGCCGATCGGCGAGATCGGGCGCCAGCAAGGCGCCCGTGGCTTGAAACCCAATGCGGACCACATAACGGCGCCGCGCCGCGGCAAGCGCCATGGCATGCGCCACGGGCAAGTCAGCGCCTTCCGAGTTCAGTTCATGGGCCACGACCTGGCGGGCGCGCGGCGTCAGCAGCATGGCAGGCTCCAATGCGCCCATGGCCACCAGCAGGCACTGGGCGGCCGACTCTTCGGGGGCAACCGGATCGTGCCAGGGCACGGCAATGTCACTATAAGAGCGGGACTGATGACCGTTCCAGAGCCCGAAGGCCCATTCGCCCGAGCCCAGATCGAAAAAGCCGTGCTCGGCATAAAGGCGCGCCAAGGCATCGGCGCGCTCGGGCACAGCGGCATAAAGCACGGCGCCGCCTTCGGAGCGGGCACGGCCCACGAGGGTTTCGAGCAGGAGGTGCCCAATGCCACGGCAGCGTACATCGGGGCTCACCAGCAGGAATGGGAGGGAGGCCTCTGCAGCGCTATAGCCGTGCGCCAAGATGCCAACGCCAACCACGAGGTGGCATTCGGTGGCCACCAGCACATAGGCACCCTCCCCTTGCAGCAGTTCGGGCCAATCGAGGGCGGTGTGCTTGCCTTCGCCACAGGCTCGCTCGCTCAGGGCCCGCAATTGCGGCAGGTCCGCTTCCCCCGCTTGGCGCAAGCGGGCAAAGGTGGAAAAATGAGCGAAAGACGCATGAGCCGACATTGGTGTCGTTCTCCTTGAAACAAAATGGGGGCTGGTGGTGGGGTGCGCGGCCGATCAGGTCAGCAGGACGAGGGCCCCGACCACTGCAATCGCGTAAAGCAGGGCCACCACGACCAGGGTGATCCGCGCGCGCCGCCCAAGCGCCGCACCCTCGCATTGCGCGGCACCGCCGAAATGGCGATGCAGATACCAGTTGTACCGGTACATCTCGAAACTCCACGAACGAACCGGCGCGAAGATGCTCCCGGGGCGCGTAAAGTTTCGATGTGAATTGGGGGTTAGGTACGTAAAGCCGAGCTAAAGATGCGGTGCCCACACGGTCCACAGCACAGCGCCACGGTCTGCTGAAGGTGCACTCTCTGCCTTTAGGGGGCGGACCGTGCTTGTGTCCGGCCCTGCTCGTTATCGCAGATTCTGCAGCAAGTTTCCCTGTTTGCTTGATGCCACTATCTCGATCAAGCGATCGCCGGGGATGGGCCGCGACAGCAAATAGCCCTGGAAGCTGGCGCAGCCCAAGTTCCTCAGCCGTTGCAGCTGCAGATCGTCTTCCACGCCTTCCGCAGTCACGCTCACGCCCAAGGCATGCGCCATTTCTATGATGGAACGGACAATCGTGCTGGTGGCCGTATCCCGCAGGAGGTCACGGGTAATCGATTGATCGATCTTGAGCTTGTCGACGCTGTGGTGCCGCAAATGGCTGATGGAGGAATATCCGGTGCCGAAATCATCGAGTGCAATTCTGATCCCGGCCGTTCTCAGCTTTGCCAGCGTATCGCGCACCATTGGCGAATTTTTCAGCAGGATACCTTCGGTAATCTCCAGTTCAAGCCTGTCAGGCTGCAGATGCTGGTTGGAAAGAACGTCGAGGATGCGATCGGCGAGGTTGGGATCATCGAACTGGAGGGGGGACACGTTAACCGCGATCCAGGGCAGCTCGGCAATGGCTGCAAAGCCGCAGGCTTGTGCCAAAACCCACAGACCAAGCTCGTGAATGACACCCCGCTCTTCGGCATCGCCAATGAAGCTGTCGGGCGAGAGCGGGCCGCGCACCGGATGGTTCCAGCGCACCAAGGCCTCGGCCCCGACGATCTCCCCGCCTAGTGCGCCGTAAATGGGCTGATAAAGCAAATGGAGCTCGGTTCCTCCGAGAATGGCATTGCGCAAGTCAACTTCCAAGATCCGCTTCTCCCGCCGCAACTGGTCCATCGAGAGATCGTAGATTCTGAAGCAGTTCCGGCCGGCAGCCTTGGCGGCATAAAGCGCCACATCGGCACACCGCATCATTTCAGCGGTGGATACCGCGTCACCTGCTTCAAGGGCGACACCGAGGCTTGCCGTGACATTGACCGCCTCGCCGCCAAGCACAAAGGGATCGTGGAAGCTGTCCAGCATCGATTGACACAAGAAACGAGCATGTCCGTCGCTGACAACGCCAGGCTGCACGAGCGCGAATTCGTCGCCCCCCAGACGGGTCAGCGTCGCTCCTTCAGGGAGGGTGGCAGACAAGCGGCGCGCAACCTGCTTGATAAGCTGGTCGCCGGCTGCATGGCCGAGCGTGTCGTTGATCTCCTTGAATTTGTCGAGGTCAATGCAAACCAGCGCGACTTTGGCCTTGGCCAGATACTCATACTGCAGTGCCTCCTGCAGCCGAACTTCAAAGAGGGCCCGGTTGGCAATGCCGGTCAAGGGGTCGTGGAAGGCCAGGAACTCGATCTGGGCTTGGCTTTGCTCCAGTTGTAGCGTGGTTCGCCGCAGCCACACCAGCAAGCCGCCCATCCCGGCGGAGCCCAACAGCAACAAGCCCAGCGCGGCAGGGGCGCTATCCTTCAACAATGCCAGTGCCGGTTTTATTGGTGTCCAAACAACAAAGCCAACTATGCGGCCAGCATTGCTGAGCAGCGGTAGTGTACCGCTACCCTTCCCGGGTCCCCCGATCCGAAGGTCAGTCAAGCCCGCTTGCCGGCCGAGCTGGTCGAGAAATCCCGAGCCTAGCAAGACAACTGAAACATGCAGGAACTCACTGCCTGGAGTCTGGGTTACGGCGCGGCTTGTTGGAACAACGGGCCTGATGCTCACAAACGCCAGTTGCCCGTCGGTTAGGCGGGCGGTTTCAGACAGTCCCAAGCCAGTAATGGCGGCAGTTGAGTCGCTCATGGCTGCTGAAACGGCGGCCATCTCCTGACGAAGCAACTGCGTTAGTGCTTCGACGGTGGGCAAGTCACGGGGGTCGACCTCGGGTTCCGCCGTCACGCCCTCGTTGGCGGCCCGCACCACGCGGTTATCCGGTGCAATGACGTAGACGCGATCGTGCTTGAAGAAGGTCCCCATCCACTGACCAGATTCTGGGCGATCCAGGTCTGGTTCGCCGCCCGTAGGTTGACGACGGCATCGTCTCCGGCAGCGGAGCTGTCCTGCTCCATAGCGATGCGCTCTTTGCGAGCAGCAATTCCGGCGGCAATATAATGCTGTTCTTCCACCAGTTCCCTGGTGTCTATTCTATGAACTGCCCACCACGCGGCCACGGCAAAGGCAAGCACAAGCGCCAAAGCTAAACAGAGCGAAACCGTCGCCACTGGCCTTATGCTGTGCTCTTTGCCGTGTTGAAGTCTATTCATGACGCGGATGCCGATTTACGCACACGTTAGTCGGCCAACCTGGCAGCCGCTTTCGTAAGGATCTCTGCCGCACATCAAACTATCAAAGTAGTTACGGTCACATTACTTTCGCCCTCTTAAACGCTCTGCTGGAGAAATCTGAATTCTCCATGGATCATTTCAGGCCTTGTGCGCTCAGTAGCGAGCCCCAATTCCCCACCGCAGCCTTATAAGGTTAGTTGACTGGCAGAAGTATCAAGAAGAGCCTGCCCTGAAACAGGGCTACTTACCTTCCAGTACTTGGGCCCGGACCATCGAAGGATCGTGAACTGCTCGGCCGCAGGAGCAAGACCATGCTTGCCAACTGCCATCGATGAGAACAAGCTGCCTCGGCCGGACCGGTGGATGCAGTTGGACAGACCCCCGCGGCCGGCATGGGGAGGTTGGAACATCATGGACGATGGATTTTCCGGTGCCGGTGAAATGACCACCGCAGCGGGGGTATGTTCGCTCAGCCGCCGCCGGTTCCTGGTGGGCGCTGCGGCCGGTCTTGGCGCTCTGGGGCTTGCCGGCTGCGCCAGCTCGGGCACCGATATGAGCCTGGCTGAAGCCAAGCTCGCCTATGGCCCCCTTCCCCAGGAACGCTTCCCCGTTCCGGCGGTCAATGTCAGCAAGATCAACCCGAAATATCTGCGCCGCATCGTGCGCTACGACACGGCGGAAGCCCCTGGCACGATCATCATCGATCCGCGCAATTACTACGTCTACCGCATCGAGGGCGAGGGCAATGCCACGCGTTATGGCGCCAATGTCGGCCGCCAAGGCTTTTTGTGGAACGGCGACGCCTATATCGGGCGCAAGGCCGAATGGCCGGTCTGGACTCCACCCCGGGAGATGATCGCGCGCCAACCCGAGGTCGCCATGTATGCCGGCGGCATGCCCCCGGGCCTCGGCAATCCTCTAGGCGCGCGCACGCTTTATCTTTATCAGAACGGCACCTACACGCTTTACACCATCTACAGCACGATCATGCCTGAAACCATCGGCAAGGGCATTTCCAGCGGCTGTATCGGCCTGCTGACGCAGGACATGGTCCATCTTTATGAGCGGACCCCAATCAAAACCAAGGTCGTGGTCCTCAAGGCCTGAAGCTGATGCGGCAGGCGGCTGGAGCGATCAGCGCCGCCTCTGCGTCAGCGCCATGCCCGCCAGGATCATCACCACGCCAAGGCTTGCCGCCCACAGCGTCACCGGTGCGCCGCGTAGCATGTCGAAAATGACGCCGCACACCATCTGCCCGGCGATCACGAGGAGCGTCGAATTGACGGCACCGATACGTGGCAAGAGCCAGGAGCCGGAGGCGACAAACACCACCCCGAGCCCGCCGCCCGTGAAAACCCACCACGGAATAGCGGCAAGGTTGCTGGGAATGAGCCCGCCGATCACCAGGGCGATGGCACTGAGGAAAACAAAGCCGACGCCGTGATTCCAGAAGGAGGATATCAGCGGCGTGCTGGACAGGGACAACCGCCCATTGACCTGGCGGCTTAGGATCACGAGCAGACCCGCGACGAAAGCGAAGGCGCTGGACGTAATCATGCGCCACCCAGTCCGAACAGGATGATAACCATGCTGCCGCCCCCGATCAGGAGCACGGCAGCGGCATCACGCCACTCAAGGCGTCGCCGCGGCAGGCCGAGCAAGCCCCAGAAGTCCGCGGCCAGGCTAAGTACCACCTGACCGACTAGGCCCAGCGCCAGCGTGCCCGCGAGGGCGAGCGGCGAATTTACGGCCGTGGAGGTCAGCATCACTGTCGCGGCGCCCAGGATGCCCCCGAGATAAGCCCAAAGGGGTGCCTTGCCCGCTTTTTCCTGCGCAGCTTGGCTTGAAGCGCGTTGTTGGCGCCAAACGATCGCCAACACCGCTACGGAAACAACCATGCCGACGCCATGGGCAAGCCAGGACGAAAACATGGGCCCGCCATAACGCCCCGCTTCGCCATTGATGAACACGGCGAGCGACAGCAAACCCCCGGTCGCAAAGGCTGCGATCAGGTGCAGCGGATTCAGGCGCTGCGCACCAGATGACGACATGACAAGGACCGACTCGGGTTGGGATCAACAGCTCTAATCGTTGTGAGGCGCCGGTAGAAGTGCAAGCCACCGGGTGCCCTATCCGTGCGGACAAGAAGCAATAGAACGCCCACGTCATGATGTTGCGTTGCGTCGCAGAGCACAGGATCTGCGGCAAGACCGAAGCATTGGGGTTGGGCGCGCAGCAAGGCAAGCTGCGCGCTCAAAATTATTGTGCCGGGCACATATTGGTGGGCTCGACCTTGAGAACGGGGAAGCAATCCTTCCACTGCTCGGTGCGAGTCGGCCACGGGGTCAGGAACTCCGGCGATTCTTCGTATTCAAGCACGCCCTGCGCCTGCAGGTTTTTGACCCGCCCATCGAGATATTCCTTGAGCACGGCGACCTTACCGTCGACAACCGTGGCGATCCAGACATCGTTGACCACCTGGCGGCTACCGCGCTGGATGGTGCGGAACTGAATTTCCATGGCGACCCGATTGGCTTCGGCATCAATGTAGAAAGCGTCGGCCGGCAGGAAGAAGCTCGTATCCTCGGCCTGGCCGCAAAACAGTTCGAGATCGGCGACCGCCGCATCAATGCCAAGCACGCGGCTTGTAGGATAGGAAAAGTCCACGTCCTCCGCCAAGGTGGCCCGCATCAGATCTGTATCGCAGGTGGCCCACGAACTGGCGAGGTCAAGCATCAGCGCTTGCATCTGAGCGCGGGCCGATCCTTCGGACTCGATCGTACCGGCGAACTCCACGCCCGGACGAACTTCGGCGGCCACAAGACTGGCAGCAGGCAAGCTTGCGAGAAGGGCAAGACAAGAAACGGCGAGGCACTTCAAATTACGCATTATAGTGTTGTCCCATTGAGCAAACATCTGTTCGCCCGCTTACTATGGCTGTGGCACATTCCTCCGGCAAGATGACCGGGGGCCTGCGAGGCCTTCCTAGTCCAGCGAGACGTCGCTTACAGGGACGGGTTGGGCGATCCGCTACTCAAGTGCCTGGCCGTTTGCCCCAAAGCCGGCATCAAAAATGGCAGCCCGAGGCCGAGAGCAGGACGGGCTGTGTGGAGCTCGATCTCCCCGAACTGAAGCCTGACCATGCATGAGCTCAACACAGCTGAGTGCTATCAAGGCATGGACCATTTTGTGCGGAAAAAAGATGCAACTTTGTTGACACGACGTAGATAAGATGTTGCAGGTGCGGCAAGCAGACATGCAAGGACCGCGAGTTTGACGGGTTCACCGAAGTCCACACGGACGACACCGCATCCGCCCCGGACAGCACAGGGCGACAGAGCCTTTGGCCCAATTGTTTCCTCCCAGCATCTGGCTGAGGGCTCATCGCCGGGGCTTTCGGAACTGGAGTTCGGGGTGACGCAGGTCTTTCATGCCTTTTCGCGGTGGATGGTGCGCTGCATGACCGCAGCAGGTCAGCCGGGTTTGTCGGCTATGGAGATCCTGATCCTTCATTCCATTCGCCATCGCGACCGTCCCAAGACACTGGCCGATATTTGCCTCGTGCTTGATATCAACGACACGCATGTTGCCAGCTATGCCATTCGCAAGCTCGAAGCCGCAGGCCTGGTTCATGGCGGTCGGGCCGGCAAGGAAAAGACAGTGCGAATTTCTCAAAACGGGATCGAGCTGTGCGGTCGCTATGCGCGTATCCGGGAGGAGCTTTTGGTGCGCGTCACCTCTGCTGGTCCTACCCAGGAAGAGCTGTCGCATATGGCCAGCGTGCTGCGGCATTTATCGGGATCCTATGACCAGGCAGCACGGGCAGCCGCAACGATATGAATACAAACGACGCCATGCTGGCGAATACCGGCTCCCCTATTCTGGAAGTCAGTGGCCTTTCGGTCGACTTTGGCGCCAACCGCGTCGTCAATGATCTATCCTTCAGCGTAAGTCCTGGAGAAACGCTCGCCATTGTCGGGGAATCGGGCTCCGGCAAGTCGGTCACCTCGCTTTCGGTGATGCGTTTGGTCGAGTACGGCAATGGACGCATCGTGAGCGGCGAGATCCGCTTTGATGCCGGCAACGGCGCCCAGGACCTCGCCCAGGCCAGCGACGCCGATATGCGGCGCATTCGCGGCAATGACATCGCGATGATCTTCCAGGAGCCAATGACGTCGCTGAACCCCGTTTATACCGTGGGCAATCAGATCAGCGAAGTGTTGACGCTCCATCGCGACCTCAGCCGGAGCGCGGCCCGCATGGAGGCCGTGCGCCTGCTGTCGCTGGTGCGCCTGGCCGACGCCGAAAGCATGCTGGACCGCTATCCCCACCAGCTGTCAGGGGGCATGCGGCAACGCGTCATGATCGCCATCGCCTTGGCCTGCCAACCCAAGGTGCTGATCGCCGACGAGCCCACCACGGCGCTCGACGTAACCATTCAGGCGCAGATTCTGGCCATTCTCGCCGATCTGCAGCGCGAACTTGGCATGGCCGTTGTTTTCATTACCCACGACATGGGCGTGGTCGCTGAGATCGCCGACCGGGTCGTGGTGATGTGGCGGGGCCGGAAGGTCGAAGAAGGTGCTGTAACCGAAATCTTCGCCAATCCCCAGCACCCCTATACCAAAACGCTTCTTGCCGCTGTTCCGCGCTTAGGGGCGATGACGGGCCGCGACTTGCCGCGGCGCCTAGCTTTGACGGTAATGGATGGTGAAATCCCCCGAACGATCGGCGAGGATCGCGATCACCAAACAGCCGAACTGTCCGCCGCTGCCATCGCCGAAATCCGCGATCTCACCGTGCGATTCGACGTTGGCAAAACGCTGTTGGGCCGCGTCACGCATCGGGTCCACGCCGTGGAACATGTCAGCCTCGACCTCCGGCCGGGCGAGACGCTTGCGCTGGTGGGAGAATCCGGCTCGGGCAAATCCACCATTGGTCGCACCCTGCAGGGCCTGCAGCCCGCCACATCGGGACAGATCTTTTATCAGGGCCGTTCCGTGGCCGACCTGACCGGCGCCGATGCCATGCGCCTCAAGCGGGAAATCCAGTATATCTTTCAGGATCCCTTCGCTTCGCTTGATCCGCGCAAGAGCGTTGGCTTCTCCATCGCCGAGCCGATCCGGACCCATGGCCTGATCAAGGACGAGAAAGCGTTGCAGGCACGTGTCGCCGAGCTTCTGGTCAAGGTTGACCTCGACCCGAGCGTCGCCAGCCGCTATCCGCACCAATTCTCGGGCGGCCAGCGTCAGCGTATTTCCATCGCTCGGGCACTCAGCTGCGATCCCAAGCTGATTATTGCCGATGAGGCGCTTTCAGCTCTCGACGTCTCCGTACAGGCCCAGGTTATCGAGCTGATGATGGCGCTGCAGGAAGAGCGTTCCCTAGCCTACCTGTTCATTAGCCATGACATGGCCGTGGTCGAGCGCATGGCACATCGGGTCGCGGTGCTTTACCTCGGCCAGGTGGTGGAAATCGGCACGCGCCGGCAAGTGTTCGAGAACGCTACGCACTCTTATACGCGCCGCCTTCTCGCCGCCGTGCCGCGCGCCGAACCGGGAAAGGATTGGGGACGGACCCTGATGGAAGGGGAGATTCCCAGCCCCGTGCGACCCGTCGGACAGGAACCAACAGCGCTGAGCTACCGCGAAGTCGCGCCCGGGCACCTGGTTGCGATTGAAGACTGATCGGCCCCAGATTCAACAGGAGAGAGAGCATGAAACTTTGGCACAAAGCCCTGAAGGGAGCGCTCTTGTCGAGCGTCCTGGCGCTCAGCGTGACCGGCGCTGCCTTGGGGCAAGGAGCGGGCACCCTCAACATCGCCACCCCTCAGGATCCCGGCAGCTGGGACCCGATCGACACTTTCCTTGTTAACTGGTCCGCCGTCGCGAACAATGTTTTCGATGGCCTAGTGGCACGCACGCCTGAGCTTGAGATCGTGCCGGCGCTCGCGACCGAATGGGAGATCAGCGAGGACGGGCTCACCTACACGTTCAAGCTGCGGGATGGCGTGAAATTCCACAATGGCGAGGCGTTTGACGCCGATGCTGTCAAGTTCACCTTTGATCGCCTCCTGGGCGAAGAAGGCGCCGTGGGGCCGCAGCAGTCCAACTACAACTCCATCGAGAGCGTCGAAGTGGTCGACCCGATGACGGTGGTTTTGCATCTGTCGCAGCCCGACCCGGTCCTGCTCACCAAGCTGACCGGTTATGGCGCGATGATCGTGCCGCCCGACTATATCGCCGAAAAAGGCGATGAGGTCTTCAACACCCAGCCGGTCGGCACCGGGCCGTTCCGCATGGCCTCCTACGAGGCACGCAACCAGGTGACTCTGGAAGCTTTCCCCGAATTCTGGGGCGAAGCACCCAAGCTGCAAAGCGTGGTGTTCCGCTTCATCACCGAGCCCTCCACCGCTGTAGCCGAACTGCAGTCGGGCCGCATCGACATGGTGATTCCGCCTTCCGTTCCGGTCGGCTCCATCCCCACCATTGAACAGGCCCCTAATCTCAAGGTCGTTTCGGTCCCCGGCCCTACGGTATATTCCCTGCGCTTCAAGACCGATGAAGGCATTACGGCCGACGAGCGCGTGCGCCGCGCTCTCGTGATGGCTGTCGATCGCGACACCATTATCGAAGCGATCCTCGCGGGCCAGGCGACCCCGATCTCGTCGTTCCAGTCGGCTCAGACCTTTGGTAACGACCCCGATCTGGAGCCTATTCCGTTTGATCCCGAGGGCGCCAAGGCGCTGCTAGCCGAGGCGGGTGTCGAACCCGGCGCCACCGTCCAGATCGACGTGCGCGGCAACGACGCCACCTTCAACGAAGTCGCTCAGGCCGTGGCCGCCTATCTATCCGCTGTTGGCATCACGGCAACCATCCAGCCCTATGAAACCAATGTCTTGCTCAACGACATCATTCCCGCCGGTCGCACTGGCGCTATGTGGCAGCAGTCCTGGGGTGCATGGACGTTCGACTACGACAACACCGCCTATCTGATGTACCACGAAGGCGAAAAGTGGAACCCGTATGGCAACGACCCCGAGTTGGACGCACTGCTGGAATCGCAGCGCAGCATGACCAATGTCGCCGAACGCGAGACCGTGCTGAAGCAGATCGCGAAATATGTTGCCGACCAAGCGCTGGAAATGCCGCTCTACAACGTCAACCAGATCTACGCGGTCAGTGACCGGGTTGGTAATTTTGTCGCCCCGCCCGATAGCCGCTTGCGCCTGACCGACGTCACCGTCGAATAGTCCGAGACTTTTTAAACTCGCCGCTCCGCTATCGAGGCGGGGCGGCTCATGCACTTCCGGGGTGAAGCGATGGCAGGTTTCCTTATCAAGCGGTTGTTGCAGGCAGCCTTCGTCGTCTTCGCCGTCACGTTGATCGTCGCCTTTGCCATTCGGCTCACCGGCGACCCTGCCCTGATGCTGAGCCAAGGGGCCGGCAGTATCACTGAAGCCGATCTGCAGCGCATTCGGGTGGGCCTTGGCATCGATCGGCCCTTCCTGGTGCAGTATTTCGATTTCTTGGGCGGCATTTTCACCGGCGATCTCGGCCGCTCTTTCATGGGCGGTACACCCGTCAGTCAACTCATTGGCCGGGCGTTGCCCGCAACCTTGTCCCTGGCACTCACCTCCCTCGTCGTTTCCATCCTGGTCTCGATCCCGCTGGGGGTGGCTTCAGCAACCCATCGTGGCAAATGGCCCGATCAGCTTATTCGCGTGTTGTCGCTGGTTGGGCTGTCCTTTCCCAATTTCTGGCTTGCCATCATGCTGGTGCTGCTGTTGTCCATCACCTTCCAATGGCTGCCGCCAAGCGGCCTCGAAGGTTGGCAGAGCTTCATCATGCCAGCGCTCACCATGGCCATCATCCTGACGGCAACCAATGTGCGCCTGGTGCGCACCTCCATGCTGGAGATCTTGCAGCAGCAATATGTGCTGGTCGCTCGGGCAAAAGGGCTGTCCGAGCGAGCCGTGCTCTACAAGCATGCACTGCGTAACTGCGCTATTCCCCTGATCACCTATCTGGGCCTGCAATTCGGCGGCCTGCTGGGCGGCATCGTCGTGGTGGAGCGCGTGTTCAACTGGCCGGGCATGGGCACGCTTGCCTTTGATGCGGTGTCTGCGCGCGACTACCCGGTACTGCAAGGCGTCATAGTGGTGCTCTCGCTGATGATCGTGCTGGTCAACCTTCTGGTCGACATCGCTTATGGCCTGGTCGATCCGCGCATTCGGACGGAGTAGAACCGTGAGCGAAATTGCACTCAAGCCGCATCCGCTTTCCGCCTTTCGCTCGGTCGAACTGCTGGTGGGTCTCGTAATTGTCGGCAGCATTGCGCTAGCGGTCATCTTCGCTCCCCTGCTGTTTCCCGATGGTGGGACGGGCGTGAACCTGATGGCGCGTCTCACGCCGCCCTTCACGAACGCGGCCCATCTCTTTGGCACCGACCCTCTTGGTCGTGACGTTCTGGCCCGCGTGGTATGGGGGGGCCGCATATCGCTCCTTGTGGGCGTGGTTTCGGTTGCCGGCGCGGTTGTCATCGGGGTCGTCATGGGCCTTGTTGCCGGCTATTACCGCGGCATCTGGGATATCCTCGTCATGCGCTTTGCCGATATCCAGCTGGCGCTGCCCTTTATTCTGCTCGCCATCACCTTCATGGCCATCATTGGCGGTGGGCTGACCAACATCATCATCCTCATGATCGTCTCCCAATGGGTGCAATATGCACGCATCGTGCGCGGCCAGGTGCTGACGCTGCGCGAGCGTGAGTTCGTGCTGTCGGCTCGCTCCTTTGGCGTGTCGGGGTTCAACCTGATCCGTCATCACCTGCTGCCCAATCTGCTGGGGCCCGTCGTCGTCCTGATGACGCTCAACATCGCCAACAACATCCTACTGGAATCAAGCCTCACCTTTCTCGGGCTCGGCGTTGATCCATCCACGCCCTCTTGGGGCGGCATGCTGGCCGATGGCCGCACTTACCTGCAGACCGCATGGTGGGTTAGCGTCTTTCCCGGCCTTGCCATCTTCCTGACCGTGCTCGGCCTCAACCTCCTGGGTGACTGGCTGCGCGACCGTCTCGATCCCACTGGAAGAACCAGCCGATGAGCTTCCCACTTCGCCAGACCTTCCCGTCCACCATTGAGGAGATCACCGCCCGCTTCGCCGATGCCACTGACATCGAAGCTTGGCTCTTTGCCGACGAAGCCTCGCGCCGCGCGGCGGAATTCAAGCTCGCGGCAAACGGTGTTCGAGCGCGGTTTCGCTCTGCCTACAAGCCGCTGGTCCACGCCTTTCTGGAAGAGATCGACCTGGCTGGTGTCACCGCGGTGGAAATAACCTATCCTGTTCACCCTCAAGGGGAGCCTGGGCGATTCCTGCTCGAAGCTTACCCGCTCGCCGGTCTTTTGGCCGTGCCGGTCCGCTTCACCCCCCGAGCTGACGCCGACCTTCACTATGACGTCGTTCTCCTGCACGAGGATGGCAGTTCGGCAAGCCTGGAGGTACAAGCGCCAAACCGTGTCCATGTGGATCACACGGGAGCGCAGGTGCTTTCTCCCACAGGTTGGGTGCGGGTGGAGCGCGCGGGTGTAACGGTAGCTGACGAGCAGATTGAAACCGACTTTGAGGCGGTGTTTGCAACAGCGATCAAAGCAATTGTTGAGCATGCGTGGGGCCCTACCGAGCCATTCTTTGACGAGCTACGCATTGCCGTGACATTGCCGATTGCCGACCGGCCCCTGCCCCTTGGCGAGGAGGTGATCAGCCTGACCGAAGCACTGCATGAGGATCTTTACTTCTCAGGTCTCGAGATTTTTCATAGCAAGTCTGGTCGGCCGTCTGGGGACCGGGGCCTGCAGCCCGGCCGCATTGTCCCGGTGGTCAGCTATGGGCTTGGGCCAGCGCGCCTCGATATCTCCTTGCGTCATCATAGTCACGCCCTGCCCTCGGCACCCCGCCAGTCCTTGGAAACCGCGACGGCTCCGATTGCCTTTGATGATGTCAATGAGGGACTTGAAGCGGTCGGCGGCGAGGTTTTTACCGGCACCTCCTACTGCGGGCGCACTGTATCGGGACGCTATCACCTCGGGTCAGATGCTCCTGTTCTTGTTTCCGGCGGCCAACATCCCAATGAGCCAACCGGCGTGGTCGGCGCCTTGCGGGCGGCTCAACGCCTTGCCGGCCGCAAGAATGCCCACTTCAGCGTCGTGCCGCTCGAGAACCCCGATGGTTATGCCCTCGCCCGTGAACTTTACGAGGTCGAGCCGCGCCACATGCATCACGCCGCCCGCTACACGGCGCTCGGCGACGACCTAGAATACCGGCAGGCCGGCCCACTCTATGAACGCGACGTCCGCGAGCAGATGCTGGCGCTTTGCAGCCCTGCCCTGCATGTCAACCTTCATGGCTATCCCGCTCACGAGTGGACGCGGCCGCTGACCGGATATGTGCCACGCAATTTTGCCCTATGGACCGTGCCAAAAGGCTTCTTTCTGGTCCTGCGGCACCAGCCCGGCTATCGCGCCCAAGCCGAACGTCTAGCGCGCGAGGTAGCCCATCGACTCGCTGGGGTTCCTGGACTCGCCGAACTCAACGCGAGGCAGATCGAGCTTTATCGGGCCCATGCCGGGGAACTAACCTTCGACATTTACTCCGGCTTTCCGGTGAACATCACTGAATTCCCTGACCTGAAAGTGCCGGTGACGCTCATCACGGAATACCCCGATGAAACCATCTACGGAGACGCTTTCCAGCTGGGCCATGAAGCCCAGACCCAGACCGTTCTAGCCGCCTATGATGTTTGGCAGGAGATCGCAAACGACCGGCGGCAATAACGGTCGCCTCCAATCGCAGCCGAAGTAAACCTTCGCCTCGCTGAGGCGCAGAGGCTTACATAAACATGCTGGAGTGCTGATTTTCCAGATCGGGTAGATCGTCCAGTATGCTCCCCAAGTGCTCGGCCATGGCCGTCTGGGCCCGCTGCACATCATGGGCGTCGATGGCCTCCATGATCGCCTGATGCTCGCGCACCCGGCGTTGCATGTCGGCTTCCCGCTGCAAGGTTAAATTGCAGACCCGGTCCATATGCGTTTTCATGTCCGCGATGGCTCTCCAAGCCATGCCGAGGCCAGCCCCAGTGGCCACGGCAATATGGAACGCCTCATCATGCTCGCGAAAGGCGGCGTGATCGAGCCGGCTGGATGCCTCCTCCTGCTTCACCAGCAGATTGGCGATGCGCTTGCGTTGCCAAGGGTCGAAGGACTGCGCCGCCCGAGCCACGACAGCAACTTCCAAGGACTGCCGCACGAACAGCGCTTCGGTCATTTCCTGAGCTGAGATGCGAGCAACCACGGTGCCTCGATGGGGCCTTATCTCGATCAGCCGCGAATTAGCCAACCGGATCAGCGCCTCGCGGACAGGCTGTCGTGACACGCCCAAGCGGGTGGCGATCTCCTGCTCGGAGAGGCGGGAGCCAGGCAGCAGCTCCAACTCGATGATGGCGCGGCGAAGGTCTTTTTCGATGGTCACGGCGGCGCTCTCGCCGCTCTCGGCCATCTGGATATCCAAGGTCATCGTACAAGTCTCATCCCGATTGACAGCTCACATGCACACGCCATACGGTACCATACAATTCCATACAGGGCGCAATGAACGTCCGGCACATCTGAGGAGAGGCGGGTTTGACCCGCAATGGCGATGAACATCCAGTCCCGCTTTCAGCCCAATTTCGTATCGCCAAACCTTAGTGATCCGCGACTGGCGAGTAAACGTAGCTATCGTATGGTGATCGATGGCGTGCCTTGCGATGCTCAGTCGGGCAGGGTTTTTGAGCGGGACAGCCCGGGCCACCGGGGCAAAGTTGTAGGCGTGTGGCCCGCGGGTGGCCCAGCAGACGCGGCTTTGGCTATCAGCGCTGCCCGTCGGGCTTTCGACGATGGTCCCTGGCCGCGCATTAGCGGAGCGGAGCGCTCAACCATCTTGCACCGCGTGGCCGCGGGGATCTTGGCTGATCTAGACGAGTTGGCGCTGATCGAATGCCTCGAAACGGGCAAGCCGCTGAGCCAGGCGCGTGGCGAGATCGGATACTGCGCTGATTTGTGGACCTATGCGGCTGGTCAATGCCGCGGCCTTGAGGGGGACACCCACAATTCAATCGGCGAAAACCGACTGGGACTCGTGCTGCGCGAACCTGCTGGGGTGGTTGGCATTATTACCCCTTGGAATTTTCCATTCATCATCGTGTCCGAGCGCGTTCCGTGGGCGCTGGGTGCCGGCTGCACCGTTGTCGTGAAGCCCAGCGAATTCACCTCTGGCACCACAATTCGTTTGGCCGAAATTGGCCTCCAAGCTGGGCTGCCCCCCGGTGTGTTCAACGTCATAACCGGATATGGCCCCGAAGTTGGACAGGTCCTGGCGGAAGATCCGCGAGTGGACGTTCTGGCCTTTACCGGATCGGTTCGGGTCGGCACCGAGTTGGCGAGCATTGCTGCGGGCAGTGTCAAGCGAGTGGGCCTGGAACTGGGTGGCAAGGGACCGCAGATCGTCTTTGCCGACGCAGACCTTGAGGCTGCGGCCGACGGGATCGCCTATGGCGTATACCACAATGCCGGACAATGCTGCATTTCCGGCAGCCGCCTTATCGTTGCTAATGCCATCCGCCCGGCGCTGCTGGAGCGCCTACTCGACATTTCGCGGCGCCTGCCCTTTGGCGATCCCCTCGGCGCAACCACACGATTTGGCGCCATGGTTTCCCAGCAGCATACCGAGAAGGTCTCTAGCTATGTGGCGGCAGGGGTGGCGGAAGGAGCCGAATTGCTGCTCGGCGGCGACATGGTCGATGCCAAGTCGGGCAATTTCTTTGCCCCAACCGTGTTCGACCGGGTGCGCCCAGACATGCGCATTGCCCAAGAGGAGATCTTTGGACCCGTTCTGGCAACCATAGGTTTTGACACGCCCGAGGAAGCCGTTGCCCTTGCTAATGGGACCCCTTTTGGGCTGTCGGCCAGCGTCTGGTCGCGCGACCTTGAAACCGCCATTCAGACCACGCGCAAGCTGCGGGCGGGCCGCTGCTGGATCAACTCCGTTATCGACGGAACACCCGAACTGCCGATCGGTGGCTACAAAAAGAGCGGCACTGGCCGGGAACTCGGCCGCTATGGCTTTGACGAATATTCCCAGTTCAAGGGTCTGCATATGACCCTTGGACGCGGGCAACCGTGGTTCGAGCACTGAGGAGCGCTGCACGACCGAAAACTGGCGGCGGGCTCCGGATCGGAACACGCCGTTCGACCCGGACCTGAGGAGGACCCGGGGCAATTCAAAGGGAGGACTAATCCATGAAACTGACTAAGTTTAAGTGCGCCTTGCTGGGAGGCTGCGCCCTGTTCGCCAGCCTAGGAGGAGCGATGGCGCAGGATCAGGAGCCGGTTAAGGCGACCATGATCATCTATCTCGATCCGAGCGTGCAGTTCTTCAATCCCGTGGTCAAAGGCGCGCAAGACGCTGCCGCCGCGTTCAATGTTGATCTGGACGTGCAATATGCCAACAACGACCCAGTGCGCCAGAATGATCTGATCGAAACGGCCGCGGCCACGGGCGTGGATGGGATCGCCGTGTCCATCTCCAGTTCGGATGCATTCGACGACAGCATTTGCGCGGCAGTCGAAGCCGGCATCGTGGTGATCGGCTTTAATAATGACGACCTGGAAGGCCGCGATGGCAATTGCCGGCAGGCCTATGTTGGCATGGATGAGTTCGCCTCCGGCTACGAACTGGGCAACCGGATGATCGAGGAATTTGGTCTCAAGGAAGGGGACACGGTCTTCAACCCACGCGAAATTCCCGAGGCAAGCTTCGCCGTGGCGCGCGGCGGCGGCATCGAAAAGGCTATGGGGGAACACGGTATCACTGTTGAAACGGTGCGTGCCGGCCTGGACCCCGCAGAAGCTCAGAACATTATGGCACAGGCGCTGATCGCCAATCCAAACATCAAGGCGGTATTCGGCACTGGTTCGGTCACCTCCACTGTTGGGGCTGGCGCCATTCGCGACGCTGGGGTGGACGTGCCGTTTGGCGGCTTTGATCTGGCGATCGAAATTGCGGACGCGGTGGAAACGGGCGCGATGTTCGCCACCATGGACCAGCAACCCTATCTCCAGGGCTACTACCCCATCGCCCAGATCGCCATGGCCAAGCGCTATGGTTTGACCCCGACAGATGTCGACACCGGACAGGGCGCGTTCCTGGACCAAGGCCGCATTGGCGCCGTCAAGCCACTGATCGGTACCTATCGCTAACGGGATCTGCCCCGGCCCACATGGCCGGGGCTTCCCTTCAGAACTGGATATCACCGTGACCGAACTTTCCCCTGCTCGCGCCCTTGCGCCGAGGCGGACGGCAGCGACGTGGCTGCACGATTTGCTGTCGATGCCTGCAGGTGCGATCCTGCTGGTGTTTGTTGTTGTGCAACTCGCCTGCATCATCGCCGGGCTTTGGTTCCCTGACACCTTCCGCTACCTGTCGCCGCAGAACATGGGCATCATGATGCGCTCGGTCCCCGTACTGGGTTGCCTGGCGCTTGGCGCCGGTGTGCTGATGATCGCCGGGGAGTTCGATCTATCCATCGGTTCGGTCTACACGTTAACTGCCGTGGTCATGGCGGTGCTGGTGGGCCATGGCGTGGACGCCTTTCTTGCCGCCCCTGTGGGCCTGCTGGTCGGTGCTGCGATCGGGTTGGGCAATGGAGCGCTGACGCTGCGCTTCAATCTGCCATCCTTTATTGTTACCCTTGGTGGCTTGTTGTTCTGGAGGGGCGCGGTGCTGCTGATCAACGGCGCCGTGCAGGTGCGCTTTGATCCCAATCCGGTGTTCCAGGCCTTGTTTGGCGGCACAGTACTCGGCATCAACGCCGCATTTATCTGGTTTGTCGGGCTCTGCCTGGTGTTCTGGGCCATGCTGCACCGGCACCGTTTTGGCAATCATGTGTTCGCGACAGGCGGCAATCGCTCGGCAGCAACAGCGATCGGCGTCAACACCGCCCGGGTCAAGCTGATGGCCTTCGCCCTTGCCGGCTTCATGGCCGCGTTTGCCGGTATCCTCGCGACCACCCGCGTTGGTAGCGTGCAACCGGGACAGGGAGCCGGGCTGGAGCTGCAGGCGATCGCCGCTTGCGTCATCGGTGGGCTATCCCTACGCGGTGGACGCGGCTCAATCCTGGGCGTGTTCCTCGGGGTGATGCTGATCTTCACCATTACCGACGTGCTGCTGCTGATGCGCGCGCCTGGCTTTTATCTCGACATGTTCATCGCCACGCTGATCGTGGTGGCCTCGATCTTCAACCATGGGCTCGATCGCCGGGGAGCTTCCATATGAGCCTGTTGGCCCTGCACAATATCAACAAGTCCTTTGGCCCCCTCAAGGCGCTGACCGATCTCAGCTTTGAAGTCGGGCATAGTGAGGTTGTGGGCCTGCTTGGCGATAACGGCGCGGGCAAGTCGACCACGGTCAACATGATCTCGGGCATCCACCAGCCGAGTTCGGGCTATATCTCGGTGGAGGGGCAGCGGCACGAGTTTACCTGCCGACGCGATTCCGCTGAGGCGGGCATCGAAACCATTTACCAGAACACCGCTCTGGTGGATTGCCTGTCCATCTCACGCAACATTTTTCTCGGGCGAGAACTCACCGACCGCTTCGGGTTTCTTGACCTCAAACGCATGCGCGAGATTGCCATGCAAGTGCTTGAAAGCGCCGTGCATATTTCGGGTATCGACAGTCCCGACAAGCTGGTGGGCGATCTCTCGGGCGGCCAGAAACAAGCGGTCGCAATTGCTCGCGCCGTGTTCTTCAAACGACGCGTCCTTCTCCTCGATGAGCCCACCTCAGCGCTTTCCGTGCGTGAAACCGAAGCCCTCCTGCATCAGGTGCTTAAGCTCAAGGCAGAAGGGGTCTCGAGCGTGCTCGTGACCCACAACCTCTACCACGCCTATCAGGTCTGTGACCGCTTCGTGATCATGAGCCACGGCACCAAGGTTTGTGACGTGGCAAAGGCGGACACCACCATCGAGGAACTGACGCAGCATGTGGTGCTGACATGAGTATTCCGCTGCCTGCCGGTTTCATCGAAAAAGACTGGAACCACTGCCTGCTCCCTCAGCGCCAGACCACTTTGCCGCAATTCTGCCTGCAAGATGAACGGGTTCTGAACGACAGATGACCGGGGTCTTGTTAAACGCGGTAACGAGGCGCGGGGGAGCCGGTTTGACTGGCGGCGAACAGTGCCTGGGAGGTTGCGGCGTATCGGTGCCAGAGCTCGATGTCCGCCACTGACGGCAAGGTGACCGCTTCGCCGCTATCCAGACCCGCCAGAGCCGCGTCGACCATCGTATCTGCGCTCATGATCAGTTCTGCGGGGATTTGGTCGAGCGGCATGATCGAGCCATCGTAAATCTCGGTGGCGACACCGGCGGGCAGCACTGCCTGCACCTGGATGGCTGTGTCCCTGAGCTCCTGCTGCAGTCCGCTCGTGAACAGCAAGACGAAAGCCTTGGTTCCGGCATAGATGGAGGAGAGGGGCAAAGCCCGGAATGCCAGCACCGAGCTGATATTGATGATGGTGCCGCGGTTGTGGGCAATGAAGCCAGGCAGGGCGGCGTGAGTGAGACGCGTGAGCGCGGACACGTTCAGCGACAACATGGTGCTGATCCCCTCGGACGACAGCTCGGCCGTGCCCCCGATGTGGGTCAGGCCTGCATTGTTGACCAGCATGTCTATAGACGTATCGGACGCCAGAACTTCGGCCACCCGTGTGATGCCGTCATCGGTGGCGAGGTCGGCAACCAGTGGTCGTGCGCTGATGCCGTAGCTGCTGATGAGTTCGGCGGCCAACTGCTCGAGCCGTTCGGCGCGGCGCGCGACAAGGATGAGGTCGTGCCCACGGGCTGCCAATCGGCGCGCATAGGCAGCTCCGATGCCGGAGGACGCTCCGGTAACAAGAGCAGTGCTGGAAAGGGACATGATTGAGCTCCAAGGTTGATGCCGAGGAGATAGACCCGAATTGGCTTCTGCATTAGGCTGATAGATCTGATAGGGTTCATTGGCTAGGCCGATAGATGAAACGCCAGGATTTGAGCGACCTCCTTGCCTTCCAGGCTGTCGCCGAAGAGCAGAGCTTTACCCGGGGCGCCAAGCGCCTTGGCTTGTCGCAAGCGACGCTCAGTCAAACGATCAGCAAGCTTGAGCAACGCCTTGGCTTCAGGCTTTTGGCGCGCACAACGCGCAGCGTTCGGGCCACCGAGGCGGGACAGCGCTTGCTCGACACCCTTAGACCGGCACTCGCCAAGCTTGAAGCAGAGATCGAGGCGCTCGCGGGGTTAAGCGATACGCCATCCGGCACCATCCGCCTGACGACCATCCGCTATCCCGCCAAGTCCCTGGTCCTGCCAGCCCTCGAGGCGTTCCGGATGGCTTATCCCAGGGTGAAGGTTGAGATATTCGCCGACGACGCCTTTGCCGATATCGTCGCCGGCGGTTTTGATGCCGGAATCCGGTTTGGCCACCAGATTGAACAGGATATGGTGGCAGTGCCGATCGGGCCGGACGCCCGCGCTGCGGTCGTGGCGACACCGGACTATTTCGCCCGCTATCGGGTTCCCAAGGACCCCTGGGATCTCGCCCGCCACGACTGCATCAACTTCCGCATGGCAAGCGCTGGAAACATCGCCAGGTGGCACTTTTCGCAAGGCGGGCGCCCCCTCGACGTCACGGTGGACGGCACCCTCGTGGTCAACGACGGGGACACTCTGGAGGCAGCCGCTTTGGCCGGATACGGGCTGGCTTATGTTTTCGAGGATCAAGTCGCCCGTCACCTCAGCGACGGGCGGCTCGTGCGGTGTCTCGAGGATTGGTGCCCGCCTTCGCCGGGCTATCATCTTTACTATCCATCGCGGCGGCAACGGACCCCCGCACTGATCGCCCTGGTCGACATGCTGCGTTACCGCCCCTGAGTGGAGGGAAAAGCGGACAATGCCCCTGCCAGCACGGGCAAGCTCGAGGGCATTTCGATCAACCTCCAGCACAGTAGGCTTTCGCATCTGGCGGGCCGCAGGGTTGATGATTGGCGGGTCAGCAGGCCCGCCAATCCTTGGGGTGTAACAGCCCGATCACACAGCCACGACAGCTTCGGCAGCCCTGGAGTAATCGACATATCCAGCGGCTCCGCCGCCATAATAGGTTGCGCGATCACTCGGGCTCAGGCTTGCCCCGGTAGCGAAGCGTTCGACCAGGTCCGGGTTCGAGATAAACGGAGCGCCAAAGGCAATGGCATCGGCAAAGCCATTGTTGATCAAAGCATTGCCGGCCTCGAAGCTATAGCCGCCATTGGCGATCAGCGGGCCGGAGTAAAGGGGCCGAAAATGCTTGGCAATATCGGCTCCAAGAGCTTCCAGCGGCGTGCCTGCCAGATTGCTGATCGGGTTCATGAGGTGCAAGTAGGCCAGGTTGCGCTCTGACAGCTGGCTAACCAGATGCTCAAAGGTCTTCAGGGTTTCGGCTCCCGCAACGAACTTGCCGACGCCGGTCAGGCCTGGGCTGAGCTTGATGCCGACGCGACCAGGAGCCCAGGCATCGGCAAGGGCGTCGATAATTTCCAGCGGGAGCCGCGCCCGGTTTTCAACCGAGCCGCCATAGTCATCCGTTCTGAAATTGAGGGTTTCGTAGAGGAAGGCCGGGATCAGAAAGGTGCTGATGCCATGCAGTTCAACTCCATCGAAACCGGCAATCTGCGCCAAACGAGCGGATTTGGCATAGTCGTCCACCGTGCGGGCGATATCGCTGAGGTCCATGGCTCTGGGGGTTACGGTTTCCTGAAAGCCGGCATTGGTAAACGTCTGCACACCAGGGTTCACCGCCGATGGAGCGAGCGGCAGTGCGCCGTCCAGCATATCAGGGTGCGAGGAAGGGCCGGTATGACCGAGCTGGACGAAAATCCGCCCGCCTGCTTCATGAACGGCATCGGTGACGCGACGCCAGCCTTCGGCCTGCTGCTGCGTGTAAAGTCCGGGTACATTTATGAAGCCCACCCCATCGCGGCTGGGCCAGGTCCCCTCGGTCAGAATGAGGCCCGCCGAAGCGCGCTGGGCGTAGTACTGGGCTTGAAGCGCATTGGGGACCAGTTCAGGATTGTTGGTCCGCGCACGGGTCATTGGCGCCATCACAATGCGGTTGGGGAGTTCGAGATCGCCCAAACGGATTGGGCGCAAAAGGACAGGGTTTGACTCGGTCATGTTCGCTCATGGGGCAAGGCGAAGCGCCAACCGCGGATCGGGCTTCTGGAGGAGGACGATGCCCGTCGACATCATTGCCCAACCTAGCTATAACCGTGCGCACCTAGAGACAAGTACCGACCTTTTAGTAAGTATGGGTGGGCGGGGAAGAGATGACCCAAACCAAGTTCAGATGCGGCCTGGAAGCGGTGCTGGAAATTCTGGGCGGCAAGTGGAAGCCGCTTATCCTGTTCCATCTAGCCAGTGGCGCGAAGCGCACAGGACAGTTGCGCGGCCTTGTCACCAATGTGAGCGAGAAGATGCTGATCCAGCATCTCAAGGAGCTGACCAATGACGGCATTATTCGCCGCATTGATTTCCGGACGGTCCCCCCGCATGTCGAATACGAATTGACCGAGTTTGGCCAGAGCTTGGCTCGTGTTCTGGCGCCGCTGTGCGAATGGGGAACACAGCATGACGGTGAAATCTCGGTTATCGTACAAAAGCGGACACTTGCGGCAGACGCGGCATAGTCGGTGGGTGTTCTGGCGATGACCGCCCTGGCACCTATCCAGCCCAAGACCGATGGCCGACTGGAGGTCGGCTGCCCACCGGCCACTTCGGGGTGGGAAGGGGCCGGAGCTGCCGGTGTTTAAGTGTTTCCCTTCGCACGAGTTTGGTGGCGTTCTGGCTTGTGATGGAACGCGATCGCGGCACAAGCCTTAGCTGCATAGTTGCATCAAATGCCGTGGGCTCATGCTTTTCGACTCTGAACGTGCCTTGGAAGAATTTATCCGGGATCCATCCTTTCCCTGCGTTGGCGCCAAGTCCGCCTTGGGAAAAGACCAGTTGACCACTTATGTGGCTCGCAGCCTCGACAGCGCCTGGAACGATGTCGAAATCCAGGACCAGCTCATGCGGTTCGCCTGGCGCTATCAAGAACATCCCACGCTGTTTACGAGCTTTGCGGTGATCTTCGAGGGCCCTGATGACCTTGATGAAGCGCGGTTCGAGCGGCACATGTGGGAGCGGATCCAGTCTCTGACCGCAAAGGACAGCTGGCGCGGACAAACATCGGACCCACGCGTCAGTGCAGATCCCGATGATCCGCATTTTTCGCTGAGTTTCGGCGGCCAGGGGTTCTTTGTGGTGGGCCTGCATCCCGGGGCGAGCCGCCCGGCCCGCCGCTTTGCTTATCCGACCATGATCTTCAACCTGCATGATCAGTTCGAAGCCTTGCGCGCGCAGAACCGCTACGAGAAGCTGCGCGGCTCGATCCTGGAGCGTGATCTGGAACTTGCGGGCAGCATCAACCCAATGCTGGCTCGCCATGGCACCGTTTCCGAAGCCAGGCAATATAGCGGCCGCAAAGTGCCCGATGGCTGGAGCTGTCCTTATCATCGCGAGGAAATTCCAGCCGCGGCCGACCCTTTGGGCGAAACGGAGCATTCCTGATGGACCTTGGCATCAACGAAATTGCGCCACGCTCAGGTACGGCCTTCGAGCTCAGCGCGGGGCAGATCCTGACCGTTATCGATCCGCTGGGGGGCCAGGTCGCGGACCTGTTGGCGATTTCCCGGGCCGATACTGCCGAGATGATCTCCTCGGGCCGCACCCTGGATTATGCCGAGAGCATCTATCTCACCACCGGCAATATGCTGTATTCGAACCGTTCCAACGTGATGCTCGACATCATCGAGGACACGGTCGGCCGGCACGATTTCCTGCTGACCCCGTGCAGCGAAGCAACCTTTCGCCTGTGTTACGACAATGAGCCACCCCACCAGGGCTGCCATGGCAATCTGCACCACGCGTTGATGCCCTATGGCATCGCCGAAGACGCTATTCCCGTGGCCTTTAATTGCTTCATGAACGTGCCGGTGGATGGGGTAACGGGCAAATTCAACGTGCTGCCCCCACTGAGCAAAGCGGGAGACTTCATCCGCTTCCAGGCCCGGATGGACCTCATCATCGGGCTCACAGCATGCTCGGCGCCGGCCAGCAATGGCGGCAGCTTCAAGCCAATTCATTATTCCATCGGCTGATCGTTGGATTTTTTGCCGGTGCCAGGGCCGGCTCAAGCAACGCCGGCAGCCCGGAGATAGTCGAGGAGGTCCTCGGGAAACACCTGCTCGCTTGTTGTGGCAAGCTCCTTGTGGCTCCACCAGCGATGCTCCGCCATCACTTCGCGCTCGAGATCGGTCCAACCTTGCCGCGAGATGTCCTGGCTCGGCGCCCGAACCAGGAAATATCGCTCATCGGCTTCGACCATCTGACCCGAGGCCAGGGGGAATGTGGTTCTGCGCTGGCCCACCTCCTGCCCTACCTCCAGGATCAGGCCAGTTTCTTCATCGAGTTCGCGCCGGGCGGCCTGTTCGAAGCTCTCGCCCTCGTCCACTGCGCCGCCCGGCGTCGCCCAAAAAGTTCGCCCGGCCAGCGCGCCCGAACGGTGCACGAAGCGAAACAACAGCAGGCAACCGCTGGGATCGACAACCAGGAGCCGCGCTGAAGGGCGCTGAACGAGATCAGGTTTCATGCAAGCCGCCCCCCTGTCGTCAATGCTGTGCTAAAACGAGCCCAGTCCCAACGGAAGCGATTTCCGAACGGGACCAGTGTCGGTTCCACCTTCCGCCAGGCAGCGGCGGATCAGGGCGTGCCCACCCTCACCATGGCGAGCGGCGCGGGGCACGACACCCAGCAAATGGCCAAGATCGCCAAAACCGTAATGATCTTTGTGCGCTCCGAAAAAGGGCGCAGCCACACGCCTGAGGAGTTTTCAACCATCGCCGACATTGTCGCGGGCATCCAGGTGCTGGCCGCCGGGCTATATAAACTTGCTTACTGATCGTGGGATTTCGCCCATCGCCACGAGCTGACGAGGCGCCGGATGGCAGCTTGTGCTGGTGGGCCCCAGGTCGCCTTCCCGCCGGGTCGACCGTGAACACCATCATCGCCGATAATCAGGCACACAAGGGCCTTGCCGAGTGCCCAACCGCGGGCACGGCGCAGGGTAGCTGCGTCAATCGCCGGGCGATAGCTGTCCCAGAAGCGACCGATCGCGCCATCAGGCAGCAGCAGCCACGCGGCACCCAGGTCGCAGGCAGGATCGCCTGCACACATGTCGCCAAAGTCAACGACGCCGCAAAAATCACCCCCTCTGGTCAGCAGATTGGCCGGGTGTAGGTCCCCATGAAGCCACATGGCTTGGCCCGTCCACGCAGGGGCGGTCACGGCGTCAGCCCAGATTTCACGCAGATCATCCGGATCGGCGATCAGCCGACGATCGGTTGCCTCTTTCAGGAACCGGGCAACACCTTCGCTGGATGTGGCCAGGGATCCGCCTCTGCCGTGTCGCCCGATTGGTGCAGCAGGAGGCGCGGGGTGGTGAAGCGCTGCCAGGAAAGCCGCAAGGCTGTCTGCGGCTTGAAGGCCAGGAGTCGCAGGGGCGCGGTCCGCAGGCTCGCCAGGAACCCAGGTCGTGACGATCCATGTGCGCGGGAACAGCTCGGAAGGTTGCCCAAGTCTTTTGGGAACAGGTATCGGCAGCGGGAGACGCGGGGCCATGGCAGGCAAGAAAGCGTACTCCTTGAGGAGCAGCTCATCCGCATCTTGGGTCGACCAGGGCAAACGAACTGCGAGTGCGTCCCCGAGCCGCCACATCTGATTGTCCCAACCCAGAGCCCCCAAAGCCAGCGGCAACTCGGCCAAGTCCGGGTGCTGTTCGCCAAGCAGCTTCGCGATCAGGTCCGCGTCGAGTGCCGCCTTGGTATCGCTCATCTGGACGCCCTTGTTGGATGATGCTCGCCGCGCAAATAATGCCGCTGCTGGTAGGCAGCAGACTAAACAGCACAAATTGTGGCCGCCCTGGGGACCCGCCAAGCAAGCGGCCGAGATGTCTGCCCTTTGCCTCCTGCTTCACCCTCGACAGCTGAAATGGGGTCGCAGCGTTCGGGGCAGTGAGTGCGCCGCAGTCGGTTGTTCTCCGCGGGGTATACGGTTTGGACGCTGCCCCAGCCGGTTGCCAGCCGATCGACCCCGCTCGCCCGAGTGCCGTGTTCAATGGAGGACCCGCTGCAACCGGTCAAAATGTATTGACCCCGTTGATGCAACGGGAAGGAAGGTCGGGGATTGCTCCAACCAGGTGGTCGTTGCCGGTCGCCCGGAAAACGCCGCCTTCCTGCAGTTATCACAATGGGAGTTCTCGATGCCTCGCCTTTCCCTTTTGCTTGTCGGGACCGTACTCTCCACGGCGGCACTGATGCCCCCTGTATTGGCGCAAGCGCCCACCGTGCAGACGCAAGCCCCAAATGCGCCTGATCAGGAGCCGGCCTTCGCCCAGCAGACGCGAGCACCACTGCCGGAAAACCCCGCTGCTGTTGAAACGGAAGTGGTGGCAAGTGATCTGCCGCAACTTTGGGCGCTGGAATTTCTTCCGGACAACCGCATGTTGGTGACGGCCAAAGCCGGGGCGCTGCACATCATCAGCGAAGATGGCAAAGTGAGCGCGCCGGTCGAGGGTGTTCCCGCTGTCGACAGCGAAGGACAGGGGGGGCTGCTCGACGTGGCGCTGGCGCCGGACTTCGAGAGCTCAGGCCTGATTTTCTTTTCGTTCTCCGAACCGCGGGAGGGCGGCAATGGCACATCCGTGGCCAAAGCCCGACTGGTAATGAACGATGATGGGGGCGCCGGCCTCGAGGATATGGAGGTGATCTTCCAGCAAATGCCCACCTATGACGGCACCAAGCACTTCGGCTCTCGCCTCGTGTTCGGCACCGACGGATCCTTGTTTGTTACCGTGGGCGAGCGTTCCGACGTGGAGCCACGGGTGCAGGCACAGGATCTGGGCTCTGGCTTGGGCAAGATCTTCCGCATCGACCAGAATGGCGATCCGCTTCCCGACAATCCTTTTGTGGATGTGGAGGGCGCCCTGCCCGAGATTTGGAGCCTTGGGCACCGCAACATGCAGTCGGCGGCGCTGGACGGGCAAGGCCGTTTATGGGCAGTGGAACATGGGCCCAAGGGCGGTGACGAACTCAACCGTCCCGAGCCTGGCACCAATTATGGCTGGCCTGAAGTCACCTACGGGATTGACTATAGTGGCAAGCCGATCGGTGAGGGCATCACCCAGGACGCTGAAACCACCCAGCCGGTCTATTATTGGGATCCGGTGATCGCGCCATCGGGCATGGCCTATTACGAGGGGGATGAATTCCCGCAATGGCAGCGTGCGTTTCTGGTCGGTGGGCTGGTGGCGCAATCCATTGTTGTCCTGCACCTCAACGACAAAGATCAGGTCGAAACCGAGGAATGGGTGCCGCTCCAAGCCCGGGTCCGGGATGTCAAGGTCGGGCCTGACGGCGCGGTCTATGCGGTAACCGAAGATGCCGAACGGGGCACCTCCGAGATCGTCCGCATCACCAACGCGTCGTAAGCTCGACCGGAGCTTGCATTGGCACGGCGTGATAAACCCGAGGTGCCGGCACGTCCTTTGCGGCCGGCACCTCGAGAACCGCGCTCTTGCCGGCCGCCAACCCTCTACTCTGCGCCCCGTTTCGGTTGGGCGCGCTCGTTTGAGGCTGTCTCAGAACCCGCCCGTCCGCCGACGCATAGTCGGAATCGAATTGCCAAGCAGCTCGCCGAACGCCGTGATGCGAGATGCCAGAATGCACCTTCGAGCCTATCCTGCAGCTAGCCGCTCCCGAAAGCTTCGGGCACTTACGAACACTGCGGTATCGGCATGGCGTTTCGGACAACCATCAAGCGCGTGCAAACCCGAGGAACCGGGCCGTGTCTAGATCGATGGGCACGCCGTTCGACCTACGGGTTTCCGCCTCTCGCCATTCCCGGTCGCCCGGAGCCATGACGGGGCCGCCGCCGGATCGGGCAGCGGCGCTGCGCAGGGAGGCCAGATAGCTGCCGATGGCCAGACCGAACAACTCGGCACCCACAAACTTGCTGGGATCAATGACCATCACGAAGTGCCCCATATTGCGCGGCTCGTGGATGTTGTCGGTGTCGTACATGGGAATAAAATCGGGATCGAGGGTCGTTCCGGTCAAAAGCGCTGAAAACAGGGTAGCGACGCCGGCAAGCCCCGCACCTTTGTAGCCATATTCCTCGCCCCCGAGCGGCAGCAGCATTTGAGCCTGGTGCGGATCGCGCGTCGCGCCCCCCTCAGTATCGGCGGCCACCCCCGCAGGCAGTTGGGCTCCCAGCGAGCGGTGCAGCAGCACCCGGTTCATGGGGATTGATGAGGTCGCCATGTCAAGCAGCCATGGGCGGCTATTGGGAACGGGTGCGGCGAAGGCGAGGGGATTGGTGCCGTGAAAGCGCTGCGCTCCGTCAAACAGGGCGACCATGGCATCGGTATTGGTCGTGGCAAAGGTGACAAAGCCCTGCTCGGCACCAGCAACGGCATAGGCGCCGGCGGCCCCCAAATGGGAGGAGTGCTCGATGCCCACTGCCGCGATGCCGCTTTCCCCGGCAATGTCGATCCCCACCTGTACTGCCTGGTAGGCGGCGTAATGCCCCAGCCCATGGTCGGCATCGACCATGGCGCTGGCCGCCGCAGTGCGCCGGACACTGATCTGAGGGTTCTTGTTGATGCGCCCACCAGCCATCATCTTGCAATAATGCTCGGCGAGCCGCACGCCATGGCTATCCACGCCAACCATGGAGGCGTGCATCAGGGCGCGCAGGGCGGCCTCGGCCGAGGCCGGGCTCGCGCCTGCCTCAATCAGTGCTGCCAGCACCCGCTGTTCGAGTTCCTTGGCGGGGACCAGGATCTGATTGTTGCTCTGCATTGTCTACTCACATGGTTACGCCACCATCGGCGATATAAACCGCGCCGGTGGTGTAGGCTGATTCATCGGAAGCAAGGTGCACGGCAAGCGCTGCGATTTCTTCAGGGCGCCCGAGGCGGCCCAGCGGCTGTCGGGCGACAAAGGCGGCACGGGCCGCGTCATAGTCGCCGGTGGCGCGGGCCCGCTCGTTAAGCGAGGGGCTATCGGTGGTGCCGGGGGCGATCAGATTGGCGCGGATGCCGCGGCCGACAAAGTCGGCGGCAAGGCCCTTGGTCAGGCCCACCAACGCCGCCTTGCTCGCCCCATAAGCAAAGCGGTTGGGCGTGGCTTTGATCGCGCCTGCAATCGAGCCCACATTGATGATGTTGCCGCGTCCGCGCTCCAGCATGGCGGGCAGCAATGCCTTGATCAGGCGAAAAGGCGCGGTGACATTGACATCGAGCGATGCTGCCCATTCTTCCTCATCGCAATCAAGGATGGTGCCGGCATGAACATAGCCGGCGACATTAACCAGCACATCGATGGCGCCGACGTCGCGGGCGAACTCGGCGATCCCCCCACTGTCGGTCACATCGAGCAGCCGCGTGGCAATGGGCGCGGGCAGCTCAAAGGGCGAGCGGCTGGTCGCCAGAACAGCGGCACCCTCCTGGGCAAAGGCAATGGCGATGGCACGGCCGATGCCGGCTCCCGCCCCGGTAACCACGGCCGATTTGCCGGCCAGCCGCGGCGCGCTCAATCGACAGCCCCCGACTGAAAGGCAGTGCCTTCGCCAATCACCTGCAGATAGGCCATCTTGGTTTCCCCGATATGGGTGGCGAGCAGCTCGCGCAGCCCCGCGATGTCTCGCCGCCGCACTAGCTCCAGCATCCTGCGGTGCTCGGCCACGGAGCGGGAATTGAGATCGGCGATATTGGACAGGCGGGAGCGTAGCGCCTGGATGCGAAAACCGATCTGGCTGAACGCCTCCCCCAGAAACGGATTGCCACACAGCTCGATGAAGGCTTGGTGGAAGCGCCCGTCCAGCTTCTGATAAGCGACGGTGTCGTTGCGATCATAGGCCTGCTGCATCTCGTCCATCAGGCTTGTCATGGTGGCGAGCAGCGGCTCGTGGTTGTGCTCAATGGCGAGGCCACACGCGGCAAGCTCGAGAATGCTGCGCAACTCGCTGATCTGGACCACCTGCTCAGCCTCGATGCGGAACACATAAGTGCCTTTTTGGGGCAGCACCTCGACCAGCCCTTCAAGACGCAGCTGCTGCAAGGCCTCGCGAACCGGGGTCTTGGACATGCCCAGATCGGCGGCCAGCGCGTTTTCGGATAAGGACGCGCCCAATTGGATGCGGTTGTCGATGATCCGATTGCGCAACTCGTCGACCACCAGTTCTTTGAGCGATCTTGGCCGTTCGATCTTCATGTAAGCCCCCTCAGCTGCCCTGGCGATCAGACAATTGTTGCCGTGAGCACCCAATTGTCCGAGCCACGGCTCGCCTTGGTCTCACCCGAAGATGAGGTTGGGAACAAACAGCACGATCTCTGGAACAAAGATCAGCAGCATAGTGACCAAGCAAATCGCCAGCAGCAATGGCCAACCTTCCCGGACATAGTCTTTCACCGAGACTTTGAGGATCGAGCAGACCGTGTACATCGCGGCGCCTACCGGTGGGGTGAAGTTGCCCAGCGTTGCGGCAATAACAAAGACGATGCCGAAATGGACGGGGTCACCGCCCAGCTTGGTCACAACGGGCAGCACGATGGGCGTCATCATGATGATCAGCACAGTGGCATCGATGAAGCAGCCGGCAACGACCACCAGCAGGACAATGAGCACCATGACCATCTGCACGTTGTCAGTCACGTTGCCCAGGCCGGACGCCACCAGTTCGGGCAGCCGCTCAAAAACGATCCCGTAGCCAAAAATGGCCGAAAGGCTGATCAGGAACATCACCGAGCCGACATCGCCAAGGCTGGTTTCCAGGGCCTCAAGAAAGCTCTTCACCTTCATCTGCCGGTACACGAAAAAGCCGATGAACACGGCGTAGACCACCGCAAAGGCGCCGATCTCGGAGGGCGTGAAGATGCCCGCGCGAAGGCCCAACAGCAGGATAACGGGAAACAGCAAGGCCCAGATGCCCCCGCGGAACGCCGTCGTGGTTTCCTTGAGCGTTGGCCGCGTGCTCCTTTCAGGCGGATAGCCGCGCTTGGTAGCGGTGATCCAGACCGACAGGCTCATGGCGAGCCCGAGCAAGATTGCGGGAATGATGCCGCCGGCAAACAGCCGGCCGATGGAAACCGAGCCGATGGTTCCGAACAGGATCATGCCGATGCCGGGCGGAATGATGGGCGTAAGGAGCGAGGAAAACGACAGCACCCCGGCCGCAAAGCCCTTGCTCATGCCGCGGTCGATCATTTGCTGGCCGAGAATCCGCGACTGCATGGCGGCATCGGCGATGGCCGAGCCCGAAACGCCCCCCATCAGCGCGGACAGCACAATCGACACTTGGGCGAGGCCACCGCGCAGGCGCCCCGTCAGCACCGAGGCCAGATTGAGCAGGCCCTCGGTGATGCCCGAGCGGTTCATCAGATTGCCCGCCACGATAAACAGCGGCACCGCCAGAAGGGAGAAGTTCTGCGTTGTGGAAACGGTGATCTGTAACGGGATCGAGATCGGCAGCTCGGGGTGCTGCAGGAAAAACATCATGCCCGAGATCCCGATGGCAAATGCCACGGGCATGCCGATCACCAGCAGAACGGCAAAAACAATCGTAACGAGTAGCATCGGGGTTTCTCAGCTCAAGGAGGCCGTTGCAGGAGCATGGCCCATGCGCATGTTCCGCAGTTTGATGAGAGTGGTCAGCAGCATCAGGGCGCAGCCCGCCGCAATCGAGCTCGTCACCCAGGAATAAGAGACGCCCGGAATGCCATTAAAGGCCCGCGCGCGGCTCGCCCATGCCAGCGAAATGCCGTACCAAACGCCGTAAGCCAGAAACACGGCGATGATCACCAGATTGATTGCGTCAAGCACGCGCCTGGTCTTGTCCGAAAGCTTCTCGGTGAACAGGTCGAGCGCCATCAGCGTATTGCTGCGCCAGGCGATATCGGCGCACAGGAACACGGCCCAGGCAAAAAAGCAGGTGGAAAGATCGATGGTCCAGTTGAGCGGGGAGCGCGCCATGCGCGCCACCCCGCCGAGCAGCACCATCAGGATCATGGCAACAAGAAAGAACCCGGCAAGGACTGTTTCAATGCGGATCAGTGAACGGTAGAGCGTTTGCATGGCGGTCCTTGCCGGCTAGATGTTACTGGCGTCCCAAGTCCTGGTAGAGCGCATCGCGCACTTCGAGGAGACCCAACGCTTCGTAGGCTTTGACGCTGGCGGCGCGGAAAGCTTCGATGTCGACATCCTCGACCACGGTCATGCCCGCCTCGATCAAGGCCGCCTTTTCGCTGACCGCCTGCTCCTGCAGCACTTTGGTGGTTTCCTGGCCGGCAACGCGACATTCTTCCACCAGCGCGGTCTGGTAATCGGGCGGCAGGGAATCAAACCAGGTGGAGGAAACCACCTCAAAGTTCAGCAGCAGGATATGCCCGGTTTCGCTGACATGGGTCAGCACTTCCTGCAGGTTATTGGGGCGGATATTGGCGTAAGTGACCTCGGCGCCATCGATGGCGCGCTGCTGCAGGCCAGGATAGATCTCGCCGAAGGCCATGGCGGTCGGTGCAGCGCCCAGGGACCGGGTGGCTTCCTGCCAGATTGGGGCTGGCGGGGTGCGGATGCGCAGGCCGGAGAGTTCCTCGGGGTTGCGCACGGCCTGGTTGGTGAAGACGTGCCGCAAGCCCTGCGAGAAATCAAAGCAGACAACCTTGAGGCCGTGCTGGGTGGCCAGCTCATCAACCCAGCCCTGCACCACCGGCAATTCGGCCAGCTTAAACGCCTCCTCAAAGGAGTTCACGAGGTAGGGCCCGTTGAGCACGGCGATGTTGGGCACATAATTGCCCAGGCGGGCAGAGTCGGTGTTGAGGCCCAGATTGGCGCCCATGCGGACCTGCTCGATGATGTCTTCTTCCACGCCCAGCTGGCCGGAGTGAAACACCTCGATCTTCAAGCCGCCATTGGTACGCTCAAACACCCGGTCGGCCCAGTTCTGGAAGCCCTGATTGTAGGCTTCGGCGGGCGTATGCACATGGCTGAACCGCAAGGTGTAGTCCTGCGCGGCAACGGAACCGGCGGCAAGCACGGCCAGGCCCGTGGCGCCCAGAAGGGCGGCGATGCGCTGCTTGATGGTCATTTTCAACTCCCAAAGACACGACCTTGCACCCGCAAGGCGGCGGAAAACTTCAACGAAGGGCAAACCCTTCTCCCGTGGAACAGCACCGCTGGGGCGCTACGCCGCCTTGCTGGCGGTCTGTCATGGGCCGGCAGTTGCTCGGCGGCTTGATCTTGCACACTGGCATATCAGATGCAAGACAGCAGATATCACTTGAATGGAGCGCGAGACCTGTTCCAAACTGGTGCAAAGGAGAACACCGCATGAGCCAACGCGCCGTACACGCCTATACCTGGGCCCCGATGTGGACCAACGAGCATGGAGCCCAGGCCGTTAGCCGCGCCGCGGCGCTGGGGTTCGACTATGTCGTGGTGCCGATCCGCAACCACGAGAACATCGACCCTAAAACGATCGCCGCCATGTTTGCCGATGCGGGCATCAAGCCGGTGACCACCTCGCCCTTGCAGGCCGAGAACGACATTTCGAGCACCGACCGCGCGGTCTGGCAGCGCGGGGTTGATCGCCATAAGGCGGCGCTGGACCTCGCCGCCGCGATGGGCGCGGACCGGATGGGCGGCATTCTTTACTCAGCCTTTGGCAAGGCCGCGCGAGTGGCAAACGAGGACAACTTCAAGGCGGCGGCCGACGGACTAGCCCTGGTTGCGGAAAAGGCGCGTGGGATGGACATGATTCTCTCGCTTGAAGTGGTCAATCGTTACGAGACCAACCTCATCAACACAGCGGCCAATGCCGTGCACATGGTGGAGGCGATCGGGGCGGAGAATGTGAAGATCCACCTCGACACCTTCCATATGAACATCGAGGAAGACGACATGATGGGGGCGGTTGAACTCGCCCTGCCCCATCTCGCCTATTTCGAGATCGACCAGAACCATCGCGGTCTTCTCAGCCGTGGCACAATCGATTTCTCGCCTTTCCTGCAGCGCCTCAAACAGGCCAATTATTCCGGGCTGATCGGTGTGGAGGCCTTCTCCGCGGCCATCTCCCATCCCGACATCACCGCCGGCGTTGGCGCCTGGCGCAACATGTTCGAGAACGGCGACGATGTAGGCCGCGAGGCCATCGAACTGCTGGCCCGCCACGGCTTCTGATCGAGCCGAGCCACCAGGATCCCAGCGCCCGGCATTGCTGCCCACTCCTAGGCGATAGCCACCCGCTCTGGAGCGGCGTCGGGGACGGGAGACAGGCCGCTGCGGCTACCTTGAACCCGGCATGGTGCTGCAGGACGTGGGCGGACGCCGAGTGAAAGGTACCCATCCATGGCACGCCGTGGCGGCCATCCTCAGGCATGGTGTCGAGCCTTGGTTCTACCTTCTCGAGCGCCGCCAGAAGGCAACTGCCATCGAGCAGCATAGGCGAGCAGACGACCTGGATCCCTTCGCTCATGAGCGGGTCGACCAGCGCGTCGGGCTACTGGCCGTGGCCAAACCGAATGGCAATGTCGATGCGCCCGTTGATGAAATCGAGCTCGCCATCGGTGGAGACGACGTTCACCGAGATATCGGGGTAGAGCTTTTGGAAGGAGGGCAGACGCGGCAGGAGCCAGCGAGTGCCGAAAGTGGGAAGCATGCCGACCGAGAGCGTGCCCTGTCCTGCCCTCGATGACAAGCCCTTAGCTCGCCATCCCACCGGGACTACTCATCCTCTTCACGGTACTCGCCGTGAACTTCCTCGGCGACGGGTTGCGAGACGCCATGGAGCCGCGGGAGTAAACAAGAGCGGGCTTGGGATCTATATCGCCACTACGGCGGGCGCACCGCTGCATGGATCAGGGGCAACTACACCAGTAGCCCCTGCGTGGTCGGGATGCTCTGGCAGGAAATCGCTGCAGGTCGCGGTGCCTTTGCCATCCAGGGACGCTCCGGCAGTTGCCGCGAACTGCGCATCAGGGATGGCGCAGCGGATCCTGCCGCCACGCCATTCGCCGCGCCCGTCGGGACCCGACTGTCCGTCATTTGGCCTTCGACTTGGGCAATTCTGTACGGACCGGCTCTCCCAAGTCCGCACAGCCGTTGTCATTGTGGACGCCCCGCTTGCCGTCGGGGGTGGTGCGGACCGAAACACAGCCCTCGGGCAACATGCCGGCCTGTCCTCGGTCTACTTGGTCGTGAGATTATAGTAGGTGACGTCTGCCGAGGAGCCCTGCACGAAGCCTTCCACATTCGCCCGATCGGCCCGCTGCGAGGTGGCCTGGAACATGATGACGTAGGGACCCTCATCCAACAGCCGTTTTTGCAGGTCGATATAGGCCTGCATGCGCGCCTCCGTGTCGCTCTCCTCGGCGGCGGCCTTGGTCGCGGCGGTTAGCTCAGGCGACTCCCAGGCATTGCGCCAGGCCAGCGGCTTGGCCGTGGCTTCGTCCGAATTGTCGTTGTTGGTGATGAAGCCGTCGGCATTGGTGTGCGGGTCCATGTAGTCGGGGCCCCAATAGACCATCAGCGCCTCGTGCTCGCGCGCGCGATACTTGGTCAGCATGGGCGCCATTTCCGAGGACACGATGTTCACGGTGACACCGGCTTGCGCAAAGGTCGACTGCACCGATTGGGCCATGTTGACAAAGGGCGAGAAATTGGGCGCATCGAGGTCAAGGGTGAAGCCGTCAGGCAGGCCGGCTTCCGCCAGCAGCGCCTTGGCTTTTTCCGGGTCGAAGTCATAGGGGTTCTCGTTATAGGAGGCCCAGAAGCCCTCCGCCCAGAATGACTGGTGCACCTGCGCGGCCCCTTTGAGGAAAGAATTGGCTATGCCCTCGTAATCGATGAGGTGGCGCAGCGCCTGGCGAACTTTTGGATCCTGCAGCTCCGGGGTCTTTTGGTTGAGGCCGATATAATAAAGCAGCGCCTGCGGGACCGTGGTGACTTCGATGTCGGCATTGCCTTCAATGGAGGCAATCTGGTCCGGGCTCAGGTTCATTGCAATGTCGACATCGCCCTTCTCCAGCGCGAGCCGCTGGGCCGAGGCTTCGGGAATGTGCTGCACCACGACGCGCTTGAGATTGGCCTCGCCGCCGCGATAGTTCGGATTGGACGCCAGAACAACGGCCTCATTGGGCGTCCAGGAGCGGATCACATACGCCCCCGACCCGGCCGAAGTGGTCTTGAGCCACGCATTGCCCAGGTCACCATCAACTTCATTTTCCAGGGCGAGCTTGCTGTCCACAACGGAGCCGACCACGGAACCAAGGAGCGCATAAACCAGCGAGGGCGCGAAATCGACGCCGATCTGGACCACCAGGGTCGACTCGTCTGGTGCAGTCACCATCGTGTCGACATTCTCCTTGGTCCAGCCCAGTTGCGAGAGCAGAAACACCGGCGACTTTTCGAGCTTGATCACCCGTTGCAGCGACCATGCGGCGTCGCCCGCAGTCACGGGGTTGCCCGAAGCAAAGGTCTGGCCCGGCCGCATCTTGAACGTAAAGGTTCTGCCGTCTTCGCTGACTTCAACGCTCTCGGCGGCGCCGGGGACCAGACTGTTCACGTCCGTCGGCTCGAACCGCATGATGCGGTCATAGGCATTGGCGAGCACCTCGATGCCGGAGAGCTCATACGCCTCGGCCGGATCAAGCGAGATCAGATCGTCGATCTGTTTGGCGATCACCAGCGTATCGGCCGGTGTCGCGGCAAACGCGTGAGGCATGAGCGCCAACAGCGCCCCCGTAACAAGACTATATTTCAGGCCGTTCCACATGCACGTCTCCCTATGGAAGTCCTTCGCGGTCGTTTGCGAGCGAGGATCTTACCGCAACCACGTCATGTGAAGTGCTTTTGCCTAAAAAGACAAGAGACTGGCTAGGCCCCTGCCCGCGTAAAGCCACGGCTTGCTTGAACCAGGTTGCGCGTGTACTCGACTTTCATCTTGCCTGCCCGCAGGTCATCGGCGCTGATCACTTCAACCACCCGGCCGAGCTGCATGATGGCAATGCGGCTGCAAAGATGCGCCACCACCGCAAGATCGTGGCTAACCAGGATGGATGTGAGGCTGTAGCTGCGCCCGAGCCGCCCCAGCAGATTGAGGATTTCGGCCTGGATGGATACGTCCAGCGCCGATGTCGGCTCATCCAGCAGCAGGATTGGCGGCTTCAGCATCAGGGCGCGGGCAATGGCTACCCGCTGGCGCTGGCCGCCGGAGAGCTGGTGGGGATAGCGGAAGCGCTGCGTGGCTTGAAGCCCGACATCTGCAATCGCTTGCGAGACCTTTGCGTCGATATCGCTTTCCCGGTGGATCTCAAGCGGCTCCCTGAGGGTGTCGTCGACGGTCTTGCGGGGATGCAGGGAGCCGTAGGGATCCTGGAACACATATTGCAGCAAGCGCCGATCGGAGCGTCGTCGACTGCCAGCGGGCTGGCCGTTGACCTCGATGGTTCCATCACTGGGGGGCACGAGGCCCGCAATCGCCCGCAGCACGGTGGACTTACCCGAACCGGACTCGCCAACAATGCCAAAGCTTTCACCCGGCGCCACCGCAAAGGAAACGCCCTGCACGGCGCGGATTTCCCGGCTGCCCACGCGAAAAATGACGTCGAGATTGTTGACCGAGATCACGTGAGCCACTCGGGATCGCGGACCATGGTCGCAAGTTCAGCCTGTTGAGCATCGAGTGATGGGGTCGCGGCCACCAGCGCCCTTGTATAGGGATGGCGCGCATTGTGAAGGTCCCTGGCCGCGCATTGCTCGACAATGCGGCCGCCATACATGATCAGCACGCGGTCGCAGAAGCTCGCCACCATGGTCAGATTGTGGCTGATCATGATGAGCCCCATGCCGCGATCACGCACAAGATCATCCAGGATGCGCAGAACTTCGTTTTGCACGGTGACGTCAAGCGCCGAAGTCGGCTCGTCGGCGATCAGCAGGTCAGGTTCGGCCACCAGCATCATGGCAATCATCACGCGCTGGCCCATGCCGCCCGAGAGCTGGTGGGGGTGCAGCCCATGGACCAGTTCGGGGTCGCGGATCTGCACTGCCTCGAGCATCGCCAGCGTCCGCTGCCGGGCGTCGGCTCGGGATGCCTTGATGTGCAGCAACAAGGTTTCCTCGATCTGCTTGCCGACGGTCTGCACCGGGTTGAGCGAATATTTGGGATCCTGCATCACCATTGACATACGGCGGCCGCGCAGTTCGCCCCATTCACGCTCGGTGCAACCCAGCAGGTTCTTGCCGGCGTAGGACATTGTTTGCGCCGTGACAGTGGCCGAGCGCGGCAGCAGGCCGAGAAGCGCGCGTCCCATTGTGCTTTTGCCTGATCCGGATTCCCCCACGACACCGAGGCGCTCCCGGCCCAGGGTGAAGCTGGCGTCCCGGACCGCGCGCGTCACGCCGGACCGTGTGGGAAAACTAACCTCGAGGCCTTCGACGACAAGAAGATTATCGGTCATTGGATTTCGGATCAAACACGTCACGCAGCCCGTCGCCCAGCAGATTGAACCCCAAGCTGACGATGAAGATGGCAAGCCCGGGAATGGTGGCCACCCACCACTGGTCAAGAATAACTTCGCGCCCCGCCGAAACCATTGCCCCCCATTCAGGCGTCGGGGGCTGGGCGCCAAGGCCAAGAAAGCCGAGACCGGCGGCGGTGAGAATAATTCCAGCCATGTCGAGCGTGAGGCGGACGATCACCGAGGACAGGCAAAGCGGCACCACGTGTCGAAACAAGATCCGCCCGGTCGAAGCGCCCTGAAGGACTGCCGCCTGGATGAAGTCGCTATGGGCGATCGCCATGGTTTCCGAGCGCGCCAAGCGGGCATAGGCAGGCCAGGACGTCAGAGCAATGGCGAGCACTGCGTTTTCAATGCCCGGCCCCAGGGCCGCAGCAAAGGCGAGTGCCAAAATCAGGCGGGGGAAGGCCAGGAATATATCGGTGATGCGCATCAACACCACGTCCACCCAGCCACCCGCATAGCCTGCCGCGGTGCCCAGCGCGAGGCCAATCGGCACAACCACAACCGAAACCAGAAGCACGATGGTCAGCGTCGCCCGTGCCCCGTACAGCGTTCGAGTGAAGATGTCGCGGCCCAACTCGTCGGCACCAAACCAGTAAGTGGCGGAGGGCGGTGCAAGCCGGTCGCTGAGCACTGACTCGAACGGTGACTTGCCCATGGTCAACAAGGGCGCGAACACCGCCAGCAGAACCAACACCGTGACAATCACCAGCCCGATCAGCGCCGTTGGATTGGCGACAACGGCGCCGAAGCTGCGGTAAACGCTACCGAATATGGCCTGACGCCGGGACTGGGGCGCGTCGCTTGCCAGCCACTGTCCAATGGTGTCGCTCATGAGCGCCTCAGCCGCGGATCGAATAACTTGTAGAGCATGTCGGACACGACGTTGATCGTGATAAAGACAGCCCCAACCAGCACCGTCCCGCCCAGCACGGCGTTCATGTCGCTGTTGAACAAGGCGCGGGTGATGTAGAGACCCAGCCCCGGCCAGGCGAACACGGTTTCCGTAAGCACGGCTCCTTCCAGCAGCGAGGCATAGCTCAGCCCGATCACGGTGATCAGCGGCACCATGATGTTGGGGAATGCGTGCCGCCAGACTGCACCCCAATAGGAGTTGCCCTTGATGCGCGCCGCGATGACATATTCCTGGCTTAACTGGTCGATCATAAAGCTGCGCGTCATGCGGGCGATATAGGCAAGCGAGAAGTAGCCCAGCAAGCTCGCGGGCAGGATCAGGTGACTGAAAGCATTCGAGAAGATCTCCCAGTTTCCTTCCAACGCTGCGTCGATCAGGATCACGCCGGTGCGGTGCTCGAGGACGCCCTGGTAGAACACATCCAATCGACCAGTTCCTGCCACCCAGCCGAGCTTGCCATAAAACAGGAAAAGTCCAACCAGCCCGAGCCAAAAGATCGGGACGGAATAGCCGAGAAGACCCACCACCCGGATCAATTGATCCGGCCAGCGGCCCTTGGCTGCAGCTGCAACAACCCCCATTGGGATGCCGAGCACCACCCCGATGATGATGGCGATAGTTGCAAGTTCAAACGTGGCCGGAAATACGCGCAACAGGTCGCTAAGCACCGGGCGCGAGGTCAGCACCGAAACCCCGAAATCGCCGGACACGAGGCGCTTGAGGTAGATGCCGTACTGAACAAACACCGGTTGGTCGAGCCCGAGCTCCTTGTAGACCGCATCATAAGTTGCCGCGCCCACCCGGTCGCCCGTCACAGCGAGCACCGGATCGATATTGGTCAGGCGGCTGATCAGAAAGGTTACCGCGGTCAGGCCAACAAAAGTGATCGCGAGGGTAAGTACAAGTGAGGCAATCCGGCCCAGAACAGCCATCGGCCGCTTGCCGCTGACGCCTCGCGCAGCACTTGGCCCGGTTTGGACCTGAACTTCGGCCCTCACGCTACGGCGTCCACGCGCATAATACCCCGAAGGCGAGTTGGGCTGCAAAGGCTAGCCGAGATTGCAAACCAGTCCCCAAACCTAGCCCAGCGCGGCCAGTGGCTCAGAGGCGGGAGTGGGCAGTAACCGTTGGTACGCAGCATGAAACCAATAGCCATGTCGACGGCCGTAACCCTGAAAAGCATGGCATCTACCATTCGCGTAGGCGAAACTTCCGCGTCCGCCGACACGATCCGAGGCTCCGCGTTGAGACGGTCGCGGTTACGCATGCGCCTGCCGCCAACATAGTTCACCCCTTTGATTGATCAATACTTGCCACCCATTCAAACTCGGCGCAAGGGAAGCCCGATAGACAGTTTACCTTTATATACAGGGCGCGCACTCAGCCCATGTGCACGTCCGTAGCTAATCCAAGGATGAACTTGAGCACAAAGCCAATCCGCGACCCACAGTAGCAATGGGGCACGATCCTCAAGCTTTATGTCTATGGCTCCCTGCACCGGCCGTTTCTGGGGAGGAAGCTAGACGCAACATTGACCCCATGTTGGCTGACCGGCAAGCTGGTGCGGGCTTCAACACCACTTGGACTGCACTCAACGGGTCGCGCAGGGCGTCAGCCCTGCGTTGCGCAATATCGCGAATGCGTCCTCGACCACCAAGATCAGTGCCCACACCCTCGGCCGGGCCACCCGGTCATTGCACGTGCGCAATGACCGCCGGATGTCTGAACTGCCAAGACGGTCAATCAGGTCGACAGGCACCGATTTGCGGGACCAGTGAACTGAACCTCGCCGGTGCACCAAGGATGCAATGGGCTTAAGCAATGAACAAACGCTCCCGTCACATGCGACGGGATACTATGAGAGAATCCGCTTTTTGATTGGGACTCTGCTTCTGCAACTTCAGCGGCTTAGGAATGGCGGAGAGGGAGGGACTCTGCGCGAATTCCACGTTTTCGCCCGGATATTGGCGGTTTGCACGCGGCACAAACGCCGGTTGGTACAAGCCGAGGTACAATCGCGGATCCAGCTCGGCTTTGCAAGGGGTCTGCATTGTGACCCTCACGTCCAATGACGCACAGGCTGTCCCGGTGGCTGAAAGACCTGTGCAGCACCCCTGACCCTCTCTACGCTTGCCGGCGAGGGTCGTCCTGCCAGCCTGAAGTCCCACCCAACCTGTCCTGCGCTTGGCATAATGCGTCATGGCAGTGTGGACCGAGGCATGATCCGCCGAGGCGGCGACCTCCTCGGGCGCCATCCAGCTCTTGGCCGTAGCCATCCCGACATGGCGCAGGGTGTAGAGGCTGACCCGCGCGATGCCGAGGCATTTGCAGATGCGGGCCAGTCGCGAAGCGAGCCGGCTATGGAGCTTCTTCCAGGCGCCGGCTTCATGGACCGCTGCACACAGGCGGTCCAGGAACTTCACTAGCGGGGCAATAGCCTTCTTGCCCATGGGTTCAAGATCACGCTCGCGTTCCTCACCATTTCCCCGCCCATTGGTGGCGTTGGCGTTCTGCACCATCAACATCATGCCCTCCACCCGAGCGTTGAGATATTCGACGGGCCGCAGGAAGAGCGCTGCCCCGAAGACCAGGAAGCCCCGGATCAGCTTGTCATCTGACCGACCCGAATCATGGAGGAACTGCTCCAGCCGGGTGAACTGCGCGATGGGTAGGCTCTTGCGCTTCTTTGCCGAGGTCTTTCGAGGTCCCGACCTCTTCGGCAAGGGCCCCCTGTGCAAGCGCTCTACAGGGAGCGTACGCGCTTTAGGATGAGACGGTAACGTCTCCAGTGCCATCAGGATGGCGGCCCGATACTGCCGCACGGTGCTGGGTGCCCAGCGTTCATTCTGGGCACAGAACCAGCCGGTGAGTCCAGCATATCCCCGCCGGCCCGATCTTCCCGCTCGGCCATCAGGCGTAAGTTATGGACCCTCTGGCGATAGGCCGTTATTGTCTGTTCGCTACGGCTGGCGATCCGCCCGGTGCAATCGGTGGTCATGGTGACCGTCTCCCCTTGTTACTCGACGCTTCGCGAACACCCTGTCCACGAACGCGGCAAGCCACAAGCTCACAAGCCGGTGATCGATTCCGGCCATCTCTGGTGGGGCCTATATTCGTCCCTGGCGCGGCCATGGACGAACCCGATGGTCAATTCCTACAAGTGCACCGATCGGCCGCACACCACGTCGAGGCCACCTGGGCGCCCAATTGATGGCAATCGCGCGGCACCAAACCCACGCGTGCAATACGGGTGTCTGCTTAATCCCTCCTTCCAGATGCGGCGCTGTGCCTGCGGCGACCTTGATCGATATCCGCTGCATGTTGCGCGCTGCTAGCGGGATCCTGGTCCGTCGGCGAACTTTCGAAGCTGGACAAGAACGGAAACCGGCTCTAGCAATTTGTTGCCTCGGTGCCCGCGCTTGCGGGAGAATCGGAAACGCGGTGCAAAACCGCGGCGCGCCCAGCGCTGTAACGGGGATCCTCGGGAACTATGCCACTGGTCTTGGCCGGGAAGGCTCCCGAAGGAGTTGAACCGGAGCCAGAAGACCGGCCAGGCCTATATCGGTCGCTGTGTGGAGAGCAGCCCCTGTCAAACCACAGGAGCATCGCCATGCCTGCCAGTTTTGATCGCCCCGCCGCCCTTCAATATGCACCGTTAGGTCCGTTTTCCGCCGAGGAGAAGGCCGCGGTTTACAGGGCCATCCAGACGCGCCGTGACGTGAGACGGGATTTTCTGGCTGACGCCGTTGCGGAGGCGGTGTTATGGCGCATGCTAGAGGCCGCCCACCATGCTCCCTCAGTCGGGTTGATGCAGCCCTGGAACTTCCTGATCGTCACCGCGCCAGCACAAAAAGCGCGGATCAGGGCCATTTTCGAGCGCGCCAATGCGGAGGCGATGGCCATGTTCCCGCCTGAGCGCAGAAGAGATTATGCGGCCCTCAAGCTTGAGGGCATTTTGCAAGCGCCAGTCGGGATCTGCGTGACCTGCGACCCGGGCAGGGCAGGTCCCGTGGCGCTTGGGGCGACCCATATGCCCGACATGGCCGTGTTCAGCACGGTTTGTGCCATCCAGAACCTGTGGCTGGCCGGACGCGCAGAAGGGGTTGGTGTCGGCTGGGTGAGTATTCTCGATGAAGGAGCTCTCAAGGAGGTGCTGGGCATTCCCTCCCAGCTACGCGTAATCGCCTATCTCTGCGCGGGGCTGGTAGAGCAGACAATGACGAGCCCAGAACTCGAGCAGCGTGGATGGCGCCAGCGCCTCCCGCTCGAGCAGCTGGTCTATCGTGATCGCTGGGGTGAGCCCGCCTAAAAGCGCCGTATGTCCAGCCGGAGATTGTATTGATCGGCAAAGCCTGTTCCCACTCTGCCATTGATTATGGGGCGCCGTGACACAGCAGCCTATTTGGCCGAAATTTCTTAAAGAACATGAGTTACGGTCCATCACGCAGTACTGAGGGGCCAAGGTGAAGTTGTTCGACATGCGACCGCCACACGCAGCTGTCCCTGAGCGAAAGCTGGGCAGCAGGTTGGATCGCATTCGCTCCTTGCTGGGTCTATCCTCCGCCAGTCTTCGCTGTTTAAGGACCGGCGGTTCAACTCCAACGGTTCAGAGTGGATCCTCCCTTGTGTTGAAAGGTGCCGCTTTGGACTTTGAGCGGCGCGCGCGGACAGTCCGGCTACCCTTGGTGCTGGCCAACCTCTATGCCAACGAGACGCTCGCTCGCGACCAACTAAGGTTTGCTGACGGCAATCCCGTTGGCTTCCTTGCTTTTCTGCCGCTTGGTGGGAACGCCCACTCTCCCAGCCATCTGCTGACGTTGGGTGATAAAACGCCACGGAGCCTCGGCACGGCGAACCAATTGGCCATGATTGCGCTCGAGGCCTTTCATCCCGGACAGATTGAAAGTGGAAGTCCCGCATCATTCGACCTGAGCGACGACCTGATACTCATAGACCAGGCTACAGCGAGCGCCGGTTTGGGCATTTGGCAGTTTCGTCTGGCTGAGAATGCGCTTCGGTGGAGTTCTGGAGTTTATGACCTGTTTGGTATCGAGCGAGGTACCCCTCTGAACCGGGACCGCACGGTCAGTCACTATTCGGATACCTCGCGGGTCGCAATGGAAGAATCCCGCGCGCGGGCTATCGAAACCGGAGGCGAGTTCACAATGGACGCGGAGATCATCCGAGCAGATGGTCAAAAGCGATGGATGCGTCTTTCAGCAGGGGTGCAGCTGGCCAACGGCCGCCCTGAAAGGCTTTTTGGCACCAAGCAGGATATCACCGAGGACCGTCTTCTGATCGACCGCCTGCGTCATCTTGCAGAGACAGATGCCATGACGGGTTTAGCCAACAGGGCACTCCTTGAGGCTCGCCTAGATCGGCCCCAGGGTATTAGTGCCTTGCTGCTCGTGGATCTCGACGGCTTCAAGTCGATCAACGACACTTATGGTCACGCCTTTGGTGATGCATGTCTTAGAGAGGTAGCGCAGCGGTTGCGTGCTTGCTGTGTTGACGTTCCGCTTGTCGGCAGACTTGGAGGCGACGAGTTCGCGGTAGTTTTACACGCTGAGCATGGGCCTGAGTATGCTGAGCGATTGGCCCGTCAGATAGTGGAGGTCATGCAGTTGCCGTTTGAATATTATGGTGCAAAGGTCCAGCTGGGCGCCTCCGTGGGGCTGGCCTTTCGTTTGGAAGAGGCAGGAGAGGAGCTTTTCCGGCAGGCAGACCAGGCGCTATATGCCGCGAAAGCCGAAGGTCGCGGAACAAGCCGCAGTTTCAGCCGAGCCGGTCGCTAACGCTCGAGGCAACTCCATCGTCGTCGTCGCTCCGCTGCTGGATCAGCGTTGCGGCAGAGAAAAACCCAAGGGCTGTCGCTCGCGCGCATGGGGCCGACATGTTGGCCATCCCGGGTGCGATAAAACTTGCCGTCCTCGATTGTCACTACATTCTCTACCATCGTGTACCTCATCCGGGATTTCGGCGCTCAAGATTCGACCTTAGTCGAGACATGTGGCTCGATGATGTATCTCCGGTAATGGTTGGCGACCGATGACATGTCGCTTTGAGCGTCGCGGCGCCCTTGTTGATGCTCCAGCGGGGAGCGCTTAGCTGCCACAGCAGCCTTCTGGTCCAACTCATCGGGGAAGTGGCGCGACCACGTTTGGTTTTCAACCTTGAATACGCCGAGGCGACAAGCTTACCCACCTCGTTCAGCGCGTCGCAGGCTGCAGCGGCGACGCGTTTGCCGATTGAAGCGGATTAAGATCCATTTGGTCGGGAGCAATTCAGAATACAGGTTGTGGTGGAAGGCACCAACCGCCCGTCTCAGTAGCAACCGAACTGATGCAAGTCTTGTAGAAACTGCTGCCCGAGGAGTCGCGGCCGCTGTGCGTGGTGCCGAACGAGTGGTTCTGCTGCGTCGAGTTCCAGCTGTTCCTTCGGGGAAAGCAGACGTTGCTGGTCTGGCAAAATGGGGCTGCATGTGGCTTGGCAGCTTTCGGCCTGCGTGGACCAATAGCGATCATCAGCTCCAGGGCGGGAGGGTCGACAGCGGCCCTGGCGACCATGTTCGAACACGACAGATGATCGACCCGCGGGCTGCTCTGTGGCGTTATGCTTAAAGGCTGTCCTCGAGAATCTTGAGGAAGTCGGGCGCGCCGACCGGTCGCGAATTGGAAGCGGTCGAGTGATCCTTGACCGCGTATTGCGCGATCTGCTCGAAGCAGTCGGGGGTTACGCCCATCTGGCCGAGCGTCGATGGCAGTCCCAGCCGTTGCGCAAGCGCGGCCATCTCAACGGACAGATCGACATGTTCCGACAGGCGCAGCGCGGCCCGAAGGCGCACATACTTTTCTTCGCTGCCCACGGCGTTGTAGCGCAGCACCGCCGGCAGCAGCACGGCGTTGAGCGTACCATGGTGAAGCCTGAGCGATTTGAGTCCACCGAGCGGATGGGACAGCGAATGCACGGCGCCCAGCCCCTTCTGGAAGGTCAGGCCGCCTTGCAGCGCCGCCATCATCATTTCACGCCGCGCAATAGGGTCGGAGCCAATCCGCGTGGCAGGCTCAATCCATCTCGCCGCTCGGGCGAGTCCATCAAGGGCAATCGCATCGGCCACCGGGTTGAATCGGGGGCTGAGAAAGGTCTCGATACAATGGGTGATGGCATCCATGCCAGTCGCCGCCGTGAGGTAGGGCGGCAGCCCAAGGGTCAGGTCCGGATCGCAAAGGGCAACGTTTGGGATCATGTAGGGGGAAATGAAGCCAAGCTTGCGGCCGTCCTCAAGGGTCAGCAGCGCCGCGCGTCCGACCTCGCTGCCGGTACCCGCCGTGGTGGGCACCGCAATGACCGGAGGCTTGTTCCCGTAATCCGGTCCATGCCCCCCAGAATGGCAGCATAGTGTTCCAGCGGCCCAGAGTGGGTGGCGAGGAGCGAGACCGCCTTTCCGAGATCGACAGCCGAGCCGCCGCCGACAGCCACGATGCTGTCACAGCCGGCGGTCTCAAACAACTCGACTGCTTTATAGGCTGCCGCTTCTGTCGGATTCTCAGGCGTATCATCGAAGACGGCTATGCCTTGCTGCAAGCCTGACTTGGCCAGAACGGTTGCGAGCAGACCGGCGGCAACAATTCCCTTGTCTGTAACGACGAGGGGCCGTGACACGCCGAGGAGCTTTAATTCATCGGCGAGCAAGGAGATGGCTCCCGCTTCGAACTGAATGCGCGTCAAGTATTGAATCAGGGCCATCTGGTTTCCCCTAGCGGTCGCCCAAAGGCTTAGGCCCTATGCGACGGCGCGGAAACCCGGCTGGGCCGCCATCGCCAACAAACGTCGGGGTTGGCCCCGCACCCCAAACCGATGCGAAGCCAACATTGTTATAGCGACCTGATCGGGCTGAGGCCGTTCCTAGAGGGGGCCAGGGAAATGGCATTGCTCAGCGGACGGCCGAATTCGGGGATGCTGATCTCGAACACATCGCCGACCTGGGTCTTGATGCCATCGCCGAACGAGGCGACCGAAGTGCCCATGAACTGCACATGCACATCGCCAGGGCGCAGAAACTGGTCATACTTGAAGTGATGGTATTCGAGGTTGGCGAGGGAGTGGCACATATTGTCCTCCCCGGTGGGGAACGACTTTTCCCACAGAGTTGCGCCGTCACGCAGGATACGGACATGGCCGACAAGATTTGACGGCAGGTCGCCGATAAACAGCTCCGGGCCGTAGGCGCAGAAGCGCAGCTTGGAATGGGCCAGGTAGAGGTAGTTCTTCTTTTCGGTGACGTGGTCAGTGGTCTCATTGCCCACCGCAAAGCCGACGCGCCAGGGCGCGCCATCAGGGGCAATAACATAGAGCCCAACGACTTCGGGTTCTTCGCCCGAATCTTCGGCAAAGTCTGGCATCGGCAGCGGCTGGCCCGGACGGGACACGATAGCGCCGTCCCCTTTGTAGAACCATTCCGGCTGAACCCCGGCCTTACCGGCCTCGGGCTTGCCGCCTTCGACGCCCCACTTGAAGATGCGCATGGAGTCGTTGAGTTCAGCTTCGGCGCCAGCGATCTTGGCGTGCATCTGGCTGCGGGCCGCGGCGCTGCCCGTATGGGTCAGGCCAGTGCCGGCTATAACCGTATGGGCCGGATCTTCATGGTCGAGCGGCGGTAGGACGCGACCGGCTGCCATGAGCGCATCGTAGTCATGCGTTTCGCCCGTGCCCCGGACCTCGACCTCTTCGGAGAGCGAACGGCCGGCAGCGATGGCGTTCAGGGCTAGCTGGCGGACCGTGGCCGTGCCGTTGAGGGTGAGAATGGCATTGCCGTCAACCACGCCAACGGCGCGCGCGCCATCGCTAAGCTCGAACTGAATCAGCCGCATGAAATATACTCCGCTATCTGTAAAAGGTGGTGGCCCGTTGCGGCCGCTAGGTGGGAGGCGGTCAGGCGCCTCCCGGTCCGGGCTGCCTTAGTTGGCAGTGCCCATGTCTTCGCGCGCCTGCTGGATGAGGTCGGCACCGATGGTTTCAGCGAATTCCTCGACGACGGGGGCGACGGTATCGCGCATGCGGGTCATTTCCTCATCCGACAGACGGGTCACTTCCATGCCTTCTTCATCTAGCAACGCGACCAGCCGGTCCGCGTCGCTGCGCGAGAGGTCACGCTGATAGACAGCAGATTCCTGCGCAGCTTCCATGACGAGCCCCTGGTCCTCGGCGGAAAGACCATCAAACCAGGCTTTGCTGGCGAGCAGCAGGTAAGGCGTGTAGACGTGGCCGGTCAGCGCCAGATGGTCCTGCACTTCGTAGAAGCGGCTGGAATGGATCAGTCCGACCGGGGTTTCCTGGGCATCGACCGTGCGGGTCTCGAGCGCGGCAAACAGCTCTGGATAGGGCAGCGGCACGGGATTGGAGCCTAGTGCGGTGAAGGTCGCAATGAACAGCGGGTTGGGAATAACGCGGATGTTCAGCCCGGCGACATCATCGACCGAGTTGATCGGGCGCACCGCATTGGTCATGTGGCGGAAGCCGTTATCCCAAAAGGCGAGGCCAACCATGTTGAGCGCGTCGAGCTTTTCGAACAGCGCGTCACCGACGCGGCCGTCCATGACCTTATCCACCGCCTCGAAATCGGGGTAGAAGAAGGGCAGGTCGAAGATCAGATATTCGGGGATCGAGCCGACGAGGTTTGAGGTCGGGCCGACCATGATCTCAAGGATGCCGCCCTGGATGGACGACTGCATCTGCGGCTCGTTGCCGAGCGTGCCATTGCCGAACTTCTGCAGCTCGATGCGACCCTCGGTCTTCTCGGCGAGCAGTTCGGCGAACTTGTTGACGCCCTTGCCGACGGGATGTTCCTCGACCGGCACGTAGCCGATACGGGCGGTCTGGGCTGCTGCGGGCAGGCTTGCCGAGACCAGCACCAGGGCGGTTGCAGCAAGCAGTTTGGTAAATTTCATTGTTTTCCTCCGGTTATTGTTGATTCAGTAGAACAGTTCGAGCGGGCCCGTGACGATACCTGGAAACAGGATCAGCAGGATCAGCACGGCAATTTCCGCAAGCAGGAAGGGCATCACCCCGACCACAGCCTTTTCGAGCGGTATGCGGGCGACGCCGCTGACGGTGTTCAGCACGGCGCCGACCGGCGGGGTGATCATCCCGATGGCGGCACAGATGATGAAGACCACACCGAAATAGATCGGATCAATGCCGGCCGCGTTGACCACCGGCATTAACACCGGCACGAGGATGGTGATGGCTGGCGTGAAATCGAGCACGCTGCCGATGATGAAGACGCCAAGCATCATCAGCGCCATAAGCAGGATGGGCTGGTCGATGAAGGGTCCGAGGAAGCCGATCACCTGTGCCGGAACATTGGCGACGGTGATGAGGAAGGCCGTGACGCTTGAGGCGGCGACCAGCAGCATGATGATCGCTGTCAGCTTCGATGATGCCAGGAGGCAGCCATAGAGATCCTTGAGCGTCAGCTCACGGTAGATAACCATGCTGACGAACAGCGCATAGGCGGCGGCCACGATGCCTGCTTCGGTAGGGGTGAACACGCCCATGCGCAGGCCCACAATGATGATGACAGGCAGGAACAGTGCCCAAACCGCGTCCCGCAGCGACCGGAGCACGTCCTTAAAGCTTTTGCGCGGCAGGGTCGGCGTGTTGTCGCGGCGCGAGATGATGAACCAGGCTACGACCAGGCTGAGCGCCATGAGCAGGCCTGGCACGATGCCGGCCAGGAATAGCTGGACGATGGAAAGGTTGGCGGTGACGCCGAGGACCACGAAGCCGATGGAGGGCGGGATGACGGGGGCGATGATGCCGGTTGCGGCCATCAGGCCTGTGGTTCGACCGACTGGATAGCCGGCCTTGAGCATGATGGGCAACAGCATGATGGCGAGGGTGGCGGTATCGGCGATGGCCGAGCCGGACAGGGTCGCCAGCACCACGCCGGTGCCGATCACCACATAGCCCAGTCCGCCGCGCAAATGGCCGAACAGAGCCATGGCCACGTCAACGATGCGGCGCGACAGGCCGCCGGCGGTCATCAGCTCGCCGGCGAGCATGAAGAACGGAATGGCCATCAGCGGATAGCTGTCGGCGCCGTCGATCATCTTCTGGGCCAGGATTTGGGGGTCCATCATGCCCAGCATCCACATCATGGCGATGGCGCAGACCATGAGAGCGAAGGCAACGGGAATGCCGATGGCCATGGCGGCCCCTAGCGAGCCGAGAAAGATTAGGGCACTCATGGCGCGGATCCTTCGGCGGGCAAAGCGTTGGGCTGCAACTGGTTTTGATCGCCGCGTGCGGAGCGGTAGAGATTGAAGATCAAGATCGCGGCCCAGAACACGGCGGCAGCGATGCCGGCGGCATACATCCAGCCCACCGAAATGCCCGAGAGCGGCAGGTTGTTGCTCCAGTTCACCTGGGCCTGGCGGAGGCTGCCCTGGAAAACCAGCCAGCAGCACCACAGCATCAAGAGATGCGCCAGCCACAGGGACAGCACGCGGAACCTTGGTGAGAGGCGGTTGATCATGGCGTCGACGGAGATATGCATGCCCTCACGCAGCGCCACGACACTTCCGAGCATGATGATCCAGACAAAGATCAGGCGCGACAGCTCCACCGAAATGGGAATGCCGGAGCGCAGGCCATAACGCAGCACGACGTTCCAGAATACGAGCAGGCACATCACGGTCATGCCCAGGACGAGCAGATGCTCCATCCAGCGGAATACGAAGAATTTGGGTCTTCCCACCAGCAGTCTCCTCATGCGCGAAGGGGTACGCCTTACTATGGCGGTTCTCGGCGTTCGTGCATGCGGGTTCTTCTAGCGGCGCATGGAAGAGCTGTATAATGAGGTGTTCTGATAAAGGTATGAGGAGGAGTTATACCCCGTGCTGCCAAGTCTCGATTCGATGGCTGCCCGCCTGCGGCTGCGTCACTTCCGTCTGCTCATCGCCATAGACGATCACGGCTCGGTGCAAAAAGCGGCGGAGGCCGTCGCGTTGACACAGCCGGGCGCCACCAAGGCATTGCAGGAAATCGAGGCCGCCATGGGCGAGCAGTTGTTCGTCCGCAATCATCGCGGGCTCGAACCGAACGAGCTGGGTCATTGCGTGATTCGCTATGCGCGGATGGTGATGATGGACATGCAGCACCTGCGCGAAGAGATGAAGGCAGTACTTGAAGGCGTGGGCGGCAGGCTTTCGATCGGCATGATCATGGGCGCGGTGCCGCTGGCCACGAAGGGCCTGTCGCGCCTGCTGCAGAAACAGCCCCAGCTCTCGGTCCAGGTGCACGAGGATACCAGCGCCCGGCTGCTCCATCTCATCGATGACGGAAGGCTCGACATTGCCATTTGCCGCACCAGCGTCAGTCACCGGCCGGAGCAGTATCGCACCGTTAAGGTCAAGGATGAGCAGTTGTGTATCGCGGTCAGCATCGAGCATCCCTGCGCCAACCTCACCGCGGTGACGCTGGAGGACGTGGCCGACTACCCATGGATCGTGTGCTCGGCGAATATGCCGATGCGCCGGCTGCTCGAGCGCGAGTTCAACGAATATGGACTGCAGTTCCCCACTAACCTGGTCGAAACCACGTCGGCCTTCGCCACCATGTCACTCATGAGGCACAGCCACCAGATGGTGGCCCTGCTGGCCACCGATGTGGGCAATTTTTTTTCCCAATCGGCCGCGGTCCGCGTATTACCGGTCACCCTGCGCACACGTTCGGAGCCCTATATGCTGGTCACGCGTTGGGATCGTACTGAATCCCCTGTCATGCGAATGTTCATCGAACAGCTTATTGATGCCGATGCCCTCCCCGAGCCGCAGTCGAGCAGGGCGGAACCGATGCTGGCATGACGCGGAGCGGCCGACATCGGCCTTCGCGTTGACGTCCGTGCAGATGAACTTTATTCCAAACCAGTAGGGCGTCAGCTTCCGAGGCTTCGGCAGGGTCTTCGCTATGGCGGAAATGGGGCGCGAAGCTGATGCTGCCTTGAGGCAACAAATGGCAGCTTGCCGGAGTTCGCGAGCCAGCCACGAACGACCAAAATGGGGTCGGTTGCCGCCTCTGATATTCTCGAGCAAAGTCCTCTATAAACGGCACAGCCTACCTGCACATCAAAGGTGTGCCGGGCGACACATAGGTCGCCCGGTAAAGGTCCGAACAGAGAATCCGATCAGTAGGCGGCAGTGAACCGCACGCGACTATGCCGATGTTGTTCAAGTTCGTCGACCATGGCGATTGCATAATCCGCAAAGCTGATTTTGCTGACACCAGCCTCATCAACAACCAGCTTGTCATCGCCCAGGCGGTAGTGACCAAGACGCGGGCCAGCAAAAAAGTCAGCGGCCGGCGAAAAGAAGATCCAGTCGATATCTTGCTCGGCACGAAGGTCTTCAAGGAAGGTGATGCCACCCTGCACAAAGGGTTTGGCTTCCTCGGGAAAGTCGGGCGCATCGATAAGCCGTACACCTGGTGCAACTTCCAGACTCCCTGCGCCCCCGGTGAACAGTACCCTGCCTATTCCAGCCTGCTTGACGGCAGACAATAGAGTTGCGGCAGGCACGTCGAAGCGCAAGGCGCTGATGACAGCGTCACTTCCGGCAATAACCTTGGAAAGCGCTGCAGGATCGAATGCGTCAGCACTGACTGCGGTTACTTCCGGAGCACGGGGCACGGCATCCGGGTTCTGGTCCACTGCGAGCACCGCGTGCCCCCGGCGTGCAAGCTCCTTGGTGATTTCCGAACCGGCGCGTCCGCTTGCTCCGAGTACTGCGATTTTCATTTGTCGTCTCCTGTGGTAGTAACCATTGGAAACTTAGTTATAGGTAGAAACGACACATGCAAGACGGCACTTTCACCACATCAGGTTACGCCGGGGAAACCCGAACGGCACGCGGAACCGTCTTTGCCAGTGACTGTTCGACACGAAAGCTGCTCGACCGCATCGGTGACAAATGGAGCGTCCTGATCCTGCTTGTGCTGGGAGATTCAGAAGCCCGGTTCAACGAACTGAGGCGGCAAATCGGCGGCATTTCGCAGAAGATGCTAAGCCAAGCCCTTCAATCGCTTAGACGGGACGGGCTCATCACCCGCGAGGTTGAACCTACTACGCCGGTAACGGTCACCTATGCCATTACACCCCTTGGCGGTGAGCTCCTGACCGCACTGCGCTTGATGATCGACTGGGCCGAGACGAGGCTGCCGGAGGTTGAGGCTGCGCAGCGTATTCACGATGAGGCATCACGGTCGTCAGACCGATAAAACTATCGGATCGTTAGCTATTCCTAGCGGGATAAGCCGGTTCATAGACCGGAACCCATGCCAGCGAATGCCGGCCCACATGCAGCTCACTGAAGTGCACGTGTGACCGCTTTTGCGTTTCTCGTTCTCAACGACGAGCGTCTTGAATGGGGTCGTGAACTGCCGGACAAAGAGCCGCCATTCCTGGCTCGCGGATTGTTGCTCTTGCAGCTCGCTTTGGCTGAAGAAGAAACGAAGTGCGTAGCTCACAGAAGATCCTGCAGCCGCAGGAGGGCCCGCTTTCCATGCCGGCACTTCGCTCGTATTCGCGACTGAAACACCCTCAATAGCTCGATAAATTGTTAAATCGGGCTGCACCCCTTTCGGATATCTCTCCGGCGTGAAAAGCCGAACTTGAAGAACTTAGACAGGCGCAAGAACTCAGTCACTCCGTGATTAAAGGGGGCGCGATGGCCAAGATCCGATCTTGGTGGGCACTGGCGTTGGTGGTCGTCGTCCTGGGTGCAGTGGGGTTTCTGGCCTGGCAAAGACTATCCGCCGAAGACGAGTTACAAGGCATCGCCTCGGGCAACGGACGTATCGAGGCGACCGAGATCGATATCTCGGCGCTGTCGGCAGGCAGGATAGACCGCATCGAGGCGGAGGAAGGCGAGTTCGTGCACCAGGGCGATGTCCTGGTGCAGATGGACCTGATGCAGCTCGAGGCCCGCAAGCACCAGGCTGAGGCAGAGCTGCGCCGTGCAACGATTGGCGTGGAAACGGCAAACAACCTTGTCACCCAGGCCGAGGCCGAGCAACGGGCGGCGGCTGCTGCCATCGAGCAGGCCGAGGCAGCGCGGGCAGCAGCGGCAGCGCGGCTAGCACGTACGGAGGCGCTGGCCGGAAAGGACGTCGCAACGCAACAGTCGCTGGACGATGCGACTGCCCAAAACCAGCAGGCCGAGGCCGCAGTGGCCTCGGCCGAGGCGGCGCTGGCGGCCAGCGAGGCCAAGATCAACACCGCCCGCGCCCAGGTCGTGGACGCAGAAGCCGCGGTCGAGGCGGCACAGGCTGCCCTTGAAGCGGTGCAGGTCTCCATCGATGACGCCACCTTAGAGTCCCCGCGCGACGGCCGGGTTCAATATCGCATCGCGCAAGATGGAGAGGTGGTTGGAGCTGGCAGCCGCATCCTTAATCTCGTCGATCTCGAGGATGTCTACATGACCTTCTTCCTTCCAACCGCCGTAGTAGGGCAGCTGGATGTCGGGGCTGAAGCCCGGCTGGTTCTGGATGCTGCACCCGAATATGTCATTCCTGCCCGCATCTCCTATGTCGCCGATGTCGCGCAGTTCACCCCCAAGACCATCGAGACAGCCGATGAGCGCGAAAAGCTGATGTTCCGCGTGCGCGCCCAGGTTGATCCGGCGTTGCTTGAAAAATACAGCAACTTTGTTAAGACCGGCATGTCCGGCACGGCCTACGTCCGCATTGATCCCAATGTCGAGTGGCCACAGTCCTTGGACAACCTGCTCCAATGAGCGCCCCGCAACGACACGCAGAGCCGGTCGTTGCCGTCGCCGACGTGTCGCACAGTTTTGGCAAGACCATTGCCCTCGATCAGGTGACGCTGGACATACCTCGGGGCCGAATGGTCGGCCTGATCGGTCCCGACGGCGTCGGCAAGTCCACATTGCTCTCCCTGATCGGCGGTGCACGAACCATCCAGCAAGGAAAGGTGATTTGTTTTGGCGGCGACATGGCGGATGCCCGGCACCGTCGCCGCACCTGCCCGCAGATCGCCTACATGCCTCAGGGACTGGGCAAGAACCTTTATCCGGCGCTGTCGGTTGGCGAGAACCTGGATTTCTTCGGCCGGCTTTTCGGCCATGAACCGGCCGAGCGTGAGCGGCGCATCACCTCATTGCTGGCGGCGACAGACATGTCCCCCTTCCGCGACCGTCCGGCGGGCAAGCTTTCAGGGGGAATGAAGCAGAAGCTGGGTCTCTGCTGCGCGCTGATCCACGACCCCGATCTTCTGATCCTGGACGAGCCCACGACGGGGGTCGACCCGCTGTCGCGCCGGCAGTTCTGGGAGTTGATCAAACGCATCCGCCGCGAGCGGCCGACCATGAGCGTTATCGTGGCGACCGCCTACCTGGAGGAAGCGGGGAGCTTTGACTGGCTTGTGGCGATGGACGCAGGGCGCATCCTGGCCAGGGGAACTCTTGGCGAGCTGCTGGCAAGCACCGGGACCGACGACTTGGACGCTGCCTTCGTCGCGCTGCTGCCCCCAAGCAAGAGCGCGGGCCACGAACCGGTGACAATCACTCCGCGCCCGCCCAGCCCGGAAGTCGCCATCGAGGCGCAGCACCTGACCAAGCGCTTCGGCGACTTCACCGCCGTGGACGATGTCAGCTTCAGCATCGGCAAAGGCGAAATCTTCGGCTTTCTGGGATCCAATGGCTGCGGCAAGACGACCACCATGAAGCTACTGACCGGGCTTCTCGAACCTTCGGAAGGCAGTGCCGAGCTTTTCGGCGAGAAGCTGGACTCCGGGGACATGGCTGTCCGCCGCCGGGTCGGCTATATGAGCCAGTCCTTCTCGCTATACTCGGAACTGACGGTTCGGCAGAACCTTATTCTGCACGCACGCCTGTTCGACCTTGCAGCGGACACAATTCCGCAAAGGGTGGAAACAGTGCTCGATCGGTTCGGCCTCAGGGACGAGGCCGAAGATCTTCCCGGCGATCTTCCCCTGGGAATCCGGCAGCGGCTGTCGCTGGCTGTGGCGATGATGCATGGACCGGAACTGCTGATCCTCGATGAACCTACCTCTGGCGTCGATCCGATTGCCCGAGACGGCTTTTGGCGCATGTTGGGCAGGCTCTCGCGCGAGGATAGGGTCACGATCTTCGTGTCTACCCACTTCATGAACGAAGCGGAGCTTTGCGACCGCATCTCGCTGATGCACGCCGGGCGCGTGTTGGTCAGCGATAGGGCGGACGCGATCAAGCAAAGCAAGGGGGCCGGCACGCTGGACGAGGCTTTCATAGCCTATCTGCAGGAGGCCATGGGTCCACAACTGGATGAAGGGGCCAAGACGGAAGATGCCGCGTTGACCTTGTCACCCGGCGAGGCCTCCCTTGCCCCCGGTTCGAAGTCGCCCGGCTTCAGCCTGCGGCGGCTGTTCAGCTATTCGTGGATCGAGGCGTTGCAACTGCGACGCGACCCCGTCCGTCTGACCATGGCGGCGATCGGGAGTGTGATCCTGATGTTCGTGATCGGCTATGGCATCAACATGGATGTCAAGGACCTGAACTTTGCGGTCCTCGACCGCGACCAGACCAGCGCCAGCCGCGACTACATCCTCGACCTCGCGGGATCATCCTATTTCAACGAGACCGAGCCGCTGACGAGTTATGAGGACCTTGATGCCCGGATGAAGACCGGCACCCTAAGCCTTGCTATCGAAATCCCCCCCGGCTTTGCGCGCGACCTGGCTCGTGGCCGTCCGGTCGAGATCGGGGCCTGGATCGACGGGGCCAATCCAAGTCGCGCCGAGACGGTGCAGGGCTATGTGCAGGGGATCCACGCAGACTGGCTGACGCGACAGGCCCGCACTTTGTACGGCGATGCAGCCGTGCAGGGCGATTTCGCGATCGAAGCACGCTTCCGCTACAATCCCGACGTCAAAAGTATCGTCGCCATCGTTCCGGCCGTGATCCCGCTGCTGCTACTGGTCATCCCGGCCATGCTGACCTCCCTCAGTGTTGTGCGGGAAAAGGAACTTGGCTCGATCATCAATTTCTACGTCACTCCCGTGACCAGGGTCGAGTTCCTGCTGGGCAAGCAGCTACCCTATGTGATCCTGGCCATGCTGAACTTTCTCACCCTGACGGCTTTGGCCATGCTGGCGATGCGCGTGCCCTTTACCGGCAGCTTTCTTGCCTTCTCGCTGGCTGCCTTGCTGTATGTCATCGCCGCGACAGGGCTCGGGCTGCTGACCTCAACCTTCCTGCGCAGCCAGGTCGCGGCGCTGTTTGCGACCGCGCTGATCACGATCATTCCGGCAGCCCAGTATTCCGGCTTGATCAACCCGGTATCGTCCCTGCAGGGGGCGGGCCGCATCATCGGCGAAATCTTTCCGACGACCTGGTTCATCATCGTTTCGCGCGGTGCCTTTGCCAAGGGACTGGGGCTGGACGATCTCGGAATGTCGCTTGTCGCCCTGGCAGCCGCAGTACCGGTGATCCTGGGATTGAGCGTCCTTTTGCTGCGGAAACAGGACAGATGAGGCTGAGCAACATTTGGAACCTGGGTGTCAAGGAGTTGCAGGGGCTGTGGCGCGATCCCGCACTGCTGCTGCTGATCGTTTATGCCTTCTCGCTCTCCATCTATACAGCCGCCCGCGCCTCCCCGGACAACTTGTCGAATGCTACCATCGGCATTGTTGACGAGGACCGCTCGACGCTTTCCGATCGCATCGCCGCCGCATTCATGCCGCCCCACTTCGTGCCGGAGCAGATCACCACGTCCGAGATGGACAGCCGTATGGACCAGGGCCGCGACACCTTTACGCTCGACATCCCTCCCGATTTCGAACGCGATCTGCTGGCAGGTCATGCGCCCGCGATCCAGTTGAACATCGATGCCACACGGATGAGCCAGGCCTTTACGGGCAGCGGCTATATCCAGCAGATCCTCAACGCGGAAGTCGCGGAATTCCTAGCGGGCTACCGCGCGCCGACCTCTCTGCCAGTGGCACTGGAGCTGCGGTCGCGCTACAACCCTGAGCTTGATCCAGGCTGGTTCGGGGCCATTTCCAGCGTGATCACCTCGATAACCATGCTGTCCCTGATCCTGACGGGAGCCGCCCTGATCCGTGAAAAGGAGCATGGCACCGTCGAGCATCTGCTCGTCATGCCCGTCACGGCGGCCGAGATCATGCTGTCCAAGATCTGGTCGATGGGACTGGTTGTGCTTCTGGCATCGGCCTTTGCGATCATCGTCGTGGTGCAGATGCTTCTGCAGGTGCCGGTGGCGGGCTCACTGCCCCTGTTTATCCTTGCCTCGGTGCTGATGCTATTTGCCATGACCTCGATGGGCATCTTCCTTGCCACGGTCGCCGGCTCGATGCCGCAGTTCGGCCTGCTGATCATGCTGGTGCTGCTGCCGCTGCAAATCCTGTCGGGCGCCATGACCCCGCGTGAAAGCATGCCCCGGATCATCCAGGACATCATGCTCCTAGCACCCAACACGCATTTCGTAATACTCTCGCAAGGCATCCTGTTCCGCGGCGCTGGCTTGGACGTGGTCTGGCCCAATCTGTTGGGGCTTGCGCTCATTGGAGCCGGACTATTCGCCCTTGCATTGCGTCAGTTCCGCCGCTTCTTGACGTGACCCGCGCCCAGCCGCTTTCAGACAAACTTGACAGTGCGCTATATCTTAAATGCGCTCATTTGCCGTCGGGCTGAAAGGCGCCCCATGCACGAACCCGCTTCGCAGGAGGGTGAGCGCGGTTGGTTCAGCGTCATCATTTAAGCCTTTGAGCGGCTGAGGTCGCAATCGGAGCATGGAGTTCCCCTTCAACGAGAGGAACTCCCCATGGTTACGTCATCGATCGATGCTCCCACCACGCCGCTCCGCCAACGCATGCAGCAGGACATGCTGATGCGTGGTTTTGGCATCCACACCCAGCACGATTATGTCCGTCACGTTCGGCGCTTCGCCGTCTTTCTGGGGCAGAGCCCCGATACGGCCACCCCCGATGATATTCGCCGCTACCAGCTTTCTCAGCATGAGAGCGGTGTCAGCCCCTCCACGATCAATGGTGCGGTCTCGGCATTGCGCTTCCTGTTCAAGCATCCGTTTCCCCTAATTGGATTTCTGCAGCACGGCTTCGGAAATAAGACCAATCGCCTTTTCCTCTGAATTATCTATGGCATCTCTCGCCTGCTGCAGAAGTTTGGCATTCAGACGAAGCTCACGCTGGGCGTATCTAAAGCTGAGCTTCTGGAATTGACTGTACGGGGCACAATGCTGGCGATGATCGCAGGCACGGCAGCGCAAGGGGAAAGCTCTACCGATCATGACGCAAACTCGGCTTGGGTGCCTTGGGAAGCGCCTTGGACGGACGCTTACGCAACCGGTTCCGCGGTGCCGGCCGGGAGGATTGGTCACCCAGCACGCCGACAACATCGACCCCGGACAGCACTCTGTCGGCGATCAGCCTGTCGGCCAGGTGCAGCACCAGACCGCGGTCAGCCTCGACAATGGCAATGGCCCGCTTGAGCAGGCGACGCAATTCAGAGTTGACTGCCATGAATGCATCGGCCGGCCGGATCCCCAGCGCTGGTGCGAATACCAGGTTGTCGCGCAGACCCTGGCGCTCATGAGCCGCCATGAGCATTTCTGTGGCAGTGGCCAGGTCCCCTTCGGCCCCTGCGTTGGCCCCCTCCCCCAGAACGATATCCGCGGCCCGGCCACCAAGCGTAACTGTCACCATGTCCAGAAGGCGCTCCCAGGTCGGCACGACCGTCGTCAGCCTGGTCCATGTCCGACCGCCCGAAGCTCCGTCGGGAATGATGGAGACGCTTTCGACCATCTGACCGAGCCGATGGGCGACCACGGCGTGACCGATCTCGTGCAGGGCGATGGCGCGGATATCGGCGGGCGTACGGTCGTCCTCCGGCACCATTTGCCCAAGAATGTCGCCTAGCTCGAGTGGACGGTCCTTGTTGCGTGCCGTGCCGCGCGCCTCCTTCAGCCACCCTTCGACCATAGCAGGCGTGGCACCACGACCCGCTCGACCCAGCCTACCCAGATCGATGTCGCCCAGATCGTCCTTGAGGTAATAGCGCAAGAGCGCAATGACCTCGTCCTCGGTCTGCGGTGGGAGAACCGAGACACGCTGCTGCAGGCGGCCGGGACGCACCAGAGCGCTGTCGAGATGAGCATAATAGTTGGTGGCACCGAGCAGCAGGACCTTCCTGTTGGACTTTCTAAGTCGGTCGATCTCCGTGAGGAACAGGTTGATGACCGGGGTCCACCAATCCCGGCCGCGATTGTCCATGGTGGCGCGATTGGGAAGGGCATCGAGTTCGTCCATGAATCCGACGGCCGGTTCGGAGGCCAGGATCTGATCGATGAAGCTCGTCAGGTTCCGGGCCACGCCGCCAAGCGCGCCGTCGCCAATGGTGAACCAGGTGCCCACCGATGTGGGCACGAAGCTCCAGTCGGCGGTCCGCGCCAGGCTTTCGGCGATCAGCGTCTTTCCGGTCCCGGGCGGGCCCTCCAGCATGGCAAACACCAGTTGGTCCGGCGGCAAGGCTCCGGTCTTGACCGCCTCCAGATCGGCCAGGACGTCGGTCGTCCACTTGCGCACGACATCGGTCAGCGGCAATGTTGACAGCAAGGGAACAGACGAGACCTGACGATGAGGCCGGCGGGCAACCGCGCGTAGCAGATTGTCCACGCATTGCCGCGCCGTCAGTTCCTGACGCACCACGCTGGTAATCACCGGCAGGTCGAGACCGGCCATCTCGCCGGTGACGCCACGTGCCACGCCGCCGGTGACCCGACGGATAACCTTGCCCAGCAAAGCCGGGGTCAGGGCGGGAATGGTGATGGTGATATCGGCAGCCGCCAGCACGGCTTCGTCGAGTAATTCTTTCGGATCCTGGCAGATGTAGAGCACGCTACGCCCCTGCCGGAGATACTTGAGCTCGTCGTCACCGACGCGATGGAGAATACCACCCTGCTTGACGCGCTCGGTTACCGTCCTGACGGCCGGCGCACGCTCCATGTGCTTGATCCTGGAAGCAATGATCCCGACCCAGTTCTTGCCGGGCACCTTGACGATGATGACGCTGGGATGGCGCTTGAGAACGGCGCGACTCCTGCGGGTCAGAGCGGCCTCCATTGCGGTGAGCGCCAGCGCCTCGGCGGCGTTTTCCCGTGCCGGTTGGGGCGTGTCGGGATTGTCGAAGTCGGGAATTTCGTCGTCGATATCGTCAGTGTCGAACAGGTCGGACATGGCGGCAGTCTCCTGGCGCCGGAGCGGTCCTGCTGGACCGATCCGCGCGGAATGGTTCTCGGGAATGGAGGAGGTCGAGCCGAGCGAGGCTCCGTCAGGACGCTATGAGCGCCGCGGTGTCGGGGTCATAGCCGCCGTCGGGATCGATAGGCGCCAGCCGGCCAGCCCCTTGCCTTTGGAGCCACAACAGAACTGGGCCGCCGCGCTGCCGCTCGGGAACACCAGGTCGCGGCTGGTCATGTAGCTCTGACCATCGACCGAGGACACCAGCAGGCCGGCATGCAGCCAAGCCGAGCGCAGAAAGCGCGCGCTGGCATTGGCGCTGGCCACGGTCTCGGGCCGCACTTCGGATCCCTGCAGCAGCACCCAACGATCTTCCGACTGCCGCGCCGCCAGGGCGATACGCCCGCCGCCGAAGCCAAGCTCCAGGACCTCGCCGTCCGGAATGTCATGCAGTGGGCGCAACGGCTCGACCCGGCCCGGTTCGGTGCGAGGACCGGCCAGCACGGAACGGGCCGAGCCGGTAGTGAACAGGATCCCGTGATGCCGCAGGGCGAGGCAGGCCTGGGCGACGAAGGCGTCCAGCTCGCTGTAGCGCTGCGGATCGACCGGGGCGCCATCAGGCACGCCATTGAGGACAACCCGCTCCCGGCTCGCGGCGACCCGCGACCACAGCATCCGCTCGGCGGCACTGGCGTCGGCCTCGGTCAGGTTGCCATTGGCATCAGGGATCACAAAGATGGTGTCGATGGCTTCGATCGGTTGCTGGCCTGCGGCGATCCGCATGCCGGCGTCGCTGCCCATGCCGATATAGCAGGAACTGCCGTTGATCAGGCCATAAATGCCGGGCCGCCGCAAGGCGTCCATACGGGCAAAAGCGCGGCGCGCGACGCCGGATCCGACCACGAGCGTGGCCGAGAACGGGTTGACGTCAAGCCGGTCCAGCCCCGCCGGAACATTGACGTCAGCTGTCGGTGCAGCTGCGGCACGCCCCAACCCGTCTGGCAGGTTGGGGACTGGCTCGACGCTGCCATCGGGATCCGGCTCGGACTCGGCCCGGCGCACGACTGTGTTGGCGTCCAGCACGCCACGGACCTCCACGACCAGGATATTGAGCCCGACCAGGACCATGATGGCGCCCACCGGATCGGGATGGCCCGGCAGTTCGGCGATGATGTCGCCAATGCTGGCGCTGCCGGCCGCGTCGACGATGCTCAGGATCTGGACCTGGACCGATGGCGACACCAGCGCATGCTGCACCAGTCCGCCCATCAGCGGCGGCGCTTAGGTCTGGAAAGGATGCGGATAGGACTTGCCCGACGCACCGGCGCCGGTAAAAGAAGAGTTAGCCATGTTGACCTCTGTGTCTGCAGGGGAGGCATGGTCAGGCTGGCGGAAGTGTTGGAAGCGCTTCCGTCGGCCGCCTGTTGGAAGCAGGTGGACCCGACCAATCGAGCCAGTTCGGCGCGACGCCTTCGAACATGAGGATCCGTTTCGTCTAGTCAAGCGGACCTCTGCAGTTAAGGTTAATGGCCGCATTCAACGTCCGCACTGCCGGTGACCTGATCTCTTAGGTACGCCGTTCACTGAAGCAGTGCATGAACAACGCACGATCGTTGTTCAAAAACGGATCCACAATCCGCCCATAAGAGCCGCGAAATTGCAGCGGGTGCCCGACATCCAAGCCCCTTGTCAGCGTGCTCACATTTGCACTTGTCAGCAAAATAGCTTGCTGACTTGCTAGCTTGTTATCAAATAAACAATGCTTCTGTCCGAAGGGCTCCTTATGCCGTCGGCTTCCGGCCGTGGCGCACCAGGATATCGTTGATCGCCTGCACCAGAAGCCCTTGCATGGACGTGTCCAGGTCGATCGCCAGCCGCTTGAGATCAGCCCGCGCGGTCTTGTTGACCCGGACCAGGATGCCCTTCGAAGTAGGCGACGGTTCCTGATCGGACATATTGTCGAAGGGGTCGGAAGCCGGATCCCACATGGGGGAGAGCTCGGCTCTCTTTACGGCCTCGGCCAAACTCCTCGGCTTCATGATACCTTCCTTTCGTCGCCCACAGCCTTGCCAAGGCTGTCCCACAGCGCCTCGTATTCCCTGGCCGCCGCGCCTACCGGAACCAGCTCGGCCACGCTCCTGCCGCTTGCTGCGGCCGCGATAATGACGTGGCGCTGGGTAATCTGCTGCCGCCACACCGCTGCACCGGCGGAGTTCAGCGCACCGCGGGCATCCCGGACCAGCGGACTCTCCTGACCTTCGCGCATGGCGGGCGCGGCATTGATGACGACCGCGGACCGCCGACCCACTGTTTGCAGCCACGACACCCAGTCGAGCGCGACGCGTAAATCGAAGAAGGATACCCGGGTCGCTACGATCACGAGGTCGGATCGCCGCGCGATGGCAGCGCTATGGGCATTAATGACCGGCGCATTGTCGATGATGGCGAAGTCGTAGCCGAACCGCTCGGCCTTGCGCAGCAGGGCTTCAACCTGTTCCGGTGTGGCTGGTTTGACCCGGATATCATCGCTGCCGCGCAGACTGCTCCAGGCCTTGAGCGAACCCTGCGGATCGGCATCGACCAGCAGCACCCGATATCGTCGGGCCTGGCCCGCATAGGCGAGATGGAAGCCGGTCGTGGACTTGCCCGCGCCACCCTTCCCCATCATCGTCATCACCTTCATTCTCGTCCTCCATAGTTTTGACGGACACTGCAGAGGTGTTCTGCGCAAGTCGCTTGCGGACGCTCACTTGCTAGCAAGTGAGCAAGCTTGGTGCCAAAGCGGCGGTCAAAACCAAATCGCGTCATTGGGCGCCTCCGGACTTCTTTCGTCCGCGTGATCGCCGCGCCTTGGCCAGCGCGTCGAAGTCAAGCTCGTGGAACACCGTCCAGTCGATAGCCTCAGGCAGTTCACGATTGAACAGTCGCTGACTTTCCACGGCATTGATGGCCTTGTGGCCATAGTCGTCATGGACATCAGCCAGTTCGTGTCCGACCTGCAGACGCCGCGCCCTCGCATCGACTTCACCTTCGCGGAAATCGTCGATGGCATCGCCGCGCAGGCTGTGAAAGGTCTCGGTGTGGGCGCCATGGGCGCCGGCCTTGCGCAGCAGGACGTTCAAGACCTTGGAAAGGTATTTGGCCGGATCGAGATGTTCATGGACGGCCGCAAAAATCCATCCCTGTTGGCTCATGGCCCAGTCAACGAAGCCGATCTCAACCAGCAGGCTGTGCAGCACGAAATAGGTCATGCTTTCATCGGTCTTGATCGGCACCCGCTGCCACGACCGGCCGTCGAATGCGATGCCGCTGGACTGCGCAACATAGACGCCGTGCTTGAGCCGGATGTCCTGTCCTTGCAGGAACAGCAGCTGGCCTAGCCGCCGCCCGGTCAAATAGCTGAGCAGGGGAATGACAGCCTCGTCGAGCAGGCCGGACTGCGTTCCCAGTGCAAAGGTCCGGTCCAGCACGTCGAGGCCGATGCCTTCGCAGGGCGTCGACGGCTTCAGACTTGCGGGCCAGCGAATGCGCACGCCCACGAACGGGTCCCGGAAGCCGATCTCCTCCATGCGGTAGCGGACGACGGTGCGGACATTGGCGACATAGCCATCCTGCAAGGTCTTGCGGGCGATCGGCAGCGCCGTGCGGTTTCGGCTGCCCGCAATGATCTGGGCGGTTGACAGTTCAGCCATGCCGGCGCGCTTGGTGACATTGCCCGGCCAGTACTGCATTTCCGAAACATGGTCCTGCAGGTGCTTGCCGGTATACTGGTCAACAGGCAGGTCCCCCGCCAGCTCGAGGAAAGTCCTAGCACGCAGGCGCAACGACTTGAGCTCGGCGTGCTCCTCGCCGTCCGCCGCAATGCGCATCGTCAGATAGGCGGCCAGGTTTTCGCTGAAGGTAGGAACGCCGGACGCCCGATGGATTGCGGATGTAGCGGGCACCATTGGCGGCGGGGCCTGAACAGGGAGGATATCGCGGGAAGCGGTTGCGGTCAGCACAGCGGCAGCCCGTTCCCGGTCGCCGGCATGCTGCAGCACATCCTCCAGCGCCCCGCGCACCAATGCATCGGCATTGCCGGTGACTGCGGCGAGGCCTCCGGTACCCTTGCCGACCTCGCCTTCCACCAGGCGGAGCGTATCAAGAGCGGCCCCAAGGCCCCGGGCAATGCCCAATGCCTGCGACGGCTCGGCCATGGCTTTGCCGATCGCCGCCTGGCAGGCCGCCACCACCTGGGCCAGAATATCCTGGCCCTCGTCAACTGAACGCGTATTTTCCATCGCAACATGCTCCTTCGTCTCGGCCACTGCGAAGATCGCCCGACACATGGCGGCGAGCTGCAAGGCGAGACGCTCGGCATCGCGGCGCGGACGCGCCCCGATTGCCACACGAAGGATAGGGGTAGGCCTCGCAAGAACAAACCGAGATTTTACCAGGCTTGCCGGAAGCCGGATCTGGAAGCGCCATCCGGCCGGCGATCCGGTCAGGTGCCGGGACAGCCGTTGCCGCTTGGGCCGGTCCGGGGATGGTACATTGGGTGGTACAATTGGCGAATGGGACACGAACGACACCGTTGTGAGGGCGTCTGCATCGCGCGTAGTCCCGGAAATCGGGGACTTTTCAAACCGGGAGTCCGGGTAAGGAAATGGCGGAGAGGGAGGGATTCTCACCCCTTTTTCCGATAAGCCATTGTCCCATCATGAAATAAGAACAATAACGACTGTCCGTTGTGACAGTCAGCTGTGTCAGTAACTGCGCATCATGGTCTTCAAGTTTCCTTTTTTCCCAGGGTCCTGTTACCCCGCAGTATTGAATTGGATGCTGGAACCGGCGCCTACGAGTGGGAAGCCGGACGAGTGAAGGCCAACGCGAGCATAGCGCGATGGTGGCATCCGGTGTGATCATATCGAACTTGGAGCCTTGCTTGCTGATGTTCCAAAGCGTCAGGAGGCATTGCCGAGGCGCCGTCGGGTGACGCATCCCGGCGAGCGGCCCGTGCCCGACCCCGGGTGGGAGCGGTCAATGCACTTGCGACAGCACCTCGCCGCAGGCCTGCTTGCAGGAGCCGCGCGCTTCGGCGCAGAAGCGGCAATGCTCGTGTATCCCGGCACCCCGGCCGCATTCCTCGGCACAAGCATGGCAGACTTCGGCGCAGGCCGTTATGACGCCTCTGAGCACCTCGACATTGGAGCCGGTGCGCCGCGGCGCTATCGCCCCGGTGGCCGCGCAGATATCGGCACAATGGAGATTGATACACTGGGTGAGTTCGGCCACCCTGGCTTGACCTAGGCAGGCATCGGCACAGCTCATGTTTGAGCGCAGGAAAAGCACTCCTCAATGCAGCGCAGCAGCGCATCGGCGGTGCTGCGCTGAACATGTGGGTGGATGCTGATCATCTGGCAAACTTGCATAGCTTAGCTCCTCGGTTTGTTTGACCCTCCATGCCGAAGGGAACAGTCTCCCGAAGGTTGCCGAGCCCTCGTCCAGGCCAGTTCAGTTGCTCAGGCATCCTGCCCCCCAATTGAGCTCGGGCCCTCCATCAATGGTGAAGCTCTGGCCAGTCACATAACCCGCTTCACTGGACGCGAGATAAGGCGCTAGGCGCGCCACTTCCCAGGGCTCGCCAGGCCGGTGCCACGGAATTCGCCGCATTTCTTCCTCACGCTTTTGCATGTCGTCGGTGCGCTCTTGAGTCACGGGAGTGCGGATCAGCCCGGGCGCAATGGCGTTCACATTGGTGCGCAAGTCGGCGACTTCTAATGCCACGCTGCGGGTGAAGGTGAGCAGGCCCCTTTGCAGCGCCAAAGGATGAAGCCCCGGGGTCCGGATCGCCTCATGCACGGAGGTGATGTTGATGATCTTGCCGGCACCCCCCGTGTCGCGGCGGCGCCTAATGAACTCTCGGCTACAAAGGAACGCACCTTAGAGATCGGTCTTGATGACACTGTCGAACTCCGCCGTTTCCATATCGGCCACCGATGTACCGCTGGTGCCCTTGCCGGCATTGTTGACGAGAATTGCCGGGACACCCAGTTCCCGCTCCACGCGGCGGAAGAGCGCACCAGCCATGGCTCTTCCTGTCCCAGGTCAGCTATGCGGCGGCCTTCGCATCTTGGATCGGGACCTGTCCTGGTCGATCTGGCGCGATGCGTTGGCACCTGACCCGGATCCGAGTTCGGCACGAAAGCTGCCGGTACGCCAAGTGAGCAGCAAGGTCTCAATGGGGTGGAGAGCCGTCAGTCGGCTTTTGGTGGCTTTGGCAAGTTAGCAGACATTTGGCACGCCGAAGTCGTTTCGCCGACCAATCCCGGCCGAGCGGCGGGTTGGCAAGCCACACCTTACTTCTGTGGTAGCAGGTCCTTCGACGTTACGACCAGACAGGCGGAGGGGATTTCTGCCCCTCCGCCTTGCCGGTTACTGTGCCGCTGCCGGTTCCAGCTTGGCGGCGATGAACTTGAAGTTGCTCCACCACCACCATGGCCCCTCATAATAATTGTCGGCCGAAGGGTAATTGGTCCAGTAGGTCTCGTTGACCGGCACGAATTTGGACGTACCGAACAGCTCGATGCTCGGCATGCCTTGCACCAGTTCCTTGAGCATATCGGTGCTCAACCCCACGACGCGCTCGTCATTGGCCGGGACCGCCCGCAGTTCATCGATAAGGGCGCTCAGTTCCTCGTCGACATATCGGCCCTGGTTGGAAGACGCAGGCGTGCCGTTCTCGCGGACATAATCCTTGTGCCAGCCTTCCAGCCGCACGAACAGATCGGGCGTGATCGCACAAGACGAGCCCCAATAGGAGCCAACGTCGTAGTCGCCCGTGTTCTCGGCGGTAAAGAATGCACCCGACTGCATTTGCTGGACCTGCGTCGGGATGCCGAACTGCGTCCATTCATTGGCGACGGCAAAGGCGAGGCGCTGCGACTGCACCTCGAAATCGGCCGGAGCCAGGATGTTGATCGTCCACGGCGTGCCGTCCGGCTTGAGCCACTGCCCGCCAGTATTGGTGAAGCCGGCTTCGGTCAGCAGCTTTGTTGCCTGTTGGGGATCATGCTTCCACCACCCGACCCCGAGGAGTTCGCGCAAGGCGTCTGGATCTTCGGGAATGCTTTCGACCCCTTCCGACCTCAGCCGTTCGCCCAGGCGCAGGGCATAGTCGGGATCGAAGGGCTTGTAGCCATCCTCCATGGTGAACTCGGCCAGCCACTGCGCCATCGGCTGATGATAGGTATCCATCAGCACCGTCGTGGGTGGAATGGCGAGTGGCGAAGCCCTCAGCATGCCCGAGAACGTTGCGATGCTGGCCTGCTCGGCATTGATGGCCAGCGCCAGCGCCCAACGTGTCTTGGGATTGTCGTAGGGGGCCTTGGAGGTATTGAAGTGCATCCCCCGCTCGCATGGATCGTCGAGATTGGCATAGGGGAAATCAGTAAACCAGGCCCGGACCGCCGGGTTCTGGTTGCGCAGGATGTCGAGGCTCTCGGGCGAGATGTCCGTTAGGATGTCGATGTCATTGGCGGCCATCGCCAAGACCCGTCGCTCTTCCGTGCCGTAGGAGCGGAACAGCACGAATTGAGGTTTGGGTTCGCCAATGATCTGGCCGATATCGGAGTTCTGCCAGTCATCCCGCTTTTCCCAAAGAAACCAGGTGCCGTTGGGGTCATAGTCCTTGAATTTGTAGGCACTGATGGAAACGGGCGGGAAATTGGCGAAGGTGGCCGGATCCTCGTTTTCCCAGATATGCTTGGGCACCACGTGGAAATTGTTGCCATAGATCACCGAGCCGAGCACCACCGCGAGGCGAGCTGTGGGCTTGGTGGTCGTCACCTCAACGGTATGATCATCCACCTTGGTCATCGAGGCGATCTGGGCCGCATAGGCGGCGCTATAAGCGAGGGCCGAGGTGTTGCGGATCATGTTGTCGGTGAAGATCACGTCATCGGCAGTGAATGGCTGGCCATCGCTCCAGGTCAGGCCCTGCCGCAAGGGAACGGTGAACACGGTGAAGTCTTCATTGGCGATCGGCATTTCGGCCGCCAGATCAGGGAACTGCGAACCCTTGGCCGTGTCGATATCGTAGAGCAAGGCGCCGGCCATCTGGTGGTAGCCATGGTTGATGGTCACGCCCTGCTGGTACATGTTCATATTGGTCGGATTGCCGACGCGGGCGTTTAGCATGTCTACCACGAGGGTCTGCTCGCGCGGGGTCCCCACATCGGTCATCTGCTGTGCCCATGCGGGCAGCGTCGTGCTGGTCAACATCGTGCCGCCAAGGGCCAAAACAAGCCCGAGGCTGAATAGGGTGGTTCTGGCGCCGAGGCGCAGGGAACTGGTCAACAAGATCTCCTCCTCATTTGGATGCTTGATGCGCGTTGGGGTGCACGAGTGCACCGGGCTTTCTGGTCTGCTCGGATCGATAGCGGGCATCGATGGCGGCCAGTTCGCTCCAGCGCTCATCAACGGTTGGAATGGCGGCCATCAGTTCGCGGGTATAATCCTGCGTTGGATGGTCGAGGATGTCGGTGGGCACGCCACTTTCGACCACGCGCCCCCGGTTCATGATCGAGACCTGATCGGACAGGTAGTAGGCGGTGGACAGGTCATGGGTGATGTAGATGAACGACACACCCTGCTCTTCCACGATCTGGCGGAACAGGTTGACGATGCTCATGCGCAGTGAGGCGTCCACCATGGACACCGGCTCGTCGGCAACGATCAGCTTGGGTCGCGGAATAAGCGCGCGCGCGACGCTGATGCGCTGCAGCTCTCCGCCCGAGAACTGACGGATATACTTGCCCCGAATGCGCTCCAGAGAGAGACCCACCGAGCGAAGCGCCCGGTCGCAGATTTCGCTGGCATTCCCCCTTTCCCCGGCGATCTTGAGGTTGATGGCCGTGCGCCGCAGATAGTCCTCGACAGGCAGGTAAGCGCTGAAGGCCTCAAAGGGGTTCTGGAAGATCGGCTGCACCAGGCGGCGGAATTCCAGGTCGTCCACCCGGTCCTGGTGTCGGCCGGTCAGGGGGCGCCCCATGAGCCGGATACTGCCCGAACTCGGCTCGACCAGCCGCAGGACCATGCGCGCCAGCGTCGTCTTGCCCGATCCCGATTCTCCGACCACGGAGAACACCTGGGGCGTCTCGGGCAAGCAAAACGAGACATTGTCCACCGCCGAAAAACGACTGCCCGAAAACAGGCCGCCCTTGCGATAGACGCGGCTCACGCCCTCCACTTCCAAGATAGGGACCCCGCTCATGCCAGGGCTCCCACGGGGTCGGCCGATCGCCTTCCATGCAGTCGCGGCAACGAGGCAATGAGGTTCTTGGTGTAGTCATGCTGGGGATTGGCAAAGACCTGGGCCGTCGGACCCTCTTCGACAATCTTGCCCTTGTACATGATCACCAATCGGTCGGTGATCTGGTAGTGCACGCCCATGTCATGGGACACGAGCACCAGCGTATTGCGCTGGCTGCGTTGGATTTCCACCATCATCAGCAGGATCTTTTTTTGCACCACCACGTCTAGAGCCGTGGTGGGCTCGTCGGCGAGGATCAGCTTGGGGTTCACAAAGGCGGCAATCGCCACCAGCACCCGCTGCCGCATGCCCCCGGACAACTGGTGCGGATAGGCATCGAGCACGCTTTCCTCAAGGCCGAACCCGCCGAGGAAATCAACGATCCGCTGGCGCAGTGCCGCGCGGCTTCCGTGCCGCTCGCGCTGGGGCAAGCCATCGATGACCTGCTTTTCGACCTTCATCAGCGGGTTGAGAACGCTCATCGAGCCTTGGGGAATATAGGTGATCTGGTCCCACCAAAGCTTTGCGAAATCGCTCGATTGCGCCTCGACGAGTTGGCTTGTCCTTGGGTCGGTGAACTTGCCCGAAACGGTGCCGCTCTGAATCCGTAACCCGGTGGAAAAATCACCATACACTGCCCGCATCAGCGTCGACTTGCCCGACCCGGACTCCCCGGCAATACCCAGGATTTCATTGCTGTTGATGGCAAGGCTCACCCCATCCACCGCGGTTATGAACCCGGCCGTGCCATAGCCGACGGTTACATTGTCGATGCTGATCATACGCTCATCCTCCGGGCAGATGATCTCATCGACAGGCCCGAGGACACGAGGAACAAACCGATGAACAGCAGGACGATGGACACCACCGGAGAGCCGACCCAGACATACTTGCCCGCCAGCAGCGCCTGGTAGTTGATGGCCCAGTAGATCATCGTTCCGAGCGTCGCCTGCTGCGCGCTCGACAGTCCGATCACGGCCACGGCGCTTTCCGTCGAAATGCCGACAAGGACGGTGTTGATGAAGTTGGCCGCCGACCAGCCCGCGATATAGGGGAAGATGTGGCGCATCAGGATGCGAACACTTGATTCCCCGCTGAACCAGGCGACGTTGACGAACTCACGTTCGCGCATGGTCAGGGCCACGGCCCGGACCTGGCGCGCCGGATAGGGCCAGTTGAACAAGATCAGGATGAAGCCGATGATGGGCAGCGCCAGTTGGCCGCCGAACAACGCGGCCATCAGGATGAGGATGGGCAGGGTCGGGATGCACAGCAGCGCATCCATGAAGAACGACAACACCCGGTCGAGCCACCCGCCGGCATAGCCTGCAGCAAGGCCCAGAAACACGCCGATCAGCGTGGAGAATGCCGCAACAACAAGCCCCAGGATCAGGGAATTGCGCAAGGCATAGGTCAGGAGCCAGAACACGTCCTGCCCGAGGCTGGTCGTACCCAGCCAATGGGCGGCGCTGGGGTTCTGGTTTCGTGGCGCCGTATACCAGACCAGCGGGTCGGTCGGCGCGAACCAGGGCAGGATGCCGCCCAGCACTACGAACACCACGACAAGGAAGATGCCGAGATAAAGTCGAAACGGCGCATGGGTAAAAAAGCTGCGCATGGGTCTATCTGTGCCGAATTCGAGGGTCGATCAGCGGGTAGAGCAGGTCGATCACCATCGTGGCTGTCGCCACCGCAATGATGGAAAGACTGATCGTGCCCATGAGAAGGTTGAAGTCGCCCTGCAAGACGGCCGAGTAAATCAGCAGGCCCAGGCCCGGATAATCGAACAGGATCTCGGTGATGAGCGAGCCGTTGAACATCAGCCCGATCTGGAGGGCCAGAAAGGTGATCTGCGGTAATATTGCGTTGGGCAGCACGTAGCGACTCAGGATTCGGGCATCGCTGAGCCCCTTGAGGCGAGCGTAGCGGACAAACTCTTCCTCTCGCAGCGCCGTGGTCTGCGCCTTGACGCTGATCACCCACCAGCCGAACACCACGATCACGATGGACATGGCCGGCAGGAACGAATTCCAGACGATGCTAGCGATCAGGTCCCAGCTCCAGGGCGCACCCCGGATCGTGGTCGTCAGCGGGAAGATCTTCCACACATAAGAGAACAGGATCGAGAGCACGAGTGCCAGGATGTAATAGGGGATCGGGTAGAGGCAGATCGCAATCCCTTCCATCACCCGGGAGCTGTTGCTGGTTGGCCGCCAGCCCGAGAGCAGGCCGACGAAATTGCCGAGGATCCAGGCAATCAGCGTTGAGGTCAGCAACAGCCCGAAAGTCCAGGGCAAGGCGTTCCAGATCAGCTCCATCACCGGCGTCGGATACATCGAGAGCGAAGGGCCGAAATCGGCGGTGATGACGATGCGCTTGATGAACGCCCAATATTGCTCGAGCAGGGTCCCGTTGAGCCCGAACGTGTCCGAGAGCGACTGGCGCAGCATGTCTACCTGTGCCGCGTCCATATAGGCGCCCTGGGAAGCAACCTTAGCCAGCATGGCCTCCACCGGGTCGGTCGGTCCAAGCCGAGGCACAAAGAACAGCACGGTGAGCGCGAAGATGATCACCAGTGCGTACACCACGAGCCGTCCGGCGATGTAGCGAAGCAGGTTCATGGGTCAGATGACTTCAAGGTAATCGGCGGGCGCGAGTTCCGGGAACGGCGCCGTCGGCAGGTTCTGATACCAGAAGGCCACCGAGGCGATATCGTCTTGCAAGGGCAGGTAGCGCCGGTTCTTCTTCTCCGTCCGCCAGCCCAGCGCTTGAATGGTTACCCGCAAGTCCTGGTCGAACCGGATGGGATCGGGGATGTGCCAGCGATACATGCCGAAGCGTAACTGGCTTTGGTAAACCCCGTCGGGCCGCAGCACCTGCGGCAGCCCCGCATAGGGCGTGGTGAACTCGCGATAGGCGCTTTCCATGGTGTCATCCACCACGCCGCCATCGAAGTTGTAGGCGCCGCAGAAATAATCCTCAGTGCCTGTGCCGCAGATGGTCGGAAACTCCTGGTCACCGTCCATGAAGAACTTGATCTCGCCCTCGCCCCACCAACCTGAATTGTTGGTGCCCCAGGCCATATAGGTGCCGACATAGTGCCCCCTGCCCTGCACGCCATCGAGGATCGTGTAGTCCTGCATGAACGGCAGCGGGTTGGTGCGGCGGAACTGAGCATGGAAATAGGCAGCGTCTGGCGGCACCTCGGTCAGGGCATAGTTGATCTGATAATAGATGATGCCGTGCTCTGCAGGATCGCGGTTCTCGATAGTGATCCGGGCGCGCTGGCGGAACGGCATCTGCCAATAGCAATTGAAGGCCCGGCCCGGATTGACGCAAACAGCCAGCGAGGTCACCTGCGCAAATCGGTTCCAACCCGAGCAGAAGAAGTCCCCGATCGGCGACTCCACTGAGGGATGCTCCTGGTCGTCCCAGTAGATCCGCAGGATCAGGTCCCGCCAGCGCAGATGGGCCGTGGTCAGCCAGATCTGCTGGATGGCACCCGGGCCTTCGATGTCGGCGAGCACGCGGGTTTCACCCGGCTCGATGCGGATCGACGGCGAAACCTTCCAGCCCTGCCCCAGGCCGCGCGCGCAAACGGCACCCGTGCCCTCGGTTGCCATCCCGCCCTTGCCCTTTTCTCCGCTGAAGTTCTCCGGCGAGATCGAGCGGGTTTTAGCATCGGACAGCCGATACAAATTGCCGATATTAAGGTCCAGGCCGGAAAAGGGTGCGTTCATTGTTCTTGCCGAGGTAAAGGTCAAAATGAGGGCGAGCATCGTCCCGCAGGCGGACGGCGCATGAGCCCGGATCGAAGCTGAACGGCACGCACACCCTCGCCCCTGCCGGTTTGGCCGGGCGGCTCAGCGTGCGCATGCAGGCGCGCCTAGGCGCTTTCGAATTGGCGCATTCATGATTCTCCTCGCTGGCTGGGCACCGAACTGGCGTCGCTTTTGCCCTTTGCCGCCGGAGTTCTGGGCTCCGACGCCCAAACCGTAGCACCAAAAAATCGTTTTGCAAATGCATTCACAAACCGGTTTGCCAACGACGTTGCCGGGTGCTAGCGAATGGCTCCATGACAACCATTTCTAAGGTAGCCGAACGAGCGGGCGTGTCCCGCACCACGGTTTCGCATGTTCTCAATCATGCGGACCGCGTGTCCCCGCATCTGCGCGAACGGGTGATGCAGGCGGTCGCCGAACTCAATTACTTCCCCAACCCGCAGGCACAAAGCCTGCGCACCGGCCGCACCAATATGGTGGCCATGGTGATCCCTGACATTCGCAACCCGTTTTATCCCGAACTGGTCAAGTCGGTGCAGACCGATCTGGAAGCGGTTGGTCTGGACACCTTGATCTTCAACACCGACGTTCCGGGTGGCCACAGCCAGGAACACATCTACGAATATCTCCGGCAGATCCGTAGCAAGCGGGTCGACGGGCTGATCATCGGTGATTTTGCGCTGCACGGCATGCACGACGCCTTGCTCAGCATCGACATTCCCACGGTGTTCATCGGCAAGCTGCCCAATCGGGCGGTCGACAGCGTGCGCGTCGATGATGAAGGAGCCTGCTACGAAATGGGATGCTATCTCGCAAAGCGGGGGCACCGCAAAGTTGCGCAGATTACCGGACCCCGTTTCTTCGCTGAAGCCATGGATCGCGCACGTGGCTTTCGAAAGGGCCTTATCGACAACGGCGTTTCGCCCCAAGATGTTTGGGAATGGGAAGGCACCTTCCTTTCGCCATCAGGCACCGAAGGTGTCGACTGGCTGCTTAAGAACCACAAGCAGGACATGCCCACTGCTCTATTCTTCGGCAACCACCTGATGGCGCTCGGCGGCATTGCTCGTCTTTTCGATCTGGGCGTACGCATCCCTCAAGATCTTTCAGTTGCCGTTTACGGGGATCAACCCCAGATGAATTATATCCGGCCGCGACTTACGAGGGCGGGCGTGCAGCCCGCAGAACAGGCGCATGTCGCTACAAGGATGCTGCTCGAGCGTCTTGATGGTTCTTACGTCGGCGGAGCCCGAAGCGAAGTTCTCAAGGGGGGCCTCTATCCAATGGACAGCGCCTGATAACGACACCCATCTACCGCAATAGGATCGGCAACTGCCAGGCTGGAAGGCGCCCATTTAAGCCATTCAGGGGGGAGGCGACCACTTCCCGAAAGCGGCCGTTCCGAAATCCAGAAAGCTATGGCCGAGATGGGGTGGAGGCTGTGTGAGAACTCGCGGCGGCGTCTGGCCTGAGCGTGATGCGTTGGCACCAGCGGGACCGCTTCATCCCCTTAAAGCTTGGAGGATTGGCACCACGCCGGCGACAGCGATGGCGCGCTTGATGTTGTAGGCCAGGATCGTCAGGCTGGCTTCGGTAGCGACGTTCTTAAGCCCCCGCGTTCGGAAGTGGGTGGCACCCATCCAGCCCTTGATGGTGCCGAAGACGTGCTCGACAGTACAGCGGCGGACCGCCATCGCCTCGGGCATCGTTTCGAACCTGCGCTCCATCTCATCGAGCACCGCCTCATGCTCCCATCGCCGGATGCGCTTTTCCTTGCCGGCCGTGCACAGGGGACGCGAGGGGCATGCGCTGCAGGCCTTCTGGTTGAAGTAGACGCTGATGAGCTTGCCTCCCTCCACTCGGGCGAAGCGCTTCTGCAACTGCTGGCCGGCGGGGCACCGATAGGTGTCGGTCTCAGGCTCATGCGCGAACATGGCCTTGCCCCAAAAGCCACGCGCTTGAGCCGGTGAGGTATTGGGCTTCGGCACCATCGGGATGATGCCAGCTTGGGCGCAGGAGCGGATCTGCTCGCCCTCATAGTATCCTCGATCGGCAAGGGCGATCATCCCGGCAGCGCCCGTTCGGCCTGTGCAGCCTTGGCCATCTCCAGCAGATGCGAGCGGTCATGGCCCCGGTTGGTCACCGCATTGGCGACGACGATATGGTGTCTGGTATCGACCGCAGCCTGCACATTGTAGCCGACGACGCCGCGATGGTCGCTGCCGGTCGCCATGGCCCGCGCGTCCGGGTCGGTGAGCGATATCTGCTCCTCGGGAGCGGCTTGCAGTTGTCGCCCGATTGCCTCGAGCTCACCAAGCCGCCCACGCAGCGACGCCAGCCGTTCGGTCAGGTGCTCGATGCGCGGCGTCGCGGGGCCGGTCTCCGCACTGTCAGCTTCCTCAAGCTCGGCGAGATAGCGCGCAATGCTCTCCTCGACATGGCCTTTGCGCCGCGCCAGCTTGCCCTTGGTGTAGTTCTTCTCGTGCGTGTTCACTGCCCGCAAGCGTGAACCATCTATGGCGACCATACCGCCGCCGACCAGACCAAGAGCGCGGCAGATGGCAACAAAGCGCTGACATGCGATCTGGATCGCGCTGGCATTGTCGCGGCGGAAATCGGCAATGGTCTTGAAGTCCGGCGCCAGCTTGCCGGTCAGCCACATCAGCTCGATATTGCGCCCAGCCTCGCGCTCGAGTTTCCGGCTCGAGGTCAACTGATGCAGATAGCCATAGACATAGAGCTTGAGCATGGTGCCGGGGGCGTAGCCGGGTCGGCCAGTCGCGGCCGGCTGCACGCGGGCAAAGCCGAGTTCGGCAAGATCGAGTTCATCGACAAATGCATCGATGATGCGGACCGGGTTGTCAGGGTCAACATAGTCTTCAAGACAGGCCGGCAAAAAGCTCGCCTGGTCACGGTCAACAGCTTCAACGAAACGTCCCATATGGCACCCCGAAGCAGTGCCAGATCATAGCATCATCAGGGGTTTTCACACAGCCTCGGGTGGCAAGCGGTCTGTCCGTTTTAAATCGTCGACACCGGAAAACGGACAGCTCGGATCTACCACTTCGCCAAACTCCAGGTACTTCGCTGACCGTGCTGTTAAGGTGGACGGGTACATCAAATGGATCAGCGCCACTGACTCTGCCTCGGGTATGATTGTCCCTGAAGACCGGAAAACCGGCGAGGGTACTGGAGGGGTTTGTGGAGATACTCAGCATCAACGAGGCTGATGTTGTGCAGACTTGCCTTATGAAGGCCGGGTGAAGCTTCATGCTAGAACTGCGCAACATAGGCAAGCGGGCCGGCGCCGAGCAGCATTTGAGCGACATCTCGCTTAAGTTGGAGCGGGGCACACTGAACGTCCTGCTGGGGCCCACCCTTTCGGGCAAGACCAGCCTGATGCGCATAATGGCAGGTCTTGACCGGCCATCCAGCGGCACCATTCATTCCGACGGACAAGACGTGACTGGCGTGACGCCGCAGAAGCGCGATGTAGCGATGGTGTTCCAGCAGTTCATCAACTATCCGACGATGACCGTTTACGAAAACATTGCTTCGCCCATGCGGGTGGCAGGCGCCGATCGCAAAGCCATCGACGAGGCAGTGCAGCGCGCTGCGGGCCTGATGAAGCTTACGCCTTATCTCAGCCGCATGCCGCTGAACCTCTCGGGCGGCCAACAGCAGCGCACGGCCCTGGCGCGGGCGATAGTCAAGAATGCCGCCCTTGTGCTGCTGGACGAGCCATTGGCCAATCTCGACTACAAGCTGCGGGAGGAATTGCGCGCCGAGTTGCCGCGCATCTTTGCTGAAAGCGGCACGATTTTTGTTTATGCGACCACCGAACCGTCCGAGGCCCTGCTGCTGGGGGGCAATACGGCGACGCTTTCGGAAGGCCGGGTCACGCAGTTCGGCCGGACCATCGATGTGTTCCGGCGCCCCAATGACGTCGTGACGGCACGCACTTTTTCCGATCCACCGCTCAATTCCATCCTAGCGCGCAAGATGGATGGGCAGTTCATACTGGGCGAGCGATTAACACTGCCTGTGCCGGCGGAGCTTGGGCTTGAGGATGGCGAGTACACCATCGCGTTCCAGCCGCACCATCTTTCGCTTGGCCAATCCAGCCCGAACGCTGCAGCGTTGCGCGCCGAGGTTTCAGCGATCGAGATCACCGGATCGGAAAGCTTTGTGCACCTGCGCTTTGGGGATGCACGCTGGATCATGTTGACGCCCGGGGTGCAGAGCTTTGCCGTGGGGCAACCCATCGAGGCCTTCCTCGATCCCCGCCTGCTGATGGTGTTCGACGAGCAGGGCCGGCGGGCCGGCAATATTCAGGCTGAAGCGGCATAGGGGAAGAGACATGGCACGCATCGATCTCGATCATATCCGCCATTCCTATCTTCCCGATCCCCAGACCGATGATGATTTTGCGCTGAAGGAATTGCACCATGGCTTTGCCGATGGCGGGGCCTATGCCCTGCTGGGTCCATCGGGGTGTGGCAAGACAAGCCTTCTCAATATCATCTCGGGCCTGGTGGCGCCCTCGCGCGGGCGGGTGCTGTTTGGCGGCAAGGACGTGACGGATTTGCCGACCGAGCGGCGCAACATTGCCCAGGTGTTTCAGTTTCCGGTGATCTACGACACCATGACGGTGTTCGAGAACCTAGCCTTTCCCCTGCGCAATCGTGGCGTAGATGAGGCCGATATCAAGCGGCGCGTGTCGGAGACGCTCGACATCATCGGGCTGGCGGATCGGGCTCACAAGCGCGCCCGCAGGTTGACTGCAGACCAGAAGCAGAAGATCTCGCTTGGCCGCGGGCTCGTGCGCCAGGACGTCAATGCGATCCTCTTCGACGAGCCGTTGACGGTGATCGATCCCCATATGAAATGGATGCTGCGCAGCCAGCTCAAGGAACTGCACCAGCGCTTTGGCTACACTATGGTCTACGTCACCCATGACCAGACCGAAGCTCTGACCTTTGCGGAAAGTGTCGTGGTGATGTTCGAGGGCCAGATCGTGCAGATCGGAACGCCGGCGGAATTGTTCGAGCGGCCCAGCCATACTTTCGTCGGCTATTTCATCGGGTCGCCGGGAATGAATGTCCTGCCCATCAAGCTCGAGGGGCAGACAGCGCATCTTGGTTCGCAGCAGATCAGCCTGCCCCGATCAGCACACCCGCAGGGTGGCGCACGCATGGAGCTTGGGATCCGGCCCGAATATGTGCGCGTGGGGGATCAGGGCATTCCGATCCAGGTGCGAACGGTGGAAGACATTGGGCGGCACCGGATCGTGCGCGGCGTGGTGGAAGGGAGCGACATAGCGGCCATCGTGCCGGAACATGACGAGATCCCGGCCGAGCCGCGCGTCATGTTCGATCCCAAGGGGATAAACATCTATGCCGATTCCTGGCGCCAGGCGCTGGAGGGGTAAATGGAAAAAACCTGGAACAACAAGGCCTGGTTTCTGGTGCTCCCCGTTCTGGTGCTGGTGGCGTTCTCGGCCATCATTCCGCTGATGACGGTGGTGAATTACTCGGTCCAGGACACCTTCGGGAACAACGAGTTCTTTTGGTCAGGGCTGGACTGGTTCGACGAGACGCTGCACTCGGACCGTTTCTGGGAAGCCTTGCAGCGCAATCTGCTGTTCTCGGCCATTATCCTGGCCATTGAAATTCCGCTTGGCATCTTCATAGCCCTCAACATGCCCAAGCGCGGCTGGGGCGTGCCGGTGTGCCTGGTGCTGATGGCATTGCCGCTGCTGATCCCGTGGAACGTGGTGGGCACGATCTGGCAGGTGTTCGGGCGCGTGGATATTGGCCTGCTGGGGCGTGGACTTTCAGGCCTGGGCGTGGACTACAATTATGTGCAGGACCCATTCGACGCCTGGGCGACAATCATTCTCATGGATGTGTGGCACTGGACCAGCCTTGTGGTGCTGCTGTGCTATGCGGGACTGGTGTCCATTCCCGATGCCTATTACCAGGCCGCGCGCATCGATGGGGCCTCGCACTGGAGTGTTTTTCGCTTCATCCAACTGCCCAAGATGCAGCGGGTGCTGCTGATCGCAGTCCTGCTGCGGTTCATGGACAGCTTCATGATCTACACCGAGCCGTTCGTAGTGACCGGCGGCGGACCGGGCAATGAAACCACGTTCCTGTCGATCGACCTGGTCAAGATGGCGATCGGGCAATTCGACGTGGGCCCGGCGGCGGCCATGTCGTTGATCTACTTCCTGATCGTGCTGCTGCTGAGCTGGGTGTTCTACACCGTAATGACCAATTACGGCCAAGGGAGCGAGGCATGACGGACCGCCCGATCACAGCGGAAACCATGACGGTCCGTGCGCGCTCTACCGCCCCAAGTGCAGCGGTCAACCGGCTGCGGCGACCGCTGCGGCTCGGCTGGCTCGTGCCCACGTTTTATATCATCTTCCTCTTGCTGCCGATCTATTGGCTCCTGAACATGAGCTTTAAGACCAACCAGGAGATCACCGGCGCCTTTACCCTCTGGCCGCGCAACTTCACCCTGCGCAATTACAGCGTCATCTTCACGGATCCCAGCTGGTACTCGGGCTACATCAACTCGATCATCTATGTGGTGCTTAACACCATAATCTCGCTCGCGGTGGCGTTGCCGGCCGCCTATGCCTTTTCGCGCTATCGGTTCCTGGGCGACAAGCACCTGTTCTTCTGGCTCCTCACCAATCGTATGGCCCCACCAGCGGTGTTCGCCCTGCCGTTTTTCCAGCTTTATTCGGCATTCGGGCTGATCGATACCCATATCGCCGTGGCGCTGGCCCATTGCCTGTTCAACGTGCCCCTCGCGGTGTGGATCCTGGAAGGCTTCATGAGCGGGGTGCCCAAGGAGATCGATGAAACGGCCTATATCGATGGCCACTCATTTCCGCGGTTCTTTGTGCGCATCTTCATGCCGCTCATCGCTTCGGGGATCGGGGTGGCTGCGTTTTTCTGCTTCATGTTCTCCTGGGTCGAACTGCTGCTGGCGCGCACGCTGACGACAACGGATGCCAAGCCGATCTCGGCCATCATGACCCGCACGGTATCTGCCTCGGGGCTCGACTGGGGCGTGCTGGCGGCCGCCGGGGTGCTGACAATCATTCCGGGCGCGCTCGTCATCTATTTCGTTCGCAACTACATCGCCAAGGGCTTTGCCCTGGGCCGGGTTTGAGGAGAGTGCGATGGACTTTTCCTGGATGGCATGGACCTGGCCGACAGCCGCTTTCTTCGGGATGATCGCGATGCTGCTGATCGGCACGGGGATCTGGGAGTGGCGTGTTCCGGGCGGCAGTCCGAGGGTCGGCCTCCTGCGCTTTGAAACGACGCGTGGCGATCGCCTGTTCATATCGCTGCTCGGCAGCGCCTTTATCAATCTTGCATGGCTGGGGCTGCTCGGGCCCGAGCTGTGGTGGGGTCTCGCCCTCTCGGTGGCCTACGCAGTGTGCGTATTCCGCTTTGTCTAGGGAGAGTTCAGGCCGGAGATAACAGCCAAAAGATGCTGGTCTGCGGCGTCGCATAGCAATCCAAGGGAGGATGAACGAATGCGTAGGCATCTACTGAAATCAACGGTGGCGGTGATGGCGCTGATCGTGGCCAGCCCCGCCTGGGCGCAAAGCATGGACGAAGGGATCAAGTTCCTCGATGCCGAAATTGCCGACATGTCCACGCTGAGCCGGGAGGAGCAGGAAGCCGAGCTCAAATGGTTCATGGATGCGGCGGCGCCGTTTGCGGGCATGGACATCAAGGTGGTGTCCGAAACCATCACGACCCATGAATATGAATCCAAGGTCTTGGCGCCAGCCTTCACCGCGCTCACCGGTATCCGGGTGACGCATGACCTTATCGGCGAGGGCGACGTCGTCGAAAAGCTGCAAACGCAGATGCAGTCGGGCGAGAACATCTACGACGCCTATGTCAACGATTCCGACCTGATCGGCACACACTGGCGCTACAAGCAGGCACGCAGCCTGACCGACTGGATGGCAGGAGATGGCGCGTCCGTCACCAATCCAAACCTGCATCTGGACGATTTCATCGGCATCGACTTCACGACAGCCCCGGATGGCGAGCTCTACCAACTGCCCGACCAGCAGTTCGCCAATCTTTACTGGTTCCGCTACGACTGGTTCAACGATCCGGCCATCCAGGCCGAGTTCAAGGAGAAATATGGCTACGATCTAGGCGTGCCGGTCAATTGGAGCGCCTATGAAGACATCGCCGAGTTCTTCACCGGCCGTGACATGGGCGACGGCCCGATCTTCGGCCACATGGACTACGGCAAGAAGGACCCTTCGCTGGGCTGGCGCTTCACCGACGCCTGGCTGTCCATGGCCGGCAACGGCGACAAGGGCATTCCCAACGGACTGCCGGTCGATGAATGGGGCATCAAGGTCGACGAGAACTCGCGCCCAGTCGGCTCCTGCGTGGCGCGCGGTGGCGACACCAACGGACCGGCCTCGGTTTATGCCATCACCAAATATCTGGAATGGCTCAAGGCCTATGCGCCCCCTGAAGCACAGGGCATGACCTTCTCGGAGTCCGGACCGGTGCCGAGCCAGGGCAAAATCGCCCAGCAGATGTTCATGTACACCACGTTCACCGCTGACCTGGTCAAAGACGGCCTGCCGGTGATGAACGAGGATGGGACACCGAAATGGCGCTTTGCCCCCTCCCCGCATGGCGTTTACTGGAAGGACGGCATGAAGCTGGGCTACCAGGACGTGGGCTCATGGACCATCCTAGAGTCAACTCCGATGGATCGCGCCCAGGCGGCTTGGCTTTATGCGCAGTTCGTGTCGTCGCAAACCGTGGACGTCAAGAAATCGCATGTCGGTCTGACCTTTGTGCGTGAATCCACCATCCGGCACGAAAGCTTCACCGAACGCGCACCTAAACTAGGGGGCCTCGTGGAATTCTACCGCTCGCCGGCGCGCGTGCAGTGGTCGCCCACGGGCACCAACGTGCCTGACTATCCTAAGCTCGCACAGCTGTGGTGGCAGGCGATCGGAGATGCGTCCTCGGGGGCCAAGTCACCCCAGGAAGCCATGGACAGCCTTTGCGCCGAACAGGAACGCGTGATGGAGCGCCTGGAGCGTGCGGGCGTGCAGGCCGATAACGGACCCGCACTGGCCCAGGAGCATGACCTGGCCTATTGGAACGCCGATGCCGTCCAGAAGGGCAATCTCGCCCCGCAGCTGGCGATCGAAAACGAAAAGGAAGAGCCGATCACCGTCAATTACGACGAGCTGGTCAAGAGCTGGGCCGACGCTAGCGCCGCATCTAATTAGATAGAAATAGAGGCGGGATCTCAAGATGCCGTCTCTTCATCACTGGTGAAGGGCCCGCTGAACCGCTGAACAGCCGGGCCCGAACGGTGCACAATGACATCACGCCCCCGCACACCTCCTGCTCTTGCTAAGCAGTACATCAACTCAATCATTAGGGTCATAGGCTAGGAATACATAGCAGCGCCTTCCTGGTGAATGGCGGCTTTGGGAACTTGCGAATTCCACTGAACGACAGACATGGGGTCGACTGCTGCCGGGCGGTAGCGGGGTGGGAAGCGGGCCGGCAGCATTCAGCAGTTATGCGCGAGATAGCTGCCGGCCTTATCCGCAACGTGAATGTACTTACGGGCGCTTCCAAGCAAATCGATTACCATTACAGCTCCAGAGTGAGATGCGTCCAAAAGCTGGCCCGGATCTTTAAACCGAGTTCCTGGGTGGATTTCCACCCACCCAAATACGGCGGACGGGTCGTCTCCTTCCCATTCGGGAAACAAGCGATTACGAAATCGTACTCCGGGGTTCCCCGCCGGCTTGTTGCGGTGCTCCAAACCCCTTCATTCTCCCTTTGGCAGCTTAACGAAGCGGCCCTTTAGAGGAGGACAAGGATGACTTTGCGAGGGAATGCGTGGCTGAGGCGAGTCGAGCTCGTGGCAGCGTTGATGGTGGGCGTTTCGACACCTGCGCTTGCCGAGTTGTCGACCGCTGTTCGCACGACAAGCCACGATATCGATGGCCTGGAAGCGCCCGCCGAGATCATAGTTGATCACTGGGGCATTTCCCACATCTATGCCGAAAACGAGCGGGATGCTCTTTTTCTCCAAGGCTACAACGCCGCACGCGATCGGCTCTGGCAGATTGATCTGTGGCGGAAACGCGGTCTGGGGCAACTGGCTGAGAGTTTCGGAAAAGAGTATCTCGAACAGGACAAAGCAGCCCGCCTGTTCCTCTACCGGGGTGACATGGACGCCGAATGGGCCGCCTATGGTGACAAGGCCAAAGGCTACACGGAAGCCTTCGTTCAGGGCATCAACGCGTATGTTCAGGAGATACTCGATGGCGAGCGAGAGATGCCCGTCGAGTTTGAAATCTCTGACAGCGCACCGGCATTATGGGCCCCCGAAGACGTGGTTCGCATCAGGAGCCATGGCTTAACACGCAATGTTTCTTCGGAGGTGCGCCGCGCTCAGGTCACTTGCGCTGCAGGGCTGGAAGCAGATGCGCTTCGCAGCAAGCTGGAACCTGAATGGAAGCCGCAAGTCCCCGAAGGGCTCGATCCTTGCTCCATCCCATCCGACGTTCTGAAGCTCTATAGCCTGGCTACGCAGAATGTGAGTTTCCAACCGCGCAGCGGCGGAGTCGCGATGGTGGATCACGACGCCTTCCTGCGCCAGTCGGAAGCGAATACCCACATCATCGGCTCAAACAACTGGGTGGTGTCGCCCGAGCGCACGGAAACGGGTCGCCCACTTCTCGCCAATGACCCCCATAGAGCCCATGGCGCCCCCTCGCTGCGTTACATTGTGCATCTAAACGCCCCCAACATGTCGGTCATAGGCGCAGGCGAGCCCGCTTTGCCCGGGATCTCGATCGGGCACAACGGAACGATCGCTTTCGGGCTCACGATCTTCGCGATCGACCAAGAGGACCTGTACGTTTACGAGCTAAACCCGGACAACCCCAACGAATACCGGTATGGTGACGGTTGGGAGGCGTTCGAGACCATGGAGGAAACGGTTGCTGTAAAGGGCGGTGGCACTGAAACGGTGCAGCTCAAGTTCTCACGCCATGGGCCCCTACTCGACATTGATGAGGAAAACAATCGTGCATTCGCGATGCGCACGGTGTGGCTTGAGCCCGGCACATCAGCCTATTTCGGTTCTGCCGACTACATGGCTGCAAAGAACTGGGACGAGTTCCTGTCTGCAATGGATCGCTTTCAGACGCCATCTGAGAACCAGGTCTATGCTGACGTGGAAGGCAACACCGGCTGGGTGCCTGCGGGCATGACGCCCAAACGCGATAATTGGGACGGCTTGATGCCGGTACCTGGTGACGGCCGCTACGAATGGGGCTTTTTCACCCGCGCCGACCTGCCTGTGGAATTCAATCCCGAAAAAGGTTGGTTCGCAACAGCGAACGAAATGAACCTTCCGCCGGATTATCCGATTGACGAAAAGCGAATTGGCTTCGAATGGTCCGATCCCTCCCGCGTTCAGCGCATCGCAGAGGTGCTTAGCGCGGACGACAGCTTCTCGCTGGCCGACGCCATGGATCTGCAGACGGATGATACGAGCATGCTTGCTCGGCGGGTCATCTCGCTTGTCCAGGATCTAGAAGTGCCAGAAGGGACGCCGCAGAATGTTATGCAGGCGCTCGAGCTACTTCGTGGTTGGGACGCTGAGCTAGACGCGGATAGCCCGGAGGCCGTCGTTTACGAGATTTGGCTTGGCCGCTACCTAGGCAAGGCCACCGTCGCCGTTGCCTCGCCGGAAGAAGCGCGCGAGATCATTGGGGCGGGAAGCACAGGCGCGGTGCTTGATCTGCTCGAAAACCCCAATGAACGGCTTGGCACAGATTCAGCAGCATCCCGCGACGCCATACTGGTCGAGAGTTTGGCCAGCGCACTTGAAGAGGTTGAGGGCCTACTCGGTCCGGACCAGTCGCAATGGGCATGGGGCAAGCTGCACCAAGCCGAGTTTGTGCACGAGCTGACCCCCTTGGCAGACCAAGCGCTTAAGGACCAGATGCGAGTCGGTCCGCTTGCAATGGGTGGTTCGGGGAGTACCCCACGGGCAGCAAGCTACAACACGGACTTTACCGTGACGGCGGGTGCCTCGTTCCGCATGGTGCTCGATGTAGGCAATTGGGACGCGAGTCGGACGATCAACACGCCCGGTCAATCAGGAAACCCGTTCAGCCCGCACTATCGAGATCTTGCGCCATTGTGGGCGGCTGGTGAGTACGTACCCCTGCTGTATTCTCGCGCACTGGTGGAGCAGAATGCCAGCCAGCTGATGCAGCTCAAGCCGGCCGAATAACGAAGTCTGGTACAAAACGGGCGCCTGAATGATGGGGTGCCCAAGCCAGGCTGCTATCATTCCCTCTCAATATGACTGGGCCCGCCTCACCGGCGGGCCTTTTTTCCTCGGGGTAGAACCCCTCTGAATCTCTCGGCTGGCTACCGTCTCATACGTCTAGCTTGGATGCTTGGCGGAACCGAGAATCGCCCTATAGTGCGACAAAGACGGGGAGGAACGTGGGTGTGGAAGAGCCTGCGAGGCCGAGCCGCCATCCTGGCGGTGGTGTTGCTCGCCGCACTGCTGAACTGGGTTGTTGTGCAGCGCTATATCTGGCCCGTCTACCTAGACGAGGCCGCTTCACGCGGGCTTTCAGCACTGCGCCTGTCGGTAGCCGGCATGCTTGGCACAGTGCAACAATATGAAAAGCTGCCCGAACTGTTCGCCGATGATCCTTTGCTCAAGCGATTGCTACAGGACCCCGACGACACCTCTATTTTGAACCAGGCCAACCGCGCCCTATTCGACGCTAATGAACTGCTGGGCTCGTCGGACATCTATGTCCTTAACCGCGAAGGGATGACCGTCGCGGCCAGTAACTATGCCAGTGAAACCTCGTTCGTCGGTGAGGATTTCAGCTTTCGACCTTATTTCCGCACGGCGTTGGAAGGCGGGAAAGGAAGCTACTCCGCTCTGGGCGCGGCTTCTTCCAGACGAGGCTACTATTTCTCTTCGCCTATAAGAGAGGGCAATAGCATCAAGGGGGTCGTGGTCTTCAAGGTCAACATCGATGAGATGGAAAGTGCCTGGAGCGGCAGCCGTGAGCAGGAGATCATAGTCACTGATCGTAATGGCATCATCTTCATGTCGAGCGAAAAGGACTGGTTGTTCCGTTCGCTCTCGCAACTCAGCGCCGAGCGAGTGCAGCAGATCGCCGACAGTCGGCAATATGCCGACACTTCAGTGACCAGGCTGCCGATCACTGCACAAGGGACGCAAGCTGGGCACGATGTGATTGCAATCGCCGAACACGGGGAGACCAGGCAGTTCATTGAGGTCACTGAGCCGATGAGCCAGACCCACTGGTCGGTGCACGTCCTGTTCGACACAAAGGGCGCTGTTACTCAAACGTTGATGAGCGCATTGGTACTGGGCTTCGCCCAGGCATTGGCAGCAGGATTGATCGTTGCAATTTATTTCCGTCAGAAGCGACTGGCCCACCAGATAGCGGTGCAGCAGCAAGTTCAACATGACCTGGAGGTGCGCGTCCAGGCGCGAACAGCTGATCTGACGGCGGTGAAATCTGGCCTTGAACGCGAGGTTCAGGAGCGCAAGGAGACGGAAAGAGCGCTTCGCCAAACTCAATCCGATCTCATCCATGCAGGCAAGCTGGCGGCGCTTGGCCAAATGTCTGCGGCGCTGTCTCATGAATTGAACCAGCCGCTCACCGCTATTCGCGCCTATGCTGACAGTGCTTTGGTGCTGCTGGAACTCAAGCGGCCCGATGAGGCAAGTTCAAACCTCACCCGCATCATTGCCATGGCGGACAGGATGGCAGAAATCGGTAAAAGTCTGCGTGTCTTCGCGGGCAAACCAGACAATGTCGGTCCGATAGATCTCGCCATAGTGATCGGGGAGTCAATCGAAGTTGTAGCCCCGCGCTTGAGAGCGGTAGCGGCTGAGCTCAATGTTGATGTGCCGCCAGGGAGCTCGGTCGAAGCTAACTTGGTTCGCTTGACTCAGGTTTTCGCC
>NZ_JBYUNO010000004.1:0-316638 GCF_058133495.1 Devosia sp. Z6_126 | reverse complement strand
ATTGACATTCCGACGCCGCGGACTGATCCCGATAGATGCTGCATCGAGTGGGCCACGAACCTGCAGAAGGAAAGAGGAAACCACGGCTACTCTGCCTCCCGGGCGCCGCGGCGTCAGCCTTGCCGCCCTTTGTGCCTCGCGCACCATCATCACGCCCCCGGGGGTAGAGGACATCGGTGCGCAGGGCTGGAGGTGGAGATTCCGCAAGAGGACGCCTTTAACGATGGGCTCGTACTCGACGCTCTGCGTGACAGCTTTATCAAGCGCACCGCATGCTGATCGCGACTACGGCCCTTCTGCTCACCTCTTTGCCCGCCTGCGCTCAGCCGAAGCCGGGCCGTCAGCAGCCGGCATCCTACAACGAACAGCTGAGGCAACTTTCGACAACCCCTTTGCCACATCGTACCAGGAGAACTCATCCACGAGAGAATGCAGCAGCATACACTAGCCAAGGAGGAGACGATGTTTATACGGACTGTGGGGCCGGACAAGGCCGAGGGCGAAGTGGCATCGATCTATGCGAACGAAGTCGCGTCAACTGGACGTGTCATGCAGGCCACCCAATGTTTGTCAGCCAGACCTGACATTCTGCCGCCGGTTGAGCATTTGCTGCACCAGATCCGGGACGGGTTCTCTCTGGGGCTGATCAACTTCCGCCTTATCACCTTGATAACGGCCAAGCACGTGCCTTCGAGCTATTGCTCTCACGTCTATTTCAAAGCGCTCTCGGCGATGATCGGGCGCGAGCAGACGCTGGCGGTGCATCGCGACTACCGAAACGCCGGGCTGACAGAACAACAAGTAGCCATGCTGGCCTATGCCGAGCAGATCACGATCAATGCTTCGCACATAACCCAAAGCAATATTGACGCGCTGCGCGCCGTCGGTCTGAGCGACCTCAACATCGCCGACATCGCCCTGGCCGCCTCGTTCCGGAACTTCGTAAGCCGCTACTTCGACGCTGTTGGGGCCAAAGCCGAGCCAGAGTTTCTGGACGGGGACTCCAACGTTCGCAAGGAGTTGTCGGTCGGCGGTCGCTGACGGAGACGCCTAACCGGCCCGTTGCCGCCGTTCAGCCAGTCCGATCAAGCTCTGAAAGCGGCTGTTCTGGTTCGGCGCCCCGGAACGGCTTCTTGCTGGGAAAGCGGACTGGCTGCTGGCGGTGCGCAGTCGCGGAAACTGGACACCGCTTTTCTCGCCATTATCTCAGCTGTTCGGCCACCTTTGTCGCAAGCAGTTCAATACCCTTTGTGACCATGCCAAAGGGCTGGCCCCCAATTTCGATCTGGCCAACATAGCGTGAAGCGCCGGTGACTTCAGCGAGCGCCGACCACTTGTCGAGCACCTTTTGAACCGAGCCACCAACGTGAGTGCCTTCGGGCGTGAGCATCTAGGATAGGTGGGGTGGTATCTGCCCCCTCAACATCGGATCCGAGGGCAGAACTTTGCGCGACTCCGGACCAGAACTTTGTGCGACAGATTTCTGCGGTGCAGAAAGCGATCAAAATTCAAAGGGATGCCAGGACCCTAGGGCAGAACTTTGCGACATTCACCAATTGATTGGCCCGACCTCCTCCGGTCGGGCCAATCTCGTAAGGAGAACAAAACGAGACTCATTTCCTAAGAATCAAAAAGGCCGAGGCGGCAACCTAGACCTTTGATCCGCGCAACCACCTGTGCGGCTCGCGTGGAGGCAATCTGAGTTGGAATCCAAACTGCAGGTTCACCCTGCAGCCGCCCTGTCCCTCGAGGCCGCTACGCGGCACCTCAGGATGAGGGCTGCCGCAAGGGCGGGGAAAACCGACGCCCCCAGAACCGATCTCCCACCCAGCATTACCGCCCCCTAGCCCTCATGGTGAGGCGCGAAGCGCAGCGCAGCCTCGAACCACGGGTGCGCAGCCCCGATGCCGTCCATAGCACCCACCGCGATTTCAGCAAGCCGCCCCCGTCCTTCGAGGCCGCTGCGCGGCACCTCAGGATGAGGGCTCCCAACACGCCTTGGTAATGGCCGCGCAAGCCCCTTGCACCCACCCCGTTTCCGCCCCGGCATCAGGCTCCGGAGGGCATCATGGAAGTCACCGTTTACCTGCTGCGCTGCTCGGATGGCTCCTTTTACACCGGCCTCACCAAAAAGCCGGTCGAACAGCGGGTTTGGGAACACAATGAGGGGCTCACTGAAGGCTACACCAAAAGCCGCCGCCCCGTGGAACTGGTGTTCACCGAAACCTATGAGCGGATCGTCGATGCCATCGAGCGCGAGCGGCAGATCAAGGGCTGGAGCCGGCGCAAGAAGGAAGCGCTGATCAGGTATGATTATGAGGCACTGCCTGCTCTGGCCAGCCGCAGGGAGCAGTGATTGCCTCCCTCGCCCTTCGAGGCTGCTGCGCGGCACCTCAGGATGAGGGCTCATCGAGGTCCCGCAACCGACCAGATCCATCCGGAGCCTTCATGGTGAGGTGCGCAGCGCAGCCTCGAACCACGAGGGCGGCCAACACCGGTCCCACGGCGCGCCCCCACCCACAAACTTATCCCCGCCCCCGAAACCTGGGGCATGATCACCCTGTTCCCGGGCAAGCTGCGCGGTCGCGACGAACGGTCGGTGCGGGAATATCGGATGGGTTTGGGGTCGCCCAAATTCCTTCGGGACGAGGATGATCCGGGACCGATTTCATCCCCCGGTCCAATGAAGCCCCTGGGCTTCTGGCGTTTGGCACGGGTCTAGCCACGGACGGTCCTCACCGAAGAGTCTCCGATGGAGCATGGGGCGAAGCTTGCTTCACCTTCTACCCTTTTGCCGGACGACCGGCACCGAGGCGAACTTCGCCCCATGTCGCAGTTCTTGCTGCGATGCCCGCCTGCCCATACCCGCACGGCCCAAGGCCGGTGCGGCTTCAGGCGCATCCAGCAGCCGATGGGGCCTGCTAGGCCTTTGGCTCCACCCCCTGGCAGATGCCGATCGAGGTCCAGCCGCCCTCGCACTGCGTACCGTCACGGCGCGGCTCAACCAGACACTGATGCTGGCGCCCTCCAGGGTCGTCATCACCTCCGTGATCGCGATCGGGGGGGTGCCGCTGGTTTCCCGGTCAACCGCATTGTGCCGGTTGCCAATAGCAGCTTCCTTGCCGAAAACCTCGCTGCCGCAAAGCTGCTGGAAATCGCTGCTATCGCGCTCCCTGCGGTGAAACAATGGTGCCGGCAGCACCAAGGCATCGAACAGCAGGATGCCGGCTGGATTGCGAATAATCCTCACCTGGTTCCGCTTACTCGGGGAGGCCGCACGGCATCAACCAACTGGTCGCGAGCCGGTCTGGCTTGGGACCGCTTCTGCGGTTCCGGGTTTTAACATTAGCACAAGGGCCGGAGAAACACATGCTGCGATCCATTCGCCCAATCCTGCCGGTGCTGGCCAGCGTCGCCATCCTCATGCTGGGCAATGGGGCGCTCAGCACCCTGATTGGCCTGCGCATGACCAATACCGGGGCAAGCTCGCTCGCCGTGGGCGCCGTGACGGCCGCGTTCTTTGCCGGCCTGACCTTTGGCTCGCTGCAGTGCTTCCGTTTCATCAAGCAGGCGGGCCATATCCGCGCCTTCGCGGCATTCGCCTCGGTCTATTCCGCCGCCTCGCTCGGCCATGCCCTGTCGGACAATCTCATCCTGTGGGCGGCCTTGCGCTTTGCCGAAGGCGTGTGCCTTGCCGGCATCTATATGTGCATCGAGAGTTGGCTCAATGCCGAAGCCAGCAACAAGACGCGCGGCCTGATCGTGTCGTCCTACATGGTCACGCTCTACGCGGCGATGGCTGCAGGCCAGCAACTGCTGAACCTCAATGCGGCCGGCAGCCCGCTGCTGTTCATGATCATCTCGATCCTGCTTTCGCTGTCGCTGGTGCCGGTCTGCCTGACCCGCTCGGCGCCACCGTCGCTGCCTGATGTCAGCTCCTTCAGCCTGCGCGCCCTCTACCAAGCCTCTCCATTGGGGTTGGTTGGCGTGTTCCTTAGCGGCGGGGTGATCGGGGCCATCTATGGCCTCGCGCCCGTCTATGCGGCCGCGACGGGCCTCGGCATGACGGGGACGGCAACCTTCATGACCGTGCTGATCGCCGGGGGCGTGCTGTTGCAATTTCCCCTCGGCAAACTCTCCGACGCCTTCGACCGACGCACCATCATCATCGGTGTATGCGGGGCCCTGGCGCTCTTGAGCATTGCTATGCTCACCTCCGGCTATGGCAGCTGGATGTTCCTGCTCTCTACCCTGTTGTTTGGCGGCATTTCCTTCAGCATCTATCCGCTCTGCCTCGCCCACGCCAATGATCACGTGGCGAGGGCCGACCTCGTCGCGGCCAGTGGCGGGCTGATCCTCCTCAATTCCGTGGGCTCGATCCTGGGCCCACTGATCGCATCGTTCAGCATGTCGCTGTTCGGACCCGATGGGCTCTTCATCTTTTCTGCTGCCATGGGTCTCGCAGCTGGCGGCTTTGGCATCTGGCGCACCCGGATCCGACCGTCCCCCCAAGCCAGCGACCAGGCCATATTCCGACCCATCCCCCAGACTACCCCGGTGGTCGCGCCCCTCCATGCCGACGTTGAGGCGCCGGGAAAACCGGCTAACTAGAAAAGCCCATCAGAAGGTCGAGTAGGTCCCGCCCCAAGGGCGACGCCGGCTACAACTCGCGCAGCAGCCGGGCCGGTGCAGCCGTGGTGGCGCGCAGCAAGGTCGCGGCCCCCAATGCGCCGGTAAGCGCAATGCTGGCGATCACGACACTGAACAGCGTGGCCGCCTCGGCGGTAAATTCCACATCAGTCAACAGCCGGCTGACGAGCCAGCCCAGGCCAAGTCCCACCACCATTGCGGGGATCGCCGCCAGCAGCCCGAGCACAAGATACTGCACCAGCGCCGTGGTCAGGATGGTTGGCCGCGCCTTGCCCAGCATCTTGTTGATCACGGCATCAGCCTCCCGCTGCTTGAGGCCGGTCGCAATGCTGCCCAGCACCACCAACAACCCATTACCGACCGCCAATCCACCCACGAGCAAGGCGGCGAAGGAAAGTTGCTGCAGCGCGTCCGTGACCTGCTTAAGCGTTTCACCCACAGGGATGAAGTTCACGTCCGGCAAGGTGCTGGCAAGCGCGCGCTCTACTGGCTCCTCGGCGCCGGGCGCCGCTGTCACCGCGGCAAACAGCGTCGTTGGATATTCCTCCAGCACGCCGGGCGAGAAGGTCGCGAGAAAGTCGATGCCGCCCTGCCAGGAATAATCGCGGAAGCTCGCGACCGTAACCGTGATCGGCTCGCCGAAAATGCTGAAGGTCAACTCGTCACCAACATCGACACCAAGGCCCTCCCGCAGGCTCCGGTGCAGCGAAACCAGGCCGGGCCCTTCATAGTTCGCCGGCCACCACTCGCCCGTCGTCACCACCGAGGAGGTCGGCAAGGCATCTCGATAGGTCAGGGGCACTTCGCCCGACAGCAGGAACGTGGCTTCGGGGCCGCGCGGCCGCAGCGTGTCCACGGGCTCACCAGCCACCTCGGCCAGCGCGCCGCGGAGCATGGGGGTCGCCACGACAGCTTCGATCCCAGCCGTGGTTGCCCGCATGGCCTCGAGATCTTCCATCTCGTCAGGGAACAGGTCTGAGGCCACCAGCGTGGGGACATCAAAGGCCGAAGCGCCGAGGAACTCCTGGCGCAGATTGCCCTGCAGCACGAGCACAATGATCAGCATCGTCAGCGTCATGCCTACCGCGGTCACGATGGAGGCGGCCGCCGTTTGCGACACTGCAATGGACCGCACGGCATGGCGCAGCACCTGCCCTGGCATTTCGGGCAGCCCGGCAATCGTCGCTCGTACCGCGCGGACAAAGAGCTGGAACAGCACCACCGAGAGCGCACTCGCCACGGCGAAGGCCGCGACCAGCAGTGCATCGCCGGTGATCAGATAAGCCAGCCAGAAGAGGCCAATACCGGCGATGATCATCGGCAGGCCCTGCGGCATGCGCAACAGATCGGTCCACTTGGCGCTGCCAACGTCCAGCCCCTTGGCGCGGAACAGCAGGATGGGCCGGATCGCCTGCGTGCGCTGCAGCGGCTGGTAGGAAAACGCGAAGGCGGTCAAGATCCCTGCCGCAGCTGCAACCAGCAGCGGTTGCGGATTGATGCTGGGCCGCAGGCCGATACCCATGGCTTCGCCCACATAAGGCAGCACGAAATAAGCAACACCGCCGCCAATGGCGATGCCAGCCACCACGCCAACCAGCGCCAGCGCGCCCACTTGGGACAGGAAGTGCACCAACACCCGGTTATGCGTCGCACCAATACTGCGCAGCACTGCAATCACCTGGGTGCGCTCGGCGATATAAGCCTGCATGCTGGTCCAGACGCTGACGCCCCCGATCAGCAGCGAGCCCAACCCGACAATCATCAGGAAGCGCATGAACTGGTCGTAATAGCGCACCATGTCGCCCAGCCCGTCGCGCGCCGTACGAATGGTCCAGCCGGTATCAGCCAGTGCCGTAGCGATCTCCCCCTGCACCGCTTCGGCGTCACCTTCCTCGAGCAGCAGCTTGTAGCGATACCATACGCCCAAACCCGGCAGCGGCGAGGTCCGATCCGATACGGTGGCAAAAGCATCGGTTGAAATCAGCGTCGTCAGACCCAGCTTGAAGCCGCGCACCGCCGCATCGGGCAACCTCGACAAGGTGCCGCGCGCCTCGAACTCGGTGCCCCCGAGCTGGAAGCGATCACCGACGCCGATCCCCAATTGGTCCAGCATCACCGCGTCAACCAGCGCGCCGAACGCACCTTCCTGCTCGCTCAAAAATTCGTTGGCGGCGGCATTCCCCAATTCAGGGCTGACCACATGCCCCACCAGCGGATACCCCTCGCCAGCCGCCACCAGGTCGACAAAGGCGTCCGCTTCAGCCCCCTTGGCGCGCAGATTGGTGTCCACGATCGGCGCAATCCGGCCAAACTGGCGCATCGCGTCAAGTTCCTCGGGCGTTGCAGGGCGATCGGCCCGCGACAACTCCAGATCACCGCCCATCAGTTCGGCGGCGCTGCGGTCCATGGCCTCGGTGATGCTGGCGCCGATCGAGCCAACCCCGCCAATCAGCGCGGTACCGATAGCAAGGCACGCGACCAGCAGCACAAAGCGGCGGAGGTCGCCGCGCATATCCAGCAACCCAACCCGGATGGCTCGCAACAAAGAGCTCATCGAGCTGCCGTGGTTTCGGTAAGGTGGCCCTGGCTCATGGTCAGCACCCGGTCGGCGCGCGCCGCGAGCTTGGGATCATGGGTGACCAGCACCACGGCGGTCTGATTCTTCCGGGCAAGGCCGAACATCAGCTCGATCACCACTTCGCCGGTCTTTTCGTCAAGATTGCCAGTGGGCTCATCGGCCAGCAACAGGGGCGGCTTGGCGATCATCGCGCGAGCAAGGCCAACGCGCTGCTGTTCGCCCCCCGAAAGTGCGGACGGCCGATGATCCGCCCGCCCGCCCAAGCCAACCGCTTCAAGCGCCTCAGCGGCGCGACGGCGCACCTCTGGCAGGGCCAGTTCAGGCGCGGCGATTTCGAGCGCGAGTCCGACATTCTCGATCGCGGTCAGCGATGGAATAAGATGGAAGCTCTGGAATACGATACCAAGGGAGCCCCTGCGGAACCGGGCAAGCTCGTCCTCGCCCATCGTGCCAAGGTCGGTGCCGCGCACCAGGATCTTGCCTGAAGTTGCCCGGTCCAGCCCCGCCAGCAGCATCAGTAGCGAAGTCTTGCCGCTGCCTGACGCGCCGACGATGGCGACCACTTCGGCGGGCCGGACCACCAGGTTGACATCGTGCAAAATGTTGAGCGGCCGGGATGCGACATTGAGCGTGTAACCAACGTCATGCCCCTCGATGACGTTTTGGTGCTGTCGGGCCAGGGCATTGCTCCCCATCTCATTCATTGATTCAATCCAACTCTGGCCATCACGAGGCCAGGCCAGACTGCCACGGATCTGTTCCGAGGAACAGAGCCGCAGCGTCGCGTCACCTGTCTGTCTTGAACTAGCGGTTGAAGGGGACCTGGGCGGTAAGCACCTCGCCCGAATTGTTGAATTCGACCTCGAAGTCCACCCGCACCTGATCATTCTTCAAGATGATCGTAGCGCCGATTCGCACGTCGCTGCCGCCGCGATCCTTCTGCTGCTCACGCAGGTTGAAGGTGATGTCGCTGCCCCGCTGCTGGCCAACAGCCGTGCCGGTAAAGCCGGCATTGGAGCTCATCGCCGCTTCGTAGCGGTCGGCCTGCCCGTTATAGGCGATGGTGCCACTCACCGACAGGGTTGAGCGCGCCAGATTGCAGCGGCCCGAATAGTTGATCTTGCCGGCATTGCCTCTGGTGATGTTCAGCCGGCAGCGCAGCGCCTCGGGCTCGTCCCCGCCAACCAAAGCACCGTTGCCGCGCCAGTCACCCGTGTAGGATGCAAGCAATGCCATGTTGGATTCGGCCGCGCTGGCCGGCGCGAGCATGGAGCCAATTTGCAACAAAGCGGCCAAGGCTGCGGTCACTACGTATTTTTTCATCGTCCAGATCATCTCTCAAAGGAACGCATGCAAACGCATGGTTTCGCGCTCGGATGCACTATGCCTATCAATTCATAAGATAAGCAATGAAACAGCGTTAAGGGTTCCCGCGCAGGTACACGAATCCGGCACCGCGACCACGCGCCCCACCCTTGAAGCCGCTGCGGCGCCCTCCAGCAACAATGCCAATTTCGCCCCTAGGCCCCCAAGGCAGGCGGGTTGCCCACCGGCTGCGCCCTGCCCTGCGATTCCTCTTTGGCATAGGGCCAGGCCGTGGGGTCGATATCGAGATCGCTGAAATCTTCGGGCCGGAATACTGGGCGCTCGACCCCTTGCTTTAGCTGGGCGCGGAAGTCGTTGAGAATGCGCAGCGCCACCGGGAACAGCATCATGATTGCCATGAGATTGACCAAAGCGAGGACCCCCATCAACGGGTCCGAGAAAAAGAACACGGCCGTGGCTGCCGGTGCCGAGGCGCCCAAAAACACGACAAGGACAATGCCAACCCGAAGAGCGTGCAGTGCCGCATCGTTCCCCGTGATCACCTTGAGCGCGGTTTCGCCTAGATAGTAATTGTAGATGATCGAGCTGAACGCAAACAGCAGGATCGCAAAGGTCAGCAGATATTGCGACCATCCACCCAACTGGCTGACGAGCGACTGCTGCGTCAGCACCACCCCGTCCACTCCCTCGACGCCGGGCACATAAACCGGGCTCAGCAGAATGATGAAGGCGGTGCAGGAACAAACGATGATGGTGTCGATGAACACCGAAAAGGACTGCGTGATCCCCTGGCTGATCGGGTGCCTGACATCCGCGGTTGCCGCGACATTGGGCGCCGAACCGAGGCCCGCCTCGTTGGAAAACAAGCCCCGTCGCAGCCCCTGCGCCAGCGCCGCGCCGACCCCACCACCCACAACCTCCTCCAAGCCGAAGGCATTGGCAAAGATCGACCACAGCACCCCCGGCAGCGCCGTGATGTTGAGGGCGATCACCAATAGGGCCATCCCGATATAGGCAACGGCCATGATCGGGATGATCACATCGGCGACCTTGGCGATGCGGCGAATGCCGCCATAAACGATAAGCCCGGTCACCACGGCGAGGAAGGCGCCGGTCCAGATCCGGTCGATGCCAAGGCTGTCATTGGCCGCGCCGGCAAAGGTATTGCCCTGGAATGCATTGAACCCCAGCCCAAACGCCGCCAGGAGGCAAACGGCATACACCACTGCCAACCACCGGTACTGCGCCCCCAGCCCATGAATGATGTAAGCGGCCGGGCCGCCCCGATAGGTGCCATCGCCATTGGCGCGCTTATAGAGCTGCGCCAGTGAGGATTCGACGAGACTCGTCGCCATTCCCAGCAGGGCCACGGCCCACATCCAGAATACGGCCCCCGGGCCGCCCAGTGTGATCGCCACCGCCACCCCGGCAATATTGCCGCCGCCGACCCGGCCGCCCACCGAAACCAGCAGGGCTTCCCGCGCACTGATCGCATTGGGATCCCCGCTCTGGTTCTTGGACGACAGCACGCGGAACATGCGCCCGAAATACTCGATCTGGACGAACCCGCTCATGGCCGTGATGAAGCCGCCAAAGATGATGAGGATGGGGATCAGCGACCACCCCCAGGTGAACTCTTCGATGAGACTGAACAGTTGATTGAGAAGGTCCACGATTCCTATCCTCCAACTGGGTTGGTCGAGGTGCCGCCTTCAGCCCAGGTCCAAGCTCGGCAAACGGGTGAGACCCTAAGGTTTACGCGCGGCGGTCGGAAACGAAGCCGAAATCGGCGCAAGTTTGTCCAACCATGGTTTCCGCTTCCATTCGTGCACCGGTTGGGAATGGTGCCAACCGGCTCGGCAGGCCGGCCCCTTATTTCTCCCCGCCCCGAAAACCTCAGGCACAATCCCCCCTGCTCCCGCACAAGCTGCGCCGTCGCAACGAACGGTGGGCAGAGGATATCGGATAAGTTTGGGGGAAACATCGACACGCCGCCGGCTCTCTCGCGCTACACGGGTGCGCGCGCAACACCGGCGTGCTAGGCCACAGCCGCTTGTGAACCCCACACTGGAACCGCCATGCTGACCATCACCCGCCTCGATATCACCGACGCCCACACCATCATCGCGGGCGCCCGCGCCAAGGCTGAATCGATTGGCGTGCCGATGTGCATTGCCGTAACCGATGAAAGCGGCAATCTGATCGCCTTTGAGCGGATGGATGGCGGCAAGATCACCAGCATCACCATTGCCATCGACAAATCCTTCACCGCCTCGGCGGCCAAGAAGGCGACGCACGAATATGGCGCGGCCAGCCAACCGGGCGCTCCCGCCTATGGCATCGGTTCAGCTATCGGTGGCCGCCTGATGGTGGTCGGCGGTGGCCTGCCCATCCTCGTCGATGGCGCGGTTGTCGGTGGCATCGGCGTGAGCTCCGGCACCCCGGCGCAGGACACCGAAGTCGCCCAGGCCGGCATCGATCACTTCACCGCCTCGCTGCAATAATGAACGCTTCGGGGCGGCTGCTTGCGGCCGCCCTCCTCGTTCAGCCCGCGATAGTGTGCCGGCGCAACTGACTTGGTGTCATGCCATAGGCCTTGCGGAAATGCTCATAAAACTGAGTTTGGCTGCTGAAGCCGGATTGAAAGGCGACATTGGCCACCGATAGACTGCCCGCGAACAACAGCGAACGGGCGCGGATCAGGCGCATGCGGACGACAAATTTCTGCACCGAGATGTGCATAACCTTGCTGAAGAGATTGGTCGCATAGTTCGGGTGCAGCCCTACCACCTCGGCAATGTCTTCGGCGCTGAGCGGATCGGTGATATTTTCAACGATATGGCGCACCATGCGGACCACATAGCGCACCGGCGAGCCGGTTCGCGTCCGGGTGCCTGATGCCTCGACCCAGGCTGGCAGCAGCGTTTCCCAACCCGTGATCGCGGCGCGGCGGAACATGGTGCCGATTTCCGAGCGCACAATATCGCTGCGCAGCGCGTTGCCGCTCCGATAATCCTGGTGCCAGCGCTCAAGGGTTTCGAGCCCGATGCAATCGGGCAGCAGCTGAATGACACCGCCTCCCATCAAGGTTTCCGTCAAACGCCCGAGTTGCGGCATTTCCAGGAAAGTATCCATTGGCAGGTAGATGTTGAGCTGCCGCCCTCTGAACGCGGCTGCACTCAAGCCAATCGTGCGGTGGGGAATACCCGCCCAGAACGCTGCCAGTCGTCCCGCACCCAAGGTCACGGGCCCGCCATCGAACTGGTACTCCATGGTGCCGTTGGTCAGCCAGTTAAGCTCGATATGCCCGTGGCTATGCGGCTGCGCCATCAGCTGCGGGGCGAACGAGCGGATGCCGAAGCGGCCAAAGGCCTTGCCAGAGGAGTAGAAATTTCGATCCGGCCGAGGCGTCGGACGCGGCGCGCGTTCGCGCGCCACCACAGTTCCGATCCCGTCTACCTCAGCCATCTTATCCATGGATATCTTAGAAACCCGGAATAGGTCTCTATCATTCCGGATTGCATGGACGCTGGCAAGGCGTACCATTTCAGCCCGAGGGTAGGATTTAAACCGGAAGGGAGTGTCCGGCTTCGGCAATCAAAGCCGACCTACTGCTCTGGGAGGTTTCGATGAGAACACACGCAAGGGCCCTTGGCGGGGCAGGATTGCTGCTGGGCGTTTCGGTGCTGGCAGCGCAGGCTCAAACTGTTGCACCCACAACGCCGCCCGAGCCACCAAAGTTCGATGCTCAGCAGGTCCCCACCTTTGTCGGCATCAAGGACATTCTCGAATTCCGGGCCTTGCCCGAATACCATGAGCCCGACTTCGTCAAGGACTTCGTAGACGCCGGCAAGCTGCCGCCGGTGGCCGAGCGTCTGCCCAAGGAGCCGCTGGTCTACAAAACCGCCAACATGCCCGATGGTGTAGGGGTCTATGGCGATGTGATCCGCCATGTCGTGGGCGGCCGGCCCGAGGGCTGGAACTACAGCGCCGGCCAGACGCAGGGCTGGGGCGGCATTGATATCGCTCTGTCGGAATGCCTCACCCGGACCGGCCCGCTGTTCCAGGTCCGGGCTGAAGAACTCGAGCCCTTGCCGAACCTCGCGAAAAGCTGGGAATGGTCCGAAGACGGGCATGAGTTGACCATGCACCTTATCGAAGGGGCGAAATGGTCCGACGGCGACCCCTTCGATGCCGAAGACATCATGTTCTACTGGAACGACGTTTTGGCGGACCCCCAGGTTACCCCGCTCAACGGCGCTTCGCCCGAAACCTTTGGCGTCGGCACCACACTGGAGAAAGTGGACGACTACACGGTCAAATGGACCTTCAAGGCCGAGCGCCCCACGCAATATCTCTACTCCATGGCTTACGGCAATTTCTGCCCCGGCCCGAGTCACATTCTGAAGGCCGAACACCCCGCCTACAAGGACGGCGCCACCTATAACGAGTTCGAGAACGCCTTCCCGCCCGAATATCTCAACATGCCCACCATGGGCGGCTGGGTGCCGGTGGAATATCGCGCGGACGACATCATCGTCCTGCGCCGCAACCCTTACTACTGGAAGGTCGACGAGAACGGCAATCAGCTGCCCTATCTCGATGAGATGCAGTATCGCCTGTCCACCTGGGCCGATCGCGACGTTCAGGCCGTGGCCGGTTCGGGCGACCTTTCCAATCTCGAGCAGCCCGAAAGCTTTGTGGAAGCGCTGCGCCGCTCCGCCGAGGAAACCGCGCCCGCCCGCCTAGCTTTCGGTGCCCGCACCATCTCCTATTCGATTTATCCCAACCTCTCGGGCAATGGCTGGGGCGAACCAGATGCCCGCAGCCAGGCCGTGCGCGAGCTCAATCGCAATCTCGACTTCCGCAAGGCCGTCACCTATGCGCTGGATCGCTCGGCGTTGGGCGAAGCGCTGGTCAAGGGCCCCTTCACTTCGCCTTACCCAGGCGGCCTGATGGCGCCGACCAGCTATTACGATAAGGATTCGACCGTCTACTACCCGTACTCGCTGGAGGACGCCAAGGCACTGCTGGAAAAGGTCGGCCTTGTCGATTCCGACGGCAATGGATTCGTCAATTTTCCCGCCGATGTGCAGGGAGGAGCTGATGTCGAGATCACGCTCCTGTCCACAGTCGATTACCAGACCGACAAGAGCCTGTCCGAAGGCGTCATTGCCCAGATGGAACGGCTGGGGCTGCGGGTCATCTCGATGGCCCAGGCCGGCAATCAGCGCGACGCCAATGAGCCGGCGGGCAAGTTCGACTGGACCCTGCGCCGCAACGAGTCCGAGCTGATCACCGTGGTGCAGAACACCCAGGATCTGGCGCCGACGGGCCCCCAGATCAGCACCGGTCACCGCGCCGGGCCTGACGGAACGCTCGACCTCCTGCCGTTCGAGCAGGAGATGGTCGACACCATCAACGCCTTTGTCGAGACGGCAGATCCGGCCGAGCGCATCGAGCTGATGAAGACCTATCAGCGCCTTTACACCGAGAACGTGTTTGGCATCGGCCTGACCCAATATCCAGGTGCGCTGATCATCAACAAGCGCTTTGCCAATGTGCCGGCGGGCACCCCCATCCTCCAGTTCAACTGGGCCGAGGACGGGCTGATCCGCGAGCGTCTCTATGTGCCGGCCGACCGGCAGTCGGACGCCCAGTTGCATCCCGACACGCTCCCGGGTGCACCTGGCCAGGGCAACGGCCCCATCACCAGCAACTAAGCTGGTCGCATAGGCGAGGGGCCCGGGCCCCTCGCCATCCCCGGACTAAAGAATAAAGGCGGCCCAGATGATCCGTTTCCTCTTGTCGCGCATCCTGTCGGCCATCCCGATCCTGCTCCTCTTGAGCATCGTGACTTTCGCCATCATCCAGGCCCCGCCCGGCGACTATGGTGATTATATCCGCTCCATGGCCATGAATCAGGGTGGGGCATCCTTTGAGGCCGCCAATGCCCAGGCCGAAGCCTATCGGGCCGCCAATGGCCTGAACGACCCCCTCCACATCCAGTATTTCCGCTGGCTCTACGGCATCCTGACCCGTTTCGATTTCGGCCATTCGCTCTACTTCAACAAGCCCGTGGGCGCGGTTGTTGCCGAGCGCCTGCCCGCCACCATCCTCCTCGCCCTGACCTGCCACGTCCTCGCATCGGTCATCGGCATCAGCCTCGGCATCGTGGCCGCCACCCGTCAGTATTCCTGGATCGACACCCTTTTCGGCTTCATCTCGTTTCTCGGCATGACGATCCCGCGTTTCCTGCTGGCGATCATCATTCTCTACATCCTCGTCTTCCGCATGGGCGTGCAGGATGTCGGCAACTTCTTCTCGCCGCGTTATGGCGGTGCACCCTGGAGCTGGGACAAGTTCGTCGACTTGATCAAGCATGTCTGGCCGGTGATCGCGATCGCGACTTTTGGCGGCCTCGCCTACAATATGCGAGTAATGCGGGCCAATCTCTTGGACGTGCTCAACGCCCAATATGTGGAAACCGCACGCGCAAAGGGCCTCAGCCACGGCGCCGTGGTGATGAAGCATGCCGTTCCCAATGCTCTTCATCCCCTCGTTGCCTATCAGGGAGTGGTGCTGCCCTATATGCTGACCGGCGAGATCGAAGTTGCCATAGTCTTCGGGCTCGCGACCGTCGGCCCCGCCATCACCGGCTCGATGGCGGTGGGCGATGTCTGGGTCACCGCCACCTTCATGCTGGTGCTCGCCACCACGCTGATCATTGGCAACATCATCTCCGACATGCTGCTGGCCCTGCTTGATCCGCGCATCCGGCTGGGAGGCGCCTGATGGAACGCGAACTCGTGGCCCAATCCATCCCCCTGCCCGCCCAGCCCGGCACCGCCGCGCCAACCCCCGCCACCGAAGCTGTTGCCGACGCCGGCGCGATCCCCCAGCGTTACGCCGAGAGCGAGAGCTATCGCAGCCTCGTATGGCGGCGCTTCCGCCGTTCGGTCATGGGCATGATCGGGCTGGTCCTCGTCGTGCTGCTGCTGCTGGTGGCGGTATTTGCCGACTTCTTCGCGCCGCTCGATCCAAAGCAGGCCAATATCGGTTTCGCCCCGCCCGATACGCTCAGCTTCATGCGTGCCGATGGCAGCTTCTCGCTGCTACCGGTCGTTTATCAGCTGAGCGAAGGCGAAGAGCTCGACCCCATCACCTTCCAGCCCATCATCGGGCCCGACTACGACAATCCCATCGAGCTCGGCTTTTTCGTCAAGGGCTATCCCTACCATCTGCTTTGGGTCATCCCCGCCGATATCCACTTCTTTGGCGCCACCGATCCAACGCGGACCGTCCACCTGCTCGGCACCGACAAGTTCGGCCGCGACATCCTCTCGCGCGGCATTGTCGGCTCGCGCATTTCGCTCACCATCGCTCTTGTCGTCACTGCCCTGACGACGGTGATCGGCACGCTGGTCGGCATCACCTCGGGCTATCTTGGCGGGAGGTTTGATAGCTGGACGCAAAAGTTCGTCGAGTTCGTCCTCGCCTTCCCCCAGCTGCCACTCTACCTCGCGCTCACCTCGCTCATCCCCATTACCGCCCCGTCCAATGTGTTCATCGCCTTCGTCATCGGCGTCATGGCCGTGCTGGGTTGGGCGCAACTGAGCCGCGAAGTGCGCTCCAAGACGCTCTCCCTCGCGCGGATTGATTATGTGCGGGCCGCCATCGCGGTCGGCGCCGGCGACGGGCGGATCATCACCCGCCATATCCTGCCCAACGTGCTCAGCCACGTCATCGTCGCCGTGACCCTTTCGGTGCCGACCGTGGTGCTGCTCGAAAGCTTCCTTGGCTTCCTCGGCTTTGCGGTCAAGCCGCCCCTGATCTCCTGGGGCCTCATGCTGCAGGACACCGGCTCATTTTCGGTCATCGGCTCCTATCCATGGATCCTGTCGCCCGTGATCTTCGTGCTGATCACCGTTTTTGCCTTCAACGCGCTGGGCGATGGCCTGCGCGATGCCGTCGACCCCTATTGAGAGCCAAGCCATGACCAACACCACTCAAGGGCCTGTCTCCCTCACCCGCCACGACCATGGCAACCATGAGCGCGAACTGATCCTCGATGCGCGCAATATCGGGGTCGATTTCAAGGTCGAAGGCGGCGTCGTCCATGCGGTCAAGGATGTATCCTTCCAGCTCCACAAGGGCGAAACCATCGCCCTTGTCGGGGAGTCCGGCTCGGGCAAATCGGTCACCGCCCGCACCTTGATGAAGCTCTTGACCAAGCGGGCGACCATCCTGCCCGCAACCCGCATTACCCTGGCGGGCAAGGATGTGGTCGCCATGAGCGAGCACGCCATGCGCAAGCTGCGCGGCAACGACGTCGCCATGATCTTTCAGGAGCCGATGAGCTCGCTCAATCCGGTTTATACGATCGGCCAGCAGCTGTGCGAGGTGCTGCACTTGCACAACTGGATATCCCGGGCCGAGGCGATGCAGCGCGCCGAAAAGCTGCTCGAGGAAGTGCAGATCCCCGAGCCGCGCGCGCGCCTCAACAACTATCCGCACCAGCTTTCTGGCGGACAGCGCCAGCGCGTGATGATCGCCATGGCGCTCGCCAACCGGCCCGAGGTGCTCATCGCCGATGAGCCCACGACCGCCCTTGATGTGACGGTGCAGGCGCAGATCCTTAACCTGCTCAAGGACCTCAAGGACAAGTACGGCATGGCGGTGATCCTGATCACCCATGACCTGACCGTGGTCCGCCAGTTCAGCGACTATGTCTATGTGATGCAGAACGGCCGGGTGCAGGAGCACAACACCACCGAAGCGCTGTTCGCCGATCCGCAGCACCCCTATACCCGGCACCTCCTCGCCTCCGAGCCCAAGGGCACCGCCCTGCCCCTTGCCGAAGGCCGCCAGACGCTGCTCGAGGGCCGCGACGTCAAGGTCAGCTTCACGCTCAAGCGTGGCGGCTTCTTCAAGCCCGATTTCTTCGAGCTCAAGGCCGTCGACAACCTCGACATCCGCCTCGCCCGCCACGAAACCCTGGGCATCGTTGGAGAATCGGGTTCAGGCAAAACCACTTTCGGACAGGCCTTGATCCGGCTCATCAACAACCAGGGCGGCGAGATCTACTTTGACGGCCAGCCCATCCACGACAAGGACCGTACCGCCATGCGGCCGCTGCGCAGCCGCATGCAGATCGTCTTCCAGGACCCGTTCGCCAGCCTCAATCCGCGCATGTCGATCCGGCAGATCATCGAGGAAGGGCTGATCGTCAACAAGATCGGCGCCAATGGCGCCGAGCGGCTCGATCGCGTGCGCCAGGCGCTGCAGGATGCGGGCATGCCCGATGGCATTCTCAACCGCTTCCCCCACGAGTTCTCGGGCGGCCAGCGCCAGCGCATCGCCATCGCCCGCGCCATCGCGCTCGAGCCCGAGTTCATCCTCCTCGACGAGCCGACCTCGGCGCTTGACCTATCGGTGCAGGCCCAGATCATCGACCTCCTCCGCAAACTGCAGGACGAAAAGGGCCTCTCCTATCTCTTCATCAGCCACGACCTCAAAGTCGTGCGGGCCCTCTGCCACCGCGTCCTGGTCATGCAGCATGGCAAGATCATTGAGCAAGGCCCCGTCGCCGAAGTTCTTTCCAATCCTCAAACCGAATACACGGCCCGCCTGTTGCGCGCCGCGTTCGACATTGCCGCCTAGGAGCATTCAGTTATGGCAAATCCCAAGATCACCTTTATCGGCGCGGGCTCATCGGTGTTCATGAAGAACATCGTGGGCGATATTCTCCAGCGCCCCGCCCTTGCCGGCGCCACCATCCGGCTGATGGACATCAATCCCACGCGCCTCACCGAAAGCGAGATCATCGCCAGCAAGCTGATCGCGACCCTTGGCGTGCCCGCAACCGTCGAGACCTATTCCAACCAGCGCCAGGCGCTTGATGGCACTAATTTCGTGGTGGTCTGCTTCCAAATCGGCGGCTACGAACCCTCTACCGTCATCGATTTCGACGTGCCCAAGAAGTACAATCTGCGCCAGACCATCGCCGACACTCTCGGGGTCGGCGGCATCATGCGCGGCCTGCGTACCGTGCCCCATCTCTGGAGCATCTGCGAGGACATGCTGCAGGTCGCGCCCGACGCGGTGATGCTGCAATACGTCAACCCCATGGCCATCAACACCTGGGCCATTGCCGAGAAATACCCGACCATCAAGCAGGTCGGTTTGTGCCATTCCGTACAAGGCACGGCCATGGAATTGGCCCATGATCTCGACATTCCTTACGAGGAAATTCGCTACCGCTCGGCCGGCATCAACCATATGGCCTTCTTCCTCAACTTCGAGCACCGCCTGCCAGACGGCTCATACCAGGACCTTTATCCCGCGCTGCTCAAAGCCTATGCCGAAGGCCGTGCCCCCAAGCCCAGCAGCTGGAACCCGCGCCAGAACAACAAGGTGCGCTACGAGATGCTGACCCGTCTCGGCTATTTCGTCACCGAGAGCAGCGAGCACTTTGCCGAATACACCCCCTATTTCATCAAAGAGGGTCGCGAGGACCTGATCGAGAAGTTCGGCGTGCCGCTCGATGAATATCCCAAGCGCTGCATCGAGCAGATCGCGCGCTGGAAGAAGACGTCCGAGGATTACAAGAAGGCCGACCGGATTGAGGTCAAGCCGTCCAAGGAATATGCCTCGTCCATCGTTAACTCGGTCTGGACTGGCGAGCCTTCGGTGATCTACGGCAATCTACGCAACAATGGCGTCATCACCAACCTGCCCAACAATGCCGCAGTGGAAGTGCCCTGCCTCGTTGACGACAACGGCCTGCAGCCCACCTATATCGGCGATCTGCCCCCGCAACTCACGGCCCTCATCCGCACCAACATCAATGTGCAGGAGCTCACCGTCGCAGCGCTGATGACCGAAAACCGCGAGCACATCTACCATGCGGCGATGATGGACCCCCACACCGCGGCCGAGCTCGACCTCGACCAGATCTGGAACCTCGTCGATGATCTGACCGAAGCTCATGGTGACATGCTGCCCCAATGGGCCCGCGGCACCCGCAAGCAGCGCGTAGCCTAAAGCCGCGCGCCGTCCCAGCTCCCAAGCAAAAACGGGGCGCCCCAGGCGCCCCGTTTTCTTGTCTTCGGCTATTTCTGCCTAGTGGTGTCCACCCACCACTTCACGCAGCTCTTCCACCGATCGCACCTGCTTGCGCGCCGCGCCATTCCAGTCTCGCGTCTTGACCGTGGACTTCGCCGCCCGCTCGGCCGCCGCCGGCACCGCATCGGCATATTGCGGCAGCCACTGCGCCTGGGCCACAACCATCTCGTCGACCATGGCCCAGACTTCGTCGGGCGTGCAGATTGCGCCCACCAGCGGGTCGTGCAGCACCGCCAGCTTGAGCGTATCGATATTCCCGGTCATCGCCGCTTCCACCGACAAGCGCTGCACCGAAATCGACACTGAACAGGTCGCCGCGCAGGCCGTTGGCAGCGTGATGCCCTCGATCATGTTGATGCCGAACCGGTCGACATAGCCGGGGCTCTCGATGATCGCGTCGGCCGGCAGATTGGTGATGATGCCGTTGTTGCGCCGGTTGAAATGCCCGCGATAAGCGCGGCCGGTTTCCTTGGCCTCGATGATATAGCTGGCATGTTCGCTGGTGCGCTTGTGCTCGGACAACGGCTTGTTGGCCTGCTCCTTGAACATGGGGAAGTCTGTTTCGAACCAGTTCCGGCGCTCGGTGGAATAGCGCAGATAGCCGCCGGTTTCCCCATGGATCCAGTCGCTCATGTCGATCCAGCGGCCGATCTCCTCGGGGCGCTTGCGATACCAGGGCAGGTACTCGCTCAGATGCCCGTTGCTTTCGGTGGAATACACCCCGAAGCGCTTGAGCACGTCGATGCGCACCTTTTCCTGCTTTGAATACACCGGATGCGCCTCGAACCCGGCGATCAGTTCGTCCGCCTCGATCTTGCGGCCCTTGGCGCGGATATCGATATACCAGGTCTGGTGATTGATACCCGAGCAGACATAGTCGAGTTCGTCGTCACGCACCCCCAGCACCTTGGCGATCTGGTGCGCCCCATGTTGCACGCCGTGGCAGAGCCCCACCACATCGACGCCGCCATAAAGATCGGCCGCCCAGGTGTTCATCGCCATGGGGTTGGCATAGTTGAGGAACAGCGCGCCGGGCTCGGCCACTTCCCGGATGTCCTTGCAGAAGTCGAGGATCACCGGAATGTTGCGCTGCCCGTAAAGAATGCCGCCCGCGCAAATCGTGTCGCCGACGCATTGGTCCACCCCGTATTTGAGCGGAATGGAGATATCGGTCGAAAAGGCCTCGAGCCCACCCACGCGCACGCAGCTCATCACATAGCGGGCACCGCTGATCGCTTCGCGACGATCCGTCGTGGCCGTAACCTTGGCCGGCAGCCGGTTGACCGCAACGATCGTCTCGATCACCTGCCTGACCATGTCGAGATTGTGCGGGTTGATGTCAGTGAGCGCGAACTCGCAATCCACGAATTCCGGCACCTTGAGCAGGTCCGAGATCAGGGTTTTGGTGAAGCCGATCGAGCCGGCCCCGATAACGGTGACTTTAAACGACAAACTGGTTCTCCCCAGGCCTGTTGGCGGCAATTGCCTTGGTCCTAGTGCTAGCCTCCGCCACCGCGTCGATGCTAGAGAAAGGTTGTGCCGAACAGGGTAATTTTGTGCTCACCGACCTCGTCGCTCATGGCTTTGACATCCGCCTGCTGCGCTTGCCCAAAAGTGCCGTGCCTCTGCACTGCATGGCCGTGAGCGCGGGATATGAGCAGCGGCGCAACGAGGTGTATTCCTGGGACGGTTTACAGCGTGGCACCGCGCCGTTCCTCGTCATTCAGCACACGCTTGTTGGCGAAGGCCGGCTCGATTTTGCCGGCGTGCAGCACCGGCTGGTGCCGGGGCAAACCATGGTTCTGTCCATGCCCCATGCCCACCGCTATTGGCTCGAGCGCGGCGGCCACTGGGAGTATTTCTGGATGGTGCTCAACGGGCGCGAGGCGCTGCGTCTCGTGCGGCAGGTGATCGATGCCCGCGGCCCCGTCGTCACCCTCCCTGACATCATCATCGATCGCCTGGCCGGCGCCTGCCTCACCTTGATGGCCCAGCCCGAGCTCACCCCCGGCGAAGCCTCGAGCGCCGCCTATGCGGGCCTTGCCGCTCTCCATGACGGCGTGTTTGGCGCCAGCACGGAACCGGAGGAAACCCTGCTGCCGGCCCTGGCGCGGGTCGTCGCCCATGTGGAAACCCATCTCGCCGACCCGCTCAATGTCGAGCGCCTCGCGGCCGTCGCCGAAATGAGCCGCAGCCATTTCGTGCGCCAGTTCAGTGCCGTTGTGGGGATCGCTCCGGCCGATTTCGTGCTGCAGCGGCGCCTTGAGCGCATCGAGCGGCTGCTGCTTGCCACCGATATAAGCGTCGTCAGCATTGCCCGGGCGCATGGCTTTGCCGATGCCAATTACCTGGCCAAGGTGTTCCGCAAGAAGCGCGGCGTGTCGCCCCTGCAATATCGCGCCGACGGCCGGGCCGCGGCCGGAACCTAGCTCCGCAGCGCCCGCCCCCCTTCGTCGAACACATGCAACGAGCCCGGTGGCACGGCCATGTGGATGGGCTGGTTGGGCGCAAGCTCGGGCGCGCCCTCGAGCTTGATGGTGATGAGGTCGCCACTGGGCAGCTCGACATAGGCCAGCGCATATTCGCCGAACTGCTCGATCAGCGACAGGGTGCCACTGAGGTCCGCGTCTCCGGCACTCGCCAGCGCCAGATGCTCGGGCCGGATGCCGATGGTGCGGATATTGGCTTGGCCTTCGAGCCGCTGCCGCAGCCGCGGCGAGCTGGCCAGCAAAGCATTGGCGCCGTCCTTGAGGTCAATGAAGTTCATGCGCTGGTTAGCGATAAAGCCCGCCACGAAGGTGTTGACCGGATTGCGATAGAGCTCGAGCGGGGTGCCCACCTGCTCGATCCGCCCGGCATTGAGCACGACAATCCGATCCGCCAGCGTCATCGCCTCGACCTGATCGTGGGTGACATAGATCATCGTTGCGTCGAGCGCCCCATGGAGCTTGGCGATCTCGATGCGGGTCTGGGCCCGCAAGGAGGCATCGAGATTGGAAAGCGGTTCGTCAAAGAGGAACACCTGCGGCGCTCGCACGATCGCCCGGCCGATCGCCACGCGCTGGCGTTGCCCGCCCGACAGGGCCTTGGGCATGCGGTCGAGATAGGTCTCGATCTGGAGAATGCGCGCGGCCTCACGTACGCGCCCATCCATTTCCTCCTTGGGCGTCTTGGCCAGCCGCAGCCCGAAAGCCATGTTGTCGTAGACATTCATGTGCGGATACAGCGCATAGCTCTGAAACACCATGGCGATCCCCCGCTGGGGCGAGGGAATGTCATTGACTACCCTGCCCCCGATCGAGATCTCCCCGCCCGAGATCGGCTCGAGCCCCGCGATCATGCGCAACAGCGTGGACTTGCCGCAGCCCGAGGGCCCGACAAACACCACGAACTCTCCCGAGCCGATCTCGAGGTCAACGCCATGGATGACCTCGAGAGCGCCATAGGACTTGCGGATGCCACGCAGGGAAACTTCGGCCATTTTCCTCTCCAGTGTCTGGGTCGCTGCCCCTCCTCAAGAAAGAAGGGGCAGCACGGCTTGGGTCTCAGGTCTCGATCAGAAGGGTTGCGATCTCGAAGGGACGCAGGGAGAGGCTGACGCTGCTGCCACTCACTTGGAGCGGGGTGGCATCGCCTTCCTCCATCAGATTGACCAGGCGTACCGATTTAACCGCCACGCCAAAGGTGATCCTGGCCTCGGCGCGCATATTGGCGTGCTCAAACACCCGCAGCACGATGGCGTCGGATTTTTCGGCCTTCTTGACCGTCTCGAGCGTGACATTGGCTTGGTCGACACTGGCAAAGCTGAAGCTTGCCAGCGCCCCTGCCGCCGCTGCCGCCGGCGTGAGATCGCCGACCACCGCCACCGGATTGTTGAAGCGCTCGGCCGCCCGATGCACTTGCGCCAGGTCGGCAACGCCATCATGGATCATCAGTGCGTAGCGCAGGCGGTGCTCGCCCAGATCAGCCATGGGATCGGGGAAGGTCGAGCCGCGCACCAGCGTCAGTCGGACCGATTGCTCAAGGCAGTCATAGGCATATTTGCAGTCGTTAAGCAGCGCGACGCCCCAGTCGGCTTCGCTTAGGTCCACCCAGCGATGCATGGAGGCCTCGAAGCGCGCCTTGTCCCAAGAGGTGTTGCGGTGGGTCGGCCGTTTGACATGGCCGAACTGGATTTCCGAGCGGATCTCCGAGGTGTTGAGATCGAACGGGAATTGCGCCTTGAGCACCGTCTGGCGTTCCTGCCAGTCGATAAAGGTATCGAACTCGATCTGGCGCGCCCCGGCCGCAAGCGAGATCACCTGCACCACCGTGGAAACCTGGTATTGCCGCTCTACGCGGATGGCGGCGCGGTGCGGGCCGGTTTCCACCACGCTGATCGTGCAGGGGCCGTCCGCCAGCGGCCAGAACTGTTCCTCGAAATAGCGGTCGATATCCCAGGCGTCCCATTCCATCGGCTTGTCTTCATAGGCAATGAGCCGATTGGCCGTTTGCCCCGGTAGGAGCGCCTCGCGGTTGCGCGTCTTGTCGAAGACCGAGGTGATTTCCCCTCGTTTGTCGAAGCTTACGCGCAGCACTTCGTTTTCGAGATGCGTTTCGGAAACCGAGACGGCCGAGCTGGGGTCCGCCGCCCCGCCTCCAACCAGTTGCGCATCCGTCCAGCCCAGTGACGGCAGCGCTGCCACGGGAGCGACCGCTTCGCTGCTGCCATCGGCGCGGCTGATGGCCTGCACCGGGTGCGCGCCGCCCGCTGTGGCCAGCGCTAGTCCCGCGAGCCCCCCGCCCGAGCCAAGATTGACAAGCCCGGAGCGGGTTTGCCCGGTGAAGTTGAACAACCGCAGCTGCCGGGCACCGCCGAGCGCGTTGGCCGCGGCGTGCCAAGGGCCGTTGCGGGAGCCAAGGGTGGAAAAAATCTGCCCATATTCATTGTCGCTGTCGACATAGACCTCGGGAATGGACGTCCCGGGCAGGATGTCGTGGAACTGGTTGATCAGCACCAGTTCCCACAACTCGGCGAGCGTTTCCGCCGGATAGGCAGCCCCGGTGCGCAGCATCGCCATGGCACCGAGGAATTCCAACTCGCGCAGCATGCGCTCGGCGCGGCGGTTGTTCGCCTTGTTCTTGGCAACCGAAGTCAGCGTGCCGCGATGATATTGCAGGTAAAGCTCGCCGTTCCAGGTGGGAAAGCGTGAGCCAACCGCGTCCATGCGCTGCCCCAGTCGCTCGAGAAACGGCACGATGCCTTCGAGCTTGACCCTAGGTGCGCCGGGAATACCGCGCTGCAGGCGAATACCGCGTTCGATCATCGCCCGGGTGGGGCCGCCCCCGCCATCGCCATAGCCATAGGACATCACGACTTCATTGTGGACCGCCTTGGGCTCATAGCGCTTCCAGGCGCCCATGGTCTCGCTGACCGACAAATCGCCATTATAGGTGGTGTAGATCGCCTCGGACTCAAAGCGCTGCGCCGTGATCAGCTGCGCCTTGGTCACCGTCCCGTCGATCCCGCGCCAGAAAAAGCTATCATAGGGGTGCCGGTCGGTGTCGTTCCAGCTGAGCTTGGAGGTGACGAAATATTTGAGCCCCGACTTGTCCATGATTTGGGGCAGGTTCGCCGAATAGCCGAAGGTGTCGGGCAGCCAGACGGTCTTCGGGTCGACTCCGAAATGGTCGAGGTGAAAACGGCGCCCGCGCATGATCTGGCGCACCAGGCTTTCGCCCGAAACGATGTTGACGTCGGGCTCCACCCACATGGCGCCTTCGATTTCGAACTGCCCCGATTTCACCTTGGCGAGCATGCGCTCCCACAGTTCGGGATAGTCGCGCTTGAGGAAGTCGAAGAGCACCGACTGGTTATACATGAAGACGAATTCAGGATATTCCTCCATCAGGTTGAGAACCGTCGCGAAGGACCGCCCCGTCTTGTCGCGGGTGTGCATCACCCGCCACAGCCAGCCCACATCGAGATGGGTCGAGCCCACCGCCGTGATCTGCGGCTGCACTTCGGTGTCGACGATCTGGTAGATTTCAGCGGCGATCTTTTCCGCATCGCCGAGCGAAGCCGCAAAAGCTTCAGTATGCGCGCCGCGCCGGTCCAGCGCCCGCAAGGCACGGTCCACGGTCGACAGAATGGCATGGCGGCGCGGATCGGCCTGCGGCAACCGAATGGCGACGTCCAGCGGGGTTTGCAGATCGTAATAGAGCTTTTCGGCGCGCTCGTTGCGCACGAAGAACTCCACGCCAAAGCCTACCAGCGGCCGATCGAAAAAGGTGAAGGCGTTGACCAGCAGGGTATGGGAGTTCCCCGGCCTGGCATTGCGCTCGATCACCAGTTCCGTGTGGTTGCCGTCGAGCGCCTGGGCAATCCTGCCATCCAGATAGGCCAGGCATTGCGGGTCGGTTGAGCCCGGCCGGCTCTGCCATTGCGAGGTAAAGGCAAGCACCAGCGTTTGGCCAGCCGCCGCCTCGGGCACGACCACCTCGGCAGCAAACCAGGTGTGACCCTGCTTTTTCGCCCAGACCGAGCGCGGGCCGAACGGCTCCCAGGCGCGCCAGTCCGCAGCGAGCGCCTGCTCAACGGCCATGTCGGCATGCTGCACATGCCATTGAAACGGCGCGTCGGGGATCGGGGTCAGGATCTTGTGCTGCAGGTCGGCGCACAGCCGCAGCAGCTTTCCCTCCATCTTGAGATCATCGTCGCCCAGGCCGAGCTTTGATGCGAGGGGATTGGAATAGGTCATCCTTTAACTCCGACACCGGCGAACCCTGTGTTCATGTTCCGCCGCAACAGGAAATACACGCCGACCGCCGGCGCCGCGTAGATGATGGAAAAGGCCGTGAGGAACCCGTAATTGATTGCCCCCTGCTGGCCGAACGCCGCATACAGCCCGACCGACATGGGGAAGGCGTCCTGCACGCGGGCAAAGATCAGGGGCAGCAAGAACTCGTTCCAGGCGCCCGTGAAGCTATAGAACCACACCACCGCGATCCCGGCCCTCGACATGGGCAGGACGACCTTGCTGACGATCTGCAACAGCGAGGCGCCTTCGACATAGGCGGCCTCCTCGAGCTCGATGGGTACGGTGTCAAAGAAGTTCTTGAGCAGCAGCAGCGTGAACGGCAGGTTGAGGATGGTAAGCGCGATGATTACCCCGAACTGGTTGAGCAGCCCGCTCCGCTGCGCCGCAAAATAGAGCGGCACCAGCACGCCAGCCGAAGGCAGCATACGCAGCAGCACCAAGGTCCACAAAAAGGCATTCCGTCCCGGAATGCGCAGCCGCGACAACGGATAGGCCGCGGCAATGCCCACCAGCACGCTCAGCGTAGCCGTCCCGGCGGCGATCAGCATCGAGTTCAGGAACTGCTTGCCCGCATTGCCGCTGACCGCCTGGGCAAAGTTCTCGAGTCCCACGGAGCGTGGTATTTCAAGCTGGCCTGTCGACAGTGGGTTGAAAGCGTTGAGTACGAGCCAGGAAAATGGGCTCACCCAGATCACGGCCACAAAGGCCAGGGCAATTGCGGTCAGCCGCGATTGAGCGGGGTTGCCCTCCATCATTTGGGCTCCCGCAACAGGCGAAGATAGAACAGCGACAGCACGCCCACGATCACCAGCATCGCCACCGAAATGGCGCTGCCAAAGCCCAGATTGCCGCGCGAAAAACTCTGATTGTAAAGGAAGATCGCCAGCGTCTGGGTTTGCGTGCCCGGCCCGCCCCCGGTCATGGCAAAGATCAGCGGGAAGTAGGTGAAGGTCCAGATGGTGATGAACAGCATATTGGTCGCGATATGAGGCCGGATGATCGGCAACATCACCAGCCAGATGCGCTGGAACGGCGTCGCTCCATCGACCTTGGCCGCCTCCACCACTTCGCGCGACACCGAATCCAGCGCCGCCGAAAACAGCAGGTAGGACCACGCCGTGCCCTTCCAGATATTGGCGATGATCACCACGGGCAGCGCATACTGATTGATGAAGTTGACCGGTGGGAAGCCAAGCGGCACGATGATGAGCTGGTTGATGAGCCCGGTCTGCGAAGTCGTGGCCGACCACAGGAATGCCGCGACGATATCGGGCAAAAGCCAGCCCAGCATGATGCAGGCTTCCACCACGCTGCGCAGCGTCGAGCGTGAGCCGCGTAAGCTGGCCGCCAGCAGAAAGCCGAGGACGGATTGGCCAACAATGGCCGAAAAAAACACGAAGATCACCGTGGTCCAGAGCGACTCCAGAAACCCCCGGCGGGTGAACAGGCGTTCATAATTTTCCCAGCCCACCCAGCTCCATTCCACTGCCTTGCGGCCCACCAATGCCAAGTCGGTGAAGCTGAAGGCAAAGGCCCAGGCGGTGAAATACAGCAGCGCCCCGATCAGGACGGCAGCGGGCAACAGTCCCATGGCCAGGACAAGGAGATTGCTGGTGAGCCAGGGATTGGCCTGGTTTTTCATGGATGGGTTCTCACTCGCTGGCGGAGTGTTCCAATGGCCGCGGCAAGCCTTCCCGGCCGGCGGCACCCGGAAAGATCCTGGGTGCCGCCGCTCAAGGAGGAACGCCTACTCGTAAGTGATGACGTTTTCTTCGCCGAACTCGTCCACCAGCGCGTCGTGATATTCCGCGATCACATCTTCCACCGCAGCACCATCGAGAATATCGGCCGTCGCCTGCTGCACCAAAGCAGAGACGGTCTGGTAGCCCGGCACTGTGTCGCGACCGGTCGTGTCAGCGGCCAGCTGGGTCGCCGCCGCCAGGAACGCATCTTCCTTGTATTCGGGGGAATCCGAAATGTCGGTGCGCACCGCCATGCGGTGGTTGGCCAGCGTCCAGGCCTTGAAATTCTCTTCGTCGAAGATCGCCGTGACCAGCTGGAAGGCCATATCCTTGTCGGCGGCATTGGCGTTGATCCCGAGCGTCCAGCCGCCCGAAATATTAGTGGTCGCCTTCGTGCCGGGCTCGCCCGAGCCGGGCCAGGGCGTCCAGCCGACCTGCGCGTCCCGCTCCTCGCGGCTGGGGGGATTGTTGCAGTCCCAGAGGCACGCATCCTCCCACGAGCCCGACGCGTGAATCCCGAGCTTGTCGTCCGCCAGCGCCTGGCGAACCGCCGCCGAGATATCGGTTGCATAGTTGAGATCGGCCGGGTTCAGCTCGTCCTCGACATAGACCCGGTGGTAAAGATCGAAGGTGCGGCGCAGGCCGGGGCTGTCGCCGATCCACTGATTGGTTTCGCGGTTCAGCAGCCGGTTGCGATCCCCCTCGGGCACATCGGCGCCCAGCAGCGCCATGTAAACGCCCTGCATGGTCGCCGCTTCCGCCTGCTTGGTGCCGGCGGGTAGCTGGAACGGGTATTGCACCCCCGCATCCTTGAGCTTTTGTGCCGCATTAAGCACATCAGCCCAGCTCTTTGGCTGCCACGGCACGGGTATGCCCGCCTTTTCGAAATTGGACTTGTCGTACCAAAGCATGCGCACATCGGTATCGGTGGGCAGCGCATAAAGCTCGCCCTGATAGGACGCGACTTCCAGCAGCCCCGGCAGGTAATACTGGAACTGGTCCCAGCCGGCCGCGAGCGGGCCAAGCGGCGCGAGATAGCCCGCCGAAGCCAACTCGCTGACCATGAAACTGTCGATCAGGTTCACATCGGCTGCGGTGCCGGCGCTCAGATCGAGGGCAATGCGCTGGTCATAGCCCTGCCCCGGCAGCTTGATGGCATTCACCGTTTCCCCGGTTTCCGCCTCGAAATCCTTGATCCCTTCCTCGATCAGGGACGCAAAGGATTCCATATACATGATGGAGATTTCGGCATGCGCCGGGATTGCAGCGCTCGTCATCAGCAACAGCGTAGCAGCCGCGGTCAGAAAACCACGTGTGAGCATCAACTCCTCCTCGATTGCTCCCGCCACCTCTTGCGGGCGGCTCGTGCCAGAACCTCCATTCCGGCACGGTTACCAAGCCATAGTTTTTGCAACGTTGCAAACGGATTTACCGAATCGAGCGGGTCAGCTGCGAACAACTCCTGCAATCCCCCGTAAGCACAATGATTTAGCTTCCGACTGATCTTCCGCCCGCCGGAGCAACAATCCCTGCATCGTTGCAATGTGAAGAATTGGCTTCCCTAGAGCGCTGGTGTAGAACTGCGGCTCGGGAAGAGATCAATGAGCAGCAAAAAGAGCTTGGACAGTGCCCGGAGCACTGGCACCGGCCAACGGGTAACACTCCGCACTATCGCCCAAGCCACCGGGCTGAGCCTGTCGACGGTGTCGCTGTCGCTGCGCGGTGGCACGACGCTCAAGCAGGAAACCCGCGACAAGGTCAACGCGGTGGCTCGCTCGCTCGGCTACATTCCCGATCGTGCCGGCGTGCGCCTGCGTACGGGAAAAACCAATGTGATTGCCCTCGTGCTGGACGGCGCGGAAGACGCCATCGACTTTGCGCGCCAGATGATCCAGGGGATCGGGCAAGCCATTAAGGGCACCCGCTACCATCTGACCGTGATCCCCGAATTTGACCGGCACTCATCCGCCGACACCATCCGCTATGTGCTCGACAACCGCACGGCCGACGGCGTGATCCTGACCCATACCGGCCCGCGCGACCCGCGCGTGCAGATGCTGATGGATGCCGGTTTTCCCTTTGTCAGCCACGGGCGGACCGAGTTCCACACCCCCCACCCTTATCACGACTTCCATTCCGAAGTGTTTGCCGCCATGGCGGTGGAGCGTCTGGCGCAAAAGGGCTGTCGGCGCATCATGCTGGCGGCCGGCGACGATAGTACGATGAACCACCACAACATCGTCACGGCGTTCAACAAGGCCGCTGGCCGAGCTGGGCTCGAAACCAGCCTGCTGGAAAACACGCAAGGGTTGCCGCCATCCGCGTTGCGGCGCTTGGCGCTGGATCTGGCACAAGGCCCGGAGCGCCCCCATGGCATCATCTGCGACAGCGAGTTGCGCACGATTTCTCTGGTGGCCGGCTTGCAGGATGGTGGCCTTCTTCCTGGCCGGGACATCCACCTGGTTTACAAGCAAACCTCGGGGATCCTGCCCACCCTGTTCCCCGCCATCGACAGCATCCGCGAGGACGTGTTTTCGGCCGGCGAGGAGCTTACCCGACTGCTGCTGCAGCGTATTGCGGGCGCCGAGATCAACACCCTGCAAACGCTGGCCGAACCCGTCCCGTGTTGGCGCAGCCAAGAACCTTCGCCGGCGCTTATTGCACCTCAGGACCTATAGATCGGCGAGCCGCATCATCACCTCCGCCGTATGCGGGTCAGCCGGGAAAAAGGTCTCGATCGTCAGTTCTGACAGGGTGATATCGAGCGCCGACCCGAAGATCGTGGTGGTCGAAAGGAACGACAACACGCCCTGTGGGCTGGTAAGCCGAAGCGGAACCGCTATGGGGTGACCACCTGCGAGCTTCCCCGAATGGGGCTCCGCCTTGGCGGGCACCGGAAAGGATCGGATCTCGTCCAGCAATGCCACCAGCTCTTGGTCGCCGGTGAGTTCGATCTGCTGGATCAACCGTTGGACGATATGGGCTTTCCAATGCCGATAATTGATGATCCGCGGTGCTAGACCCAGCGGATGCAGGCTCAGCCGCAACACATTGACCGGCGCTTGCGCCAGACTAGCGTCGGCGCCGTCCATGAGCCGCAACGCCGGCTCGTTTGCGATCAGCAGGTTCCAGTGCCGGTCAAGGGCGAGCGCCGGGTGCGGGCGGTGACCATCGAGGATGGATTGCACCGCCTGGCGGGCCGCCGCCATCTCGATGTGGTCGATGCTTTGCTCCCGATAGCTCGGCGCATGGCCTGCCGCCACGAGGAGGGCATTGCGCTCGCGCATAGGCACGCTCATCTGCTCGGAAAGCCGCAGCACCATGTCGCGGCTCGGGCGGGAACGACCCGATTCGAGAAAGCTGAGATGCCGTTGTGAGATCCCCGCTTCCAGGGCCAGTTCAAGCTGGCTCATCCTGCGGCGGCGGCGCCAGCCCGCAATAAGTTCACCAATGCTGAGGGTATCGGTCATACTCATGCGCCCTGAGTAGCGGTGCGGTCATCTTGTGCCGATTACCTGGCAGGTAATCGACCTCAGCACACATCAATAGCAGGTTCTCCTCACCGGCCGTGCTGGCCGGCTCAACCGAGGACCAATCCGATGCCAAATCTATCGCTTCGTCGTCTGCTGTTCATTGATGCGGCAACTTGCACCGCAATGGCTTTGCTGTTGCTCGCTGGCCCAGGGCCGTTATCAAGGCTGACCGCCATCCCGTCCGGGCTCCTGTTCTATGCCGGCATGCTGCTGCTTCCCATCGCCATCTTTATGGCCATCACCGCCTGCCGCCAGCACCCGGCGAACTGGGCAACCAACTTCATCATCTTGGGCAACATTGCCTGGGTAGTCGCCAGTATCGCCCTGCCCTTCGCTGGTCGCTTCACCCCCAGCGCATTGGGCTGGACCTTTCTCCTCGCCCAGGCCGCGATCGTTCTTGTGCTGGCGCTGCTGGAACGTCGCGCCACAGCGGAAATCCCCGTTTTTGCCGCGTGACGGGGGAATGGACGATCGACCAAGGAGAGTGCCGGCCGCCCGGACCAACCTGAAACCACCGTCCGGGTGGCCACTGCTCCGGGGGCCAGGAAGGCCGGACCCAAGCCCCGCATGCCGCTAGCGACACGCGCGCTCCGAACGGCTAAGCTAACCCGTGTAACGCCAGAACCAGGAGCCTCCCGATGCCCCGCTTTCTCGCCCTTTACACCATGCAGCCCGAGAACGTCGTCCGCTTCCGCGCCCTCCCGAAGGCCGAACAGGACGCCATTGATGCCAAAGGCGTCGCGCAATGGACGGAATGGGAGAGCCGCAACGCCGCTCATATCCCCGACCGCGGCGGCATGGTCGGCAAGACCCTGCGCGTTTCCAGCTCAGGAACCGCGCCCGCCACCAACGCGGTCTGCGGCTATCTCACGGTGGAAGCACCAACCATCGAGGACGCTGCGCGCCTCTTTGAAAACCATCCCCATTTCAGCGTGTTTCCCGGGGATAGCGTCGATATCATGCCCTTCGTGACTGAGCCGCCTGCATAGGATCGCCCGGCCCTAGCTACATTTAGCCAGCACCTTGGCGATGGCGCCCGAGGAACCCTTGGCGCCAAAGACATTGGTGTCGAATACGTCGAGCCCACTGCCGGCCGGCCGCACATAGGCGACCCGGATACGATCGCGCGCGCCTTGCGCGATCTTGGCCCACTGGCGCGCTACGGGGCCGCGGACGATCACTGAGGAGCCATCGGAATGCACCAGCGGCATGTCCTGGGCAAAGCTGGTGCCGGCCCCACCAGTAACTTTGCTGCCCTCGGCCGGGTCCGGAGTAATGGCGAGGCTTAGGGCCGTACTGCCGGCAACCGCCGCGTCGGGCTTGCGCACCCAAAAGCCCATGGCTAGCTGGCCGCCACGGCAGGCGAACTGGAACTGGGCATCGCCATTATCGAACCAGGCAATGGGAACATTGCCCCCTTCATATTTCCATTCGGCAGCACCAGCGGAGGTCACCAGCAACAGGCCGAGGACGGCGAAAAGGGCTTTGCGCATGCGTGATTCCTGGTCAGGCAATTGCCACCACTCCTCCCCGAAATTGGCTAATTTTCCCTTTCACCCGCGCCTTGCAGCGCTCGGACACGCTCACAAGCCTGAAACGGGATGACAAACCGAGCGCGCGCAAGCGGCCGAGTAAACACGGAGCCGGAGCCCTCATGGTGAGGTGCGTAGCGAAGCGCAGCCTCGAACCACGAGGGCGGCCATCACCGCCCCCAATAAACTTATCCCCGCCCCCGAAAACCTCAGGCACAATCCCCTTGTTCCCGGGCAAGCTGCGCGGTCGCGACGAACGGTCGGTGCGGGAATATCGGATGGGTTTGGGGTCGCCCAAGCTCCTTCGGGACGAGGATGATCCGGGACCGATTTCATCCCCCGGTCCATGAAGCTTCAGGGCTTCTGGCGTTTGGCACGGGTCTAGCCACGGACGGTCCTCACCGAAGAGTCTCCGATAGAGCATGGGGCGAAGCTTGCTTCACCTTCTATTTCCCGCCGGACGACCGGCACCGAGGCGAACTTCGCCCCATGTCGCAGCCCTCGCTGCGACGCCCGCCTGCCCCATACCCGCACGGCCCAAGGCCGGTGCGGCTTCAGCTGCAGCTTGCCGGCTTATGCGATGTCCACGATCTCGAGTTCTTGCGCGCCCAGGTTAGCCGCATCGCCTACGGCCTTGCCCATCAGCGCCGCGGCGATGGGCGAAGCGTAGGAGATGGAGCCGGCCTTCGGGTCGGCCTCGTCTTCCCCCACGATACGATAAGTCTGCACCCGCCCGTCATCGCGCCGAAAGGTCACTGTGCTGCCAAACAGCACCCTATCGGTGCCCGCCGGCTCGGGCATAACCTGCGCAGTGCGCACCCGTTCGGTGAAATAGCGCAGGTCGCGCAAGGGGCCCGCCCCTTCGCGCCGCTTTTCATCGGTGTCCTCGATCGCCATGGCAGCTTCATAGGCGGCGCGCGCCGCCTCCAACTGCGCCTGCAGCGCCGTCAATCCCGCTTCGGTCACCAGATTGGGTGCCGCCGGGATCGGGCGATCCGGCAGCATGGTTTCCGCCGCGGTTTGCGCACTGTCTTCCTTGGTAAAGGCTACGCTCACTCGCATTCCTCCCTGCGGCGGTGGCTCGCTGCATCCCTAAGGCCATAACGCCAATCGCCAGCGCTTGGCAATCAACCCGCCGGGGTCCAGCCGCTGTCACCGCGGCTAACAGCATATTGGCAACAATTGTTGCGCAGAAGAAATCCACGTGGCACCCAAACCGTGACAGACTGCGCCCTCGCGGCCAAACCTGCCTCCACCTGGCTGCGCGAGCTGCCCGGTCGCCGGGCCCCGGGAAGGCGGCTCGGAGCGTCTCGGCGAGATGGACACATGCATACGATGCTCGATCTGAACGATCTCTACTTCTTCCACTCCGTTGCCACCCATGGCGGCTTCACCGCTGCCGGCCGAGCTACGGGCACGCCCAAGGCAACGTTGAGCAAGCGCGTAGCCCAGCTCGAAGCCCAGCTCGGCGTACGCCTGCTGGAGCGCACCACGCGCCACTTACGGCTCACCGAAGTCGGCCGCGCCGTCTTTGAGCAGGCGGAAACCATGTTGGCCGGTGCCGAAGGCGCCCAGGCCGTCGCCGCGCAAGCTCAGACCGAGCCCAACGGCATCGTCCGTCTCAGCTGTCCCCAGGCCCTGCTCGATGAATTGATCAACGAGCTCCTCCCCGAATTCCTCGCCCGCTATTCGCGGGTTCGCGTGCAGGTCAAGGTCATCGACCGGGCTGCCGATCTGGTCGAGGACGGCGTCGATGTCGCCATTCGGGCCCGTTCGAGCCTGGATTCCGACCCGAACTTGATCGTGCGCCGTCTTGGGCAGGCCCGGGGCGTCCTTGTCGCCAGCCCTGCCTTGGTAGAAGCGGTGCGTCACCCCATCACTATCGATACCCTGTCGCAACTGCCCACCTTATCCTCTCTCAACGTCCACGAGGAGGTAGACTGGCTTTTAACCGGGCCCGATGGCGAAACCCGCCAGATCCGCAGTCGGCCGCGCTTGATGTGCAGCAGCTTTGTTGTTCTGCGCACCAGCGCCATTGCCGGCCTGGGCGTGACTGTCTTGCCTGAATATGCCGCGGCCCCCGCCTTTGCCCGCGGCGAATTGGTGCATTTGCTTCCCGGCTGGTACACGCCGGATGGCATCGTTCATGCCGTTTTTTCGTCACGCAAAGGTCTTGTTCCGGCTGTAAGGGTCTTGCTGGATTACCTCGCCGGCGCAGTACCCGAGCGGCTCGCCACCTGCGAGCGATTGGCCGATCAGGCCAACGCGGCAGCCTGACAGGAGCCCCCGGCTCCCACCAGCTGATTGTCTCTGTAGAGAAACAAAGCTTCTACATTCCACGTCTTATTCGGGGACCATGGTCGACCTAGCTATCAGTCACACGGAAATTCAAACGAAAGGATTCTTCCATGTCACTGAAAATCAGCCTCGTCGCCCTCGCTCTCCTCGCTACAGCACCCGTCACAATGGCCGCTGAAAGCCTGGTTGAGACCCGCGAAATCAACGGCCGCACCATCAACGAGATCACCTCGGTTCTGGCGCACCGCGACATCGACGCCACCAGCGTCGAGCAGTGGGGCGACGCCATCCGCGTGCAGGCAGTCAACCCTGATGGCAGCCACTATGTCGTGCTCGTTGATCGCTATACGCTTAGCCCACTCGGCAGCACCAACGCTGTTGGCACCAATCTCGATGTAGGCGCCAGCGCACCAGCGGCCCGCACCTCTTCGACTTTCGCTCCCGCATCGCTGTCGCTCAACACCGACGACTAAGTGGCGACTGACTAACGCTTCGACCCGGGGCGACCAAGCCCTGGGCCCTAACTGCGTTCAACTATCCCGACCTTGCGCTCCGACCGATTTTCGGCCAGAGCGCTGACCCTCTTCCCCCACAGCCCATCGTCGGCCGCTGGAATCCAGCGCCATCCTTGCGGCTCCTCCGCCGCGTTGGCGGCGACCGCAGCGTCCTTGCCGAAATCGTGGAACGCGAACGCGCCGCCTTCTGTCCGGCCCCGTCTCTAATCGACCTCCACCCAGCGCTGCTCGCGATGCGACTGACCCATCGCATGCACCGCCCGTTCGATTTGCAGCCCAGCCTCAAAATCGATCACCCGCGCCGGCTCGCCGGCAATCGCCCGCAGCAATTCGTGGCATTCGATGATCTTGAGATCATTGAACCCCAATGTATGCCCCGCCGCCGGCACGAAGCGGTCATAAGGCGGATGCTGCGGACCTGACAGGATGGTGCGGAACCCCTGCTCGCTTGGCTTGTCGCTCGTCACATAAAGCTGCAGCTCGTTGAGCCGCTCCTGGTCATAGGCGATGCTGCCCTTGCTGCCAAAGATCTGCAGCGCGATCCGCCCCTTGCGCCCCCACGCCGTGCGGCTCAGCGCCATGAGGCCACTAATCTCGGGCCCGAGTTCAAACAGGATACTGCTGACATCCCAGTTCTCGACACTGCGCCGCCCGCCCTCGCGGCTGGGCCGGTCAGGATAGGGCTTGCTGAGATTGGCAAACACCCGGCTGGGCAGGCCGAACAGCACCTGCAGGAGGCTGAGCGGATGCACCCCGAAATCGTCGATCGCGCCATAGCCCGCCGCCAGCTCGTTCTTCCAGAAGAACGGCGCCTCGGGATCGGCCATGAAATCCTCGTCCATCTCCAGCCGGACATGATTGACCTTGCCAATCGTGCCCTCGGCGAGGATGGCGCCGATCTGCCGGATCATCGGGTTCTGGATATAGTTGTAGCCCAGCACCGCGGTCTTGCCCGAAGCCCGTGCCGCCGCCGTCATCCGCTCGGCATCGGCCAGCGTCACCGCCATCGGCTTTTCGCACCACACATGCTTGCCCGCTTCGAGCGCCGCCACCGCCATTTCCGCGTGAAACGCATTGGGCGTGGTGATCGACACCACCTCGACATCGGGGTCGGCCACGAGTACGCGCCAATCCCCGGTTGAGCGCTCGAACCCGAACTCCTCGGCCCGGCGCGCCGCCAATCCCGCATCCACCTCCGCCAGATGCACCAGCCGGGGCCGCGGCCCGTCCCCGAACACGGCCTTGACGCCGGTCCAGGCCAGGGCATGGCATTTGCCCATATAGCCGGTGCCGATCAGGCCCACACCAATCGAATTATCCATCACGTCCTCCCTCGTGCTAAAATGGATAATCGAGCTTGGGGTGATCGGGAATAGGGCTCGCGCCTTGCGCCATCCGGGGGCTTGAGGATTATGAGAGGGGAACCGGGATATCGCCGATGACTGACGCCGCCGCCAAGCCCCTCACCCCTGCCGACTACGATGCCCTGCGCGCCACCATTCTCGAGCGCAAGAACGAGCTGCCCAAGCGGCTGACCCAGGTGGCCGCCTATGCCCTCGACAATCCCGACGAGATCGCCTTCGGTACCGCCGCCAGCATCGCCCTCTCGGCCGATGTCCAACCCTCGACCCTGGTGCGCTTCGCCCAGCATTTCGGCTTTGACGGCTTTTCCGGCCTGCAACAGCTCTTTCGCGCCCGCCTGCGCGAACGCACCTCATCCTATGAGGAGCGCCTGCGCACCCTCGAGCAGGACGGGACGGCGCGGGCGGAGAGCACCAATATCTTCAACGGCTTTTTGGCGGCGGCACACCGCTCCATTGATGCCATCGGCGCCGCTGTCGATCCGGACAGCTTTGAGCGCGCGGTAACGCTGCTGGCCAGGGCCGACACCATCTATCTCATCGCCAAGCGCCGCTCCTACCCCATCAGCAGCTACATGGCCTATGCCTTCGGCAAGCTGCGCGTGCGCTGCCAGCTGGTGGGCACCGCCAATGGCATGGATGACGACCTTCTCGCCATGGCCACCCCCCGCGACGCCGCTTTTGCGGTGAGTTTTTCGCCCTACGCGCCCGAAAGCGCCGCCCAAGCCCGCACCCTCGCGGCGCGAGATATACCCGTTGTTTCCCTCACCGACTCCGCCTTTTCGCCCCTCGCGGAATGCTCGCGCGAATGGTTTGAGGTGGTGGAAGCCGACCATGCGGGGTTCCGCTCCCTTTCCGCGAGCATGGCCTTCGCCATGGCCCTGACCGTCAGCATCGCCGAACAGCGCCGCCGCGCCTGACGACCGCGATCTTGGGCATCCGCATGGAGGCTCCAGCCCTCTCGATTGGAACGGCAGTTCCATGTTGACGCAGCGCAGAACCCATGTTTCAAAAGGTCAAGCAGCACGCTGCATGACTGCAAATCGGCCAAGCCGAATGGGAGGATCGCTGTGAGGAGTTCGAACCCCAGCACCGGGGATAAACCCCTCGACGTCATCACCATCGGACGCGCCTCCGTTGACCTCTACGGCCAGCAGATCGGCACCCGCCTCGAAGACATTGGCAGCTTCGCTAAATCCGTCGGCGGCTGCCCCGCCAATATCGCCGTCGGCACCGCGCGGCTGGGACTCAAATCGGCGCTGATCACTCGGGTCGGCAACGAACAGATGGGCCGCTTCATCCGCGAACAGCTCGAACGCGAAGGCGTGCAGACTACCGGCGTTCATACCGATCCCGAGCGCCTCACCGCCCTGGTCCTGCTGTCGGTAGAAGCCGAGGGCGTCTCGCCCATGATCTTTTACCGTACCGATTGCGCCGACATGGCGCTGTCCGAGGACGATATTGACGAAAGCTTCATCGCTTCGGCTGGCGCCGTGATCGTCACGGGCACCCATTTCTCCCGTCCTGACAGCGAGGCGGCGCAGAAAAAGGCCATCCGCCTGGCCAAAGCCCATGGCGCCCGCGTCGGCTTCGACATCGACTATCGCCCCAATCTCTGGGGCCTGGCCGGGCATGAAGCGGGCTTCTCGCGCTATGTTGCCTCGGATGTCGTTAGCGAAAAATACAAGAGCGTCTTGCCCGATTGCGACCTGATCGTGGGCACCGAGGAAGAAGTGCTGATCGCCTCGGGGGAGGCCGACTTGTCCGCGGCTCTACGCACCATCCGCGCTCTCTCCTCCGCCACCATCGTGCTCAAGCGCGGGCCTATGGGCTGCATCGTTTATGACGGCCCCATTCCCGACAACCTCGAAGACGGCATTGTCGGGAAGGGCTTTCCCATCGAAGTCTACAATGTCCTGGGGGCCGGCGATGCCTTCATGAGCGGCTGGCTTCGCGGTTGGCTGCGCGGCGAGGATCATGCCACCAGCGCCACCTGGGCCAATGCCTGCGGCGCCTTCGCCGTGTCGCGCCTCCTCTGCTCGCCCGAATATCCCAGCTGGACCGAGCTCAACCACTTCCTCGCCAAGGGCAGCTCCGACCGCGCCCTCCGCAAGGATGCCGAGCTCAACCACATCCACTGGGCCACGACACGTCGCCGCCAGATCCCCAGCCTCATGGCCCTGGCCATTGATCACCGCAGCCAGCTCGAGGATCTTGCCGGCGGCGACCCGCAACAGCTGGCCCGCATCCCCGCCTTCAAGGCCCTGGCCGTCAAGGCCGCTGCCGCCATCGCCAACGGCCGTCCCGGCTTTGGCATGCTGCTCGACGACAAATATGGCCGCGATGCCCTGTTCGCCGCGGCCGCCCTGCCCGACTTCTGGATTGGCCGCCCCGTCGAGTTGCCCGGCTCCCGGCCCCTGCGCTTCGAGTTCAGCCAGGACCTTGGCTCCCGCCTCGTGGATTGGCCAGTCGACCACTGCCTCAAAGTGCTCTGCTTTTTCCACCCCGACGACCCCGCCGATCTGAAGCGTGACCAGATCGACAAGCTGCGCACCGCCTACGAGGCCGCCCGCAAGGTCGGACGCGACATTCTGGTTGAGATCATTGCCGGCAAGCACGGCCCCGTCGCCGACGATACGATCAGCCGCGCCATGAGCGAGATCTATGCCGCTGGCATCAAGCCCGACTGGTGGAAGCTCGAAAGCCAGAAGACCCCCGCGGCCTGGTCTGCCATTGACGCCGTGATCGAAGGCAACGACCCTTATTGCCGGGGCGTGGTGCTGCTGGGCCTTGAAGCGCCGCACGATGTGCTGGAAGCTGGCTTCTCGACCGCTCGCAATTCGCGGTGGGTCAAAGGCTTTGCAGTGGGCCGCACCATCTTCGCGGACGCGGCCAGACAATGGCTCGCCGGCACCATGAGCGACGAGGAGGCAGTCGCCGACATGGCCCAGCGCTTCGGCGCGCTGGTGGAAGTATGGGAGCGGCTGGGCGAAAGCCGGCGGCTTGAGGTGGCCGGCTGAAAGCATCAGGCTGCCGAGTTGATCCCAAGGGGCACCACATTGCAGACGCAGGAACCGAGACAAAGATCATGAGCCAGCAAACTGTTCGACTAACCATGGCCCAGGCCGTGGCCCGGTTCCTGACCAAGCAGATGACGGTGGTCGACGGCGAAACTGTGCCCATCTTCGGCGGTGTGTTCGCCATTTTCGGACACGGCAATGTCGCGGGGATCGGCGAGGCGCTCTATGGCGTCCGCGACACCCTGCCCACCTATCGCGGCCAGAACGAGCAGGGCATGGCCCATGCCGCCATCGGCTTTGCCAAGGCGAGCTTTCGCCGCCGCTTCATGGCTGTCACGAGCTCCATCGGCCCGGGCGCGCTCAACATGGTCACGGCTGCCGCCCTTGCCCATGTCAATCGCCTGCCGCTGCTGCTCCTGCCGGGCGACGTCTTTGCCAATCGCCTCCCCGATCCCGTGCTGCAGCAGGTCGAAAACTGGGGCGACGGCACGACTTCGGCCAATGATTGCTTCCGCCCGGTGAGCCGGTATTTCGACCGCATCACCCGGCCCGAGCAGATCATTCCCGCCCTGCGCCGCGCCATGCAGGTGCTGACCGATCCGGCCGAATGCGGCCCGGTGACTCTCAGCCTCTGCCAGGATGTGCAGGCCGAAGCCTATGACTATCCCGAGAGCTTTTTTGCCGAAAAGATCTGGACGGTCCGCCGCATCATGCCCGATGGCGACGAGTTCGCCCAAGCCGCCACGGCGCTGCTCCACGCAAAAAAGCCGGTGATCATCTCGGGCGGCGGCACGCTTTATTCCTTGGCCACCGACACTCTGCGCAACTTTGCCGAACGCTATGGCGTGCCGGTAATGGAAACCCAGTCCGGCAAATCGAGCCTCCCCCACGATCACCCCCTCAACATGGGCTCGGTCGGCGTCACGGGCAGTTCCGCTTCCAACAAGCTCGCCGAGGAGGCCGATGTGGTGCTGGCCGTCGGCACGCGGCTGCAGGATTTCACCACCGGCTCCTGGGCCCTGTTCAAGAACCCCGACCTCAAGATCATCGGGCTCAATGTGCAGCCCTTTGATGCGCAAAAGCACGCCGCCCTACCCCTCGTCGCCGATGCCCGCGCGGGCCTCGAAGCGCTCAACGCCGCCCTGACCGGCTGGCAGGCTGACCCCGAATGGACCGACAAGGCCCATGCCGAAAAAGACGAATGGCTCATCGCAGCCGACGCCGTCACCGCAGCCACCAATGCCGAGCTGCCCTCCGACGCCCAGGTGATCGGAGCCGTGCAGCGGGCCCGCCCCGGCGCCACCCTGGTCTGTGCCTCGGGCGGTCTGCCCGGCGAATTGCACAAGCTCTGGAAAGCCGAAGGCCCCGGCAGCTACCACATGGAATACGGCTTTTCGACCATGGGCTACGAAATCGCCGGCGGCCTCGGCGTCAAGCTCGCCCGCCCGGAGGATGACGTCGTCGTTATGCTGGGCGATGGCAGCTATATGATGCTCAATTCCGAAATCGTCAGCGCCATCATGCTGGGCGCCAAGCTTACGATCGTGCTGCTCGACAATGCCGGCTTTGGCTGCATCAACCGGCTGCAGATGGCCACCGGCGGAGCCAACTTCAACAACCTTCTCAAGGACACCCAGCACACCACCCTGCCCAATATCGACTTTGCCGCCCATGCCGCCGCCATGGGTGCCGTCTCGCGCAAGGTGGCTTCCATCAGCGAGTTGGAAGCGGCGCTGCAGGAAACCGAAACCTCCACCCAGACCACGGTGATCGTCATCGACACCGATCCGTTGATCGCCACAGAAGCGGGCGGGCACTGGTGGGACGTCGCCGTGCCCGAGGTCAGCGACCGCCCCCAGGTCAACGCCGCTCGCGAAGCCTATGTGGCAACGCTCAAGGCCCAGCAGGTCGGCTAGGTGCCACGTCCTCGTGGTTCGAGGCTCGCGAAGAGTTCGCCCCCCACAACGAGGACCATCGGAAGCTCGTACCAACTCAGCGCCCCAGTAGCCCTCATGGTGAGGCGGGAGCGCAGCGACCCTCGAACCACGAGGGCGTGGCAGCAAAGAAGGCAAAAAACATGAAAGCCAAGCTTGGCATGTCCCCCATCGCCTGGTGGAACGACGACCTCGCCGAACTGAGCGATGATGTGTCGCTCGAGGAATGCCTGCGCCAGTCGCGCTCGACGGGGTTCACCGGCATGGAGAAAGGCCGCCGCTTCCCCGAGGATCCCGCCACCATGCTGCCGATCCTGCGGGCCGCCGATGTCACGCTCTGCGGCGGCTGGTTTTCCGGCACCCTCGTGGATGAGGAACTGGCCGCCAATCAGGACCGCATCGCCCCCATGATCGAGCTCTTCAAGGCCGTGGGCGCGCCCTGCATCGTTTATGGCGAAGTCGGACGCTCCATCCAGGGCGACCGCTCCAAGCCGCTCGCCACCAAGCCGCGCCTTTCCGACGATGAAATGAAGGCCTATGCCGCCCGGGTCACCCGCTTTGGCGAGTGGTGCGCCGACCAGGGCATGCCCTTGAGCTACCACCACCACATGGCCGCGGTGGTTGAAACCGAGGCCGAACTCGACGCCTTCATGCGCCATTCCGGCCCCGGCATTCCGCTGCTGCTCGACGCCGGCCATCTGGCCTTCGCCGGCGGCGATGTGCTGCGCGCCATCGACAACCACCACGCCCGCATCAATCATGTCCACGTCAAGGATGTCCGCCTCGAGGTCATCAAGGCGCTTGATCGCTCGCGCCAGTCCTTCCTCGATGCCGTAGCCCTTGGCGCCTTCACCGTGCCCGGCGATGGCTCGCTCGATTTCGGCGCCATCGTGCAGCGCTTGGCCGATTACGGTTATGAAGGTTGGTTTGTGGTGGAAGCCGAGCAGGACCCGCGCCAGAACCCGCCACTGCGGATGGCGCAAATTGGTCATGCCGAACTTATGCGCGTCATGACCGCCGCGGGTTACACTGTGGAAACACAAGGCTTTCCCAACGGGCAGGCTTTCCCGTAAGAAAAAGGGGGGAGTTCCCCCGCAGGAGGCTCGCGCGTGGCGCTTAAATCCAACGACATTTCCTGGTTCCAGCCCCTCTGGCGCCGCGTGGCCGTCGCCATCTTTCTGGTGATCTGGTGCGCCTGGGAATGGGTCTGGAACCAGGAGCCGTTCTGGGGTGTGCTGGTCGGTGCCGCCTTGGCCTACTTCCTCTACAATTACTTCTACGCCTTCCCCAAGCAGGAGCCCGGCAATGAGCCAGAGCAGTCTACGCGTCCGCCCGATGGCCAAGACGGGCCTGGTACATGATGTAACCCCCGCTTCGGCGGGCTGGAGCCATGTCGGTTTCGCCCTCCACAAGCTTGAGGCCGGCCAGGTGGCGGGCGGCGAGGCGGGCATCAACGAACTCTGCCTCGTCTTCGTCAGCGGGAAGGCCCGCGTTTCGGTGGATGGGGTCGATCTGGGGGAACTCGGCGAGCGCATGTCGCCCTTCGAGGGCGCACCCTGGGCCGTATATGTGCCGATGGGCAGCGAATGGGTCGTGGACGCCACCACCCCGCTGGAACTGGCGGTCTGCTCGGCCCCCGGCGGCGGCGCCTACACCGCCCAGGTAATCGAGCCGGGCCGGCATCCCCGCATTACCCGCGGCAAGGGCGCCAATGTCCGGCATGTCTACAACATCATGCCCGAGGAGGACGGCGCGGCTAACGCGCTGCTGGTGGTGGAAGTGATCACCCCCCAGGGTAACACCTCGTCCTACCCGCCCCACAAACATGACACGGACAATCTCCCTCATGAAAGCCAGCTGGAGGAGACCTATTTCCACCGGCTCAACCCGCCCCAGGGCTTTGCCATGCAGCGGGTTTACACCGATGATCGCAGCCTTGATGAAGCGCTGGTGATCGAGGATGGCGACGTCACGCTCGTGCCGCGCGGCTACCATCCTGTGGCGACCACCGCCGGCTACGACCTTTATTATCTCAACGTCATGGCCGGGCCCAAGCGCATCTGGAAATTCCACAATGCGCCTGAGCATGAGTGGCTGCTGAAATAGCGCTTAGCTGTTGGGCAGAATTTCAGTGAGCTTGACCGTGCGGCCCTCCCGCACGGATCGGAGCGCCGCATCGGCCAGCGCCAGCGCTATCAATCCATCAAGCCCGCTCGGCGACGCCGGTGCCTTGGCTTGCACGGCATCGATAAAGGCCTCGATTTCGCGCGCATAGGCTTCGGTATAGCGCGTCATGAAGAAGTCGTGCAGCGGCGGGCGGGTATAGCCCGAGGCATTGGCGACCTCGATTGACACCGGACGCTGGTTCTCAGCGGCGACCGACCCCTTGGAGCCATGCACCTCGATGCGCTGGTCATAGCCATAGGTGGCCCGCCGGGAGTTGGAGATCGTGGCGTGCTTGCCCGTGGCGGTCTGCAGCATCACCGAAACGCTGTCGAAATCACCGGCCTCTCCGATAGCCGGATCGACCAGCACGGAGGCCTGCGCGGTAACGCTCTCGATCTCTTCGCCCAGCAGGAACCGCGCCATGTCGAAATCATGGATCGTCATGTCGCGGAAAATGCCGCCCGAGCGCTTGATGTAATCGACCGGCGGCGCCCCGGGATCGCGCGACACGATAGTGACCATCTCCACCTGCCCGATCTCGTGCCGGTCGATCACCTCCTTGACCGCGGTGAAGTGCGGGTCGAACCTGCGGTTGAAGCCCACCATCAGGGTCGCGCCTTCCGCATCCACCACGGAAAGGCATGCCCGCACCCGAGCCACATCGAGATCGATGGGCTTCTCGCAAAAGATCGCCTTGCCCGCACGCGCAAACTGCTCGATCAGATCGGCATGGGTGTCGGTGGGCGTGCAGATCACCACCGCATCGATATCGGCGGCGTCGCGGATCTGCTCAGTGCTGCGGATCTCGGCGCCATAAATCCCCGCCAGATCGCCGGCAGCCTGCGGGAAGGCGTCGGCCACCGCCACCAGTTTCGCCTGGGAATTGGCAGTGATCGCCTTGGCATGCACCTTGCCAATGCGGCCAGCACCCAGAAGGCCGAAACGAACCGTCATGTGTAGTCTCCGAAATGTGCGCCAGGCTCCTGACGCGGCTGGTTCAACTCTGCTCGGCGCATAACCCGGCCATGCGCCGCGGTCGATGCCGAGATTTCAGGATGCCACCGGATGAAACCAGCGGCATCGTGATGGAAGGGGAGTTGGCGCGCTGCGCCAATCCTAGACTTTCTTGCGCTTGCGCTGGCGATACTGGTCGGCCACCACGGCCGCAACGATGATCATGCCCTTGATGATCTCCTGGTAGTAGGCGTCGATGCGCAAAAAGGTGAATCCAGACGTCATCGTCCCGAGGATAATCGTACCGATCACCGTGCCGGTGATCCGCCCCTGCCCGCCCGCCAGCGACGTGCCGCCGATCACGGCGGCAGCGATGGCATCGAGTTCATACATCACCCCCATGCCCGACTGCGCTGTTTGCGCCCGGGCCGCGGTGACAAGGCCCGCGAGCCCCGCCAGCATGCCGGCAATGGCATAAACCTTGATGAGGTGGCGCTCGATATCGATGCCGGATACGCGCGCCGCCTGCGGGTTGGCGCCGATGGCATAGGTGAACTTGCCGTAGCGCGTATAGCGCAGCGCGATGTGGAAGATCAGCGCCACCCCCAAAAAGATCAGCACCGGCCAGATCCCGAAGCCGATCGAGGTGAACTCTGGCGTAAGCCCCGAAACCGGCTGCCCCTTGGTGTACCATTTGGCGACACCCCGCGCCGAAACCATCATACCAAGCGTGGCAATAAAGGGCGGGATCTTGGTGAAGGCGATCAGCGAGCCATTGATCACCCCGGCCAGCGTGCCGATCGCCAGCCCGATCAGGATCGGCACCACGACGGGAAGGCTGACCAGCCCCGGATAAACTGGCCGCGCCCAATCGGCGCTCTGGGCAAAGCTCGCGGCAATCATCGCTGTCATGCCCACCACCGAGCCAGAGCTCAAATCGATGCCGCCGGTGATGATCACCTGGGTGACGCCCACCGCGATGATCCCCACCACCGAAACCTGCAGGATCATGATGGTGAGGCGCTGCTGATTGAGCAGGAAGGATTGGCCGATAAATATCCAGCCTAAGGCCTCAAAGGTGAGGGCAATGCCAACAAGAACCAACAGGATCGAGAGTTCCGTTGGCAAGCGGCGCCGGCGGACGCGCGGCGGGGCCATGGTATCGGATGTGATGGTCATGGCTCAGGTCCTTCCTGCGGCCGTGTTGCAGTGCTCACTCATCGCGCAGCCAGGTCCATGATCTTGACCTGATCGGCTTCGGCGCGATCGAGGATCCCCGTGACGCGGCCCTGATGCATCACCATGATGCGGTCGCTCATGCCCAGCACCTCCGGGAGTTCGGAGGAAATCATGATCACCGCCACGCCCTGCCGCGCCAGTTGCGTCACGAGCCGATGGATCTCGGCCTTGGCCCCCACATCGATGCCGCGGGTGGGCTCATCGAGGATCAGTATCTTGGGTCCGGTCAGCAGCCAGCGGCCGATCAGCACTTTCTGCTGGTTGCCTCCCGACAGATTCTCCACCCGCTCCTCAAGGCTCGGCGCCTTGATCCGCAACTTGGCACTCATCTCCTCGCAGGCGCGGCTGAGCGGCCCTTGCTGCACAAAGCCTGCGCGGGTGAACCTGTCTTGGATCACCGCCAGCTGCATGTTCTCCTGAATGTCGAGCATTAGCAGGCAGCCCGTCTCCTTGCGATCCTCGGTGATCAGCGCCATGCCATGATGGATCGCGACCGTGGGCGAGGTGACATCCAGTTGCTCTCCCCGCACCTCGATCGTGCCCGCAGTGGCCGGCGTGATGCCAAAGATCGTTTCGGCGACATTGGAGCGCCCCGAACCCACAAGGCCCGCAATGCCCAGGATTTCCCCGGCATGCACGTCGAACGAAATGTCGGCGAACACCCCCTCGAGCGCGAGGTCCTTGACCGAAATCACCACCTCCCCGATCGGCACCTCCTCCTTGGGGAAGAGCTGGGTGATCTCGCGGCCCACCATCATGCGGATGATCTCGTCGCGCGTGACCTCTGCCGCAGGATGGGTGCCGATATAGCGTCCGTCCCGGAACACCGAGACCTCGTCGGCGATCTCGAAAAGCTCGCTCATCTTGTGGGTGATGTAGACAATGCCCTTCCCGTCGCTGCGCAGGTCGCGGATGATCGCAAACAGATGCGCCACTTCCGTTTCGGTCAGGGCCGAAGTGGGCTCGTCCATGATCAGCACATCGCTCTCATAGGAGACTGCCTTGGCGATCTCGACCATCTGGCGGCTGGCCACCGTGAGACTCGAAACCTGCACTTCTGGGTCGATGTCGATATGGAGCCGATCAAACAGCTCCTGCGTCCGCCGGTTGAGTACGCGATGGTCAACCAGCCCGAAGCGGTTGAGCGGCTCGCGCCGAATCCAGATATTTTCCGCCACCGTCATATAGGGCATCAGGTTGAGTTCCTGATGGATCATGGCAATGCCGTTCTCGAGCGCATCGAGCGGGGACTTGAGGCGGATCTCCTGCCCCCGCAGCCGCACCGAGCCACTATCGGGCGTGTAGATCCCGGCAATGATCTTCATCAGCGTTGATTTGCCTGCCCCGTTCTCCCCCATCAGCGCATGCACGGTGCCGCGCCGCAGTTGCAACGACACATCGTCCAGCGCCACCACCCCCGGGAACTCCTTGCGGGCATGGGCAATCTCCAGAAGAAACGGCGAATTGGGCACCGCCCCGCTCTCGCGAACGGCGCGCATCGTCTGTGGACTAACCATCGCCCCGCCTCCCTTCCTTGCGCCAAAGGTCGGGGCCCGTTGAGCCAGCTCATCCGGCAACGGACCCCCTGCTCTCGGCCCGCTCTCTGGGAGCGGGAAACAGTGCCTAGTTCTTGTTCTGGTACTCGGCGAGGTTGTCGGGGGTCACGAGTTCAAAAGGAATCCAGACTTCCCGCTCAACCTCTTCGCCCCGGGCCAAGGCGAGGGCCGCATCGAGCGCCCCCTGGCCCTGTCCGGCGGCGTTTTGGAACACGGTGACATCGAGATCCCCGGCCTCCATGGCGGCCAGACCATCCTGGGTCGCGTCCACCCCGCCCACGATCATGGCGTCCATGTCGGTACCCGCGGCCTTGAGGGCCTGGATCGCACCAATGGCCATCTCGTCATTATTAGCGATGACCGCGTCGAACTGGATGCCGGCCGAAAGCCAGTTGGTCATGAGATCGGCCCCCTGCTGGCGTGACCAGTTGGCAGTCTGCTCTTCCACAACCGTCATGAACGAGCATTCGTCTGTGGCAATCACATCATGCACATCCTGCGTGCGCTGGCGGGCCGCCTGGTTGGACAACTCGCCCATCATCACCACCACATTGGCCTCCGTCTTGCCGGCTTCCTTGAGCAAACGGCAGACTTCCTTGGTCTCGAGGGTCCCGGAATCCACTTCGTTGGAGGCAACGAAAGCCTGGTTCTCGGGCAGCGCATCGAGGTTCACCGGCTGCCGGTTCACATAAACCAGCGGAATGCCGGCATCAGCGGCCAGCTGGGACATGGGAGCCGTCGCATCCGTATCCACTGCATTGACGATGATGGCGTCCACGCCTGAAGCGATGAAATTCTGGATCTGGCTCATCTGCTTGGAAACGTCGCTCTGGGCGTCCTCCACCTGCAGTTCGACCCCCTCCAGCGTCGTTGCATAATCAGCCATGCCATTGCGCAGCACGGTCAGGAAATTGTCGTCAAAGGCCGCCATGCTGACACCCACGGTTTCAGCATGGGCAGCACCGGCAAAGCCGGTCGACAGCATGGTCGTGGCCAGTGCGGCCAGCGCGATCTTGTTCATGTCCTCGTCTCCTCCACAGAGCAGGCGTCCGGTCTCGCCCCTTTGTTCCGGATGTCCCTTGGCGGGAACTGAAATCTCCGACGTTCACGCCCTCGACTGCCCCGCCCCTCCATCATGGGAAACTGCGAAGCGCCTGGGGAACAGCAGGCATCGAGCCGCGCCTCCAGGGCACTGGCCCAAAGGTCTCCAAGCCGCGGCTGCGGCACAAATATGTGGTTGATTGCGAACTGGGACGCCACAACGGAACTCCCCCTCAACCGGGGCTCTTCGTGGCCCATTCATCCGGCTGAGTTGAGGAAATCCCGGTTCTGCTGCTTTGTCAACGCGGAACATACATTCCAAAATACCCAGCGACTCGCGGCTGCCGCTGGCGGCAAGCCGCCGCGTGGTTTAGCGCCGGAAGTGTTGCCCGACCTCCCGGAACAGCCTGAGGTCTTCGAGCGAATCCTCCAGTCCCGTCCGCGGCGGCTGGCCGGTGCTGACGCTATCAAGAAACGCATTGAGCTCGATCCGGAACGGATCCTCATAAACGGGGCCGATGATTTCGGTGCCGGTTTCCGTGTCCGAGGAGGTCGTGATCTCCAGCCGGGTGGGCAGATTGCGGATATAGGGGGTATCGTAGTTGAGCTTGAAGTGCTGGGTCCGTGTCAGCACTTCGATGCCGGCATCAAAGCGCGAGACATCATCGATCACGGCCTCATAAAGCGCGGTGAAGTGGCCGTAGTCAAACAGGGCGATCACCGTCTCGCCGTTGTGCTGGGTGGCATAACGCACGCCCTTGGGCGGGCCCAACAGATCTCGCATGGCGGAAAAGCTGTGTGAAGAAAGGCCAGTCAGCACCTGATAGGCGCGCAGAGTTTCGGGCGGGCACTCTTCGCCCATAACCGATCGGAGCATGGCTTGCGTGCTGGCCCGACCTTGCGCGATCACCTCGGCCGGAACGTCACTGGGCCGGAACACATTGCGGGTCTGGCCCACAAAGAACGGTGCCTCGCGGATGATATCGCGCACCCGCACATGCCGGATGGCCGCCAGGGGCGGACGGCGCCGTTTGAGCTCGAGAAACGGACGCGAGAACCGGCGCATGTAACCGACAAAGACGATCTGCCCGTCGCGGCGCGGCACCGACAGGATCGGCTCCAACTGTTCCAGCGTCAGGCAGGCCGGCTTTTCCACAAAGACATGCTTGCCCGACCGGATGGATTTTTCCAGCAGCTCGGCATGGAGATGATCGGGCGTGAGGATAAAGACGGCATCGACAGACGGATCGGCAATCAGCGCGTCAGCCGTGCTGTGTCGCGAGGGGACACCGTAGCGGGTGGCAATATAGTCGAGAAGGCTCAGCGAAACATCGCTGATTGCAGTGATGGCGAAGCGCTGGTCATCGGCGAGGAGCGGCAGGTGCATAAGCTGGGCGACTTCCCCCAACCCGATCAGCCCGACCTTGAGTGGAGTGGTCATTCCCCAATTCCTTTCACAAACGCAAGATTGCGCGCGGCTAGCTGCACTGGCGTTTCAGCGGCGTTAGCGGCAACATCCTGTTCCACCACAACGGGTCCGGCGAAATTGCCCGCTTGGAGGAAAGCCATCACGCCGGCGATATCGACAACGCCATCGGGCAGCGGACACATGATGCCGGCGCCGTAGGAATCCGCGATCGAAAGCTCTCCAGCAAGCATCCAGCCCCGCACGACGGGGTCGACGTTCTTGAGATGCATATAGGCGATGCGGGGGAAGACCTTTTCCATATAGGCGAGCGGGTCCTGCGCCCAAAAGGCGTGATGGCCGGTGTCGAAGCAAAGGTCAATCTCGGTGTCGTGCAGCAGCCGGTCGATTTGATCCTCCCGCTCCACTGCGGTGCCGACATGTGGATGAAAGCTGAGCTTGAGGCCGAACTCACCCTCGACCAGCTGTTGGGCATCCCGGACCATGCCAATCAGCCCGTGCCAAGCCGGCGCATCAAGCACACCCTCCTGCCCTTCAGGATACCAATTGCTTTCATCCATGATCACGAGGTGCCGCGCGCCAAGCTTGGCAAGCAGGTCCGCCAATTCGCGCAGGGTCTGGGTGAACTGCGCAGCAGTCGTGGCATCGCCAAAAGTGTGCACATGGGTGGCGCCGATCAGCGTCAGCTGGCGTTTGGCCAACTCATCGTTGAGCAGGGCGGCGTCCTTGGGCAAAAAGCCAAACGGCCCCAGCTCGGTCCCGGCATAGCCAGCCTCTGCCACTTCATCGAGATATTGCTGCCAGGTGTAGCGGTTGCCGGTGGGATAGTTGATGCCCCAGGAACAAGGGGCGTTGCCGATAAGCATGGTGTTCAAGACCTGAGATAGATGGGATTGCTGAGGGCACGACGAATGGGTTGATCGAGCAGATCCGCCCCCTTGAGCTGCCAGGGCAGTTCGCGGCCCTCGAGCGCGGCGGTGAACTGGTCAACAAGGGCCGCACGGCTCGCCCCGGCGATGATTTCCGCCCGAACGAATTTTTGTGGCGCAGACAGTGCGACAGTGGTGCGCCAGTCGTCGCTGGTGATCTCGGTGCGGGCGACACGGCCGGCGGCGTCGATCAGCACCAGTTCATCGCCCGCGGCGCCACTGACGCGGACGTCGATGGCAGCAAGGCTGGCGGCGGTGCCACCCATCGCGACGGGGCCGGCGCTGATCTCAAGATGCGGGCCGCTCGGGCTTTCAGTGACATAGCCGTGGCCCGACCTCATCGCGGCCAGAACAGCGTCTTCGCTGAGTTGGGGCAGCCAAAGCACCGTGGTCGGACGCGCCAGCACTAGGGGACCCTCCGGCAGCAGGCGGTCCGGCTGGTGGAAGTCCGACCCGCCTATGGCCGACAGCTTGAGGCCGGAGGCGAGCCGCTGCTGGTAGCGCTCCAGCGCGATCCAGTTCCAGGCCAGCCAGGTCGATTGCCACACTTCCTGGCAATCGGCGGCGGGAAATTCGTAGTCCCAGGGAATGGTGGGCTTGTCGTGGTTGATCGACAACAGCCCGCCACGTCGGTGCACCAGGTCAGCCAGCACATGCGCGTCGGCTGGCGCCGTCATGCGAAAGTCGATCCAGTCATCCACGCCAAAAACATTGGCGTGCCCCACGGCGGTGGTCACCTCCATGGCGCGCACAAAGATGAGGTCTGTCGAGGATTGCGGGTGAAAATAGCGGCGCTGGCTGATCGTGTTGTGGTCGGCAACCGCGAGGAAGTCGAGCCCGGCCTGCCGGGCGGCTGCATGGAGCAGTTCGGGCGCGCCGCGGGCGTCGGAATGGAAGGTGTGGCAATGCAGATCCCCTCTGTACCATCCGGCCCCCTCCCGCACGGGCAAGGTTCGGGCGGGCTGCGGGGCGAGCTTACGGGGCGTAGCATCGAGACTGATCGTGACGCTGACCTGCGCACCTTCGGGCGGAACCTTGTAGAGCCCAAGGACGATTTTCCAGGTACCGGGCTGGATCCCGCCGTACATATAGCCGGGCGTCGCATCATCGGTGGCGATGAAGAAGCTCTCACGCGCCCCGCCGCTCCAGCCGCGAAAGCCCTCTTGGGTGGGATAGCCAGTGTCACGCGGATCAAAGGCGCCGAGATCAATGACGCAGTCCTCGGCCTTGGAGTAAACGAGGGTCACGTCGATGCGGGTTATTCCCTCGGGTACTTCAAAGGGAAGATAGAAATAGGGGTTCCGAGCCTGCTCGGCCGGGGTGACCCGGGCAGTGATGGTCTGGCTCACGCCCGATCCTCCCCCGCAGCGGGAATACGGTTCTGGGCGCCGTCGAACAAATGCACATGCTCCAGCGAGAAGCCGAGGGTGACCATTTCATCAAGGTCTAGGTGCTCGTCGGTGAAGATGCGGGCCGTAGCACGCACCCCTTGCCCGCGATCAATGGTGACGAGACTCTCCGGACCCATATTCTCGTTGGCGAACAAGGGCGCCGTGATGGTGTTGGCGCTGCCAGGAGTTGCAATGCCGAGATGTTCGGGGCGTACGCCCATGGTGAGCTTGGGCCCCTGTGCCAGCGCCTTGCAAATGGCGTCGCTCATCGGCAAGGCCGCGATGGTCAGACCATCGGCCGAGAGGCGCAGCATGCCGTCGCCGTGCATGCCCTCGACCTCGATCAGGTTCATCGGCGGATTGCCGACGAAGTTGGCCACGAAAGTGGTGGCAGGCCGCCGGTAGATCTCGATCGGCGGGGCATATTGCACGATGCGCCCGGCGTCCATCACCGCGATACGGGTCGCCAGCGCCATGGCCTCCGCCTGGTCGTGGGTCACGTAAACGGCCGTAATGCCCATGTCGCGTTGCAGGTGATTGAGAAAGCCACGAGCTTCGAGGCGCAGCTTGGCGTCGAGGTTGGAAAGCGGCTCGTCGAACAGATAAACCTTGGCCGGATACACCAGCGCCCGCGCGAGCGACGTACGCTGCTGCTGGCCGCCCGAAATCTGGCTCGGCAGCCGGCCGAGCAGATGGCCGATCTTGAGCACATCGGCCACTTCCTTGGCGCGCCCGTGCCGGTTGGCAACGGACTCGCCGCGCACCTTGAGTGGATAGGCGATGTTGTCGGCCAAGTTCATATGCGGATAAAGCGCGTAGTCCTGGAACACCATGGCGATGTTGCGGTCCTTGGGGTGGAGGCCCGTGACCTCCTCGCCACCGATCAGGATCTGGCCGGAGCTCGGGGTTTCAAGTCCCGCAATCATGCGCAGCGAAGTTGTTTTGCCGCAGCCGGACGGCCCGAGCAGGCAAACGAACTCGCCATCCCCGATATCCAAGCTGACATCGCTCACGGCATTGAACTCGCCGAAGCGCTTGGTGATGTTCTTGAACTGGACTGATGCCATGTAACCTAAGCCTTGATGCCGCCAAAGAACCGGAAGCCGAATCTCCAGCTGACAAAGAGATAAAGCGCTATCACCGGCAGCGAGTAGATCAGCGAATAGGCCGCCAACAGCGTCACAATGGGCGTGCCGGCCTCCGAATAGAACGAATAGATCGCGACCGAGGCCGGCATGTTGCTGTCACTGCGCAAGAGGATGAAGGGGATCAGGAACGAGCCCCAGATATTGACGAAGCTCCACACAACGATGACGACGATCCCCGGACGGATCACCGGCAGCGCAACATCAAAAAACGCCTGCACGGGGGAAGCACCTGCCACCATCGCACTCTCCTCATAGGACTTGGGGATGGAGTCGATGAAGTCGCGCAGAATGAACATCGCCGTCGGCAGCAGGCCACCGGCAAAAGTCAGGATGACAGCCAGATGCGTGTCCATGAGCCCGGCGGCCGAGATGATCAGGAAGATCGGCACCATGGCGGCCGAACCCGAGACGACCGAGGAAAACAGCAGCAGGATATAGGTAACCGCCCCCTTGCCGGGGATCGAGGAGCGGCTCAGGGCATAAGCGGCAAGCGTTGCCGCCGCACCCACAAGGATCACCCCGCCGATCGCCTGGATGAAACTGTTCCACAGCGCCTGCACGGCATAGGAATTGCCAAAGACAGTGAAGAAGTTGGAGAGCGTCCAGGGGTCGGGCACCGCCAGCCCCAGTTCCGCGCGGGCGTTGAATGGGGCGAACAGGAACCACAGCAAGGGCAGTGCGAAGACGACGCCGATCAGCGCCGCCAGTGCCGAAAAGGCGATGCGACCGACAAAGGCAGGAATGGTGAGGCCCATGCTCAGCGCACCTTTTTCTTGCGGCCGATGCTGAGATAGATCAGCGCAAAAGCCAGGTTGATCAGCATCATGATCACGCCGACGGCCGCACCCTTGCCGAACTGGAAGTCCTGGAAGGCGACCCGGTAATTGTAGATGGACACCAGCTCCGTCCGATAACTCGGCCCGCCATTGGTGAGCAGAAAGGGCGTGAAGGTATTGAACGTCCACATGGTGATGAGGATGAGATCGGTGACGATGTGCCCGCGGATCAGCGGCAGCCCGATGTCGCGGAACTTTTGCCAGCTCGAAGCACCCGCCACATCGGCCGCCTGGAAATAGCTGGGCGGAATCGACGAAAATGCCGAGCTGAACAGCATCATGGAGAAGGCCGCGCCCCGCCAGGTATTGAAGACGACGATCACCCAGAAGGGCTGCTGAAGGAGGAAGTCGCCCGGCGGCAGGCCAACGCCTTCTAGGATCATGTTCAGCGTGCCCTGGTCTCGATCGAGAAACGCGAACCAGGCAAAGCCGATGACAACCTCAGGCAGAATCCAGGCGGCAATGACAAAGGTTTCGGTGATGCGCTTGACCCAGGGCGGCACGGTCTGGATCAGCCAGGCCAGCAGCAGGCCAAGCAAAGCCTGGCCGAGCAGCGCCGAGGCGAGCACGAACTGCGTCGTCAGGATCAGCGAGAAGCCGAACTGCCCGCGCTGAAAGAAGGTCGCCGGATCAAACAGGGTGAGATAGTTGCCCAAGCCGACAAATTCGGGATTGAGCGCGGTGCGACCCAGGAGCGTTCGGTTGGTGAATGAAACAAAGATCACCCAAAAGAAGGGCACGATCACGAACACCGACACCAGGATCCCCGCCGGCGTAAGGAACGCCGCTCCCGCCCAGTTCGACAAAAGGGCGAAGTTGCGGGGCTTGCGCTTGCGGGGAGCTGCGGTGGTCTCGGTGGTCATGCTGGCCCCGCGTAGTCAGAAGTCAAACTAGAGCTCGGCCGCTCCGGCGTGAGGATGAGAGGCTGGCACAAACCCTGTTGCGCTGACCGGCTGGTTCGAGGCTTTGCCCGGGCAAAGCACCTCACGGTGTGAGAGCAGGCGCGCCGGATTGCTCCAGCGCGCCCAGCGCCTGGGAGGGCTAGAGCAGACTGACGGTGTTTTCCTCGCCGACGATCGCAATAACCGCCGACCCGTATTGAGCCATTGCATCCTCGGGCGAGAGTTCGCCCGAAACCACCGCTTCGGTCATGCGCTGGATCTCAGCCGACACCGCATTGTAGTTGGGATCGTTTGGGCGTGCGGTGGTCAGCGGCAGGAGCGCCTGGCTGGTTTCCGTCAGGAATGGATTATTGGGAATCTCAACATCGGTACGCGCGGTGATCCGCGGCTGTATCGCCTGGAAGGCGGCTAGCTGCTCGGGCTCGTTCATGAACGACAGGAACGCCCATGCCTCGGCGGGTGCATCAGTTGCCGGGTTGATGACAAACCCGGTACCGCCTGAGATGGTGACAAAATCCTGCCCGCGAATGCCAGCGCCGGGCGCCTTGGCCGGGATCTTGGCCCACCCGAGGACGGCATCACGATCAGGCACTGCGAACTCGGAGCCCTCGGGGGTCACGGAGCGATAGAAATAGTCGCCCTCAAACAACAGCGCCGTTACGCCGTCGCGGAAATTGGCAAAGGAGCGGTTCCGCCCATCGGCCAGGAGTTGGGCGCGCTGATCACCCAATTGCTCATCGACATAGATGGTCTTGTAAAGGTTGAGCGTATCGAGAATGCCCTGGCTGGCAACAATGAACTTGCCGCTCTCGTCGGTAACACCCTCGCCGGTGCCGAGCAGCGCCAGCCAATAACCCTGCATCGTGGTGGCCTCGCCCATGGCAACGCCGGCGTTGAGTTGAATGGGGAAGCTATCCGGCTTGACCTGCTTGATCGCTCGTGCTGCCGCCAGAATGTCGTCCCAGGAGGCGGGCTGCCAGTTCTCTGCATCGATCCCCGCTTCGCTCAGGATATCCTTGCGCGTATAAAGCATACGCACATCGGTCCCCAGCGGGATGCCGTAATAATCGCCCTGATAGGCCATCAGCGCACGCGATCCCTCCGAAAGCGCCGCCCAGCCCGTCCAACTATCGACCGCTTCACCGGCGACCGCGTTCAATGGCTTGAGCAAGCCGCCTTCCACAAAGGAGGGGATCAGGAAGCCATCGAAGGCAGAGACATCGGGACCTGCGCCGGTCGAGAAATCCAGCGCCAGCTGCTGGGTGAGCTGCGCGTCCTCGCCGCCGAACTGATTGAGCCGGACATCGACGTCGGGATGCGCCGCTTCAAAAGCCGGGATGACGCTGTTTTCGATCCACTCGGCCGTGCCGCTGTTGACGCCACCAATCACGCAACGGCAGGTGACATCGAGATCAACGGCAAAAGCCGGAATAGCCGTGGCTGCTGCCCCGGCCACACCAAGCGCAACTGCACGCCAACGATTGCTCATTGCAAAACCTCCCATGTGGTGGCTCCGAATTCTCCGGTAGCCCTATATTGGCCGGGGCGTCGGACAGTACCTGTGCTCCACCAGCCCAGCGAGAATGAACACGTTATCACAGAACGTCAATGCGGAGATTCGCAGCCCCGTTTGCGGCCCCATTGAGTCCCGGCAGCCCAGATGGCATGTATTGGTGACGTTCCAGTGACGATTACCGACGAAAAGCCAGCTCGTGCTCAATGGGCTATTCTTGACAGATCGACGCGCTGCGCCCAGAGGTTTGTACACGCTTTCATCTTTTTGGCAGATGACGGGAGGCGCGTTTGAACGAATTAGGTGGGGCCCTTCGCGGCCGGGCGACTGCGGAAATGGTCGCAGCGCGCGCCAATGTTTCGCGGGTTGCCGTGTCCCGCGCCTTTAATCCCCATGCGTCGCTCAAGCCCGCCAAGCGCGAACTGATCCTGCGCATCGCCAAGGAGTTGGACTACACTCCCGACCGAGCTGCCCGTGCGCTGGTCAGCGGGCGCTCCCACCTAGTTGGCATCATCGTGCCCGACGTCTACGCCTATTGGGAAAGCCAGGAGATTGACGCGCTGACCACTGCACTGCAGCACGAGGGTTTTGCCACCCTCCTGTTCAAGACGCGCACCGACTACTCCATGGACGAGCAGCTGCTGGCCACGATGCGGGGCCACAACCCCGATTCCGTGATTGCCTTTGTCGAGAACGTCAAGCCGAGCACCTTGGCCCGGTTCATGGGCCGCGCGGTGCCCATTTATGTGCACTATCCCGCGCCCGGTGCCGCCGACCAGCCCAGCAGCGGCCCTATGCATGACCGGCTCAACGTGTTGCACTGGGATGGGATCGATCAGGCGGTTGCCCTGCTGCAGGGTTATGGTGCGCGGCGCATCGCCTATCTTTCGGGAGCGCGCGGATCTCGCGCCAACGCGTCGCGGCAGCACACCCTCGAACAGGTGATGGCGCGACGCGGCCTGCCTCCACCAGTCGTGATCAAGGGCGACTATAGCTATGACACCGCCTACCAGGCCACGGTGAACTTCTTTCGCGTTCGCGACAGCGCGGATGCGATTTTCGCCGCCAACGATGTCGGCGCCTTCGGGGTTATCGATGCGCTGCGTCATGAACTCGGCCTGCGCGTGCCTCAGGACGTCAAGGTCGTAGGCTTTGACGACATCGCCCAGTCCCATTGGAAAAGCTACAACCTGACCACGGTCAAGTTCGACCTAGACGAGCGGGTCAGTGCCCTGGTGCGTCTGATTCTGCGCCGCCTTAACGAGCCCGACGCTGCGGGGTTTCACGAAACCCTAAACACCAGGCTCATCGTGCGTGGAACGGTTGGTTGAACTCCATGGCCAAACATATTCACCTGATCTTCAAGACCCATCTCGATATCGGCTTTACCGACCACGCCGCGCGGGTTCGCGAGCAATATCATGAACAGTTTATTCCCCAGGCGATCCGGACGGGGGAGCACTTTTTTGCCGAAAATCCCGTCTATCCCGCATTTATCTGGACCACGGGCGCCTGGCTGATCTGGGATCACCTCCATTCCCAGGACTGGGAGCGTGTCAAGCGCCTGGAGCGTGCCATCGGACGCGGGCTGATCACCTGGCACGCCCTGCCCTTCACCACCCATACCGAGCTCATGTCGCCAGCCTTGTTCCAAGCCGGGCTATCCTATTCCGAGGAACTCAACCGCCGCTTCGGCCGCACCACCACGGCGGCCAAGATGACCGATGTGCCGGGACATACGCTGGGCATGGTCCCGCTGCTCGCCGCCGCCGGGGTGCACTTCCTGCATCTGGGGGTTAATACCGCGAGCCCGGTTCCCGACGTGCCGCCGATTTTCCGCTGGCGCGCCCCGGGCGGTGCGGAAATCGTAGTGATGTATCAAGGCTCCTATGGCGCCACCGACTTTCCCGCCGGCCACGATATTGGGCTCAGCTTTGCCCACACCGCCGACAATATCGGGCCGCAAAGCGTGCCGCAGACGGTAGAAACGCTCCGCCACATCCAGCACGCCAATCCCGGCTCGACCATTACCGCCTCGACCCTGAATGCCTTTGGCGAGTTGATGTGGGAGCGGCGAGACAGCTTTCCCGTAGTCACCGAGGAGATCGGCGATAGCTGGATCCATGGCACGGCGAGCGACCCGCACAAGCTGGCGCGTTTTCGCGCTCTGCAGCGGCTCCATGACAGCTGGATTGGCGAACCGACGACCGAGCGCCGCGCCTTTGGCCGCGGCCTCGCCATGGTGGCGGAACATACCTGGGGCGTCGACATCAAGACCTATCTGCGCGACGAAACGGCCTGGGATCGGGTCGGCTTCGAACAGGCACGCGCAACTGACTATCGCTTCAGCTATACCGAGCAATCCTGGGCCGAGCAGCGCACTTATCTCGATACCGCACTGGCAGAGCTCCAGCCCATCGATCGGGAGATCGCCGAAGCCGCACTTGCAGAAACTTTGCCGGGCGCTGCGCCGGTGCCAAGTGCAACTGGCAACCGCATCAGCGATGCCGGCTGGGTCGCGGATCTAGATCCAGTCACCGGCGGGATTCGAGCGCTGCTATCGCCCGCAGGCTCGCGCATTGAGGGGCAGAACGGGCTCCTGCTCGGCTATAGCCACGAAAGCTATGACTGGGCAGCGTTGCAGGAGCACCTCGACAGCTATCTTCAGCATCGCGAAATCTGGGCCATTCTCGACCACGACAAGCCCGGCCTGCAAACCGCCAGGACTGCGCGCACCGCCAGTTTCGTCCCAAGCCTGGTTGGGGTAGCGGGCGTCAGCACGGCCATGGCCACCCTGCCCCCCCAAGCTCATGCCGAACTCGGCGCGCCGGCTCAGTGCGAAATTGCGCTACATGGTCTCGGCGAGCGGCAGGTTGAGATCCGCCTTATCTTGCGCAACAAGCCGGCCAACCGCATGCCCGAAGCTGGCTTCCTCCAGTTCAGCCCTGCAGGCCTCAGCAACTGGTACCTGTGCAAGCTGGGACTCTGGCACGACTCGAGGGCCATCGTCCGCAAGGGCGGCGGTCAGCTTCAAGTGGTGGAGGCGGTTCGGGCCAAGGGTGCAATTGGCGAGATTACGCTTGACCTGCTCGACGCCGCCCTCGTCGCCCCGGCCGGCTCGCCCTTCCTGCCGTTCCAGCCTGATGTGCCAGATTTTTCTGCCGGACTGCGGGTCAATCTCTATAACAACAAATGGGGCACCAATTTCCCCATGTGGTGGGAAGGCGATGCGCTCTTCCGCTTCGTGCTGACTCTCTGAGCGGCTTGCCCGCCGATCCCAGCACTGCCGAACACCCTCCCATCTTGACGTCGATTGTGTTCTCCCGGCTAATCGCGCCGCCCGAGCAGGATGGCGCACACCATGAGCGACAGACCCAGAACCTTCGTCACAGCCCAGATGGTGGCGGAGCGCGCCGGCGTCTCCCGTTCGGCGGTGTCGCGCACCTTCACGGACGGCGCCAGCGTATCGGAAGCCACCCGCCGCAAGGTGCTCGATGCAGCGAGCGCCCTTGGCTACCACGTCAACCACCTTGCCCGCGGCCTGCGCGAAAACAGCAATATCGTCTGCTTGGTCGTCGCCAATCTCACCACCCCTATCCGCGCCCGCCTCGTCGATGTGCTGACCCGCAGGCTGCAGGCGGTGGGCAAGATCATCATGATCATCAACACCCAAACCGATCAGGAAAGCGCGGCGCAAGCCTTGCGCCAAACGCTCAACTACCGCGCCGATGCTACGGTGGTGCTATCCGGCACGCCCCCCGCGAGCCTGATCGAGACTTGCCTTGCCAACGGCCAGCAGGTGATTCTGATCAACCGCGACGAGCGGCTGGTTGGTAGCTCCAATCTGGGCGTCGACAACGCCATGGCGGGCGCCGAGGCGCAGTACCTGCTGCAGCGCGCGGGCTGCCTGCGCCTTGCTGTTGTCACCTCCAACACCCGCACGGCGAGTCTGGTGGAACGGCAGCGTGCATTTGTTGCGGCCGCGACAGCTGCCGGCATGGCCGTAACCGCCACCGAGGTCGGCCCTTCCAGCTATGCCGAAGGACAGCTGGCAGCCCGGCGGCTGTTTGGCCGCTCCCAGGCTCCGGACGGCGTTTTTTGCGTAACCGACCTCTTTGCGCTGGGGTTCATGGACGCCGCGCGCGAGGAATTTGCCTTGCGCATTCCGCAAGACCTGTGTGTCATCGGTTTCGACGATATCGAGCAGGCCGGTTGGGCATCCTACAACCTGACCACCTTCTCCCAGCCGCTCGAGGTGATCGCCGATGAAGTCGTGGCACTGCTGCAGCAGCCCGACAATGCGGACTCGACGCGAAGGGTGATCGAGCCGATGCCGATCTGGCGCCGCTCGGTTCGTCCGGGCGCGCCCTAGCCGCATCCTTGCACACGTGCGCAACGCGCGTGTTTGTCATTAGAGCGTTATGCAACCGCGCTAGACACACCGACGAAAAATGTTCGCTGCTGCACTTGTGTGCAGTCGTATTTCGGTGTTGTCTTGGCCCCAGCATATGTCTCGCCGGCCGGCAAAACCCAGCACCAGATTGGGTCGGCCTCGTCGATGCGCATGCGCGGGAGGAGCCCATGGGGCGAACGAGTCGGCGCCGATCCGGTTCGTTGTTTGGCCAAGAGCCGCCATCCGCCTCCGCGATCGGCACGGAAAAGGCGGCGATCCGCCCCGGATCGCCTCATGGGAGAAGCACAATGAAACGCCGCACCTTCATGATCTCAGCTGCCGGCGCAGCAGCCGGAATGGCCGTCCTGCCCCGCATGTCCTTCGCCGCCGAAGGCACCATCGACTGGTACACGAGCTCGGATCAGAACATTCTAGACTTCTGGACCAATGTAGTGAAGCCCGCTTTCGAAGCGGCCAATCCGGGCACCACGCTCAACCTGGTGGACGGCGGGGACAACGCGGGCCTCCAGTCCATCGCCGAGCGCGGCCTCGCTGCCATGAGCTCGAACGCCGACCCCCAGGCAGATTTCTTCGAAGGTTTTGACTCGCGGCAACCGGTCGGCGCCTTGGAACAAGGTCTGTGGGTCGACTTCGAGCAGGCGGGGCTGTCCAACTACTCCAAGCTTAATCCGCTTGGCATCGACATCCCCACCAATTTGCCCTACCGCGGCTCGCAGGTGCTGCTGGCATACGACACCACCAAGCTTGATCCCGCCAATGCGCCCAAGACCTGGCCGGACCTGATGGCTTGGATCAAAGCCAATCCAGGCCAGTTCATCTATAATCGCCCCAACAAGGGCGGTTCGGGTCTCAATTTCGTGCGACGGGCTGTGCTCGAAGCCAATGGCCAGGATCTCAGCAAGTTTACGGTCGATAATGCCACGCCCGAAAACACCGCGGCTATGCTGCCCGGGGCATGGGAAATCCTCAAAAATATTGCCCCGTCGCTGTTCGACCAGGGTGCGTATACATCCGGCAATACCCAATCGCTGCAGTTGCTCGGGCAGGCTGCCGTAACCATGATCCCGGCATGGTCCGATCAGGTGCTCAAGGCCATCGAACAAGGGGTGCTCCCAGAAACCACCGGCCTGGTGCAGTTGCAGGATCTTGGACTGCCCGGCGGCTTCTCGCGCATCACCATTCTCTCCAATGGCGTCAACAAGGATGCGGCGATCAAGCTGGCTGATTTCGTTCTGAGCGAAGAAATCCAGTCGGCAGTTCTGACCGAACTCGGCGGCTTTCCCGGCGTATCTTGGGACTATGTGGCGTCTGATCTGCGCGAGCGCTTCGCCGACATCATCCCCAGCTCCATCCCAGTTTTCCCCAGCGGCCCCTGGGAAGTTGCTATCAATGATGGCTGGTATCGCACGGTGGCGCCAAACGTGGACCCCGCCTCGTGACCGCAATCGACGCGGGCCGACCGGTTATGCCCGCTTCGCCAGAACGCAGGAGGCCGGTCGGCCTCCTGCTCGTCGCCGTGCCGGTGCTTCTGGTTCTCTGGCTCGTGATCTGGCCCATCATCTCGGCCGTGATCACCACCATCTGGTTGAGGACACCCGAAGGGACCCAGTTCTCGCTCGAGACCTACCGCTTCTTCTTTTCAGACAGCTACAGCCTGTCAAACCTGTCGGTCACACTGTGGACCACTGGCGTCTGCGCCATTTTGCTGCTCGTCATCTGCCTGCCGATCGCGCTCTACCTGCGCTTCTCCGACAGCAAGGTAGCGGCCTATGTGCAGGGCCTCGCCATCTTTCCCATGTTCGTGCCCTCGATCATCCTGAGCTTCGCCCTTATCCGCGTTCTTGGCCCCAATGGCACCGTAGACTTGCTGCTTAATGCGATTAGCCTGCCCAAGATCCGCTCCCCCTATCTAACGCCATGGGGACCCGTGATCGGCCTCGTCTGGGACAATATCCCGCTGACCGTTCTGATCCTGCTTTCGGGTCTCGGCAATGTGTCCAATCAAGCGATCGAGGCCGCAAGAGACGTCGGCGCCGGCCGCTTCGCGCTGCTTTGGCATATCATTCTGCCGCGTATCACCAATTCCATCCTGGTCGCCATCTCCTTTGCCGTGCTGGGCATCTTCTCGGCCTTCACCCTGCCCTACATCCTGGGCCCAGCGGCGCCCGAAATGATGGGCCCCTTCATGCAGCGCACCTTCCGCGACCTTTATGATCCAACCAGTGCCATTACCCAGGCCGTCGTGACCTTCGGGTTCTGCATCGTGTTCGGTCTTTTCTATGTGCGCTCGGTCGCCAAGAACAGGACGCCCTAGCATGGCCACTCTTGTGCATCGCCGCGTCGACTGGACCGGCATCATCCTGGCCGTTGTTTTAACGCTAGCTATCGTGTTCCCGCTGCTCGTGGTGGGAACCTGGGCCTTCACCAATGTGTGGCGCTATCCTTCGGTGATCCCGCAGGAGTTCGGTCTCCGCTTCTGGGGGCAGACCCTGGGCCGCGCCGATGTCTGGACCTCCATCACGATGAGCCTGACCCTGGCGACGACGGTCACGCTGATCTCGGCTGCCATCTGCCTGCCGGCCGCCTATGCCTTCGCCCGGTTGGAGTTTCCCGGCCGGGACCTCCTGTTCTTCTCGTTTCTCGCCGGCCACGCCTTCCCCAAATTTGGCCTCCTCGTCGCCATTGCCGGCATTTTCCTGCAGCTCAATCTTATCGGCACCTTTTGGGGTGTGGTGCTGATCCAGCTCGTGGGCACCTTGTTGTTCATGATCTGGATTCCGGTGGCGGCATTCCAATCCGTGGACCGGCGCATGGAAGAAGCGGCGCGCGATGTCGGTGCAGGGCCATTCCGGGTGTTCTGGTCCATCACCCTGCCCCAGGCTGGCCCCACCATCGCAGCGGCAATCCTCCTCAGCTTTGTCGGCACTTTCTATGAAACCGAAGGCGCCTGGCTGATCGGCGCCCCGCAGGTGCGCACGCTGCCGGTGCTGATGATTTCCTTCATCAACAACCAGCCCGTGATCCAGTTCGGCGCGGTGCTGTCCGTGCTGCTTTGGGTGCCAAGTTTCATTGCCCTGCTGTTTGCCCGCCGGGTTGTTAATTCCGGTTCGTTCGCCCGCGGCTTCGGCGGCTAGGAAAAACTGATGTCCGTTCTCGAGATCAAAGACGTATCCAAAATTTTTGGCGGCGCCGTCAGCGCCGTGGACAGCTTCTCGCTTGATGTGGCCGATGGCGAACTTGTGTGCCTGCTCGGCCCCTCCGGCTCCGGCAAATCCACCCTGCTGCGCATGGTGGGCGGGTTCGAGCGCCCCACCAGCGGCCACATGACCATTGATGGCGAAGACATCACCCATGTGCCCGCCGAAAAGCGCCCCACCGGCATGGTATTCCAGAGCCACGCGCTTTGGACCCATATGAACGTGTTCAAGAACCTCGCCTTCGGACTAAAACTGCGCAAAGTGGCTCCGGATGAGATCAAGCGGCGTGTCGAGGCCGTGCTCGATCTCGTGGGCCTCTCCGGCTACGGCACCCGCCATGTCGCCAAGCTTTCGGGCGGACAGCAGCAACGCGTAGCGCTGGCCCGCTCGCTGGTGCTTGAACCCAAGATCCTGCTGCTGGACGAGCCTTTTGCCAGCCTCGACCAGCACTTGCGCGAACGCCTTCGCGAGGAGGTGCGCGACATCCAGCAGCGCCTCAAGATTACGACGCTGTTCGTCACCCACGGCCAGGACGAGGCGCTCTCCATGGCCGACCGCATCGTAGTAATGCGCGATGGTCGCACCGAACAGATCGACCGGCCGGATGTGGTTTATCGTGATCCGCAGACGCCCTTCGTCGCTGGTTTCATCGGCACCATGAATCTGGTGGAAGGCGAGGTGCGCAACGGCAGTTTCAGCCATGCGGGTCTCACAGTGCCGCTGCCTATCTCTGACGGTGCGGCAATCCTCGCCGTGCGGCCTGAAGCACTCGACTTGGAAGCTTCGGAGGATGCTCCAGCCAAGGTGCACCGCGTCACCGATTTTGGCACCCACGGCCTGGTGGACCTGGCGCTGCCCGACGGCACTCGCCTCAAAGCGATGGTGTCCCACCCCGACCTGTTCAAGACCGGGCAAGGCGCTCATCTCCGGCCGCGGGCCATAATGGCCTATCGCGACGATCGGCAGGTCTTTCGGAGCTGAAATGACTGATCCACTCTATATCGAGCGGGACGGCCACCGCACTTGGCTGAAATGGCATAGGGCACGCCGCCGGGTTTCCGACCCGGTGTTTACCCGCCGCCGCATTCTCGAAGCCATGCGGCTGGGCGCCAGCGTGGAGGTTGACTTGGTCGTTCACGCCGACCACGGCTTTGCCATCCTCCACAACCCAACTCTCGAAGCGGAAACAACTGGCGCCGGACGGGTGCGCGAAAGCGGTACCGCGATGCTGCGCAGTCTGCATTTGCGGGATAATCAGGGCACACCATTACCTGACCGGGTGATGCTGCTGGAGGACCTCTGCCAGCTGTTGCAGCGCAATCCTCCCCATCCCGACGCTTTGCTGCAACTCGACTTCAAGGAAGATCTTGCGGCACTGGATCCGCAGACAGTCGCAAACTTTGCTGCAAGCGTTGCGCCGGTAGCTGGTTCATTGATCCTTTCGGGGGGCGACTCAGCGGCGATCGAAGTCCTCGCCCAAGCGGCGCCGGGTCTCCGCACCGGCTACGACCCCTGCTACGGGGAGTCGCTGGCACGACTGCGCGCTACCGGCGACTACTGCAGCTTCATTGCCGACGCGTTCGCGGCCGCTCCGAAAGCCGAGATGATCTACCTGGCCTATGAAATCGTCTTGTCCGCGCGAGCCGCGGGCTTTGACATCATCGCGCCCATCCACGCCGCGGGGCGCCGGATTGATGCCTGGACCATTCGCCAGATCACCCCCGAAACCCTCGCCCAGGTTGACAAGCTCCTTGAGCTCAAGGTTGACCAGATCACAACCGACGACCCGGAGGAGCTGCTCGCGGCTCTCGCAAGATGATCACGGATTACAGCAAGATACTCGACGAAATGGTTGCTACGGCGCGCGAGGCGGGAGCCTTGACCCTGGGGCACTTCAAGAATTTTCGCAACCTTGAGGTCGGCATCAAGGGTCCGGGTGACTTCGTTTCCGATGCGGATCGAGAGTCCGAGCAACTGATCCGCAAGCGCCTTTTTGCCATCAATCCTGATTGGAGCCTGACGGGAGAAGAATTTGCCCCGGTCGAAGGCGCGGACCGCGAGCACCGCTGGCTGGTTGACCCCATCGATGGCACCACCAACTTCCTTTTCGGCCAGCACTACACCATCACCATCGCCTTGCGGCGGGGCAACGAGACCGTCTGTGGCCTCGTCTATAATCCGGTTTCGGACGAGATGTTCACGGCCACCAAGGGCGGCGGCGCCTGGCTCAATGGCGAACGCCTCTATGTCAGCCGCTCCACTGACATCGGCCTTATGTGCGTCGGCACTGGCCTGCCCACCCCAGGCCTGGAGCTTTACCCTGGGGCCTACGAGCGGCTCGATGCCATCCGCGCCGAGATCGGCGCCGTACGCGTTGTCGGCAGCGCGGCCAATTCCTGCGCCTATGTGGCGTGCGGGCGCCTCACCGGTTATTTCGAGGAAACCGGCTTTGTCGATACGGCGGCGGGTATTCTCCTTGTGGAGGAAGCCGGTGGTGTCGTCACCGACTGGTGGGGTCGCGGCGCCGACATATTCGAGCGCACCGGCGCGCTTATCGTTGCGAACGCTGCAACCCACGCCCACCTACTCCAGCACCTCAGCGCCGTGCCAACAAAGGATCCAGTTGTGTGAGGATCGGGTCGCCTCCGCAGCAACCACTTATGCCGTATTGCTCATCCCTTAGACAAGTCACCAACCGGACCTGCCTCGTCTCTCGTCCACATCTAAGCGCCGATCAACAGGTAGGAATCGGCAAGCCATAGCGCCAACTGCATGATCGTGAAGGTCGGATTGGCGCTGCCTGCGGTTGGAAACACCGAGGCGCTGGCGACCGCAACATTGGGCACGTGGTGGCAGCGAAGATCGGGGCCAACCACCGAGGTCGCTGGGTTGGTTCCCATGCGCGTCGAGCCGGACGGGTGGGCGCAGGCTTCAACCGTTTCGATGATCTGGCCATCCGGGCTGTTGACGCCGGGAGCCCATATCAATGGGCAGAGATTATCCAGACCCGCTCGGGACCAATAGGTCCTGAGCCTGCGGGCAGCCGAGCGGAAGGTCCGCTCGTCTCTCGGTAGCACCTTCCAGTGCAGCAAAGCTTTGCGCACCCCCAACTGGTCGGTTTTCTCCGATAGGGAGATGCGGTTCTTGGGGTCGGGCAGTTGCTCGACCAGCGCCATGAGGCGCAAATCCACCGCGGGCGGCACATAAAGCTGCTTGTGCCAGAAGCGCCAGAACCCGCTTTTGGCGATCAGGCCGACATCCCGAACTGCCGTGCCGATCTGGCGTGGTTCCACTTCCTGTCGTTGCACGCCCTTGGCGAAACTCTTGATCGCCGCCATGCCACTATTGCCCATATCCATGGCGACATAGATGAAACCGCTTGAAACCTGGTCTTCGCGCTGGGCGCTGCCGGATAGCTCAAGATGCAAGTCGCGGCGGATACCCCGAACGAAGCGGCAACTCAGCAGATGATTGGTAAGGTCGGCACGCGTACGATCCACCAAAGCAACTTCCGCTTTCAAATGATCCTGGAAGTAGCGCCCCAAGGCGTCAGTTCGCTCGAAGGCGCGATTGCCGCTGGCCGCGTCAAGCAGCAGCAGCAGTCGTGTGGACTCGATGGTGCCGGCTGCGAGGGCGAATTCCTCGGCGCGCACGGTAAGCTCGTGCCCGTAAAGGCTCTTGGCGGCGATAGCGCGCAGCTTCCCAGCCTCGGTATCCAGATCGAAACCACACACCGTCGCGTTAAGCCAGACCGTAATGTTGGGATTGGATCGGATCTCCCGTCCCAGGATCGAGATGATGTTGCAGCGCTTGAACGTGGGGCATTTCGCCCAACGGGTCATGAGATCCTCACCAGTATCGATAAGCAGGCCCGCCGAACCCGGCGCTCTCGTATCGAGCTCATCAAAAGAATCGTGGCCGACACCAAACAACGCTTCCAGCTCTTGCTGGTAGCGTCTCAGGATGTGCGGGCCCACCGGCCACTCGGGCTGGTCGACATGTTCGCGAGCGCCCTGATCGAACCCCGCAATGGGGATCATCCGCCCGCCCCAGCGTGACGACGAGCCTCCAAGGCCGCGGTAGCGGCCCGTCATGGCACGGCCATACCCCCCACCCGCGTCATCAATGTCGTTGAGCTCGTGGATAGCGGGATCAAACGCGACGGTGCCGCTTTCAACGACAATGACTTTCCTGTTGTGCCGGGCAAGTCGTGTGGCCAGCAGCAATCCCGCAATGCCGGCTCCGACCACGCAAAACGGTGCGCTATGGCTTTGGCCACTGAGCTCCCTTGCGAGGTCCCGGATTGGCATGACGTTGATCCTCCCGCCCAGTATTGCATTTGACCCAAATCCTATCGGTGGCTCGCGCTTCTGTGATCTGAACACATCGGGGCGTCAGGCCAGCCTTCTTAGTTAGCCAGGCCCGCGATGGGATTATTGCTGCACAAATCTGGTCGGACCACACTGAGTGCCTAGGGGCAATCGAGGCGAAGCAACAACGCTTCCCCCGCTTGGTGAGGGGGCATCAAGATGGCTAATCCACCGCTCGTCAGCATCATCATTCCACATCTCAACGAACCCGATCTGCCGGCATGCCTGCATTCCTTGGCCCGGCAGGCAGGCCGGGGCATTTCGTTCGAGATCATCGTGGTCGATAATGGCTCGCGCGACCTGCCGCGCGCTGCGGTCTCTGCCGTTCCGCAAGCCCGTCTGGTGGTCCAACCTATCCCGGGACCAGGCCCGGCCCGCAATCTCGGTGTGGCGGAAGCCGCCGGTGAGATCCTGGCCTTCATCGATGCGGACTGCGTCGCCGCGCCAAACTGGCTGGCGGCAATCGTAGCCTGGTTTCAGCACCACCCCGAAACTGACATTGTGGGGGGTGACATCCGGATCAGGCCGACCGATCCCGACCATCTCACGGCGATCGAAGCCTACGAGAATATCTTCAGCTACCGCGCTTGCGAATATGTCGAACGGCATGGCTTCGCCGCCACAGGCAATATGGCCGTGCGCGCCAAGATATTCCCCAAGGTGGGGCTGTTTGGGGGCATTGGCACCATGGAAGACACCGAGTGGGGTCAGCGCGCCACCGCCATGGGCCACGGCATCGCCTTTGTCGGGGATGCTCGCGTCTATACCCCCTCCTGCAAGTGCTTCAGCGAGCTGGCTCGCCGCTGGGACCGCCATGTGGCCCATGAATTCAAAGCGGCCAGCGGGACCCAGGGTCGGATCAAATGGCTGGCCAAGAGTGCCGTGATTGCGGCCTCGCCAGCCTTGGAGGTGGTACGGATCTGGCGCTCCGATCGTGCCGGCAGTTTGCGCGAACGTGTCCTGGCGCTCAGATGCGTGACCCAGGTCCGGCTTTATCGCGCCGGCCGGATGCTGCGCCTGGTCTGGAACGACAACGCCGCAAGCATGGTGAACATGTGGAATCGCTAGGGCGACGCTCCCTCAGCACCGCGGGGCGCTAGTCCGCTCGGATGATCCTGCCCTCTTCAAACTGCACCATAAGAGCGAAGTGCGCACCACCACCCCCCATGCAAGATTCAGATTCTGGCGGACCCCATGCAAAGCGCGCGCATGGAAATCAGGGGTATGAACATGTTGCAGGATTTCGGCTCCAACCCTAGTCCCAAGCGAGTGCGAGGACCTGAGTTCGATCGCATTCTACAGCTCGAAGAAGATTATCCCCTGGCGCGCGAACGCTTGCCGAGGCTGTGCAGCCTGGCGGTTGACGGCCTGCGGCACATGGCGCTGTCAAACATGCGGTTTCCCCACACGATGCGCAGCACCGACGCTAGAAAGGCTGCAGCACCCCGCCCCGAGGGCGACAATCTGCGCTACACGATCAATGTTGCCCAAGGTCTGGCCTGGATGCCCGAAACGGTGCAGCGCGGTGTGCTGCATGGGCATAGCGCGAGGGAACTCGCTCAGGCCTGCATTGACCGTGCCGCCCAATCGCGCGAGCCCGGAGCCGTCGCGCTGGCTGCGTGGGCTGCAGCGGAAACTGCGGGGATCTTTGCCCGGAACCTTTTCGATATCCTTGTCGAGATCCTTGCTGAAAGCGAGAGCGTCGAGTTGGTGCCATGTGCCTGGGCGCTCACCGCCGCAATTGCTGGCCAGCACTTGGGAGATACGAGGCGCGTCAAGGATCTGGCCTGGATCATGTTGCGTGACGCCCAGTCGCCCAGCGGAGTGTTTCCCCATGTTACCCCGGTCTCGGCCGGTGGCTGGGTGCGTGGCCATGTGGGCTCTTTCGCCGATCAGGTTTATCCCATCCAGGCCATGGCCCGCCTCGGCTATGCCGACGACAACATAGCCGCTCTACAGGCCGCTGATGCCTGCGCTGCTAGGATTGTCGAGTTGCAAGGCAGCGCCGGCCAATGGTGGTGGCACTACGATACGCGTGATGGCAGCGTAGTTGAGGGCTATCCAGTCTATAGTGTGCACCAGCATGCCATGGCCCCAATGGCCCTGCTCGATCTGCTGGATGCCGGCGGACGGGATCACCGCGCCGCCATCGTCAAGGGCCTGGGCTGGCTGGATGATCATCCCGAAACGGACCAGCCGATGATCTCGGAACAGCACAGCGTGATCTGGCGCAAGGTTGCCAGAACCGAGCCCCCTAAGCTGGCCCGTCGGATCGCCGCCGGCACCACGGCGCTCAAAAAGGGTTGGCACCTACCCGGCCTCGACGCAGTGTTGCGGCCTGGCAAGATCGATTACGAATGCCGGCCATATGAATTTGGCTGGTTGCTTTACGCTTGGCGGTCGCGGGCGGTGGTGCAGGACTTGCACCCCTGAACTGACGCGCCCAACCCTTAGGGTTCATGCAGGCTTTCATCGATGCCGCGCATCAGGGGATAAAGGAAATAGGAGATCACGCTCCGCTCCCCCGCGTGGATCTCGGCTGAAACCGTCATGCCCGGGAGCAAGCGGAAATCGGCCGGCGTCCGCCGCAGCTTTTCTTGGCTCAGACCGATGCGCACCCGATAAAACGCCGTGCCTCCCGCCGGATCCTCGCCGGGCTGCTTGGCAAAAGAGTTTTCGCTGATCGAGGCCACTGTGCCCGCAACTGTCCCATGTTCCTGGAAGGGGAAGGCATCGAACTTGATCCGTGCCGCATCGCCAACGGCCAGATGCCCGATGTCATTGCTGGGCACAGCCACTTCAACCTCAAGCGCAACATTGAGCGGCACCAGGGTAACCAGCGGCTCGGCGGCTTGCACCACTGAAGCCTGGGAGCGTTGCGCCACCTCCAGCACCGCGGCATCCGCTGGCGCCAGCAGATGGGACATGGCAGCGCGTAAGGTCACTTTGCGCACTTCCTCGTTGATTCCCGCCTGCTTCTCCTCTAGCTCGACCAGCGCTTCCAAGGTCTGGCGCCGGTAATCCTCGACGAAGTTCTGCCGCTCGGCCTGCACCTGCTGAAGCCCGTGCAGAGCTTCGGCATATTGCCCTTGCACCTGAGTGAGCGTTACTTCGAGCTCCAGCCCGAGATCACGGCTCTGCAGAAATGCCAGCCGCGAGCCATTCCCGCTATCCGCCAGCGTAGAATGCATATCTTGGATTTCGCGCAAACCGCCCAGGCGCCTGCGCAGCGTTACTTCCTGCGCCTTTGCCGCCTGCATCAGCGCCTCGCCATGGGCAATCTGCGCGTCAAAATCGGCCAACCTGGCTTCGAAGGCGGCCCGCCGCTGCCGGGCCAATTCCGCCTGCATCTGCGCCTCGGGAGAAGCGTGGAGCGGTGGCGCATAAACCGCTCCTGACAGCTCAGCCTCCATGCGGGCGATTTGGGCCACGAAGCGCGCCAGCTTGGCTTGCAATTGACTGGCATCGGCATCGGCAAAGGTCGGATCAAGGGTAGCGAGCAGTTGCCCTTTGCGCACCACATCGCCAGGCTTGACCGCAATCGACTGGACAATGGAGGTTTCAAAGGGCTGCACTACCAGGGTCGGTTGGCTGGTGGTCAGCTTGCCCGGCGCGACAACAATCTGGTCGATCCGCGACACGCTGGCCCAGAAAACACCAGCACCAATCGCGGTGGCGACGAGGTAAAGCGTCAGCCGGGCCGTGATCGGCGGACGGCGTTCTTCGAGCGCAATCGCGTCGGTTTGGAAATCCCGGATCGCCGGCGCGGTTCCTGGCTCCACGAGTTTGAGTTCGGGCCTGCCGGTGGGCCTGAGCCGCGCGGGGTCCTTTTCAACGGCACTCATCCGACGAGCTTCATCTGCTGGTTCCACAAATGGCGATAGGTGGTGCAGCGCGAAACCAATTGGCTATGGGGTCCCACATCCACCAGCCGCCCGCGGTCGATAACAAGGATTGCATCGGCATCGGTGAGCATGGAGAGCCGGTGCGAAACGATGATCACGGTGCGCCCCGCAGCGATGCCCTTGATGCTCTGCTTGACGATCGCCTCGCTTTCGGGATCCAACGCGCTGGTCGCCTCGTCGAGGATCAGGATACGCGGATTGGTGACGAGGGCTCGTGCGATCGAGAGCCGCTGGCGCTGGCCGCCCGAAAGATTCTCTGCCCCCTCCTCGATCAAGGTGTCGTAACCGCGCGAGAGCTGCTCGATGAACTCGACGGCGCCTGCGAGTCTGGCTGCATCCACCACCTCCTCGAAGGTCGCATCCGGCTTGGCTGCCGCGATGTTGTCGCGCACCGTGCCACGGAACAGGAAATTATCCTGCAGCACCACACCGACGCTGCGGCGGAGATGGTTGAGGTCCAGTTCGCGCAAGTCATGGCCGCCGATGCGGATCACCCCTTGCTGAGCCGGATAGAGGCCCTGGATCAGTCGGGTGACGGTGCTCTTGCCACTGCCGCTGCGCCCCACCACCCCCATGATCGTATTGCCCGGCACGGCAAAGCTGATTTCGTTGAGCGCAAAGGGCCCGTCGTCACGATAACGGAACGAGACATCCTGGAATTCCACCGCGCCCTCTAATTCGGGGCGCAGTCCTTCCGTGCTGCCGCTGCGCTCCACCTTCTCGTTCATCACCTCGCCCAGCATGCGCACCGACAGCGCCACCTCCTGGTACTCGTGCACCATGGTGACGATCTGCACTAAGGGTCCTGAAACGCGGCCAGCCAGCATGTTAAAAGCGATCAGCGCGCCCACGCTCATCGCGCCATCAAACACCAGAAGCGCGCCAACACTGATGATCGCGACCGCCATCAGCTTTTCCAGCAGCCCGGTGACGGCCTGCGCCGAGATCGAGATAGTCTCGACTTTAAAACGGGTGTTGATGGTCTGGGCTGACCGGTCATCCCAAACCCGCCGCTGCAGCGGCTCCATGGCGAGGGACTTGAGAGTTCGCATGCCGTGCATGGTCTCCACCAAGAGGCCCTGGCGTTCACCCTCCGCGGCGTAAAGCGCTGCCAGCCGCTTGCGAAAGGGCGCCACCAGCAGCGCCACCACCAGCGCGATCAGGGCACTGAATCCGAGCACGATCAGGGAAAGTTGCACGCTATACATCAGCAGAACGGGGATGAAGACAAACAGCGACAGCGTGTCGAGCATGGTCAGAAACAGCCTGCCGGTGAGAAATTCCCGAATGCGGCTGGATTGCTGCATGTGCTTGACCAGAACGCCTGCCGAGGAGCGTTCGAAGAAGTTGATTGGCAGATCGAGCAGGTGCCGGAAGGTGCGGGTGGCCACCCGAATATCGATCCGGTTGGTGGCGTAGATCAGCAGGTAGCGGCGCAGGAACACGAACACCGCCTCAAACACCAGCGCCACACCAATCCCGATGGCGAGCACGATCAGCGTTGAATAGCTCTGGTGCACCAGCACCTTGTCGATCACGAGCTGGAAAAAGACCGGCGTGGCCAGTCCCAGCGCATAAAGAAACAAGGCGGCGATCGCGACATCGATGAACAACCGTTTCTGATGCAAAATTTCAGGGACGAACCACGCAAAGCCAAAGGGTTGCTCAGGATCGGCAATGGCATAGCTGCGCTTGACCAGCAGCAACTCGCCATTCCACCGCCTAGCGAACTGCTCGAGCTTGACCACGATCATCCCGCCCGGAGTATTCGCTAGGGGGTCGAATATGCGCAGCACCACGGCGCCGGTTTCATCCTGCTGGGCCCCCAGGATCGACACCCAATTGCCGTTCCCGAGCCGAGCCAGCGCCGGGTAAGCCTGCCCCAAGCGCAAGATGGTGGCGGGCTTGGCCTTGATGCGGCGCGCCCGCAGCCCTGACTCCCGCGCCATGCGCAGCATCAGGTCAAAGCCTATGCCTTCGGCGCCGATCGCATGCTCGGCCACCAGCCGCCCACCGTTGCCATCGAGGCCATGGTGGCGCAAAGCCGCGGCAAGGCATTCCGGGCCAGTTTGAACAAACGCCTGCATGGCAACGGGAACCGGCTAGGAGTCGAAATTGGGTGAGGCGCTTTGCTGGCTGTTGCCGTTTGCCCTGGGCGGATTCACCGGAATGCCATTGCTCGGTTCATTGCGTCGAATGGCGCCGGCCTCGATCAGTCCGTTCATGGCGTTTTGCAGCACCTCGAAACTGTTGGCAAACCCCTCTAACGACATGACGATGCGCTGCCGGTGTTCTGGTATCGGCTGGCCGCCCGTATCGCGCATGGTTGCGGAAAGGCTGACCAAATCGATCCGCACCACCGTCCCCGTGACGGTGATCTCCCCGATGGCATCTGCATAGAGTTCGCCTTGCATGACTGCTTCCCTGACTTTGGTTCTGGCTCATGAGGCCAGTGCGTTGAAGATCACATCGACATGGTAGTTTGTGGCGTTGTAGCTGCCGTTGGGGAAGGCGCTGGTCCCGCCATAGGCGAACAGACCATTGCCGCCGCTGGAGGCGCTTGACGGTGCAGTCAGCGGCCCGGAGGTTACCGGGGAGGCGAGGCCAAATGGCGTGGCCGAGTAGTTGCCATTGGTGTGGTAGGAAACGACATAGGTGGTGTTCGCCTCAATGGCGATCGGGGTGGCAAAGGAGGCTGTCTGCCAGCCGCTGGCGGTCTCGTTCTGGAAGATCACGCTGCCCTTTGACTGGCCGTCGGCAGTCCAAAGCGCGCCCGTGTGCAGCCCGGTATTTTGGGGCCCCTTGTAGAACTTGATCCCGCTCACCACGCCAGCCACCGAACTGGTGAACTTCATTCCCAGTTGAACCGGACTAGGATCATTGACGGTCACCGTTACGGGCGTCGCCGTTTCGGGGAACAGCGAGATCCCCGTCGCCGCCGGAGCTACCGTTACCGCCACGTGGGCCGAAGCCGTCCCGCCACGCCCGTCAGCCACCGTATACGAGAACCCTGCCGGACCTGCGTAATCCGCTGCTGGTGTAAAGGTGACCAGCTTGGTCTGTGGATCGAATACCACCGTGCCATTGCTGGCGCCGCTCACGCCGGTGATCGTGAGCGTATCGCCATCGCTATCGCTGTCATTGGCCAACAAGGACGCGGCCGTGACCTGCATCGCAGCATTGAGCTGCGTGGTGAGGCCAGCATCGTTGACTGCAACCGGCGCGGTGTTGGCGCCCTGCTGATAAAACACGTCCACCCAGTAATTGGTCGCGTTCAGGCTACGGTCGGGTGGGGTATTTGTGTTCTCATAGGAGAACAGCCCGTTGAGACTCCCCGGACTGCTCTGCGGCGCAGTGAGCAGCCCATTTGTTGTAGCAGTGTTGAAGTAACCGGGGCTGGCCGAGTAATGGCCGTTCGGTGCGCGATAGGAAACGATGTAGCTGGCGCCGGCGGAGATCGCGATGGGCGTGCTGAAATTGGCCGATTGCCACCCAGATGCCGTCTCGTTTTCAAAGACGACAGTGCCCATCACGGCACCAGTGCTGGACCATAAAGTGCCGGTATGGATCCCCGTATTCTGTGGGCCCTTGTAGAAGCGCATCCCCGAAATAAAGCCGCTGGATGCAGCGGTGAACCGCATGCCCAATTCCACTGATCGCGCCTCATTTACGCTGACCGTTGCCGGCGTGACGTTATCGGCAAAGACGTTGCTGCCTACCACTGGCTCGGTGACGGCCACGCCCACGGAAGCTGACGCGGTTCCCCCACGGCCGTCCGAGACTGCATAATTGAAACTCGCCTGCCCGGCATACCCGGCATTGGGTGTGAAGGTCACGACATTGGTCTGTGCATTAAAGCCCACGGCACCGTTCACCGCACCACTGACGCCCGTGATGGTCAGCGGGTCTCCGTCCGGGTCATTGTCATTGGCAAGGAGGGTCGGGGCGGCGATCTGGAGCACCTGCCCCCGCCCCGTGACCATCCCCGTGTCATTGGCGGCCACGGGAGCACGATTGACGGGTGGCGTTACGGTCACGGCCACACTTGCGCTGGCTGTCCCGCCCTCCCCATCCGCTACCGTGTAGCTAAAGGACGCCGCGCCGGAAAAGCCGCTGGTGGGGGTAAAGACGATCGTGTTGGTCTGGACGTTGAACACGGCCGTGCCATTGTTGGACCCGCTAATGCCCGTAACGGTCAGCGGGTCACCGTCGGGATCGGTGTCATTGGCGAGGAGGGTCGCGGCATTGATCGTTAGCGCCGTATTGACGACCGTGTTGAAGCCGCTATCGTCGCCCGGGACAGGGTCCCGGTTGAGCTGAACGGCTGACTCGAACAGCACGTCCACCCAGTAGTTCGTTCCCTTGAAGCTACTGGTCGGCATGAGGTTGTCGGCGCCGTAAGTGAAAACGCCGTTGCCTGCTGCTGGCGCCGTAAGCGGGCCGTTGCTCTGGGGCGCGGTGAAATAATTCGACGTCGTGGCGTAGCCGCCATTGCTTTGGAAGCTGGCGACATAGGTCGTGCCGGCGGTGATCTGAACCGGATTGCTGAAGAGAACCGTCTGCCAGCCACTGGCCGTTTCGTTCACAAAGGTTGCCGTGGCCAGTTGCTTGCCGGTGCTGCTCCAAAGCGTGCCGGTATGCGTGCCGGTATCGGTAGCGCTCTTGTAGTACTTGATCCCGGTGATTGCCCCGGCCGCGGAAGCCACGAACTTGATGCCCAGATTGACCTCTGACTGGTCCGTTCCGCTCACAACGGCCGGGGCCGCCCCTGGCGCAAACAGCGAGGTAGTGGAAAGTGTCGGCACCACCGCCATGTTGACCTGCGCCGAACCGGTGCCACCGCGCCCATCCGACACCGAATACCCAAACGAGGCTTCACCGACAAAGCCTGACGTGGGGGTGAAAGTCAGGGTCTGCGCGTTAGCGTCGAAGACCACCGAACCGCCTGAGGCGGCCCCAGCCCCGATAATGGTGAGTGGATCATTGTTGGGGTCGGCATCGTTCGCCAGCAGTGTCGAGGCGAGAAACGTAATCGGCCGATCCCGGAGCACCGGGAAGCCGTCGTCGTTCTGTGGCGCGGGCGGATCATTGGGCGTGGGAACACCGCTATAAACGACATCTACCCAGTAATTGGTGTTGGACTGCGTAACTGGAGCTACGTCTGAGTTGCCGTAGCTGAAGACCCCGCTGGTTGATGTCAGCCCTCCACGCGTTTTGGGCGTGGCAAAATAGTTGGTGGTTGCCGCATAGCCCCCCCGGGTGGACAAGCTCGCCACATAGGTGGTCCCCGCCGTGATCGAAACGGGCGAGTCGAAGATCACCGTTTGCCAGCCGCTCGCTGTCTCCGCTGTGAAAGTAGCCTTGGCCAACCGAACGTCCCCGGGACCCCATAAAGTGCCGATATGCTCGCCGGCATTGCCCATGCCCTTGTAGTAGCGGATCCCCACTATGCTGCCCGAAGTGGCGGCGCTGAAGCGCACGCCGACATTGACCGGGTTAGGATCGCGGTTGAGCGGGTTGGCCGGAAGATCATTGGGCCCGAACAGGTGACCGGTGCCACCCTGGTCGACATTGACGGTCACCCCGGCAGCCGGCGTTTCCAGATTGATGCTGTCATCCACCGCGCGCGTGCGAATGGTGTAGTTGCCGCCCGAAATGGGCGTCCAGCTATAGGTCCAGTTTGTGGTGCCGCTGGCCCGGTGCCACGAGGTGCCGCCATTGGTCGAAACCTCGACCACGGCCACACTCCCCCCGCCGGCATCAGTTGCCGTGCCGGTGATCGTCACTGTTTGGGCAGCAGTCAGCTGGCCGGTTGCCGTTGGCGACGTGATCGTTGTCGTGGGCGCCAGTTCATCTTCGCTCTCGGAAGCGGCAACCAGGCTTTCCATCAGGGTGGCCGGTTGCACCCCCATCTCGGCGAACAGGTTGATCATGGCCTGTTGCACATTGGGGTCGGTCGGGGTCGCTTCGTTGTCGTGGTGGCTGTCCAGGCCCCAGGACCAGTAAACCGTGCCGGCACTAAACACCAAGGCGCCGCTGGGCGCCCGATACATGGTCAAGCTGTGGGACGCCGTTCCCGAGCCAACCGCACTGCCATAGTCCAGCAGCAGGCTTTCGACGTCCACAGTAGTGGAGGACAGCGGCACCAAGCCCGCTGGTCGGAAACCGTTGTCGAGATCGGAATTCCACTCATAACCGAGCAGGTTCTTGGTGAGCGTATAAACCTCGCCCGGCTCCAGATCGGCAACCTCCGTATTGCTCCAAAAGCGCAGGTTGGACATGTCATAGGGTATGTCGATGGCGTCCAGCCGATAGGAATCGACGGTGAAGATCGTGCCCGTTAGCGCGTTCTCGGGCTTGCCGGAGCCAAGCACCGGGTCGCGCCAGGTGGACGTGGTTCCCTCTGCGTCCGTATTAGCGTTGTCCCAGCGCTCTTTATAGGAGACCAGCGTCTTGTATGGCGTATTGGTGCCATCGATGCTGTTTTCCCAGCGGGTCTCCCAATAAACGTCATTGCCGCTCCAGAACGACAGATTGACGCCCGCATCGCGTGCCGCCTCGACATTGGCCCGCTGCTCGCTCGACCAATATTCGTCGTGGCCGACGGTGAGGAAGATCTCGCCATTAAGCAGTTGGGCTGCGTCCGAGGCGGTGTCGATCCCGGAAATGTAATCGACGTCATAGCCGTTCTGCTCGAGAAAGCGGATCGCGGCATATTCCGCGCCAAACACATAGTTCTGCGGGCCGGACGAGAAACCACCATCGCGTGAAATAATCGGCCGGTTATAGCTGACCGCACTCGCACGACCCGCCCGGCCGCCGGCTTCAATGCCGCCATAAAGGTTGTAGCCGCCCCACCAGTTGTAGGCCTGCCAGGTCGTGTCAGAAGTCTGGAAGGTTATGTCGCTCGGAGCATCATCATCGCGCACGATGAAGGGGATCATGTTTTCCCCGCCTGAGCCGTCAAACCGCGTCAGCTTGGCGAAATACACGCCTGAAACGGCGTCGTCCGGGATTTCCCACGAGGCTGATACTGACCAGTTGCCCGCATCAACCAGCTTGGTTTCCTCATCCTTGTAGGGGATCGGCTGCATCACCGGGGCGGCCAAGTCCCGGTCGATGCTGTCCATCAGCCGGGCACCCGCCCCGCCATAATAGCCAAGCCGGTAGATATCGATCCGGTAGTCAGTCGAATCGGTGTTGATCTTGAAGTCGACGGTTTCGCCATGATTGCTGGTGAACTGCGCCGCAAAACCCTCGATCGAGGCATCGGCCTTGCCAATCATCCACTCGCTCTCGGGCGTACCCTCTTCCAGGTTTTCCAGCACAATGGCGTTGGGCGGGGGCGCGCCAGGGAGATCGGAAGGAGCCGCCGACGGATCCAGCCCAATTCCGGGCGATCCCCGCGGCGGCGTAGGGGCGGCAATCTCATCGGATGGCTCAAGCAGGATCAGCGTATTGGGCGAATAACCGGTCGGCAGCCCACTGCTGGCCGTCGGCCCACCGGTGCGCACCGAACACATGGTGCAGGCCCGTCCGGTACAGGATCCGCAGGGGGTCGTCGCAGCAGCGTTCAGCCAGCTGCCGCGCCAGTCGGGGCTGGCCGCTCCTGCCGGCGTCAATGTGGGAGTCGCTGCAACAGTCGCCGTTTCGGCGCTGACCTTGAGGGCTGCAGGTGTCGCTGCGCTCGACTTGTCTTCCCGGCCCAAGCTAGCACTGGCTGCAGTTGCCTGGGCAAGATCGGGCGCGCTGCTCGTCGGCAGTTCCACCGAGCCGGCTACAGCCATGGCCACTGCTGCCGGCGGCAACATCGGTGTTGGCTTACTCGCGGAACTGTCCCGGGCGGACAGAGCTAAGTTGGACGGGGACACCTCGGCACTTGGCAGCAGAATGGGCTTTCCCGCTTGGGAAAAATACGTTTCCTTGTCGGTATTTGCGCCGAGGTTTTGAAGTCTGTTCGGTCGATACTGCATCGCGCCGGACCCGGCAGTTCCGACGGAGCTCGCGGCATTGCCCGCCCGGTAGCTGGTGCTTGCGCGTTCGCCTGCCTTGAACTGGGGAGCGGGGCTGCTGAACATTGCGCTGCCGCCCGACGCACCCTGGTAGCGGCCCGTCGACTGGCTGCCGCCGTTGCTGCGATAGGATTTCATGTCAGCCCGCCAAATGCTTGAAGACCATGAAAATTGCATGCGTAGCCGTAAGCCGAAATCAACCGAAGGATTGCTCGCGCCTAGCTCACATTGCAGCCTGATCCGGAAAGATACGCAGGTTGCACCCCGCAGGTCCGCTCGGAGCGGCGCCACTACTCCTAGCCCGTTCCGGTGATTGCATCGCCGCCCGCACTATTCCTAGCATCGGCTGTTCGACCGAGCTCCGCTTGAGGGGCCGTTAGCAGGAGCACCGCCTTGGAGATTCTGGTCTTTGCGCACAAGCTCGAGGTCGGCGGCACCCAGGTTAACGCCATCGAGTTAGCCGCCCAGTTGCGGGATGCGCATGGCCACGATGTCGTGCTTTTCGCCGTGCCCGGTCCTATGGTCGCGCTCGCCGAGGACAAGGGGCTTCGCTATATCCCCGCCCCGACCGGCGCCGGCTATTCCCCTAGGCGGATGCGAGCGTTATATCGGCTAGCCCAAGCCGAGCGCCCCGACCTCATCCATGTCTGGGATGCACCGCAATACCTGGAAGCGATGTTTGCCGTCCACCTTTGGACGCGGGTGCCTATGGTGGTCACCTCCATGGCCATGGTGGTGAACAACGAGTTCCCGCGGCACATCCGGACTACTTTCGGGACGCCCGACCTCGTGGCCCAGGCGGTGCGCTCCGGCCGCCGGGCAAGCCCGCTCTTGCCGCCGGTGGATACCGACTTCAACCAGCCTGACCCCGCGCAAGGCCAGGACTTTCGCGAACGCCACTCCTTCTCGGAGCGAGACATTGTTCTCGTCACCGTCAGCCGTCTTGTGCACTGGATGAAAGCCGAAAGCTTGCGGGACACGATCGAGGCCGTCCGCACTCTAGGTCACGATCTGCCCCTGCACTTCGTGATCGTTGGTGACGGCACCGCCCGCCCCGAGATCGAAGCGCTATCTGAAGAGGTCAATCGCGAACTCGGCCGCACTGCCGTGCATGTGATCGGCCCGATGCTCGATCCCCGTCCGGCCTATGCTGCGGCTGACATCGTCATCGGCATGGGCGGATCCGCCTTACGTGGGATGGCTTTCGCCAAGCCGGTTATCGTAGTGGGCGAACAGGGGTTCTCCGGCGCTTTCACGCCTGAGACGGCACCCAGTTTCCTCCAGATGGGCATCTACGGCCTTGGCGAGGGCCAGTCCGGCCGCGCGCAACTAACCCGGCATATCGCCGAGCTTGCGGCCGGCCCCGAACGTCTCGCCGAACTGGGCGCGTTCGGCCGAGCCTTTGTCAGCCGCAACTTCAGCCTGGCCCAAGTTGCCAGCGATCTGCACCAACTCATGGCCGATTGCGTCGTCGCACAGCCGAGCTTTGGGCAATTTGCGGCCGACATGACGCGCACAACCGCGCTGTTCGTCTCGCATCGGCTTCTTCCCTATCAATGGCGGGCCCGGCTCAGCTGGGCCAAGTCCCGGCACCGCCAGCAGCTGCTAGCCTCCCTCCAGTTCCGGGGGCAGGCTTCGGCGACCCTCGACTTGCCGACTAACCCGACTGCACCAAGCCAAGGCGCTGGCCCGCCAGCGTAACCCCGCCGCGGAGTTTCCGGCTCAAGCTTTCAAGAACCGTCATCGTGCTGGGCGGATAATGAGCAATGCTGGCCAGCAACAGGCGCCGCGCCATTCTGGGTTTGCCGGTCTTGAACAGGACGCGGGCAGCGTTACGCATGATGGCAGCCTTTTGCCGCGGATAACGCTGCAGCAGTTGCTTATTGTTCTTGGCAATCAGCAACTCGCCCAGCATCTGGCGGCGCGAGTTCATCGAGATGCTGTCACCCGACACAAACCCTAGCACTGCGGCGTCTGTATGCTCGAAAATCTTGGTGTGCTGCGCCAGCCGAACCGCAAATTCCCAATCCTCATTGGCCCGGGCCCGCTCATCGAACCAAGGGCCTGGCGGCATGCAGTCGGCCCGGAACAGCGCGCACTGAACGCTTAGCCGGTTCTCATCGAGCAGGCGGCCCACCTGGTCACCAACTGCGGGCAATCGCCCCTTAGGCGAGGGCGTCACCGAAACATAGCCCGGCCCGTAACGGAGCCGGTCATCCCGTCCATAATAGATCTTGGGGCCCGTAACCGCACCGAACTCGGCTTCGAGCCCTGCCAACAGCACAAGCTGCCCCTCGAGTTTGCCCGGCAGCCACAGATCATCGCTATCCTGAAAGGCGATGAACGCGCCGCGCGCTTCGGCAATCCCGCTATTGCGCGCCGCTCCGGCGCCGCCATTGACCGGCCGGCGAACCAGCCGCACCCGTGGGTCATCGATCTGCTGCACCAGCGCCGCGATATCCTGGGTAGAGGCGTCGTCTACGACGATGACTTCGAGATCCTGGAACGACTGGGTCAACACCGAACCCATCGCGCTGGGCAAACTATGGGCTCGATTGAAGGTCGGCAGGATAACCGAGATGAGTGGCATGAATGCGCTCTGCTTGATCTTCGGCGCGACCCAACTCGGCCGCGCGTCTCCGTGCTGGCGACAGTAAGGAGCTCACCCCCGCTAGGGAGGCTACCTAAAGGACAGCTGACCCAAACCATTGGGCGTAACCCACGGTGCCGCCTACATCGAACCACGGATCGATGTTGACGCTTCACCCTGATTGCTGAGGTGAAAAACCGTTGGAGATCAACCAGGATAACAACCAGTTCCGACCCTTGCTGTCATGGCGCGGACACTGGACTTGCGTTTAACGGAGACACTGAATTGAACGCGATCGCTGAACCGGCCGAGCGGCTGGCCATCATCATAGTGGCCTACAACAGTGCCGATGCCCTGCCCGGCTTGCTCGACTCGATCCAGCAGCACCGCACCGAAGTCGCACGACTGGACGTCTTTGTGATCGACAACGACTCCCACGATGACTCCGTCGCCATTTCCCAGGCCCATCCTGTGGGTGCTATTGTCGTGCCAACCCGCCGCAATGGCGGCTATGCGGCCGGCATCAATATCGGTGCGGCCCTGGCCGGACCTGAGGCGCACCTGCTGATCCTCAACCCGGACACCAGGCTCCAGCCTGGCACCATGCGCCTCTTGCTCGAGCGTATCGTCGATCCGCGGATCGGGGTTGCCGTGCCCAAGCTGCTCCACGACGACGGCACCCTCGCCGCTTCGCTGCGGCGTGAGCCCTCGGTGATCACGGCCTGGTCCGACGCCTTGGTCGGCACCGCCGTTGCCGCCCGCATGGGCTTGGGTGAAATCGTCGCCAGCAAGGACCTTTATGAAAAGGGCGGGGAAATCGAATGGGCCAGCGGCGCCGCGTTGCTGGTCTCGGCCGAGGCGCGCCGCGCCGTCGGTGAATGGGACGAGTCCTTCTTTCTTTACAGCGAAGAGGTCGATTATCTCCGCCGCGTCCGGGTCGCCGGTTTTACCCCGGCCTATGTCGCGCAAGCCCATGTCACCCATAAGGGCGGCGCCTATCATGAGAGCACCTATCTCTCGGCGCTGATGACCACGAACCGCATCCGCTACTTCCGCCGCCATCATGGTCCGCTGGCCACTTGGGCCTTCCGGATGGCGCTGATTGTGGGCTCCACCATGCGCACGCCCCTTGGCCGCGGCCACCGCGCCGCCCTGCGTGCCGCCTTGGCCGGTTAGCTGGAACCGACCAGCCGCACGCTTGGCTGCCCGGCCCCGATCTCGTCATAGATCGCCTCGATCCGACCTATCCGAGCCGACCACAAGCCGGTCGCCTTGACGTGGTGGTAGGCCGCCTGCCCCATCCGCGCGCGCTGCTCGGGATCGCCGGTCAGCTGCCGAATCGCAGCGGCAACTTCCCGGGCCAGGCTCTCGGGCGTGCTCGCCTGCAGCCGGATCGCACATTGGGGCGAGACCGCGTTCCCCGGTCCTCCTCGGTCCACCACGATCAAGGGCAGCGAATAGGACATGGCTTCCAACGCCACATTGCCACCAGGTTCGCGATAGCTTGGAAATACGAACAGATCAGCATTGCGGTAGAAGGCGTCGAGCTCGGCCCTGGCCTTCCAGCCATGAAAGGTAATGCGGCTGGACACACCCATCTCCCCCGCCAGTGCCTCGCAAATCGGCTGCTCGGGGCCCGTGCCCACCACGTCTAGCGTCACCGCAACGTCACTCAGCAACTGCATGGCCCGGACAATGTCGCGCACGCCTTTGGTGCGCACCAGCCGCCCCACAAACAGCAGTTTGACGGTGGGCCCCCTGTCCGTCCGGACAATTGGTTCGGGCACCTGCTCAAGGGCCGTTTCGCTCATGAACTCGAGCCGTTTCAGCGACAACTCCGCCAGCGTCTCGCCCACATAGGGTGCAATGCCCAGCACGCAATCGGCACTTTCATAAGAGGCGCGCAGCAGCGGATCGAACTGCAGGCGATACCGGTCCATCCCCCGCAGTCGCATGAACCAGGGATTGCTGCCTTCTTCCTCCGCAAAGCCGGGCGGCGACGCCAGCGCACCCCCAACGGGGCCGATCACCAGCGGAATGCCCAGCCCCGCCGCCGGCGACGGATAGCGCATGGCCACCGGCGTTGGTTGATGGGCGACATCAAACTGCTCCCCCCGTGCTAGTGCGGTTTTGATCCAGCGGCGCGCGCGAAAATAGAACGGTACATAACTCGGCTTGAGCATGCTGTTGAGCCGCTCGGCCCGCGTGAACAGCGCCATTTCCGGCCACTCGATCACCCGCATCCCCCGCAACTGCTCGGCCGCAGGGCGAGCACTGCGCTTGTGATAGGTCAGCAGCGTCACCTCTGCCCGTTCCGCTAGCCGTGACGCCCACTGGAACGCAACCCAGGCTTCACCGACATCGGCGCCATCGCAGGTGGGCGCGATCAGGAGCAATTTGCGACGACCCATCACGCTCTCCTGACCCCTCGCTGGGGAAGCGGCTCCGGACGGCCTTCTCTTGTTATCGACGGGCGAGCCGGCCGGGGATCACGCGGTGCCCGGACCTCGCGAGCCGGCGCCACCGCCTCGACGCGGCTTCCCTCAGGCACATCCATCAGCCACAGCCCGCTGCCCATCAAAAACATGAACAGGACATAGGTCGCGTTCCAGTAGTGAACGGTCCACCCGACCACGAAGAACCCGGCCATGCAGATGAGGTAGCCCATCCGATAGGAATACTCCCTTGGCGGCAAATTGTGCTTGCGGCCAACGCCGATCGTGCTGCCCAGGAAAGCCGTGAACATCATCAAGCTGGCGGGGATTCCGAACACGATGGCGGGATAAAGCCAGAACATGTCGATGCTCTGCGTCATCCAGGACGGATGATCCCACATCCCATAGCCGACGCCGAACCAGGGATGGTTCAGGGCCGATTCCGATCCGAAATTCCAGATAAGAACGCGATAATAGGCGGACTCCCCATCGAGCGCGATGGTAGACAGCAGCACATTGGGCAGCGGCCGCTTGGCGAAAAGCTCGATGGCGAGGAGCGCGAGGCCAATCATTACAAGTAAAATCGTCCAGCGTGCCTTGAAGGGCCGCAACACCCACCCCCACAACAGCAACAAGATTTGCGCAACGAGCCCGCTCATCGGCCCGGCTGACAGCGAGGTGAAGGAGGTAAGCGCCACAAGGAAGGCGGTGCCCCAGCGGTGCCAAACCGGGCGCTCGTAACCCAGGACTGCAAAGCTGAGGGCCAGCGCGCTTCCGGTGCAGACACCAAAAAGGATCGGGTGATCAAGAACCGACTGCACCCGCTCCAGCCCCAGCCGCCCCGGCATCCTGAACTCGTTGATCGACGACATTACGGAAGAAAAGGTCCGCAACAGGATGTTCTGGCCTGTCACCGTTTCAATCAAAGCAAATGGCAAAAGGAGGAGAATGGCCGTAACCAGCACCGCGCACATGCGGCGAATATCCTCGGCAGTCCGGATCAGGGTTCGGGCAAGGAAATAGCTGCCCACCGTTTCCATGCCCTGCACGCCGCCGGACTGGAATCCCACATCGCCACCATGATTGACCCCAAGGCTGATCGCGCCCCAAAGCGCATATCCAAGCACGGCAAAATCGGGGAGACGTACCGGCCCCGCCCTGCCGCTCGCCCACAGCCACAAACAAGGAATGGCCGTCAGCAGCAGCAGGAGCCGGTAAGGGCTGATAACCAGCGCCCCCACATGGAACAGCCAGGGCACGAACAAGGAGAATAGCAGCACCGGAACCAGTGGGTTCAGACCCTTGACGCGATCTGCCAACGGGGGTGCTTCCCTCGCGCTCATGCGCGCGCCGTGATTTCGGGTTGCAGTGGACCGAAGCCCACTTGCGGTTCGCCCGGCCCCGGCAATTGCGACTTGTTCCATCAACCCTACCAGCAAGTCCCGGTCAGCCCCCGTCTTGCTGCAGACTAGAGAACCGCGTGACGCTCTCAACTACATCCTTCGGATCAGCCCCTCCTCCCGCGACAGCCTTGATTGGCTAATGCGGGCCGCCTTGTCCTCCTGAATGCTCGCACCCGGGGCGCCTAGCATCTACCGGCGCCGAACAAACTCGAGCAAGCGGAGGAACAAAGTGAACGTAAACAACCGTCTTGCATCGATGCTGGCTAGCTCCCGGTCGCACGCCCACAAGCTTGGCTGGGGCATGCGTTCGGTAGGGATCACGGCGACGCTTCGGGGTGCTGTGCGTTCCGCCCTTCTCCATCTGCAGCGCCCGCAACACGCCCAGATCAAGCTCGCCTCCGGCCCTGTCATTGAGTTCGATTATCCCAGCCAGGTTCCCACGGCGCTCGTCATGTTCGGTGACCTGATCGATCCCGAATTCGCATTCCTGCGCCGCATTGCCCGGCCAGACTGGATCGTCGCCGATATCGGCGCCGCTATCGGGCAGTTCACGTTATTTGCCGGCTGCCTGCCAGTTGCTTGCGTCCATGCCTTTGAGCCGAGCGGGGCCAATATCCGCACCCTGCAGCGCAACATCGAGCGCAATTGCCTTGCCGACCGCGTCCATATCCATCAGCTGGCGCTCGGTGAAGCTGAATATGAGGCGGTGTTCGAAACCACTGACCACACCTGGGTCAGCCGTCTGGCGCAAAGCTCCAGCCATTCGGGGGCCGTTGAGCAAACCGAAACGGTGCAGGTGCGCACCCTCGCCGGAGAACTCGAGCACCTCGGCGTCGACCATCTCTCCCTACTCAAGATCAACGTGGCTGGCTTTGAAACCGCTGTTCTAGCCGGCGCCGAACCACTGCTCAGGCGCGGCGGCGCCGACATTCTGGTGCTGCTCCTCGGTCTCGCATCGCTGCCAGAATATGCCAAACTTGCGGGCTGGGGTTACCGCTTCTTCTACTTCCATCCGCGCGAAGCGGCCCTCTATGAGGTCACCCAGTTCGATGCTGCTGCCGTTCTCGATCATCGTCCCTGGCCAGCTCGCCACATCATCGCCATCCATAATGCGGCTCTGGCACGTGGCCTGATCGGCGACTTGGCCGTCAGAAAGCCCCATGCTGCCCCGGCAGCTCCCGAACCACGTGAGTTGGAGCTTTCATAATCCTTGCCTGTACTTAGATAGTACTCGGCAAGAAACAGAACGAATCAGGATCAACAAGCCCCTTCCACCATCAAATCTCACGGAAGATGTTGCATACCTGCATCATCTGGGTTGAATCCATATACTTTCCCGCCAAGAACCTGGCCGAGTATTGCTCCAAATGGGGCAGCTCTTCGACAACCGCCAGTTCAAGAAAACGGAATGTCGATCAACGGATTGCCTCGAAAAACGTGACGCCGGCGCGTTTAGCATGTGGCAGCACTATGGCGGATCATCCCGATCGGAACACCAACTGGTCCCATTCCACCGTCACCTAATACCGCGCATCCAAACGGGGGTGCGGTAATTCAGGAGACGTACATGCCCTTGGATCTCACAAGGACGCTGCAAGGCTTCCCTGACGCGGACAGCACCGGCGTTCGGTCAGGCGTGAATCTTAAACAGGTTGGCGGGTTCACCGTCACCGAGGACAACGCGGTGATCAGTGGGCTCGATATTCGCGGCACTCTGACCATCGAAGCAAAGAACGTCACCATCGTAGACTGCCGCATTGTCGGCAACAGCTACAACGGCATCATCTCGCAGCGAAACGACGTAACCGTCGAGCACTGTGACATTGTGGGCGGCACCAACGGGATCTCCGGGTCGGGGACCTTCCGCTACAACGACATTTCCCAAGTTGACAACGGCATCAACGTTTATTCGCCCAGCGTGATCGAGCACAACTACATCCACGATCTGGAGGGCGGTCCCGACGCTCACTACGATGGGATCGAGATCAATGGTGGCGGCGGTTCAGCCGAGCAGACCATCATCCGCCACAACACGATCATCAATGATCACGGCCAAACCTCCGCGATCATGATCGACAACTACTTTGGCGGTGTCGGCAATATCCTTATCGACAACAACTACCTGACTGGCGGTGGCTACACCATCTACTCCGATGGCCGGTTCACCGACGAGCAGATCAGCGGCGTGCAGATCACCAACAACGTTCTCGGCGAAGGGCAATGGGGCTACTACGCCTTCTTCGAGAACCGCCCCCAAGTGTCCGGCAATACCGAGATCGGGGACCTTTGGCCACTGCCCGACTCTGGCGGAGCTCCCAACGAACCGGCTCCTCAGCCACAGCCACAGCCACAACCGCAGCCTGATCCTGATCCTCAGCCCCAGCAGCCCGGTGGAACCGGCACTGATGCCGCCGACACCATCACGGGGGATGGCGCTGCCAATGTGCTGGATGGCAGGGCCGGCAATGACGTCATCAATGGCGCCGGTGGCAACGACACCATCATCGGTGGTCTGGGCCGTGACACCCTGACCGGCGGCGCTGGCAATGATCTCTTCGTCTTCAAGAACGTCGCCGAGATGGGCCGCAGTGCCTTTAGCCGCGACGTCATCACCGACTTCACTCCGGGGCAGGACAAGATCGATCTGTCAGCCCTTGACGCCAATAATCAATTGGCGGGCAAGCAGGGCTTCACCTGGCTCGCCCAGGACAATGCCAGCTTCACCGGTCGTGCCGGTGAATTGGCCTGGCACACAGAGGCGGGCGCGAACCGAACGGTGATCCAGGGCGACACCAATGGCGACCGTATTCATGACTTCGAAATCCAGCTCAGCGGCATCGTCAAGCTTAGCGCCAGCGATATCGCCGGGCTGGCCAGCGGGACCACCCCTTCCCCCGCTCCTGAAGTGCCACCCGCCACTGTTATTTCCGGCACCTCGCGCAGCGATAGTCTGGTTGGCGACGACGGCGCCAATTCTATCGACGGGCGCGGCGGCAATGACACGATAGATGCTCGGGGTGGCGCCGACACCATCATCGGCGGCTGGGGCTGGGATACCATGACTGGCGGCGGAGGAGACGACACCTTCGTCTTCCGCACCGCGGCGGAGACGGGCTCCTATGTCGGCTCGCGTGACGTCATCACCGACTTCGAGGCCGGTCGGGACACGATCGACCTGTCCAGCCTGGACGCTGACCCCAATGTCGATGGCATCCAGAGCTTCTCCTTTCTCGCCCGGAATGGCGCCAGCTTTACAGGCACACGCGGGGAAATCGCCTGGCACACCGAGCCGGGGCAGAACCGCACCGTCGTCCAGGGCGATGTAAACGGAGATGGACGGCATGATTTCGAAATCGAACTCAGCGGCACCGTCCAGTTGACCGCAAACGACTTCCTGTTCTAGTCCCGCATCAACCCGTGAGGGCCGGCGTCAACCGCGTCGGCCCTCAGGCTTAGCAACTATGGTTATCGCTGCACTGCGCGGTCTGCCCGAGCCCCCAAAAGCTAGCGAGAACGAACTATCGACAAGCTCGGCTACCTCCGCCCTCAGTCCGGCCGCTCCCCGCCTAAGCCCACTAGCTTAAACTCCCGCAAAATGGGTTTATTGCGACCCCGTCAGCGACGCACCTAGGCTCCCTGCAGCAGAAGAAATCTGCCAGAGGAGCCTCCATGCACCAGGGAGTTCATTCACCCCACGGGCGGCCAGATGGCCCCTCACAGGGGCGAGCCGTCCCGGATCGCCGCCTGCTGTTTGGCGTGCAGCTTGATGCCGTGTGCATGGAGCAGGCGGTGGATCGTTGCCGCGAAGCAATGCTCACCCGCAAGCCCCTGCTGATCGGCGTCGTCAATGCCGCCAAGATCGTCAACATGCAGCGCGACCCGCAGCTCCAGGAAGCCGTGCTCGATTGCGACATGGTGCTGGCCGATGGCCAGTCCGTCGTCTGGGCCAGCAAGCTGCTGCGCCGGCCCCTGCCCGAGCGCGTCGCCGGCATCGATCTCTTCGAACAATTGCTGGATATGGCCCACCGTGAAAGCCGCAGCGTTTACCTGCTAGGCGCCAAGCCGCAGGTACTCGCCGCCCTCGTTCGCCAGATCGTCACGCGTTGGCCAGGATTGCGGATCGCTGGAAGCCAGCATGGCTATTACGACGAGGCGCAGGTCGAGGATGTAGCAGCCCAGATCAGCGCCTCGGGAGCCGATATGCTGTTTTTGGGCATGGCCTCGCCGCGCAAGGAAATCTTCCTCAAGCGCTTCCGGCACGAGCTAGGCGTGCCGATCCTGCACGGGGTCGGCGGTTCTTTCGACGTAATGGCCGGCCTCACCAAGCGCGCTCCGCGCAGCTGGCAGCGGCTCGGCCTCGAATGGGCCTACCGCCTGCTCCAGGAGCCCGGCCGCATGTGGAAGCGCTATCTCGTCACCAACACCGCCTTTGTCGCCCTGACCCTGCGCGAAGCTTTGCGCCCGGCCGGCGCCCTTTCCCCCACACCGCCAGCTGCGCCGCCGCCGCGCACCCCGGCTTGATGTCTGCGGCTCACAGGATCGAACTCATGTTGAACGAAGTCTTCAGCGGCACGCTGGCCGTAATCGGGATGGGCTATATCGGCCTGCCCACCGCTACCGTTCTCGCCACCCGGGGCATCCAGGTCATCGGCGTGGACGTCAATCCGCGCATTGTGGAAGCGATTTCGCGCGGTGAAACCCCCTTTATCGAGCCCGACCTGGCCGTCGCGGTAAGCGGCGCGGTGGCGATGGGTCGCCTGTCCATGTCGCGCGAGATCCCTGAGGCGGATGCCTTCATCATCGCCGTGCCCACCCCATTCAACCCCGATCACACCGCCGATCTTTCCTATGTCCAGGCGGCGGCCGAGCAGGTCGCGCTCAAGCTGCGCCCCGGCAATATTGTGGTGCTCGAATCCACCAGCCCGCCCGGCACCACCGAAAAGGTCAGCCGTTGGATCGGTGCGGTCCGGCCCGATCTCAAGATGCCCCATATCGTCGGGGGCAGCGCCGATGTTTACGTCGCCCACTGCCCCGAGCGAGTGCTGCCGGGCCGCATCATGATCGAGATGATCACCAATAATCGCGTTGTCGGCGGGCTAACCACCACTTGTGCCATCAAGGCGGCCAGCATCTACCGGGTCTTTTCCCAAGGTGAGATCCTCCTCACCGACGCCGCAAGCGCCGAAATGGCCAAGCTGGTGGAAAACGCCTATCGCGACGTCAACATCGCCTTTGCCAATGAGCTCTCCCTGATCACCGAGCACCTGCGGCTCGATGTGTGGGAGGTCATTCGCCTTGCCAACCAGCATCCCCGGGTCAATGTCCTGTCACCTGGACCCGGTGTTGGCGGCCACTGCATCCCGGTTGATCCCTGGTTCATCGTCGCGGCTGCACCGGATACCGCCAGACTTATCCGCACGGCGCGCGAAGTGAACGACCACAAGCCCCACCATGTCGCCAATCAGGTCATCGCCAAGGCCCAGCGCTTCCGCACGCCCTCCATTGCCTGCCTTGGGCTCACCTTCAAAGCCAACGTGGATGACGTCAGGGAAAGCCCGGCCATCGATGTGGTGGGCTTGATCGCCAACGCCCTGCCGGAGGTCGAGATCATGGTGGCCGATCCCTATGTCAGCGATCTCCCACCCAAACTGCACAGCAATGCCAATCTGCGGCTGGTGCCCGCCGGGCAGGCGGTGGACGAGGCCGATATCATCGTGCTTCTCGTCGAGCACGATGCCTTCAAGGCGCTACGTCACAACCGGCACAACGGCAAGGTGGTTTACGACACCCGCGGTGCCTGGGCCTGAGCGGCATCGAGGCTGGGAGCGAAATCGACCGGCCGCTCAGCCACGAGGCCGAAATAATGCGCAATGGCCTTCACGCAACGATCTGAGGCATGGCCGTCGCCGTAAGGGTTGACGGCCTTTGCCATCGCATCATAGGCGGCCCGGTCGGTGAGCAACCGGCTCACCTCGTCAAAGATGCGGTTCTCATTGGTGCCAACCAGCTTGACCGTTCCCGCCAGCACAGCTTCAGGTCGCTCGGTGGTTGCCCGCATCACCAGCACCGGCTTGCCAAGGCTGGGCGCCTCCTCCTGCACGCCCCCGCTATCGGTCAACACAATATCCGAGGCCTGCATCGCGCCCACGAAGTCGCTATAGCCTAGCGGCTCGGTGATGAGCACGTTCTCCAGATGCTGCAGGTGCGGCAGCAGGATCTCGCGCACAGCCGGGTTCAGATGCACCGGCAGCAACAGCTGGATGTCGGGGAACGCCTGCGCGAGGCGCGCCATGGCCCGCGCTGCCTGCGCCATCGGTTCCCCCCAGGACTCGCGCCGATGGGCGGTGATCAGCACGGTGCGGCGCCCTTGTAGCTTGAGCAGGTCCGGATTTGCCGGCGGCAGCTGGAGCGCCGCCACTTCCAGCAGCGCATCGATCACCGTATTGCCCGTCACGGCAACCGCGCTTGGCGAAATCGCCTCTGCTACGAGGTTCTGCCGCGATGTCGCCGTGGGTGCCAGATGCAGCTCGGCGATCCGGGACACCATGGTCCGGTTCACCTCCTCAGGGAACGGATTATAGTTGTTGTGCGTCCGCAGGCCCGCCTCAAGATGGATCACCGGCACCCGCTGGTAGAATGCCGCAAGCGCAGCGGCAAAGCAGGTGGTGGTATCTCCCTGCACCAGCACTGCGTCCGGTTGCTCCTCGGCAATAATGGCGGAAACCCCTTCCAGGGCCCGGCAGGTGATTCCCGTCAGCAACTGGCGCTCCGTGATGATGTTGAGATCATGCTTGGGGACGATGCCGAACAAGGCATTGACCTGGTCGAGCATCTGCCGATGCTGCCCCGTTACCGCAACCACCGGCTCGACCAGCCCCGACTCCGCCAGTGCCGCCACCAGCGGGGCCATCTTTATCGCTTCGGGTCGGGTTCCATAGGCCACCAGTATCTTGGGCATGATCTTGTCCTCGTCCACGCCCCGGTCGGGCGCGGAAAGACGCTAGGGCGCGGCTGCCACGATCGGCATAATCACATCAACCTAGTGGGCGGAGCGGCAAGCACGCTTGCTCCCTCCACGGTATGGCACGGCAATCAATTAGATAGGTCGGGCGCCAGCGGCAGGCGGAAATGGCCTAGGCCGAGCCGCACCCGTAACTCCTTGAGGGTACTTAAACCTACGGAAACCCTCGCAATTATTGATACGAAGCCGACTTCACCTAAGGCGCTCGGAGCTTGTTGGGGTTCCTCTCTGCGACAGCTTAATCCCCTCGGCGAGTTTTGCCCCCGTGTGGGAGGTCCTAACGTTCCAACACGCAGGAACTGCATCCGCATGAGCTTTGGCGGCAACAACGGCCCCGGCTGCCGCCACTCGCCAACATCGGCATCTGGCGCCTGCCATGCAACAAGCGAGGCCTATAATGTTTGACAGTTTCGTCGGCAAGCCGGCCAAGCCCGGTGCCGGTGTCGCCCCCAGCAAGCGCCGGCTCGCCCTCGCCCGCCGCTTCTATCAACCGACCAAGCGCCTAAGCGATCTGGTGTTGGTACTGGTGTTCGGGCCACTGTTCCTGCCGCTCATCGCGATGCTTGCCCTGTTGGTGCGCCTTGATGGAGGGCCGTCATTTTATCGCCAGCCGCGCCTGGGGCGCCACGGTCGCGTGTTTCGGCTCGTCAAGCTTCGCACCATGGTGGTGGATGCCGATGCCGCGCTGGCCCGGCATCTCGAGAGCGATCCAGCAGCACGCGCCGAATGGGCCGCAACGCAAAAACTGCGCCGCGATCCGCGGCTGACACCCATTGGCGGCTTCCTCCGCCGCTATTCGCTCGATGAACTGCCCCAGCTCTGGAATGTGCTGATCGGGGAAATGAGCCTTGTCGGCCCGCGTCCCATGCTGCCCTCCCAACGCCCACTTTATCACGGCACCGCTTATTTCGACATGCTGCCGGGACTGACCGGCCTTTGGCAGATCAGCGAGCGCAATGACTGCTCCTTTGCCGCCCGGGCCGATTACGACACGCGCTACGGGCAAATAGCCTCAATCGGCACTGATTTCCGCATCCTTTGGCGCACGGTTGAAGTCGTGTTCCGCGGCACCGGTTGCTAGGCTGCGCCTTTCCTAGGGAATGATGGCGAGGTCCACCGGGCCCGCCGTGCCGCCGGGCGTCTGCGCTGGTGATCGTCCCGGTAGTTGCACCTCCAGCGCTACCCGCACCAGGTCTCCCGGCACCAACACGCTGGCTTCACTGGCGTCCAGCGACACTGTTTGCTCCCCTTCCTGGCGCAATATGGAATAGCTGATCCCCGTTTTCGCCGTCTGGGCCAGCGTGGCGTTGGCGTCGAAATCCATCGATTGGCGCAGCATGCGCATCGTTGCTGTTTGGTTGAGCATCAGCTTTTCCAGCGTCGCCTGCTGTTCTTGCAATTGCGCCGCAGCATAGGATTGCTGCTCGTCCTGCAGCTTGGCCAAGTCCCGCTCGGATCGGTTGAGATTTTCCCGCGCCGACATCGTGGCAATGACATTGTCGAGCTTGTCCGAGCGCAGATCATCAAGGATACGCTCCGCATCGGTCAGCCGCGCCACCGTGGAAGCACCTGCGGCCAGCAGCGTCTTGAGCGAATCCACCTGCTGTTGCGCCCGCTCGATCTGCTGATCGATTGCGCCCGACTTTTGCTCCAGCGCATCGATCTCGGCCTTGTAGAGTACGGCCAACTGCTCCAGCCCGATCTGCTGGCGCAACAACTCGTTGGTGTGCGCATCAAAGATGCGCCGCTCCTGCTCCATGATTTCGGCCACCACCGGATCGGCAGAGTTGAGGGTGGGGTCGAACGTGATCTCAGCCTCGCGGGCAAATTCGGCCTTGAGCCGCGCCAACCGCGTCGTGGTGCGCAGGATATCGCGGCTATAACCCTCAAGGTCCCATTGCAGCTTGATGGTTTCGGACAAACCCGAGGCCCCTTCGATCCGCTGCTCGCCCCCTGCCAACGCCATGGCCTGGATCACCGTCATGCCGGGGCGATAGCTGTATGCGCCCGGCGCTTCGACATTGCCCACCACATAAACCGGCGGATATTCCAGCACCTGCACCGACGCATTGGGCGCATCGAGCAGCCCCAGCTCGGTCTGCAGCAACTCGCCGATGCGGGTGCCAAGATCCTCGGCGCTCAGGCCCGAGACATCCATGGAGCCCAGCGTAGGGACCGCCAGCGAGCCATCGGGCCCGATCACGAACTCTCCGCTCACTGCGTCCCAGCGCTTGTAGTCGCCCGTTGCCGGAACAAACTGCACTACACTGATCCTGAGCTTGGTCAGCGGGGCAAGTGGCGCCGGCGCCGCCATCGCGGCGGAGGCGAGCGAAACGCCCGCCAGCAACACCGCCAGGCGCATCCTGCGCCGTATCGCCAGCGAGAAATCGTGCAAGTTCAACATGGTGGGCCCCGCTCCAGCAGCATTGCCTGATCGTATCGCGAGGCGGGGGCAAAAGAACCAGCTACAGCGGCTTAGCTCCAGCGGCCTACCGTATCCCCGGTCTCACCCGTGTTGGCGATGGAGCCGCTGATGAGTCGCGCTCTAGGTTCGTCGCCAGACAATTTTGGCTGAGGCGCCGCTGCAGACCGGTCGGGTGAGTGACGTGAATGCACTGAGCAATATCGACTTCAGATTTTATCTATCCCTCTTTATGCGGCGCTTGCCGCTTTTCCTGATCGTCCTGGTGATCGCGACAAGCGCCGGCGTGATCGCCACCGTGTTGCGCCCCATCGTCTTTCAGGCGACCGCTCGCATTCTTGTTGAATCCCCGCAGATCCCGGCAGAACTCGCCAAGTCCACCGTGCCTACCGGCGCGGCCGAGCAGTTCCAGATCATTCAGCAGCACGTGCTTTCGCGCGACAATCTGCTCGCGCTCGCCGACCGACTGGCCCTCTATCAGGGCCGCCCACCAATGTCGCGCGCCGAAACCTATGACGATCTGATCCGGCGCCTCGAAATCGCGCCCACCCATATTGAAAGCGGTACCGGAGCTGTTGCCACCGTATTCCGGATAGCCTTCAAGGCGGGTGACCCTGATAGCGCCGCGAACTTCGTCAATACACTCGTGACCCAGATCCTCGACAAGGACATCCAGCTGCGCACCGGTCGCGCCACCGACACCGTCACCTTTTTCGATGGCGAAGCGGCCCGGCTTGATCAGGCCCTGCGCGAAGCGGACAGCAGGATTCTTGCCTTCAAGAACGAGCACATCGACGCACTGCCCGACAGCCTCGACTTCCGCCGCGAGCAGCAAACCGTTGAGCAGCGACGCCTTTTGGTTTTGGCGCAGGAAGAATCAATGCTGCGCAAGCAGCGAACAGACCTCGAATCCCGCCCGCTGGAACTTGGCGTGATGCCGACTTCCCCGGTAGAGCAGAACCTCCAGGCGCTACGCCAATCGCTGGTGCAGCAGCAGGCGCTGTTTGCCGAAGACAGCCCGACCATCAAGGGACTGCGTGGCCGTATCGCCGCCATCGAGGGCGATCTTGCCGGAGCCAGCTCTCAACCGGGCTCCGACCGCCCCACCAACGCGCGCCAGTTCCAGATCGCTGACATTACCGACCGGCTCGCCGCCATCGCTCAGGAGCGCGAGCAGGTCCAGCGCAAGATCGCCGATCTCAGCGCCTCCATCGCCCGCACCCCGAGCAATGAAACCCGGCTCAATTCGCTCCTGCGCGATCATCATAACCTGCAGGCGCAATACGACCTGGCTGTAGCGCGCCTCGCCGAAGCATCCACGGGCAAGCAGATCGAACTGCTGCTAAAGGGCGAACGGCTTTCCTTGATCGAAAGCGCGGTCCCACCGCGTAACTTCCAAGGATTTGGCACCCGCATGCTGCTGTTCGCCAGCCTCATTGTCGGCGTGCTGGCCGGTCTTGTCGCCGTGGTCGTGCCGGAGTTCTTCAACCGTCGCATTCGCCGTCCAGCCGAGCTCACATCCCGCTTGCAGATCGTCCCCTATATCACTGTTCCATATATCGAACGTCGCATTTTTGATCATCGGCGCCTCGCAATGAGCGTCGCGGCGACTCTCACCATTCCCGTGCTGCTGCTGTTCGCCGAGATCTATCTTTCTCCGCACAAGAATATCATTGGCCAGATCCAGGCCGCGACTGCCTCACCCTTGCCGGGAGTTCAGCCATGACCATCGAAGCCGAACCCCACGCCGCCGCGACGACTTTCCCGCTAAAGCCCACGGGCCCCAGTTCCCTTGCCTGGTCGCAACTGACCGACCTGCCAGTGGACCCGCGCTGGCTCACCAAGCAGAAGATCGTTTCCTTCCAGCGCCGGCACAAGGCTGCTCTTGCCTTTGACATCTTGCGCACCAAACTGCTCAAGGCCGCCCGCGAGCAGGGCTGGAAAACCCTGGGCATCACCTCGCCCGATGCTGGCTGCGGCAAGGCGACCATTGCGGCCAACCTGGCGATCAGCCTGACTAAGCACGAGCAGGTCCGCGTCGCACTTGTGGATCTCGACCTGCGCCGGCCAGGCATCGCCCAGATCTTTGCCCATAAGAGCCGCTACAGCACCGAGGAGTTCCTCCGGGGCGAATGCCTGCCCGAGGATTTCCTGGTCCGCGTCGGCGACAATCTGGCTATTGGCGCCAGCTCTGACCAAACGGGCTACCCCGCCGAACTGCTGCACGGGCCTGGTGCAGCCCAAATGCTCGAACGCCTGCGCCAGGGACTGGGCGCCGACATGCTCATCTTCAACCTGCCTTCGATGCTGGAAAGCGATGACTGCCTGGGGCTCTTGCCCCAAGTGGAAGCCGCACTGCTGGTGGTTGGCGCCGACCACAGTACCGTCGATGATATTGATGTATGCGAGCGGGAGCTGCGCGCCCAAACCCGCATGCTCGGCGTCGTGCTCAACAAGTGCCGCTACGCCTTCGACCAGAACGTGAACTTCCAGCTTTAGCGCAGTCCCTGCCCTGCCGGACCGCGGCCCCGCGCCCCGCCACGGCTCGTTTGACGCGACCTCCCCATCGTTTCCCATCCACATCTCGAACTAGGTGCGGCTTGCCACGTCCACGGCAGAGTTCCACGGCGACCCATAACTATCCCGACGGGAGTGCCCCGCTCAAAGGACGGGTGCGGACCTCGGCAATAAATCCTTAAGCTTACGGGGCACGCGCCGACCAATAGCCCCGGCAGCGATTTTAGCTCGCTGCCCGGAAAGGCAGCTAACTCGCTAGCTCGATTAGCAAATTGCCCATCGCCCAGGGATCGCTAGCTTTGCCGGAAGTCGAGCACTGCGCGCAGCAATCACTGCCTTCACCCGCTCGCCATCTCAGGGGTAACCACATGCTGACGCGCGTCCAGCTCGAAGACGGGGTAATCATCCGACAACCCGATCTGGTCAATCTTTACGACTGCTCCATTGGTGCCGGCACCCGCATCGGCGCCTTTGTCGAAATCCAGAAAAACGCGGTCGTGGGCCGCAACTGCAAGATCTCGAGCCACAGCTTCCTCTGCGAAGGCGTCACCATCGACGACGGCGTCTTCATCGGCCACGGCGTGATGTTCACCAATGATCTCTTCCCCCGCGCCACCACCACCACCGGCGAGCCGCAGGAAGGCGATGACTGGACGGTGGTGCCCACTTTCGTGCGCCGCAACGCCTCCATCGGCAGCAATGCCACCATTCTCGCCGGCATCACCATTGGGGAAGGCGCCATGATCGGCGCCGGCGCCGTGGTGACCCGCGACGTGCCCGCCGGAGCGGTGGTGGCGGGCGTGCCCGCGCGCCCCCTCGCCGCCTCCGCCCAACCCGCCCAATTGGATACCGGAAGGCTGCAACAATGATCGGCGTCGGCGTTATTGGCTATGGCTATTGGGGTCCCAACCTCGTCCGCAACTTCTCCGATATCCCCAGTGTCGATCTGCGCTGGGTGTGCGATCTGCAGACCGAGCGGCTGGCCCGACTGCGCCTGCGCTATCCGGCGGTCAGCATCACGGAAGATCTCAACGATGTGCTCTCCGATCCCAAGGTGGATGCCGTAGCCATCGCTACCCCGGTCTCCACCCATTTCGATCTGGCCATGCGCGCCCTGTGCGCCGGCAAGAGCGTCTTTGTCGAAAAGCCGATCACCGCCACCGCCGAGCAGGCTGAACGGCTGATCGAGGAAGCAGACCGGCGCGGCCTCGTTGTGGCGGTGGACCACACCTTCATCCACACCGGCGCCGTCAAGAAGCTCCGCGAGGTCATCCAGAAGGATTTGGGTCAGGTCTACTACTACGACTCCGTCCGCGTGAATCTCGGGCTCTTCCAGCACGATGTCAGCGTGGTCTGGGACCTCGCGGTCCATGATCTTTCGATCATGGATTACGTGCTGGGCGTAGAGCCCCGCGCCGTTTCAGCCACCGGCATCGCTCATATCGCCGGCTCGCCCGAAAACATGGCCTATCTCAACCTGCATTTCGACACGACGCTGATGGCCCATATCCACGTCAACTGGCTGGCCCCGGTTAAGGTGCGCCGCACCCTCGTGGGCGGCAGCAACAAGATGGTGGTCTACGACGATCTCGAGCCCAGCGAGAAGATCAAGGTCTATGACAGCGGCATCACGCTCGACCCCATGGCCCCTCGCGCCGGCGAGCAAAAGCAGCAGATGCGCATCGGCTATCGTGCGGGCGACATGTTCGCCCCCAAGCTCGATATCACCGAGGCGCTGGGCTCCGAACTCGCCGAATTCATCGCCTGCGTGCAGCGCGGCACCAGCCCCACTGCCGATGGCGCCGCGGGCCTGCGCGTCGTCCGCATTCTTGAAGCTGCAACCCGCTCCATGGCGCAAGGCGGGACTGTGATCGAACTTGCCCCCCAACGAGTGCTGGCATGATCCCCTTTCTCAACCTGCGCGCGCAATACGCCGCCATTCAGCCCCAGATCGAAGCCGCCGCTCTTGGCGTCCTGCGCTCCACCCAATATGTGCTGGGCGCCGAGGTGGAGGCGTTCGAAGAAGAGTTCGCCGCCTATTGCGGCACCCGCCACGCCATCGCGGTTAACACCGGCACCAGCGCTTTGCAGCTGGCGCTGCTGGCTGCCGGCATCAAGGCCGGCGACGAAGTGATCACCACCCCGTTCACCTTCGTGGCCACCGCCGCCGCCATCCGCTATATCGGCGCCCGCCCGGTCTTTGTGGATATCGATCCACGCACCTTCTGCATCGATCCCAATCTCATCGAGCGGGCGATTACGCCCCGCACCCGCGCGATCATGCCGGTCCATCTCTACGGCCAGATGGCCGATATGGACGCCATCGGCATGGTCGCCGCCAAGCATGGCCTTGCGGTCATCGAGGACGCTTGTCAGGCCCACGGCGCCACCACCGAGGGACAATGCGCCGGCAGCTTTGGCCTTTCCGGCTGCTTCAGCTTTTATCCCGGCAAGAACCTGGGCGCCTGCGGCGAAGGCGGCATCGTTGTCACCAGCAATGACCAGCAGGCCCGTCTCATCCGGATGCTGCGCGACTGGGGCCAGGACCGGCGCTATCACCACGTGCTCGAAGGCTACAACTTCCGCATGGATGCCATTCAGGGCGCGGTGCTGCGCGTAAAACTGCGCGAGCTCGAGAACTGGACCGAAGCGCGCCGGGCCTGCGCCGGCGAATACAAGCAGCTGCTGGCCGGCGGGCCGGTAGAGCTCCCCTACGAAGCGCCGGGCCGCCGCCATGTCTGGCACATCTTCGCCATCCGCACGCGCGACCGCGATGGCCTGCGCGAGATGCTGGCCCGCGATGGCGTGGAAACTGGGCTGCATTACCCCGTCCCGGTGCATCTGCAGCCCAGCTATGTCGATCTGGGCCACGCGCCCGGCGACTTCCCCCAGGCCGAGGCGGCCGCCGCCACCGTCCTGTCCTTGCCCATCTACCCCGAACTCAGCACCCAGGAAGTCGAGATCATCTCCGATCTGGTGCACCAGGATGCCTATGTCTATTGAAACCCTGGATACCCCCCGCATCGCCCGCTCGGTGCATGGTCGCCGCGAGATTGAGCCGGGTCCCGCCTTTGAGGACGGCATGGTCGCCTGGCTGCGCCAGCACTACCCGGCCTCAGCCGTACGCGACCTTTATGGCCGCTTCGCCGTTGGCGATGGCGACCTCGACGCCTTGATGCGCCAATTCGTCTGGCGCAGTGCCGCCCGGCGCTGCGGGCCGGGGCTGCAGGTCGGCAGCCAGGCCGGCTTCAAGCACATCGAAACCTTCGAGATTGGCGCCAATGTCTTTATCGGGGCTGGTGCCTACATCCAGGGCCGCTTCGATGGCACCTGCATCATCGGCGACAAGGTCTGGATCGGCCCTCAGGCCTATTTCGATGCCCGCAATCTCGTCATCGGCGATTATGTCGGCTGGGGCCCCGGCGCCAAGTTGCTGGGCTCCCAGCACACCGGCCTGCCCGTCTCCGAGCCCATCATCGCCACCGATCTCGACATCCGCCCCGTGCGTATCGGCGCCGGCGCCGATATCGGCACCAATGCCACCATTCTGCCCGGCGTCACCATCGGGGAAGGCGCCATCATCGGCGCCGGTGCCGTGGTGACCACCGATATTCCCGCCTACGCCGTCGCCGCGGGTGTCCCCGCCCGCGTGCTGCGCTGGCGCAAGGACGACGACATCGTCCAAAACCCCAATCAAGGAGCGTCCTGATGCAAGGCAAACGGGTTCTGATCACGGGTGGAGCCGGCCTTATCGGCTCCCATATTGCCGATCTGGTCGCCGACCAATCTCCAGCCGAAATCGTCATCCTCGACAATTTCGTGCGCGGCCGCATGGACAACCTGGCCGCAGCGCAAGCCAAGGCGCCGATCCGGATCATCGAGGGTGATGTCCGCGACATCGCCCTGGTCCATGCCAGCATGGCGGGGATCGACACGCTCTTTCACCAGGCCGCCATCCGCATCACTCAGTGCGCCGAAGACCCGCGCCTCGCCCATGATGTGCTGGCGACCGGTACCTTCAACGTGCTCGAAGCCGCGGTGAAAGCCGGCGTCGGCAAGGTCGTTGCCGCCTCTTCCGCCTCGGTGCTCGGCGCCGCCGATCAGTTCCCCACCACCGAGCTGCACCACCCCTACAACAACCGCACCATCTATGGCGCCGCCAAGACCTACAACGAAGCGCTGCTGCGCAGTTTCAACGAGATGTATGGCCTGCCCTATGTCGCCTTGCGCTATTTCAACGTCTACGGCCCGCGCATGGATGTCTACGGTGCCTATACCGAGGTGCTGATCCGCTGGATGGAGCGCATCGCCAATGGCCTGCCCCCCATCATCATGGGCGATGGCACCCAGACCATGGATTTCGTGCATGTGCGCGATATCGCCCGCGCCAATGTGCTGGCCGCCGCAGCGCCCGCCAGCGACACCGTCTACAATGTGGCGAGCGGCACTGAAACGAGCCTCGCCGAGCTGGCCCGCACCCTCCTCGATGTCATGGGCTCGTCCTTGGCGCCGATCCACGAGCCGGCCCGCAAGGTCAACCCCGTCGCCCGCCGCCTCGCTTCAACCGAAAAAGCGACGCGCGAGCTGGGCTTCACCGCCGAAATCTCGATGAAGGAAGGCCTGCGCGATCTCGTCGCCTGGTGGCAGGCGAGCCGCGGCCTTGTCAGGAGCGATGTAGCATGACCGCCATCCGCCCCCAGCTTCCCGTCGCCAAGCCCGTGCTCGATGAACGCGAGGTCGAAGCCGCCCGCCGCGTCATCCTTTCCGGCTGGGTCACCCAGGGCCCCGAAGTCGCCCAGTTCGAGCAGGAATTCGCCGCCTATGTCGGCGCCCCCCATGCCTGTGCCCTCTCCAACTGCACCACGGCGCTGCACTTGGCGCTGATGGCCGTGGGCGTCGCCGCCGGCGACGAGGTGATCACCGTCAGCCATTCCTTCATCGCCACCGCCAACGCCGTGCGCTATTGCGGCGCCACTCCGGTCTTTGTCGACATTGCGCCCGGCACCTTCAATATCGATTCCGATCGCATCGCCGCCGCCATCACGCCGCGCACCCGCGCCATCCTCGTCGTGCACCAGCTCGGCATGCCTTGCGATCTCGCTGCGATCCTCGCCATTGCCCGCGAACATGATCTGAAAGTGGTGGAAGACGCCGCCTGCGCCACCGGCAGCGAAATCCTCTGGAACGGATCTTGGGAGCGCATCGGCCGCCCGCATGGCGACGTCGCCTGCTTTTCCTTCCACCCCCGCAAAGTCGTCACCACCGGCGACGGCGGCATGTTGACTACAGCCAGCCCTGACTTCGACCGGGCCTTCCGCCATTTGCGCCAACATGCCATGTCGGTGCCCGACACCGTCCGCCACGGCGCCCGCCAGGTGATCTTCGAGAGCTATACCGAGGTCGGTTACAACTACCGCATGACGGACCTGCAGGCCGCAATTGGCCGCGTCCAGCTCGAGCGTCTCCCCGGCATCATCGCTGATCGCCGGCGTCTTGCGGCTCTCTACACAAGCTTGCTCTCGGCCATTCCCGGTCTGCAACCACCGGCTGAGCCAGCCTGGGCGCGCAGCAACTGGCAGAGCTATTGCGTCACCCTGCCCACCCATGCCGATCAGTTGGCTGTTATGCAGGCCCTGCTCGATCGCGGCATCTCTGCCCGGCGCGCCGTGATGAACTCCCATCTCGAGCCCGCCTATGCCCGCAAGAACCTCCATCGGCAGGCCGGCTCGCTCGAGCACTCCGAGCACGCCCAGCGCACCGGGATCATGCTGCCGCTCTTTGCGCAGATGAGTGAAGACGATGTGCGCTTCGTTGTTGCGGAACTGGCCCAGATTCTCGAGCAGGTTCCCGAACTCGCGTCCTAAACCCCATCAACAGCTGACGCCGTCCGCGTCGGCTTCATCCCGAGCCCCACCCGTACCACCGTGGGCAACCAAGCGGGTATCCAGCGCTGCGGCAACAGCGCAATTAACTGGCTGAGTGCATACCAGCTCGCTCCGGCCGTCGCGATCGCCGCAACCGCAAAGCCGGGCCAGAATGGCAGCAGTTCCACTGCCGCCAGCACCGCGGCGCTCAGGGTAACAAACCCCGATCCCAGCACCAGGTTCTCGCGCGACCAGCGAAAGCCATCAAGGCTCCGCACCAGCCCATAGATCAGCATGCCGTGCCAGAGATAAAGCCCCACAAAGGCGATGCCTGCGCCGGCCAGGCCAACAAGATCGAGCAGCAACCAGGTCAACCCGACCTGCACCGTTGCCGCCGCGAGCTCCGTCCAGAAGAAGATCTGCTGCTTGCCCTTGGCTAGGATGATGAACCCCATCGGCCAGGCCACCACGCGCAACAGCATCCCGAGACAAAACCAGCGTAGCAACGGCACCGCGCCTGCAAACTCTGCTGAGTAAAACACCGCCATCACCAGCGGAGCCAGCGCCAGCGTGGCCAGCAGTCCAGGTCCCGCGAGGAGGAGACTAACCCGCGCCTGCTCGTTGACCATGCGTGTGCTGGCGACCTGGTCATCGGCAACCGCCGAAAGGCGCGGGTAAAAGTCGGTGCCCATCGCCTGGAGGATAAAGCCGACATAAATGCCCCCCAGCGCCCAGGCCGCCTGGTAGTTGCCGGCGGCATCCACGCCCAGTTCCTGCACCACGAGGATCCGGATAAGAAAGGCCGATCCGGCCATCAGCAACCCGCTAGCCATGAAGGCAAAGCCCAGCATCAACAGCCCCTTGGCCTCGGCACTAAACTCAGGCAGCGAAAGGCTGACCTCAGGCAGCGTGATTTTGCGGCAATACCACAGCGCCGCAATCCAGGTGGTCGCCGCCACCGCAATCAGCGACGGCACAATGCCGGCCTCCCCGAGCCAATATACCAGCGGAACCGCCACCACCGTGTTGAGCACCGCACCCACCACCGTCATCCTCGCTAGATCCCCGATGCGGCGACTGCCTTGGATGATCGCCATCGGTGCGCCCGCGAGGATCCGCAGCAGCACCGCTACACTCACCAGCATCACCGCGCCCGCATGCGCCGCCGTTCCAAAGGACAAGGTGGCGATCGGAACCGCAAAACCGATCAGCAAAACCATCCCCAGTACACCCAGCAGCAACGAAGCGCGCGCCAGCACTTTGGCCACGCGTGCAACCTTGAGTGCGTCCCCGGTCCCGCTGGCGAGTGCCACCTGCCGCACCCCGCTGGCCTGGATGCCCAACCCGGCAATGCTCGCGCCGAGGTCGATGATCACGTTGAACAGCCCGAACAGCCCCACGCCTGCAGGGCCCAGAAGCACAGCAAGCACTTTGAGACGCACTACGGACATGAGGATATTGATGACCGATGACCCTCCAATGAGGGAGGTTGATTTCAGGATCGCTTCATATCGGGTTTGCGCCCGGTCATCCTCACTTGTATCGCTCACCACGGATCCTGAAATATGCTGCCTTGTGCCATCAGGATTGCAGCCGCCAAGGCCAATGGGCAATCGCCCGAACTTGTGGTGTCGCGGCAATCGCTAGTCCAGAGGATCGGCCGTGCCCCGGTCTGCTAAAACATGTGGACTAGCGGGCCTGCTTCCATACCACCCGCGAGCGAACACTGCGTCGCATCAACTGTCAGTAGCCGCGCAGCCGGCCGCCACATGCCGTCCCAAACTGAGACACTCCCCGCCACATGCGAAGCAGCGGTCCGTCAGTCATCCTGACCTTTCTAGAGAGTTCAATCCATAATTTACTTGCTCATTGATCGCCCAAATCCAGCGGAAGCAAGCAATTTACAAGAAAAGCCGAGATATGATGATTCTTGTCGCCAATATTTTTTCTGTGGCAATTCAGCCGCATCTTGCGCGCAATCTCGCCGACCGCGACGGGGAGACGGGCCGAAAAGCGCCCGCCCAGTAGGAGGTTGTAACAAGCCTTTAACCCTATGGCTCCTCGCCTACCAAGATAACGGCCCACTGGGGAGTTGCCGGAACTCGGCTGCCCGAGCAAACTACTCCGCTTCACAGAACCAGCCTAATTATCTGAAAATGCAAGGGATTGTTCAAGAACGCCAGTTCGGCCCCGCCCCGTGCACAAGAAAATCTCACCCAGTTTGACTCGCTTCGAAGAACTCCCGCCGGAACCCAATGCAACTCCCCGGAGCGTTTTTCGGCTACTATTTGGGCCTACTGGCCTTACCGCACCCAAGATAATCAACTGCCGAGATACTTGCGCTCGTCTGGCTGAAGATCCGAGCTTTGTCACGGCTGTGTCACGAGGGGTATGTTCCTTGGGAGCGTCCTAAGTTAAATAGGACTAAAAAATCATCAGTTGGGGCAATCATGTTGGAAGTCATCAACCACAAGGAAGAAGGCATCTATGCCTTCTGGCACACGACCCCGTCGCGCGATGCAGAGGGCCGGGACGGAATTCTCATCCTGGCGAACACTGGCGTGACATTCCAGAGCCTGCTCAAGGCCGCTCAGCAGTGCTTCTTGCGCGTGGGGGTAACCCTATCGAGTCAGCTGCCTGAGGACGCCACGGTTCCATACAAGCCGCGGCTGATCTTGCTGGACGCTCTAGCCTTTCGCAATATACCGGGCATGATCTCGCAATGCCGCGAGCGCTACCCGGACTCGCCCATCGCGCTCTTGGTCGAGAATGGCTGGAGCGAGGATCCGGCGCTACGTGCTGTTGTGGCCGAACGCGCGATCCAGGGCCTCGTGCCCTTCAACCTCCAGATCAATGTCTGGCTAGCTGCAATCTGGCTCCTGCTTAATGGTGGCGAGTATTTTCCGAGCGTCGCCTCCCCTCGCTCAGCCGCGCGCGGCTTTCTGACCCGCCGCAGTCCCTCGAGTGGCCCGGAAGGAGCCACGGGCAGCGACACCGTTGGGGTACTGTCCAACCGGGAAGCCGAAGTGCTTGAGCTGATGTCCGACGGCTATCAGAACAAGATCATCGCGGCCAAGATGGAGCTGTCCGAGCACACGGTGAAAGTGCACGTGCACAACATCATCCGTAAGCTAAAGGTGCATAACCGCACCCAGGCAGCGGCTGTGTTTCGCTCGTTTGATCGACGACCGGGCTATGACACCCCACCAGCCGGCACCATGCCCGCTATCGTACGGACGCTATGAAGGGGCGTTAAAAACCCCTAGCGTGAGTAAATTGAAGTCCAGGCGGCCACGGACAGCAACACCAGTCAATCCGCGCAAACCACTACAATAATAGACTGACTGTTGCCGCGACCCATCCGCTACGATCACCGTCGTAAGGAGGGCCGACGAGTTAGGCGTGTCATAATTGCTAAACTACAGATCGTAAGCCGGAACCCGGGGGGGATATCATGTATGTGATAGACGGCCGAACGGCACAGGTGTCGATTTTTACCTTCGGAAATTGCCATGTGCAATCTTCGGGCAGGTTGATCAATCCACCGTTCAACTTGCTGCGAATTTTGGTCTACATCCTGCTTGAAGGACACGGAAAACCGGTTGTGCGACGGCGTATCGGCGATCTGATCTGGTCGGACAATGGCTCCGAACAGGCCAATGCCGATATCCGCCAAACGGTGGCGCGTATCCGCAAGTTCCAGGACGACAACAACTTCGAGTTGTTTTCTGCCGACCAACAGATGGCCTGGCTCAATCTGGACCAGAACATCTACATCGACTTGGCCGAATTCTTGGATATTTCCGCCAATCCCACCTCCAAGGGCTGCGTGCGGATGTGCGAGATCTATCGGGGGGAACTGCTGGAATCCCTGCGCTCTGCGGGCGAAGGGTTCGAGGAGTGGCTGGCTTTTCAGCGAACTGCCCTGCGTTACGAATTCATCAGTGCGGTCTCCCAGGCCATCGAGCTCGACACCGATCTAACGGCTCAGGAGCGCCATGCCTGTGCCACCCGCTTGCTGCAGATCGACCCATATCATGAGGGCGCCCACCGCGCCTTGATGTATGACGCGGCTGCCAAGGGCCAGTTCTCGTTCGTCAAGCAACTCTTCAATGATTGCAGCAAGCGGCTGCGGGAGGAGCTGGGTGTCGGGCCCGATGCTGAAACAGTACGGCTTTACCGCGAACTGATCAGCAGAAGCCCTACCGCCTAGTTCGCCGCTTCGAGCACTTCGCGCGCGATGTGCTCGCCGATCGGCAGGGCCGATGTTGCCGCGGGAGATGGTGCATTGCACACATGCAGCATGCGCTCCCCCCGCAGCAGCAGGAAATCCTGCACCATGGTCCCGTCGCGCCGCACCGCCTGCGCCCTGATGCCCGCCGGCATCGGGGTCAGGTCTTGGAGGGTGAGCGACGGGCAGTACTTGCGGCACGCCTCCAGATAGCGCCGCCGGAACAGGCTATTGGCCATTTCCTCGGCGCCCGCCCGAAAATGGCGGCCCATCGTGCGCCAGAACCCGGGAAACCCCACCGCTGCCGCGATGTCGGGCAGGGAGACCGCGCCCTTGTTGTAGCCCTCGCGCGCCAAACCCAGCACCGCATTGGGCCCTACGCTCACCCCACCGCCGATCATCGGCGTCAGGTGAATGCCCAGAAACGGCAAATCGGGGTCGGGCACTGGATAGATCATGGCCCTGACCACCTGGTCGCGCTGGCTGGCGAGCCGGTAGTATTCCCCGCGATACGGCACGATGGCAAAGTCTACCTCAAGGCCCGCCATGCGCGCCACCCGGTCCGATTGCAGCCCGGCGCAGGCGACCAACTGCCCGGCCGTGAACGGCACGCCTCCCGCTGACAACTCCACCCAGCGGCCGCGCGCCTGAATATAGTCCGCCGTTGTCGATAACCGGATCTCGGCCCCCGCTTCCGCCAGCTCGGCCGCCAGCGCCGCAAGGATCTGCTTGTAGTCGACGATTGCCGAACTCCTGACCAGCAGGGCGCTCAGGCCGGTGATATTGGGCTCCATCGCCTCAATACCAGCGCGGTCGAGCAGCTCCACCGCAATCCCGTTTTCTTGCGCCCGCTGGTGCAGCTTGGCCAGCCGCTCCTCCTCAAGCGCATTGGTCGCCACGATCAGCTTTCCGCGTTCCTCAAAGGCAATGCCCTGCTCGCGGCAATATTGCTTGGTCCGCGCCATACCCTCCTTGCACAGCCGGGCCTTGAGGCTCCCCGGCGCATAATAAATGCCCGAATGAATCACCCCCGAATTGCGACCTGTCTGGTGCAGCCCGAGGCTGGCTTCCTTTTCCAGCAACACCAGCGTAGCGCCTGGCCGCTTGGCCAACAGCGCCTTGGCCGTCGCCAGGCCGACAATGCCGCCCCCGATCACACAGAAATCGTAATGCATGCTGCTCGGTCCGCTTTGGCGCGCGATCGCTCGAGGGAGGGATGCTCACCACTACGCTCATCCTCGCTTGCCCGCCAAGCCAATCATAGTGATTGCCCGGTTAATCCCGAGCCGGCGCCGCGATGAACCCATTGCGCCGGCTCCGCGTTTATCGCCCTTGCCGACCGCTCACGCCGATCCCATTGTCGGTGCTAACCGGCTCATACCCCCTGGAGGTTGCCCATGCGTATCGCCGTATTTGGAACTGGTGAGGTCGGTTCGGCCGTTGCCGGCAAGCTCAAATCCCTCGGCCACGACGTCGTGTTCGGCTCGCGCCATCCCCGCCCTGATCAGGATGGCATCCCCGTCCTCAGCCATTCGGAGGCGGCCCGACACGGCGAATGGGTGGTCAATGCCCTTCACGGTGAAGACGCCATGGCGACCTTGCCGCCCCTGCCTCTTGCCGGCAAGCTCCTGATCGATATCGGCAACTTCCAATCCGTCATCACGGGTCCCCTCACCCATACGCTGGGCGAAAGCTTGCAGGAGGCGCTGCCCGACACCCGTGTGGTCAAGACGCTCAACTTCGTCAGCGCCCAACTGATGGGCGCCCCCGAACGCCTGCCGGCGCCCCACACCATGTTTATTGCCGCCAATGACGCAGGAGCCCGCGCCACAGTCACCGAACTGCTGCAGGATTTCGGCTGGCGCGACATTCTTGATCTGGGCGACTTGACGGCCTGCCGGGCCATGGAAAGCCTCGCGCCCATGTGGATCCGGCTCTACGAGACCCTTGGCCATGTTTATTTCAACATCGCCATAGTCCGCGATCCCGTCTGAACGGGGCACTACTCCGCCCCTTTTCGCACCACCTCTACCTGGAGCGAGCCTGCGGGCAGCGGCGCCAGCAGTTCCGCTTCCGGCCGCGTCAGGAACAGCCAGGCTGCCCAGTCCTTGGGCCGCAACACGCAAATTTGCCGGTCATGGATCGGTGCTATGTCGGGGCCAGGCTCTGTGGTGAGCATGGTAAAGCTCAGCGCCCCGTCTTCCGCCTCGCTCCACAACCCGGCAATTCCCATCACAGGCGAGTCGTGCAGCGTAAAGCGGTACTTGGTCTTGGGATATTTGCTGCCGGTGAATTCAAAGAACCCGGACAGCACCACGACGCAGCGCCGGGAATCGGCAAAATGCCGCCCATCGGATTTGAAGTTGAACACGGGCCCCGCCTTGGGCCGCGGCGGCGGAAAGCCAAAGCGCATCAGCACCAGTTCCACCCCGTTGCCTGCGGCGCGCAGCACCGGCCCCTCATCGCCGATGCGGATATCATCGGCCCGGATCAGCGCCGCTTCGGGCTCCCCCGCTACGCCCACCTCCAGCGCCGCAATCGCCCGCGCATAGTCCGCCTGGCTGACATGTTGTTCATAGTCGTTGCACATAGCCGGGAGCAAACCACGCCGCCTCAACGGGTTCAACTTTTCTGCGAGGCCGTGCTGCCCCTCAAGGGCTGAAACCCTTCAAAACCGGGCCCTCCATCACCATATAAGTGGCTGAAAACCGGAGCTAAAAGGATGTTTAACGAAACCACGTTTCGGCGCCATGCCGAAGAAACCTTGGCCTTGTCAGCCAGGCTCAAGCAGGTCCGGCGCCTGTTCAAGACGGAAGGTGGTCACCTCACCAATGCCGGCCGCGCCATTGTCGCCGAGGGCCTCAAGCAGGGCATGACCACCGCCGATCTGGCCGAACTGCTCGAGGTCAATCCAGCCGTGGTGCGTTACCATGCCCGCCAGCTCGGCCACGCCCTCCAGGGTGAACTGCGCCTGCGCCCGGCCCGCCGCGATCACGCCGAACCCCAGCGCCTGCTCCAAGCAAGCTGACCCGTTCGCTCGATCTGGGCTAGGCCCGGCGGCTCCCGGCAAGCGAGGCGGCCCGCTTCGAACTTATCCCCGGTGCCAAAAGGTCGGTTATTGTTGCCCCATCTTCATGCGTAACTGCGCGGTCGCGACGAACGGTCGGCATGGAGAGGCCGGATGGCATGGGGGTCGCTCCATGTCCTGTGGTTTAAAGGATGATCTGTGACCCGATTTGAGCCCCCGGGTTTTCTTTCGGCACGGGCTTAAGCCGAGGACGGTCCTTTCCATAGAGTCTCCGGGATAGCATGGGGCAAGGCTTGCTTCACCTATACCTTTTGCCGGACGACCGGCACCGAGGCGATCCTTGCCCCATGTCGCAGCCGCTGACCTCCGGTCGAGCGGAGATTTGGCACGCCTGCATGCCGCCTTGAAAAAATATGTGATCGCCAATGTCGAGCGACCCGCGCGCCAATCGTCTATAACCAAGGCAAGCTTGGAGGAGCCGGGGAATGGAGCGTGGTTATGGTTGGGTGATCGTCGCCGCCGGCGCCGTGATCACCTGTGTGGCGGCGGGCTCGATGTTCGCCCTTCCGGTTTATCTGCAGCCCATGGCCGATGACACCGGCTGGAGCCGCGCCGGCATCTCGCTCGCCATGACAATGGGCTTTCTCGTCATGGGTGTAGCCGGCTTTGCCTGGGGCACGGTCACCGACCGCATTGGCGCCCGCCCCGTCGTGCTGCTGGCTTCCTTTATCCTGGGTCTGGGGCTGCTCATCGCCAGCCGCGCCCCCAATCTTCTGGTCTTCCAGCTCGCTTATGGCGGGGTTATGGGCGCCTCCATCGGCGCCTTCTTTGCCCCAATCATGGCGACCACCATCGGCTGGTTCAATCAGAACCGCGGCCTTGCCGTGGCGCTGGTGTCGATCGGCGGAGGCGTTGCGCCCATGGTCGTCACCCCACTTGCCAGCGTGCTCATTACCGCCTATGGCTGGCGCTCGGCCATGCTGCTCACCGCCATTGTCGCCTGGGCCATTCTCCTGCCCACAGCCCTGCTGATCCGCCGCGCCCCGGCCGAAGCCCCCGCTTCCGAGCCAACTCAAAACGCTACCAGCACAGCGCCCAAGGGCTCGATCGGCACCGTGCTGCGCACCCCGCAATTCGTCGTCCTCGCTGGCACCTTCTTTCTCTGCTGTGCCGCCCATTCCGGCCCCATCTTCCACACCGTCTCCTACGCCATGCTCTGCGGCGCCTCCTCCCTCGCTGCCGCCAGCATCTATAGCGTCGAGGGCCTGGCCGGCCTCTTTGGTCGCCTCATCTTCGGCCTCCTCGCCGACCGGCTGGGCGTCAAGCGCATCATCATCGGCGGGCTCCTGCTCCAGGCGGCCGGCATCTACACCTATATCTATGTGACGCAGATCACCGACTTTTACATGCTGGCCGCCGTGCTCGGCCTCGCCTATGGCGGCGTCATGCCCCTCTATGCCGTGCTGGCCCGCGACTACTTCCCCGCCCATGTCATGGGCACGGTTCTGGGCGGCATCACCATGACCTCAAGCATTGGCATGGCCTTCGGCCCCATTGGCGGCGGCTGGATCTTCGATACCTTCGGCGATTACCACTGGCTCTATATCGCCTCGGCCCTGATCGGGCTGGCAGCGGCAGCCGTCGCCCTCGCCTTCCCACGCCCGAGACAACCCTCCGGGCGGCTCGAGCCGGTACCGGCCTGAGGGAGCTAAACAGCGCGGCGCACCTGCTCGAGATATTTCTCCCGCTGCGCCGCGCTCGACGTCTTGATCCCCCCGAACCGGGTGACCTTGACGGGCTTGATCCCGCAAAACTGCAGCACCGCGTTCTTGACCGTCGCCACATCGCTGTTGCGATAGGCCAGCAGCAGGTAGATCGTGGGCCCATCCGAAGTGGTGAACAGCTGCGCGTCGCGCCCCTTCAAGAGCTTGTCCCAGAACGGATCGTTCTCGTGGTAGCTGAAGGCCTGCCCCGGCAGGATCGCTCGGTCGAAAAAGCCCTTGAGCAACGCCGGCACCGACCCCCACCACACCGGGTAAAACAGCACGATCCGTTCGCACCATTCGATATTCTCCTGCGCGGCCTTGAGGTCAGGCTCGAGCTCCTGGATCACCTCATAGCCGTGCCACAAAATGGGATCGAACTTGAGCTCCCCCAGATTGTGCCGGCGTACCTCATGCCCCTTGGCCTCTGCCGCCGCCTGGTAGGCATCGGCTAGCGCACCATTGAAACTCTCCGCATCGGGGTGTCCGAGAACAAGATAGATGCGCATGGCGGCCCTCCGATTTTGGCATCGCCCGATCCTGCCGGGCAGTCTGCTGCCAGTGTTGATCAGCCAGCTTCCTCGCGCAACCGCTCAGGCCTCGCCCAGCACCTTGCGCCATATCTGCCATTCTCGCCGGGCATCCTCCTGCGCCCGGTGGGCCACTGGCTGACTGTCCGCTTCCGCCCGCGCCGCTTCGATCACCGCCTGTGCCTCCTCCGGCGCCAGGCCTCGACTTGCCGCGGCCTCAGCAAAGGCCAGGTCCGTTGCTTCCAGCCGCACCAGATGCCGTGGATGCCCTGCCGCTCGCAGCAACATGCTTAGCCAATGCCCATCCCAGGATGGGGCGCTGGCAAGCACGCGGTTGCCATCCCAAAGCTGCAGCACCCGCTCGCAGGCTTCCGTCGCCTCAACACCCTTATCCACCAGCTCTTCCCGCGTGATATGGTGAATAGCTTCGGCACCCGGATCCCAATCGGTCCATCCCGGTGCCGGTTTGATCAGGAGGCTTTCGCCGCTGCCGTCTTCCCGCACCCAGCCCACTTCGATCGGATAGCTCTGTTTTTCCAGCGATGATGCCTCGAAGTCGAGAAATACGAGCACGAGCTACACTTCCTTTTCGAGGCGCAACGGGGTTTTGAACCGCACATCCTGCTGCGGGAACGGGATTTCGATCCCTTCCACCTTGAACGCGTCCCACAGCGCCAGCAGCACTTGCCCGCGCACATTGGTCAGCCCGTTTTGCGGATCGTTGATCCAGAACCGCAATTTGAAGTCCAGCGACGATGCACCGAACGCGGTCATCCAGCACACCGGCTCCTTGAAGGCGCTCACCCGCTCGACCCCCCGGGCAGCGGCAATGGCCACGGCCGTGACATGATGGGGATCGGATTCGTAACTGACGCCGAACTCCACATCGATGCGCACATTCTGGTCCGAATAGCTCCAGTTGATCACCTGCTGGGTAATGAAATCCTCGTTCGGTATCAGGTATTTGCGCCCATCCCGCGTCACCACCGAAACAAAGCGCGCCCGCAATTCGGTGATCCAGCCAAAGGTCTCGCCCACCTCGATCGTGTCCCCCGGCTTCACCGAGCGATCAAGGAGGATCAGGATGCCAGAGATGAAGTTGGACACGACCTTTTGCAGGCCAAAGCCGATGCCAACACCAACAGCGCCCGAAATCACGGTCAGGGCCGTCAGATCCACCCCGGTCGCTGTGAGCGCAAATGCGCCCGCCCCGATCACCAGCACAATGCGGATCAGCTTGGACAACAGCACCTTGCCCGAAGCCGACATATCATCGGCGCGCGCAATCCGGCCCTCGATCACATGGCTGATAAACAGCGCCAGCCACACGACCCCGGTGACCACCAGTGCCGCGCGGATCACCAGCAGCGCCGAAATGCGCACCTCGCCGATGCTGAACGCCAGATGATCGAGCGCTTGAGCCACGGGCGTGCCGATCCCTAGCACCAGCACGGCCACATAGATCCAGCCGATCGCCGCCACCACCTGGGCCAGGCTCCGATTGCGGATCAGCCGCGTGAGCACCGAAAGCACCAGCCAGGCCGCCGACAGCAGCAGCACGCTCGCCAGCAGCGCATCTGGAACATCGGCCGCGATCATGGTGAGCCGCATTACGAAGAGGACGACCACGAACACCACCCAGCGCGAGCGCCGGATCGTGGCAATCACCAGTCGCAGCAGGTCGGGGTTGCCCTTTATGCTCCGGCCCCAGCGCTCCAGCCGCCGCTCCAGCGCCTTGCCGGCAAACCTCGCGATCACCCAAGCCAGGGCGATGAGCACCGCCTGTAGCAGCGTCCACTCGTTCCAGTAGAGCCCGAGGAAGTCGCGCACCCAGCGCTCAACTGCGTTTCCCCACTGCGCCCATTGCTGCGGCATCGTGCCTGGTCCCTCACCTGCCAGCTTAACGAGGCAGCCGGTGAATGGTTGTCATCCGTCAAGGGAACGCGCCGCCGGGCGCGGCATTCCCTTCTGCGGAGGTACCGGATGGACAATTTCCCGATGCGCTTGGGCGTACCCGTCAAGATAATGGGCAAGCCCGATCTTAAGAGCAACGATGCCCGGCGCGCCCAGAACGCCCCGCATCTCAAAGTCTCGCTGGGGTACCTCGACGCCATCTTTGATTATCTGGTGGGTCACGGCATCCACATGTACCGCATGAGTTCGGACCTGGCCCCCTATGCCACCCACCCCGACATGCCGCTCTTTCATTCCATGGTGGCCGACAGCCGCGCCGAGCTTGCCGCCACCGGCGCCAAGGCCCGCCAGCTGGGGCTGCGCCTGTCCTTCCATCCCAGTCAGTTCGTGGTCCTCAACAGCCCCGATCCGGAGCTCGTACGCAAAAGCGTCTGGGACCTGACCTCCCAGGCCGAAATGCTCGATGCCATGGAGCTTGGTCCCGAGGCCGTGCTGGTGATCCATGTCGGCGGCGTTTACGACGACAAGGAGGCCGCCCGCACCCGTTGGGTGGAAACCTGGAAGAGCCTGCCCGAGCCGGTGCAGCGCCGCCTCGTGCTCGAACACGACGACCTGCGTTTCTCGGCGGCCGACGTCTTATGGATCCACCAGCATACCGGCGTGCGGCTGATCTTTGACCACCAGCATTTCTGGTGCCTCAATCCCGAACATGCCGGCCTGCGCGAAACGCTTACTGCCATTCTGCGCACCTGGCCAGATGGCGTGCGCCCAAAGGTGCACTTCTCCTCCCCGCGCACAGAGATGCGACAATTGCCGCGCAAGGACAAGAAAACGGGGAAAACCACCATGGTCAATGCCGCGCCGGTCTGGACGGGTCACGCCGATTTCGTCAACCCCTTTGAGTTCGCCACCTTTATGCGCACGGCGGCCGGGCTCGACTTTGACGTAATGCTGGAAGCCAAGGTCAAGGACCTCGCGCTGATCCGCCTCCGCCCGGACTTGATCCGCTACGCGCCCGATGTGGCCGAGCGCTTCGGTCTGGTCCAAGCCCTCCAGGCACAACTCGACAGCGAGCAGTCAAGCCTGCTCGAACTCGATCCAGCCTAACAAGGGACTCGAAGGCTTCAGCGCCAGTGCTGGGGCCAATACACGTCATCCCGATAGTCGGCCGGGATTGGCGCCAGCCGGCAGATCGCTGCCGTGGCCAGGTTGATCTGGTCTTCCATCTGCCGGATCTCGGGTGGCATCTGCCGTCCGGTCACAAATGCCCGCCGTCGCCATTCATCGATCCGCAACAGGCGCAAGCGGCGCTCGGCTTCTGCCTCGACATCCTCGGCAAACACCGCATCGCTTGCCACCGGCCGCCGGGCCTTGGCAGGTCTTGTCCAGGCTGCTTCGAACACTGCTTCCGAATTGCGCATCACGACCTTCAGTCTGGCAGCGTTCCAGTGCTGCCCGTCCTGCAGATTGCGATGCGAAGGTTACAAATCTGCAAACGCTGGGCGGTAACTATTCGGGCGGGGTCTCGGGGTTCTGCGCCGCCTTGCGGTCGCGCCGCTTGCGCCGCCAAGTCGTCCATTTACGCGTGCCAGTCACAATCACGGCGTTCACCGGCCCGCGCAAAAACGGCAGATCGATCGCCAGCAACAGCAAGCCCAGCGGCAGCATCCAGGCCCCCAGCACCGGCAGAAAGCTGAAGACGCCGCCAAGGATCAACAACACCCCAAGGGGGATCCGCACCAGTCGCGCTCCGGGCCGTCGAAGCCATTCCAGAGCCCTTGCGGCAAAATTGGGCACGCGCCGCTCCAACTTGTCGAACTGGCGAAACAGGCGAGCCTTGCTCTTGCCGGACATTGGGGCGTTCCTCTGATGTAAACGCCATATCGTGACGCCGCTCACGCAATCCAAGGGCAGCCCCTGCGGTTCCCTCCTCAGGGTTGGCAAAAAGCGCTGGCGGAACCCCATTCTTTCCCCGGTGTTGTGCAATCAGTTAAAACCAGGGCGGAGCGTCACCCCATGGCCAATGTTACCGAGCATGCACTTTCCCGTATCGAAGACCTGGCTCGCCAGCTAGCTCATCTGCGCAAGGAGCTTGCCGAGCGGGTCGCCCCCAGCCGCAAGGCCGGCAGCCATGCGCTGCACGATGCACAACACCAGGCCGTCGAGCTGGCCAGGGATTTGCAGGAGCATGGCTCGGCCGCCGCACACCTGCTGGGACGACAGGCGCGCCATGCCGGCAAGGCCATCAGCAAGGACCCCATTCCCCTCGTCGTGGCCCTTGGCACTTTCGTGCTGCTGTCATCGCTCTTCGCACGTCGCCGCCGCTGAGTTCGGCTTGGTTAGCGGCTGATTAACCGCTTCTGGCAGACTTTCCTTAAATATGTTCCGGCATTTTCGGTCTGGCATGCTTTTGTGCCACACACCGGAGTCCGCCGATGCGCGCTGCCACCAGAACCATTCTGCGCCTCGTCGCCGTAACCGTAGCCGCCTCAACTCTGGGCGGCTGCAGTTTTTTGGGCATGAGCTTCGGCACTGCCCGGCTCAGCGAAAAAGAATGCCTCATGCGCGCGATGTATTTCGAGTCCAACCGCTCGAGCTCTGAAGGCATGCTTGCGGTTGGTACCGTGGTAATGAACCGGGTCAATGACCCCCGCTATCCCAAATCGGTCTGTGGCGTCGTCGGCCAACCCAAGCAATTCGCCCAGGGGGTGCTCAGCCGGAAGATGACGGATTCTGGGGCGATCCTGGCCGCCCAAACGGCCGACCAGGTCATGCGCGGAGCCCGCCACCCCGGCGTGCGGGGCGCCAAGCACTTCCACACCGCCGGGCTGCGCTTCCCCTACAACAACATGCACTATGTCCTCGAAGCGGGCGGCAACGAGTTCTACGAGAAGTACTGACTCCTAGAATTCGCCGCCAATATCGAAGTCGGAATCGTCGCCGCCTCCAAAATCCTGCTCAGCATCTTGCTCGCTGCCGTTATCCCCGCCCGGCTCATCGGCGTTAAGCTCTCCGGCGTGAGCATCGCCCGAAAACATCCCGGCAATCGCACTGCCCAGCAAAACGCCACCGGTTATGCCCAGCGCCGTTTGCGCGGCGCCGGCTAGAAAGCCGCCGCCCCCGCCCATCCCTGGGCTGCGGCGCTCCTGGTAGTCACCACTGTCGCGTCGGCCCCAAGGCCCCTGCCGATTGTTTTGCTGCCCACTAGGTCGGTTTGCGTCGCCAAACACGCCGCCGAGAAAGCCGCCGCCCGAACCGCGCTGCGCCTGTGCCAATTCAGCTTCCAGTTGCTCGATGCGCTCCTGGGCGCCTTCCAGGGCGCGCTCCTGCACGATGATGGTTTGCGCCATGTAGTAGGGCGAAGCCGGCGCTTCGGTCAGCCGCTGCCGGATCAGCATCTCCGCTTCCCGGTCCCGTGGCGGGCTATTGCGCGCCACCTGCTCGATGCGCTCGAACAAGCCGTCAATCGCGTAGCGGTCTTCGGAGTTCATGCTGACTCTCCCTTTCTGGATCAACAGGGGGGAAATGGTCACGCCGGGCAAGCGTTGCAACCATGCGACAAAGCGTGCCTCAGGCGCCGAAGCTGAACCCGAACACATGGCCGAGCACGAACAAGGCGCTCCACAGCAATGCGAGTGTAACGCCCCAAACAATCACCACCGCCGCGACGGCGCAGAACATGCCGATGAGGATCCACACCCCATCCCGTTGCAACACGCCCAGCGACAACACACAAATGGTGAAAGCCGGCAGCATATTCCCCAGTGGGATGGGCAAGAAGAGGATGATGGACAACAATAGGCAGACAGCACCAACGACATATTCCGCCGGCGGCCGGGCCAGCATCTGCAGCCGCGGTTGCATCAGGCGTTCCGCCTTGCCGAGCCACGGCGCCGCCAGATTGGCCACCTTCTCGAACTCGGTGCGGGACAAGGAGCGGTTGGTGATCACCTTGGGCAGCCATGGCCGCTGGCCGAGCATGAGCTGGAACGCCAGGAAAATCAGCGGAGCCCCGAGCACCGCGGAGACACCGGGAGGCACCGGGATGGCATTGGGAACCGCGAACAGGAACATCAGTGCCCCGCTCGCCCGATGCTGCAGAGCTTGCAGCAGATCCCCGATGGAGATCCGCTCACGTTCCGCATTCTGGGCGATGCCAAGCAGGATTGCAGATAATGGTTCCGGCGCGTCGGGCGCGGGATCTGCAGCTATTTCGATGGTCCGATCCTGGGTTATGGCATTCGCCTTTCGCTTGGGTCCGAACCCATACTGTCCCGCCCAAAATCAAAACGCCAGTGGCTTGTCAGCCGCAGGCCGATTTCTACTTGGGTGGCAGTTAATTGCGGCGAATGTCGTTGTAGTCCTTGGTCACCGGCTTGCCCCGGAAGGTCACCCAGAAAAAGTTCAGCGTATAGGTGCCCGCGGTGCGGAACACGCCTTCCTTTTCCAGCCGCCGACCCGATGTCTTCATCTTGAGCGCGAAGGTCCATTTCACGCCACCGACCTTGGACAAGCGCACCGCCACGTCGGTATCCTCGCCAAAGAACTGGATCGAGCGGTCATAACCGCCGACCTGGGCCCAGGCGGCCCGCTTGAACACGAAATTGCCGCCCTGCACCACCGATCCAACGCGCAGGATGAAGCGATTAACGATGTAGATGAGGTAGGTCAGCCCATAAAAGGCATTCACGAGTGCGCGGTTGAACCAGCTCATGTCGTAATAGATATAGGGCCCGCTGAGACAGACGAGCTTGGGGTCTTTGCCGAATTCCCGCAGCACCGTATCGATCCAACCCTCGGGCACCATCGTATCGCTGTCGATATTGGCAATCAGTTCGGCGTTCGTGGCGTTGAAGCCAGCATCGCGCGCATTGACAAGACCCTTCTTGGGCTCGTCCACCACGCGCACTGTGGGGAAGCTGCGCGCGATCTCGCCCGTGCGGTCGGTCGAGGCATTATTGACCACGATGATTTCGGCATCGGCACCGGAGCGGGCAATCTCCGCCACGACCGATTCCAGGCACTTTCCGATCAGCGCTTCTTCGTTATAGGCCGGAATAACAAAGGCCAACTTCATGGACATGCCCCTTTTTGCGCACTGGCGCCGGGCCTTGGATTAGCCGCTGCCGTGCGCCAGAGCAACAAGCACCGCTGCCGCAGCAATGCTCGCTGCTGGTTTGCCCACCAAAAGCGGCTATGTTGACCTCATGACCCGCTTCGCCCCCGCCATTGCCCTCCTGCTTGTTACCGGCAGCACGATCCTGATCTCCGGCGCCCTTGCCGATGGCCGGGGTGATTGGCACGGCTATGCGTGGCAGAGCATCAAGGTGGCCGACTGCGTTCCGCAGCCCACCGGCACTCTCGCCTGCCCGCACTTTCACGAAAAGTGGGATTGGAAACGCGACCAATGGGTCGATATCACCATCACGCTTGATCGGGACCGCCAAACCCTGCATCTGCGCCAGCAGCTGAGCGACAATGACCGGCGCGACACCGACTATGTCTGCGTCACCGCCGTAGTGGTCGACGCCGAAGGCCACAACCTGGCTGTGCATCACCAGAACTGGCTGATACACGGTGGACAAAGCCGCGCAGCCGATTTCACCTATGCCAGCCCGCGTCTGCCGACGGCCACCAGCATCCAGATCGGCTCCAAGCAATGCCGCGACGGGGCGGGGCAGGACGACGATGCTTATGCCACCGTGCTGGCCCGCCTGGCCGAAGCACCAGGCCCTCATGGTTAACCAGCGCCTCCTTCAATCGATAAAACTCGCATAAAAACTACTCGGCAGTGTTCGGACCGGTGCAAGCGGCGCCTTCTAGTTTGGTCTCCATCGAGGAGATCACGCAATGCACCGCACCAAGATGGCTTTAGTTTCAGCCTTGCTCACCCTGGCCTTCGGCCTGGGAGCGGTGCCCGCCCAGGCGCTCGATCTCACCAATGTTGCTTATGTGCAAACCGCCACCGCTCCAACGAGCATTCCGGTCGGCCATGCCGAGTTTTGCGCCTCACGCCCGGCGGAGTGCAGGCCCAACACCGAAGTGGTCGCTGCCATGCCGTTGACCCCGGCGCGCTGGCAGCAGCTGCTCGATGTGAACACCAACATCAACACCACGATTGTTCCGGTCACCGACGAGATCCTCTACCAAGTCAGCGAATTCTGGACCTACCCCAATGGCTATGGTGACTGCGAAGACTTCGCCCTCGCCAAGCGCCGCGACCTGATCAAGGCCGGCTGGCCCGCCAGCACGCTGCTGATCACTGTGGTTCGGGAAGCCAACGGCAACGGCCATGCCGTTCTCACCGTCCGCACCGATCGTGGTGACCTTGTGCTAGACAATCAAGACGGCGATGTGCGGCTGTGGAGCGAAACGCCCTATCAGTTCATCAAGCGCCAGGCGCAGGACAATCCGGGTCAGTGGGTGGACATGATCGACAGCCGCGAAATGATCATCGCCGCCGTCAACTAGCCCCGGCAACAGCCAACAAAAGGGCCCGCTTCAGCCGTGAAGCGGGCCTTCGTGATTCAATCTACTTGTCCCGTCAGAACCGGACGGCGACGTAGATGCTCATGAACAACAACCCCGTCACGAACGCCCAACCAAAGGCAACCATCGCCCCTACCAGCGCCGAGGCGACAGAGATATGGCCGCTGTCGCGCTCAAGGCCCATCTGCAACATGATATAGGGGCCGCACACAAAGCTCATCACCAGATGTCCCAGCGACACCGGCAATGTTGGGCCATCGACGCGAAGCAGCGCCTGCTCCCGCGCCAGCCATTGATAAAGGTGGGTACCGGCGCCGGCCACGCACAGCCCCACCCCAATTATGAACCCTGCCAGCAGCAATTCACTCGACATGTTTTGTGTCCCGCCCGGACCGGGCGAAGCCCCGGCCATTAACCTTCCATTAAGCATATTGCGCGTCCAATGCGCTGTCACCCCGATCCTTAACACCTGGTTAATGCTGTCCACATGCAAACACGCTCAGCCTCGACCGCCATGTCCCAGGCCCCCTCGATGGCCTATAATCTTGCCGGGATCGCGGTTCTGGTCTTGTTGCTGGCGGTAGGCGCGGCCTATCTGCTCGACGGGTTCACCAGGGCTTCTGCACCCGCCCAGCCGAGCCTTGCTGACGGGAATACGATTCGTCAGACCATTTCAGGACGTGAACTCACCATACCGGCGTCATGGTTCCGTTACGGGGAGCCAGTTCACGGTGGCTTTACCGACCAGATCGATCTGCGGGTGATGTTTGCGCCCCAAGGCGCGGGCAAAGCCTTGCCCGTCGACATTTCTCTGGTGCCCCGCAGTCGCGCTCGCACCAGCAGCACCTTGCTGGACGCAGTCTATCTGCACCAGTTCGGGGATGACACACTAGCGGGGGTTCCGGGTCTTGTCGGCAAGCCGCTGGGGATGGGTCAGGGCTATATGGGGGAAAGCGTCTGGTACGACGCGCTCTCGCCCAACCCATTCGTCGCCAAATGCGCCGAGCCGGTGGAAGCGGGTACACCGCCCCGTTGCCTGCGCACGGTTTATCTCGGGTCCGGCATCGCTGCCGTCTATGCATTTGACGCCACGATCCTTGGATCGTGGCGCCTGTTCGATGCGGAAATGCGGCGCTGGCTCGAGCCGATCGGCGCCTGGCAGAACGGCTAAAAAAGCTAGTTCACTTCATCCAGGTCGATATCGAGGATCGACATGTTGAAGATATAGGATTTGTCGCCGTCTTCGTCGTCGGCATGGATCAGCCCGATCGACTCATCGCCGATAAACACCTCAACGGAGTCGTTGAGCTTGGGACGCGGGCGCACGTCGATATTCTTGTTGCCGAACTTGGTTTGCAGGAACTTCTGCAGCTTGATGATCTCGGGATGGTTCACGGGCGTGGTGTCCTGCTGATTGGTGTTGGCCGCAATCTAGTCAGGAGACAAACGCGCACAACCCCGCCTGGTGGCATTTTAGCGGTAACAATCGCCACTCAGGCGTTGAGGTCGTGGACCAGCACCACTTGATCCATCACCAGCGCCGGCTGAGCGCAGCCCGCTTCTCCAATGATCTTTGCCGGCACTCCGGCCACGGTGACGCGCGGCGGCACTTCCTTGAGCACCACCGATCCGGCGCCGATTCGCGAACAATCGCCGATCTTGATATTGCCCAACACCTTGGCGCCGGCGCCGATCAAAACCCCGTTGCCAATCTTGGGGTGACGGTCCTGGTCCGACTTGCCCGTGCCGCCCAGGGTCACGTTCTGCAGCATGGAGACATTGTCGCCGATGACCGCGGTCTCCCCGATCACGAGGCCGGTACCGTGGTCCAGCATAATCCCCTGCCCGATCACCACGGCTGGGTTGATGTCCACCTGGAACACCTGGCTCGCCCGGCTCTGCAGATAAAGCGCGAAGTCGAGCCGCCCCGATTCGTACATCGCATGGGCAAAACGATGGGTCTGGATCGCCTGATAACCCTTGAAGAACAATAGGGGCTCCACCGCCCGATGGCAGGCTGGATCGCGCTCGAGCGTCGCAGCAAGGTCCACCCGCGCGGCCTGTCCTATCTCGGGATGGTCAGCCAGAACTTCGCCAAAGGCCTGCCGGATCAGGTCGGCCGAAACATCATCATGGTCGAGCCGCGCCGCCAGCCGATGCGCCAGCGCCTGCTCGAAGCTATCATGGTTGAGCACAGCGGAGAGCGCCAGGTTTGCCAGCGAGGGTTCATTGGCTGCAATCTGCCGGGCACCGGCGCGCACCGCTTCCCAAACGGGATCGACGATTTGCAGGTCAGCAGACTTCTTGGCGTTGCTGGTCACGGCCGCAGCTCCGTTCATCGGGAAGTGCCGATATAGGCCATTTCATTCTACAAGACAAAGCCCCAGCCGCGCTTTTGGTTCACGAACCTTGCTGAGCCGGGAAAGTCCTCCCCAGAAATTCTAGCGCGGCGGCCTTGAACTTGGTGTCACCCGTCGCTCGCATATGGTCGCGTCGGGGAATCACGAAGGCCTCGCCCTGCGGCAGCAACGCCGCCAGCTCATCGGGGGAACCCGCCATCTCATCGGCCTCCCCCACCGCCACTAGCACCGGCACCGGAATCCGTCGCACATCGGCACGCGCCATCGGTTGCCGCGAGGTTTCCATGCAGGCGGCCAATGCCTCGCGATCGGACTTGGTGTGGTCGGCAAAGATGCGGAACTGGCGCGCAGTCGGATGCGTCAGCCCGGTAAGGCTCGGCGCTGTCAGGCCCGCGATGATGTCACTGCTATCGGTCAGCCCATTGATGAGGTTCATTCCCATGCCCCCGAGCACTAGCGCAGCCACCCGCTCTTCATGCTCAAACGCCATGAACGCTGCCACCCGCGCACCCATCGAGTAGCCCAGCACCGCCGCCTGTCCGATGCCGAGATGGTCCAGCAGCGCCACAGCATCGCGCACCATCGCGGTGGGATAGTAAGCCTCCGGATCATGCGGCCGGTCCGACTCGCCATGCCCGCGATTATCGATGGTGATGGCCTGGTATCCGGCTCCGGTCAGGGTCTCGACCCAGCCGGTGTCCACCCAGTTCACCTTGCCGCTCGAGGCAAAGCCATGGATGCACAATATGGGGGGACCTTCTCCATAGCTGGCATAGGCAAGGCTCAGGCCATCCGTTTCAAAGCGTGGCAAGTTCGCATCCTCTTGAGCTGATTGCCGTCCGGTTTTGCGGCATCGGCGCGTTAAAGCAAGCCCAAAGGCGGGCCGCCGTCGCCCTTTTCTTGTTGCTTGCCTTGCACTATGGTCCGGCCACTCCAATCACTCCGGGTCTGACATGGCACACGGCACCACGCCTCACTTCCACAACACTGATGGCCTCGCCCAGATTGAGATAGGTGCCAAGGAGTTCCAGTGCATCGGCGCGTTGCCTCCCTTTGACCACCCCCACATCTACCTGGATATGGGCAAGGACGATGACGTTGTCTGCCCCTATTGCTCTACCCATTATGTGTTCAGCCCGACTCTGCCCGCCGGCACTGCCATCCCTCCCACTGCCGTTTACCGGGCCGATGTGATCTGAGGCATCGGCACGTTACGGAACATGCCAGCTTCTGGCCGCACATTCTTTATTGCCGGCGCCGGCATCGGCGGCCTGACCCTGGCTCTCGCGCTCGCTAAGTTCGGCGCTCACGTCGTTATACTGGAGCGGAGCCCTCGGCTGTCTGACTTCGGCGCTGGGCTCCAAATCAGCCCCAATGCCCGACGTGTGCTCGACCGGCTAGGTGTTGGCGAACTGGTCAACGCTCGCGGCTTCGAGCCGGCCGGCATTGACGTTTATCCGTTCGGCCGTCCTGACCCGCTCGTTACGATGGAACTCGGCCCCTTGATGCTCGAGCGGTTTGGTGCGGCCTATACGGTGATGCACCGCGCCGATCTCGCCGAAACGCTCTATGAGGCCTCGCGGCGATTCGCCAATATCGACGTGATGTTTGGCGTGGGCAATTGGAACGCCCAGACCACCGAGGCCGGCGTCTCCCTCACGATCGAGGAAGCGGGCGGCCAAAACCGCACCTTGCGCGGCGCCGCGCTGATTGGCGCGGACGGCGTACACTCCCGCACCCGCACCCAATTGCTGGGCGGTCCCGCCGCGACATATTCGGGTCGGATTGCTTGGCGCACGCTGCTCCCGCTCGATGCGCTGCACGGGCAGATAGCGCTTGATCGGGTGTCCGTACTGTTCGGCCCTCACCTGCACCTGGTGTGCTATCCCCTGCCCCATCGAAACCTTGTCAACCTGGCGCTCTTCACCGAACACAGGGACGACAAAACTGCGCAGCATCCAACATTGGCCTTCAAGCCATCTCATAGCCCGCGGCTGCGAGCGATCCTGGATTTGGCGGGTGATCAATGGACTGCGTGGCCCCTTTACACCGTCTCGACCGACACGTGGCACCGGGGGCCAATCGCGCTGTTGGGTGATGCCGCCCATGCCATGGTGCCGTTCCAGGCGCAGGGCGCAGCCATGGCGATTGAAGACGCTGCCTCGCTGGCGCCTCTGCTCATGGAGATCAATGATCCGGCCGAAGCTTTCATGCGTTACGCGGCACTCCGCCAGCCCCGGGTAAAAAGGGTAGCCAAGCTGTCACGCAAAAACGGCCGCATCTTTCACCTGCCCTGGCCATTCTCCAGCGCCCGCAATCTCGGCATCACCCTGCAGGGTCGCCGCGGCCACCTCAGGCGCTTGGCCTGGCTTTATGGTTTCGACACCGATGCGCCACAGCCTCGCCCCAGATAACGCTCTATTGCGGATCAAGAGGCGGGATGTTCGCTTCTGATCTGCCCTCATGCCCTTGCGTTGGGGAGCCTGCCTGTGTCAACTGCAAGCCGTTTCGACAATAATTTCAATGGGAGCGCCCGCTCATGCAAACCGCGATCCGCTCCCGCCTGACCCTTACCTGCATCCTCGTTACCATCCTTCTGGATATGATCGGCGTCGGCATCATCGTGCCCGTGCTGCCCGAGCTGCTTGAGGAACTGACAGGCGGCGGTGTCGCGCAGGCGGCGGTCATCGGCGGCTATCTTGTGTTCGCTTATGCGTTCATGCAGTTCGTGTTTTCGCCCGTGCTCGGCAATCTGTCCGACCGCTACGGGCGCCGACCAGTCTTGCTGTGTTCCCTGCTCGGCCTCACCTTCGATTACCTGATGATGAGCATCGCGCCCTTCGTCTGGTATTTGTTTATCGGCCGGATCATTGCCGGCATCGCCGGAGCGGCGCTTGCCACGGCAACCGCCTATATGGCCGACATCACTCCGCCCCATAAACGCACCCAGCGCTTCGGATTGATCGGCGCGGCATTCGGCCTCGGCTTTATTATCGGCCCGGTGATTGGCGGCGAATTGGGTGAAATCGGGCCCCGCGTTCCTTTCTATGCTGCAGCCGGCCTGGCCTTTGCCAATTTCCTGTTCGGCCTGCTGGTCCTCCCCGAAAGCCTGCCCAAGGCTTCGCGCCGCAAGTTCGACATCCGCCGCGCCAATCCCTTCGGCGCGGTTGCCGCCCTTCGTAAATACCCGGCCGTACTCTGGCTGCTGGCCGTGCTCTTCTTCTTGCAGCTGACCACTCAGGCGCTGCCCAACGTGTTCCCCTATTACGCTGTGGATATGTTCAACTTCACATCGTCCTCTATCGGCCGCACGCTGGGCGCATTCGGGGTCGGTTTCGCTATCAGCCAGGCTGTCCTGGCAGCGCCTTTGTCGAAACGCATCGGTGAACCGGCGGTCGGTATTATCGGGCTGTTGGCAGCAGCAACGGCCTTTGCCGGCATCGCTTTTTCAGCGGATGTCTACCAGCTCTATCTGTTCATCGCCGTCGGAACGATCAGCGGGCTCGCCCCACCTGCCATCAACGGCGTGCTGTCGCGGCAGGTCCCAGACAATTCCCAGGGTGAACTACAAGGTGCGGTCAATGCCGCCAGCTCCCTCGCCACGATTATCGGTCCGCTGGCCGCCACACAGATATTTTCCTACTACACGAGCGCACCGGAATCCGGACACTACTTCCCCGGCGCTCCGTTCGTCGCCAGCGGCATCGCCGTGCTCGTAGCCTTGGTGCTCTTTGGCGTTGCCGCGTGGCGCTTTGAACTCAGCCATCGCCCGAGCGTGGCTAACCACCCCGTTGTTCCCGAAATGGCGCCGCCCGGCCAGTTGCGCACCCCGCCTCTGGATGAGAAATAACCAATGCAGATTCGCCCGGCCGTTGAGGGTGACCGTTCGGCGGTCCTCGCCATCGTTGCGCCAGTCCTCCGGGCCGGCGAAACCTACGCCATGCCTCGCGACCTCGATGACGAGCAGGTGCTGGCATATTGGTTTAGCCCCGCCCATCAGGTCTTCGTGGCCGAAGATGACAACGGCGTGCTGGGTACCTATTACCTTAAACCCAACCAGCTTGGCCCCGGCGCCCATGTCGCCAACTGCGGTTACATGACCGCCGCTGCCGCCCAGGGCCGCGGCGTTGCGAGGGCAATGGGCACGCACTCGATTGAGCAGGCGGGCGCCCGCGGCTTCCGGGCCATCCAGTTCAATCATGTGGTCTCCACCAACCAGCGCGCTGTGGCCCTGTGGCAGTCGCTCGGCTTCGCCATAGTCGGAACCCTGCCGAAAGCGTTCGATCATCCCGTCCACGGCTTTGTGGACAGCTACGTAATGTTCAGGACGCTCTAGGCAACGGAAAGGGCCCCGCCTCAGCGGAGCCCCTGTGCTTGCTGTGTCTTTGAGTCTCAGCCGCCGATCACCGGCTTGAGCGCTGCGATCTCGAGGGTTGACGGCCACTTGGCATGCAGGTTCGAGCCACGTCCCTCGATCTCGAACCCATGCGCACCAAAGAAATCACGCTGCCCCTGGATCAGATTGGCCGTGCCCTGAGCCTGGCGATAGCTGTCGAAATAGCTCAGCGCCGCCGAAAGGCAGACCAGCGGGAATTCTCCCACAGCGCCCGCCGCCACCACCTTGCGCAGCGACGGATGGGCTTCTTTCATCAGAGCGACAAAGTCTGGCACCACCAGCAGATTGGTGTTGCCCCCTTTGGCATAGGCCGCCGACATCTGGTCGAGGAAGCGAGAACGAATGATGCAGCCAGCGCGCCAGATCTTGGCGATGGTTGCCAGCGGCAAGGCCCAGCCATTTTCCTCGGAGGCCTTGGCGATTACCGCAAAGCCCTGCGCATAGGACACGATCTTGCCGGCGAGCAGTGCCTGTTCCAGTTCGGCCAGCGTCACCTCGGTCTTGGTCCGGTTCGGCTTGCCATAAATCGCTTCGGCCGCTACGCGCTCATCCTTGCGCGCCGAAATCGAGCGGGCTGCTACGGCGCCCTCGATGGCGGTTGCCGGCACGCCCATCTGCTGGGCGGCAATGGCCGACCAAACGCCGGTGCCCTTCTGCCCCGCCTTGTCGAGAATCAACTCGACCAGCGGCTGCCCGGTCTGCTCGTCGATGGCGGCCAGCACATGGCCGGTGATCTCGATCAGGTAGGAATTGAGCGGACCCTTGTTCCATTCCTTGAACACATCGGCGCATTCACCCGGGCTCATGCCCAACCCGTCGCGCATCACGCCATAAACTTCGGCGATCATCTGCATGTCGCCATACTCGATGCCGTTGTGGATGGTCTTGACGAAGTGGCCCGCGCCACCTTCACCCAGATAAGCGCAGCAGCTTTCACCATTGAACTGGGCCGCAATCGCGGTCAGCACCGCCTCGGCATTGTGCCACTGCTGCTCGGAACCACCCACCATGATCGAGGGACCATGGCGAGCGCCTTCTTCGCCGCCCGAAACGCCGACGCCGAGATAGCCGATATTCTTGGGCTTGAGGTAATCGAATCGGCGCTGGGTATCGGTGAACAGCGAATTGCCGCACTCGATGATCGCGTCGCCTTCTTCCAGATACGGCAGCAGGTGCTCGATCATCTCGTCAACCGGCGCGCCGGCCTTGACCATGATGATGATCGAGCGGGGACGCTTGATCGACTGAATGAACTCAGCCAGGTCAGCCTTTGCGATCACATTGCCGGCCAGTCCCTGCTCGGTTGCCATGGCAACAAAGTCATCGATACGAGACGCAGTGCGATTGTGAACGGCAACGGTATAGCCTTTTTCGGCGATGTTGAGCGCCAGGTTCGAGCCCATCACTGCCAGCCCGATAAGGCCGATATCCGCTGTCGACATGCAAACAGTCCTTCTAAGAAAATGCGTCGCCATTCATGCGCGGGAATGCTTGCCCCGCGCGGCGGCGAACCTGACCACAAACGGACCATCGACGGAAGGCCCTGCCGGGGCATATTTTACGCCTAAAAGCCGCATGTATGGAAGGCGCCATTGCCTCGCGCCGTTCGCGCCCGTAGGTTTGCGCAACTTTGGGGGATCACCGTGCCATCTTCGTCTCTGTTCAGCCTTGCGGGAAAGCGGGCTCTTGTCACTGGCTCAAGTCGCGGCCTTGGGCTCGCCATGGCAACTGCCCTGGCCCAAGCGGGCGCCGCCGTGATCCTCAATGCGCGGGATGCAACCGCGCTGGGCGGGGCAGCGGCCGAACTCGCCACCACCGGCGCCACCGTCAATGCAGTGGCCTTCGACGTCACCAGCATCGATAGCATTGAAGAGGCGGTCGCTTATTGCGAGGCCGAGCTCGGGCCCATCGACATCCTCATCAACAATGCCGGCATCCAGATTCGGGGTCCCCTCGAGGATTTCCCGCTCGACAAGTTCGAAACCATGCTGGCGACCCATGTCACCGCCACCTTCGCGGTCAGCAAGACGGTGGCCAAGCACATGATTGCGCGCCGCCAGGGCAAGATCATCAATATCTGCTCGATCCTGACCAATGTCGCCCGGCCCAATGTCGCCCCTTATGGCGCAGCCAAGGCGGCGATTGCCAATTTGACCCGCGGCATGGCGGCAGACTGGGCTCGCCATGGTCTCAACATCAACGCCATTGCCCCGGGCTACTTCAAGACCGAGCTCAACGAGGCGCTGATAGCCGATCCTCAGTTCAACCATTGGGTCGAAACCCGCACCCCAATGGGCCGTTGGGGCGAAGTTGCCGAACTTGGACCGCCCGCGGTATTTCTCGCTTCCGACGCAGCTAGCTTCATCAATGGACACATTCTCTATGTCGACGGCGCCTTTTCAGCCACGGTCTAACGCCCGCATCATCATCGTTATGGGGGTCAGTTCCTCGGGCAAATCCACCACGGGCCAGTCCATCGCCCGGCGCCTCCATACGCCCTTTCTCGATGGCGACGGCTATCATCCGCCCGCCAATGTGGAAAAAATGCGCGCCGGCATTCCGCTTGTCGATGAGGATCGCTGGCCCTGGCTTCAGCGGCTCGCTCAAGCCCTGCACGAGGCCGCGGACAAGAAGGGTGCAGCAGTCGGCGCCTGCTCCTCGCTCAAGCGGGCTTATCGCGACTACCTGCTCGAGCAGGCGGGCGAGCCGATCCTGTTCGTCTACCTCCAGGGAGACCGACAGGTGATCGGCGAGCGCATGGCGCGGCGCCAGCACGAATACATGCCGGCCAGCCTGCTCGACAGCCAGTTCGCGACCCTGGAAGAGCCCGATCCCGCCACCGAGAACGTGCTCGTCGTGCCTGTTACCGACAGTGTGGAAAAGATCACCACCACGGTGACCAAGACGCTCGAACACCTCAAGACCTTCAAGCGCTGGCAATAAGCCGCGTTCGGCTAAAAGGAATGCCCCGCTGCAAGGCGGGGCACCAAACCGTCAATGGCCCAGCATGCGTTCCATCGCACCGGGCTGGTCATGCTCGGCGAACTTGTCCATGATCGTGGCGCTCGCCTCATTCATGCCGACCAGCTCGACCTCGGCTCCATTCCGGCGCAGCTTCAGCACCGCCATGTCGATCGCTCCAACTCCGGTCAGGTCCCAGATATGGGCGCGGCTGACATCGATTCGCGCCCGCGCGAGCTTCTCCTTGAAGTCGAAGGCGGCTAGGAAATCGTCAGCTGAGGCGAAGAAGAGCTGCCCCTCAACGAGGTAGCGGCGTTCCTGCCCGTCAGGCGACAGGGTCGAGCTCACCCGGAAGAATTGCGCGACCTTCCAGGCGAAAAAGATCCCTGACAACAGCACGCCTACCCCCACCCCGAAGGCCAGGTTGTGAGTCCAGAGCACCATTATCACCGTCGCCAGCATCACGATGCTCGACCGCCGCGGATGGGAGCGCAGATTGTTGAGCGAGGCCCAGCTGAACGTGCCGATCGAAACCAAGATCATGATGGCCACGAGCGCCGGCATGGGGATGAGCCCCACCACATCGCCCAGCACCAGCAGCAAGAACAGCAGGAACGCACCGGCCACGAAGGTCGACAGCCGCCCGCGTCCACCCGAGCGGACATTGATCACCGACTGCCCGATCATCGCGCAACCCGCCATGCCGCCAAACAGCCCCGAGGCGATATTGGCAATGCCCTGCCCCACCGACTCGCGGTTCTTGTCGCTGGTGGTATCGGTCATCCCATCAATAATGGAGGCGGTCAGCAGGCTTTCCAGCAGCCCCACAGCAGCTACCCCGGCCGAGTACGGCAGGATGATCCACAAGGTCTCGAGCGTCAGCGGCACATTGGGCAGCAACAGGCTGGGCAGTGCGGACGGCAACTCGCCAAGATTGGCGACGGTGCGTACATCAACCCCCAGCGCCAGCGACACCGCCGTCAGCACGAGGATGCACACCAGCGGCGATGGAATGGCTTTGGTCACCCGCGGAAACAGGTAAATGATCGCCAGTCCCGCCGCGATCATCGCATAGGTCTGCCACGACACCCCGATCAGCTCGGGTAGCTGTGCCATGAAGATCAGGATTGCAAGCGCATTGACGAAGCCCGTCATCACCGAGCGCGACACGAACTTCATCAGATACCCGACCCGGGCATAGCCCGCGAGGATCTGGAGCACGCCGGCCAGCAGCGTGGCCGACAGCAGATAGTCCAGCCCGTGCTCGCGGACCAACGTTCCCATGAGCACGGCTGTTGCGGCCGTGGCGGCGGAGATCATTGCGGGTCGCCCCCCGGCAAAGGAGATGACGATGGCGATCACCACCGAGGCATAAAGCCCAACCTTGGGGTCTACGCCCGCGATGATCGAAAAACCGATCGCCTCGGGAATAAGGGCGAGCGCGACAACAATGCCCGCGAGCACATCGCCACGGATGTTGGAAAGCCAGTCAAGGCGGAGAGTTTGGGTAAAAGTCATGGTGGTCCAGGCTGCGCTGGCCCTGTCGCAAGGCGATCAAAGCGAAGCAGTTCGTGCTGGATTGTCTGGCGGATCGGCGGCCAGAAGAGCCACCCGGATTTGCACCGGGTCCGATGAATGCTGTGCTTGTGCAGAAGCTCACAGCAAAAATCAACCCACCGGGAGCTCCGCGTCCAGGATCAAGCCCGCGTGGGTCAACAACAGCAAGGGATGCGGCGCGCTAGCTGCGCGCCAGAGTTGCGTTATAGTAGCGCTCGTCATCGCTGACTTCTTTGCCAACCCAGCTCGGCAGGTCCACCTGCTGGTCGTCGCTATCGAGCTCGATCTCGGCCAGCACCAATCCATGGTGCCGGCCCTCGAACACATCCACTTCCCAGGTCAACCCGTCATGGGGCACATGGTAGCGCCGTTTCTCCAGCACTTGTGGCTGCGCCATCAGCAACAGCTCACGCGCGTCCTCGATCGGGATAGGGTACTCGTATTCCGGGCGAACAATACCGGCGACCTTACCTTTGAGCGTAATCACGGCCTCCCGATCATCAAAGCTGCGAACCCGCACCGTCGCCTTGGCATTGGCCGAGAGATAACCCTGGCGGATCAGCCGGCCACCGTCAGCAGAGCCACGCCACTCGTCTGATCGCACGAGGAACTTGCGTTCGATCTCTTGTCCCACCTCAATGCCCCTTCTTGGCCAGTGCCCAATACTGGCCCAACCGGCCGACCAGCGCGTCGGGCTTTTCCGCACTCAGCTGCCGTCCCAAGCCAATAGCCTGCTGCCCGAGGTGATCGCGCTTCTGGCGGATGGTGATCTGGATCGAAGGGACGCTGGGGTCGGACAGACCGCCGACAAACACATCCAGAACCGTCAGGTCGTGGTGGTTGCCCAGGGTCGTTTCGAGCTCTGCAACAGCGGCGCGATAGGGCTTGGTTATGGCCGGAGCACAGGCACTGAGCAAGCTCAGATGATGCCAGAAATACTTGGCGGCCTTTCGCCACTCGTGAAATTCGTTTGGATCTTCACTTGCTTCAGCTGCGTCCATTTCCTGGCGCATCCGTCGATAGTTGTCATGCAGACCATCCGCCAGACTATCAAACCCGTGCCCACGCACTTTCCAATGTGGAATGCGTTCCTGCAACGCCTCGAAGCGCTCGCTGAACTGCTGGACGAGCGTGTCTGGGTCGCCTTGTTCCGCAGCAGCCTCGATGTTGGCTCCGAGCATTGCCCGCACTGCGGTGATGGGCAGGTTGACGTCCTCCTCCAGCAGGCCTTCCAGCGTCTTGATCATCACCGCAGCATCGCGATTCCCTGCCAAGCCTGTGGCTGCCTCCCGAATTGCGGCGTTTTCCTCGGCAAAGTGCTTGAAATTGGGCTTGATGAGCCGAAGCAGCCCGCGCAGCTTCTTGCAGCGCCGCCGCAGCGAATGGATCGTCTCATCAGGATTGGACAGGTCTTTGGCTTCCGCGAGCGCAGCCTCTACCTGTTCAAGCGCGATGCGGCGAACCCCTACACCTGAACCCTCATCCTGCGGCTGAAACTTGAAACCCAAGGCTGCGCTCCTTTGCTTGCTTGCAGGATCAAGCACGACGCCACTGTCATAGTTCCAAAACCCGGCAAGCCGGCTTAGAGGTCATCCCATGCCTTCTCACGTAACGCCTCAAAAACAGTAAAGGCCGCCCACTGGGCGGCCTTTGAAGAACTTGGTGCAAGACGTGCTACTTTTTAAGCATATCTCGGGCGGCGTCTTTAACTTCCCCGACCTTCTGCTGGACCTTGCCCTGCGCCTTGTCAGCCTTGCCTTCGGCCTGGAGACGTTCGTCGCCCGTCAGCCCGCCAACGGCGTCCTTGATCGCGCCCTTGGCCTGGTTACCGGCGCCCTTTGCTTCGTCCTTATGCATCGAAAGCTCCTTTGTTTGGTGTCGTATAATAAACGACTGGCGTCACGCATGGTTCCGAATGCGCCGTCTTGTCGACTATGCCTGCCCGGCAAGACCTGCTAGATCGCGCCATGCCCGGTCCAATGCCCACCCTCCTCAACTACCACCCGCCCCTCGAGCCCTATCTGTCGGTTATCCATGTGGATGACGACATCTTGGTGCTCGATAAACCGAGCGGCTTGCTCAGCGTGCCGGGCAAAGACCCATCCTTGTGGGACTGCCTAGAGTACCGGGCGCGTCAAACCTGGCCGACCGCCGGCATGTGCCATCGCCTCGACAAGGACACCTCCGGCGTTCTCGTGATGGCGCTCAACAAGCGCGCCCATGGCCGTATCGGCTCGCAGTTTGAGCACCGGCAAACCAAGAAGAGCTATGTTGCGCGCGTGAGCGGCTTCATCGAAGCCGATACCGGCCTGGTTGACCTGCCGCTCGCCACGGATTGGGACAACAAGCCGCGCCAGCGTGTCGACCATGAGAATGGCCGGCCGGCGCAAACCGAATGGACCGTGCTGGAGCGCGAAGCCGCGGCCACCCGGGTGCGCCTGCATCCACTGACCGGCCGCACCCACCAGCTGCGGGTTCACATGATGGCCGTCGGCCACGTAATCTTGGGAGATGCGTTCTACGCCGGCCCGGAAGATTTCGCCGCCGCCGATCGCCTGCAACTGCACGCCGCGGAACTGGGCTTCACCCATCCCACCACCGGCGAGTTCATTCTGTTTCAGGCACCCGTGCCGTTCTGATCCCCACCCAGATAGCGCAGCTGGATGCGGTGAAACAGATGGCCCGGCTTCATGCTGTCGAGCCAACGCCGGAACGCATCGAGATCGGCAAAGCCCGCCCGCTGCGCATCGGCGAGGGTCACGTTGGCCGGGTCCATCTCATCCATCGCGTCGATGGAAAGGATGCCAATCTTGGTCTTGAGCGTGCCGCCGGCCCGGACGGTCGGCCGGCTCCAGCGCCGAAACACCAAGTCGACCTTGCCAGCCTTGATGTCCTCGAGCAGTTCGCGTTTGAGCAGCACGGCTAGCTCAGCACTGCAGTAGCAAGGAGCTCGACGCGCAAGCCCTCGGCGAGCAGTTCCTTGACCACCACCGTCGCGCGCACGGGATAAGGCGGCTGGAAGTGCCGGACATAGGCGTGGTTCATGCCTGCCGCATCGGCCTTGTCGATCAGAAACACCTGCACCTGCACGATATCGGCCAGTGTGCCCCCTGCCGCTCGCATGGCGATCTCGAGATTGCCGATGGCGCGCTCGGTTTGCACCTCGATATCGCCGCTGACGATTTCACCGGTTGCCGGGTCTTCAGCCACGGCCACAAGCCAAATCTGTTTGCCGGCGCGTACCGCATCGTTCACGGGAGCCGAAGAAGGCGCAATGCCGGTTTCAATTCGTTCAAACATGACTGTCCAGTTCTGGTGCGGGCGGCGGGACTCGAACCCGCACGGGGATACCCCCTCCGGATTTTAAGTCCGGTGTGTCTACCATTCCACCACGCCCGCGTTCGGGTTCCAGCAGTGCCGAAACTCGTGCTTAGTCGGTGCCGCCGCTGATCGGGGCGACATAGGCCACGTCCAGATCCCACGGGAAGAAGATCCAGGTGTCCTGGCTGACTTCAGTGATGAAGGTATCAACCAGCTCGCGGCCCATCGGCTTGGCATAAACGGTGGCAAAATGGGCACCTGGCAGCATGTCGCGCACGGCGCGCGCCGTATTGCCGGTATCCACCAGGTCGTCCACAATCAGCACCTTGCCGCCGCCCTGCGCCATCTCGATGATCTGCGGCGCAATGGGCTTGAGCACCTTCACCGAACCCTTGTTCTGGTGATCGTAGGATTTCACCGAAACCGATTCCACCACACGGATATTGAGTTCGCGCGCCGCAATGGTCGCTGGCACCAGCCCGCCACGAGCGATGGCCACCACCGCGTCGAAATTCCCCATCCCCATCAGGCGCCATGCCAGGGCGCGACTATCCCGATGGAACTGGTCCCAGGTGACGGGGAAATTCTTCTGGTAAGGGTTGCTCAAATCGATCTCCATACGCATCCGAGGCCAGGGAGGCGCTCGAAAGCCGTCGCTTCCTTAGCAAACCTGGGGTGCAACGCCAATCAGTCTTGCGGCGCGTCCACACCCGCGGCGCGATGTGCCGCATCCACCATGGCGCGCACTTTCTCGGTCGCCTCAGCCAGCCTTTGCGCATCCGACGAGCGCAGCACCAGCTCGGTCATCACCCGGCCATGCCCCATCTGCGGATAGGAGCCCATCTTCACATCGGGATACTGCGCCTGCAATTCGCCCAAGGGTCCACCAACCGTACCCTCGCCCACCGCCGCCCGCACCGTCTCCGACAAGACGCGCTTGCCGCCCTGGAGCGTCGGCGCCAAAGCCTCGAGCATGGCGCGCATGATGATCGGCACCCCTGCCATCACATGCACATTGCCGATGCGGAATCCTGGCGCGGCGCTCACGCTGTTGACGATGAGGTCGGCGCCCTCGGGAATGCGCGCCATGCGCAGCCGCGCTTCGTTGACCTCGGTCCCGGTTTCGCGCCAGCGCGCTTCGAGCATCGCTCGGGCATCGGGGTTGATCGGCAGCGCGACCCCGAAAGCCTTGGCGATGGCATCGGCGGTGATATCGTCATGCGTCGGCCCGATGCCGCCGGTCGTGAACACGTAGGTGTAGCGCGAGCGCAGCGCGTTCACCGCCGCAATGATGTCGTCGGTGTCATCGCTGACCACCCGCACTTCCTTGAGCTCGATCCCCAGATCGGTGCAGAAATCGGCGGTCGCGCCGATATTGACGTCCTTGGTGCGGCCCGAAAGAATCTCATCGCCAATCACCAGAAGCCCGGCGGTCACGGAAGCTGCGCTCGACATGGGAAATCAACCTGTTATTGCCCCCCAGCAATGCCCCGCGCCATCAGGTGCGTCAAGCCAACACGCAGTGAGCGTTGGCTCTTCCAATCACCCGATTGGACGATTATCTTTGCCCCTTAGCCGGAGAGCATGATGATTACCTATGTCGATGCCGAAACCAAGGGCCGCCGCACGCCAGGCGTTATTCCGCTGCACGGACCGGAAGGCTTTGAGGGCATGCGCAAGGCCGGCCAGCTGACCGCGCGCGCCCTCGACATCCTCACCGAATATGTCGAGCCGGGCGTGCCCACCGCCACGCTCGACCGCATTGCCTATGAGTTCGCGCGCGACAATGGCGCGATGCCGGCAACCCTGTTCTACAAGGGCTTCCGCCACTCGCTGTGCACCTCCATCAACCATGTCGTGTGCCACGGCATTCCCGATGAGCGCCCGCTCAAGGAAGGCGACATCGTCAATATTGACCTGACGCTGATTGTGGACGATTGGTACGGCGATTCCAGCCGCATGTATCCGGTGGGCGAAATTTCGCGCAAGGCCGAGCGCCTGATCGAAGTCACCTATCAGAGCCTCGAAGCGGGCCTTGCGGCCGCCAAGCCGGGCAACACCACCGGCGATATCGGCGCTGCCATCCAGACCCTGGCCGAAGGCGAGCGCACCAGCGTGGTGCGCGACTTTGTGGGGCATGGCGTTGGCAAGCTCTTTCATGACGAGCCCAATATCCTCCATTTCGGCCAGCCCGGCACCGGTGTGCCCCTCAAGCCCGGCATGATCTTCACAATCGAGCCGATGCTCAATCTGGGACGGCCGCACGTCAAGATTCTCTCCGATGGCTGGACCGCGGTCACCCGCGACCGCACCCTGTCCTCGCAATGCGAGCACTCCATTGGCATCACAGAAACCGGACACGAGATTTTCACGACCTCCCCGGCCGGCTTGTTCAATCCTCTGGCCGCACGGCAAGCCGCATGACCAAGGCCCGGGGCGAGGAGTTCGACGAAGCCAGTTTCCTAGTCGCCGACACTCCTGACCCTAACGATCACGCTTCGATGGCTCCCGCCAAAAGTGCCGCGCCAAAGTCCGATCACGTGGGCCATCGCAAACGACTGAGGGACCGTTTTCTTAAGGTCGGGGGCGATGCCTTCGAGGACTACGAACTGCTGGAGCTGGCTCTGCACCTGGTCATCCCGCAGAAGGACACCAAGCCGCTGGCAAAGCAGTTGCTGAAGGAGTTCGGGTCTTTTTCGGGCGTGTTCGCTGCCAGCGAAGCGCGCCTGCGCAACATTGACGGGCTTGGAGAAACCTCGGTGGCCAATCTCAAGGTCATCCAGGCCGTCGCCGCCCGTTTCGGCCGCGACCGGATCGCCGTGGAAAAGCCGATCCTGTCCTCTTGGTCCCAGCTGATCGACTACTGCACCACCCAGATGGCCTTCGAGAGCATCGAGCAGTTCCGCATCCTCTTCCTCGACAAAAAGAACCGGCTGATTGCCGACGAGGTGCAGCAAACCGGCACCGTCGATCACACTCCGGTCTACCCGCGCGAAGTGATCAAGCGCTCGCTCGAACTAGGCGCCACGGCGCTGATCTTGCTCCACAACCACCCGTCGGGCGACCCGTCGCCCTCTTCGGCCGATGTGCGCATGACCCGCGAAATCGCGGATATAGCCAAGCCGCTCGGCATCACGCTGCACGACCATCTCGTGATCGGCAAGAACGGCCACGCCTCGCTGCGCGCGCTCAAGCTGATCTGAGCCTAGCCGAAGGTCGCCAGCACCGGGAAGGTCTCGAGAAACCAGAACGAGATGCGGGTAAAATTGCCCGTGAGGAACAGCACCCCGGTCACGACCAGCAAAGCGCCCATCACCCGCTCCACTGTGTGCAGGTGCTTCTTGAAGCCGTTAAAGAACGTCAGGAACGGCCCGATAGCAATGCCGGCCAGGAAAAACGGCACACCGAGTCCAAGAGAATATAGCCCGAGCAGCGATGCGCCCTCCCAGGCCGTGTCCCGGCTCGCCGCCACAGACAGCACTGCAGCCAGCACCGGCCCAATACACGGGGTCCATCCGATCGCAAAGGCTAGGCCCAATAGGAACCCGCCCAGCGGACCGCTGGCAACGCCCGGCCCCTGATGGCGCACCTGCCGATCCAGCAAGGCGATCCGGTACACGCCTAGGAAATGCAGCCCCATGGCGATGATCAGGAGGCCGGCCAGCGGCGTGAGGATCGGCAACGCCTGCCGGAACACCTGCCCAAACGCCGTGGCGGTGGCGCCCAGCGCAATGAACACGACGCTAAACCCAAGGATGAAAAACACCGAAGTGCCCATCACCCGCCGCTGCAGCGCCCCCGCGCCACCCTCTTCGGCCCGCAGCTGGTCGAAACTGGCGCCGCTCATATAGGTCAGATAGGGCGGAACAAGGGGCAGCACGCATGGGCTGAGAAAACTCAGCACCCCGGCGCCAAACACCATCGGCAGCGAAAACTCCACAACACAGCTCCGTTGATCGCGACCCTGTGTAGCGCGTCACCCGCACAAAGCAACCGCCACACCGCCGCATCGCCCCCTTGTGAAACCCGCGCCCGCACTACGCACTGCCTTGTCGGCGCCGTGCCCCTTATGTAGAGCAAAGGCTTCTCCTGCGGCAAAAGGCCAGCCTCATGACCCAACCCATCCGCATCGCTCCCTCCATCCTCTCGGCAGACTTTGCCCGGCTGGGCGAGGAAATCAGCGCTATCGATGCGGCGGGTGCGGACTATATCCATGTGGATGTGATGGACGGCCATTTCGTGCCCAACATCTCCTTTGGCCCCACCGTCATGGCTGCCGTGCGTGCCCGCACCAAAAAGCCCTTCGACGTGCATCTGATGATTTCTCCGGTGGATGTCTATCTGCCGGCCTTCGCTGCGGCGGGGGCCGATATCATCACCGTCCACGCCGAAGCGGGTCCGCATCTTCACCGCACGCTCCAGGCCATTCGTGGCCTTGGCGTAAAGGCGGGGGTTGCGATCAATCCCGGCACCCCGGTATCAACCATTGAACCCGTGCTCGACGATGTCGACCTGGTTCTTGTGATGAGCGTCAATCCCGGCTTTGGCGGGCAAAGCTTTATTCCCTCGACGCTTTCGCGCTTGCGCCAGGCCCGTGCCCTCATTGGCGGCCGCCCGATCGATCTGGAAGTGGATGGCGGCATTTCCGCTGACAATGCTCGCGCAGTGGCGGAAGCGGGCGCCAATGTATTTGTTGCCGGCTCCTCCATCTATGGCAGCAACGATCCCTCCACCTATGCCGCGCGCATTGCCGCCATCCGCGACGCGGCCACAACACTCAGTGTCTGATCCGCGGCCGCAGGGCCTGAGCCACCTGACCTTCATCGTGGCCGACCTGGACCGGATGGAAACCATCCTCACCCGGGTGCTTGGGGCGGAAAAGATCTACGACAGCGGCAGCACGACCTTTTCGCTCTCGCCCGAGCGCTTCTTCCTGCTGGGCGATGACGAACTCTGGATCGCCATCATGCAGGGCGACCCCCTACCCGCCCGCAGCTACAATCATGTCGCCTTCAAGATCGCCGAAGCCGACTTCGAGCTTTACCGCGAGCGCATCACAGCTTTAGGGCTCGACTTGCGCGAAGCCGCCCCCGCCTTGCTGAAGAAGGCCGATCGCTTTATTTCGAAGATCACGACAATCACCTGTTCGAACTTCATACCGGAACGCTGTCGGAACGCCTGACGCGCTACCGGGCCGCGCCGCCTGCTCAAACTCAAGGTCCAGATCAATGATCCCTCGCTATTCCCGTCCCGAAATGGTCGCCATCTGGTCCGCCGAAACGCGCTTTTCCATCTGGTTTGAGATCGAGGCGCACGCGACCACCAAGCTCGCTGAACTTGGCGTCGTGCCCAAGGAAGCCGCCCAACGCATCTGGGACGTGATGAATGCCCGCAAGGCCGAGCATGGCGACTACGCCTTCGACGTCGCCCGGATCGATGAAATCGAGCGCACCACCAAGCACGACGTCATCGCTTTCCTCACTCACCTCTCCGAAATTGTCGGCCCCGAAGCCCGCTTCGTGCATCAGGGTATGACCTCGTCCGATATCCTCGACACAACGCTCTCGGTCCAGCTTGCCCGCGCCGCCGACCTGCTGATCGCCGATGTCGACGCGCTTTTGGCCGCCCTCAAGCGCCGCGCCCTTGAGCACAAGCACACCATAACCATCGGCCGCTCGCACGGCATCCACGCCGAACCCACGACCTTCGGCGTCAAGCTGGCCGAAGCTTATGCCGAATTCACCCGTAACCGGCAGCGTCTCGTTCACGCCCGCGAGGAGATCGCCACGGCCGCCATTTCGGGCGCGATCGGCACCTTCGCCAATATCGATCCCTCGGTTGAGCAATATGTCGCTAACAAACTCGGCCTTGCCATCGAGCCGGTGTCCACCCAGGTGATTCCGCGTGACCGCCACGCCATGTTCTTCGCGACCCTGGGCGTCGTCGCCTCCTCGATCGAACGGGTCGCCGTCGAGATCCGGCATCTCCAGCGCACCGAAGTGCTCGAGGCCGAGGAATATTTCTCGCCGGGCCAGAAGGGCTCCTCGGCCATGCCGCACAAGCGCAATCCGGTGCTGACCGAGAACCTAACCGGTCTTGCCCGACTGGTGCGCGGCATGGTCACCCCCGCGCTCGAAAACGTCGCCCTCTGGCATGAGCGCGACATTTCGCACTCCTCGGTCGAGCGCATGATTGGCCCTGACGCTACCGTCACCCTCGATTTTGCCCTCGCACGCCTCACCGGCGTCATCGACAAGCTTGTGGTCTATCCCGAGAATATGCGCCGCAATCTCGACCTGCTCGGCGGCCTGCATAACTCCCAGCGCGTGCTGCTGGCCCTCACCCAGGCCGGCTACTCGCGCGAGGACAGCTATGCCGCCGTCCAGCGCAACGCCATGCAGGTCTGGGAAATGCGGGGCGACCGCACCGGGCAGTTTGCACGCAACCTAAAGGCCGACCCGGCCGTCTCCCTGTCTGACGAGCAGATCGACGCCATGTTTGACGATGCCTATCACCTCAAGCATGTCGACACGATCTTTGCCCGGGTATTTGGGGAAACGGCATGAAGCTGTCCGAAGCTGACATTCTGATCATTCCGGGCCTGGGCGGCTCCCCGTCCGGTCACTGGCAGCAACGCTGGGCCGAACGCATGGCCAATGCCGCCATTGTCGAGCAAGCCGATTGGGACGAGCCTGACCCCGACGACTGGATTTCGACGATCGAGCAGGCCGTGTTGATGGCGACCCGGCCCGTTGTGCTGGTTGCCCATTCCCTGGGCGTGCTTGCCGCCGTGGGCGCTGCCGGCCGCTTGACCGACACCAAGGTGCGAGGCGCCTTCCTCGTAGCGCCGCCCGATGTCGAACTGCATCCCGATGCGCCCGAAGCGGCGATTGCCTTCCGCCCGATCCCGCGCGACCCGCTGCCCTTCCCCTCGCTGATGGTTGCGTCCACCAATGACCCCTATTGCACGGTCGAGCGCGCCGTGGAGTTCTCGACCTGCTGGGGCTCGGAATTTCACGAAGCAGGCGAAGCGGGTCACATCAACCTCGACTCGGGGCATGGCCCCTGGCCTGAGGGGCTCTTGATGTTCACCCGCTTGATGCAGCGCATCCGCCAATAAAAAACCCGCGGGCACTGCTCGCGGGCTCTCAACTCATTGGAGATGGGACGAACTCAGCCCTCGGCTGCAATCTGCTCGCTGGCCGTCTGCTTGAGCTGGGCCATCTTCTGGCGAATCACGTCCTCGCCGATGTTCAGCCCCTTGGCCTTGAGGTCGCCCGAAACCTTGCGGAACACGTCCTCGTCGCCCGCTTCGGCGAAATCGGCCGCGACCACTTCCGCCGCATAGCTCTTGGCTTCATCCGCAGGCAGACTCATCAGTTCCGCCGCCCAGATACCCAGCAACTTGTTGCGGCGCGCTTCTGCCTTGAACTGCTTTTCAGCGTCAAAGGCGAACTTGGTTTCCTCGCCCCGCCGACGATCTTCGAATCCGCTCATGCAACACTCCGATTGCTTCGCCGCCCTCCCTTTGGGGCCGCCTTCAGTCTCGACATAGGCGGTCGGCGCGGCCAAATCAACGCTTCGGCGGCAGGCGCAACACTCCACCTGCGGCACTCTGCACACCGCAGGGCTTTGGAAGCTGACTCGAAATAGCTTGCATTTTTGCGCGGTTCTGGCGCATGAAGCGGCCCATTCCTCCCCTTCCCCTTCATCGCTATTGGACCCCTCATGACCCGTCGGCGCAGAATCTATGAAGGCAAGGCCAAGATTCTTTTCGAAGGCCCCGAGCCCGGGACCCTGGTTCAGTATTTCAAGGACGATGCCACCGCTGGCAATGGCGCCAAGCACGACGTCATTGACGGCAAGGGCGTGCTGAACAACCGCATCAGCGAGTTCATCTTCACCAAGCTCAATGGCCTTGGCATTCCCACGCACTTCCTCAAGCGCATCAACATGCGCGAACAGCTGATCAAGGAAGTCGAGATCATCCCGCTCGAGATCATCGTGCGCAACTATGCCGCCGGCTCGCTGGTCAAGCGCCTCGGCCTTGAGCCCGGCACGCAGTTGCCCCGCTCCATCATCGAGTTTTGTTACAAGGACGATGCCCTGGGCGACCCCATGGTCTCCGAAGAGCACATCACGGCCTTTGGCTGGGCCACCCCCGCCGAGCTCGACGACATCATGTCGCTCGCCATCCGCGTCAACGACTTCCTGACCGGCCTTTTCATGGGCGTCGGCATCCAGCTGGTCGATTTCAAGATCGAGTGCGGTCGTCTCTATGAAGGCGACATGATGCGCATCGTTCTGGCCGACGAAATCTCGCCCGATAGCTGCCGCCTCTGGGACATCAAGACCCGCAACAAGCTCGACAAGGATCGCTTCCGCGAAGACCTTGGCGGCCTCGTCGAGTCGTACCGGGAAGTAGCGCAGCGCCTCGGCATCTTGGTGGAAACCGAGAATGCCCTGACCACCGGCCCGCGTCTGGTCCAGTAACTACTCGTTTAGGACAACACCATGAAAGCCCGCGTTACCGTTACGCTCAAGCCAGGCGTCCTCGACCCGCAAGGTCAGGCGATTGAAGGATCTTTGGCCAGCCTGGGCTTTGCGGGTGTTGCATCTGTGCGACAGGGCAAGGTGTTTGATATCGAGCTGCACGGAACCGAGGAGTCGGACGTGCGTTTTCAGATCAACAGCATGTGTGAACGCCTGCTGGCGAACACCGTGATCGAAAACTACGCCGTCGAAATTCTCGATTAACGCCTTTGTTGTATTTTTATATTCGCGCCGTTCTTGGGGGCGCAGGACCATATTGCCATGCTTAAAACCGTTTCCCTCTCGGTCATGTTCTTCGCCACTCTCGGCCTGATGTTTGCGGCCTACGCTTCGGTTCCGGTCTGAAGCTCCCAAGCGTCCCGGCCCCGTTCACCTGCCCTTCACCGGAGCAGCTGACAGCGCGTTAATCTTGTTCCAAGCTCAACCGTCACTTCACCTCCGTTCAACCCTATAAGGGGCTCGAACTGGCGCGGAGTGAACCATGAGAGAGAGCAAGCAACGCCTGGATTGGGTCGATACTGCCAAAGGCATTTCGATCCTTTTGGTGGTGATGATGCACTCGGCGATCGGGGTTGGTGAAGTCACCAACCAGGTCAGCTATCTGCACTGGATCATTGCTTGGGCCTCGCCATTCCGCATGCCCGAGTTCTTCTTGATCTCGGGCCTATTTCTTTCACAGGTCATTGATCGCGACTGGCGGCGCTATGCCGACCGGCGTGTGGTCCATTATCTTTACTTCTACGCGCTCTGGGCCGTGATCCACCTCCTGTTCAAGGAAGCGGTTGGCGCTGGCCATCCGGTAACGGCCATGACCCATATGCTCTGGGCCATTGTCGAGCCCTATGGCGTGCTGTGGTTCATTTACATGCTCGCCGCCTTCAGCGCCGTGGCCAAGCTACTCCACAACGCCAGGGCGCCCCATTGGCTTGTGCTCATCGGCGCCGCTCTGCTCCAACTGGTCCATGTTCAGACCGGCTGGTATCTGCTCGACCAGTTCGCCGAGCACTTCATCTATTTCTATTCCGGCTACGCCTTCGCACCGGTCGTGTTCCGGCTGATTGCCTGGGCGCAGGACCATGTCGTCCAGACCTTGGCTGGCCTCTCGCTTTGGGCACTGCTCGAAACACTGCTGGTGTTCTCGCCAGGTTATCGGGTTCTGCCCATGACCATCCATATGGGCCTGTCGACCGCCCCGGGCATTCACCTGGCGCTGGCGCTTGCCGGCTCTGTCGCCCTTTGCGTTGTTGCGGGCCTGGTGTCCAAGCTTGCGTTCATGGATTGGCTGCGCTGGCTCGGAGCTCAGTCTATAGTGGTCTACCTGGCCTTCGCCCTGCCCATGGCCGCGACCCGCATCCTGCTTGTCAGAGTCGGATTCACCAATGCTGATCTGATCAGCACCCTGGTGATGGCCAGCGCCGTCCTTACGCCCTTGGTCCTGTTCTGGCTGATCCAGCGGACCGGGCGCGGCCGGTCCCTGTTCGAACGCCCGACTTGGGCCCGCCTGCCCGGCACGCCGGGTGCGCGAATCGGCACAACGGCCGTGCGGACGCCAGCGGAATAGGCGCTCTTCGGCTCTTGCCCCTTGCCTTTTGCCGCAAGAGCCACGACAAGGTCCCCGCATAATCCCTAGCTCGCGAGGACCCCGCCGATGAAGGCCGCTGTCATCATCTTTCCAGGGCTTAACCGCGACCGAGATATGGTTGCTGCGCTCACCAAGATTTCCGGCCGCGCGCCAACGACGGTCTGGCACGGAGAACGTTACCTTCCCGAAGCCGACCTGATCGTCATTCCCGGCGGTTTCTCCTACGGCGACTATTTGCGTTGCGGCGCTATTGCTGCCCGCTCCCCCATCATGGACGCAGTGCGCGAGCGTGCAACCGATGGCGTTCGCATCCTGGGCGTCTGCAACGGCTTTCAGATCCTGACCGAAGCCGGTCTCCTGCCCGGGGCCCTCATGCGGAACACCTCGCTCAAATTCGTCTGCCGCGAGGTCAAGCTGCAAGTCGCCAATGCAGATACGCCCTTTACCCGGCTTTACCAGCAAGGCCAGGTTGTCCGCTGCCCCGTAGCGCATCACGATGGCAACTACTTCGCCGATGCCGAGACGATCGAGCGGCTCGAGGGCGAAGGCCGGGTGGCCTTCCGCTATGCCGACGGCACCAATCCCAATGGTTCGATCAACGACATCGCCGGCATTCTCAACGAGAACAAGAATGTCCTGGGGATCATGCCGCACCCGGAAAATTTAATCGAGCTCGCCCATGGCGGCGATGATGGCCGCGCGCTCTTTGCCAGCGCCCTTGATCTCGTCGCTTGACCCAGCCGCTCCAGCCGGACAGTTCAACCATGCCCTACGACAATCACATCGCCATCACGCCTGAACTCGTCGCCGATCATGGCATCAAGCCCGACGAGTTCGACAAGATTGTTGCCCTGATTGGCCGGCAGCCGACCTATACCGAGCTGGGCATCTTTTCCGCGATGTGGAACGAGCACTGCTCCTACAAATCCTCCAAGAAGTGGCTCAAGACTCTTCCAACCACCGGCCCTCGCGTCATCCAGGGTCCGGGCGAGAACGCTGGCGTGGTTGATATCGGCGACGGCCAGGCGGTCGTCTTCAAAATGGAGTCGCACAACCATCCGAGCTTCATCGAGCCCTATCAGGGCGCCGGCACCGGCATGGGCGGCATCTTGCGTGACGTCTTCACCATGGGTGCCCGTCCTGTTGCCGCCATGAACGCGCTGCGCTTCGGCGCGCCCGACCACGAAAAAACCCGCCACCTAGTGTCGGGGGTTGTCGCCGGCATCGGCGGGTATGGCAACGCGTTTGGCGTGCCCACCGTTGGCGGCGAGGTCGAGTTCGATCCGCGCTACAACGGCAATATCCTCGTCAATGCCTTTGCCGCTGGCTTGGCCGATACCGACAAGATCTTCTACTCCAAGGCGGAAGGCGTCGGCCTTCCGGTGGTTTATCTCGGCGCCAAGACCGGCCGCGATGGCGTCGGCGGCGCCACCATGGCCTCGGCCGAGTTTGGCGACGACATCGAGCAGAAGCGCCCCACCGTCCAGGTCGGCGACCCCTTTACCGAAAAGCGCCTCCTTGAAGCCTGCCTCGAACTCATGCCCACCGGCGCCGTCATCGCCATCCAGGACATGGGTGCGGCCGGGCTGACCTGCTCGGCCGTGGAAATGGGCGCCAAGGGCGATCTCGGAATCGAGCTGAACCTCGATATGGTTCCGGTCCGCGAAACCGAAATGACGCCCTATGAGATGATGCTCTCCGAGTCCCAGGAGCGCATGCTGATGGTGCTGCATCCGGCCAAGGAAGCCGAAGCACGCGCCGTGTTCCAGAAATGGGAACTCGATTTCGCGACCGTGGGCAAAACCACCGACGATCTGCGCTTCCGCGTCATGTGGCGCGGCGAGGAAGTCGCCAACCTCCCCATCAAGGAGCTCGGCGACGAAGCTCCCGAATATGATCGCCCCTGGATTGAGCCGGCCCGGCCCGCACCGCTCGCTGCAAGCGACGTCCCGCAGATGGATGTCGCCGACGCTCTCCTCAAACTCATGGGCGGCCACCAGATCGCCTCGCGCCGCTGGGTCTACGAGCAGTATGATACTCTCATTGGCGGCAACTCGCTCCAGCGTCCCGGCGGCGATGCCGGTGTCATCCGCGTCGATGGCCATGCCGCCAAGGCGCTCGCCTTCTCGTCCGACGTCACCCCCCGCTACTGCGAGGCCGACCCCTTTGAAGGCGGCAAGCAGGCCGTGGCCGAGTGCTGGCGCAACCTGACCGCTACCGGCGCCGAGCCACTGGCGGCCACAGACAACCTCAATTTCGGCAATCCCGAACGCCCCGAAATCATGGGCCAGTTGGTCGGCGCGATCAAAGGCATCGGTGAGGCCTGCCGCGCGCTTGAGTTCCCGATCGTCTCCGGCAATGTCTCGCTCTACAACGAAACCAATGGCCAAGGCATCCTTCCCACCCCCACCATTGGCGGCGTCGGCCTGATCGATGACTGGTCGAAGATGGTCCGTACCGGCTTTGCGTCAGCGGGCGAAGTCATCCTCCTCGTGGGCGCGCCGCCCCAGCGGGGGACCCATCTCGGACAGTCCATCTATCTGCGCGATCTCTTCGGCCGTGCCGATGGCGCTCCACCGCCGGTTGACCTCGCCCATGAAAAGCGCACGGGCGATTTCGTACGCAAGCTGATCCGCTCGGGCATCGCCACTGCCGTGCATGACCTCTCCGACGGCGGCCTTGCCGTGGGGCTGGCGGAAATGGCCGTAGCCTCTGGCATTGGCGCTACAGTCGTCGACCTCGAGGACCAGGACCCCATTCTGCAATACTTTGCCGAAGATCAGGGGCGCTACCTTGTCACCGTGAACCTGGACCCGCAGGGCGAGGAACTGGCCGAACTATGGGCCGAGGCCCAGGCGCTCGGCATCTTTGCGCCCTGGATCGGCTCCACTGGGGGCACGGACCTTGTCCTCGGCGCCGCTCGCCCCCTCCCCCTGGCGCAGCTGAAGTCGGCGCATGACGACTGGTTCCCCAGCTTCATGTCCGGCATGGCTGCCGACAATGCCGGCCATTGAAGCGCCTCGGCGACCATGCAATATCGAAGTGACCGGCCACGTCGCCGGCGAACTATGACGGAGTAGCGCTATGCCAATGGACGCAATCGAGATCGAGCGCCGCATCAAGGCCGCGCTACCCGATGCCGAAATCGACATTCGCGATCTGGCCGGCGACGGCGATCACTACGCCGCCACTGTCGTGTCCACCGCGTTTAAGGGCAAATCGCGCGTGCAGCAGCACCAGATCGTTTATCAGGCGATTGGCGGCGACATGGGCGGTGCCCTCCACGCTTTGGCGCTGCAAACCAGCGCCCCGCCCGAGTAAGCACCATGTCGCTGCGCGACTCGCTCGATCTCATCCGCATGGTCCGCCCGGAAGCGGGCACATCGGCAATCGAGCACGAGATTGTTGCCGAGCGCGCGTCATCGCTCGGCAGCGCCGAAGCCCGGGTGATAGCGGCAATGGCAGCGCTCGCCGAGCCCGACTCGAACCGCCAGCAATGTCTTGAAACTGCCCGCCAGGCGGTCTGGGCCTACTTCGTTCAGCGTGAACTCATCGGCTTCCGTAGTCACAATGATGTCATCCGCGAACTCAAGATCACGCCCGAAGTGCTCGTCGGACTGGGCGCGGCGCCCTCTCGCCGCTAGAGCCGCGTGATTTCGCTGCCACTGTTCTCGACACCGCTGGGACGATGACCTATTTATCTACCAACAATGTCCGCTTTTCGGAGCGTGCAAGCGAGAGAGCAGCCATGACCGACATCAACGCCTTCATCACCGACAAGGTAACCAACAACGACGTGTTCCTCTTCATGAAGGGGTCGCCCGATTTCCCGCAATGCGGTTTTTCTGGCCAGGTCGTTCAGATTCTCAACTATCTCGGCGTTGAATATGGCAGCGCCAATGTGCTGGAAAGCGCCGAACTGCGCGACGGCATCAAGGCCTTTACCAACTGGCCGACCATTCCGCAGCTCTATGTGAAGGGCGAGTTTGTTGGCGGCGCCGACATCGTGCGCGAGATGTTCCAGGCTGGTGAACTGCAGTCCCATTTCGAACAGGCCGGCATCCCGGTCAAGCAAAGCGCCTGATCGCGCCCAACTCAGACAACAACGCCGGCCCTCGGGCCGGCGTTGTTGCTTCAAACCTCGATATCGGCTGAAAAGCGCAACTCCCGCATCGGCTGCACCTTGCGGGTCGTTTCCGCATAAGTGGGATGGGCCTTGTAAGCTGCCAGTGCAGCGGCATCGGCGAACTCGGCATAAACCACCACATCGATCTCATTGGAGATCTGGTCGACCTTGCTGTTGCGCCGCACCTCGAAGTGGGACGAGTGCGGGATAGTGCCCAGCGGCTCAAGGCCCTGGCAGATCGCCTCGATCTTGTCGGGTGATGGGGCGGTGAAGAATATGATGTGGCGGATCAAGGCAAACGGCTCCTGCGCGAAGCGCGTGTTGTTCCCGCCGGCGGGGCAGCGGTCAACCCCATCACCCAAATTCATCGAAGTCATTCCGCATTATCGCTTTGCGACATAGGACCGCAGGCGTAGACAGGATTGTCTTTCTTGGATTCCTGCCATGCCCAGCAGCCTTCGCCCCGCCGTACCTCTGCTTGCGCTGATCATCTGCGGCTGCCTCATCGCGGCGATCGGCAACGGCGTTCGCACCAGCTTTGGGCTGTTTACGCTGCCCATCTCCACCGATCTGGGCCTCACCCGCGAAGGCTATGGCATGGCCATGGCGATCCAGAACCTGGCCTGGGGCGTCGCCCAGCCCTTTGCGGGCGCCTGGGCCGACCGCTACGGCACCGGCCGCACCCTCGCCGGCGGCGCCGCCATCTACGCCTTGGGCGTGATCCTCATGGCCTTCTCTCCCACGGCCAGTCTGCTCACCATCACCGGCGGCGTTATCACCGGCGTCGGCATTGCCGTATCATCCTTCAGCGTCGTCATGGTCGCCTTCGGCCGTTCCGTCCCGCAGGAAAAGCGCACCCTGATCTTCGGCGTCGCCACTGCCGCCTCGTCCTTCGGCCAGTTCATCTTTGCCCCAATCAGCCAGGGCTTCATCAACAGCTTTGGCTGGCACACTGCCCTCATCTATCTCGGCACGATGCTCGTGCTCATCATCCCCTTGAGCTACGCCCTGCGCGGTCGCACCGAGAACCCCGTCGGCCATGCCGACCTGCGCTTCATGGACGCTCTGGCGCGCGCCTGGGGACATGGCTCATACCGCCTTCTCGTCATCGGCTTCTTTGTCTGCGGCTTTCATCTGGCGTTCATCAACGTTCATATGCCCGCCTATTTGGTGCAATGCGGCCTCTCTCCCGAGGTCGGCAGCTGGACCATTGCCGTGATCGGGCTGTTCAATATCGTCGGCTCGCTCCTCTCCGGCTATCTCGGCAGTCGCCTCCCCAAGCAGATGCTGCTCGCCAGCATCTACTTCCTGCGGGCAGTGGCTATCGCCGTGTTTCTGCTGGTCCCGGTCTCGGAATGGACCGCCTATGCCTTTGCCGCGACCATGGGCGTGCTCTGGCTCTCCACCGTTCCACTCACGGCTGGCCTCGTGACCCTGTTCTTTGGTGCCCGCTACATGGGCATGCTCTACGGCGTCGCCTTTTTCAGCCACCAGGTCGGCTCTTTCGTGGGCGTCTGGTTGGGCGGCTATGTCTATGACGTGACCGGCTCCTATAGTCTGGTCTGGTATCTGGGCATAGTTCTCGGCCTGGCCTCGGCCGCCATCCACCTTCCCATCAACGAAAAAGTCGACGTAAAATTCGCCCCGCAACCCGCCTGACCTTGACCTAAAAGGCGCTTCCACCATCGCCTTTTAACGATATAGCCGGTTGCCAAATTAGGCTTCCGGGTTCATGGTCCGGCACATCGTGTCGCGTCCGGCGGCAGCCTCGAGATCCAGAACATGTCCAAACATTTGACCCGGGTGCTTTCCCGTCCGGAATTTATTGCCCTGATGGCAGCGATGATGTCGCTCAATGCCCTCGCTATCGATGTCATGCTTCCCGCCCTGCCCTATATGGGCGAGGCCCTTGGCATCAGCAGCGAAAACGAGCGCCAGTTCGTCGTCTCCGTCTACATGTTCGGCTTCGGTGCCGCGCAGCTGGCTTTCGGCCCGCTGTCTGATCGATTCGGCCGTCGCGCGCCGCTCCTGCTCGGCATTATCCTTTATATCGTCGCGGTCGTCGCCGCGGCCTTCTCGCCCAATTTCGCCACCCTGCTGATTCTGCGCTTCGTACAGGGAATCGGCGCCGCCGGCACTCGGGTCATCACCACCTCCCTGGTGCGCGACCTTTATTCCGGCCGCGCCATGGCCGAGGTCATGTCGCTGACCTTCATGGTCTTCATGGCCATCCCGGTGATTGCGCCCGGCATCGGGCAGATCCTGCTCCTGACCGGCCCCTGGCAGACCATCTTCATCTTCATGGGCGTGCTGGCCACGATCTTCGGCATTTGGGGCTATTTCCGCCTGCCCGAAACCCTGCCGCTCGACAAGCGCCGCCCGCTGACCTTCGGCTCGGTGGTGGATGGCTTCCGCATCGTGTTCACCAACCGCGTGGCGTTCTCCTATGGCCTTGCCGGCATGTTCCTGTTTGCGGCGCTGTTTGGCTTCATCAGCTCCTCCCAGCAGATCTATGTCGACATCTATGGCCTGGGCGTCTACTTCCCCGTCGCCTTTGCCGCTATTGCGGGCCTGATGGCCGTGTCGTCCTTCACCAATTCCAAGATCGTGCGCCGCTTCGGCATGCGCCGGCTCTCTCACGGCGCGGTGCTGGTCTACACCCTGGTGAGCGGCGTCTGGGTTGTCCTCGCGGTCACTGGCAACCTGCCGCTCTGGCTGTTCCTGAGCTGCCTGGCCGTTATCATGTTCTGCTTTGGCTGGGCCGCCTCCAACATGAACTCGCTGTCCATGGAGCCGCTCGGCGCCGTCGCCGGTACCGCTTCCTCGGTCTTTGGCTTCATCCAGACCGTGGGTGGCGTGATCATCGGCGGCTATATCGGCCAGCACTTCGATGGCACCGTGGTGCCGGTGGCCGTCGGCTACTTCATCATGGGCTGCCTCGCCATCGCCTGCATCCTCGTGGCCGAACGCGGCAAGCTGTTCCGCACCGAGAACGGCCCCATTGCGGCCGATCTCTCCGCCGCCCACTAGGCCCCGCTGCTGCGGCTCAGAACGTGAAAACGTTACGCCGCAGCTGCTCCCAGCTTTCCTTGTCGATGGCGGCCAGCAGACCGCCCTCGATATGGTGCGGACGATAGGCCGAGCCATCCATCCGCGCCACATAGCCACCGGCCTCCTGCGCCATAAGCGCGCCCCCTAGGTGGTCCCAGGGCATCAGCTTGTTGTAGCTCACGAACTGCGAATGCCCCGACACAAAGGTGCGGTATTCGTGCCCCGCCACGCGGTAATGCGACACGAGCCGCACCTTGGCGAAGTTCTGCAAGATCTCGACCTTCTTGCCCGGCGGCACAAAGGCAATGGAAGCGGTGCCCACCATCTCGGGCAACGGCAAGGGTGGGGCAACATGCAGGCGTCTGCCGGTGCCATCGGGCCGGCGCAGCCAGGTGCCGCCGCCCTGTTCCGCCAGCATCCAGTCATCCCCCATCGGGTCGTAGATGATCCCGGCAACCGTTTCGCCGCCCACGACCACCGCCGCCATCACGGCAAACAGCGGCAAGCCAGCTGCGTAGTTGGCGGTCCCATCAATCGGGTCAACAACCACAGCCAGCTCCGCATCGGCGAGCGCCCTGAGCAGTTGCGGGTCGGCGGCCACCGATTCTTCGCCGACAAACAGCGCCGATGGCATTTTCCGGCTGATCTCGGCCTTGATGAATTGCTCGGCAGCCAGATCGGCCGCGGTCACCAGGTCGATGGCCTCGGTTTTAACCTGAATGTCGATATCCTCAAGCCGCCGGAACCGGGGGAGGATCTCAGCCTTGGCCGCTGCGCGCAGCACGCCGGCAAGCCACTCGATATCGATGTTCACGATTAGCTTCTCCGTTCGGCCAGGCCGGCAAAGTCAAACAACCGCGGATCGAGCATATGACTGGGATTAATGTTGCCTAGCGCACGGATCATCACGTCCTTGCGCCCCGGCATGCGTTTTTCGATATCGGCAAGCATGGCCTTCATCGCATTGCGCTCCAGCCCATCCTGCGACCCACAAAGGTCACAGGGAATGATGGGAAACTGCATCTGCTCGGCAAAGCGCGCTAAGTCGTCCTCGGCGCAATAAATCAGCGGCCGCAGCACTTCCACATTGCCGTCATCGTTCAACAGGCGCGGCGGCATGGCGGCGAGCTTGCCACCATGGAACAGGTTCATGAAAAACGTTTCGAGACTATCGTCCCGGTGGTGCCCCAGCACCAGCGCCGAACAGCCCTCCTCGCGCGCAATGCGATAAAGATTGCCGCGTCGCAGCCGCGAACAAAGCGAACAATAGGTCGCACCGGCCGGCAGCTTGTCGGTGACGATCGAATAGGTGTCCTTGTATTCGATCCGGTGCTCGATCCCGAGCCCACTGAGAAACTCGGGCAGGATGTGCTTGGGAAAATTGGGCTGCCCCTGGTCGAGATTGCACGCCAGCAGCTCCACCGGCAGCAGCCCGCGCCATTTCAGATCCAGCAGCAAAGCCAGCAAGCCATAGCTGTCCTTCCCCCCTGACAGCGCCACCAGCCACCGCTCGCCCGGTCGGACCATGGCAAACTTCTCGAGCGCCTCGCGCGTATTGCGGATCAGCCGCTTGCGCAGCTTGTTGAACTCCACGCTGCGCGGGGCATCGGCATAGATGGGATGCGCGCCGCTTTCCGCCGCATCTGTCTCGGGCGTGGCAAGATCGTCCATCACCGCACTCATGGCGTTAACTCTCGTTGAACAACGTGTCCTGCTGATAGCCCTATGGAACACGGAGGGGAAGGAAAACCGAACTTCGCTATCCTTACCAAAGCTTAATTTCGCTTTCTTGCATTCGCCCAAACTCGGCGGCTAGATGCGGCGATATTCTCGGCACCAAGGAGTCGCGCGGTGTTTCGGTCCTTTTTCCCCGTTCCAAAAATCTTCTTCAGTTCAGCGGCCTTATGGCTGCTGGCATCAGTGCTGTTGTGGTTCTCCATCGGGGAACCATTGCGCGCCGTGATCAGCATTGACCGGTTCACCCATCCAGTGATGGCGGCCACCGTCTCCGATCAGCCCACCACAGCCGACCAGCCGGTGCCTGATCCTGCCGCGGGAGCCGAGCAAACCAATCCTAATGCTCCCGCTTCCACCGAGAGCGAAGCTCCGGTCACTCCTAATCCAGCGGCAGCTGCCGCCGAAGGTGCCAGCCTCAATTTCCTGACGGCCGAGCGGGTATGGCTCTACCAATACGTTGTTATGGTGGCGCTGGTTTTCTGCGTCTTCTGGTACTTCTACAAGCGCAATGAGTGGTACTGGTGGTCGGTGGTTTCTTCCGCTGTCATCCTGCTGGTCATCTACTTCCAGGTGCAGGTGCAGGCCTTCGTCAATGAATGGTCGGGCTCGTTCTTCAACACCATCCAATTGGCACTGACGCAGCCGGGATCAGTAACACCCGATCAGCTTTACGGACTGACCTGGACCATCATCCTCGTCACCATCCCCAATGTGCTCGTCGCCGTCGCCCTGGCCTTCTACACGTCCCACTACGTGTTCCGCTGGCGCAAGGCCATGAACTTCTACTACATGACTTACTGGCCCGAGATCCGGCACACCGAAGGGGCGGCACAGCGCGTTCAGGAAGATACAATGCGCTTCGCCTCGATCATGGAAGATCTGGGCACCGCGTTCTTCGACTCACTGATCACGCTAGTCGTCTTTCTGCCCCTGCTCTGGAGCCTTTCTGCCAATATCAGCGAGCTGCCGATCTTTGGCGCCGCGCCAGGTGGCCTAGTCTGGGTGGCTCTGCTGGGTGCTGCAGCGGGCACGGCGCTGCTGGCGCTCGTCGGAATAAAGTTGCCGGGCCTCAACTTCGCCAACCAGCGTGTCGAAGCGGCCTACCGCAAAGAGCTGGTCTTCGGCGAAGACCATGCTGATCGTGCCCAACCCCCGACGATCCGTCACCTCTTCGCCGATGTGCAGAGGAACTACTTCCGCCTGTATTTTCACTACACCTACTTCAACCTTGCCAGGTACGGCTACACCAACATGGTCGGCTATGTGCCGCTCCTCGTCATGGCGCCCTCCATCCTTGCCGGCACACTCACCATGGGCCTCTACCAGCAGATACAGATCGCCTTCGGACAGGTTTTCAGCTCCTTCCAGTTCTTCGCGCGCGCCTGGACGGTAATTGTGGAGCTACAATCGGTCGTCATGCGCCTGCGCAAGTTCGAAAGCTACATCCCCCAGGATCAGGAACCGATAAAGGTCAGCCTCAGCGGCGCTTCCGCCTAGCAACCGCCTCGCTGGACGCAATGAAGGGCCGCTCATGGAGCGGCCCTTCTTCTTTGGTATGAGTTCCGATCACCACATCAGGACGCGCCGCTCTGTCCGGTGACCATCCCCATCACGCCCCCCGCAGCCCACAAACAAAAAAGGGCCGCTCCGAAGAGCGGCCCTTTTACATTCCAAACTCTGGTTCGCTTAGCGCGAGTAGAATTCCACCACCAGATTTGGCTCCATCTGCACCGGATAGGGCACATCCGAGAGGGCCGGCACGCGAACATAGGTCGCGGTCATCTTGTTGTGGTCGACTTCCACATAGTCGGGCACATCACGCTCAGCCAGCTGGATGGCTTCGAGCAGAACGGTGAGCTGCTTGGAGCGCTCGCGCACTTCGATCTTGTCGCCAACCTTGACCTGGTAGGACGGGATGTTGACGCGCTTGCCATTGACCATCACATGGCCATGGTTGACGAACTGGCGGGCAGCAAACGGGGTTGCCACGAACTTGGCACGATAGACGATCGCGTCCAGGCGCGACTCGAGCAGGCCGATCAGGTTCTCGCCGGTGTCGCCCTTGACGCGGGCAGCTTCGTTGTAGAGCTTCTTGAACGACTTCTCGGTAATCGAGGCATAGTAGCCCTTCAGCTTCTGCTTGGCGCGCAGCTGCAGACCATAATCGCTCAGCTTGCCCTTGCGGCGCTGGCCGTGCTGGCCGGGGCCATAGGCACGAGCATTAAGCGGGCTCGACGGACGACCCCAGATATTTTCGCCAAGACGGCGGTCAATCTTGTGCTTGGCAGAAATGCGCTTCGACATCGCGTATCCTTTCATGAAACGTCGAAATGGATCGCGCCCTCCTCTGCCTGCCGGTGAACCGACAGGCTGACAGACCTCTGATGAAAGAAGATCCCGGGTGCGCCTAGGGCCCGAAGGCCGCAATAGGTGGCCGGTTGATAAAAGGGGCCAGCGGCAAAGTCAAGCCGGCCGGCCTCTAAGGGGTCGACAGCGGCTCGGCCACGCCATCCCTGACCATCTTGCGGTCAAGTGTATCCTGCTTGCGCAGCCCGGGAAACACCCGGCTCCAGATCGCCGCGACCGCCATGGCGCCCACGCCACCCACCACCACCGCGCCAACCGGCCCAATGAAATGGGCGACTGTTCCGGCTCGAAATTCGCCAAGCTCGTTGGACGCACCGATGAACACCGAATTGACCGCATTGACGCGTCCGCGCACCTCTTCAGGCGTCCAGAGCTGCATGATGGTCTCGCGGATGGTTACGCTCACCATATCCGAGGCGCCCACCAGCATCAGTGCTCCAATCGACAGCCACACATTGCTCGACAGCCCGAACACCGTCGTGAACAAACCAAACAGCGCCACGAACACGAACAGCATCTTGCCGGCATGATGCCGGATGGGGAAGCGCGTCAGCGTCAACGCCATCAACAGCGCGCCAACGCCGGGCGACGCCCGCAAAATGCCGAACTCCACCGGCCCACCATGCAGTATCTCTTCAGTGAAGGCCGGCAGCAAGGCCACTGCCCCGCCCATCAGCACGGCGAACATGTCGAGCGAAATGGCGCCCAGTACCACCTTGTTGCTCAGGATATAACGGAATCCGCCAAAGATCGTCTCAAGGCTGGTCGCCTGCTGCGATTGGCGCTGCTGCGGCTTGGGGATCAGCAGCACACAACCGCTGGCTACCAGCAACAGCACGCCCGCGGTGCCAAACGCAACGACCGGGCTCAGGGCATACAGCACACCACCAATCGAGGGTCCCATGATCGCCGCAAACTGCCAGGCCGATGCATTGACCGTAATCGCATTGCTCAGTGCTTCAGGGGGCACCAGGTTTGGCGCCAGCGACTGGGCTGCCGGGCTCCAGAAGGCGCGGGCGGTGCCCAGCACCACTAGGATGGCAAAGATCGGCCAAACCTCATGCTCCTGCGCATTCACCAGCATGAGAAAACCGATCGCGCAACCCAGCTCCACTGCCAGGCACACTGCCATGATCATCCGGCGGTTGAACCGGTCCGCCGCTAGGCCCGTCACCAGCATCAACACCAGAGCCGGCATAAACAAGCAAAGGCCCACCAGCCCGAGCAGGAAATAATCGCCGGTGATCGCAAAGATCTGCCAGGCGATGGATACAGACATGATCTGGACGGCAAAGCTGACCAGCAGCGTGGTCAGCCAAAAGAAGCGGAAGCCGGTGTAACTGAAAGCGAGGCGGGATTTATCATGCGGTGCGGGCGTGCTCATCATTTGCCCATGGCATGCCGGTAAACGCTCGTCAAAGCCTCAAACACACCCGAACTCAGACCGACCGCCGATTTTCTAGCCTTTGTCACTTTCGCGCGGCTGCCGGTTTGGATTGGGGCGCTGATGGCGCCGGTCAATCGAAGAAATTACGCCGCGCAAAGTGCGGATTTCCTGGCTGGTGAACTTGCCGCGCTCGAGCATCGTGCGCAAATTGTTGACCACTGTGGGCCGCTTGTCCGGTGCGGTAAAGAATCCCGATTGGTCGAGCGTCGCTTCCAAATGCCCGAACAAGCCAACCAGTTCTTCGCGCGGCGCAACCTGCGCCAGATTATCATCGAATGGCAGCGTGGTTCCGGCGGCGCTGTGGCGGCGCCATTCATAGGCCAGCAGCAACACGGCCTGCGCGATGTTGAGCGAAGCAAAGGCAGGCTCCACCGGCAAGGTCACGATGGCATCGGCCAAGGCCACCTCGTCATTGAGCAACCCCCAGCGCTCACGCCCGAACAGAAGGCCGGCACCACGACCACCACCGATATGGCTGGCCATCCGTTGCGCTGCCTCGTCGGGGCCGATCACCGCCTTCTGCAAGTCGCGCGAGCGGGCCGTCGTGGCATAAACCAGGGTAAGGTCGCTGATCGCCGCTTCAAGCGTATCGAACACCCGCACCCGTTCGAGCACATGATCGGCACGGGAAGCGGCGTTCACCGCCTTCTCATTAGGCCAGCCGTCGCGCGGCCGCACCAGCCGCAAGTCCCACAGCCCGAAATTAGCCATGGCCCGAGCGGCCGTGCCAATGTTCTCGCCCAGCTGCGGCTCGCACAGGATAATCGCCGGTGACGGCGCCAGGGTGATGGGAATGGATGAATCGGTGCCGGCCATGATGCCCCTTCTCGCTATCAGCCGCACTTAGCGGAGCGCCGCGGCAAACGCAAACGGCGCCCCGCTGGAGCGCCGTTCTGAATTCGAGATATCCAAGCGCCGTTCAGGCAACGCGATGGCGGATCGGCAGTTCCTTGACCTTGCTGGAGCGGTTCCATTCCCGGTCGAGAATGGCGAAATGCAGTTCTTCGTCCCACTCGCCCTGGAACAGCGCATGCTCGCGGTAATGCGCTTCGAGGCGCAGGCCGAGCTTTTGCATTAGCTTGATGGAATTGTGGTTGCGCCCGTCACACCGGACAAATACCCGGTGGATGTGGAACCGCTCGAAAGCGAGATCGAACATGGCGCCCAGCGCTTCGGCGGCATAGCCCTGTCCCGAATAGCTGGGATTGATGCAGAAGCGAACTTCGCCCTGCCCCGATGTTGCGTCCTGCCAATTCAGCGAAACATGGCCGATGACCTTCTTGTCGCCCTTGCGCACCATGGCCAGGGTCAGCGTGTCTCCAGGCCGCTGCAGGCTCACATGTCCCCGCAGGACGTTGAGCGCATCGGCAACATCGGCCTCATCGCGCGTTCGGCTGAACACATAGCGCTGCATGGATGGAAGGGTATGATAGGCCGCGAGATCCGCAAGGTCGGCGCGCTCGAAGGTCCGCAGCATCAACCGATCTGTTTGCAAGGGCAAAGATGGTGACGACATGATGGCGAACCTCCCGAATAGATACTGACCGATCATGAACGGATCACGTCAGCGGGAAGTTCCAGCACTAGCGCAAGTTAGTTGAAGATGCTGGGACTAGGTCTGGGGCGTGTTCCGGCTCAGCCACTCGCCCTGCAAAATAGCGTAAATGAACTCTTCATCCCACACACCTTTGGTGACGGCGTGCTCGCGGAAATGCGCTTCCCGCCGCATGCCCAGGCGCTCCATGAGATGGAACGATGACGCATTCTCGGCTGCGCAGCGGGCAATCACCCGATGCAGATTTGCCTGCCTGAACGCCAGGTCCAGCATCGCGCCCGCCGCTTCCGTGCCATAGCCCTGCCCGTGATAGTCCGGGTGCAGGATCCAGCCCACTTCCCCTTGTTGGCTGTCGACGCTCCGCCAGATCAGCGAAACTTCGCCGATCAGTTCGCCGGTGCCGGGCAGTTCCACCCCGAGAACGATTTTGTCGCCCTCGTCGATCAGCGTGGTTTGCGCGATCCGCTGCTGCACCGCCAGTGCGCATTCCTCCCGGCTGAGTGCCGAGTCGAACAGAAACCGCGCCACGTCATCGCGCTGCCGATAGGCAAACACGGCATCAACATCGCCGCGTGTAAACGGGCGCAAACGCAGCCGCTTGGTTTCCATCGGATAGGTCGGATAAAGCGCCATGCGTCCTCCTGGCGGAAGCCACTCTTTGTTGCGGTTCGGGAGAATCAAGGCAAGGCCATTGCTCTTGTTCCTCGCCAACCCGCATGGCAGCCTGCCTCCATGAGCAAACAAGACCGAGTGTCGGTGAACGTGAAAGCCAGTTGCGCCTGCGGGGCGCTGACCATGGCCATCACCGGTCCGGTCGGCTCCATGTTCATGTGCGCTTGCCTACATTGCCAGCAGGCGAGCGGCACGGGTCATTCCACCGTGGCCCTCGTGTCCGAGCAACACCTGATCGTCTCCGGGCAAGCCGGCAGTTTCTCGCGGCCAAGTGCGTCGGGCGCAACCTTCACCCGTCACTTCTGTCCCCATTGCGGCACGCCGCTTTATGGCCAGTCCTCCCGCGCTCCATCCGTGCGCCTAGTCGCGGCAGGCTTTTTCGCCGGCGACAACGCTTGGTTTGTGCCCAATCAACTGATCTTCGCCCGCACCCACCTGGGCTGGGACGCGGTTGCCGATCACCTTCCACAGCACGAGACCTACCGCCGTTCGCCCGCCTGAACCCGCCCGCCCTGCCCGCCCTGGGCAAGAGGCCTTGCCGAGCCAGTCTTTGCGCTTTTCCCTTGCAATGCTATAGGGGCGCCAACACGGCTGTGGGCCGACAGGCAGGACACCAAGGGAGAACTCTTCATGAGCAAGATCAAAGTCGCCAATCCCGTCGTCGATCTCGACGGCGATGAGATGACGCGCATCATCTGGCAGGCGATCAAGGACAAGCTCATCCACCCCTATCTCGATCTGCCGATCGAATATTACGATCTCAGCGTCCAAAGCCGCGACGCCACCAACGACCAGATCACGATCGATGCCGCCAAGGCGATCCAGAAGTACGGCGTCGGCATCAAATGCGCCACCATCACCCCCGATGAGCAGCGCGTCGAGGAATTCAAGCTCAAGAAGATGTGGAAGTCGCCCAACGGCACCATCCGCAATATCCTGGGCGGCGTGATCTTCCGCGAGCCGATCATCTGCCAGAACGTGCCGCGCCTCGTCCCCGGCTGGACCCAGCCGATCATCGTCGGCCGCCACGCCTTTGGCGATCAGTACCGCGCCACCGACTTCACCTTCCCGGGCAAGGGCACGCTGACCATCAAGTTCACCGGCGAAGACGGCCAAGTGATCGAGCACGAAGTGTTCCAGTCGCCCGGCGCTGGCGTTGCCATGGCCATGTACAACCTGGACGATTCCATCCGCGACTTCGCTTATTCCAGCTTCAACTACGCGCTTGCCCGCGGTGTGCCGTGCTATCTCTCGACCAAGAACACCATCCTCAAGGCCTATGACGGCCGCTTCAAGGACATCTTCCAGGAAATTTACGAAGCCGAGTTCAAGGAAAAGTTCGAAGCCGCCAAGATCTGGTACGAGCACCGCCTGATCGACGACATGGTCGCCTCGGCACTCAAGTGGTCCGGCGGCTATGTCTGGGCGTGCAAGAACTATGACGGCGATGTGCAGTCCGACATCGTGGCCCAGGGCTTTGGCTCGCTCGGTCTGATGACCTCGGTTCTGGCCACCCCCGATGGCAAGATCGTCGAAGCCGAAGCTGCCCACGGGACGGTGACGCGTCACTACCGCCAGCACCAGCAGGGCAAGGAAACCTCAACCAACTCCACCGCCTCCATCTTTGCCTGGACGCGTGGCCTGGCGCATCGCGCCAAGCTCGATGACAACGAAGCCCTCGCCAAGTTCGCCGCGACCCTCGAAAAGGTCACCGTCGACACCATCGAAGAAGGCAAGATGACCAAGGACCTTTCCCTGCTCGTCGGCCCGGATCAGCCATGGCTGTCGACCATCGGCTTCCTCGATGCCATCGATCAAAACCTGCAGAAGGCCATGGCCTGAGCGGTCTCGAGAGAGTAATGCGAGCGGCGCCCCTGGGCGCCGTTTTGCTTTTGCGCCTTTCGCGCCGGCCTGAATAGCAATGCCCCTTTCTCCGCACGCCAGCCCGGTTGAACTCCAGCTCGATGCCATGCGGCAGGCGCTGCACCTGTCTGCGAGCGGCCAAGCGCCGGAACTGACCTTTTCGGGCCTCATCCAGGTTCTTGGCGTCAACAGCCACACTCTCATCATCTTCGTTTTCAGCTTGCTCAACATGATCCCGGGTGCCCCAGGCTATGGCGGGTTGGTGGCACTGGCCATGTTTGGCTTTGCCATGGCCATGCTGCTGGGCCGCCCCGTGCGCCTGCCGCGTTTTGTGGGTGACCGGCGCGTCCCAGTTAAGCTCCTGCTCAAACTGCTGGCCCGTTTGCTGCGCTATTCGCGCGCACTGGCGCGCATCTCCTTTCCCCGCTTCCGAGCCCTGGTTGGCACAGGAACGGGTCGCCCCTTTGCCCTCATCGTCATGGTGCTGTGCCTGCCCATGGTGGTCCCTATCCCCTTTATGAACGCCATCCCCAATGTCGGGGTCGCGGTAATGTGCCTGTCCCGGTTGAACCGCGACGGTTTGGGCCTCATCATCGGCCTCCTCATCGGGGCAGTCGGCATCCTGGTCGATGCGTGGGTGATCTGGACGGTGATTTCGCTCGGTTTTTCTGCCGGCGGTTTTCTGAGGGGGTAGTGCGGTGGGCGCCTGGTTGTTGGCATTGTGGGCTCCAGCGCTCATGTGGAATGGCCATGCGCGCACCTGCCGCTAGCGCCTGGCGCATGCAGCGTCTCCTGCCACGCCTCCTCCTGGCGCTGGATCGCTTGCCAACGGGCGGCGTCCTTGTCGGAGTGTTGTTCTTTGCCCTTTCCCTCACGCCTTCGCTGCTGCCCCGTCACTTCGTGCTGCAGGGTATTCTGAGCGGCTGCGTCTTTGCTGCCGGCTACGGCATCGGCGTGTTTGGGGAGTGGCTGTGGACCTTCATGGAACTGAGCATCCCGGGTCGCACCCGCGCGCGCCGGATCAAGCTGATCGCCCTTTTGGTCTGCACGCTCACGGCCATTGTTTTTCTGTGGCTATCCACCGGTTGGCAAAACTCCATCCGCGAGGTCATGGGCATGGCCCCCGTTCATTCCACCCAGCCCGTACGCGTTGCCGCGATTGCGGCTCTCCCCGCCGCCCTGCTGATCGGCATCGGCACCGCCATCGTGCGCTTCGTGCGGGCCGTGGCCAATTGGCTGGCGCGCATCCTGCCGCGCCGGGTGGCGCTGGTTGGCGGCATGCTCATCGTCGGCGTCGTGACCAGCCTCTTTGTCAACGGCATCGTGGTACGCGGCGTTCTTTATGCTGCCGATCAGTTCTATGGCGAACTGGATGCCCTCGCGGGCCAATATGAAGAGCCCCCGGCCGATCCCCTGCGTTCGGGCAGCGCCGGCTCCCTCATCGACTGGGACACGATTGGGCTCGACGCCCGGGTTTACGTCCAGTCCGGTCCCACCGCCCCCGATATCCAAGCCCTGATCGGGCGCCCAGCCAAGAGCCCGCTTCGGGTTTATGTTGGGCTCCGTTCGGCCGAAACGGTGGACCAGCGGGCCCAGCTTGCCCTTGCGGAAATGGAGCGGATCGGCGCCTTTGATCGCTCTGTGCTGGTGCTGATCATGCCAGTGGGCACCGGCTGGGTTGACCCCCCCGCCATCGACACGCTCGAAATCCTGCATGCCGGTGACGTCGCGAGCGTGGCCCTGCAATATTCATATCTCACCAGTTGGCTCTCGCTCCTTGCCGAACCTGATGTTGGCACGGCTTCGGCCCAGGCGCTGTTCAACGCGGTTTACGATTACTGGACCGAGTTGCCCCCCGACACCCGGCCCAGGCTTTATCTGCATGGTCTGAGCCTGGGTGCCTATGCGTCACAAGCCTCCGCCACCCTTTACGACGTGCTGGCCGATCCGTTCCAGGGCGCGCTTTGGGCCGGCCCGCCCTTCGCCAGCCCCTCCTGGCGCAATGCCACCGCGAACCGCCAGGCCGGCACTCCGGAATGGCTGCCGCGCTTCAACGACAGCTCCATCATCCGCTTTACCAACCAGAGCAATGCCCTCGACATTCCCGGTGCCAGCTGGGGTCCCATGCGCCTGGTTTACCTGCAATATGCCAGCGACCCCATTGTCTTCTTCGAACCCCAGGTGCTGTATCGTCCGCCCGAATGGCTGACCAGCAATCGGCCGCCCGACGTCTCGCGCCAGCTCACCTGGTACCCAGTCGTCACCTTCCTACAGCTCGCGCTCGACATGGCCCTGGCCCAAACCTCGCCCGTTGGGTTCGGCCATGTTTACGCGCCCCAGCATTATCTTGATGCCTGGCTCGCCATCACCGATCCCCCAAATTGGGACGCTCCAAATCTGCAGCGACTGCGCGACCGGCTCACGCGCTCCGGCGGGGCACAGGATATCGGCCCCGGCTGGTTCCGGGATAAAGCGCCTGTTGTAACATCCGCTGTGCCTTGAGCGACGTAGCCGCCTAACGCAACTTTCCCGCACTCTCATGGCTTTCAGGGGATGCAATTGCCTGGCCCTGCCCCCATATAGGCCTCAAGTTCAGTCCGAGGAGATTTTCCTGATGTTCATCGCCCGCCGCTTCCGGCTAGCCAGCGCGTTTGCCGCACTTGTTGTCGCATTCTCGATGGCCGCTGTGGATACCGCGGACGCGCGCGCCCGTGGCAGCTTTGGCAGCCGCGGCACCCGCACCTTCCAGTCGGCGCCTCCAACCAACACGGCACCCAACACCGTAGCCCCTATCCAGCGCTCCACCACGCCCGCACAGCAGGCACGACCCAACGCTAACGCCCAGAACCCTGCCGCCGCCCAGCAGCGTGGCGGATTCCTGGGCGGCCTTGGTGGCTCCCTGTTCCGTGGCTTGATGCTTGGCGGCTTGCTCGGTTTGCTCTTTGGCGCTGGCTTTGGCGGCATTGGCGGCTTGTTCAGCCTGCTCTTCCAGGTTCTCCTGATTGGCGGCGTCGTCTGGCTGGTAATGCGCCTCGTCCGCGGCGGCGCGCGCCGTCCGGCTATGGCCGGCGGGCCAGACAACACCAACCGCACCGGCTTTGAGAACTTCGGCCGCAATCTTGGCGGCTTGGGTGGCTCGGGTGCCGGCAATGCCACCCGCCCCTCGCGCGCTCGCCCGGCCAATCCGGACGAACTGGGCGTTGGCCAGCGGGACCTCGATAGCTTCGAGCAGATGCTGGGTCAGGTTCAGACTGCTTATGGCGCCGAGGACTATGAAACCCTGCGTCGCCTGACCACGCCCGAAATGATGGGCTACCTGGCCGAACAAATGGCCGCCAACGCCACCCGCGGCCTGCACAACCAGCTTGCCGACATCAAGCTGCTCCAGGGTGACATCGCCGAAAGCTGGCGCGAGGATAACAGCGATTACGCCACCGCTGCCTTGCGCTACAGCCTGCGCGACTGGACCGTGGAACGCGCCACCGATCGGGTCGTCGAGGGCGACCCCGCCGAACCCACCGAGGCCACCGAACTCTGGACTTTTGTCCGCCCGCGGGGCGGCGACTGGAAGCTATCAGCGATCCAGGAAGCTTAAGCGCTCCGCTACAACCACACAAAAAGGCCCGCCTCCAGCTCAGGAGGCGGGCCTTTCCTTTTTTCTCTATCCTTGGTCTAGAGCAGCGCGCGGATAGCGGCCAGTGCGTCTTCGGCCTTGCTGCCATCCGGACCACCGGCCTGCGCCATGTCGGGACGACCGCCGCCGCCCTGCCCGCCCATCGCAGCGGATCCCGCCCGTACCAGATCCACGGCCGAAGCCTTGCCGATCAGATCCTCGGTGATACCGACCGCCAGCCCCGCTTTGCCATCTTCCGCCAACCCGATAATGGCAACCACACCCGATCCCACCTGCTTTTTGGTCTGGTCGACTAGTCCGCGCAGATCCTTGGGCTGCAGGCCATCAACGATGCGGCCGATAAAGGGCGTGCCGTTGATCGCTTCCACCTCACTGCCCCCGGCGGCGCCGCCGCCCATGGCCAGCTTCTGCTTGGCATCGCTGAGCGCCCGATCGGAGCGCTTGAGCTGCTCCTGCAGCGCCGCGATACGCTCAAGCACATCCTGGCTGCCGGCACGCAGCATCCCCGCTGCAGTTTCAACAATGGCAACATGGGTGTTGCCGCGAAGGCGCGCCGCATTGCCGGTCAGCGCCTCGATGCGACGCACGCCGGCCCCCACGGCACTTTCAGCCACCACCGACACGAGCCCGATATCGCCGGTGCGCCTGACATGGGTGCCCCCGCACAGCTCCACCGACCACCCGAGGCTGTTGCCCGTCGGCTCGCCCATCGAGACCACGCGCACTTCGTCGCCGTATTTTTCGCCGAACAGCGCGCGGGCGCCCGAATCCTTGGCTTCCTCAACTCCCATCAGCCGCGTTTCGACCGGCGCGTTTTGCAGGATAATGGCATTGGCCAGGTCCTCGACCTCCGCCAGTTCCAGCGGGCTCATGGCCTTGGTATGCACAAAGTCGAAACGCAGCCGATCCGGCGAAACCAGCGATCCCTTTTGAGCAACATGGTCACCCAGCACGACCCGCAGCGCTTCATGCAGCAGATGGGTGGCGGAGTGATTGGCACGAATGGCCGAACGGCGAGCGTGGTCAACCACGAGTTCGAGGGCCTGCCCCACGCGCAGCGCTCCAGTCTCGACCTTCACCTTGTGCGCGAACACACCATGGTACTTTTGCGTGTCGGTGACCACAACGCTGAGGCCGTCACCACGCATGGAGCCGGCATCGCCAACCTGCCCGCCGCTCTCGCCATAGAACGGGGTTTGGTTGAGTACTACATAACCTTCTTGCCCGGCCTCAAGCCGATCGATCTCGGCCCCGTCGCGCAGCAATGCGGTGACTTCCCCTTCGGCCGTTTCGGTTTCGTAGCCCAGAAACTCCGTGGGCCCAAGCCGATCAGCCAGCCCATACCAGACCGCGTCGGTGGCCGCCTCGCCCGAGCCTGACCAGCTCCGGCGCGCTTCTGCCTTTTGCTGGGCCATAGCGGCATCAAAGCCGGCTTGGTCCACAGCAATGCCGCGCGCCCGCAGCGCATCCTGGGTGAGATCGAGCGGGAACCCATAGGTGTCATAAAGCTTGAACGCGGTGGCGCCGTTCAGCGTATCGCCTTCGGCGAGAGTGCTCGTTTCATCCGAGAGAATCTGCAGGCCCCGTCCAAGGGTCTTAAGGAAGCGCCCCTCCTCCAGCCGCACCGTTTCGCTGATCATGGCCTCCCCGCGCGAAAGCTCGGGATAAGCTTGGCCCATTTCGCGCACCAGCGCTGGAACGAGCTTATGGATCACCGGCTCTTCAGCGCCGAGCAGCGTGGCATGGCGCATTGCGCGCCGCATGATCCGCCGCAGCACATAGCCACGCCCTTCATTGGAGGGCAGCACGCCTTCGGCGATCAGGAACGACATCGAGCGCAGGTGATCGGCGATCACCCGCAGGCTGCGGTTACCCTCGCCCTCGACTTCGGTGCCGATCGCCGAGGCAGCAGCCCCGATCAGCGCCTTGAACAGGTCGATATCGTAATTGTCGTGCACACCCTGCATCACGGCGGCAATACGCTCAAGGCCCATGCCAGTGTCGATTGACGGGCGTGGCAATGGTGTGCGCGAGCCGTCGGCATGCTGCTCGAACTGCATGAACACGAGGTTCCAGATCTCGATCCAGCGATCGCCATCTTCATCCGGCGAGCCGGGAGGGCCGCCCCAGACCTTGTCGCCATGGTCGTAGAAGATCTCCGAGCACGGCCCGCACGGGCCTGTGTCGCCCATCTGCCAAAAGTTGGACTTGGCGCCCAGCCGCACAATCCGGTCCTCGCCGATCCCGGCGATCTTCTTCCATAGCTCCATGGCCTGGTCGTCGTCCTCGTAGACGGTAACCATCAGCAGGTCTTTGGGAAGACCCCAGTCCTTGGTCAGCAAGGTCCAGGCCAGTTCAATGGCGTGGTCCTTGAAGTAATCGCCAAAGGAGAAATTCCCCAGCATCTCGAAAAAGGTGTGGTGGCGGGCGGTAAATCCGACATTGTCCAGATCGTTGTGCTTGCCACCGGCGCGCACGCATTTCTGCGCCGAAGTGGCGGTCGTATAGGGGCGCTTTTCGAGACCGGTAAAGACGTTCTTGAACTGCACCATGCCAGCATTGGTGAACATCAATGTGGGATCATTGCGCGGTACCAATGGGCTCGACGGAACCGCCTCGTGACCATTCCGGGCAAAAAAGTCGATAAAGCTCGAGCGGAGATCGTTTACGCTGGTCATAGAATGGCTTTCATGGCGGATTGGCGCCCGTGGACGCCGCAAGACTTTGGCTGGCTTTCTAGCCCGTGCGGCGCAGCGCTGTCCAGCATCGGTGCGCCCCGCTTACTGCTAGGTATCGGGACGCCGGCTAGAGGGCTCGATGAGCATCGCCAGGCCCGATATAAACGATTCCAGATTGCGTTGGCGGCAGCTCTGTCTCGCCTGCTTGCAGCCGGGCGCCTGCCGTTCAGACTCAAAAGAAAAGGCACCGCTCTCGCGATGCCTTTCTTCACCCTGCATGGGAACTGCTTATTCGTCGCTGTCGGCAGCGTCGTCACCGCCCGATACCAGCAGTACTTCTCCGAGCAGGCCCGAGCTTTCGCGCACGCCCTGCTCGATAGTTGCCGCAGCCGCCGGATTGTCCTTGAGGAACTGGCGCGCATTCTCACGCCCCTGCCCCATGCGCTGGCTGTCATAGGAGAACCAGGCGCCCGACTTTTCCACCACGCCGCTCTTGACCCCAAGATCGAGCAACTCGCCAGTCTTGGAGATACCTTCGCCATACATGATGTCGAATTCAACCTGGCGGAACGGCGGGGCCAGCTTGTTCTTGACCACCTTGACGCGGGTCTGGTTGCCCACGATCTCCTCGCGGTCCTTGATGGCGCCGATCCGGCGAATGTCGAGCCGCACCGAGGCATAGAATTTGAGCGCATTGCCGCCGGTCGTGGTTTCGGGCGAACCATACATCACGCCAATCTTCATGCGGATCTGGTTGATGAAGATCACCAGGCACTTGGATTTGGAAATCGACGAGGTCAGCTTGCGCATGGCCTGGCTCATCAACCGGGCCTGCAGCCCCGGCAGCGAGTCGCCCATTTCGCCTTCAAGCTCGGCCCGCGGCGTCAATGCCGCTACCGAATCAACCACCAGCACATCGATCGCGCCCGAGCGCACCAGCGTGTCGGTGATTTCGAGCGCCTGTTCGCCGGCGTCAGGCTGGGAAATCAGCAGATCATCCACATTGACGCCCAGCTTGCGGGCATAGATCGGATCGAGCGCGTGCTCGGCATCCACAAAAGCGCAAACGCCACCCTTGCGCTGCGCCTCGGCAATCACATGCAGCGCCAACGTGGTCTTGCCTGAGCTTTCCGGCCCGAAGATTTCAACGATGCGGCCCTTGGGCAGGCCACCAATTCCGAGCGCAATATCAAGCCCGAGCGAGCCCGTCGATATTGCCTCAACCTCGATCGAGGCAGCCTCGCCAAGGCGCATGATCGAGCCCTTGCCGAAATTTCGCTCGATTTGGCTCAGCGCCGCGGCGAGAGCCTTGTCCTTGTCCATTGATCCACCTTCAACGATCCGAAGCGGGGTATTTGCCATACGAGTCTCTCCTTATTCCACGCTCCGGGACCGGGCGCAACGCGCTGCTTTCCGGAAGATCAATCCACGAGAAGTGCCCTCTTGTTCTCATTTTGTTCCGCTCCTGTCAAGGCGATTTCTCGCGCCCCTTGCAACAAAAGAACCGCAGTCCCTGGACCGCAGCCCTTCCGTGCCCAGATGGAACTCTGACCGCCACGCGGCGCGCAAAAGAGCTTGCCGGGCCGGCCCGGGTTGCGCTTTATGCACGGGACGACCGCAACGGGCAATCGAGGAGCAAACCCCGTGAATCTCATCCAGTTTTTCGATCAATCGGGCGCCCGCGCCGTGGCCGCAGTAGAGGGTGACGTCGCCCGCCGGGTCAACACCACCACCAGCGTTTATGAGCTCGCCACGACCGCCCTCGCCCAAGGCACGGGTCTTGCGGCGCTCGTGGCCCAGCGTGGGCTTGGAGACGCCGTCAATCGGCACGACATCCTGGCTGAAGGGCGCATGCTCGCGCCGATCGATCATCCCGATCCGGCCCATCTTTATATCACCGGCACAGGGCTGACCCATCTGGGCTCGGCCGCCACGCGCGATGCCATGCACAAGGGCAACGCCGCCAAGCAAGCCGAACAGCTGACCGATTCCATGAAGATGTTCCAGATGGGCCTTGAAGGGGGCAAGCCCGAAGGCGGCGCCCGGGGCGTCCAGCCGGAATGGTTCTACAAGGGCAATGGCACGACCGTGGTCAATCCCGGTCACCCCATTCCATCCCCGTCCTTTGCCCGCGATGCTGGCGAAGAGCCAGAGATCGCCGGCATCTACCTGATCGACGCCAATGGCCAGCCCCGCCGCCTTGGTTTCGCGCTGGCCAATGAGTTTTCCGATCATGTGACGGAACGGGTCAACTATCTCTATCTCGCCCATTCCAAGCTGCGAGCCTGCGCCTTTGGTCCCGAGCTGCGGGTGGGTGATCTACCCGACCATATCGAAGGCATGTCGCGCATTTATCGCGATGGTGCGGTGATCTGGGAAAAGCCGTTCCTGTCGGGCGAGGCCAATATGAGCCACACCATCGCCAATCTGGAATATCACCACTTCAAATATGGCCTGTTCCGCCAGCCTGGCGACGTGCATGTGCATATGTTCGGCACGGCGACGCTCAGCTTTGCGGACAACATCGTCACTCAGCCCAATGACGTATTCGAGATCGAGGAAAGCCAGTTCGGCGCTCCCCTGCGCAATCCCGTCCGGATCGAGGACGAGCATCCGCTGATCATCGGCGATCTCTACTAGGGGGAGCCGCTCAATTCAAATCGCGTGCATGAGCCTTGAGATCAGCAAGGCTTAGCCCGTCCAGCACCGCTTCATTGGTTGAGTGCATGAAGACGCGGGGCGCCTGCCCCGCTTCCAGCGCCTGTGCCCACCGCTCGGCCAGAAGGCACCAGCGGTCTCCTGCCTTCAGTCCAGGAAAGCCCCATTCGGGGCGGGGCGTGGACAGATCATTGCCGGCGACTTTGGAGTAGGCGAGAAAGGCTTCGCTCGCCTCGATGCAGACCAGATGCCGGGCCACGCCTTCTGGGCCCGCCGCACAATAGCCGCTGCGGAAGAACCCCGTCAGCGGACTGGTGGAGCAGGGCTCGAGCGGTTCGCCCAGCACATTGCGCTCCCCCGCCCCTTCACCGAAATTGCGCGCGTTCACTGCGCCTGGCCTTCGTCCTGCTTTTGCAGCACCTCTTTGACCTTGGAATTGATCTGGTCCAGCGAATAAGGCTTGGGCAGGAACTCGACGCTCTGATCATCCTCGATATCGCGGCGCACGCTTTCCTCGGCATAACCCGACACAAAGATCACCTTGAGCCGCGGCATGGTCTTGCGCACATGCTTGAGCAGGGTTGGCCCATCCATCTCGGGCATCACCACATCCGAGATCATCAGATCGATCTTGAACTCGAGCTCCTCGAGCACCTCGAGCGCTTCTTCGCCGCCGTCAGCCTCGAACACCTCGTAACCAGTCGCGCGCAACGCGCGAGCGGAGAATGCCCGCACGCTTTCCTCGTCCTCAACCAACAGGATACGCTCTTCGCCCGTCAGGTCCCGCACTGGCGCCGCTGCCGCGGCTACTTTGGCCGTGGCCTCGATCTCAGAGGGCACATAGCGGGGCAGGAAGATTTTGAACGTGGTGCCAACCCCGACGGTCGAGACCGGATAGATATAGCCTTCGGTCTGCTTGATAATGCCGTAGACCGTCGACAACCCCAGCCCGGTGCCCTTACCCAGCTCCTTGGTGGTAAAAAAGGGCTCGAAGATCTTGGTGAGCACTTCCTGGCTCATCCCGGTGCCGGTGTCCTGCACTTCGATCAACACATAATCGGCCGCCACCATGCCATCGAACTGCATGGCCTCGGCCTCGGCGCGGCTGACATTGCTGGTGCGAATGGTGATGGAGCCACCATCGGGCATGGCGTCGCGAGCATTGACCACGAGGTTGATCACCACCTGTTCGAGCTGGACCACATCGGCGCGCACCGGCCAGATATTGCGGCCGTGATCAACGCCTAGCGTGTTCTTGTCCCCGATCATCCGCTTGAGCAGCACGGTCAGATCGTCAACGATCAGCGGCAGCTCAAGCACTTGCGGCCGCAGAGTTTGCCGGCGCGAGAACGCCAACAGCTGCCGTGTCAGCCCCGCTGCACGGTTGGCGTTCTGCTTGATCTGCATCAGTTCGCTGAACGATGGATCGCCCGGCTTATGCTTAAGCAGCAGCAGATCGGAAAAACCGATGATTGCGGTCAGTAAGTTGTTGAAATCATGCGCAACGCCGCCGGCGAGCTGTCCCACGGCCTGCATCTTCTGGCTTTGGGCAAACTGCGCCTCAAGCTTGCGCTGGTCGGTCATGTCGAGGGCATAGACATTGACCTGCTCGGGCGAGCCCGACAGGGTTTCAGAGCCCGATAGATAAAGCCGCACGGCGTGCTCGCCTTCCGCGCTCAGCAACGCATCCACCGGCTCCACTGCCGAGCGATGCGCCGAAGCATCGGCGATGGCGCGCGCAAAACGGTCGCGGCTGCCTTGGCCGATCAGGTCGATCAGCGGCTGCATTTCAAGGCTCTTTTCCTCACCCGACCAATGGAAGATGCGCCCAAATGGGGCATTGGTGCGGATAATCCGCCCTTCGCTGTCGAGCGTCGCGATTGCAAATGGCGTATCGTTGAAAAAGCGCGAGAACCGGATTTCCGCCGCCCGCAACGCTTCCTCGGTATCGGGCGCGCTGGTCATGTCGAGCACCAGGGTGCGCGTTTCGCCCAGTTCACCGTCGGCCATGCGAGCCGCGCGATGCAGGAGACGCACCGGCAATGTTGTGCCGTTGCGGCGCACCAGGTCGATATCGATGATCTCGGTGCGGATTTCCCCGTCACCGCGACCACGCATCAACAACGTCGCGCCATCGCCATGCACCACGTCGCGCAGACTGAGCTGGCCGGCATTGAATTCAGCCAGATCGTAACCCAGCCAGTCGGCAAGGGTTGAGTTCAGATACTGGATCCGCCCACGCGCATCAGCCGAGAAAAAGCCCGCCGGCGAATGATCGAGATAATCGATCGCGCGCTGCAGATCGCGGAAAGCGCTTTCATTATTGTCGCGGTCGCGGGTGATGTCCTCGACCGTCCAGATCACCTTGGGCTTGGATTCGCCTTCGGTGACCGGCAATGGCCGCACTCCAACCCGGTACCAGAAGGCGCGATTGCTTTCGGCCTGGGACCCCCCCAGCCCCCCGATCAGGCGGATATCCTCCACCGCGCTGCGCCCGTCCTTGGCCGCGCGCGACAGGCGGTAAATCGCTTCGCTGGCATCGGATTGTCCGGCAAACAAGCGCGGCACGCCCACCGGAACCCCATTGTTGAGCGCCCCCGCAAAGCTGCCATAGTGCGCATTCACATAGGAAATGCGCCCATCCCGATCCGCCACCACCGCGCCAAAGGGCAGGCTGTCGACGATGGCGTGGGACGTGGTGCGCCGCTCCTCATTACCGGCAAAGCGGAACAGGCCCGCAGCCAGTCCAAACAGGCAGAACACGCCGACCACTGCCAGCATGCCCACAAAGGTCATCACCAGATCAAGCGGCACGTGATCACCGAACATCGCGTAGCCCACCGCCAGCGCCACCAGCGCCAGTCCCAGTGCCACAACGCGCCAGAGCCCGTATCCGCCCCGCCCCGAATCCACCAGCGGCTCGGGATAATTGTCATCCCGGATCGGCGTGACGGCCATGTTCAAGCTCCTAGGTCTTCGGTCGCAAGGCTTTCGGACCGCTTCGCATGGTCTGGCACAGAGCCAGCTTACCAAGGCAATGCTTGGCTTTCGTTCGCAACGCAAGCGCGTACACCATCTGGCCGCCCGAATCAGGTGCCCAGAAAGGTTTAGCAAATGGTCTGCCGCGGGGGGAGATATTGCTTGTTATCAACAGGCTTGCCAGCCTCAGCGTGTTGGCCGCCACCCTGTGCTGGGGCGCAATCGCATCACAAAGCCGACCACCTCCGCGACGGCCTTGAAGTGCTCGGCCGGAATGGGCTCATCGACTTCGACGCTCGCGAACAATGCCCGAGCTAGCGGCGGGTTCTCTACAATCGGCACATTGTGCTCGCCGGCCAGCGTGCGGATGCGCAGGGCCACCGCGTCAGCGCCCTTGGCAACGCAAAGCGGCGCTCGCATCGAGCGATCATATTTCAGCGCTACTGCAAAGTGCGTCGGATTGGTGACCACCACCGTGGCGTCAGGCACCGCGGCCATCATGCGCTTGCGCGAGCGCTCCTGGCGCAGTTGGCGGATGCGGCCCTTGACGTGCGGGTCGCCTTCCATCTGCTTGTATTCGTCCTTGGTTTCCTGGAGCGTCATCATCTGGCGCGTCCACCATTTGCGGCGCACATAAACATAATCCGCCATGGCGATCAGCGTCACTACGGCCAGCGTCGCACCGAACACCTTGAGCCCGATATCCTGGAAGAATTGCAGGATCAGCAGCGGGTCGGCCGTCATCATCGTGTCGAGCCGGTCGCGCTCGGGCCAAACGACACCCACCAGCACCGCTCCCACCAGTCCCAGCTTGACCAGCCCCTTGAGGAAGTTGACCAGCGCTTCCCCCGAAAACAGCCGCTTGAACCCCGCCAGCGGCGAAATCTTGGACAGTTTGGGCGTGATTGGCTCGGCCGAAAACAGGAACCGATGCTGCACCAGATTGGCCACAACAGCGCAGAACGACAAGATCAGCAGCGGCACCATGATCGTGCCCACAAGGGCCAGCGCCAGCCCGTTGAAGAACGAGCCGAATGCGGGACCACCCAGCTCGTACCGATCGGCATTGGTGAGCAGCGTTTTGAGCGACCCCATCAAGCTGGCGCTGGTGGATGGCCCAAGCAGCGCAAACACTGCCGCCGAGCCTGCCAGCATGAACCAGGTGGTCACCTCCTGGCTCTTGGCCACGTCACCCTTTTTGTGCGCGTCCTCGAGCTTTTTGGCGGAAGGGTCTTCGGTTTTGCTGGATTTTTCGGGCGCCTCGTCCGACATCTGCCCGGCCCTAGCCCCGCCACATCGCCAGATGCTGCTCGAAGGCGCTGATATACCAGCCCATCATCATCGTCAGCAGCAAGGCAAAGAGGATCAAGCCGACCATCACATTGGCCGGCATCAATACGAAAAACACCTGCAGCGCCGGCATCAGCCGCGCCAGGATCCCCGCGCCCAGATTGAACACGAGACCGAACACGATAAACGGCGCCGACATCTGCACCCCGACCGTGAACGCCCCGCTCACCGTGCGGATCGCCAGTTGCGCCGCATCCTCCCACATCAGCGGATCGGTCGGGCTGAACAGGGTGTAGCTGTCATAGGTCGCGGCGAGCGCCACATGATGCAAATCGGTGGCAAAGATCAGCGCCACGCCCACAAACGACAAAAAGGTGCCAAACACCGCGCCCTGGATGCCGCCCTGGGTAGGGTCGGCGGTCTGGGCCATGCTCATCCCGGCATTGAACGCCACGATCGCGCCCGCCACCTGCGTCGCCATCACCGTGATCCGGGCGATCGCGCCCAGGATCAGGCCCACCGCCAGTTCATGAAACAGCAACGGCACGATGCCCATGATCCCTGTCGGCAGCGGCGGCATCTGCCCGGCCAAGAGCGGGTACAGCACCAGCGTAAACGCCAGCGCAAAACTGAGCCGCATCCGCGCCGGGATGGTTTGCTCCCCCAGCCCCGGCATCAGCATCAAAATGGCCCCGATCCGGGCAAACAGTAGCAGGTACACAAAGGCCATGTTGGGCAGCCAGTTGAGCGCGAGAGACACCTCAACCGCCCACGATGATCATGTCGACGACCCGAGACATATAGGCCCCCATCTGCGCGCCCGCGAATGGCAGCGTCAGCAGCATGGTGATGAAGATCGCGATGATCTTGGGCACGAACACCAGGGTCTGCTCCTGGATCTGCGTCAGCGCCTGGAACAACGCGATCACCACGCCCACCAGCAGCCCAACGATCATCATCGGCGCCGAAACAATGATCAGCGTCCAGATCCCATCGGTGGCAATGTCGAGAACTTCAGCGCCGGTCATCGCTCTCTCGGGTCAGCGGCGAATCATGGCTCGCCCAAGCTGATCATAAGCCAGCTCGGTCGCTTCTGCTCAGCTTACCCTCGGTACCGGCCTAGATCGGCATCCGCATAATTTCTTCATAAGCCGAGATCACCCGGTCACGTACCGCTACCATGCTTTCGATCGCGATTTCCGTCTGCGAGATGGCTGTCACCATGTCCACCGGATTGGCTTTGCCATTGACCATGTCGATGGCCATCTGGTCCGAGGCTCGGCCGGTCTCCACCACGCCCTGCACGCTTTGCGCCAGCATCTGCGCAAAGTCCGGCCCGCCAGCCCCCTTGGCGAGCAGGTCCGTGCCCGGCTTGGCCGCCTGGCTGATCAGGCGCGAAGCATTGCCATAGGCGGCGGTGGCGGCATTGAACGGGATGGCCATGGGTGAACTTCTTGCTGAAGGGAAAAGACTAGCCGCGCAGGATGTCGAGCGTGCGCCCGAGCATCTGGCGGGTCACGGAAACGACGTTCAGATTGGCTTCATAGGTGCGCTGGGCCTCGCGCATATCCATGCTTTCGATCAGCGGGTCGACATTGGGATATTGCACATAGCCGCTCTCGTCGGCGGCCGGATGGCCTGGCTCATAGCGGCTGGTGAAATCGCTCATGTCATAGGCAAGCTTGCCCACTTCCACGATGCGTGCGCCCGTCTCGTTGTCGAGCCCCACCTCAAAGGTCGGCACTCGCCGACGATAAGGCTCGTCCCCCGGCGCCTTGCCGGCCGAATCGGTGTTGGCAAGGTTTTCCGCGATGACGCGCATCCGCGCGGTCTGGGCATGCAGCCCCGTAGCGGCAATGCGGAGTGAGGCGTTGAAATCCATGAACCCTGATACTCCTAAGCCGATTTGCCGAGCGCGGTGCGAATGATCTTGATGCTCTTCTGGTAGAGCGAGGTGGCTGCCTGGTAATCCATCAGATTGGTGGTCACCTTCATCATCTCGTCTTCCAGCGTCACCCCATTGCCTTCCGGCGTGATCTCGAAATTGGCCATGCGCTGGGCGCCAAAGCCCCCATTGCTGCTTGAAACGCTGAAATGGGTGGGCTGCGTCGCCGAAGTGACAATGCTGGCGGATGAGCTGGAACCCTGCGCCCCGAATTCGAACTGCGCTAAATCGCGGCCGCGATAGCCCGGCGTTTCCGCATTGGCAACGTTCTCGGCCAATAAGCCTTGACGGGCTTGGTGCCAGCGCATTTTGTCGGTCAAGGCATTAAAGACCGGCAGATCCATCAGGCCCATGGCCAGCAAACCCTTTAGGTGGGAGCGATGGGCAATTCTTGCCGGGTCCATGGTTAACGTCGCGTTAATCTGATTGTCGTCATAGCTCGTGCGGCCTCGTATTAGCGGCGATTGCGGCGTTTACTCGGCAAGAATTACCGCCGGCATAGCGGTTTGGAGGAGAATGATCATGGGTTTCATCACCAGCATACTGGGCGACTCGGGAGCAACGCTCCTTACCGCCCTGTTCGCCCTGGGCGCGGTGCTGGTCCTGATCGTGCTTGCGGTATGGCTGCTCAAATTCGTGTTCACCGCCACCGGCAAGCCGGCGCGCGCCGGCCGCGGCCCACGTCTGGGTGTGGTGGAAACCCTGCAGCTCGATGGCCGGCGCCAATTGCTCCTCGTTCGCCGCGACAATGTCGAACATCTCGTGCTGACCGGCGGTACCCAGGACCTGCTGCTTGAAGCGGGTATCCCGGTTGATGACCTTCCCACGCCGACGCGTCGTCCGGTCCCCGTGGTCCCCTCCCGCCGCACCCGGCCCGCGCCGGCGCCTCAGGCGGCCACACCGGCAGTTGCTCCCGCCCCGGCAGCACCTGCTCCGGTGGCTCCTGTTGCGGCACCGCCCCCTTCCGCCATCGAGCGTTTGCGCGATTTCGGCCGGGGCACTCAGCCCAAGCCAGTTTCCTTGCGCCACACCGGCCTGCTCAAGCCCGGCAGCAACGGCGACAATCACCCGGCGCATAACCCCGACAATTCGGCTGCGCACCCGCTCGACTCAGCTAAAGAGAACACTGGGGCGAAGAGCAGGGAAAACGCGGAGAGTGTCGGCGGCACCACCAAAGGCGATCGATAACTCGCAGCCAGGCCGGCGGCGGTTGCGCGCCGCTCATCTTCTTCCCCTCGCCAGCATCATCTTGCTGCTGGCGCCGAGCCTGGCATTTGGCCAGGACGTCAACATTGATTTCGGCGACGATGCCAGCCTGACCGAGCGTGCCGTTCAGCTGATCGGCCTCGTCACGATTCTCGCGCTGGCGCCCTCGATCCTCGTCATGGTGACGAGCTTCACCCGCATCGTCGTAGTGCTGTCGCTGCTGCGGACCGCCATTGGCCTGCAAACCGCTCCACCCAATTCGGTGATGGTATCGCTAGCCCTGTTCCTCACCATCTTTGTCATGCAGCCAACGCTGCAGCAGACCTATGACCTGGGTGTTGCTCCCCTCATTGCTGGCGAGATTGAAGCCCCCGAGGCCTTTGAGCTGGGCAGCGCCCCCATCCATGCGTTCATGCGCGCCAATGTGCGCGACAAGGATCTCGAGCTCTTCTACGACCTGACCGAAGCCGAACCTCCTGCCGATCCCGAAGCGATCTCGCTCCAGCTCCTGATCCCTGCCTTCATGATCTCTGAGCTGCGGCGCGCCTTCGAGATCGGCTTTCTGCTTTTCCTGCCCTTTGTCATCATCGACATGGTCGTAGCGTCGGTGCTGATGTCCATGGGCATGATGATGCTGCCGCCCGTGGTGATCTCGCTGCCTTTCAAGCTGATCTTTTTCGTTTTGGTGGACGGCTGGTATCTGGTCGCCGGATCGCTGGTGCGCAGCTTTGTCAGCGGCTAGTGCCTAGTTCGCGGATGCAAGATCCCCATCGGCCTTGCTTGCCGCCAGCGGCGTCAAGGCGCCGTCCTTGCCATAGAATTCACGATAGGACGCAAGAAACGCATTAAGGCCATCGAGACCGGCCACCTCATTGGCCACGCTCTTGAACTCAAGGCTGGAGGCGGTGATCGGCCCGGTGACGAAGTCGAACATCGCCCATTCCGGTGTCTTGACCAGCCGCTCGGCAAACTTCTCGCGCAAGCGCAACAGGCCGCTATTGTCATTGGCCAGCACAAAGCCCACGGCCGCCTTGATCAGGTCCATGCGCGCCGGCTGGCTCAGCGGCTCACTAACGCCTGCCTGCCCATACATGGTTTCCAGCAACCCGCTGGCCTGGCTGTAGCGCTTGGCCCGCCACTGGGCATCCACCCGCAACAGGTCGGCATCGCGTCCATCCATGTCGCTCAGCAATTGCAGCGCCAGCTCGTTGCGTCCGCCATCGATCATCGCCCGAGCTTCGAGCAGCCGTCGCTGCCGCGCCAGCCCGGCCGGCAGGTCCGGTAAGCGTGAGGCGTTGAGCACGCGCAAGGCGTCCTGCGGCCGCCGGTCCGCGAGGTAGATCACCGCCAGGTCTGCGGCCACCTGCGTCTGCGCCACCCCACGGAGGCGGTTCTCCAGCTGATACTGCAACAGCTCGGCCGCTTGCGCTAGGAGATCCACCCCGACCAGCCGGCGCGCCAGCTTGCGGATCATCTCGTCACCGCGCGCGCCCGGCGGCGTCAGCTGCGGGAAGTCGTAAAACAATCCCAGCGCATCCACCGGCCCGAGCTTGTCGGCCTGGCCATCCAGGAACAATTCCTCGAACACCTGCTGCGCCCGATCGCCCAGCGCATTGATCGAGGGATCAGCGCCATGCTGGGCCACCGCCTGCTTTACCGCTTCAAACCCCGAGCGATATTCGCCCGACCGGAAGTAAAGGTCGGCCAGCAGCTTTTGCATTTCGGCTTCCAGCGCATTGCCGCGCCACATCAGCGCCTCGGCCGCCAGGGTCTGCGTTGCTTTTTCGAGGTTGAGTGTTCCCTTGCCGTCCAACAGCAGCATGGTCCGGTAAACCGCCTCCGCCCGAGTCGGTCGGAAATCGGCAGCAATCACCTGCCCATAGGCATCGATCGCTTCTTCCGCAGCCCCGCCTTCTTCCAGGAGGCGCGCGGTCAGCAGATGGTAGCGGCTCGACTCCTCGGCGCTCAACTCGGCCGGCGTAACCTTGTCCAGCAACTGTTCGGCGAATGTGCGATCGCCGGTTTGCAAGCTCGCCCCGCTGGCGGCGAGCAGAAATCGATTGCGCGCCCATTGCGGGTAGCTCGCAAGCACGCCCTGCGCCTCCCGCGCATCCTGCCGAGCGCCCTGATAGTCGGCGAGATCAGCCCGAGCAATGGCGCGCCAAAACAGGGCATCCACATCCCCGTTAAACGCCGGCGCATTGAGCACCTTCAGCGCATCCGCCGATCGCGAGGCCACCGTATTGGCGATGACCTCTGTCATGCCGATCCGGCGGGTCAGTTCTTCCGCACTGGCTTCACCCGCCACGGTGCGGAGCACGCCGAGCGCCTCATGGGCGAACCGGTTGGCGACAAGATATTGCGCCAGATCCAGCCGCGCTGCGTCGCGCTGCTGCCCTTCGGCCGCCGCGGCCGCGCGCATCAGCTCTTGGCGCCGCTCGATGAAGCCGTTCGGATCGCTTTGTTCCAGCGCCGCCAAGTCGATGAACCGGTTCCGCGCGCCATCTCCCGCGCCCTGGCCTGCACCCCGTGGGGCATCATAGGCGGAAACACTCAGCCCACGCGCCGCCGAGATCACCGCCAGCTGCTCTTCGATCTTGACGCCCAGATCGCCGGCTTCGGGCTTGATCACCAGCCCATGCACGCTGCGCAGCGCCGAAAATTCCACGTAATCGAGCAGCCGGGTGATGCCGCGGGCCGGCGGATAAGCCGTCACCACCTGTAGGGTATCGCCCACCAGCGGGTCGCGGAACTCGTGCACGCGAGCGGGCCGCAACACATCGGCCACCATCTCGAACGAACCGGCATTATCACGCCGTCTCGTCAGCTGCATCGGCTGGGTCGGGGTCAGAACCACATCGCCCAGCGAGAGCACCCAGGCCATGCCTTCCGAGCCAAGCGTTGCCAGCCGATCCTGCGCCAGATCGATCCGCACCACCTGCGTATCCGCAGCCGGCACCACGCTGAACTCTTGGGCGATGGTGTCGAGTTCGGGCGACTGGGTTGGCGCAGCAATGCCAGCCACCGTGTCAAACATTAGCCAGACAGTGTCGCCGCGCCGAAACACTGCTGCCGGCGTTTCCTGCTCAAACGGAAACACCACCCGCACCGTGGAGCCCAGCACGCTGGCAAACGGCGTCACAACCGCTGCGGGATTTGCCGGATAGCGGGTTTGCTCGCTGCCGGCTGCGGCATGTTCCGTCCCATGCGCCTCCGCCTCGGCATGTGTTACCTCAGCGACAACATCTTCAGCATCAAGGCTGGGCAGCCCCTGCCCCGCCAGATCCACATCAAGCACATATTGCCGGTCCGAGTTCTGGTAAAAGCGCGGTACGACGCCCTTGGCAAACTGCATTTGCACCGACGACCCATCAGGCGTGACCACGTTATCTGCTGCTACGATCTCGGCCGGCAGGTCGACCAGCAGATCGCGCAGATCCACCGGCACCGGCCATTCAAAGGCGATCAGCCCGTGCTCGCCCTCGGGCAGGTATTGGCCAGAGGTGGGCACGTTCCAGTCGAACTGCAGGCGCAGAAAGGTCGGGTTGCGCCCCACCCGAACGCTGGGCGTGGCTCCAAGCTCGGCCGCCTGCCGCGCCTTGCGCTCCTGCTCGGTCTCGATGGCTTCGAGGCGAGCACGCTCCGCCAGTTCATCGAGCACCTCCTGCGGCAGCGCCGGCGGCATGCCCTGCCAATCGGCCGGCAATAGATCGATAAGCAGCTTTTCGCCCGCTTCAGTGCGATTGAAATTGAAGCTCGATCTCAACCCGACGCGCAAGCCGCGCCCATTGGCATCGAGCCGGGCGATGGACAGATATTGCGGCAGCGTCGTGCCTACATCGGGCAGCACGAGTTGCACCGCTTCATCGAACTCAACCGACAGAACGCCATTTTCAACGCGCAGCTTGTGCCCTGGCAGATCGTCACGGCCAGGAAAGCTCAGCACCAGCCGGGCATAGCCCTCTTCGGCGGTGGCAAAGAGCTGCCCCTGCTCCTGGGCCGCCGCGGGGATGGCCAGCGTGGCTAGCCACAACACGCCGACCAACCCGCACAAAATCTTCTGTTTGCCGCTCTTCACCAACTGCCTACCGCACCCAGCCGCGCGGTTCCGGGCAAGGCTTGCAACCACCGAACCCACGCAGGCGACACATCAGAGCGCCACCCTAGCTCCTTCGGCTTAACACCCGCTTACGCAACCGCCGCGCAGTGTGCAGGCGCTACTGCCCCACAATCTGCGGCAGTTGCGACAGGTCATTGGCTGTCATCTGCCCGGCAGGCTGGTCCGCCAGATCGGCCATGCGCACGGTGAGCTCCTGCGCGCGCGCCGGCTCCATTGCCGCCAGGATGGGCGCCATCTTGCGGGGGCTCATGATCTTGGCGACCCGCAGCAGCACTTCCATCTCGAGCGTATTGAAGATCTTGGCGGCGTCCTTGGGCTTCATGGCCTCATACATCGCCACGATCCCGGCAAACTGCCCGGTTTCCAGCTTCTCGCGCTGGTCGACCAGAGCCGTGATCTGCGCTTCCATGGCCTGGAGCGTTCCCTGGCGTTCTTCAAGTCGCTTTTCGGCGGCATCCACCAGCGCCTGCCGCATCGCCAGCTCTTCGGCATAGGCATCAAGCTCGCCGCGCCGCCCCGAAAGGCGTTCCAGCAGCGCGGCTTGAGCGGCAGATGCGCCATCGGGGCCCGTGAGAGGCACCTTGTTGCCCTGCGCGTCGAACTGCATGGGAACAGCGTCCCCGCCCGTGTCGCATTCGGTGCTGAGCAGGCTCTCGGCGAGCGGATTGGCAGTGCCATGCCCGTCACCAGCAGTTTCCGCCGGCTCACTTTCTCCATGCGTCGCTTCGGTCACCGCTTCTGCGCAACTGGTTTCCGCCGCGACTGTGGCACCATGCTCGGCTTCAACTGCATGCTCAGCTTCGGCAGCGTGCTCGGCAGGCGCACCATGCTCGGCCGCAGGTGCCGCTGGCGCACCGTGGCCGCCGGCTGCGCCCGAAGATTCAAGCACGGGTGCGGGATCAGCCATGGTGGGGCTGGCATCGCTCATTGTGGGTTCGCTCAGCATTGCGCCGGCCTCGCCCGCTCCGGAGGTCTCTGCAGGAGCGCCATGCCCGCCCGAACTGCCACCACCGGCAGCAAGCGCCGGCATTGGCCCAAGCACATATGAACCGTTGAACACCAGTCCAGCGGTCTTGAGCACCAGCAGCGACGAAATCGCCACCACGAGGACGGGCAGCAGGCGGATTGATTTCACGCCGCATTCTCCCGCTCGCGCTGCCGCGCTTGCAACTGCGCCAATGCTGATTGCAGCTTGCTTGGCTGCTCGGCCATCTGGACGGATGCCGCCGGCTCTGCGGGACTTGCCGCCCGGGCCGCCGTGGTGATCTTGACGATGCGCTCCATCAGCGCCGTGCCGGCACTTACATGATTGGCGAGTTCGATCCCGAAGCGCTCGGCTTCCTCGAGGCGGGTGTTCAGCGTCACATCAGCCTCGACAGCGGTGGCTTTGAGCTCCTTGATCGCCTGGTTGGCCAGATTGGTCGCCCCCACCAGGTCCGAAATCATCTGCCGCAATACATCGCGATCGGCATGGAGCCGCTTCAGGCGGCCGTTCAGTACGACGCAATAACCAATGGTCAGCGCCAGCAGCACCGCCACGGCGCCTTCGATCACCAGCCCCAAAGAAAATCCAGCCATCATCGCCCTTCCCCCACTTCGCCCAGCGCTTCAAATTCTGCCATCGTCACCTTGGGCGGGTTGAGCGGCCGGGTCACCCGCACCGAAACATGGCTGCCAATATGGCCCATGATCGCTTCGGTCAGCTCCACCCCGCCGCACCGCAGCAAAATGGGATCGGTAGGCGCACGCTCGAACATCACCGTGTCCCCCGCCTTGAGCGCCAGCATGCGCGACAGCGGCAGCTGCTGCTCATGCAGAACGGCATCGATCTCGACTTCGGCGGCATAGATTTCCGTCGCCAGATGCCCTTCCCAGATCGGGTCGCGGCCGAATTTTTCGCCCATGAACATCTGCAGCAATTGCTCGCGGATCGGCTCGATCGTGGCATAGGGCAACAGGATCTCGATCTTGCCGCCCCGCTCCTCCATTTCGATGCTGAGCTCGATCAGGATCGCCGCATTGGCGGGGCGCGAGATTGCAGCAAAGCGCGGATTGGTTTCCATCCGCTCCAGCTTGAAATTGACCTGGGTCAGCGGCTCAAACGCGCGGTGGGTATCATCGAGGATCACCTCGATCATGCGCCGCGCCAGCGCCAGCTCGATTGTCGTATAGGGTCGCCCGTCGACCCGTACCGGGCTGGTCACGCGGCGGCCACCCAGCAGCACATCGATCATGGAATAGATCAGGCCTGAGTCCACCGTCAGCAGGCCGTAATTCTCCCATTCCTCGGCCTTGATCACCGACAGGATCGCGGGCAGTGGAATGGAATTGATGTAGTCCCCGAACCGCACCGAGGAAATGGCGTCCAGCGTCACCTCCACATTATCGGAGGTGAAATTGCGCAGCGACGTAGTCATCAACCGCACGAGGCGGTCGAACACGATTTCCAGCATCGGCAAGCGTTCATAGCTTACCAGCGCCGAATTGATCAGCGCCTGAACGCCCGTGACTTCCACGTCACCCTTGGCGGCCGGCTCAAAGCCGCGGCCCGCTTCGGCAGAGCCCCCGTTTCGAGATGCTTCCCTAACCCCGTTCGCCATCACCGCAGTTTCGAGTTCATCGAGCGGCCATTCTTCGGCGAGTTTGTCGTCGTCGCTCTCCGCCATCACTGCACCAGGATTTCTTTGAACAGCACGCTGTCCACCTGGGCGGGATAGATCGCAACATTGACCCGCCGCAGCAATTCTTCCTTCAGCCGGTAAATTCCCGCCGATCCTTCAAGATCGCTGCGCCGCAACTCACGCAGATAAACTTGGAAGGCATCGACCACCTTGGCCATGCGAGGCTGGATCTCGACCATCACCGCTTCGCTCGCCACTTCCAGCGCCACGCTCAGCTTCATGAAGGCGGGAGCAGCCTCGCCTTCGGAGTTGAGGTTCACCGTCATCGGGGGCAAGTTGAAGATGAAACTTGGGGCAGCCGCTTCGGCATGCGCGGTCTCGCCGTGCCCCGCGGCACTGGCGCTCGCGCTGCCAGCCGACAGGAACATGTAGAGCCCGGCGCCTGCGAGCAGCACCACGGCTGCTGCTGCGCCAATAATCATCAGCTTGCGCGACTTCTTGGGGGCCACGGCCTCACCGGCTTCTGCTTCTGCGGCCATGCTTGTTCTGTGCTCGGACTCGGAAAAAACCGGAGGAATCCGGCTCTGCTCCAGCTAAGGGCTAGATGGTTAACGAGCCGTTACCATTGGCGCCCGGGCGGCAGATTTTGCCGGGCAGCTTTTGCCGCACGTCCTACGCTTCCCGCAAGCATTGCCGCACACCCGTTCTTCTACATCGTTGAATTGTAACGACAAGCTGGAATGGCATGGTTCTCGCAAAGTAAACAACGAGACCAAGGCTTGGGGAAGCGGCGGTCTCGTAACCGATGGGGATCGGAATGATCGAGAATGCGCAACTGATCAGCCTGTCACGGCAGATCGCCTTGCAGCGGCAGATGAATGTGGTGGCCAACAACATGGCCAATATCAACACCACTGGCTTCAAGGCCGAGAACATCCTGTTCGAGCAATACAAGATGCCGGTGGCCAGCAACCGCGACTTTCCGCGGGGCGACCAGACCCTCTCCTATGTGCAGGATTGGGCCACCATGCACGATCTGTCCGCCGGTGCCACGGTGCAGACCGGCAACGAACTCGATCTCGCCCTTAGTGGCGACGGCTTTTTTGCCGTGCAAACCCCGGCCGGCGAACGCTGGACCCGCTCGGGCTCCTTTGCCGTCGACAATGCCGGAACTCTCGTTGATCTGAACGGCAACCCCGTCCTCGGTGAAGGCGGTCCCATCCAGTTCGGCCCCGAGGAAACCGGCGTCTCGGTCGCCACCGATGGCTCGGTCACCTCCAGCGCTGGCGCCAAGGGTCAGCTCCGTCTCGTCGAGTTCGCCAATGCCCAGCAGCTGACGCGGGACGGCGCCAATCTGTTCAACGGTGGCACACCCGTTCCCGCCACCGGCACCAGGGTAATGCAAGGCTTTATCGAACGCTCCAATGTTTCGGGCGTAGCCGAAATGGCCGAAATGATCCGCGTCACCCGCGCCTATGAATCCGTCGTGTCCTTGACCCAGAAGCAGGATGAGCTGCGCCGCTCCGCCATCCAGCGCCTGGGCGACACCAACGCTTGAACCTGAGGAACCCGCCATGAAAGCGCTTTATATCGCATCCACCGGCATGAGTGCCCAGGAACGCAACGTCGAAGTCATCTCCAACAACATCGCCAATATGCGCACCACCGGCTACAAGCGCGCGCGTGCCGAGTTCCAGGATCTGCTCTACCAGCAATATAACCGCGCCGGCTCGCAGACCTCGGCTCAGGGCACCATGATCCCGGCCGGCCTCGAGATTGGCTCTGGCGTGCGCACCGTCGCCACCCCCCGCGTCATGAGCCAGGGCACCGTTACCCCCACCGACCGCGAGTTGGATCTGGCCGTGCGCGGCGAAGGCTTCTTCATGGTCCAACTGCCCGATGGCCGCATGGGCTATACCCGCGACGGCTCGTTTGAGCGCAGCCCCGATGGCACCCTGGTCAACTCGAGCGGCTACCAGCTCGAGCCGGGCATCGCCATTCCCGACAACGCCAATTCGGTGTCCATCTCTGCCGATGGTACGGTCGAAGCCTTTATCGGCACCGCCGCCACCCCCACCCAGCTGGGCCAGCTCCAGCTCGCCCGCTTCGTCAACAAGTCGGGCCTGGAATCAGCCGGCGACAACCTGTTCACCGAAACCGCCGCCAGCGGCCCGGCCCAGATCGGCACTGCCAACAGCGAAGGCATGGGCAATCTGCTCCAGGGCAATCTGGAAATGGCCAACGTTAATTCCGTCACCGAAATTGCCGACCTGATCGCCGCTCAGCGCGCCTATGAGATGAACGCTCGCGTCATCTCTGGGGCCGACGAGATGATGCAGGCCACGAGCCAGCTGCGTTAAGGAGCCGCCCCATGATCCGTCCCATCCTCGCCCTCATGGCCACCGCCCTCCTTGCCACTACGGCTTTTGCCGCCCCGGTGCTGCGCAACGAGGTTGTGGTCGCGGCCCCCATCGTCACCGTGGGCGACATGTTCGCCGATGCCGGTTCAGTTGCCGAACAGCCTCTGTTCCGCGCCCCCCAGCCCGGCACCAGCGGCCAGGTTTCCCTCGCCGAAGTCACCGCCGCCGCAACCCGCGCCGGCCTTGTCGCCTTCCAGAACAATGGCGCCCTCTCTGTCCGCGTCAGCCGCGCCGCCGCCACGGTCGACGAAGCCGTCTTGACCGACCTGCTCACCCGCGAACTGCAGACCCGCGGCATCGCCGCTGCGGGCACCTCAGCCGAAATCCTTTTCAGCACCCCCGCCCCCACCCTCGCCGCTGAAGCGGTGGATGAGCCGGCCCGCATCGAAAGCCTGCGCTACCTGCCCGCAAGCGGCGCCTTTACCGCCCGCTTCGCCATTGCCGGCCATCCGGCTCCCCTCGATCTGGCCGGCTCGATCGAACTTCTGGTCGAGGCTCCCCACCTCGCCGCCAATCTCGCCGCCGGCACGGTCCTCACCTCAGCCGATATCGTGATGCGCCCGATCCCCGCCCATTACGCCGAAAGCCTCGGGGTGGCGCAGCCCGATCAACTCGTGGGCATGCAGCTCAATCGCCAAAGCCGCCAGGGCATGATCCTCAAGCCCGGCGATGTAACCAAGCCACTGACCGTCGCGCGCAACGACCTCGTCACCATCTATTTCCGCCGCGGCGCCATGACCCTGACCGTCAAGGGCCAGGCCGTCACCGGTGCCGCGGCCGGCGCACCCCTCCAGGTGCTCAACCTCATGTCCAACCGCGTGCTGAGCGCCACCGTGCTGTCCCCCGGCGCGGTGGAAGTGAGCGCCGACCCCCTTACCCTTGCCGGCCTTTGATCCGCAGCTTCAGGAACCCTGCCATGAACCGCTTCAAACTCACCGCTGTCCTGATGCTGGCTGCCGCCCTTGCCGGCTGCAACACCACCGACCGGCTCGCCAATATCGGCAATCCCCCGCCGCTGACCGCCATCGAGGACCCCACCACCGTCGCTGGCTACCAACCCGTGCGCATGCCCATGCCCGCGGCCATCGCCGACACCTACCAGGCCAATTCGCTCTACCGCACCTCGGCCAAGGGCTTTTTCAAGGATGAGCGCGCCCATCGTATCGGCGACATCCTCACCGTCATCGTCACCATCGATGACAGCGCCAAGATCGCCAACAACACCCAGCGCAGCCGCAATTCCACCAACACCGCGGGCATGGGCGGCATCTTCGGCACGGCCGTCACCTCTGTCACGGGCGGCGCCATCGACCCATCGGCGGCGGTGGACTTCACCTCGGGCCTCAAGGATGCCGGCAATGGCTCGGTCAACCGGTCGGAATCGCTCGAAACCTCGGTCGCGGCTGTGGTCACGCAGGTGCTCCCCAATGGCAATCTGGTGATCGAGGGTCGCCAGGAAGTGCGCGTCAATTTCGAAGTGCGGGACCTCGTCGTCGCCGGCATCGTGCGCCCCTCCGATATCCAGGCCAACAACACCATCCCCTCCACCAAAATCGCCGAAGCACGCATCGCCTACGGCGGCCGCGGCCAGATCACCGACGTCCAGCAGCCCCGCTACGGCCAGCAAGTGATGGACGCCATCCTGCCCTTCTAAAGCCACTACGCGGCCAAGCACCGCCCGGACCAGCAAACCCCTGCCGCAATCCCCCTTTTTGTGCGGCCGGGGCTTCCCCAAGGCGCAGCCCTCCCCAGGCTGCGCCTTTCGCTTGCCCGCCGGCTCAGCCGCCCCCATCACATCACCTGGGTTGCCGGCGTTAATAAAGGGGCAACCTTAGCGGCCAGCCTCCGTTGGATGTCTCCCCCTGGAGCACCCCAATGCCCAAAGCCGTGATCTTCGACGTCGATGGCACTTTGATCGACTCCAACGACCTGCATACCGAATGCTGGCTTGAAGCCTTCCGTAATTTCGGTCTCCATTTCACCTTCGACCAGGTCCGCGGCCAGATCGGCAAAGGGGGCGACCAGCTCCTGCCAGCCCTGCTCCCGCCCCAAACCTTTCAACAACAAGGGGAGGCCATCTCCGAGTTTCGGAACGACCTGTTCAAGCGCAACTACCTGGCGCAGGTCCGTCCATTTCCCGGCGTCAAGGCGCTGTTCGAGCGCATTCACGGGGACGGCGCGGTGATCGTGCTCGCATCTTCCGGCCTCAAGGTCGAGGTGGACCAGCATGTCGAGATGCTCGGCATCGGCGCCCTCATTTCTTCCGCCACCACCGCCGATGATGCCCAAAGCTCCAAGCCCGCGCCCGACATCTTTGAGGCAGCGCTCAAGCGTCTCCGGGCGGACGCCCGCAATGACGTCTGGGTGGTCGGTGACACGCCGTATGATGCGCAGGCCGCTGGCAAGGCCGGGTTGCGCACCATCGGTCTGTTATGCGGCGGTTTTCCCGAAACCGTCCTCCGCGACGCCGGGTGCCTCGCTATCTTCGAGAGCCCCGAACATCTGCTCGCCAACTACGACACTTCGCCCCTCGCCAAGCTCGCTCCTGCCTACGCCTGACCTGACCACCAATAACCAGCGAGGGGGTGCCGTTGAACGTCTATCAATTCGCCGCTCTCATCCTCGCCGTAATCGGCCCGGTGCTGGCGTTGAGCGGTTATCTCAGGGCGCCCGCCTCGGTGGTTCTCTTCGCTCTTGGTGTTGCTTCCGCATTTCTGCCCGGCCTGCCCCAGGTCAATCTCGATGCCGATCTGGCGCTAACCTTATTCCTGCCGCTGCTGGTTTACGCCTCGACCCTGCGCGTTTCGTGGCATTTGCTGCGCTTCACCTTTGTGCCAGGCGTCCTGCTCGGCGGCGCGCAGATCCTCGTCACAGTTGTGCTGGTGGTCGGCGCCGCCAAGCTGCTGCTGCCCGGCCTGTCCTGGCCCGCCGCGCTGTTCTTGGGGGTCATCGCCTCGATATTTGATACCCAGCTGTTTCACGAAGCCAAGGGGCGTCCTCGCGTGCCGCGCGCCATCGCCGATGTCCTCAAGGCGCGCGAACTCGTTTCGCGCGTCTTCATCCTCGGCACCCTCGCGCTCGCCGGAGAAGCGTTAAACGCCGGGGAGATCACGGCTTCGGGCATCGCCTTCAACTATCTCTTCGACATCCCCGCCGGCATTGTGCTCGGCTGCGCCATTGGCTACGCCATTGTCTGGCTCCGCCGCCGCGTCGACCCTGCCCCGGTGGAAATTGCCGTTTCCATCGCCGCCCCATACATCGCCGCTCTCTTGGCCGAACTTCTCGGCATCTCCGGCGTCGCAGCAATCACCGCTACAGCCCTCGTGATCTCGGCCGAACGGATCAATCGCCACACCGGCGCGACGGTATCATCGGCGGAGTCGCGCATCAGTTCGGTCGCCTTTTGGGAACAGGCGAGCCTGATGGTCTCGAGCGTCCTGTTCGTTCTCGCCGGCAGAGCCCTCCCCGAAGCGCTTGCAAGCCTGGAAAGCTGGTCCATCTCCATGCTGGTTCTGGTCACCAGCGTCCTTCTCGCGATTACCCTCGCCGTTCAGTTCGCCGCATCGCTCCCCGCCGTGCTGATCGAACCCATCGCTGGGGCCTTGCAGGCTCGCAAAGGCCGGCCTGCGCTGGGGCTGCAGACCGCCGGCGTCATGGCCTGGGCCTCGACGCGCTCGGTGATCGCCCTGATCATTGCACTCTCCATCCCCGCTCAAACCGAAGCAGGCGCCCCGTTCCCCGAGCGCAACCTGATCGTCGTGATCGCCGCCTTCCTTGTGATCGGCTCCCTTGTCCTTCAGGGCCTCACCCTCAAGCCGGTCGTGGTGCGTGCCGACCTCGTGGATGAGGGCGAGGAAGAAGGCGAGGTAGACCTCGCTCGCGCCACCATCCGCCGGGCTGCAGAATCTGGCGATCCCGACGAGCCGCACCGACCGGCCCGCCAGGCGCTTCTGGCCCTGCGCGTTGACAACCGCATCGGCGACGAGGTTCTCACCCGCATGCTGCGCGAAACCGATCTCGACGCTCGCGCTTCCGAAGAAAACGTTCTCCCCGGCGCAGGCCCGCCGAACCCCTGATAGGGGCGAGCCACCAACCCGGCGCATGCGCCAGCTTCCTTGGGGCGCTCGGCGGGGGAACAATCTCGGAACCCTGCGCCCGAACGCCCTAGCGCGTCCCCTACGCAGCCCGCTTGCGCATCACCACCACATTGTCGAGCACCTCAGCGGTTTCCCCATGCGGGCCCTTCGCCTGACGCGCCGGCGCACCAACAAAAATCGGCTCCCAGCTCTCATCCAGTTCGAGTGACGCAAGCGTTTCCTCAACCGTGCTGAAGGGTGTGGTGCTTTTGAACGACCACGGCGCGGCGGTGGAATGCTCGACAAGGAGGAACACTCCTCTCGACGCGACGGCCGCGGCCGCTCGCCGCAGCACCTGGGCGCGCGGAAAGGCGATCGGCGACTGGAAGTAAAGCGCCGTCACCAGCTCGAACTCCCCGGCCGGAAAGCTCTCGGCCAAGTCATGCCGCTCCCAGCGCACTCGGTCGCTCACCCCGGCAGCCTTGGCCCGCTCCGCCGCAACCCCCAAGGCTGTGGCCGAAATATCCACTCCCGTGGCCTGCCAGCCTCGACTGGCAAGCCAGATCACGTCATCCCCGCGTGAGCAACCCAGGTCCAGTGCTCGCCCGGCCGGCAGATCGGCGGCATATTCCACGAGCTTGGCCGTTGGCCGCCCGTTCGGTGTCCCGGTCATGTTCTGATAGCGCTGTTCCCAGAACTGTTCGGAAGTTTGGTTTGTCATGGTTCATGTCCTCGGTTGACCCAGGCGGTGCTCGGCAGCTAGCCACAAGCTCGTTCGCAGCTGCAGCTCACGCAACTACACTGGTTGCATAATTCTCGCAACAATGAAAGTTGCAGACCGGGTAAAGCTGCGCCTGCCCGGATCTGGGCACAAAATGGCGCAGCGGATGTCGGCAGGGCCGCGGGTCGGCCGTCAAGTGACCGCCACCCGGTTGCGCCTTGAGCCTTAGGGCTGCAAGCTCATGCTCTTGAGCAGACCAACCAACAAAAGCTGAACTTCAGGAGGAACTGCCATGGCCACGGCCAAGAACACTCTTTGCCTTTGGTACAACAACGACGCGGAAGACGCCGCACGCTTCTATGCAGCGACCTTCCCCGATAGCGAGGTCACCGCTGTCCACCGCGCCCCCAGCGACTATCCTTCAGGCAAGGCCGGGGACGTGCTCACCGTGCAATTCACCGTCTGCGGCATCCCCTGCATCGGACTCAATGGCGGGGACATCTTCACCCACAGCGAAGCCTTCTCGTTCCAGATCGCCACCGACGATCAGGAGGAAACCGATCGTTACTGGAACGCCATCGTCGGCAATGGCGGCGAGGAAAGCCAATGCGGCTGGTGCAGGGACAAATGGGGCCTCTCCTGGCAGATCACCCCGCGCGTCCTCACCGACGCAATGGCGCGCGGCGGTGGCGAAGCCAAGCGCGCCTTCGAGGCGATGATGCCGATGCGCAAGATCGATGTCGCCAAGATCGAAGCCGCCATCCGCGGCTAATCACCGGATAGTCGCCACCTCGCGCCCGCCGCGCAGTTCTGCTTCCCCTCCCCCTCGGGGGGAGGGGCAAGGGGTGGGCTCCCTCACCTCGTCACCGGACCCTGACATACGCAAATCTGGTGCTCCGAGGCTGACCCTATGCCCCTACCTCGCGCATCGTCGCATGGCGCGGGTGGCATTTCCCGCAGCCGTCACATAAGTCTCCAGCGACTTTTCAAGCTCCGCCCGTGCCGCGTCCAGTTCCACCATCGCCTGCCGCTCTACGCCCCTGAACCGGGTCAGCACGTTGAGATTCTCTGTCCGCTGCAGCCCCTCCAGCAGCACGCCCATTTGCGTGGTCATCGCGGCCAGCGGCTCCTGCATCGCCCGGCAATTGGTTTTGCTGGACTGGGCGGCCGCAGCCGAATTCATCGCGAGAACCAGAAGCAAGCTGATCCACATCCGCATGGCTTTTCCTTTCAGATCGCGTGGCGCCGCTGGCAGTCGAGCTGGGACGGCGGTGAAGTGAATCTAGGCTAGCACAGCCCCGGGCGCCAACCATGCAATGGCACGGCTCGGCTCGATCCTATTCTGTGTTCCAGCACAGGCGCTTGCCCGCGCTTCTGGCTTGTGAAACATCTGGTTCCGACCTTGGGGAGCCATCATGTCCTTTGAAAAACTCGATCAACTCGGCCGCCGTCTGGAAGCGCTTGAGCATGCCCTGTCCATTCTTGGCGCCGATGAAGCGACGCATATGGCGGTCGGCGGCGGCGAAAAACGCGCCGAAGCCATGGCAAATCTTGCCGGCATGTACCACGCCCAATCAACCGCTCCAGAGATCGCCGACTGGATCGAGGCCGCGCAGCCCCAAACCGAGGACCAGCAACTCGCCCTAGCCGAATTCAAGCGGCAATATCTCAACGCCACCTGCCTGCCCACCGAGTTCGTTGAGCGCAAGACTGCCGCGACCATGCGCTCCGAACAGCTCTGGCGCGAACTGCGCGCGGTGGGGGACTGGGACAGCTACCTGCCAGCCCTGGAAGGCGTCGTGGAACTGGTGCGCGAAGAAGCCCGGCTGCGTGCCGATGCCCTGAAGCTCGCCCCCTATGACGCCCTGATGGAACAATATGATCCGGGCAACCGCACCGCGACGCTCGATCCGGTCTTTGCTGACCTCAAGACCTTCCTCAAGGAGTTCGTGCCCGAAGCCATGGAAGTGCAGGAGCGGCGCCACCAGCGCCGCCCACGCAGGGACCTGAACGGCCCCTACCCCATCGAGCATCAGCGCGAACTTGGCCTCGCCGCCATGCGCGCGGTCGGCTTTGATTTCACCCATGGCTCGCTTGCCGTTTCGCACCACCCCTTCTGCGGCGGCGTACCCACCGATGTGCGCATGACCACCCGCTACCGCACGGACGATTTCCTGTCCTCGCTGATGGGCGTGCTGCACGAAACCGGCCACGCCCTTTACGAACAGGGCCTGCCAAAGGAATGGTCGCATTGGCCCCTCGGCAAGGCGCGCGGCATGGGCATCCACGAAAGCCAGTCGCTCTTTGTGGAGATGCAACTGGCCCGTAGTCCCGAGTTCTGGCATTTCATGCTGCCCCTGGTGCAACTGCATCTGGGGCGGAATGCGCTGCCCGGCTGGGACATCGAGGACGTGCTGAGCGAGGTCAACCATGTCGAGCGCGGCTATATCCGGGTCGACGCCGATGAGGTGACCTACCCCCTCCACGTCATCCTCCGCTACGAGTTGGAGCAGGTTCTTGTGGCGGGCAAACTCGAGGTCAGCCAGATCCCCGAGGCCTGGGACGCCAAGATGACCGAATATCTCGGCATCTCCACCATCAACGATCCCAAGGACGGCCCCATGCAGGATGTGCATTGGCCAGGCGGCGCCTTTGGCTATTTCCCCAGTTATACCTTGGGGGCCATGATCGCCGCCCAGCAATGGGCGGCTCTCGAAAAGGCCCAGCCCAATCTGCGTGACAGCGTGCGTAAGGGCGATTTCACCGGCATCAACCAGTGGCGCGCCGAACATATCTGGAGTCAGGGCTCGCGCTGGTCAACGCCCGACCTGATTACCCGCGCCACCGGCGAGCCCCTGAACCCGGCTTATTTCAAGGCCCATCTGCGCCGCCGCTACGGCGACTGATCGTCTTCCCCAAGAACAGAAACAACAAAGCCCGCATCGCTGCGGGCTTCTTGTTGTCTCTTGGCTCTTTGCTTACTCGTCGCGATAAACCTTTTCGCGCCGCTCATGCATTTCCTGGGCTTCCAGGCTCAGCGTCGCGATCGGGCGCGCGTCAAGTCGGGCGAGCCCGATCGGATCCCCGGTTTCCTCGCAATAGCCGTAAGTGCCGTCATCGATCCGCTTGAGCGCCGCATCGATCTTGGCGATCAGCTTGCGCTGCCGGTCCCGCGTCCGCAACTCCAGCGAGCGATCGCTTTCGGAAGAGGCACGGTCGGCCATGTCGGGATGGTTCTGGCTTTCCTCCTGGAGGTTCTCCAGGGTTTCGCGGCTTTCGCGAAGAATATCTTCCTTCCAGGCATTAAGCTTGGCTCGAAAGTAATCCCGTTGGCGTGGGTTCATGAACGGCTCATCGTCACTGGGCCGGTATGCGATTACGTCAACCCCCGAGTTCATCAGCAGACTCAACTCCAATGCGCCCTTTATTTGCGCCTCTATAGTGCAGCTATTTAAACCCTGCAAGATGGACACGGCGCAGTGATTGACTGGGGCAATGATTGTTGAACCGCCGCTTTCATCAATGCCGCAAGGGGTTTTACTGATCTCAGCTTGCGCTCAAGGGAAGCGGCCGAACTTCGCCAATTCCACCCGCACCCGAAGTTCGATGTCGTCCAGCACCCCGTCCAGCCCGGGCTCGGACCGGCCACGCTCTTCCGCGATCATGCTCATCAATTGGTCCAGCCGGTTGGCGCTCACTTGCCCGACGAGGAGATCGGCCTTGATCGCCTCCATCTGGTCCAGCATGGAAGCACCGCGCCGCACCGCCTTGCGTCGTCCCTGGGTCGGATCTTCCACCGCCTGCAACGCCAGCAACGCACTCAGGCTAGCCGTGGGCGCCGTGCCGGCAACTTGTCCGGCCTGCCGCGGCGCCTCTGTACCGGCCGGAACAAAAGCGGGTCCGCCCGCCGCACGCTGGGCCGAACCGCGCCCCGCCAGGCCGGCGGCGCGAGAATTGCTGTCGATGCGCATGGGCGGACTCAGCTGGGAAAGGAACACCTCGGCAAAATCTGCCCGCTTTGGTTAACGGCGGCTTAACGCGCCCGGCAAGAATTGCTCACCCCCATTCCGGCGAGAAAACAAGAGAGGCCCACCATGCTCAATAAGGCTGCAAGAACAGCGCACTAGCCCCTCGACCCGAGTTTGGCACGCTTCTGGCAATGCACTGGGCAGATCATCCCGCGGGAGCCCATCAGTGCACAGTTTCGTCCGAACCATCTTCGCATCGCTGCTGACGCCCATGCTCTTGCTCGCCCCCACGCTGCCCGCTGTCGCTGCCTCTGCCCGCATCAAGGATGTCGTCGACATCGAAGGCGTGCGTGAAAACCAGCTCGTGGGTTATGGCCTCGTGGTCGGCCTCAACGGCACCGGCGATAGCCTCAACAACGCGCCCTTCACCAAGCAATCGCTGCAATCCATGCTGGAGCGCCTCGGCGTCAACACGGCCGGCGAGAATGTGCGCACCGCCAATGTGGCCGCCGTCATGGTCACCGCCAATCTGCCCCCGTTTGCCACCCAGGGCTCGCGCATGGATGTCACCGTCTCGGCGCTGGGCGATGCCGACAGCCTCCAGGGCGGCACCCTCCTTGTTACTCCGCTGCTCGGCGCCGATGGCGAAGTCTATGCCATCGCCCAGGGCTCGGTTTCCATCAATGGCTTCAAGGCCGAGGGCGACGCCGCGACAATCATCTCGGGCGTGCCCACCACCGGCCGCATTTCCTCGGGCGCCCTCATCGAGCGCGAGATCGAGTTCGCCCTTGGGGCCCAGCACTCCCTGCGCCTTGCCTTGCGCAACCCCGATCTCACCACCTCGCGCCGCATTGCGCTGGCCATCAACGACTTCATCGGCGTGCCAACCGCCACGCCGGAAAATCCCGCCACTGTCCGCATTACCCTGCCCAAGGGCTTTAACGGCAACATCGTCGATCTCCTGACCGATATCGAGCAGTTGATGGTCCAGACCGATCAGACCGCCAAGATCGTCATCGACGAGAATTCCGGCATCATCGTCATGGGCAAGGATGTCCGCGTTTCGAGCGTCGCCGTCGCCCAATCCAATCTCACCGTCACCATTGCCGAAACCCCCGAAGTGGTTCAACCCGAGCCCTTCAGCAATGGCGTCACCGCGGTGGAGCCAAACACCGACCTTGATGTGATGCAGTCCGATACCGCGCTCGCCGTGGTCAACGAGTCCGTCACGCTGCAGGAGCTCGTCGATGGCCTCAATGCCCTGGGCATCGCCCCGCGCGATCTCATCGCCATTCTCCAGGCCATCAAGGCCACCGGCGCCCTCCAGGCCGAAATCGAGGTTCTGTGATGCTAGCCCACCAACTCCAGGCCAAGCCTGGCGCCAGCCTCACCCCTGCCCAGGTGGCCAAGGTGCGCAGCCAGGCCGAGGAATTCGAAGGCGTGTTCCTCAATACCCTCGTCAAGGAAATGTTTGCCACCCTCAAAGGCGACGGCGGCTTTGGCGAGGAAACCTGGCGCTCCGTGCAGTCCGAGCAGCTCGCCGCCAGCATGGCCGGCAATGGCGGACTTGGCATTGCCGACCAGATGCTGGGCGACCTGCTGGCCATGCAGGAAGCCGCCAATAACCAGATCAACCAACCCGTCCTTATGGGAGTTTCCACCCGATGACCGCTGCCGCCCGCCTCGCCGCCCGTGATGCCCTTTCCGCCCACGAGCTGTGCCGAAATGCCGAAGCGGCCCTGACGGCGCTGGTTGATGTGATGAACCAGGAAACCACGCTCCTGCGCGCCGGTCGCTTGCGCGACGCTGGAACCCTCACTGCTGACAAGGCCCGCCTGGCGCAGGATTATGTGGAATTTGCCCGCTCCATCCAGCGCGAAAACCTGCGCCTCAAAGCCGAAGCACCTGATGCCCTCGATCGGCTTCGCCTCGGCCACGAGCAACTTGCCACCCAAATGGCCGAAAACCTGCGCGTCCTCGCCACGGCCCGCACCGTCACCGAGGACCTCCTCTCCGACGTCGCCACGGTCGTGGGCAAGCAGAACCGCGCTCAAACCTACGGCCGTGCCGGCACCCTCGCCAACGACCCCACCCACGCCGCCCGCGGCATCGCAGTAAACCGGGCTCTGTGACGGTTCCACTGCTCCGGCAGAATTGCCCGTCGTGGTTAACCAAAGCTTTCGCTTCGAAAACAGCTAAACACCCGCAAAGGCCCGCAGCGCGGGCCTTTCGCGCCAACGCCGCATCAACTGCGCCACCCCAAGCAACGAAGCCTTAAGGCCCTCACTTAACTGTTCTTTATGCGCTGCTGCGCCAGGATCGACCGTGCCTCAGGAAGAGGCGCGTTAGTAATGCGTATCCTAGAAAAGGACTACCACTTTGGGTGATATCTCCCTCTCGAAAGCCGTTCGCTCGAACCTGCTTTCCCTCCAGAACACCTCGGCCATGATGAACAAGACCCAGGATCGCCTGGCGACTGGCAACAAGGTGAACTCGGCGCTTGACAACCCCACCAACTTCTTCACTGCCGCCTCGCTCAACAGCCGGGCCGGCGACCTGAACCAGCTGATGGACTCGATGGCCAACGGCATCCAGACCCTGGAAGCCGCTGATAATGGCCTGACTGCCATGACCAAAACCCTCGAATCCATGCAGTCGACCCTGCGTCAGGCCCGTCAGGACAAGTCGTTCCAGACCCAGAGCTTCAAGTTGGACAGTGCTTTTGGCACTGGCGACCAACTGACGTTCTCGGGTGGGGCCTTAAGTGCTGCTGTCAATGTTGACGTCAGCGCCATCACCAGCCCAGTTGGCACGAAGACCACTATGACGGGCGCAGCCTATACCACGCCAACCGCGGACCAGAATTTCACGGTGAACGGTACCTCTGTCACCCTGACTACGGCCGAAAACACCGCGGCTTTGGCTATTACCAAAATCAACTCCGCACTTGGCACCAGCCACGCGGTCGAAGCTTTCGACGATGGCGGCAAGGTCTCGCTCCGCAACAAGGAAGCTGGCACTTCCTCGATCACCATCGGCGGCACCACCCCTCCGGCGCTCGGCCTCGCCGCGGCTGTTCCAGGCACTGCTCCCAACAAGGGCGCAGTTGACAGCATCGTCAATGCAATCAACGACAAGTCCGAGCTGCAGGGCAAAATCCGCGCCTCCAATGACAACGGCACACTTCGGATCGAAAATCTCTCGACCCAGAAGCTCGACATTGCCGGTGCATCTGCTTCGGGCGGCGTCACCGGCAAAGCCGCCGCGAAATCCAGCGTAGCGGGAAACACTGTGCGCGCCGATTTGGCTAACCAGTTCAACGAGCTGCGCGATCAACTCGACAAGCTGGCTGATGACGCTTCCTTCAACGGCATCAACCTGTTGCGTGGCGACAAGTTGACCATCACCTTCAACGAAACCGGCACCTCCTCGATCGACGTCCAGACTCGAGGGGAAAAGCAGGTTAACTCGGCGAACTTGGGCGTGTCGACCACCCTGAACCAGAAGGACCTGGATAGCGACAGCAACATCGACGCAGAACTTGGCAAGCTCAAACTCGCCTTGAACAGCGTCCGTTCTCAGTCATCCGCTTTCGGTTCCAACCTGTCCATCGTTCAGAACCGCCAGGACTTCACCAAGGCAACGATCAACACGCTTCAGACCGGCGCCGCCAACTTGACCTTGGCTGATATGAACGAGGAAGCCGCTAATCTCTTGGCCCTCCAGACTCGTCAGTCGCTGTCCTCGAACTCGCTGTCTCTGGCTTCGCAGGCCGACCAGTCGATCCTCCAGCTGATCCGTTAATCGGCAGCTTAAACAAACCGGAGAAGGCGGGCCTCGGCCCGCCTTTTTTGTTGCCGGCCGACCAACCGTGCTGCCGAGTACACGAACTCGCCGCCCAGACATTGAATCCTCCCCACTCCCGATGTCACCCCGGCCTCGAGCCGGGGCCCATCTCGAGATTCTCCCAAAAGCCGCCAGATGGCGGTTCACCCCCAGATTTCCTCGCGCCTCGTAACCGGCTCGATGGGAGGCCCCACTTATCCCCCCGCCAAAAACCTCCGCTATACTCCTTCCCATTCCCCCGCAGGAGCGGCGCTGCAGCGACCAGAGGGCGGGTGGAACCACGGGACTTCGGGGAGATCGCCCCCGAAGTGGGTCCGAGCGGTGTTGGACAGTTATCTCCTGCCGATTTTGGGGATCGCAACACGGGCTGGTCCGGCAAATCCCGGCACCCCCGAGGCGGCACCGTCTCAATAAACTACCCTTCAGGGGCGGTAACCGCCTCGGGGTCCGCTCCCCCCAGCAACAACCGATGGGACCAACCCGGCGGTCGAACCCGCACGCCTGGTGAACAAACATGCTTACTGCCCCGCCAACAAGCATGGTTAACGCCCTTTTAGGAGTCGGCGCGCTATAGCTCAGTCAACCTCGAAGCGAGGACCTGCCGAGCGTCGGCGCGTAATGAAGGAAGCATCATGTCCGATATCTCTCTTTCGAAAGCCGTTCGGTCGAACCTGCTTTCGCTTCAGAACACCGCTACAATGATGGCCAAGACCCAGGACCGCCTTTCAAGCGGCAACAAGGTGAACTCGGCGCTCGACAATCCCACCAATTTCTTCACCGCCGCCTCGCTCAACAGCCGGGCCGGTGACCTGAATCAGCTCATGGACTCCATGGCCAACGGCATCCAGACCCTGGAAGCCGCCGACAACGGTCTGACTTCCATCACCAAGACCCTAGAGTCGATGCAGTCGACCTTGCGCCAAGCCCGTCAGGACAAGTCGTTCCAGACCCAGAGCTTCAAGCTCGACAGCGCCTTCGCCGCCGGCGACAAGCTCACCTTTTCGGGCGGCGCCGTAGGTGGCGATGTTGAAGTCGAGGTCGGTACTATCTCTAGCCCTGTGGGTACCAAGACTAATCTACCTGGCGGCACCTTCGCCGCCATTGCCCCGAACGGAGCAGACCAGACCTTCACCGTGAATGGGACCACGGTGACGCTGACCGATGACGAGGACTCCCTCGCAAGGGCCATCACCAAGATTAACACTGCGCTGGGGGCTGGTCACGCGGTTGAAGCCTATGAAGGCGCCGCCAACCAGATCTCGTTCCGCAACAAAAACGCTGGTCCCTCGACGATCACCGTTGCGGGTACCACCACGGCATTGGGCACACTTGGCACCGAGGTGCCAGGCACTGCACCGAACCGGGCGGCCATCGACAGCATCGTCAACGCGATCAATGATAAGGCTGAGCTTCAGGGCAAGATTCGTGCCTCCAATGACAATGGAACGCTGCGCATCGAGAACCTCTCGACTCAGAAGCTTGACATCAGTGGAGCTTCCACCTCGGGGGGCGTTACCGGCAAGGCCGCTGCCAAGTCCAGCGTGGGTGGCAACACGGTCCGCTCCGATCTCGCCAACCAATTCAATGAACTGCGCGACCAACTCGATAAGCTCAGCGACGATGCTTCCTTCAACGGCATCAACCTGCTGCGTGGTGACAACCTGAAGATCACCTTCAACGAGACGGGTACCTCCTCGATCGACATACACACTAAGAGCGGCAAGGCCCTCAATTCAGCCAATCTGAAGCTTACCGACATTGTCGCCCAACAGCTCGACAGCGACGGCGACATCGATGCGCTGCTCAACACCGTCAAACTCGCCCTTTCCGATGTTCGCTCGCAGTCCAGCACCTTCGGCCAGAATCTGTCCATCGTGCAGAACCGCCAGGACTTCACCAAGAACATGATCAACACGCTCGAGACGGGCGCGTCCAATCTGACCCTGGCCGACATGAACGAGGAAGCGGCTAACCTCCTGGCGCTCCAGACCCGGCAGTCCCTGTCCTCGTCGTCGCTGTCGCTCGCTTCGCAGGCTGACCAGTCGGTCCTGCAGCTGCTACAGTAAAGGGCCGACAGGCAACTTCAGATCGCCAAGGCGGGCCGCGGCCCGCCTTCGTTGTTTTTGCGCTCACCGCGGGCTAGAACAGCCCTTGCTCTGCCCTGATCGGAACCAGCACCATGGCGCTCAAAGTCGAACTGAAACCCGGCGAAAAGCTCCTCGTGGGCCAATGCATCATCACCAATTCCGACCAGCGCACCCGCCTCTTTATTGATGGCCACGTCCCGATCCTCCGGGAAAAGGACATTTTGACCGCTGAAACGGCCAACACCCCCGCCAAGCGCATCTATCTGGCGGTACAGCTCATGTATATCGCCGAGGATATTGAAACCCCGCGCGAGGCTTACTTTGCCTTGGTCGAAGAGTTCCTTGAAGCGGTTCCCTCGGCAGCCGAACTGATCGGCGAAATCAACAACGAGATATTAACTGGGGCTTTATATAAAGCTCTGAAGGCCGCTCAAAGGCTGATCGACTACGAACAGGACCTTCTTTCCCATGTATCAGCAAGGCGCCCGGGCCTACCAGCAGACGGCGAAAGTCGTTGAGAACCCACGCGAGCGTGAATCAGCACTCCTGATGAAGGCTGCAGCCAATCTGCAGCGCGTCAAGGATGAATGGCCGGCAAGCTTTGACGACCTCGCCCCCGCCCTGACCTTCAACCGCAAGCTCTGGACCATCTTCATGAGCTCGGTGACCCGGCCCGACAATCCGCTGCCCCAGGATGTGCGCCAGAACATCGCCAATCTTGGTCTCTACATTCTCAATGAGACCCGCGAGATGATGATGCAGCCCCAGCCGCAAAAGCTTGATGCCCTGGTGCGCCTCAACCGCCAGATCGCCGCCGGCCTGCGCGGCGCCTGAACCACCTGACGCTGCCCGTAAAAAGAACCCCCGCCTCGCAGCGGGGGTTTTATATTGAGGAGCCTAGCTAGACGAAGTTGACGAGGCTGAGCTGGCTCACCATGGAAGTCACCTGGTAGCTCGCCTGCAACCGCGTCTGCAGTGCGAGGATTTCCATGGCGACGTCTTCCTTGGAAACGGTTTCCACATCGCTCAGGATGTTCTCCAACTGGGCTTTGTAGTCCGTGTGGCGCTTGGAAGCATTGTTGGCCGCGTTGCGGGCAATCGCTAAATCCATGGTGATCCGCTCGACCGAGCCGGGCGATGAGTTGTGGCTTTCCGACAGCGCGCTCTGCTGACGATCCGCCATGCCGTCGAACAAACCGCGCGATTGCTGATACTGCGAGCCCACGACCCGTTCATATTCAGCCAGCGCTGCATCGCGCGCCGAGCCCGCCGGCAGCGCGTGCGCATCAACCCGCATTTGTTCGTTTTCGGGCTTGGCGCGGATATCGGCTTCCGACGAATACTTCGTTACGGCCAGCGCCGCCTGGGACTGCACCAGCTTGAGGATTCCGCCTTCCGTCGCCCGCAACCCATACTGGATCGTGGTGGAATCATCCACCTTAGCAGCAACGCCGGATCTGGCGTCTCCCTCCTTTTCACCCCGGTACCAGAACACCACTTCAGCAGGATCCGCGTCCACCAGCGTCGTAGCCGGCGGTCCGCCAGCTGGACGCTGGGGCACGCCGCTCTCGCTGAAAAAATCTGCCGCCGCTGCAAAGGTCGATGCTGCCTTGAGCGTCGAACCAGCCTCCGCGAGTGCACCGTGCAGCGCCGATCGAAAGTTTTGCGCCATCACATCGGGATCGGCATCAATGCTGAAGGCGCCTCGCCCTGGGTTATCCTCGGCGCTGGCAACCAGTGTAACCTGCGTTTCCGTACCGTCAGGCAGCGTCAGGCCGATGGTTACGCTCTGCCCCGGTGTGGGCTGGGCAGTGAAGCTGACGCTCACCTGCCCCGTTGCTCCGGGTTGAGTGACAGCAATAGCGGGAGCACCCGTTGTGGATGTCGTCGAGAGCTTAAAACCAAAGGGATGCGTACCGTCTTGCGCGACCACGACCTCCCCGCTGCCCGCGGCAACGGCGGGCAAGTCGAGGCGGCCAAGTCCGTCTCCAAGATCCGCACTATGGCGCTCGGCAAGCATCTGCTTGAAGCCCAGCCTGCCGCCTTCCCCCTCCAGCAGCACCTTTGCGTCAGGCAGTGGAGGAGTGTCCGTCACATTCCCGCCAAACAGATACCGGCCGGCAATGTCCTGGTTGAGCATGGTGACGATCTCGTCGAACCGCGCCGCTGCCTGGCCCGGAAGCGTGGCCATGCTGATATCGTTGGTGCCGTATTGCCCCTGGATTGCGGAATTTCGTGCCTCCCCTTCCATAGTGTCGAAGCGGGACATGGTCTTGTCGAGAAAGCTCAGGCGCAGGTTCACGGTCTGGATATTGGCGGCATAGCCTTCGATCTTGTCCAAACGGGAGCGCACGGACAAGGACATCGGCAAGTCGCGCCCCATTGCAGCGAGGCTGCCCGCCTTCATCCCTGTGCCAAGCTGGGTCTGCAGGTTCCCCATCTTGCTCTGCATCTTGGAGATTACCGAGAAGCCTGTCTGCACCGGATACATCGACTTGTTGACGATCATCTATTGTCTCCTTCAGGTCGATGCGAAGAGTTGGTCGAGCAGTTCCTTGACCACCGACACAACCCTAGCATTGGCGGCGTAGGCGTTCTGCAGCTCGAGCAAGCGCGACATCTCTTCGTCGACATTGACGCCATATTCGCCCTGCATCTGGTCCATCACGGTGTCGAGGGTGAGTTGCTTGTCGCTGCTGCGCGTCATGGTGGCGGCGATATTGCTGCCCTGAAAGCCGATAGTCTGGGCGATCAGCTCGCCCACATTGCCGTTCAGCGGGAAGCGACCATTGCTAGTCCCGGACACAAAATCCATGCTCCCAAGCTGCCCCAGGATATGATTGGCACGATCGGCGCTCCCGAGCGACTGGCCGGGCGTGCTTTGAACCAGCAGGCGGTTGTCTGCGAGCACTGCTGCATTAATCGAAATGCGGGCGGCAAAGCCCGCCTTCTGCGGGGGCGTGCCGTCGACGCTGTTGGTGAAAGACGCCCGCGCACCATCCGTGAACAAGGACAGACCCAATCCACCATTCTGAAGCTCAGTGGAGGTTGCCCTCTTGGTTACACTCGCAACTGTGGTGGACGGTCCAGTGGCACTGAATGTCATTTCATTGCCGGCGCCGCTTACTGTAATCGCGACGAGCGGACCTGGAGCAAAGCTGTCAAATTTCGCCTGCAGCTGCGCCGCGGCAGCAGCGCTTCCGGCCGCGAAGTCGATGCCGATGACGCGTGCACCGGAGGCGTCGCGGTAATCGACATCAGCCTTTGTCGTGTTGACGATCTTGATCGACTGCGAAGTGCTACCGGTCTCGAGTTTCAGCAGCAGGTCGTTGCCTGGCTGCAACCCGCTGACATCGATAACAAGGCCTCCCGCCGCCGCTGTCCCCGGCGTCTGCACCGTCGAAAATGCCTGGGCGAGCCCGGCCGCAATCTCGTCCAGCTGACTTTGCGCCTCCGGGAGGGTCTTGTCACGGAGCGTCAGCAAACCGCCAAGCTCTCCACCCCGGATTCCGCCCGACCGTTGCACGTCGATTTCCAATCCCGACGCGGTCACGAGGGTCAACTTGCCCACGCCAGACAACGCGGAGTCGCTGTTGAACTCCGAGGAAGCCGTGAGCCTTCCGGGTGTATCGAACCTGAAGCTTGCGGCCCGGCCATCAACCAACCCCACCCCGGAGCCGGTCATCAGGGCAACAGTCCCGTCGGCCTTGTAATCCGCCTTCACGTCGATGAGTTCAGCCACCGAGGAAACCAGGCGATCGCGCTGGTCCAGCAACGAAGCCCGGGCCGCATCATCGCCGCCGCGATCGAGCAAGCGGGTATTGACCTCGTGCAGGGAAGCCAACTTGCCGTTAAGGTTCTGAACATTGGACCCGATCTGGACTTCTGTCTGAGAACGCATCGTCTGGACATCGCCGGAAAGCCGGTTCAGTGCTTCAGCCATGGCCTGGGCCTGGCTAAGCGCCTGCGCCCGCACCGTATAGTCGTCGGGGCTGGTGGCGAGACTCTGCATGGCGTTCTGCAGCTGGCCGTAAAGCGTATCGAGCGAACCCGCGCTACCCGGCTTGCCGAAAAAGCCCCCCAGCCGCTCCAGATAGCTTGCCTGAACCCCGGCGTTCGCGGTGTCAGAGACCTGGCGGGTGTAATAGGTCTGCAGACTGGTGTTGAACGCCCGGGTAGTCCCGAGCGTGCGCGCATAACTGCTGTTCTCGTTGTTGTAGTCGCCAACGGAGAGCGACTGCCGGTGATAGCCTGGCGTACCCTGGTTGGCCACATTGCGGCTCAGAATGGCCAGGGAATCCTGGTTCACCCGCAGTCCGGAAACCGCGTTGTTCAAGGAGGTGGTCAGACCCATGGCGCATGCTCCTGTTCAAACAGGCGAGGTCGAATCCTCGCCGCCCCGATCCTCGGCTATCGAATCATGTTCAAGGCTTCTTGCAGCATCTCGTCAGCGGTGCTGACGATGCGCGTACCGGCGGCATAGGCCTGCTGGGTCACGATCAGCTTGGTGAACTCGTCCGAGATATCGGTGTTGGACGCCTCGAGGGCCCCGCCGATGATGCCGCCGCCGGAAAGATCGAGAATGGCCTCGCCCGATTCAGAAGTGGTGGCATAAACCCCGCCATCCAGGCGCTTGAGCTTGTTGATGGCGTTGAACTCCGCCGTCACCACCTGCGCCACGTCGATGCGCTTGCCGTTCGAGTACGTGGCAACGACCCGGCCGCTGTCGCTGATCGCCACCGACACGAACTCACCCGCGGCATAGCCATCCTGGCTAAGCGTCGACACGTCAGCAGTGCCATTTACGTCATCGAACTGGGTCAAACCGCCCTTGCCGAACTGCAGCTTCACGTCACCGATGGCGGTGCCATTGACGTTGACGCCGGGGATGGTTATTTCCGATCCGGTCGGCTCCGTCATAGTTCCATCGGGACCGAAGCCAAACTCGCCGGCTTCCGTCCAGACGTTTTCAGTGCCGTCGTTACCATAGTAAAACAGCGTCCACTTGTCCTCAGCGACAGGAGGCGCGGCGGCGGGATCGGCATGCGCCGTTTTCGCCCAACGCAACTGAACATCGGCAGGCGCGCCGTTCTTGGCATATAGCGTCACAGAACCACCCTCAATTGACTGGGCGAGGAACTGCTCCGGAGTCCGGGGAGCAGGCTGCAACAGTGAGGTGGCGGGATCAGTCCCATCATAAGCCGCCGGGCGCGGCATCTGCGGCAGATTGGCCTCGTAATTGATTACACTGGACTGCCGCGCACCAAGGAAGCCATTGGAGATCTGGATAGGAGCCGGCACGGAGCCCGAGACGTTCCCCGTCGCCCGATCAACCGGCAGACCCTTGAGATAATAGCCCGCGCCATTGACGAGACGCCCATCCTTGTCAAGTTCGAAGTCGCCCCGTCGGGTATAGAAATTGGTCCCCGAGAACACGGCATTGCCGTCGGACTGCCCAACCTTGGGCTCGACAACGAAAAAGCCATTGCTGTTCAGTGCCACGAAGGTCTCACTCGAAACCGTCTTGATATCGCCGCGAACCTCGTTGGTGCCGCGCGACTGCGCCAGTACCGCACCCGGAACCTGCCGTTTGGTGGGAGCATCCGGGATCAGATCCACGAAATCGGTCTCGATGCGCTTATACGCCGTGGTCTGCGAGTTCGCGATATTGCCCGAGATATTCTCCAGCGCGTGCGCTTGTGCCCGCAGCCCGGTGACCGCGCTGGAAAGAGCCCCGTAAATTCCCATTCTAAACTCCAACACACCTTGCGCCCGCGCGCTTCAACCTTGGTAATGCAAGCAGAGTGCCAAAACACAGAAGCTTGGAAAGCAAGGAGATTTGCTCAAGATGCGCGGCTTTCGGGCGCCAGGCCCGGCATGATCAACCCACGACCCGGCAGGAATTGCCGCGTGCTTGTGGAGCGGGCGCCGTTGCAGTAAACGCGGGCAACCACCACCATCGCCCCAATTCTTTCGGACTGCCGGTACCCATGCTGTTCAAATCCGCCGACGATTTTATCCGGGCACCGCGCCGTGCGGTCACCGTGTTTGGCATGGCAGGGGTCGGCAAGACCCGGCTGGCCTCGATGCTGCGCGCCTCGAACTGGTTTCATTATTCAGCCGATTACCGCATCGGCACCCGCTATATGGGTGAGGCCATCGTCGACAATTTCAAGCGCGAAGCCATGAAGGTGCCGTTCCTCGCCGAACTGCTGCGCTCTGACTCGATCTATATCTCGTCCAACATCACCTTCGACAATCTCGATCCGCTCTCGACCTATCTGGGCACGCCCGGCAATCCCGAGGCGGGCGGGCTGCCGCTGCACGAATACCAGCGTCGGCAGGAGCAGCATCGCGTGGCCGAGATTGCTGCGCTCCTCGATGTGCCCCATTTCATCGAGCGCGCGCATGCCCTTTATGGCTACAACGACTTCATCGCCGATACAGGCGGCTCGCTGATCGAGGTGATCGATCCCGCCGACCCGGCCGATCCGGTGGTCAACACCCTGGCCGCGAGCACCGCGCTGCTCTATATCAGAGGCACCGACAAGGACGCAGCCGAACTGGTGCGTCGCTTCAAGCAGAACCCCAAGCCGATGTATTACCGTCCGCACTTTCTGGTTGAGAAATGGGCCGAGTACAAAGCCTTGAACGGCATCACCGAGGATCGTGACGTGGACCCCGCCGGCTTTGGCGCCTGGGGCTTTGAGGCCCTGTTGCATGACCGGCTGCCGCGTTACCGGCAGCTGGCCGACAATCACGGCTATGTCGTTGAGGCGTCTGACCTCGCCATGGTGCGCGACGGCCAGGGGTTTGTGGATCTGATGGCCGCGGCGATCGAGCAGCGAATGCGCTAGCGCGCCTCCCCCGGGAGACGCGCATTGCCGACATCGCCATGATCTCCTGCCCCTACGAGGCTCGCTATGCCTATTCGCATTCCCGACAATCTACCCGCCCGCAAGACGCTCGAAGACGAGGGCGTCAACGTCATGGATTCCTCACGCGCCGCGCGCCAGGATATCCGACCGCTCGAAATCGGCCTCCTCAACCTGATGCCCAACAAGGAGCGCACCGAGACCCAGTTCACCCGGCTGATCGGCTCGACCCCGCTCCAAGTCAACCTGTCGCTGGTGCGGATCACCGATCACCGCTCCAAGAACACCTCCGAAGAATATCTCAATAGCTTCTACCAGACCTGGGAAGAGGTGCGCGAACGCAAGTTCGACGGCTTCATCGTCACGGGGGCGCCGATCGCCAATATCCCGTTCGAAGAGGTGCGTTATTGGCGTGAGATGGTCGAGATCATGAACTGGACGCAGACCAACGTCCACCACACCATGTTCATCTGCTGGGGCGCGCAGGCGGCGCTGCACCATTTCCATGGCGCCCGGCGCTATCGCATGGACAGCAAGGCATTCGGCGTGTTCCGGCACCGGGTGGTCAACCCGCGCTCGCCGTTCCTGCGCGGCTTCTCCGATAGTCCGATGATCCCGGTGTCGCGCTACAATGACATCGATCGCACCACCCTTGGCAGCAATCTCGAGATCCTGATCGACAATCGCGAGATCGGGGTCAGCATGCTGGGCGACCGGCAGCACCGCGCGGTCTATTTCCTCAATCATCTGGAATACGACAACCGCTCGCTGGCCGACGAGTTCGAGCGCGACCGCAAGGCCGGCCTCGACACCCCGCCTCCGGCCAACTTGTTCCCTAACGGCGACACATCTGCCGAACCCGAAAACCGTTGGCGCAGTCACGCCCATCTGTTGTTCCAGAACTGGATCAACGAGATCTACCAGACTACCCCATATGATCTCAGCAACATCGGCACGCCGGAGGACTAAATAAGTGCGGGGAAGGCTAAGGCGCCTTCCCCGCACTTAGCCTATACGGCGATCTTGCCGCCACCCTGCTTGGTGATCACCACCACAGATGGGCGCACGGGCATGGCGTCGTCAAAGTCCGGCCAGCGCGTGGACAGATCCTCGTAGTACGAGACGCGGCCAAAGCCCTCCCAGTCCTCACCACCATCTGCGGGGTGCTGTACGGCGACAAAGGCGGTTTCGTCATCCGGGGTGAACAATGGCCCGCACATCTCGGCGCCTACCGGGACGCGGAAGAACAGCTTGGAGGTCGCCCGTGCATCGCCTTCGGTGTCTACGGCCCACAAGCCGTCGGTGCGACCGGTGTCCGACGGATTATTGCCGTCGGTGGAAACCCAGAGGCGCCCCGCAGCATCGACCGCACAGTTGTCGGGCATGCCAAACCAGCCATTTGCCGTGGTCGCAGTCGAGAATGTAGCGCCAACTTCGGCGACTGAGGGGTCGCCGCACTTGAGCATGACATCCCAGGTCCCGGTAGTCGCCGCAAAGTCGCCGTCTGTCTCGCCAATCTCGATGATGTGGCCGAAAGCGTTCTTGGCTCGCGGATTGGCGGCGTCTTCCTGTCCAGCCTCACGCCTCGTGTTGTTGGTCAACATCACGTACACTTTGCCATTGATGCCATTGGGCTGAATGTCCTCAGGACGATCCATCTTGGTAGCCCCGAGCAGATCGGCAGCAAGCCGCGTTGCGATCACCACATCCGCTTGGCTGGCAAAGCCATTCTCGGGCGTGAGGGGGCCTTCGCCCTGCACGAGCGGCATCCAGACCAGAGTGCCATCTTCAGCGAACTTGGCGACATAAAGCGTGCCCTCGTTGAGCAGGTCCATATTTGCCGTTCGGTCATCCGGATTGAATTTTCCAGCGGTTACGAACTTGTAAACATAGTCGAAGCGCTCGTCGTCGCCGAGGTAAAACACTACCCGGCCATCCCTGGCTATGATGGACTCTGCACCCTCGTGCTTGAAGCGGCCCAGCGCGGTACGCTTCTTGGGAATGGAGCTGGGATCCATGACGTCGACTTCAACAACATAGCCAAAGCGATTGGGCTCGTTGGGCTCCTTGGACAGATCGAACCGGTCATAATAGTTGGCCCACTCATAAGAGCCTTCGGGGATGCCGAGGCGCTTGTAGTTCGCCGCTTCCGCGTGGTCGGGAGCGAGTTCTCCGGCAAAGTAGCCGTGGATGTTCTCCTCGGCCATGATGTAGGTGCCCCAGGGGGTTACGCCGCCGGCACAGTTGTTGATGGTGCCAAAGACTTTAGTGCCTGTGGGGTCCGCATTGGTCTTGAGGCGATCGTGGCCAGCGGCGGGACCAGTGACTTCCATTTCCGTGTTGACGGTGATGCGACGATTGAGTGCTCCGTCCTTAACCACGGCCCACTTGCCATCCGTTTTGCGGATTTCCACCACTGTGCCGCCATGCGCCATCAGCTCGATGTCGACCTGATCCTTGGTGAGCGGCTTGGTCGTGATCTCGCCCTCCACGATTTCCACGATGCCGGGAAACATCAGTGCGGGTTGGTGTACTCGTGATTGACCACAAGCAAACCGTGCTCGGATGAGTCGTCGAATGGGATATAACCGACATAGTCGTTGTTGTAGCCGAATTGGCGGCTCTGAGCGTCCGCCGTCTGGGCGGCGGGATTGAACTCGGGCGCGTCCGCGAACAAGGCGTCGCCCCAGCGCAGCAGAATATCGGCGTCGTAGCCCTCGGCTACGTGGTGTGTCTCGTCGATACCAGCTTCAACCTCGGTGAAGTTGAATGCTGACCCTCCCGCGGCCTTCGCCTTCCCCGCCGTCATCAAGGCAAGGGGGCTGATGGTTGCGGCAATAGCGGACACCGCCAGCGAGCCCTGCAGGAAGCCACGACGCGAGAAACGGGCGCTGATCAACTCCCCCATAGTGGGGTTGGTTGTCGGGTTGCGTGGCGCTGTGTCGACGGCCTCAAGCTGCGAAGTTCGGAAAGGGGATTGATCGTTCATGGATGAGCTCCTCAACAAGCCTGGAACGCGGATAGATTTGAACCATTCCAAGCTGTAAGCAGCCATCCTGAAAGTTGCGCGACGGCCGAACGACAGTTCGGTGACAGCTGCGGCTCGCCAGGTGATCTGCCCAGCGGCTTGAACGGGCCGCACAACACCCTATGTTCGCAGCCGAACCGGAGAAAAGCCGCGTGGCAGGATCGCCCACTACCCTTGTCGACGAACTGGGCATCGCTCTCGCCAATCTGGCCGATTCCGCGACGGGGGCCTTCACTCCAACGCTGCGGCTGGGGGTGACGGGCCTCAGCCGCGCCGGCAAGACTATCTTCATCACCGCCCTCGTGCATAACCTCCTCACCGGCGGGCGCCTTCCCGGTTTTGCGGTCATGGCCGAGGGGCGCTTCATCGGTGCTCGGCTGGCCGAATATCCTGAAGCCACCATCCCGCGCTTTGCCTATGAGCAGCATCTGGAAGCCCTCACCAGCCGCGAACCTTTCTGGCCCGAAGGGACCCGGCGTATTTCGCAACTGCGGCTAGTGCTGAAATACCAGTCGGCCGGCTGGCTGTCGGGAATGCGAGGCGCGCGCACGCTCAACCTCGACATTGTCGATTACCCCGGCGAGTGGCTGCTGGACCTGCCGCTGCTGGCGCTCAGCTTTGAGGACTGGAGCCGGGAGGCGCTCGAACGGGCGCAGCGCCCCGTGTCGCTCCGCCAGGCCAGCCCGTTCCTTGAACTGCTGGCCGCAACGGATCCCATGGCACCGGCTAACGACCTGGAGGCTGAACGGCTGGCCGCCGCCTTCACTGAGTATCTGCGCCGCAGCCGCGAGGACGATGCGCTATCGACCTTGCCGCCCGGCCGGTTCCTGCTGCCGGGCGATCTTGAGGGCTCGCCCGCCCTGACCTTTGCGCCGCTACCGCTGACTGCTGGAGCGCGCAGCTCGAGCCTGTACGCCATGCTGTCGGGCCGCTATGAGGCCTATAAGGACCAGGTGGTACGCCCGTTCTTTCGCGAGCACTTTGCCCGATTGGATCGCCAGATAGTCCTCGTTGATACCTTGCGCGCCCTTAATGCGGGACCCGCTGCCGTTGCCGATCTCGAAACGGCACTGACTGCCGTGCTGTCCTGCTTCCGGCAGGGCGAAACCAACCCGCTCCTGCGCCCCTTTACCCGCAAGATCGATCGCATCCTGTTTGCGGCCACCAAGGCCGATCACGTGCATCACACCAGCCACGACCGGCTCGAGGCCATCCTCAACCGCCTGGTTGCCGATGCCAGCAAGCGGGCGCGCTTTGCCGGAGCGCAAGCGCGCTCCATTGCCCTCGCAGCCATTCGGGCCACCCGCGAAGGCACGATCACCGAAGGCGGTGAAACCCTGCCCACCATCATCGGCACCCCCATGGCCGGCGAGGAGCTCGATGGCACCCGCTACGACGGCAACACTGAGATCGCGCTGTTTCCCGGCGATCTGCCGGCCCGTCCTGACTCCCTCTTTGCCGATGGCGTGCCGGTGTCGCTGAACTTTCTGCGCTTCACCCCGCCGCGCAACCTCGAGCACAATTCGAGCGGCGACGTGGTGCTCCCCCATATCCGGTTTGACCGGGCTCTCGACTTCCTGCTGGGAGACCGTCTGGCATGAAACGCCCCGTCGCCTATCCCACCAATCAACCCAGTGAGACGCCCGAACTCAGCCGCGCGCCGCGCGCCTTTGCTCCGGCCGACGTTGTCGTCGCCGAGCCCCAGTTCGATCCGAGCCTTGAGGAAGACCTTGTTGCCCCACCGATCAAGAAGATGGGTTTTTGGGGCAAGCTCGCCTGGGGCGCCGGCAGCATCCTGGTGTCAGCGGGGCTGGGCCTGGCCGCAGACCGGTTGATCCGTGATCTCTTCGCCAGCAATCTCTGGCTGGGTTATGCGGGTCTGGTAGTCCTCGCAATTTTTGTTGTGGCCGTCATCGCCCTGGCGGCGCGGGAAGTCTTCGCGCTTCGGCGCCTGCGCGTTCTCGATGCCCTCCGGCATGACGCCGACAGCGCCTTTACCAGCAATGATGCCGATGAGGCCAAGCGCACATTGCAGCGGCTCGAAGCCGTCTATGCCGATCGCGCCGATCTCGCCCGCTCCCGCCAAACGGTGGCGGAAAACCTGCCGCATCTGTTTGATGGCCACGAGATGATCGCGCTTGGCGAGCGCAGCTTGATGGCGCCGCTCGATGCGCGCGCCAAGGCGCTCACCGCCGCTTCCGCCCGACGGGTCGCGCTGGTTACCGCCGTGTCGCCCCGCGCGCTGGTGGATGTCGCCTTCGTTGTCTACGAGAGCTTCCGGCTGGCAGGGGCGATCGCCCGGCTCTATGGCGCCCGCCCGGGCTTCTTTGGCTCCTGGCGCCTGCTGGGCGCCGTTCTCACCCATCTGGCAGTGACGGGTGGCCTGGTGCTGACCGACGGGCTAGTTGAGCAGCTGATCGGCCAGGGGCTGGCTGCCAAGCTCTCCGCCCGGCTGGGTGAGGGCGTTGTGAATGGCTTGATGACGGTTCGCGTCGGCATTGCAGCCATCCGCGTCGTCCGCCCCCTGCCCTTCAAGACCCAAGCTCAGCCCATGGTGCGCGACTTCATCCCCGAGCTTACCAAGCTGGCCGGGGACGCCGCCAAATAGCTTAAGCGGCCTTGGCCAACTCGCTGAAGCCTTGGAAAATTTCGACCTGTGGGCGGGCGAAATAGTAGCCCTGGAACAGCCGAATTCCCATGCCGCGCAACACCGCAAGTTCCTCCGCGCTCTCAACGCCCTCAGCCAGCAGGGTGATGTCGAGTTCGGCGGCGATACCCGCAAGACCGCGCACGATGGCCTGCTTGACCTTCGAACTGTCGATGCCGCGCAGCAATTCCATGTCGAGCTTGATCAGATCGGTCTGGAACTGGGCCAGCAGCGACAGCCCCGCATAGCCGGCGCCGAAATCGTCCAGCGCCGTGGTGAAGCCCATGCGATGGTATTCGGCCACGATGTGACTGACGTGAGCGACATTGTCCATGCGCTCGTTCTCGGTGAATTCGAACATCAGCCGGGAAGGATCGAACTGAGTGCGGGCAGCCGCCGCCAGGGTGGCCCGAATGCACGCCTTGGGCTCGTAGACCGCATTGGGCATGAAATTGATGCTGAGCTTGGCGTCACTGCCCCGCAAACGTGGCCCGGCCAATTCGATCGCCTTGACGCGGCAGGCTTGGTCGAAGGCGTAGCGGTTCTGCTCGTTGACCTGGCTCAGGACCTGGAACGCCCCCTCCCCGCCAACGCCGCGTACCAGGGCTTCATAGCCCCAGATCTTGCCGGCCGGAACATCGACGATGGGCTGGAACGCCATGGTAAAGGGGATCGAAAATGCATTGGCGTCGGCATTGCGACAGCCCTCGCATGAAGTTGCGCTCATTTGGGAAACTCGTGGTACAGGACTGTAACGACGCACCACTACTGTTCTGCGCCAGAAGTTAAACAACCGCCAACAGCAACAGAGTTATTCCTTGGCTGCACTTGGCGCGAGCGTAACCTTGAGCCCGTCGAGGCCCTCATCCATCAGGATCTGGCACGACAGGCGTGAATTGGGGCGAACATCCCCGACGCTGTCGAGCATGTCTTCTTCTTCGTCGCTCGGCGGACCGACAGTTTCGAGCCAATCGGCGTCGACATAGACATGGCAGGTGGCGCAGCTGAGTGCGCCCCCGCACTCGGCCTTGATGTTGAGCCCCCAGTCGCGGATGACTTCCATCACCCGCCAGCCTTCGAGTCCTTCCAGCGTATGGGGTTCCCCGGCCTGATCCGTGACATGGATTTCCATCAGGCGACGCCCAGCTTCTTTTGCAGCTTGGTGGAGCTGGTGGTGTACTGGAAGATCACGCGCTCGCCGGGCGAAACAATGGCCTTGGCCGCCTGCGCCATCAAAGCAGCCTCATGGAAGCCCGACAGGATCAGCTTGAGCTTGCCGGGATAGGAATTGATGTCGCCAATAGCGAAGATGCCCGGTACGGAGGTTTCGAACTTTTCGGTGTCGACCACGATGGTGTTGTCGTTGAGCTCGAGCCCCCAGTCGGCCACCGGGCCCAGCTTCATGGTCAGCCCGAAGAACGGCAGCAGGCGGGTCGCGGGTACCGACAGATCGCCGGCACTGGTGGTCAGATGCACATGGTTGATCTGCCCGTTCTCGCCATCGAGCTTGGCAATCTGGCCGGTCAGGAAATTGATCTTACCCTCGGCCACCAGCTCCTGCATCTTGTTGACCGAAGCGGGCGCTGCCTTGAACACCGGGCGGCGGTGCACCAGGGTCAGGGAATTGACGATGGGCTGCAGATTGAGCGTCCAATCGAGTGCGGAGTCGCCGCCCCCGACGATCACTACATCCTGGCCGCGGAAATCGTCCATGCGGCGCACGGAGTAGAACACAGACTTGTTCTCAAAGGCTTCGATGCCTTCGACGGGAGGGCGCTTGGGCTGGAACGAGCCACCGCCGGCGGCGATCACCACCACCTTGGTGTTGAAGACCTCGTCAGCATCGGTCACCAGACGGAACGAGCCATCGGCTTGCTTGTCGATGGAATTGACCATCCGGTTGAAGTGGAACTCAGGCGAGAACGGCGCGATCTGCGCCATCAGATTGTCGGTGAGCTGCTGGCCCGTGATCACCGGGAAGCCGGGGATGTCGTAGATCGGCTTTTCCGGATACAGCTCGGCGCACTGCCCGCCCGGCCGATCCAGAATGTCGATGAAATGGCATTTGAGATCCAGCAAGCCGAGCTCAAAGGCGGCAAAGAGCCCGCAAGGGCCCGCGCCGATCACAACAACATCGGTGGTGATTTCAGTTCCGCTCATACTGTTCTCAAGTCCGCTTCGGCTTGGCGCCTGCTCTCAAATTTCGGATCGCCTGCGGGCACACGGGCGCTCACAGGTCATGACGCATGGGATCAGGATCGGCCGCTTGTGCCGCCAATCCTGATAAGCATGCTCGACTTACCTCAGGAGACGCGGCGAAGATAGGGCCGAGTGCCAATCGGCACCTCGTCCTGCCCCACCGGCTGATAGAAGATATCCATCTCGGGCAGCCGGTTCTCCAGCAGAGCCTGCCGGGTTGGCTCATGGGTTACAACGAGGGCATTGACCCCGCAACGGCGCATCAGCGGGACTTGATCCTGCAGCACGTCGCCGACCGCACGGATCTCGCCGGCAAAACGGTATCGCTCGGTGAGGAGGCGCACGGTGGAATAGCCCCGCCCGTCGGTAAAGGCGGGAAACTGCACCGCAACAGAAGCAAAGCGGTTCAGATCGCCAGCGACCTCTTCGACCTTGTCGCCCGGCACAATCAGCAGCCCCAACGGGTGCGGGTTGGCGAGGAACGCGGCCCGGTTCGCCACGAAGGTGGCAAACGGGACATGCTTGTAGCGGGCGGTGGATGGCTCATCGCCCTCGCCCCAAGCCCTGAATGGATCCGCTATAAATGCGCCATCCTTGAACAGCGTCAGCGGGGCAGCAGGAGGGGTCATGGGATTGGCAATGGCTCCGTTGAAGTCGAAATGGATGCCGCATTCCTTCTTGTTGAGGCCACGCCAGCGTCCTGCGCGCGGATCCTCCCCTTCGGCAACCGCCGAGGTGCAGGGTGCGCATCCGATCGACTTGTAGCCCTTAGCGAACAGCGGGTGCTCGGGCAAGCCATGCTCGATCTTGTACTGGTTCACATCCGCATCGCTGAAATAGGCGAGCGGATTGACCTTGATGCGGTTGTCGCTGGTGAGCTCGAAATGCGGCAGCACGCCCCGCTCGACCGTCTGGAAGCGCTTGCGGCCCGTAACCCAGCCGCCGAAGCGTTCAGTGATGGGCTCGAGCGGCTCGGTTTTGCGGATGTGGCAGCAGGAGTCCGGATCACTCTCCCACAAGCTGCCATCCGGATCGAAACGCGCGAGATCGCTGGGGTCAGGCAGCACGGCGGAAACATTGATCAGGCCGAGATGGCGCTTGAGCGTTTCGACATATTCGAGGGTTTCGGCGAAGTGCTTGCCGGTTTCGAGAAAGAACACCGGAATGGAGGGGTCAACCTGCGCCGCCACATGCAGCAGCACGGCCGAATCCGCGCCAAAGGAGGACACGATGGCGAGGTCCCCCGGCAGCATTTCGCTCGCCGCATAGCGCAGCACGGCGAGCGCATCCATGTCATCGAACATGCCGTTAAGGGCGACGATGCCCAGCGCGCGCAGCTTGTCGGGCTTGGGTTCTACGAGGATCTTAGGCAGCGCCATAAAGGGCCTCCTTGAACGGAGCTTCCCCCAACCGCCGCACGGCGGTGATGAAGCTTTCATCGGCGCCCTGGCGGTTGGCGAGATAGGTGTCCACCAGCGTTTCAATGGCGCCTGGCACTTCGTCGGCCTCAAAGCCCGGGCCCAGGATCTTGCCGATGGCCGCGGACTCAGTGGCGTCGCCGCCTAGCGTGATCTGGTAGAGTTCGCCGCCTTTTTTCTCGACGCCCAAAATGCCGATATGGCCCACATGGTGGTGCCCGCAGGCATTGATGCAGCCGGAAATCTTGATCTTGAGCTCGCCGATATCGCGCTGCCGCTCGGGCGCGGCGAAGCGATGCGAGATCGCCTGTGCGATGGGGATGGAGCGCGCATTGGCCAAGGCGCAGAAATCGAGGCCCGGGCAGCAGATCATGTCGGTGATGAGCCCGATATTGCCGTCGGCCAACTCGGCCTCCACGAGCCCATCATAGACCGCGCGCAGATCGGCTACCGCGACATGGGGCAGAACGAGGTTCTGCTCGTGAGTGACGCGCAGTTCGTCAAAGGAATAGCGCTCGGCCAGATCGGCAACGGCCTCCATCTGCGCATCGGTCGCGTCGCCGGGCGCTCCGCCCACGGGCTTGAGCGACACGGTCACGCAGGCATAACCGGGCTGTTTGTGGGAATGAATGTTGTTTTCGAGCCAGCGGCCAAAAGCGGGATCGAGGATCTTTTCGCGTTCAACATCGATGCGCACGGCGCCCTGCTCGCGAAAGGCCGGTGGCGAGAAGTAAGCGGTGATGCGATCGAGCTCCTCCCGTGGCAGGGTCAGAACACCACCGCGCACTTCGGCGAACTCGGTTTCCACCTGGCCCTTGATGGATTCAAGGCCCTCTTCATGGACGAGGATCTTGAAGCGCGCCTTGTACTTGTTGTCCCGCCGGCCATAGCGGTTGTAAACGCGCATGATGGATTCCAGATAGGCCAGCAGGTGCTCGTTGGGCACGAAGCTGTTGATCAGCTTGCCGGTGATCGGCGTGCGCCCGAGCCCGCCCCCGATCCAGACTTCCCAGCCCGTTTCGCCGGCAGCATTGGCCGCCGCCTGGAGGCCGATATCGTGAAAGCGAATGGCGGCACGGTCTTCCCGCGCCCCGGTGATCGCGATCTTGAACTTGCGCGGCAGATAGGAGAATTCTGGGTGCAGGCTCGACCATTGCCGGATGATTTCGGCGACCGGGCGGGGATCGATGATCTCATCGGCGGCGGCGCCGGCGAACTGGTCCGTGGTAACATTGCGGATGCAATTGCCCGAAGTCTGGATCGCGTGCATCTCGACCGAGGCCAGCTCGGCCAGGATCTGCGGAATGTCGCGGAGCTTGGGCCAGTTGAACTGGATGTTCTGCCGTGTGGTGAAGTGCCCGTAGCCGCGGTCGTAGGTGCGGGCGATATGGGCGAGCTTGCGCAGCTGCCGCGATGACAGCGTGCCATACGGCACAGCGACGCGCAGCATATAGGCGTGCAGCTGCAGATAGAGTCCGTTCATCAGCCGCAGCGGTCGGAACTGGTCTTCACTGAGTTCACCGGAAATGCGGCGCTTCACCTGATCGGCAAACTGAGCGGTACGGCCCTGCACAAAGGCCGCGTCGAATTCGTCATATCGATACATGACCGTCCTCACTCAGATGCTGGCGATCATAGATCTCGCCCTTCAAGGTCAGCGGTGCCGTCGGCCCCGCCGCACGGATACGCTCGCGTAGGCGCTTGGGCACGATCTGCCCCGCTTCCACGCTGACGTCCTCGACTTCAATGCTGACGATCCGGCCCGTTGCCTTGCTCGCGGCGATGGCTGCGTCGCGCGCTTCGCTCTCGCTCTTGTCAAAGAGGCGCGCCGCTTGCAGCTGCTCAACCCAGTGGCCTTGCGCGTCCAGATAAACCGTGCCGCCCGAAAGCAGCTCGTTGCCCGTAATGATTTCCATTGTCATGCCACCTTGAAGCTTGAAGCGGCCATCTGGGCGGCTTCCGCCCAGTCGCCTTCAGCCACAGCCTCACCCACCAGAATAACCGCAGGCCCATCCGCAAAATCGAGCTGGTTGCTCGCCAAGGCGCCGAGCGTGCAGGAATAGAGCGTGCGGTTCGCCCGACCGGCATTGACCACAATACCCACCGGCAGCGTCTCGCTCGCGCCATGCGCCACCAGCCGGGCTGCGACCTGGGCCGAAATCGACTTGCCCATGTAAAGGCCCAGTGTCATGCCGGCCCCCGCCAGCAAAGCCCAATGCTGCAATTCGTCATCCTCGGCGCCGTGGGCCGTTGCCATGATGAAGCCGCTCGACACCTTGCGCAGGGTCACTGGCGTTGCCGTATCGGCCGCAGCGGCCAGCGCCGCGCTGACGCCGGGCACCACCTGATAGGCGATCCCCGCCTTGCGGAGTGCCGCGATCTCTTCGCCAGCCCGGCCAAACACCATGGGGTCGCCGGACTTGAGGCGCGCCACGCGCTTGCCTTCGCTGGCTAGCCGCACCAGCAGCGTGTTGATTTGTGCCTGCGAAAAGGAATGATGCCCCTTGGCCTTGCCAACGGCGATCTGCTCGGCATCGCGGCGCGCCATCTGCACCACCCCATCGGGCACGAGCTGGTCATGCACGATCACATCGGCATCCTGCAGCAGCCGCTGGGCGCGCAAGGTCAGCAGATCTTCCGATCCGGGCCCGGCTCCGATCAGCCAGACCACGCCCGCCCCGCTGCCCGCCTCGACATGCGCCGCAAGCAGGCTTTCGGCCGCTTCATGACCGTGCCCAGCCGCTTCCGCCCGCTCGATCTCGGGAGAGGTCACCAGAGCCTGGTAGAACCGGCGCCGGGCGGCGCCATCCTGAATCAAGCTCTCAACGCGGTGCCGTAAACCACCGGCAAGATTCGCCAAATTGCCCAACCGCGGCGACAGCACGGCCTCGATGCGCGCCCGCACCAGACGTGCAAGCACGGGCGCTCGCCCTTCGCTCGAGATGGCTATGGTCAGCGGCGCCCGATCGATGATGGCCGGCGTGAAGAAGTCGCATTCGCCCGGAACGTCAACGACATTGAGCGGAATATTGCGAGCGCGAGCCGCATCCTGTGCAACCGAAGCGTCAGGCCCCTCGCCGGCCACAAACACCATCGCGGCGTTATCGAGATCGGACAGCTGGAACCGGCGCTCAAGAACCTCTACCGGCAGCGCTGAAAAGTCTGCTTCCAGATGAGGAGAGACAATCACGACTTGCGCGGTAGTCTTAACAGCGAGCCGGGCTTTGTTGAGGGCTTCTTCGCCACCGCCAACAATGACGATGCGACGACCCTGCACTTTCAAGCTCAACGGAAATGTGTTGAGGCGACCCATTTCAACCCTGACTGTAGACGCCCGGAAATTAGCCCATCCCGCCCAGCGGCAACAGGCCCCGGAGTGCAGTTAAGCCGGGTTTTTCCCTGCGGCACCTACGCTTGGAACAGGGAAAGGGGCCCGACCAAAGCCGGGCCAAAATAATGCGCTGAAAGGCTCTCGCGCGAAAATTGCGCGGCGGGAAATCCTAGCCCTGGCGGCTCGGAACATGCACGACCAGGCCATCAAGGGCATCGCGTACCTTGATCTGGCAGCTCAGCCGACTCGAGGGCTTCACGTCAAAGGCGAAGTCCAGCATGTCTTCTTCCATGGCCGAGGGCCCGCCAACAGTTTCTTCCCAGGCCGGGTCGACATAGACATGGCAGGTGGCGCAGGTGCAGGCGCCCCCGCATTCGGCCACAATCCCCGGCACGCCATTCATGATGGCCGCCTCCATCACCGTCGCGCCGTTCTGGGCTTCGGTTTCGATGCGTTCCCCGTCCTTCTGAACGAATGTGATCTTGGTCATGGCGATCCAGGCTGTTGTGTTTGGGCGTCGGAGTGAAGCAGGGTTTCGAGATAATGCTGGCGAATGCCGAACATGGCTTTGGTGTCGGCAATCTGGCGCAAGATCGTGTCGCGGTCGCGCCCGGCGCGACCATCTTTTTCGGCCACGATCAAGTTGTTCTTGGGCGTGTGGGCATCCGAAACGAACTCGAAGACCTTGGTGCGGTACCCGCTGAGCTCCAGCAGCAGGGCCCTGAGCGTATCGGTGACCATCTCGGCCTGCCGCTCGAGGAAGGTGCCATGCCGCAGCAGCACGTCCAGCCGATCGTCCGCCTGCCCGGCTTCCATCTCGCGCCGGATCTGCTTGTGGCAGCAAGGGGCCACCGCGATCAGCACGGCCCCCGCCTTGATGCCCTTGTAGATTGCGTCATCGGTCGCGGTGTCGCAGGCATGAAGCGCGATCACGGCATCGGCGCCACCAGCGTCATAGTCCATGATCGTTCCGGGCACGAAGCTGAGGCCGGTAAAACCCGATTCCGCCGCGGTCGCATTGCCGTCTTCAACCAGCTTGGGCCGCATTTCAACGCCGACGATCTCGGCCGGACGCCCCTGCCCGGCAAGAAAGTCGTAGAGCGCAAAATCGAGATAGCCCTTCCCCGCGCCCATATCGACGATGCGGGGTGCGTCGGCCTTGATCCCCTGAATCAGTGGAGCAAAGATCTCCACCATCTTGTTGATCTGCCTGAACTTGTCCTGCGCATCATTGCGCACGGTCCCGTCCTTGCCGGCAATCCCGAGTGCCTTGAGATAAGGCTTGTCGGTCTGGGTCAGCGGACGGTTCTTGGCGCGGTTGTGCTCGGTTGGAGCCGCTTCCCGCCCCTCGACCTCGGTGCGCTTGAGACGCACCTTGTCGCCATTGCGCTCAAAGCTCAGGTCGAACTCGGTGGTGGCGAGCTGGGCGCTGCGGAATTCGGCCTTAAGTCCGGCGCGCAGCGTTGCGAGTGCTTCGGGCTGGGTCTGGTTCTTGATGATGTCACGCGTTTTGTAGTGGAAGGTGAAGCTGAACTTCTCCACCCCTTTGGCAACGATCTTCTTGACCTCGACGGATTTGAGGTCAGGCTCGCCGCCCTGGTAGCCGCCCAATTTCAGCCGCAACAATGAACCGCTTATGAACGCGCTCTTAACGGCAGCCAGAAACTCTTCAATGCGCTCGGAAGTGGTCAATGCCGTTCCTTGGTAGTGAGGAAGCGGATCTTGGGCCAATCCTGCTTGGCGCGGTCGGCCCACCAGGCGTTTTGGGCGAGGAACACCGGGGCTCCGGTGCGGTCTTCGGCCATGTTGACCTTCTGGGCGGCGATGAAACGCTTGAGCTCTTCAGCATCGTCGCTTTCAACCCAGCGCGCCACTTCATAGCCCAGCGATTCAAAGGTGATCGGCACGCCATATTCCTTGGCGACCCGGGCGGACAGCACTTCGAGCTGCAGCTGGCCGACGACCCCCACGATCCAGTCCGCGCCGACCATGCGACGGAACACCTGGGTGACGCCTTCTTCGGCAAGATCCGACAGGGCCTTGCTCATCTGCTTGGTCTTCATGTGATCGGTGAGGCGGACGCGGCGGATAATTTCGGGCGCGAAATTGGGTATGCCGGTAACGTTGATCGTCGAACCTTCGGTCAGCGTATCGCCGACCGAGAGGGTGCCATGGTTGGGGATGCCGACGATGTCGCCCGCCACCGCTTCTTCGGCCAGCTCGCGATTATTGCCGAAAAAGAACATCGGGTTGGAAACGGCCATGTCCTTGCCCGAGCGAACGTTCTTGAGGCGCATGCCGCGCTCGAACTTGCCCGAGCACAGGCGCACAAAGGCGATGCGGTCGCGGTGATTGGCGTCCATATTCGCCTGCACCTTGAACACAAAGCCGGTGACCTTTTTATCGGCCGGGGCGATGGGCGCGGGCAGAGCCGGCTGGGGCCGCGGCTCGGGGCCCCAGTCACCGAGCGTGCGCAGCAGTTCGGCAACGCTGACGCCCTTGAGGGCCGAGCCAAAAAGGACCGGGCTGAGGTGACCCTGGTGGAAGGTGTCGAGATCGAAGGCGGGCAACATGGCGCGCGCCATTTCGAGCGTTTCCAGCGCCGCCATGAACACAGGATTGTCGACCAGGGCATCGTTGTCGAGCAGGTCTTCGAGTTCGTCGAACTCGGCAATGGTCTTGCCCTGCGGGTTGACCACCCGCTTTTCAACCAAGTCGATATAGCCGCCGAAATCCACCCCCTGTCCGATCGGCCACAGCACGGGGGTAAGGTCGAGCGCCAGCTTGCTCTGGATTTCATCGATCAGATCGAGCGGGCTTTGCCCTTCGCGGTCGACCTTGTTGATAAAGGTGATGATCGGGATATCGCGCAGTCGGCACACTTCAAAGAGCTTGAGCGTCTGCGATTCGATACCTTTCGCCGCGTCGATCACCATGATCGCGGCATCCACCGCCGTCAGGGTGCGGTAGGTGTCTTCCGAAAAGTCGGAGTGGCCTGGCGTATCGAGCAGGTTGAGCGTCAGCCCGTCATATTCAAAGGTCATCACCGAGGAGGTGATGGAAATGCCGCGCTGCTGCTCCATTTCCATCCAGTCCGAACGGGTGGAGCGCTGCCCCGCCTTGCCGCGCACGGCACCGGCCTGCTGAATGGCACCGGCAGCCGCCAACAGGCGCTCGGTGAGCGTCGTCTTGCCGGCGTCAGGGTGCGAAATGATCGCAAAGGTCCGGCGCGTACGATAAGGTTCGGTGGAGATGGCGCGCGGCGAAAGCTCGGGCGCCAGGGTCGGCATAGTCATCGGGGTGGGGCCTTGTCTTGGTGGCCATCAACCATGGGCGGCGATGCACCTGAAAGCGCATTAGATATCGGGCGCTCTATAGGCGTTAGCAAGGCAAGCCGTCAAATTCCTGCGTTGTGCACAGCGCAAAGCGGCCGGGAGGTCCTCGCAGGCCTCACCGGCAGCGGTGCGCGGCGCACCTGCTAATTTAAGTCGTCGGTCAGCATGCCGGCGATGAAGACGCTCACTTCTTCCACAGCCATAGCGAGGTCGGCAAAGCGCTCCGGCCCGACCACCGCAGCATCGGCCAGTTCCTCCTCGGCAGCCTGCGCCTGATCGGCAACCGTCCAGGCCCCTACCCCGCGCGCAGCGCCCTTGAGCGTGTGCAGGGCAATCCGCGTTTCCGCCCCATCTTCGGCCCGCTGCAGCCGAGCCATATAGCTCTTGATCGTGTCGTGGAACAGCCGCAGCACTTCTTGCTCCAGTCCCTCGTCACCCAGGCACTGGCGAGCCAGGTGCAAGCGATCGATCGGGCCCCCTTTGTTGGCCTCGCTAGGCGAGAACTGCTGGGGGAGCGATGCTGAGGGATTGGCCATGGTTTTCCACTTGAACAACTACGGCCAAGAACGCGACCGGTTGTCCAAGCCTAAGGGGCTGGCGTGAATACCCTATTAAATCGACGGCGCAGTTTGCGCGCATCGAGCTGTCCGTGTTACCCACTGCAAAAATTAACCTTTGGGTAAGAAACCGTTCGGTTTGAGTTAAATTGCATGTACTACTTAACGATGAACCAGCGCGCGGCGGCGATGGCAGAGGACCGATGCAGGGCCATTTGCATCGAATTGAACCAATTTGGCGACAAGCCCGGCAACGGCTTGGCGTTAGATCACCCTCTTAAAACCGCCCCCGCTGCCAGGCCGATGCGAGAGTTGTAAAGAGTATGGCGAAAAACCCGACCCCCCCAGCAAACGATCCTGCGGCCCTAGCGTTTTCAGCGGTGGAAGACGCGCTGAAGGACTCGGTGTTCAATCTCGATAGCTCCGGCGACAAGCCCGCCGAAAAGCGCAACGACCCTGCCAAGTCAGAGCGCCTTTTGGCGGCCGACAAGATCGCGGCGCAGGCGGGACCGGTCGCCAATGACGATCGGTTCGGCACTTCCAAAATCCTTTACGGCCTGCAGACCCGCTCGTCAGCGACGCCAGTCTGGATGGCGGTGATCCTGTCGGTGCTGTGGCTGGGCGCCACCGGCGCGGCCGGCGCCATGCGCTATCGCGACCAGTTCGCCGATTTCGGCAGCTTTGTCGGCACCATCGATTTCATCTTCCTTGCCGCGCTGATGCTCTTGCCCGTGCTGGGCTTTTTTGCCGTCGCTACCTTGTTCCGTCGCGCGCAGGATCTGCGTAACGCGGCTTCCACCATCACCCAGGCCGCCATTCGCCTGGCTGAGCCCGAAGTCACCGCCGCCGACAAGGTTGCCTCGGTGGGCCAGGCCGTGCGCCGCGAGGTCAATGCGCTGGGCGACGGGCTGGAGCGCGCCCTGTCGCGCGCCGGTGAACTCGAAGTGATGATCCACAACGAGGTCACGGCACTCGAGCGCACCTATTCCGACAACGAGTCGCGCATGCGCGCGCTGATCGCCGAACTCGCCAGCCAGCGCGAAAGCGTTCTGACCAATACCGAGCGGGTGCGCGAAGCCATTACCGAAAGCCATACCGGGCTGGTCTTTGATCTCGATGCCATCTCGCAGCGCATCGCCGGCACCTTGGTGGAAAGCGGCGGCACCCTGACCCGCGCCCTTGAGACTGCCGGCAATACGCTCAACAGCAGCTTTGGCGAGCGCACCGAGAACTTCGTTGCCCTCGTCGACAACCGCACCACCGACTTCATCTCCGCGCTCGACAACAGCGCTGGCCGGGTGTCGCAGAACTTTGACGAGCAAACCGCCGCCATGGCGCGCACGCTCGAGGCTCGCACTGGTGAGCTCGACTCCACCATCGAAACCCGCATGCGTGCGCTGACGGAGGCGCTCGACAGCCGCGTCGGCGACATCGCCAGTGCCATCGACGACCGCACTGCCCGGCTCGATGAGCGCAGCCGCGAACTGGCTGGCTCGTTTGAAGAACGCACCGGCAATCTGGCCGGCCTGATTGCCGACCGCAGCGCTACCCTGGCCGACACGCTTGAGCAGCGCAGCAACGCCCTGGCCGGCATCCTGGAAGACCGCACCAGCGTGCTCTCGGCCGTGCTGGAGCAGCGCGCCGGTGACCTGTCCGGAGCCCTGGGCGACCGCACCAGCGAAATCGCGACCCTGCTGTCAGACGGCGGCAACAATCTTCTGGATCAGCTGCGCGAACGCGGCGACTCCGTCACCACAGCGCTCGACACCATCGGCAGCCGCATTGCCGAGGAGATCGCTAACCGGTCGCGCGAAGCCGAGGGCATTCTGAACTCCGCTAGCCGCCAGATCGACGAAACCGTTTCCATCCAGCTCAATGGCATCGAGAGCCGCCTGCAAACGGCGCTGATCGAGCTCAATGGCGCTCTGGAAGATTCCTCCGAACGCGCCCGTTTGACCCTTTCCACGGCCGGACAGGATTCGCTGGGCCAGTTCGATGCCCGCCTTGCCGAGGTCACGGGTGCGCTCGATAGCCGCCTGCACAGCCTTGACGATGTGATTGGCGACAAGGGCGAGCAACTGCTGCGTCGCCTTGAAGCGCAAAGCAGCAGCTTTGCCGCGCGCGCCAATGTTCTGGAAATGGCGCTGAACGAAGAATCGGGTCGCTTCAACGCCGTGGTTGCCGAGCGCACCCGGGAGTTGGGCGAAGTGCTGGGTTCGCGCACCCAGGCCATCACCGATAGCCTCGCCACCACCTCGCGTGAGCTCGGTGAAAAGCTGGATGGCCATGCCGGCATCATCGCCGAAGCCATTGATGGTCGCACCCAGCGTCTCGATGAAATCCTCACTGCCCGCAGCGGCGAAATCCGCGGCGCCTTTGAAAATCGCTTCACCGAAATCGATGAAGCGCTGGGCGCCCGCACCGGGGAACTCGACCAGGTGCTGAGCACCCGCGCCGGTGAGATCAACCGCGTCATGGGTGCCCATGCCGCCCGCGTTGAGCAGGTTCTGGGCAGCCGCGCCGGCGAAATCGACCAGACGCTGAGCGCCCGCACGGGGGAACTTGAGCAGGTGCTCACCGCCCGCGCCGATCAGATCGACCAGGTGCTCGGTACACGCGCCAGCGAAATCACCGCGGCCATAACCATCCACACCGATGAGCTCACCGCGACGCTTGATGGCCGTGGCAACGAGTTCAGCGAGGCCATCCGCCTGCGCTCGCAGGAACTGGGCGAAACCCTACTCACCGGCACCGAGGCTTTCGACCAGGCCATTGCCGGCCGCACCCAGCGCCTTGCCGATACACTGCAGGACCGCACCGCGGCCCTTTCGACGCAGATCGAGGAAAGCGCTACGGGCCTCGCCGCATCCATCGACCAGCATACCAGCGCGCTTTCGGCCCGCTTCCATCAGCACACCAACCGCTTCGCCAACGAAGTTGATCAGCGGGCAGCTGGCCTCGCCGCCATGCTCGACGAACGGGCGGCCGGCTTTACCGGCACAATCGAAAGCCAGACCGCCGATCTGACCGAAGCGCTCGACAGCCGCACCGGTGCCCTCATCAACGCGCTCGATACGCGTGCTGCCGACCTCACCGGCGCGCTGGACAGCCGCCTGACGGATATCACCGGGTCGATGGACAGCCGCGTCGCCGATATCACCGGCGCCCTCGATACCCGCGTTACCGATTTGACCGGGGCGCTCGACACCCGTTTGAGCGGCATCACCGGGGCTCTGGATCGCAGCGTTGCCGAACTGTCTGGTGCGTTCGACAGCCGCGTTGGCGGGATCACTGGCGCCCTGGACCAGGGCGTATCGCAGATCACGCAAGCGCTGGAAGGTCGTCTGGAAGGCATCAGCGGTGCGCTTGATCACGGCGTTTCCCAGCTCGGCGAGACCCTCGATAGCCGCCTCGGCGGCATTGCCGGCACACTCGACCAGGGCGTGTCGCAGATCAGCGAGGCCCTCGACAGCCGCCTTGGCGGTATTACTGGCACGCTTGATCAGGGCGTGTCGCAGCTTGCTGGAGCCCTCGACAGCCGCGTCGGAGGTATTGCGGTAACGCTCGACCAGGGTGTGTCGCGCCTCACCGGTGCGCTTGACAGCCGCCGCGCTGGGTTCACCGAAGCCCTGGATAGCCGCACGGCCGAGCTCACCGAAGCACTCGACACCCGCACCGCAGAACTGACCCAGGCGCTCGACAGCCGCAGCTCGGGCCTCACCGGCGCGCTTGATGCCCGCCTGACGGAGCTGACCGGGGCCCTTGACGGCCGCGTCAGCGACTTTACCGAGGCCCTCGACGGCCGCGCCTATAGCCTCAACGCAGCACTTGGCGCGCGCACTGACGAGCTCGCTTCCGCGCTCGACGAGCGCACGGCGAACCTTTCGGACCAGATCGCTGCCGGCACGGAAAAGCTCAGCACCGAGCTCACCACGCAGGCTGCGGCACTCACCGGTGCGCTCGATGCGCGCACCAATGAGCTGGCCGGCACGATCGGCATGCGCACCCACCAGCTCAACGACGCACTGGGTGCCCGCACCCAGGCGCTGTCCGACACGCTGGCGACGCACACCACCTCCATCGGCGAAACCATGGGCCTGCGCACGGCCGAGCTGGCCGACACCATCGCCCAGCAGAGCGAAGACGCCCGCACCCGCATCGATGCCTCGCTGCGCGAAGTCACCGACACCATGGCCGAACGCGTCAACGGCATGTCGGACGTGATCGCCAGCAAGGTTGCCGAGGTGAACACCCATCTGGGCGTTGGGCTCGACAGCGCCGTGGCCAAGATCTCGGATGCCGAAAATGGCATTGCCGCCCGTCTCGACGCGGTCAGCGCCACTGTGGGCGAAAGCGCGCGCAAGGCCGCCGATCTCATCGAGACCGGCGTCAACATGGCGCGTCGCGCCATCACCGACATGGTGGACCAGCGCTTGGGCACCCTGCCCGAAGCCATCACCGCCCGCGCCGATATCACGGCCGAGCGCCTGGCTGCGCTCAACGCCTCGATCAACACCTCGATCACCCAGTCCATGGCGGATCTGGAAGCGGGCGCTGATCGCATCGAGGAAACCATTTCGACGCGCATCATCGCGGCAACCCACAATATTGCCGAGGATATCAGCGCCACCGCCAATAGCATGGACGCAGCCGTTCGCGCGGCGATGAACCAGATTCGCTCGGCTGCGGCTGGCATCGACGAGGTCGTTTCGGTCAAGGCCGTTGGTGCGGTCGATGCGATCGGCAACCAGATCGCCGATCTCAACCGCTCGGTGGAAGAGCAGACCAATGCCTTTGCGGCGCTGGTGACCGAGCGCTCCGACCAGTTGCAGGGCGCCCTGCTCAGCCATGGCAATGTGCTGCGCGACGCCTTGGCCGACAATGCCCGCGAAGCCGAAACCATCATGTCGGCCTCGACCTCGCGCATCCTGTCCGATGTCACCTCGGCACTGGGCAAGCTCAACGACTCCAACCTGCTGCTGCAGCGGGTGCTCGATGCCTCGACCGCCAATCTGGCGAGCCTCGAGAGCAGCGTTGCCCAGCAGACTGCGACCTATTCGGCCACCGTTCGCGAAGCGATCGGCCAGACCGAAGAAGCCGGCCAGATGGTCAGCCAACATGTCGGTGCGCTGCAGAGCACCATCCGCACCATGGTGGACGAGTTCTCCTCCATGCTCGGCAAGCTGGACGCGGAAGCGGCCAATATGGACCGTGCCTCCTCAGCCCTCGCAACCACGGGCGACTTCGCGGTGGAAACGCTGGAAGAACGCCGCAACGCCATGGACGCTCTGGCGGCCAGCTTCACCTCGCGTGCCGACGACATCGACAACCGCATGCGCATGTTCGCGCAGTCGATTGCCGAAACGGTCAACGACACCGAACGCCGCCTGATCGGTGCGCGTCGGGCCATGGACGAGGCCCTGGGTGAAACCACCCATACCGTTGCCGATACGCTGGCCAGCACCACTTCGGCGGTGACCGAAGCGCTCAGCCAGACTTCGGCCCAGGTTGCCGAGGTGATCCAGGCCAACACCAGCAGCGTCAATGATGCGATCTACGCAACCAATGAGCGCCTCAACTCGACGCTCAATGCCAGCACCGAACGCTTTGCGGCGACGCTGAATTCCAGTGCGGCCCAGGTCGATGGCGCCCTTTCCCGCGCCAGCGACGCGGCCACCGGTGCGCTCAACGAAACCACAAGCACCATCCGCTCGGCCCTTTCCGAACAAACCGCACAAGTCAATTCGGCGCTGGAAGAAAATGCCAACCGCGTGGCCGACATCCTGACCTCGGCCGCCGGCAGCGTCACCGATGTGCTCAGCGCCACCACCAGCACGCTGGCAGAAACCATCAGTGATAGCGCCGTTTCGGTGCGCAATGCGGTTTCGAGCAATACCGGCGTGCTGCGCCAGGCAATCGACCAGAGCACGGGCACGTTCCGTGAGGCTTTGGAGCAAACCAGCGGCGATGTGGCATCGCGCCTGGGTGATTTCCGCAGCACCGCGGAGACCGAAAGCGGGCGCGCCAGCGCCGCGCTCCAGGAAGCCCAGCAGCAGATGATCGGCGAAATGCAGCGGGCTCTGGAAGAAGCAACGCGCCGGTTCAACGACACCGCCCGCGCCATGCGCGACACCGCTCGCGAAGTGGGCTCCGAGCTCGAAGCGACCCGTTCCGAGCTGGCCCGCGGCGTTGCCGAACTGCCCGAGGAAACCCGCGCCAGTGCAGCCGCCATGCGACGCGTGGTTGCCGAGCAGATCGAGGCCCTGAGCGAGCTCAACGCCATTGTGCGCGCGCAGCCGGCCACCCATGACCTGCACGACCGCCGTCCGGCCCAGCGCGCCAACCGTTATGAGGCACCGCGCGCCGAAGCCAGCTATCCGCAGCCGCGCGAAGCTGCGCCCGAGCCCGTGCGTCAGGCCCGGATGGAGCCCGCCCGGCCCGCCCAGCCAGAGCCACAGCGCCAGCCGGCACCCGAGCCGGTCCGCCAAACCCTGGTGGATCCGATCCGTGCGCCCGAGCCCGCTCGTCAGCCACTGGTCGATCCGATCCGCGCCCCTGAGCCGGCTCGTCCGGCGGCAGTCCTGCCGGCCGCACCAGTCCAGCCAGCTGCGCCAGTCCAGCCAGCTGCACCGGTTCAGCCCGCAGCACCTGCGGAAGCTGAAGCAAGCCCGGCCGCGCAGGATACCGGTGGCTGGCTGCGTGATGTGCTGCGCAATGCATCGGCCAAGCAGGCCAGCACCCAGCAGCAAGCGCCGCAGCAGGGTCTTTCGGGGCTGACCGAGGATATCGCCCGCGCCATCGACGATGCCGCTCTGGGCGAAGCCTGGGCTCGCTACCAAGCCGGGGAATCCAACGTGTTCTCGCGCCGAATCTATACGCTGACCGGCCAGGGCACCTATGACGATGTCCGCAAGCGCGTGCAGCGCGACGCCGATTTCGCCCGTACGGCCCAAGCTTACATGGGTGAGTTCGAGCAGCTGCTGAAGCGTGCGGCTGCCGGTCCCCGTGCCGCTGCCGAAACGCGCGAATATCTGCTGTCCGATCGCGGCAAGGTCTACACCATGCTGGCCCATGCCAGCGGGCGCCTGAACTAGTCGGAACTGCAACAAACGAACAAAGGCCCCGGTAAAAACCGGGGCCTTTTTGTTGGGCGTGGCCACTGTGAATTCCCGTCAACGGCCGAGCCCAGACGCGGAGCTCAAGCAGCCCCGGGTCGGTGCTCGCTGGCAGCCCCCTCTGCTCACGAGGATGCGGCTGAGGCGACCAGGCAAGCTAAAAAACCGGCCGCTCCGCCGACGCGCGCCGAGGCTCAGGGCAGCACTGCATCCTTGGGTGGCCGCAGGCGCAACGACAGCAGCACGCAGCCGATGCCGAGCAGCGACAGCACTGAAATGGCGAAATATGAGGCGACGCCCACATGGGCGACAAGCCAGCCGAACCCCGCTAGGGTAATCACCAAGGTGGCCTGCTGCAGCATGGTCGCAAAGCCCTGAGCTTCGGCGGCAATGTCTTCGCCGGTCCAATTGGCGATGAAATGCACGACGCCGAAATAGCCGACGCCATAGGTTACGGCATGGAGCGTCTGGAGGCCGAACAACACCGCGACCGGCGGATCGAAGGCCATGGCAGTGAACCGGATCAGCGCGGCGATGCAGGCCGCCAGGATCATGCTGCGCGCCGTGACCCGGCCGCCAAAGCGCTGCCACAAGAACATCATCACCGCCTCGGCCAACGCCGAAGTGGCGATCAGCGGCCCGATGTAATAATCGGGGACGCCGTGCTGATGCCAAAGCAGGGCCGCAAAGCTGCCCAGCACGCCATGCCCGGCATTGACGAGGGCAAAGGCGACGAGTGGTAGCACGAACCAGGGCTTGAGGGCAGCGCTCAGCTTGGCGGGTTCCGGGCTGAGCGCAGCCAGGGTCGGCACCGGCTCGGGGGCACGGAAGCGCGGCAGTTGCAGCGACACCAGTGCGCGCAACAGGGAGACGGCGAAAAACAGCGGCACAAAGGCCGCCGTGCCAAAGGCGGTGACGGCAAAACCGACTCCGGAAGCGGCAACGACATAGCCCACCGTGCCCCAGGCCCGGATGGTGCCGAAATCGCCGCCCGTGCGTTGCACCAGCCGCATCGTGGCCGCGTCGATCACCGGGGCGATGGAACCCGAGGACATGGCGCAGAAGGCCCAGACAAGGACGATGCTCCAGAACTCACTGACGAAAAACAGCCCCAGCGGAAAGGCACCGCCCAGCAACGCCAGAATCACGATCACCGTGCGCCAGTCCTTGGCCTTATCGGCCAGTCGCCCGATGAAGAGATTGAGGATCAGCAGGCCCGCCACGGGCACGGCACCAACGATGCCGATCTGGTCGGCTTGTATGCCTTTTTCACTGAGCCAGATGGCCAGATACACGGAACTGACCGCCATGGGGGCGAAGACGGTCAAGTGAAACAAGGAAGCGCGCAGGCTGGGACTGTCCCAGCGCGCAGATACCGACGGCATGAAAGAAAAACTCCGGGCAAATCGCCCGGAAACAAGTTTTGCTGGCTATGCCGTGGAGTTCAAGAGCAGATTCGCCAGAGCCGGGCTAAATTGTGCTGAAATGCAGCACGTTCCTCAGGATGCGCGCCGCAAGCGGAACTTGCGCGGCTCTGTGGCTGACATATCAGTCCACTTGATCAGCTCGAAGCCGCCCTCTGGCGTTTCGACGATGGCGGTGCAGCTTTCCACCCAGTCGCCGGTATTGATGTAATGAATGCCGAGGCGGTCATGCATATCGGCGAAGTGGATGTGACCGCAGATCACCCCATCGACGCCCGATTGCTTGGCTTCGTAGACGAGGGCCTCCTCGAAGCGCCCGATTACGGAAACAGCGTTCTTGACCTTTTGCTTGGCCCAGGCCGATAGCGACCAATATTGCAGCCCGAGGCGCCGGCGCACCCAATTGATGGCGATATTAACGCGCAGGGCAGCGTTATAGGCCCAGTCGCCCACATGGGCGAGCCACTTGGCATTCATCACCACGACGTCGAACTGATCGCCATGGATGACGAGATAGGTTTTCCCCAGCGCACTGGTGTGAACCGTACGATCGACGAATTCGATTTCGCCGAAATAGGTGCCAAGATATTCGCGCAGGAATTCGTCGTGGTTGCCGGGCAGATAAACCACGCGTGTGCCAGCCGTCGCCTTGTCCAGCAGCACCTGCACCAAGACATTATATTCGCTGGGCCAGTGCCAGCCCTTGGCGAGCCGCCAGCCATCGATGATGTCGCCGACGAGGTAGATCGTCTCGGCATCATGGGCGCGCAGGAACTCGATCAGCTGTCCCACCCGGATGGGCTTCATGCCCAGGTGGACATCCGAGATAAAGATCGCCCGGACCTGTCTGGTTTCGCGGCTTTCCGCCATGCGCTAACGACTCCTCTGCCCCATGGGGGAGGCGCACTTTAACCTCCAGCGTGCCCGGAGGAAAGCGCAAGCGCCGTCACGGAGCGATGCGAGCCTTGAGGCGAGCAATACGATTGTAGCTTTGCTCGATGCGCCGAGCAAAAGCGGGGTCTTTCTCGGCTTCTGACACGAGAATTTCGAGAACTTCGCGCCCCAGGCCCGGCCGATATTTGGCGGTGTTGGAAAGCAACAGCACGTCCATTCCGGCCCGCACCGCGCGGGTGACGGTGTCGGCGAGCCCGAAATGAGCGCGAATCGCTCCCATCTCCAGATCGTCGCTGATCACGACGCCATCAAAGCCCAAATCGCCCCGCAACACGCCTTCGATCCAGTCGGGCGAAAGGGAAGCTGGCAAGCGCGTGTCACCGCCAGAATAAGCGGCATGATAGAGATGGCCCACCATGATCATGTCGGCATCGTCAGCCTCGATCAGGGTGCGATAGGGCTCCAGTTCGCTCGCGTCCCAGGTCTTGGTGATATCGACAAAGCCCGCATGGCTGTCGCGGGTGGACGAGCCGTGGCCCGGGAAATGCTTGATCGCGGTCAACACGCCCGCGGCGCGATGGGCGGCGATAAAGGCCGCGTCATAGGCGGCCACGTCCTCGGCATCAGCGCCATAGGCGCGGCCGAACTTGGCTATGATCGGGTTCTTGGGATTGACCTCCATATCGGCCACAGGGCCGAAATTGAGCGTAAAACCCAGCTCGGCAATGGAGGCGGCCATGCGGGCGTAGATTGACTTGGCTTCGGCCGGGCTGTTGCGGGCCGCGACCGAGCGCGCCGAAGGCACCTCACGAAAGCCGACCTGTTTGGTGAGGCGCTCGACGGAGCCGCCTTCCTGGTCCAGCGTGATCAGCGGGGGCAGATCGGGAGCAGCGGCCCGGAACTGCCGGTTCATTTCGGTAACGGCGGCAAGGCTCTTCACATTGCTCTTGAGGAACATGACGCCACCGAGGTGGCCCGCGGCCAGCTCCTCGCGCAAGGCGACGACGGAAGCATCGTCGGCATCATTGCCCTGAAAGCCGACGACGATCATCTGTCCGGCCATGGTTTCCAGCCTTCCTGCGGCCGCAGGAAGGCTCAGTGCGAGAGCAAACACCGCACTGGCGGCGAAACGAGGAAGAGCTTTGATCAAGGAATAGTCCGGAAGTTGAGGAAGCGAACGGACCTAGACGGCCCAAAGCCGCCCAAACGATGGCCAAAGGCACAACAACAGGGCGCGGCGCCCAAATAGCGGCGCGCTGGCGGAAACTGCGTCAAAGGGTCCGGTGCAGATGAAGGTGGGAGCGGGCGGAGAGCGGGCCCTCCGCCCCTACGGACTAGCTCGCGGGCCGATTTTGCCGGTTGGCGATGAGGTCATCGACCACGGCGGGATCGGCCAGGGTCGAGGTGTCGCCCAGCGAGGCGAAGTCGTTCTCGGCGACCTTGCGCAGGATGCGCCGCATGATCTTGCCCGAACGTGTCTTGGGCAGGCCGGGGGCCCACTGGATGAGGTCAGGCGTTGCGATCGGGCCGATTTCCTTGCGCACCCAGCTGCGAAGTTCGGTGCGCAGCGCGTCGTCGCTGGTTTCCCCTTCCATCAGGGTGACATAGCAATAAATGCCCTGCCCCTTGAGATCATGCGGGTATCCCACAACAGCGGCTTCGGAAACTTTGGGATGGGCAACCAGCGCGCTTTCGATCTCGGCCGTCCCGAGGCGATGGCCGGATATGTTGAGCACATCGTCGACCCGGCCGGTGATCCAGTAATAGCCGTCCTCGTCGCACCGACAGCCGTCGCCGGTGAAGTAGTAGCCCTTATAGGTCTCGAAATAGGTCGAAACGAACCGGCTGTGATCGCCGTGGATGGTGCGCGCCTGCCCCGGCCAGCTGTCCTTGATGGCGAGCACGCCCTGCCCCTTGGTTTCATCCTGCACGCGACCCTCTGGCGAGAGCACCACGGGCTGCACGCCAAAGAACGGCAGGGTGGCCGAACCCGGCTTGGCGGCGACTGCGCCGGGGAGCGGGGTGATCATGATGCCCCCGGTTTCGGTCTGCCACCAGGTGTCGATCACCGCGCAGCGCTCGCGGCCCACATGCTTGTGGTACCAGAGCCAGGCTTCGGGATTGATGGGCTCGCCCACCGAACCGATGAGGCGCAGCGAGGACAGATCGGCCTTATCAACCCATTCCACGCCCGCGCCCATCAGCGCGCGGATGGCGGTGGGAGCGGTATAGAAGATGTTGACCTTGTGCTTGTCGATCACCTCCCAGAAGCGGGCGGGATTGGGATAGCTCGGAATACCCTCGAACATCACCGTGGTCGCGCCATTGGCGAGCGGGCCATAGACGAGATAGCTGTGGCCGGTGACCCAACCGATATCGGCGGTGCACCAGTACACCTCGCCCGGCTGGTAGTCGAAGGCGTATTGATGCGTGATCGAAGCCCAGACGGCATAACCGCCCGTGGTGTGGAGCACACCCTTGGGCTTGCCGGTGGAGCCGGAGGTATAAAGGATAAACAGCGGATCCTCGGCGCCCATCGGCACGGGATCGTGGAAGGGCTCAACGCCGGCAGCCGCCTCGTGCCACCAGATATCGCGGCTGCCCTTCATGGTGACGGCCGCGCCGGTGTTGTGCACCACCAGCACCTTGTCGACGCCCGGCGCGTCCGCCAGGGCCTTGTCGACATTGGCCTTGAGCGGCACTGTCTTGCCGCCGCGGCGGCCTTCATCGGCGGTGATGACGATGCGGCTGTCGCAATCGTTGATGCGGCCGGCCAGGGCGTCGGGCGAAAAGCCGCCGAACACGACCGAATGGACGGCCCCGATGCGCGCGCAGGCCAGCATGGCATAGGCGGCCTGCGGAATCATGGGCAGGTAGATGGTGACGCGGTCGCCCTTCTTGACCCCGAGCGAAAGCAGCACATTGGCGCAGCGGCAAACCTTTTCGTGCAGCTTGCGATAGGTGATGTGTTCGGCTTCGGTGTTGGGATCATCGGGCTCCCAGATGATCGCGACCTGATCGCCACGTTCTTCCAGATGCCGGTCGATGCAGTTGGCGGCAAGGTTCAGCACCCCGTCTTCGAACCATTTGATCGAGACATCGGGGTAAGCAAAGCTCGTGTTCTTGATCTTGGTGGGGGCCTTGATCCAGGAGATGCGCCCGGCCTCGTCGGCCCAGAATCCATCGGGGTCGCTGACGGAGCGGGCATACATCTGCTCATACTGCTCCTTGGTAGCATGGGTATGAGCGGTTGCGGCTGCATCTGGCTGGAATACGAGCTCTTGGCTCACACTGGTTCTCCCCTTTTTTGCCTTGCGCTGTTGTACCGCCGGGGCTGCGCATGGGCAAGGCTGTGCTCCATTAACCCCAGCAAACGAGCGCACTTAGGCCCAGGATGAACTGGTGGTACTGTGCAGGGGTCAAGCCGGGTGAACCATATGAGCGACATTGCACTGACGCCAGCGAGTGCCGTGAGCACAGCCGCCCCCAAGGCACCGCTGTTCCGCGCCGCCAGTTACGCCGATATCGGGCTGGTCCATGCCCGACTACAGGAAGCTATCGTGACCTCGCCCTTTTACTCGAGCGAGTTCAAGGCCTACGAATCGGCCCGGCTGACCAAGCCCTATCTCGCCTCGCTGATCGATGCCGATCCGCACCACGTGATGATGTTCATCCTCAAGGGCGAACCCGCTGGTTTCATGATCTCCGGTCCTGAACTGGGCACGCTCTGGCTCTATTGGTCCTATGTGTTCCCCGACAAGCGGCGCAGCACGCTTGGGGTCCAGGGCATGCGCGCATTTATCGACCATTGGGACAATGGACGCTTCCACAAGATCGCCACCTATACCAAGGCCGGCAATGATCCCGCGGCGGCGATCATGACCCGCATGGGCTTCAAGCAGATCGCGGTGCTCGAGAACCATATCTTTGGCGAAGACTACCTGCTTTATGAGCGCCCGCTCACCAAGGTGATCCCCGGTTATGACCGCGGGGTTAGCGGCGGCATCGCCAATCGGCTGCGCCGTTCCGCCCGGCTGGCGCTGACCCGCTAAAGCGACTGCGGCTAGCCAGTCGCCAGGGTAGCGGCCCGCTTAGCACGGAACCATTGCAGAATGGAAACATCGAGCCCGGCCAGCTTATAAGCCGTCAGCCACAAACCCGCTGACCAAGCGGTAATGGCGATCAGCGCCGACAGCGACGCGCCCATCAGCCCGAATGGGGGCACCAGCAGGGCATTGCCGGCCACCAGCATGACAATGCCCAGCCCTACCGCAGGCAAACTGGCATAGGGGCGATCATGGATCGAGAGCACCAGCGATGCCGGTCCGGCAACCGAGCGCACCACGAGGGACAGGCACAACACGGCAAGCGGCAATGCTCCGGCGGTAAAGGCCGGCCCGAATAGCAGCAGGCCGAACGGCGCGCCTACGGCCATGATCACGAAGAGCAGGACCGATAAGCCACTGGCGACCACATTGGCCTCGCCCACCTTGCGCAGAAAGGCGCTGCGGTCAGAATTGGCCTGGCTTTCAAAAATCTCGGGGAGTGTCACGGCATACACCGCGCCGACCCCGAAGGCGGCCAGCGCAAAGATGCGCGTGCATACGCCAAAGATGGCCAATTGCTCGCGATCGAGCAGATGGCTAAGCAGCAGCAGGTCAATATCGAAAAAGAAGTCGGTGGCGAGCCCGATCAGCACCCACGGCACGGCGAAGCGCCACCAGCGGGCGAGCTCACGCGGCTGAGCCGGCGCCTCGTTCTGAACGGAGCGGAACACCCGCACGACATAGGCGAAGTGCACCAGCGACACTAAGGCACAGCCGACGCCAATTACCCAAAGCATGTTGGAGAATGCCTCGGCTGGCGGAGCCAGGCTCGCAGTCACCAAGAAGGCGCCTACGACAATCAGCGGGCGGAACACGGAATCAACCACATAGCCGGCCAGCGGGTGCTTGAGCCCAACCAGCAGCGCGCCATTGACGTAAAACATCGCGGTGGCAAAGGCGAGCAGCGCGGCGGGCACCAGATGCTGCGCCAGCACACTGCCGCCCTGCCCGATCGCCTGCAGCAGTGGATAACCAGCCACCAGCAGCAGCGCCAGCGTCCCCAGGACATGACCATAGGCCCAGAGCATGAAAATCAGCAGCTGCCGCTGCTGCGCCCGCGCCCGGTATTCGGCCGCGAAATAAGCGCCCACGGTCTGGAAGCCGAAAGGCATGGCGACGCTGATCAGGTTCACCGCGGCCACGATCAGCAGATATTCGCCAAGCAGGCCCGGCCCCCACCAGCGGGCGATCAGCGCCTGGACGACAAAGATCAGCCCCGCACCGAACAGGCGGGCGCCAAAGATGATGGTGGACTGGGAAGCCAGCCGACGCGCCAAACTCATGAGGCGCGGCCCTGCCCGCTGTCGCGGGCCTGGTCGGGCCGTGCAGCGGGGTTGAACAGCCCGGCGACATAGCGGCGCAGTGCGTTAGCGGTGTCGCGGGCCATGAAGGCACCATTGCCAACAAGAAACGGCCAGGGGCGCGAAGCGTAGTTGGCAACGGGCGGCACGGGGCGGATCACGCCGCGGTCGCCAGCCATGCCCTTCTTGAACTGGTGCAGACCGTGATTGCCATCAGTGCCGCCCAAATCATACCAACGCGCCGAGGTGTTATCGCGCAGCCAGCGAATGATGTGCCAGTGGATGAAGTAGCCGGCGCGCAGCGGCAGCGCGTTATCTGCGGTGGCGCCGTAAAGATAGACCGCCCGGTCGCCGGCCTTGAAAATCAGGGCCCCGGCGATCACCGCGCCCTCATGGCGCACGAAGAACAGCTCGGGCCGCAGCGCAGCGATCTCGGTGTTCATCAGCGCGGGCACGGTTTCATAGGCGGAATGATCGGGGAAATTCTTGCGGTCGAGCATCGCCTCATAAAGCGCGGTGAACTCACCCAGCCGTCCGGGCTCGGCATGCTCGAAACTCAAGCCTGCTTTTTCGGACTTGTTGAGGTGGTAGCGCCATTTCTGCGCAAAGCTCTTGCGCTGCTCGGCATCAGAAAGCCTGAGATCGATGATGTAGCGGTTGGGATAAAGCAGCTGCGAGCCCTGCTGAAAACCGCGAGCGCGCAGCTGAGCATAGCTGGCGTTGTCGGGCTCGATCGAGGCACGCGGCAACACGGAAAGCATCATGCCGCGGTTATCGGCATATTCAGCCACCAGCGCCTCGATCATGCCGGGATGAATGGCTGACGCCTGGGGGTGATCGGCATGTTTGAGCATCGGCGCCCATTTTGAAACCGCCAGGGCGCCCAGCCGCAGCGGCAGGGGTTGGATCATCACCAGGGCACCGCCGACGATTTCCCCATCCAGCCGGAACACCATGGGTTCCTGCCGCACCGAAGGCCAGCGGGTGGTGCTGAAAAGGTGGAGCTGTTCCTGGCAGACTTCATCGAATTCGGCGATGATCCGATCCCATTGCGCGCCGGAAACCAGTTCGGGAGCGAGGGACGATGCCGGAGCCTGGGCTTTCGCCGGTGCCCGGTGGTCCAGGCGTGGAACGGTTTGATCCAGGATTGCGGGCATGGGCAGCTTTCGGCTCAGGAGATCAAGCCGAAAGCTACTGCGTTGGGATGAGCAAAACCCTAGCCGAGCGTGGCAAATGCCACAAAACTCGGCCACTGGTTACCAAAGGCTAATGCGAGCCGGGACCACCATAGAACAGCGGAATGTGCGGCAGGGTGTGGTCCAGCAGGGCGTCGGCGCCTTCATAGACCATCTTGGCGGCGACATAGAGGATGATCACCAGGCCGATCCAGGCAATCCAGCGATGCTTGGTCAGCAGGCCGGCGATGAAGGTGGCGGCAACGCCCATCATCACGACGGAAAGTCCCAGGCCGAAGATCAGGGCTTCGGTATGGTGCTGGGCCGCACCGGCCACGGCCAGCACGTTGTCGAGCGACATGGAAACGTCGGCAATGATGATCTGCAGCACGGCCTGGCGCAGCGTCTTCTTGGGCGCGCGCCCGGCAACCGAGCCGTCGGCGTTGAGATCGGCGTCGCCCAAGGCTTCGAGCGCTTCATGTTCCTCATGGGCCGGCTGGCTGAGTTCGCGATACATCTTCCAGCAGACATAAAGCAGCAAGATGCCGCCGGCGATCAGCAAGCCACCGCCCAGCGAGAGCAACTGGGTCGTGATCAGCGCAAAGCAGATGCGCATGATGGTGGCCGCGATGATGCCGATCAGAATGGCGCGCTTGCGCAGATCCGATGGCAGGCCGGCTGCTGCCAGGCCGATCACCACGGCATTGTCGCCGGCCAGCACCAGGTCAATCATGATGACCTGCAGCAGCGAAGAAAAGAAACTCGGATCAATGCCGAACATGAGGGTGGTCCTGTGGGGGAGAAAAGGCGGTCGCTGGGCTATAGCCGCGATGATGGCCGCTGGAAAGCATTTGGCTGAGAAATTTCAGCAAAACCTAGCGGGCAATACTTTACCGCTCCAGCTGAAAGCTCTCCAGATCGGCCGAAATCGTGCAGCGCACACCTAGCGGCGCAAACTCGAGGGCGACCTTGCCGTCGATGGTCCCGGCCAGCCCGGCGCGGATCAACCGCGAGCCCGAACCAAGCGTTCGCGGTACACTCACCGGGGGACCGCCAACTTCCTCCCAGTCGAGCACAAAGCGCTCGCCTTCGGGACTGTCCTGCCGGCCCCAGTTCACCTTCACATAGCCCTCGCCGCCTGAAAGGGCGCCATATTTGACTGCGTTGGTGGAGAGTTCATGCAAGATCAGTGAAAGGGAAAGCGCCGGTCGCGACGCCACCTCGACGGTTTCGCCCGATAAGCGGAACCGTGTTTGGGGGCCATCGTCATGCAGCCGCACCAGCTTGCGCACGATTTCCCCGACCGTGGCGGATCCGGTTTCCCCAGCGATCAGCAGGTCATGGGCGCCGGCCAGCACCTGGACGCGATCGCCCAGTGACTTGGCCGCCGTCGGGATATCGGGAGCGGTGCGAAGTGTCTGGTTGACGATTGCCTGCACCAGGGCCAGCTGGTTCTTCATGCGATGGCCAAGTTCGCTGCGCAGCAGCGACTGCTGCTGGTCGGCTTCGATGCGTTCGGTGACATCGATCGCGTGGACAAAGATCGCGTCCACCTTCCCGTGCAGGTCGCGCAGCGGCTGATAAAGGAAATCGATGATGCGCTGCTCGATGGCGCCGCCGGGCTTACGCTGCAGCTTTACTGGCGTTCCCCTGCCCAAATGGGCAACGCCGCTCCGGTACACCTCGTCGAGCAGTTCCACAAAACCCTGGTTGACAACCTCGGGCAGCGCTTCACTCACTGGCTTGCCGACAATGTCGCGGCGGCCCACCAGCATCTGGTAATCGGCATTGGCGACGGTGATCACATGATCAGGACCGCTCAGCACGGCAATGGCCCCGAGCGTAAGCTCGAAGACCTGCAGGAAGCGCTCGCGTTCCTGCAGTTCTCGCCGGCGCATCAGCACTTCGGATGTGGTTTCCTGGCAGGCGCAGAAGATGCCGACAATCCGCCCCTCGCTGTTGCGCACCGGGGTATAGGAAAAAGCGAAGTGGGTTTCCTCGGGATAGCCCTTTCGGTGCATGGTGAACTCGATGTCATCCATCGAGGTCCCGCGCCCTGCATATGCAGCGTCGATGATGGGCAGCACCTCGTCCCAGATATCGAACCATAATTGCTGGAACGGCCGGCCCAGGGCCTCGGGGTGGCGATCGCCGCACATTGCGGCATAGCTATCATTATAAAGGACGGTGTGTTGGGGCCCCCAGAGGATCAGCATAGGCTGCACCGAGCCCAACATCACCCCGACAAGGGTGCGCAACTCGGGTGGCCACGCGCTGGGGACGCCTAGTGGATGAACTGTCCAGTCTATGGCGCGCAGCAGCGCTCCGCATTCGCCGCCATCCTTAAGGATTGTGTCGTTGGTGGATAAGGGCATCGGGACCGGAAATGAACTGAACAAGGCAGACCGCTGCAGTGCCCTCCCCCACTTGAAAATTCAGGGCGAGCCCAGCCGCAACTCGCTTCATTGCAGGTCTGGGCCCGATTGGGAAGCGCTCTGCCGGAGCCTAAATCACGGTTACGCGATCCGCTCCCTGCTGCGGCTTTCTTGGTTATGGCAGTGCTAACTCTGCCGGATAATCTCGCCCGATCTAGCGGACATATTGGCGCCAGTTGTGCTCCTCGCGAAAGCCCAGCACCTCGCGCGCCTTGCGATTCGACAGCGGCGCCTCAAAGCCCTCGAGCGGGCGCCGGATCGGCGTGTTAGGCGCCCATTTGGCCAGGAACTCCTCGGTGGGCTCGTCGGCAGTGATCTCGTCATTGACGGCGTTGAACACCGAAAAGCCCAGGCCATCCTTTTGCACGCAAAGATCGACGATCTGCCCGAGATCGCGCGCATCGATATAGCTCCACGCATTGCGCTTGCGCGACAGGGGATCAGCGAGAAAGGCCGGGAACTTGTCGTATTCGTGCGGCTCGATCACATTGCCGATGCGCAGCGCATAGATATCAGCACCCGAGCGCATGGCAAATGCGCGCGCGGTTTTCTCGTTGACCACCTTGGACAGGCCATAGCTGTCCATCGGATCGACGTCATAAGCCTCGTCGAGGGGGAAGCTGTGATAGTCTTTGTCCCCTTCGGCAAAACAAACGCCATAGGTGGTTTCACTCGACGCGATGATGATCTTGCGGATCCCGAGCTTCACCGCCGCTTCGATCACATTATAGGTCGAGACAACATTGGCTTGGAATGTAGCGTTATCCGGTCGCAGCAGGATGCGCGGTATGGCGGCAAAATGCACCACTGCATCTACTGGCGCCGGGCCGGTGCCGGTTTCAAGGCCGGCAAAATCGAAATGCATGGAGAGGGCATTGAATGCCTCCCCGCTCTGCGTGAGGTCGGTTGTCAGGGTGTTGACCCCTGCCATGGCCAAAGGCGCCAGATCAACATTGAGCACTTGATGGCCGCGCCCCAGGAGGTATGCGATCACATGCCGGCCGGCCTTGCCGCTGCCGCCGGTAAAAACGATACGCTTGCCCACCGCATTCTCCTTTGCGCTACCAACCAGCAACGGCCCAGGCCGCAAGGCGTTCACCCACGATCGCAATAATCACCCGCGTTGCAGGGGCTGCAACAAACTGCGCCGGAACGGCTGCGGCCGGCGCTGCACGGCGGCGCGCGGTGGTGGATTGGGACCTTCGCAGTTCATCGCTGCGGCAAGGTTCGGCAGGCATCGGGCGTGGGGATGTTTGGGCACCATGATAGTGCTCCGTGTTGATCTCTGTGCCCGCCAACGCAGCCCCAGCACAGCCGATCCATGTGCCTGCCGCGCAGCAGCATTGCCCCGGCCGAGGTCACGGTGCGAAACGGCCTGATCGAGCGCGCTGCTAGCGTATGCTCGCGACCTGGGTAGTCCCGCCCACTGGCTGCTGGATGTCGAACTTGGGCGTGAAGATCACGATGCCAAGCACAAGATATAGCATGATTTTTGCCGCCCGCCTGCGTCGCTGCCGGGCACGATAAGTCAGTCTCATGGCAAAACCCGGCGGGAGGGGCGGAACATTAATGAAGCCTCAAGGGAGAGGTCTTCATTGCAGGCTTCCAGGTCCGCGCCAAGCTTTGCCTCGCAAGAAGGTGAACGGGAGCGCTTAACGCCGCAGCCCCTGTGAATAGGGGGGATTACCGGGCGTTGTTCCAGGCTGGAGCGACTCACCTCCGTGCACGGCCGGGAACAAGTGCGCCCCTGTACAGTTGACCTTGCCTAACACCATGGAGAACACGATGAGCAAGGACGATCGTCAAAAAGAACAGCTCAAGCACGTGGATGCAGGCGGCCATCTCGGCGGGACCGATTTCGGTCAGCAAGGCGGCGAAGCCAAGACCAAGGACACCAAGGAAGGCGGCGACAAGCAGCGCCCGAACGACGGCTCAAACTAGCTGTCTGATCTTCTCTCCAACGCAAGGGGCCTCGCTGATCAGCGGGGCCCTTTTTCGTGATTCGACTGCTACTGGCCGAGCGCCGACTGAGCGGCCGCAATCTGGCCGATCAATTGGTCGAACCCGGCGTCCACCTTCAATCCGGCGGCCATGCGCCGCCGCAAATGGGCCAGCGGCTCCTCGAGCACTGTTTCGAGCACTTCGGCGCACTCGAACTCCCCAACGACGCTCTTGATCTTGGAATTGTCAAACAGCGCCGACCAGCTCTTGTCGCCCCGCAATGGCCCCTCCCATTCCGGGTTGAACCGCACCAGCGTGTCGGTTGGTACATGCACGATCTGCGCCTGAACGCCCAGGCCCGCAGCAATCGCGGTGTGGATTGCGTCCCAGCTATAGCCGCGATCTGAAGTGATATGGAAAATCTCGCCCAGCGCATCCGGATGGGCCAACAGCCGCACAAAGGGAACGGCAAAATCGGCCGAGCGGGTCAGTGTCCAAGGGGTCGCGCCATCGCCCGCAACAACGATCGGCTTGCCATCGAGCAGGCGCTGCACCGTGGTATCGGCCGGCCCCATCATGGTCGGCAAGCCCGTTCGCACGGTGTGGCTGGGCCGCACAATGGTCCAGGGCAGGCCGGTGCTGGCCTGGAGCATGGTTTCGCAGGCGATCTTGTCCTGGCTGTATTTCCAGAACGGATTGATCGCCGGGGTTTGCTCGGTGATCACGTAATGGCGGGCTGGCTTTTCATAAACGGACGCCGAGGAGATGAAGACGTACTGCCCCACCCGGCCCGTAAACACCGCGATGTCCTGCGCCATCTGCTCGGGCGTGAACACCATGAACTGGCACACCACATCCCATTGCTGCTCGCCGAGCTGGCGATAGCTGGCTGGATCCTTCATGTCGCCGGCGATCACGCTGACGCCGGGTGGCAGCGCCACCTCGGACTTGCCGCGGTTGAACACCGTGACCTCGTGCCCCGCCTCCACCGCTTCTGCCGCGCAGGGGAGCGAAATCTGCCCCGTCCCGCCCACAAACAGCACCTTGGTTGCCATCGCCCGTTTCCTCCTCGGCTGGTTCAGCGCACGGCACACCATGCCGCGACCCAGCGATTCGCACACCGGGCACGCCTTTTGGGGCACCAACGCCGTGACGGGTCAAGGCGACAGCCTCGCCGATCACCACAAATACGGGGAAGAAGAACCTTGGTGGGTGCGCACGGACTCGAACCGTGGACCCGCTGATTAAGAGTCAGCTGCTCTACCATCTGAGCTACGCACCCGGTTGAAAACCCGGTACCAAGGTTGGCGCCTCTCTAGCAAAGGGATCGGGGACTGTCCAGCGCCCGCTGTCACTTTCCACAAGGGCTTGATTAGCTAGATTAACAAGTCCATCCCCCGAAGAACAACCGGCGCAACCATCGGCCACCCATCGTCTTTGGCTGGCGCAAGCCTTGGAGACCTCTATGCTCGATTCCGATTTCCTAGCCCTTTCCTCCACCTGGATCATCGCCAATGTCTGGTCGGGGCTGGTCGCCCTGGTCGTGCTGGTCGGCGGCTGGATGTTGGCGGGGCTCCTGTCGCGCTACGTCGTGCAGCTCCTACCCGGGCGCTTACACCGGGACCCCACCATCGTACCGCTCCTGTCGCAAGTGGTGCGTTATGGCGTGCTGCTGGTGACCATTATTATCGTGCTGGGCCAGTTCGGGGTGCAGACCGCTTCCATCCTTGCCGTGCTGGGTGCTGCCGGCCTCGCGGTCGCCCTGGCCTTGCAGGGCACCCTTTCCAATATTGCTGCGGGCATCCTGCTGGTGCTGCTGCGCCCCTTCAATGTGGGCGATCAGATCGATGCCGACGGCATTGCCGGCACCGTGGTGGAAGTGGGCTTGTTTGCAACGCAGATGCGCACGGCTGAAGGGGTCTTCATGTTCGCCCCCAATTCCAAGCTCTCCAACGCCAAGATCATCAACTATACCCGCGAAGCGTCGCGCGTTCTTGAACTCAAGTTCAATGTGCCCCGCACGGCCGATATCGGCGCGGTGCGCCAGGCGGTGCTGGCGGGCCTTACAAGCGGGCAAGCCGAAGCTGCCGGCCAGCCTGAAATCCTGGTTGATGCCCTGGGTGATTCGACTGTGACCCTCGCGGTGCGGGTTGCGGTGTCCAGCCGCAACTGGATGCAGGCGCGGGCTGATATGCAGGAGCGGCTGAAATCCGTCTTGGATACTGCCAATGGTTTTGCCCAGCCCGCTGCATAGGCCTGCCGTTAAGTCCTAAAGTCCACGCCGCTCCCTAAAGGACTGCAAATCCAGCACGTTTCCCTGCCAAGCGGGCGCATCTTCGGTCAGATCATCGATCAGGGTTATGGTTCGCTCGACGATGTTACGCAACTGCCGCGACTGGTTGTCGCCACCCTGCAGCATGGCCGCGGCGCGTCGGAGATGCTCGCGCGCAAGATCGTAGGTTGGCTTCATGGCAATGGCTCCTGTCGGAAGATTCTGGTGAGTCGGTGCACTCGGCACGCCCGCAGAAGATGGGACCGCATGCCTTCGCGGTCCTTGCGGCAGCCGCGCGCATTTGCATCAAATGCAATCTAAAGGACAACGAGGCGCAAAGGCCTGCACACAATGGGAAACTGCGCCGTCCAGCCCCTTTTTGGCTGTGCACAACAGCGGTAAAGCGGGTTCGGGTCGGCGAGGCGTTAAGGCGCGGTGATGCCGATGCGGGCGCGCAGGCCCCGGTGGTTGGAGCCAAAGGTTTCGGGCAGCACTGCAAGGCTTTCCACCACCGCATTGCCGCGGGTGAAGACATTGTCGATCGGCACGCCAATCGGTCCGAACTCGGGCGGCCAAGTCGAGGGATAAAATGGCGCCACCTGCAATTGGCTGCCCCGCACCAGCCGATTTATCGCATAGGACCAGGGCGCGGCATTGAAATCTCCCGCAATGATCGCGGGGCCCTCGACCGCTTCCAGGATGTCGCGCAGCCGGCGCAGTTCCGCTTCCGACTGCATGTCGAAATATGGCTTGGTCAGGTGCACGGCGACGAGGGTTACCGCTTCCTCGCCGATCCGCGTGCGCGCGGTGATCACCCGCTGCTGAGAGAAGTTCGACAGGCTGAGGGTTTGAACATCTTCGAGCGGGGTGCGCGAGAACATGGTGAGGTCGCAGGTCAGCTCCTGCTCGCAGCCGATGCGATAGGGGTAAACGGCAGCAAGCGCGCCCAGCTCGGGAAACAAGGGCGCCGATTCGAGGGTAAACACCACATCCGCCGACGAGGCGGCGAGCATCCCGGCAATAGCCGGCCCATTCTCGGTATTGTTGTTGAGGATGTTGAAGCTGACCAGCTCAACTGTCTGCGTCACCGGGCGGGCAGCAGCCGCCAGGCGCGCTTGTTGTTGCCCGTAGATAATCCAGCCACCCTGCCCCACGCTCAGCAGCGCGAGCAGCGCCAGCAGCCCGGCCCGCCAGCGTGAGCCGGCAATGGCCAGGGCTATCGCCAGGGCAAGGCAAAGCAGTGCCGAGTGGAAGCGCAACGTCTGCAGCAGTGGCTGACCAGGCAGCAATGGCCAGACTGTGCCCCCGACCAGCAGGACGAGGGCCGTGACGGCCAGCCCGGTTAGAACGCCCCTGATTTCGCTCCGGCTGATCATGGCAAGCACCTCGCCCGCCTTGATGCCCGATGGCAGGCGTTTACGCAACGCGCGGCTAAGCCTGCCGCACAACTTGGCGCGACAGGCTTGGGGGTGTTGTCAGCGGGTGTTTAGCCAGCCATGGCGCCCTGGGCGGCGGCGCCGCGCTCGATCATCAAGCGGTTAAAGGCATTGAGGTAAGCGCGGGCGGAAGCCACCAGCGTATCGGGCTCGGCGGCATTGCCCGAGGCGATGCGGCCGTTCATTTCGAGGCGCACATGAGCACTGGCCTGCGCATCGGTGCCGCCGGTCACGCCGTCCACCGCATAAAGTACCAGATGCGGCTGCTGGCCCACGGCTTCCTTGATGGCATTGAAGATCGCATCGACCGAACCGGTGCCATCAAAGCTCACCGAGCTTTCATCGCCATCGATCGACAGGGTAATATTGGCGCGGTGCGTGCCGCCGGTTTTGGAAATGACTTCCATATCAACAAGGCGGATGCGATCGCCAACCGAGCCGACTTCATCGTCCACCAGCGCCACGATATCGGCGTCATAGACGTGCTTTTTGCGGTCAGCCAGATCCTTGAAGCGCTGGAAGGCTTCCTGGAAGGCATTCTCGCCCAGCTCATAGCCAAGCTCCTTGAGCTTGTCCTTGAAGGCGGCGCGGCCGGAATGCTTGCCCATCACCAGGGTCGTTTCCTTGATGCCGACGCTGGCAGGCGTCATGATCTCGTAGGTCTCGGCATTCTTGAGCATGCCATCCTGGTGGATGCCGCTTTCATGGGCGAAGGCATTCTTGCCCACGATGGCCTTGTTGTATTGCACCGGGAAATTGGCCGCGGCCGAAACGATGCGGCTGGCGCGGGCGAGATGGGTGGTTTCAATTTCGGTGAGGTAGGGCATGGCGTCGGCGCGGGTGCGCAGCGCCATCACCACTTCCTCGAGCGCCGCATTGCCGGCGCGTTCGCCCAAGCCATTGATCGTGCATTCGATCTGGCGGGCGCCGGCGGCAACACCGGCCAGCGAATTGGCGACAGCCAGGCCCAGGTCGTTGTGGCAATGCACCGAAAAGATTGCCTTGTCGGCATCGGGCACGGTCTCGATGATGGTCTTGAACATGCGGAAATGCTCTTCGGGCACCGCATAACCCACCGTATCGGGCAGGTTGATCGTGGTGGCACCGGCCCGAATCGCGGTTTCGACGCAGCGCTTGAGGAATTCGAGCGGCGTGCGGGTCGCGTCCATAGCTGACCATTCCACGTCGTCCACCAGGTTGCGCGCCTGGGCAACGGTGCGCGCGATGATCTCGATCACCTCGTCTTCGGTCTTTTTCATCTGGTGCGCCAGATGGATCGGCGAGGTCGAAACGAACGTATGGATGCGCCCCTTGCGGGCATGACGCACCGCTTCGCCGGCCCGGTCGATATCGGCGGTGATGGCACGGGCCAACCCTGCGACCGTGGCGTTCTTGACCTGCTTGGCGACGGCAACCACGGCTTCGAAATCGCCATTGGAGGCGATGGGGAAGCCGGCCTCGATGATATCGACGCCCATTTCGTCGAGCGTTTCGGCAACCTGCAGCTTTTCTTCCAGCGTCATGGTCGCGCCGGGCGATTGCTCGCCGTCGCGCAGCGTGGTGTCGAAGATGAAGACGCGGTCTTTGTTGGTGTCGGTAGCGGGGGTAGTCATGCGGATGATCCTATCAAACGGCCCAAAGCTAAAGCTCTGCAGGCCGGACATTTACTGTTCGGCTGGTGGCGTAATCCCCTGACGACCCGCTCGCTTGATCGAGCTGCCGGTGATCAGGGGCTGATAAGAAGAAGCACTAGCGCTGGAAGCAGCAACAAAGCGGCAGCAGCGAAAAGGCGGGCCTGAAGGGCCTGGCGCTGTTCGACGGCAATGGCAATGGCGCGCTTGCGCTGCATAACATTCATCCGGTTGCTTGGCGATAATGGCCCACATCAGCCTGGGTTGCAACCCTGGAGGACAGGCTGGGCGCAAGGAACTGTGCTGATAAGCTCAGTCCCCCAGCTCCAGGGCCCCTTCCCCAACGATGACGGCATGCCCGCCAATGCCCCCATGCACCAGCCGGTCGCGCTCCTTGCGCAACTGGATGGTGATGCGGCAGGGCCGCCCCATTTCCACCCCCTGCCGGATCACAAGGTCGATCTGGCCGGTGCCGATATTGACATGCTCGGAGAGAAGCCCAATTAGCGCCGCCGCCGCCGAACCGGTGCCCGGATCCTCGGCGAGACCAAGCCCGGGCGCAAACATGCGGGCGGCAATATCATTGCCGGGCTCATCGGGGGTGAGCGTAAACAGATAGACCGAGTGCCGCCCATGGGGGAAAACCTCGTTCCATGCCGCCATGTTCGGCCGTGCCCGCTTCAGCACCGCAGCGTCCCGCACCGGCACGAGGTGGAACACCACCCCGGCTGAATACACGGTGGGGCGATAAGGACCGCACCCGATCTCCTCGGGATCAATGCCCAGAGCCTGGGCGATTGCCAGCATGTTGTCGAGCTTGCCCACCTGCTCGGGCAGTTGCGGCAGCGCAAAACGCGCCTCGCCTGAGGTCTTGTCGGTTTTTTCGAACAGCGCCGTAATGAGCCCGATCTTTTCCTCGAGCCGGACGGCGCTGACCTTGTTGTTAAGCCCCAGCACCACCGCGGCCCCGACCGTCGGGTGCCCGGCAAAGGGCAACTCGGTCATCGGCGTAAAGATGCGGACGGCGGCCGAATTGCGCTCCGCCTGCGGCTTGAGCAGGAACACGGTTTCGCTGAGATTGAACTCGCGCGCGATCGCCTGCATCTCGTCGTCAAGCAGGCCATCAGCCTTGCAGACCACCGCCAATGGATTGCCGGCAAAGCGCTCCTGCGTGAAGACGTCCAGCAGCAGATAATTCAGTTTCATGACAGGCCCCCTGCCCTCAGCAATGGAGTTGCTGGGGAGACCTGTCAAGCCGCGGGACGACTACTGCGCCGGCAAGGCGTAACTCGCGCGCTCGAGCCCGAGATGCTCACAAAGCGCCGCGACGCCGACATTATGATCTTCCCGCCCCGGCAGGCCTGAAATGGTCAGGCACCCGATAATGCCCGCGCCCGGCACCCGCAGGGGAAAACCGCCACCGGCAAAGACATAGTCCACCGGGTCCACCCCGGCCTGTGGCGGTGGCGGCGCTTCGCCCCGCTCCAGCACCAGCCGGTAGCTGGCGCGCTGAAAGCGCCGGACCGAATTGATCTTGCGCCGCACCCATTCGGCATTGTCCGGGCCCGTCCCCGCCGTGGCCGCGAAGAACAGCCGCCGGTCCCAGGTGCAGATATCCACCACGAGAGACAAACCCTCGGCCAGCGCGCGTGCCCGCACTGATGAGCCGATGCTGAATGCCACATCCTCATCCAGCTGCGGCAAGGCGAGTTCGAGTTCCTGGCGTTTGATCAGCGCGATATCGTCGAGAGTTGTCATGTTTCAGTCCTGATGAAGGCGGGTCCAGGCGTCGAACAGCGGCGTGCGATCCACGGCGCCTTGGGGAAAATTGACGAGGTCAGGATCGATGCCGGCCCAGGCGGCCTTGCTTTCCGTCCAGATATTGCCCACTGGCACCGCCCAATCGATGTCGTCAAGCGTGCCAGCCCGCATCACGCGGATGCCTGGCATTGGTGGCAGGTTCCACACCCAGCCATGGCAATGGGCACAAAAATGCATGGCAATGACATTGCCGCTATCGGCGCGTCGGTCGTAGCGCACCGTGTCACCCGACAGCTGCTCGATATCGTCTTCGCGGGCGATCATCGACATCGACCATCCCGCCCCCGAAAAGCGCTGGCAGTCCTTGCAGTGGCAATTATAGACCGAAAGCGGGGCAGCCTTGAGCCGGTAGCGCACGGCGCCACACTGGCATCCGCCCTCCTGTGGGAAATCTGGTAAGCGCATGGGTCACTCCTCCCGAACTAGTTACCGGGTTTGGCGGCAGCGCGGAAGATGGAGTGCGGCAAAAGAAAACGGGGGCTGAAGCCCCCGTCCATAGCGATTTAGTTCTTGGCCTTGTCGACCAGCGCGCCGGCCTTGATCCAGGGCATCATGTCCCGCAGCTTGGTGCCGACTTCCTCGATCTGGTGCTCGTCATGCAGACGCCGGGTCGCCTTGAAGCGCGAACCGCCGGCCTTGATTTCCTGCATCCACTCGGAGGTGAACTTGCCCGACTGGATGTCGTGCAGCACGCGCTTCATCTCGGCCTTGGTTTCCGAGGTAATGATGCGCGGACCGGTGACGTACTCGCCCCACTCGGCCGTGTTGGAGATCGAGTAGTTCATGTTGGCGATGCCGCCCTGGTAGATCAGGTCTACGATCAGCTTCACTTCGTGCAGGCACTCGAAATAGGCCATTTCGGGTGCATAGCCGGCTTCCACCAGCGTTTCGAAACCGGCGCGGATCAGCTCAACCAGACCACCGCAGAGCACGGCCTGCTCGCCGAACAGGTCGGTCTCGCATTCCTCGCGGAAATTGGTTTCGATCACGCCCGAACGGCCGCCACCAACACCCGAAGCATAGGCGAGCGCGATGTCATGGGCATTGCCCGAAGCGTCCTGGTGCACGGCGATCAGGCATGGCACGCCGCCACCCTTCTGGTATTCGCCACGCACGGTGTGACCGGGACCCTTGGGGGCGATCATGATCACGTCCACGGTCGACTTGGGCTCGATCAGGTTGAAGTGCACGTTGAGGCCATGGGCGAAGGCGAGCGCGGCGCCATCACGGATATTGGGCTCGATATGCTCTTTATAGATATCGGCCTGCAATTCGTCGGGGGTCAGCATCATGATCACATCGGCCCAGGCGGAGGCCTCGGCAACCGACATGACCTTCAGGCCTTCGCCCTCGGCCTTCTTGGCCGACGGGGAGCCGGGGCGCAGCGCCACCACCACATCGGTGACCCCGGAGTCGCGCAAGTTCAGCACATGCGCATGGCCCTGCGAGCCATAACCGACAATGGCGACCTTCTTGGACTTGATGATGTTGAGATCGGCGTCACGATCATAATAAACGCGCATGGAGCACTCCCCTGTTATGGCGCTGTATCCGCCCCGTAGAGGGCGAAGAATTGGTTGGTCGCGGCCGTGGCATCGGCCTCGATATTGGCTTCGACATTGGACTGGGTGAGCTTCTTGTCACCCAGCAGCAGCCGAATCTGGACATCGCGCACGACGAGTCCGAAAAAGGTGCGATACGCGTCTTCGCTGTTGTCGAACCGCAGCAGGCGCGCATCGCGCCCTGCCTCCAGAATTGGCTTGAGGCGCCGGCGGATCGCCAGCGGTCCATTTTCGAGCACGATGATCCCGAGCCGATCCTTTTCCTGGGCGGCATGGGTCACGGCGGTGCGGTTGAGCGTGATCGAGACTTCCCCCACGATCGTGGTGAGGAGGTCGCGCGCAAACTGCTCGATCGAGGAGCGCAGCGTTTGCGCATTAAGGCCGGTGCGATCCACCTGCGGCATGCGCACCTTGGCCGCCTGCCACTGCACGGTGGCGGTCAGCAGTCCGTCGCGATCGCCAAACCACTTGTAGAGCGTTTCCTTGGAACAGCTGGCCCGCCGCGCCACCGCGGTCATGGTCAGCCCTTCCCCATTCTCAACCAACAGATCGAGCGCCGCGGTCAGCACGGCCTGCTGACGCGGGGTAAAACTCTCTTCATTGACCTTGATGGTCACCGGCACGCACGAACTCCCCTGGCAGGCTGATCTGCCGCAAATTTCATCGGCATGCCGTACCGTACGGTACGGTTCTGCGCAACTGTTTCTTTGCCTGTGTGTATGAGGACGGAGATCACCTGTAGGTCTCCGTCATGACCTGCGGCGAGCGGGAGTATCTCTGAGGATCGGCCCGATTCCTAAAATGGGCCTTACCTACCAGACCAAGGCGTGCACACGCCGACCAATAGCGGGCTCAGCATCGAAGGCGGGACGATCAGTCTCACACGTCAGTGTTGAACTTCCGTCAGCCGGCTTGATCATCTCATTGCGACGCAGGAAGCACGCATCAGTGGGAGATCTGGCCCAGGAACGTCTTGGTCCGCTCGTTCTGCGGGTTGGAAAAGAAGCTTTCGGGTTCGCCGATCTCGACGATTTCGCCCTTGTCCATGAAGATCACCCGATCGGCCACCTTGCGGGCAAAGCCCATTTCGTGGGTCACCACCAGCATGGTCATGCCTTCGCGGGCGAGGTCGATCATGGTGTCGAGCACTTCGTTGACCATCTCGGGGTCAAGCGCCGAGGTGGGCTCATCGAACAGCATGATCTTGGGGTTCATGCAGAGCGCCCGGGCAATGGCGACGCGCTGCTGCTGACCGCCTGAAAGCTGGGCGGGGTATTTGTCGGCCTGTTCAGGGATGCGCACGCGCTCGAGATAGCGCCGCGCCGTCGCCTCGGCTTCCGCCTTGCTCACCCCGCGCACCAGGGTGGGGGCGAGCATGCAGTTTTCCAGCACAGTCATGTGCGGGAAGAGGTTAAACTGCTGGAACACCATGCCGACATCGCGGCGGATCTTTTCCACATTACTGCCCGAGGTCAACTCGATGCCATCAACGGTGATGGTGCCGGACTGGATGGTTTCGAGCTGGTTGATGCAGCGAATAAGGGTGGATTTGCCGGATCCGGAGGGGCCGCACACGACGATCTTCTCGCCGCGTGCGACGGACAGGTTGATGGCATTGAGGGCGTGGTAGCTGTCATACCATTTATCGACGTCGCGCATGGCGACGGCGATATCGGCAGTTTCGGGTGCAGCCTTGGTCATTGCAGTTTCTGCCCTCAAGTCCTGATCTGTCGGTTTATTCGCCTGCCACCACGAATTCGGGCAGCGGTCCGCCAACCCATTCCTGGTGCAGTGCATTCAACTTGCCGTCTGCCTTCACGCTGGCGATGAAATCGTTGATATAGGCAAGCAGCTCATCGCTGCCCGGGCGCACGGCAATGCCCTGGCTCTGCTGGCGCAGCGAGAACTTGGTGTTGAAGCGATCGGGCGCCATGGTGTTGATCTGCGCGATCACGACGTTGGACGCGCCCATGAGCGGGGTCTGGCCCGAAAGCAGGGCCTGCACGGCCGAGGCATCGTCGTCGAAGCGCTGGATATTGGCGTCAGCGGGCGCAATCTCGGTGATGGCCGTGTCCTGGGTGGAAGCGCGGGCCACCGCGATGTTCTTGCCCGACAGCCCCTCGGGCCCGGTTACGTCGAGATTGGCATCGCCAAACACAAAGGTTTCGATACCGGCATAGGGGTCGGAGAAATTGACCTGCTGGGCGCGCTCGGGCGTGATGCCGAGGGAAGCGACCAGAATATCGACCTGGTTGGACAAGAGATACGGGATGCGATTGGGACCGGTGACCGGCACGAGGTTGACTTCAACGCCCATATGCTCGGCCAACAGGCGAGCCACGTCCGCATCATAGCCGTCGGGGTTGCCCGACTGATCAAGAATGCCAAATGGGGGGAAATCAACCAGCATCCCCACATTGATGGTGCCGCGCTGCTGAATTTCCTCGACCGTCTGCGCGACGGCGGGGGCGCTCGCTAGGCCCGCGGCAAACAATGCCGCACCGGCCAGCCCGATCAGTTTTTTGCTCAGTTTCATTTCAAGCTCTCTCCCAGTGTGATGACGTCCGGTCAGCGCGTGGTGGCCACGGCGAACCGACCCTCCAGATGCCGGGCCCACATCGACAGCGGCCAGCACAGGATGAAATACAGCGCCCCCACCAGCGAGAACACGAGCAAAGGCTGGAAGGTGGCATTGTTGATGATCTGGCCCGCCCGGGTGAGTTCCACAAAGCCGATGATCGAGGCCAGCGAGGTCCCCTTGATCAACTGCACGAGGAAACCAACCGTTGGCGCGACCGAAATCTTGGCGGCCTGGGGCAGGATGATATAGCGCATGCTGTCCCAGTAGTTGAGGCCCAGCACATAGCTGGCCTCGCCCTGACCCGAGGGCACCGCCTCGATGCAGCCGCGCCAGATTTCGCCAAGATACGCGCTGGCATGCAGCGTCAGGGCCACCGCGGCCGCGATCCAGGGATTGATGCCCACGCCCATGATCGACAGGCCGAAATAAACGAGGAACAGCTGCATCAGCAGCGGCGTGCCCTGGAACACCCGGATAAAGGCCAGTGCCAGATAGCGCAGCCATGGCTTTTTGGAGACGCGCCCCAGTGCAACGGCTATGCCTCCAAGGGCGCCGCCGGCAAAGGCAATGGCGGACAGCAGCAGCGTCCACTGCACTGCGCCGACGATATAAAGGATTTCATTGGGGCCAAAGGGGCGAAACATGGCTTGATCCTATCGCGCCAGCGGATAGCGGAACGCGGCGCGTCCGATCGCGGAAAACAGGCCGGAAAAGCCCAGCGACAGAATGAAATACATGATGGTGATCACCAGATAGACCTCGAAGGCTGCAAAGGTCGAGGACTGGATGTTGTTGCCGGCCGCCGCCAGGTCGGTCGCGGAAATGGCCGACACCACCGACGAGGTCAGCATTAGATAGATGAACTGGCTGGTGAGCGCAGGGTAGATGGTGCGCAGGGCCGGCTTGAGGATGATGTAGCGAAAGATCTGATGCCCTTTGAGGCCAAGCGCCTTGCCCGCCTCCACCTGCCCGCGGTTGATCGACTCGATCCCGGCGCGCACGATCTCGGTGGCATAGGCGCCCACATTGACCGACAGCGCAACGAGTGCAGCGGTGTTCGGATCAAACCGGATGCCGAGTGCCGGAAGCGAGAAATAGATAAAGAAGATCTGGATCAGGAACGGAGTGTTGCGGATCACCTCGATATAAAGGTTCACCAGCCAGCGCAGGGGCTTGGGCCCGGCCGTTTTCGCCAGCGCGCAGGGGATCGCGATCAGCGTGCCAATCAGGATGGCGCCCAGGCTGAGCTGGATGGTGATCAAGGCGCCGTAGATCAACTGATCGAAATTGTTGAACACCGGCGCAAAATTGAACTGGTAACCCACGGGTTCTGCCCCAGACCTTGCTCGCGATTAGATCGATCTAAATAGCACCGCGCCGCGCAGGTCAACCCTTAGGCGAGCGCTCGAACAGGTCCGATCGAGCCGCGCTCAACCAGGTGGCTGGGCACGGTGCGCCGCTCCGGGGGGGCATCGGGATGGTCGATCCGGTGCAGCAGTTGTTGGGCGGCGTGCAGGCCGATGGCGAAGGGCTCGGTGGCGACCGAGGCCAGTCCGGGTCGCACCAGATCGGCTTCCGCGACATTGTCATAACCGATCAAGGACACGTCGCGCCCTGGCACCAGCCCGCTGTCGCTGAAGCCCTTGTGCATACCCAGGGCGATCACGTCGTTGTGACAAATCCAGGCAGTTGGCGCGGAAGTTTGTGCTGCCATGCTCTGGGCCAGTGCAATGGCTGCGGCATGCGTGGATTCGATGACGGTTTCGATGGGCTGAAGCGCCTTGTGCCGGCGCATGGCGGAGCGGAACGCCCCGAGCCTTTCGTCCCGGGCCGAATGGTTGAGATTGCCGGCGACAAAGCCGATAAGGCTATGTCCCAGCTCTGCAAGAAGGCTGACGGCGCTCTCCATTCCCCCGGCCTGGTCCATCCCGGTATAATCGACCTCGCCGGCAGCCGATGTCCGCAGCACCTCGCCCACAGGCATGCCCCAATCCCTGAGGCGGGCGATGAAGCCGGGCTCGGTGCCCGCTGCCGGGCAAACGATCAGCCCGTCCACCCCATGCTCGCGCATCCGGTTGACGAAGACGTCCTGCTTGGCCGGCGATTCCCCGGAATGGGCGATAAAGGTTGCCAATCCGGCCCCGTCGATGACCTCATCAATCCCGGCGAGAAGCTCGCCAAAGAAGGTGTTGGACAGATTGGGGATAATCACCCCGATCGTGCGGCTCCGCGCGGCCCGCATCCCGGCAGCGCCGACATTGTAGACATAGCCGATCTCGGCCATGGCCGCTTCGACGAGCGCCCGGGTATCCTCACTCACCAACGGGCTCTTGCGCACCACCAGCGAGGCCGTCGCTCGGGACACGCCGGCCTTCTGGGCAACGTCCACCAATGTTGGCCGCACACGCGGCGACATCCTTTTGTTCATCATCCCCCCGAACTGCCCGTATTAGGTCGATCCAGAATCATTGCTGTCAACAACGGAGGAGCACATAGCGAAGCGGACTGGGCCGGCGGGGATTGTTACAAACATAAGGGCCGGCGCAACCCGGCCCTGGTTTCCGCGCACTCAGTCTCTCTTCATCGGCACTTGCCGATGGATGCGCTTGTGTGCAATCTGCGGGTTCTGTTTTCCCCACCGGTTTTTCCCTCATGTCCTTGCTGTTTACCCCCACTGCCTTGCGCCGCCTCAAGCTGCGCAATCGCACCGTGATTGCCCCAATGTGCCAGTATTCGGCTCGTGATGGCTTTGCCAATGACTGGCACCTGGTGCATCTCGGCCGCTTTGCCATGGGTGGGTTCGGGCTGGTCATCACCGAGGCAACGGGCGTTACCCCCGAGGGCCGCATTTCCTATGCCGATCTCGGCATCTGGAAGGACGAGCACATTCCCGGGCTAACCCGCATCGTCGATTTCCTTCACGCCCAGGGTGCCGCTGCCGGCATCCAGCTGGCCCATGCCGGGCGCAAGGCCTCGACGCCCATTCCCTGGCGCAAGGGCTTTGACGAAACGGAGGAGGAAAAGCCTGGCGTCGGCTTCCAAAGCTGGACGCCCGTCGGTCCCACCGACGAGATCCATGCCGAGGGCAAGAACTTCACCAAGCCGACGGCCCTTGATGCCGCTGGCATTCGCAATGTCATCGAAGCCTTCGTCGCCGGCGCGCTGCGCGCCAATGAGGCAGGCTTTGACCTCGTCGAGATCCACGCCGCCCACGGTTATCTGCTCAACCAGTTCCTGTCGCCACTCGCCAACAAGCGCACCGACAACTATGGCGGCAGCCGCGAAAATCGCATGCGCCTCGTACTGGAAGTTACGCAGGCCGTGCGCGCCGTGTGGCCGGCCGACAAACCCGTCATCGTGCGCCTGTCGGTCAGCGACAATGATCCCGCCGGCTGGCAAGTGGAAGACAGCGTCGTGCTCGCCCGCGAGCTCAAGGCGCTGGGCGTCGATGCGATCGACTGCAGCAGCGGCGGCTTTGATTCAGGCGCCATCCGTTCCACCCCTGGCTATCAGGTGCCCTTCAGCGCCGCCGTGCGCAAAGGGGCTGATATCCCCACCATGGCGGTTGGCCTGCTCGGGGGTGATCCGGCGGCCGACGAAGCCGTGCTGGCCAATGGCGATGCCGATTTCGTTGCGCTGGCCCGGGCGGCACTGGATGACCCCAATTGGGCCGTCCATGCCCGCCACGCGCTGGGAGAACCGGGCTACGAGTTGTGGCCCAACCAGGCGGCACGGGTGCGCGAACGCGACCGCTGGCTCAAGCAGCGCGAGTTTGCCGAACAGGATTCGTAAGCGCACCCATCCTATTTCTGCCGCTTTGCCGGCGGCAGATCGCTCTTGGCCAGCCGGTCAACCAGGGAGAAGCTCGGTGGATACCAAAGCCGCTGTTATTGCACTGCTCAGTGTCTGGGGTGTGGGCGCCTGCCCCACCCTGCCCGCCACGGCTCAGGAAGCCGAAGGCAGCATGGAGGAGGATGAGCGCGAGACCGGCAATCCGCTGCTTAACAAGGTCTGGGTGCGCTCCGATGCCGACGAGAACCTGCCCGGACCCATGCAGATCTTTCTGGAGGACGGCACGCTGGTCAGCGATAGCTGCTGGGAAACCTACCGGCTCTCCAAATGGCAGCAGGTCTCGTCCACGGCCATCAGCTGGGACGAAGATGGCATGACCATCGACGCCGATATCGCCACCCTCACCGAAACCGAACTGGTGCTGCGCCTGCACCTGGGCGCCGAAACACAGGAACAGCGCTTCGTCACTGCAACCGTGCCCTATGTCTGCCCGGACATAATCAAGGGCTAAGGGCTACAGCACCACCTGCGTGCCGATCTCGACGACGCGGCCCGTTGGTATGTGGAAATACTCCGTGGCGTCGCTGGCATTGCGCGCCAACCGCGTGAACAACCGGTCTTGCCAATAGCGCACCAGCCCCTGTCGCGGCCCGGGCTTGAGCGAGCGGCGCGACAGGAAGAACGAGGTCGACATGATGTCGAACTTCCAGCCGAGCTTGCGCCCCAGGATCAAGGCCTTTGGAATATTGGGGCTTTCCATATAGCCAAAGGTTACGACGACGCGGCTGAACAGCTCGTTATAGGCGTCGATCGTCACCTTCTCATCATCGGGCACCCTAGGCGAAGCCGAGGTGCGCACCGTCAGAATCACGTTTTGCTCGTGCAGCACCTTGTAGTGCTTGAGGCTGTGGAGCAGCGCCGTGGGTGCCCCTTCGATATCGCTGGTCAAGAAGACGGCGGTGCCGGGCACCAGCGTCGGGCGCTTCTTGGAGAGATTATCGACGAGGAACTGCAACGGCACTTCATCGCGCCGGGTCTTTTCCGCCAGGCGCCGTCGGCCGCCGATCCAGCTTGCCATGATGACGGCGACTGTCAGCGCCACAGCAGCGGGGACCCAGCCGCCCTGGAACAGTTTGGAGACATTGGCGGCAAAGAACCCGCCATCGATCACAACGAACACCACGCCAAACAGCACCACGACGGCCGGGTTCCACTTCCAGTTGCGCCACATCACCACCAGCAGCAGCGCCAGGGTAACGATCATCACGCCCGAAACCGCGATACCATAGGCGTTCGACAACGCCTCGGAACTGCCGAACGCAATCACCAGCATCAGCACGCCGAGCATCAGCATCGTATTGATCTGGGGCATGTAGATCTGGCCGCTTTGGGTAGCGGAAGTGTGCTGCACCACCATGCGCGGCAGCATGTTGAGCGCGATAGCCTGCTGCGCCAGGCTGTAAGTGCCCGAGATCACCGCCTGGCTAGCGATGATTGTCGCCATGGTCGCAAGTGCCACAAACGGCCCCAAGGCCCATTCCGGCTGCATTTCAAAAAACGGGCTTTCGACATTCTCGACGCCCATCTGCAACACAAAGGCGCCCTGCCCGAAATAGTTGAGCAAGAGGCATGGAAACACCAGGGCGAACCAGGCAATCACAATGGGCCGGCGCCCGAAATGCCCCAAATCCACATAAAGCGCCTCGGCCCCGGTCACCGCCAGGAACACAGCGCCGATCACCACAAAGGCAATGCCGAAATGCGTGGCCAGAAACTCGACGCCCAGGAAAGGATTGATCGCTAGCAGCACTGCTGGGTACTGCACAATATGCACCAGGCCGGAAATGCCCAGGGTCAGGAACCAGATCCCGGTGACGGGACCAAACACGATCGAGACCTTGGCAGTGCCAAAGCGCTGCACCATGAAGATGCCGACAATGATCACCAGCGTGATCGGCACCACCCAGCGGCGCATATTGGGGGCTACGAGTTCAATACCCTCAACCGCCGACAAGACCGAGATGGCGGGAGTGATGATCGCGTCGCCAAAAAACAGCGAGGCTCCCAGCACGCCGAGCACGGTGATCCACATCGGTGGATTGGTGAAAGTCTTGCGCGCCAAGGCCATCAGCGAAAGCGTACCGCCCTCGCCCTTGTTGTCCGCGCGCGTAACGAAGAACACATATTTGACCGCGACGGTCAGCGTCAGCGCCCAAACGATCAGCGACAGCAGTCCCAGGATTTCGCTGCTGCTCGAAGCGGCACCGGGGCGAATGCTCATCGCCTGCCGGAAGGCATAGATCGGGCTCGTGCCAATATCGCCATAGACCACCCCAAGCGCGCCGAGCAGCAGCATGGGCAGGTCTTTGTTATGAGAGTGGTCGTGAAGATCGCTCGCATCGGCACCGGTGCTGGCACCGGCCGTATTCGTCTGCGTCATAAACCTGTGCTCTCATGGGTAACGGCGGGCGCCGCTATACACCTCGGATATCTCACATACAACACAACTTCTATTCAAGCGGCCAAACGCACAGGGGCCGCTCACACCGAGCGGCCCCTGACGTCAACGAAAGCTGGAGGTCTTGCTTTCGAAATACCTATTCGGCCGCGACGGCAGCCTGGGCATTATCCTGGGCGCGAGCGGCCTTGGTCGCAGTGCCCCACCAGATCAGCTGGTCCAGCATGTCCTTGGCGCTGGGGCCGATCGAGCCTTCGATATCGCTGAAGCTCTTGTTCTGGCCGCCGAGCGGATGCACGGCAAAGAAGTCGCTGCCCCCGATATGGACGGCCGAGCGGGTCGACACCATCTGCATCTCGACGCCGATGCCGCGCAGATGTTCAGCCGCACGGGTGCCGCCAACGCTGCCATAAGCAACGATGCCGAAGGGCTTGCGATTCCACTCGACATAGGACTGGTCGATCGCGTTCTTAAGCGCGCCGGTGATGGAGCGGTTGTATTCGGCGACGACGAAGATGAAGCCGTCAAATTCGGCTACCTTCTTCTGCCAGGCGACTGCACGGGGGTCGCTTGAAGGCATCCACATATTGGACGCCACTTCGTTGAAGAAGGGCAGGTCGAAATCGCGCAGGTCGACCAGTTCGGCCTCGATCTCGTCACGGGCATTGGCCTTGTCGAGGATCCACTGCGCCGGCTTGTCGCCGAAGCGGCTTTCGCGGGTGGACGAGATAATGACGCCAATCTTGAGTTTGGACATTGCGTGCCCTCCTTGGTAACAAAACGTAACTGAGGCGATATATGTGCCTGTACGATTTCCACGCAAGTGGGCACGCTCATGTCCGTGGGTTCCCCGAAGGGCCCTAAGGCACATGGGTGTAAGTATCTGAACTGCCTTAAGTTGCCGGATTTCGGCGCTTTTGAGGGCTGCGAACCAACAGCTGCACTCGGTGTGTTCAACGCAGCGTTCGTCAAACCTGACCGACGGGCTGTTGGCTCAGCCGCCCAGCACCGCGCAATAGCGGCGCACCGCCTCGGCAAACCCCATCAGCAGCGCATCGGCCGTGATTCCATGGCCGATGGAAACCTCGGCTACGCCAGGCACGGCACCTTGAAATGCGGGCAAATTGGCCAGGGTCAAGTCGTGCCCGGCATTGACCCCAAGGCCAAGCGCCATGGCGTCGGCCGTGGTGCCGGCAAGCTTGGACAACTCAACCGCCCCCCGCTCGGGATCATCAAAGCAGGCGCCATAGGGGCCGGTATAAAGCTCGATCCGGTCTGCGCCCAGATCGCGCGCCGCTTCCGTGCCATAAAGCCCCGCATCGGGATCGCAAAACAGCGAAACGCGGCTGCCCATCTCCTTGAGCTGCTTGATCACCGGCCACAGCATCGCCGCCGAAGCAGCAAAATCCCAGCCATGATCGGAGGTCGCCTGCGCCGGATCATCGGGCACCAGCGTCACCTGCTGGGGCCGCACTGCATCGATCAGCGCCAGGAAATCGTCGCTCGGATAGCCTTCGATGTTGAACTCGGCCCCCGGATAGTCCTCCCGCAGCAAGGCCGCGAGCTCGAACACATCCGTGCGCCTAATATGGCGCTGGTCGGGACGCGGATGGATGGTGATCCCGCTTGCCCCGGCATCCAGCACCACCCGGGCGATGCCGGTTACGCTGGGCCAGGGCAGATCGCGTCGATTGCGCAGCTGCGCCACGGCATTGAGATTGACGGAAAGCAGGGTCATCGCGAAAAACTCGGCGTTGCGGTGCGGTTTAGTAACTGACTGCCATCAGCAGTACTGATCCTGCGCGCCCGGCACAACACCGCGATCACATCCCCTCGGGACCCCGGGAGATCGCCGCCAACCCAGTGCGCACCACTTCCACCAGGCCGAGAGGCGCCATCAAGGCGATGAAGCTGTCGATCTTGCTCGACTTGCCCGTCACTTCGAACACGAAGCTTTCGACCGTGGCATCAACGATCTGCGCCCGAAACGCATCGGCCAACCGCAAGGTTTCGGCGCGGTGGTCGCCCGAACCCGCCACCTTGATCAGCGCCAGCTCGCGCTCCACCGAGCCCCCTTCGCTGGTCAGGTCATGCACCTTGTGCACCGGCACCAGGCGCTCAAGCTGCAGCTTGATTTGCACCAGCACCTTGGGCGTCGCCACCACCACCACAGTGATGCGGCTAAGTCGCTTGTCGTGTTCGGTCTCGCTGACGGTCAGGCTCTCGATATTGTAGCCGCGAGCCGAAAACAGCCCCACCACGCGTGCAAGAATACCCGGCTCATTGTCCACCAGCACCGACAGCGTATGCCGCTCGATCTCCTGGTTTTCCTTGGTCATGAAATAAGCCGAACCGGTCGGCTGCAGATGTGCGTTCATTTTTTTGGTCCTCAACTGCTGGGGTCGGAAACGGTGCCTCCCGCCCCGGTATCATCCCGGCCTTGAGCCGGGATCCATCTCGAGATCTCAAGATGGGCCCAGGCTCAAGGCCCGGGCAGACACGGAGCGCGGGAGAAATCGCGCCTCCTAAACTAGCGCCCTTCCCTTTTCATCGATAATCGAGCCGATATTGGCTGTATCGGGCAGGATGATCTCGTTATGCGGCTTGCCCGATGGGATCATCGGCAGCGCGTTCTCATCCTTTTCGACCACGCAGTCGAACAGCACCGGACCATCATAATCGAGCATCTCGGCAATCGCGGCATCGAGCTCGGCTGGGTTCTCGCAGCGGATGCCCTTGCCGCCATAAGCCTCTGCCAGCTTGACGAAATCGGGCAGCGATTCCGAATAGGAATGCGCATAGCGCGAGCCATGCAGCAGGTCCTGCCACTGGCGCACCATGCCCATGCGCTCATTGTTGAGGATGAAGATCTTGACCGGCAAGCGGTACTGCACCGCCGTGGACATTTCCTGCATCGTCATCTGCACGCTGGCTTCGCCGGCGATGTCGATCACGAGAGCGTCGGGATGCGCCACCTGCACGCCGACCGCCGCTGGCAGGCCATAGCCCATGGTCCCCAAACCGCCCGAGGTCATCCAGCGATTGGGCTTTTGGAAATGGAAGTGCTGCGCGGCCCACATCTGGTGCTGCCCAACCTCGGTCGTGATGTAGACATCCCGGTCCTTGGTCGCCTCATAAAGGCGCTGGATCGCGTATTGCGGCTTGATCGTCGTGTCCGAGTTCTGGAAGCCCAGCGAGTTGACCGAGCGCCACTTGCCGATCTGCCCCCACCATGGCGCCAGCGCTTCGGTACGCGGCTGGTTGGTCTTGGAGCGCCAGATTCGCACCATTTCGGCCAAAACCCGTCCGCAGTCGCCGATGATGGGCAGGTCCACGGGGATGATCTTGTTGATCGAGCTTGGGTCGATATCCACATGGATCTTGCGGCTGCCGGGCGAAAAGGCGTCGATCCGGCCGGTGATGCGGTCATCGAACCGCGCCCCGATATTGATCATCAGATCGCAGCCATGCATGGCGAGGTTCGCTTCATAAGTGCCGTGCATGCCCAGCATTCCCAACCACTGCGGATTGGCCGCCGGAAACGCGCCGAGGCCCATCAGCGTCGAGGTCACCGGAAAGCCGGTCAGTTCAGCCAGTTCACGCAAATGCTCGGAGGCCTGCGGCCCGGCATTGATCACGCCGCCACCGGTATAAAACACCGGGCGCTCGGCCTTGAGCATCATGTCGACGGCCGCCTCGACCGCGGCGATGTCCCCATCCACCTGCGGGCGATAGCTGCGCTGGCGCAGGCTCTGCGCGTCCGGCTTGTAGTAGGTGCCGACTGCAAACTGCACATCTTTGGGAATATCGATCACCACCGGGCCGGGCCGGCCGGTGGTCGCGATCAGGAACGCTTCATGCAGCACCCGCGGCAGGTCCTCGATGCGCTTGACCAGATAATTGTGCTTGGTGCAGGAGCGGGTGATCCCCACCGTGTCGCATTCCTGGAACGCGTCGGTGCCGATCAGCGAGGTTGGCACCTGGGCGGTGATGCACACCAGCGGAATGGAATCGAGCAGCGCGTCGGTCAGCCCGGTGATCGCATTGGTCACCCCCGGGCCCGAGGTCACGAGCACCACGCCCGGCTTGCCGGTCGAGCGGGCATAGCCCTCGGCCATATGGGTCGCGCCCTGTTCGTGGCGCACGAGGATATGCTGGATCACATCCTGCTGGAACATCGCGTCATAGATCGGCAGCGCCGCGCCACCGGGATAGCCAAAGATATGCTCGACACCCTGATCGGTTAGCGCCTGGATCACCATCTCGGCGCCCGTCATCTTCTCGTGTTCCGCCATCTTGCTTGCTCCTTTGTTGCCCCACCGGGCCGTTCGGTTCCGCCCCTCCGCCCCGGCGGAAAATGGGCAATAAAAAAGGCCCCGTTTGGGACCTGTTTTCGGCGCATCAGCATTCGCGCGGGATGTTATCCCACGTCGCCGATGCGCCAGCCTACTACGAGAATGAGTGCCCGCACGGGACCTCTCCATAAAAAAGTTGGTTTGTTTCTAGCCCCTCGCCCGAAATCGGTCAAGCGGGCAAATGCCATCGCCCGAGCCGGGCACAAAAACAAAAAAGGCTCCCCGGAGGGAGCCTTTCCAGATCCGGTAAGGGATCGCTTAGTTGTCGAGCAGGGTCAGGTTCGTTGCCGAAACCTTGCCATCGCGGCCGGTCTCGAGCTCGTAGGTGACCTTGTCGCCTTCATACAGGCCCTGCAGGCCCGAACGCTGAACGGCGGAGATGTGCACAAATGCGTCCTGGCCGCCATTCTCAGGCGAAATGAAGCCGAAGCCCTTGGTGGTGTTGAAAAACTTAACGGTACCGGTGATCATGGCTGACCCTTTTCTGTGTGCTCTCGCCGAGGCGAACGAGCCGTTGCCCATGACAACATGTCGGTGGGCGCATACACGTTCGCAAGTTGAGCAGGTAGCCAGGCCGAAATTCGGCAGATCAGGCAGCCGACGTAGGCTGTAAAACGTATGCCTGCCTTATGCACGGAACTGAAGAAAAAGTAAAGCCCCCCGGGGCGCTAGCGGTATCGGCATGGCGAACGGCGCTCTGCGGCGGGACAAAAAAGGCCCCGCTACCGGGGCCTTCCGAAACTCGAACCTGTTGAGTTTAGCTCAGCAGGGTCAGGTTGGTGGCGGAAACCTTGCCGTCACGGCCGGTCTCGAGTTCATAGGTCACCTTGTCGCCTTCATACAGGCCCTGCAGGCCCGAACGCTGGACGGCGGAGATGTGGACAAACGCGTCCTTCTCACCATTTTCTGGCGAGATGAAGCCGAAGCCCTTGGTGGTGTTGAAGAATTTCACGGTACCGGTGATTGCGGCCATGGAATTTGATCCTCGTAACAAGTGGTCGCCGCCGCGGCGGCTAAGGGTTGAATACGGGCGGGAAAGCCCGGTCTAACGATTCACAGTCAGGAGGTAGCCAAGTTTCCGGCACGCCGGTGATTGGATTAGCGCAAGACGAGTGTAACGTATGTTGTGAAATATGCCGCGCCCGCAAACAAATTTCAAGTCCTTCATAAACAAAGACACTCGGCCCGGGAGGGACTCCGGACCGAGTGTTGGCGCCCCGAGGGGCGCGCGCCGCATGGGGCGATGCGGCGACCTGTTTAGCCGCGTGGGCAAACGTCCTTGTACCGGCCGCCATTGCGGTTTTCGTACCAGCACATATTGTTGTCGCCGTCGACACGACCGAGGACATTGCCGGCGGCTGCGCCGACCACGCCGCCAATGCCTGCGCCGACAGCCGCACCGGCAACGCTACCGGTGGCAACAGCGCCGGTAACAGCGCCTACGCCTGCGCCGACAGCAGCACCCTCTTGTGTGGCAGTGCACGCAGCCAGCGACAGGGTGGTAGCGGCGATGATCAGAAACTTATGCATGGAAAACCCTCCAGGTACTATCGGAGGAGCAAATGCACGATTGAGTGATTGGTTCCGCACAAATCTGCATTCCTAGATTTTTTCTTCCGGCGCCCTACGCGCCAGTGCGGCAAGGCTGATCGCGACCCAGCCGCCGATCATTCCGATCCCGCCCATCGGTGCCGCGCCGGGAAAGGCGCCCTGCCCCAGCCATTCCCGCACGCCCAGGTCCAGCACAAACAGGCCCGTGCCCATGGCCAGCAATGCTCCCGCCGCACCCAGGATCCGCCCGCGCCCCGCCAGCCCAAGCGCCAGCAGCGCGGGGCCATGGGCGAGGCACACCGCAGCGATTGCCTCGATGTTGCGGGACCCGCCAGCATGCGAGGCACCCGCAGCCGCAGCAACGCCAATCGCTCCTACAACTCCAGCCCCCGCCAACAATAACCGCGCCAGAACGCCACCTTGCACCATCGTCATTTCCCTCTCCGCTCTTTCACCTCATCCTGTGATGGGCTAGAGCATGCGCCCGCGAGTAGGACGAAATCACATGAGCGAGCAAATCACGGTTGTGGCCAACGCCACCGCTGCACCTGAGCCCGTGCGCGTCAGCTGGATTGCCGAACTGCGCGCCACCTTTGCCCTCGCCTGGCCGCTGGTGATCGCACAGCTGGCGCAAAACGCGCTTGCAACCACCGACGTCATCATGCTGGGCTGGCTGGGTCCGAGCCAGCTGGCGGCTGGTACCCTTGCGACGACTTTCCTGATGCCTTTTCTCGTGGGGGGTATCGGGCTGGTTGGCGCGGTAGCGCCCCTCGTGGCCCAGGCGCGCGGCGCCCGTGACACCCGCTCCATCCGCCATATCGTGCGCCAAGGCCTGTGGGCTGCGGCCATTCTGGCGCTCGTGCTCACGCCCATCATCTGGCAGATCCGGCCGGTCTTTGCCTTGTTGGGGCAAGATCCCGCGGCAACGCTTCTTGCCGAAGAATACATCCATGTGGCCATCTGGCTGCTGTTTCCCGCCCTTGGCATTGTCGCGTTCCGCTCGCTGCTCGCCGCGTTTGATGCCACGCGCGTCGTGCTGCTGATCACCGTCGGCGGGGTCGTCGTCAACGCCCTCGCCAACTATGGCCTGATCTTTGGCAATTGGGGCTTGCCGCGGCTGGAGCTGCGCGGCGCCGCCCTTGCAACCCTTTTGACCAACATCGTCATGTTCACCGCCATGGCGATCTTTGTGCTGCGCCACCGCCGCTTCCGCCGCCTGCATCTGCTGCATCGCCTTTGGGCCGCGGACTGGAAGCGCCTCGGGCAGATTTTCCGCGTCGGCACCCCGATCGGCATTACCGTCTTGGCTGAGGTGGGGCTGTTCACTGCTAGCGCCTTGCTGATGGGCCGGCTCGGCACTGATGAAGTCGCCGCCCATGCCATTGCGCTGCAATGCGCTTCCACGGCTTTCATGGTGCCGTTGGGCCTCGGTACCGCCGCCACCGTGCGGGTCGGTCATGCCTTCGGGCGCGGCGACCCCATTGGCATCGCTCGCTCGGGCTGGACTGCTTTTGGTCTTGGCACCGGCTTCATGGCCTGCTCGGCCCTCGTTTTCCTGGCGTTTGGCCCCGCCATTGTCACCATCTTCCTCGACCCTGACCAGCCGGCTAACCATAATGCGCTTGCCCTTGCCGCCAGCTTCGTCGCGGTCGCCGGCTTGTTCCAGATCGTCGATGGCGCCCAGGTCGTGGCGGCGCACGCACTGCGTGGCCTTAGCGACACCAAGATCCCCATGGTTGTGGCCATCATCGGCTATTGGCTGGTCGGCATGCCAGTGGCCTATCTTCTTGGTTTCACCTTTGACATGCGCGGGGTCGGCATCTGGATCGGCTTGGCCGTGGGGCTTGGCTTTGTGGCGGTGGTTCTGGTTGCCCGCTTTGCCATGCGCGAACGACTAGGGCTCTTGCGTCCCCGCTAGATCCGCTGCACGCGCAGCGTGCTGGCGCCCCGCCCCACGCTCCGGCGTGCTGCGACCTTAACTGGCGCGACGCGGCCAATCGGCGAAGCGGTTGCGAAACCAGGTCCGTTGCCGCTTGGCATATTGCTGGGTGGCGATCGTCGCCAGCCGCACCGCCTCTTCCTTGCTGCTGCGGCCCTCGAGCCAGTCGCCGATCTCGGGCACCCCGATAGCCTTCATCACCGGCAAGGAAGGGTCGAGCTCCTGGGCACGCAGGGCCTGCACTTCTTCCACTGCCCCGCTCTCGAACATCGCCGCAAACCTGCGCGCAATGCGCTCGCGCAACACCTGCCGGTCAGGGTCGAGCACCATGCGCTCCACTTCAAACCCACCGAGCAGCGCCGCCTGGGGCGCATCCTGAAAGCTCGACAAGGTCCGCCCCGTCGCGCGCTTGACCGCCAGCGCCCGCGTCAGCCGCTGCGGATCCGCCACCCCGAGCCGGGCCGCACTCACCGGATCCTCTGCCTCCAGCAAAGCCAGCCTTCCGGCGGCGTCGAGCGCCTGAATCTCTTGTTGAACTTGAAGCACCAGTTCGGCCGCAATCGGGGGAATGTCGGCGAATCCATTCAGCAGCGCATCGAAGTAAAGCCCTGTGCCGCCCACAAAAAACAGCGCCCGCTCCGGATCGATTTCCTCTGTCACTTGCCGCACCGCTCCCAGCCACTGGCCGGTGGAAAACCGGACCCGCGCCGGCACCACGCCATAGAGCCGATGCTCCGCCAGTGCCTCCTCATCGGCGCTCGGACGGGCCGTCACCACCCGCAAGGTGTCATAGACCTGCATGGCATCGGTATTGATGATCACGCCGCCCTGCGCCCGCGCCAGCTCTAGCGCCAAGGCCGACTTGCCGCTCGCGGTTGGACCCGCTATCAAAACGGCGCGCCTACGGCCCTTCACTCCCATCCCTCCCCGAGTTCGATACCAGCCATGCCGGTTCTTTGCCTTATCGCCAATCCCGCCGACTCCGAACTCGATCCAAGCTTGGCAGAAGCCGTCCTGCGTCAAACCGGGGGCGAGCTCAACTGGCTCAATCACGGCATTGCCTGCGAGATCATCGAGCCAAAGTCAACCGAAGCGCTGGAAGTCGCTCGCGCCGTCATCGGCACCCGCGCCGTGGATGCCGCCCTCGTGCCCAGCACCGGCCGCCGCAAGCAGATCCTTCTCGCCGACATGGATTCCACCATGATCAACGAGGAATGCATCGACGAGCTCGCGGCCGCCCTCGGCATCAAGCCGCAGGTCGCTGAAATCACGGAGCGCGCGATGCGCGGCGAACTCGATTTTGCCCAGGCGCTCGATACCCGCGTCGCCTTGCTGAAGGGGCTCGAGCGCAAGGTCATCGAAGAGGTCCGGCGCGAAGCCATCACCCTCGCCCCCGGCGGCCGCGCCCTCGTGCAGACCATGAAAGCCTATGGCGCCTATACGGCCCTTGTCTCAGGCGGCTTCACCATCTTTGCCGATCATTTCGGCAAGCGCATCGGCTTCAATGAAGTGCTCGCCAATGTGCTGGAGTTCGATGGCGATCGCCTCACCGGCACGGTGCAAAAGCCCATCGTCGACAAGGACACCAAGCGCAACAAGCTCGAAGCCCTCGCCGCCGAGCGTGGCCTGTCGCTCAGCCAGACCATGGCGGTTGGCGATGGCGCCAATGATCTCGACATGATCCGCGCCGCTGGCATGGGCGTCGCCATCCACGCCAAGCCCGCCGTTGCGGCCGAAGCGGGTGTGCGGATCGACCATGGCGATCTCACCGCCCTGCTTTATCTGCAGGGCTATACCGACGAGGACATCGTCCGCTAACCCGCCCACCACCTGCCCAACAAAAAACCCCCGCCACTGGCGGGGGTTTTCGTTTCGCTATCCGGTGCCGCTTAGGGCGTCGGAGCCGCAGCGGGAGCCGGAGCCGGTGCCGCCGGTGCTTCGGCGGCGGGCGCTGCCGCAGGAGCGGTCTCGCCTTCCACTGGCGGCGGCACATCCGTGCCGACGGTCGGGGCCAGTTCGGAGCCGTCGTCCAGCGTCAGACTAGGCGTAGTGGCATCCTCGATCCCAAGGCCATCAAGGGCCGGACCCTCGCTGGTCGGCACGGCTGGAGCCGGTACCGGTGCAATCGGAGGCGCAAGGTTCGGATTGGCCGCCGGCAATTCACCGTTCGAGCCGAAATACCGGAAGAACTCGCTTTCAGGCGACAGCACCATGGTCGTGCCCGTATTGGACAGTGCCGTCCGGTACGATTCCATCGAGCGATAGAACTCGAAGAACTCGGGATCCTGCCCATAGGCGGCAGCAAAGATCCGGTTCCGGTCGGCGTCACCCGTACCACGGATGATCTCGGCGTCACGCGTTGCCGCTGCCACGATTTCCACGGCCTGACGGTCGGCAATGGCGCGCAGCGACTGGGCCTGCTCCTGGCCGCGAGCCCGCAGCAATGCGGCCTCCGCCAAACGCTCGGCGCGCATCCGCTCATAGGTCCGTTCGGACACTTCAGCGGCAAGGTCAGTGCGCAGGATACGCACATCGACCACTTCGATGCCCAGCTCCGCCATATCGGGACGGATCAGGTCACGGGCTTCCCGCATCATCTGCGGACGCTGTTCCGACAGCGCCGCATTGAATTCACGCAAGCCATAAACCTGGCGCAGCGCTGCATCGAAGCGGGTGGCGATACGGCTTTCGGCAACCTGCAACTGGCCCAGCGCACGTTCACGGAACAGCCGCGGATCGGTGATCCGGTAGGTCAGGAACGCATCCACCTCGTAAAAGGCGCCGCCCGAAACCTGCACGGTCATGTCAGCGATATCCTGGCGCAGCAGCCGATCTTCGATGATCTGCACGCTATCCACGATATCGGTCGGGATCTTGAAATAGATGCCCGGCTCGGTGCGGATATCGGTGATCTGGCCAAAGCGCATCACGATGGCCTGGTCGCGCTCATTGACCACATAGATCGACGAGAACAACACATAAAGCGCGAGAACGACGGCAACGCCGATGACAATCAAACGGTTTTGCATGGCTTAGTTCCCGCTCGTCGTGGTGGGAGGAGTGGTCGGTGCATTGCTGCGCGTACGCAGCTCAGGCAATGGCAGATATGGCACCACGCCCTGGCCCCCGGCCCCGCTTTCCATCAGCACCTTGTCGGAGCCGCCCAGCACTTCTTCCATGGTCTCCAGGAACAGGCGCTTGCGCGTCACTTCGGGCGCATTGACATATTCGGCATAGATCGCGTTGAAGCGCTGTGCCTCACCGGTTGCTTCCTGCACCACGCGGTTGGTGTAGGCTGCCGCATCTTCCCGCAGCGCCGCGGCCCGGCCTCGGGCATCGCCGAGAAGGGTGTTGGCATAGGAGCGGGCTTCTTCCTGCAGGCGGTCTTCGTCCTGCTCGGCACGCTGCACTTCGTTGAAGGCATCGGCCACTTCGGCCGGCGGTGCCGCATTTTCGATCGAGATCCGGCCGACGCGAACGCCAATGCCGTAGCTGTCGAGAATGGCCTGGGTGATTTCCTGCACTTCGATGGCGATACCGGCACGGTCGTCACGGAAGATGTCCTGGGCCGGACGACGGCCCACCACTTCGCGCATCGCGCTTTCGCCGGCATTGCGGACCATGTCTTCGGGGTCACGCACATTGAACAGATAGTCGATCGGGCTGGAAACCGACCACAGCACCGAAAAGCGCACATCGACAATGTTCTGGTCGCCCGAAAGCATCAGCCCATCATCGCCGCCCGTGCGTGAGCCCGAACCGCTAGCACCCGAGCCGCTGGCGCTGCCAATATCGGTCTGGTTCTCGGTAACCGTGACGCGTTCAACGGTTTCGATCGGCCACAGATGGAAATGCAGCCCTGGATTGGACAATTCTGGCTTGGGGGCACCGAACCGTAGTTCAACGCCCACTTCCTGCGGATCAACAGTATAGATGGAGTTCAGCGCCCAAAAGCCGATCACCAGCACAACACCGCCGATAATTGCCCAGCGTCCGCCGGGCAAACCACCCTGGAACCGGTCACGTCCGCGGTTGAGTATATCTTCAAGGTTTGGCGTGTTGCCTGGCCGACGTGGACCGCCGCCACCACCACCGCCACCGGGGGCTTGTCCCCACGGGCCGCCATTATTGCGGCCACCCCCGCCTCCATTACTCTCCCAGGGCATCATAATCCTTTCAGCCATCGTCGTTTACTTGCCGACCTATATAGGCAGGCACAGGGAACCGATCAATGAGCGCGCCCTTAACGACGGGCGTACACTTTGACGCGGTAGGCGGCCTCGTCATCGGCCGATGGGGCGATATCGGGTTCATCCACCACCACCCAAACCTCGGGATCGATCGGGGGAAACAATACGTCCCCCTCCGGCTCCAGCTCGACATGGCTGATGTAAAGCCGATCGGCGCGGTCCATCAGCTGGCGATAGATTTCCCCGCCTCCGATCACCATGATCTCATCGACGTCGTCGGCGCCAGCAATCTCGGCTGCCTTGGTCAACGCGGCTTCAAGAGTTGGCACCACAATCACGCCGGGTGGCCCAAAGTCCTGCCGGCGCGTGATGACAATATTGGTCCGCCCCGGCAGCGGCCGGCCCACTGTGTCATATTGCTTGCGGCCCATCACGATCGGCTTGCCCATCGTGCTGTCGCGGAAATAGGCAAAGTCCGATGGAATGCGCCAGGGAATGGTCTGGGCGCTGCCGATCACCCCATTGCGCGCCACGGCGGCAATCATTGCGATCTGGGCGCTCATGGCTGGCCCAACCTGGCCAGAGCCTCGCCATCCACCCGCACCTTGGTCCATTCATCCTGCATCACGCCACCCTGCCCCAGGTAAAAATCAATCGAAGGCTGGTTCCAGTCCAGCACCCACCATTCCAGCCGCCCCAGCTTCTCGGCGACACAGCGCTGCGCCAGGTGGCGCAACAGCGCCTTGCCAAGACCCTTCCCCCGCAACGCCGGATCCACAAACAGATCTTCGAGCCAGATGCCGTGCCGGCCCTGGAAGGTCGAATAAGTGTAAAACCAGAGCGCGAACCCCGCCGGCTTGCCGTCCCATTCGGCAATCTCGCAGAACACCCGCGGATTGGCACCAAAAAGGTCGCGCGCAATGTCCGCTTCGGTGGCAACCACCTCGTGCTCGAGCTTTTCGTAGCGCGCCAGATCCTTGATGAACCCGAGCACCAATGCTGCATCAGCCGGGGCGGCCGGCCGGATGCGCAGGCTCACGGCTGCGCCTCATGGCGCTGCAGGATCAGGACATCGAGCTCACGCTGCGGCCAGTAATTGCTTGCTTCCATCTCGAAGGTGGTTGGCCCGATCTTGCGCACATCGGTGCCGCAGAACGACACCAGGTTTTCGGGCGCGCCCTTGTCGACCACAAGCCGGAACCGCTCGATCGCTCCGCCGGCCCAGTTGGAACCGGTCGAAACAATGTAGGAAATCCACCTTTCGGTGAAGGGCGCCGTCCAGGGCTCGCCTGGCTTGGCTGTCTTGAGCACCGCATTGCGGAAGGCCTCGTCGACACAATATTTGCGCTCATATTCCGCGGCAGGGTTGTAGTCGCCACCCGCCTCGTTGAGAAAGCTGATCCCTGCCGTCCCGCCGACGCTAGGCTTGTAGCGATGCACGACCTCAACGGTCGCCCGCGCGGGGAAAGTGGCTTCCCAGGTATAGGCGGCCCGCCAGGTCCAGTATGGCCGATGATGCAGCTCCCAGCCTTTGCCCGCATCGAACTCGTCCGGGACCAGGAGCCCGAGATGCAACATTTCGGCAGTCGTCGCCTCGTCGAGCTCGTCTACCGCTTCGGTGGCCGCCTCCCCGAAGGGCAGCAAGGGAATACCCCGCTTGCGCAAATAGTCGGTACGATCCACCCCCGCCGCAAAGGCATATTCATGCAGCTCCGCCTCGACCGGCACCCCATCGAACGTCGTTTCGAAGCGGAACGGGTTGTCTTCGGGACCATCGGGAAACGCTACCGGCGACCACGGGTCAGCCGCAATATCGGGCATGGGAAAGGCCACCAGCACATCCTGGTCGACATCCCCATCATTGCGGAACTGGTAAACGACCCGAATCTCCTCGGCCGAGATGAACAGCTCTTCGCTCGCCATGGCGATGGAATTGTTGGACACGAACTCCAGCCCACCCGCGCCGATCACCGCCGAGGTGTCATTGGCCAGCGCCGGGGCCGTCGCCGCCACCCAACAAACAATGCCAATCCAGCGCATCGCAGACCCCTCTTTGCCGGGGACGGCCACGCCCCCGCAACCCCGATAAACGCACCCTAGCCCGTCACGCGCAGCGGGGGAAGGAGCCCCTATACGGCAACGGCCGCCTTGATATGCGGATGCGGATCGTAGCCACTGATCGTCACATCCTCGAAGCGGAAGTCCTCGATCCGGGTCACCGCCGGGTTCAGCGTCAGGGTCGGCAATGGCCGCGGCTCGCGCGTCAGCTGCAGGCGCGCCTGCTCCAAATGGTTGGAATAAAGATGCACATCGCCAAAGGTGTGCACGAAATCTCCCACCTCGAGCCCCGTAACCTGCGCCACCATATGGGTCAGCAAGGCATAGGAGGCGATGTTGAACGGCACGCCCAAAAACGTGTCCGCCGAGCGCTGATACAGCTGGCAGCTCAATTTGCCATTGGCCACATAGAACTGGAACAGGCAGTGGCAGGGCGGCAGCGCCATCTCATCCACTTCAGCCGGGTTCCAGGCCGAAACGATATGGCGCCGGGAATCAGGCTTGGTGCGGATGGATTCGATGACGGCGCCGAGCTGGTCGATCTTGCGCCCGTCGGGCGCCGGCCAGCTGCGCCATTGCGAGCCATAAACCGGACCGAGATCACCATTCTCGTCAGCCCACTCGTCCCAGATCTTGACCCCGTGCTCCTGCAACCAGCGCACATTGGTGTCGCCGCGAATGAACCAGAGCAGCTCATAGATGATGGATTTGAGGTGCAGCTTCTTGGTGGTGACGAGCGGAAAGCCCTCCGCCAGGTTGAACCGCATCTGGTAGCCGAACAGGGAGCGCGTGCCGGTGCCGGTCCGGTCGCCCTTGTCGACGCCGTGCTCGAGGATGTCGGATAAAAGCTTGAGATAAGGCTGCATGCCCCTAGCCTAACCGATTCCGGTTCGGCGCGCCTGCCCTTCGCTCCGCTTTTCCCCGAGAGCTTCTGCCCTTTTGCGGAGCCGCGGGAGTAGCCTAGTACCGCGGCTGCTGCTGTCTTTGCGTGTCAGCAGTCTCGGTCTAGCCTTGGCCGAAAGGAGCAGCGCCATGACCATCCCTGTTATCGCTTCAAGCCTGCGCCTCCCCGCGCCTTTTCAAAGGACGGCGGGCGAGCAGAAGGAAATCGCACGGTGAGCCCCAGGCTGCGTCCTTTACGGGCGCGCGAGGAGATGCCCGAGTTTGTCCGCGAAGCTCTGGAGCAACGGGGCTTGCGGGACAAATACGACGCCCGCCCGCCCTATCAGCGCAACGATTACCTGTTGTGGATCAACAAGGTGAAGCGTCCCGAAACCAAGCAAAAGCACCTTGAGCAGATGCTCGACGAACTCGAACGCGGCGGCGTTTACATGGGGATGCGCTGGAACGGCTAGACCGCCGGCTGCACCTGTTCGGTCACCACCTCGAAGCCCGACAGGGTGCCGGGCCCGAACTGGGTCGACAGCGCCACATCGGTGGCATCGCGGCCGATCCCCATGAGCACGCGCCCGATCCGGGGCGTATTGTGCCGCGCATCGGCGGTGTACCAGTGCCCGCCCAGATACACCTCGAACCAGGCGGAAAAATCCATCGGCGCCGGATTGGGCGGAACCCCGATATCGCCCAGATAGCCCGTGCAATAGCGCGCCGGTATATTCATGCAGCGGCAAAGAGTGAGCGCCAGATGCGCAAAGTCGCGGCACACGCCCACATGCCCCTGATACGCGCCGAAAGCGCTGCGCGTGCGGTCGGCCTGCCCGTAATCAAACCGGATATGGTTGTGCACCCAATCAAGGATTGCCTGCACCCGGGGCCAGCCTGGCTCGGTAGCGCCGAACAACTCCCAGGCCACCGGCGTCAGCAAATCGGTTTCGCAATAGCGCGAACCCAAGAGGTAGACGAGCGCTTCGTCCGGCAATTCCTCGATTGCGTGCTGATGTGCAGTGGCGGGCACCACATCGGGCAAGCCGGTATCGAATACCCAGAACTCGGTTGAAATGGTCAGCTGCCCCGCCGGGGCAACGATCCTGGTGCAGGAATTGCCGAAGCCATCAAGGTAGTCCCATGCGTCCACCGGCCGTGAAAACACCAGGATCTGCTCGCTCAGCAAATCGGCCCGGCGTGATGGATGCACATGCAGGCAAAGCAGCATGGGCGTAGGTTGGGGACACTGGTAGCTGAGGGTGAAGCCGGCCTTGATCTGCATCGTCTGCACTCCGGGCTTTTGCCGCGCCAGTGTGACACAGGCGCGCGCAAACACCAAGGCCTGCGGATGCTGCCGCCTTTTTGCATCAAGCCATTTGCATCGGGCGGGGGCGCGTCCTATATATGTCGTGCTCGCAAGAGCTATGGCGATAAACTGCCATCGTAATAAACCTTTCGGACCCGGGGGCAGTACCCGGCGCCTCCACCATCTACCCTCCCCGCGAGAGTAGCCAATGGGGGCGAAACAGGATCGACGAGGGCGTAAAGGGTGTGTTTTCGCTCGGTGAGGTACCACCGTTATCGGTCCGAAACTTATAGTTGCAAATGACAACCATAAGGCTCCAGTCGCTCTCGCTGCGTAAGCAGCGCTAGTACTGGGAATCTAAGTCCTCCAGCCCTAGCCGGCTGACAGGCGGGGTCCGCAGGCACCTGGCAACAGAAGCCTGCACTTCCCTCCCCGCTTATCGCCGCAGCTTTTGCCTTTGTCCTTGAATTCTCAGGGAACGTGAGGCTGATATGGGCCGTTCTGAATCGACACCAGCCGGAAACTATCGATATGGCCGAAGATCACCTGCGCTACGACATTCTCGCCCAGGAGGCACTGCGCGGCGTCGTGCGCAAAGTCCTGGCCGAAGTGGCCAAGACCGGCCTGCCAGGCGATCATCACTTCTTTATCTCCTTTGTCACTCGCGCCCCCGGCGTGCGCCTGAGCGAAAAGCTCCTGGCGCAGTACGACAAGGAAATGACCATCGTCATCCAGAACCAGTATTGGGACCTCAAGGTCACCGAAACCGGCTTCGAGGTCGGCCTGAGTTTTGATGGCCAGCCCGAACTGCTCGTCATTCCCTTTGCCGCGATAAAGGGGTTCTTCGACCCCTCCGTGCAGTTTGGCCTCAACTTCGATCCCACGACGGCACCCGCCGGTGCCACGGCCGACGAGATTGCCGAGGCGCGGGAAACGGCTGCCACTGATCAGCCCGCCGCCGACGGCGAAGCCACGGGCGAAAAGGTCATCAGCCTCGACGCCTTCCGCAAGAAGCCCTGATCGGGGCGGTGCAAAAACGCTCCCTTTCCATCGCCGGCCACCGCACCAGCATCGCGCTTGAACCCGAGTTCTGGGCGGTGCTCGAGCAGATGGCCGCACAATCCGGGCAAAGCCTTGCCGGGCTCGTCAAATCGGTCGACGAAACCCGCCACACCACCAATTTGTCCTCGGCCTTGCGTCTCGCCGCCCTGACCTGGCTGCAGGGGCGCATTCCGGCTGCCGATTAGCGTCCGAAACTCGCGCCCGGCAGCACCTGCAGCGGCGTAAACTCGAGATTGAGCGGCCCTTGCGGCAAGGGCGCCGGCTCCTCCTCAACGGGCTCCTGCGCCGCCTCTGCCTCGGCTTCGGCTTCTGCTTCAAGGCGCTGCCGCTCGGCCTCTTCTTCAGCCAGCCGCTCCGCTTCCGCTGCTTCCTCGGCCAGGCGCGCCGCTTCCTCGGCGGCGCGCTGCTGGCGCTGCTGCTCGATCAGCCTGTTGCGCGCTTCTGCCGCCGCACGCTGCCGCTCGGCATCCTCGATGCGCAAGGCTTCGAGCCGGTCCACCTCGATCTCATTGGCCCGCACCTGGATCGCGCCGACCATCGGCTCGAGGTCGAGCCGCACTTCCGGCGCCCCGATCGTCCCCCCGATCGCGGTAAAGATCTGGCTGGTGTCGTCGCGCACCAGCCCCTGCGGATCAACAAAGCCCTTCGGCGTGAGTGCAAACCGCCCCTGCAGCGCCAGCGTGCGCAGATCAAGGTCAACGCTGCCCGCCAGCCGCGCCGTCGGGTTTTCGGCCAGGAGATTGCCCAGCCGGACCACCCCGCCCGCAATGGTGAATGCGCCAGTGACGCTGGGCGCCCGGAACGGCCCCTCGCCCAGCGCGATCCCCATCAGCGTCGTCAGCGTTTCGGGCGGCGTCTCCAGCACATCCTCGAGCCCTGCCACAGTGCCGAACACATCGGGGTCGAGTCCGGCCGCAGTGAAATCGGCCAGGGTGAAATTGCCCTCGCCCGCCAGGCTTTCCGCAACCCCGGCCAGGCTCGCACCCGTGCCCTCGAACTGCACGCCGCCATCGAGCCTGCCACCGAGCACTGATGCCAGCCCGGCCGGCGCCAGGCCAGCCAGGTCAACCCCCGCCACCGACAATCGCCCGGTGACGGTCTTGTCGGCCAGCGCCCCCGAGCAACACACCGCGCCATCGAGCCGCACTTCGCCATTCCCCGCGCGCGCCGTAAAGCCCGCCAGGCGCAAACGGCTCTCGTCCCAGGCCAGCTCCCAGACGGCATCGCGCAGCAACGGGGCACCGCCGGCAGAAACGGCCTCCGCGGTGACCCGCACCGTGCCCCGCGTACCGCGCCCTCCAGCGCCCGCACTGAGCGGCCCTTCGGGCCAGGCGCCATCCGCCCCCACCAGCGCCGCCGGCCCAAACACCGTCGCCGCAATCCCCTCGACGCTTGCCGCCTCGAGGGTCAGCTCCCCCTCCAGCGCCGCCGCATCGCCTGTGCGTGTCCGCGTCAGCGTGCCCGAAAAGCCGGCATCCCCAGCCTGGCCGCCGATCTCGCTTAGGGCCAGCATGCGCTCGCCCTCGAACCGCAATTGCGCCCCGACACTTACGCCCGGCAGGCTCACCCCATCGGCGCCTACCACCTGCGCCAGCCCGCTGGCATCCTCGAGCGCGAGCTCGATCCGCCCATCGCCCTGCAACTCGCCCGTGTCGGCCAGCGCGACATCACCGTTGAAGCTCACGCGTTCCTCGCCCAGGCTCGCATTGAGCCCAAGGGTAAAGCCGTTCTCGGCATTGCCCTGCAGCCCTGCCACCACCAGCGCCGAGCCGCTGCCGCTGAACACCACCGCATCACCGAGTCCCAGCTGCCGCGTCAGCGCCTCGATATCCGTGCTTTCGAGATTGGCTTGCAGGCGCACTGGCGCCGAGAGCGCCCCGTTGAGCCCACCCGACAATTCCGCCCGCCCATGCAGCGCCGCGGTCCCGAGCGTGCCGTCTAGCGTCAGCGATTGCGCGCCATCATCGACTGGCTCCGCCAGATCGAAGCGCAGATCAGCGGGGGCCGAACCCGCCAGCCATTGCCGCCAACCCTCCGGCACCGCCAGCAGGTCGTGAACGGCACGCAGCGCCGGCGCATCGGCCGCCGCAATCTGCACGCTGCCATTCCCGCTGATCACCGGTTCCGTCAAACTCCCTGCCAGCTGCAATTGGGCATCCAGCCCTACCCCCCCCAGGTCAGCTGCCGCGAGCCGCTCCAGCCGCAATTGCCCTGGCGACCACTCGCCTTGCGCCCGCAGATCGCGGCCGGCCTGCCCCAGCACTTCGGCGCTGCGGGCATTCACGGCAAAACTGCCTTCGGGAAAGCTGTTGCCGAATTGCGGTTCATTGCCGATGCCCGGCAGCAGCGCCGCCAAAATCGCGCTGCCCTGGCCACCGAGCTCACCCAGCTGCGCCACCACGTCGAGCCGCGGTTCCTCGCCGAACCCGATCCGCATTTCGAGCCCATGCACCTGCCCGTCCAGGGTCAGCCGCCCTCCGGTCAGCCCCAACGCGTCGGGACCCAGGATCACCCGGGCCGCGAGCGAGCCCGGCTGGCTGAACAGCGGATTGTCTTCGGCTGGCTTGCGCCACAGCTGCGCCAGCGCATCAAGCCTTTGGCTGGTCAGCGCCAGCTCGCCCGTGAACACGGGCTGGTCCCCTTCGCCCGTCAACATTCCCTGCGCGCGCAACTCGGTTTCCCCCGGCAGGCGCGCGATCAGTTGCTCGATGCGCCATTGGCTGCCATCGCTGCGCGCATCGAGCCGCAAATTGCGCAAGGCGAAGCCGCGCAAGCCCACCTCTGCCAGATCAACCCCGATCCGCCCAGGCAGCTGCGGCACCGGTGCTGCGGGCAATTCCGCCAGCATCCGCACCAGTTCATAAGGCAGATCAGCAGTGTTTTCGGAAGCGTCGCGCGGCGGCAGCGCAAATACGCCCCCCGAAATCACCGCATCGAAACTGCGCTGCGCGCCCAGCTGGATGCTGGCCGCGCCAGTCAGCCGCGTTCCCGCCCGCGTCTCGTCAGGCTGCAAGGTGTAACCGGACAAGACGATCCGGTCGGCAGACCCGCTGACGGGGCTTTCAAACACCAGATCGCCACGGATCGCATCGGCGTTTTCGCCCGCTGGCGGGGTCTGTCGATATACCAGCCGGCCATCCAGCTTTGGCGCCATGCCACCTAGCAGCACGCCCTCAAGGCTCAGCGAGGAGGTGCGATCCACCGGCTCGAGATAAAAGCTCACCCGGCTGATGCCATCGCCTTCGGGCACCGCAGCGTTGAACCGCAAGGCATAGCGGCGATCGGCGTAATCGGCATTGCCCTGAAACTGGAACGGTCCCGAAAAACTCGCCAGCCGCAATTCGCCATCGAGATCGTCGAGCACGAAGTTGTCCCCGGCCCGCCGGTCCGCCAGGCGAATCGTTGCATCCACGATGCTCGCCTGCTGCAGCGCCACGGCCGAGCGATCACCCGAAACATCGACGCCGCTGCCAAACAACCCGCTTTCATCCACGGTGAAGTCGATCACTGGTTCGCGCAGCACCAGCCGGGTGACATTGTAGTTGTCGCGCAGGAAATCCATCAGCGAGAATTCAGCTTCGACCGAGCCAACCGTCGCGGCCGGCTCCTCGGGAGAGCCTACCAGCACATCGGAGAATTCGAGGCGCGGATTGGGCAACAGGCTGAAGGCGATGTCGCCGCGCACCGTCACAGGAGTGCCGAGCACGCTTGTGGCCAACTCTTCCATCCGCCCGCGATAATCGCTCCAGCGGATGAAATAGGGTGCGATGAATGCGCCGGCGAGCACGATGATCGCCAGGGTACCGATGATGATATAGATGCGGTTCAGCACGGCGCGTGTTCACCCGGTGTTCGCAGCGGAGTTTAGGCAAGCCCGCGCCTCGCGCAACCCCGCCTGCTCCCGCATATCAGCGCATTCGCGCCTTTGGCGAGCCTTGCTTGTCGCTGAGGCGGTAAAAGGGCTGAAGGATGGCCCGCGAAATGGCAAATCGGCCCCAATATGGCCGTGCTGCCCGGCGATGGACAATGCCGCGTTCTATACACCGGCGCCCTGCGCACCTATATTGCGGTGAGAACAAATCAAGATTCGTCAATCCTCGCGCCGCGCCGCACGATGGCGCCCGGCGATGGAAAGCAACTCGATGCCCGCTGAAGCTCACGACCATGACCGCCCCGCCCCCGGGCCGATCACCAGCCAGCTGCGCCGCGCCGCCGCGCCAGATTATCTGTCCGGGCTAAATCCCGAACAGCGCGAAGCGGTGGTCTCGACCGAAGGCCCGCTCCTCGTGCTCGCGGGCGCCGGCACCGGCAAGACGCGCGTTCTGACCACCCGCATCGCCCATATTCTCAACCAGCGCATGGCCTGGGGCAGCCAGATCCTTGCCGTGACCTTCACCAACAAGGCGGCCGCCGAGATGAAGCGGCGCATCCACGACATCGTGCCCAGCCTGGACGGACTGCCCTGGATGGGCACGTTCCACTCCGTTTCCGCCCGCATCCTGCGCGCCCATGCCGAACTGGTGGAGCTCAAGCCCCAGTTCACCATTCTCGACACCGATGATCAGATCCGGCTGATCAAGCAGTTGCTGGCCGCAGAGAACATCGATGAGAAGCGATGGCCTGCTCGGCAATTCGCCGGCATGCTCGACGCGTGGAAAAACCGCGGCTGGCTGCCCAAGGACGTGCCAGCTGCCGAAAGCGGCTTTTACGCCAATGGCAAGGGCGGCAAGCTCTACTACGACTATCAGTCCCGGCTGAAGACGCTAAACGCCGCCGATTTCGGCGATCTGCTGCTCGAATGCATTCGCCTGTTCCGGGAAAATCCCGAAGTGCTGGCCGAGTACCACCGCAAGTTCAAATACATGCTGGTGGACGAATACCAGGACAGCAACACCGCCCAATATCTCTGGCTGCGCCTGCTGGCCCAAGGCAAGCCGGCGCCCGAAGCCAATATCTGTGTCGTGGGTGACGACGACCAGTCCATCTATGGCTGGCGTGGCGCCGAGGTGGACAACATCTTGCGCTTCGAAAGCGATTTCCCCGGCGCCAAGGTGATCAAGCTTGAGCGCAATTATCGCTCCACCGCCAATATCCTCAAGGCCGCGTCGACCCTGATCGCCTTCAACGAAGGCCGCCTGGGCAAGACGCTCCACACCGATATTGCCGAAGGCGGCGAGCTCGTGTCCTTCACTCAGGTCTACGACAGCGAGGAAGAAGCGCGCACGGTCGGCGAGGAGATCGAGCAGTACCAGCGCGCCGGTGAGCCGCTCAATTCAATGGCGATCCTCGTGCGCGCCTCCTTCCAGATGCGCGAGTTCGAAGAGCGCTTCATCACCCTCGGGCTCAACTATCGCGTCGTGGGCGGTCCGCGCTTTTACGAGCGCAAGGAAATCCGCGATGCGCTGGCTTATCTCAGGCTCGTCGCGCAACCCGCCGACGACCTCGCCTTCGAGCGCATCATCAACGTGCCCAAGCGTGGCCTTGGGGATTCCACGGTCAACATGCTGACCGCGGCAGCGCGCCACCAGCGCATCCCGCTGCTCCAGGCAACGCGCATGATGGTGCAAACCGAGGAACTCAAGCCCAAGCAGCGCACCACGCTGCGCAGCCTTGTCACCCAGTTCGAGGATTGGGCCTATCGCTCCCAAAGCCTGCCGCCCTACCAGCTGGTCGAGCAGATCCTCGAGGAAAGCGGCTATATGGACATGCTCGCGGCCGACCGGTCGGCCGAATCCGACGGGCGCAAGGAAAACCTCAAGGAACTCAGCCGCTCCATGGAAGAGTTCGAAACCCTGGGCGGTTTTCTCGAACACATCTCGCTCGTCATGGAGCGCGACAGCGTCGAGGCAACCGATGCGGTCACCATCATGACCCTCCACTCCGCCAAAGGGCTCGAATTCGATACCGTCTTCCTGCCCGGCTGGGAGGATGGCACTTTCCCCAGCCAGCGCTCCATGGACGAATCCGGTCGCGCCGGGCTCGAGGAAGAACGGCGCCTGGGCTATGTCGGCATCACCCGCGGCCGCAAGCGCGTGCGCATTTCGGCCGCGCAGAACCGGCGCATCCACGGCCTCTGGCAATCGGCCATCCCCTCGCGCTTCATCGATGAACTGCCGCCCGAAGCCGTCGAGGTCACCGACCGCGGCTCGGCCTATGGCGGCTATGGCTATGGCGGTGGCGCGGCCAGCCGCTTCAACAAGGCGGACCCGTTCGAAAGCGTCTACCAGACCCCCGGCTGGCAGCGTGCCCGTGCCCAACAGGCCACCCGCAAGGGCGACGGCCCCCTCACCATTGAGGGCGACCTGGTTGCCCGCTCCGTCGATCTGGGCTCGGGTTCGGCCTATGAAAAGGGCGAGCGCGTCTTCCACCTCAAATTCGGCTACGGCCTCATCACCGATATCGAGGGCAACAAGCTGACCATCGAGTTCGAAAAAGCGGGCCGCAAGAAAGTGCTCGATAGCTTCATCAAAAAGGGCTGACCGTCATGATCGTTTCCACCACCCCCACGCTCGAAGGCCGCCCGATCCGCGAATATCGCGGCATTGTCACCGGCGAAGTGATCGTCGGGGCCAATGTGTTCAAGGACCTCTTTGCCGGCATCCGCGACTTCGTCGGGGGCCGCTCGGGCGCTTATGAATCCACCCTCCGCCAGGCGCGCGAGCAGGCCTTCGAGGAACTGCGCGACGAAGCCCGCCGCCTCGGCGCCGATGCCGTGGTGGGCGTCGATATCGACTATGAAGTTGTGGGCGACAGCGGCTCGATGCTGATGGTCTCGGTCTCGGGCACCGCGGTCAAGCTCTAGCCCTAGTCTTCGGCCGGCACGATCTGCGGCAGCAGCCCCACGCCCCCGAGCGGCTCGGTTTCGAACCGCTCGCCAAACCCGGCAATGATCGGCCGGGCCCGCGCAATCATCTGTTGCACGCGCGGCAGCTGCAGCGAAGCGGCGTGGCTATCCTTGTTGTCCCACACCTCGGTGACCCAGATCCCGTCCGTGCTCGCCGGATCAATGGCGACCACATAGCTCAGGCACCCCGGCATCCGCGCATTGCCCTCCATCAGGATTTCCAGCAAGTCCACCCGCTTGCCCGGTGCCGCCAAAAGCTTTCCGATCAACCCGTACATGGTATTTTCCTCCCCAACCCCCTAGAAGGGCACCATCGCCCTGCTCTCTTTTGGAAGCCCTGCATGTCTGTCGATCAACTCTCCACCCCGCTCTCCAAGGATGACGCCTATAAGCTGGTCGATGCCGTGATGGAGCGCGACGACCTCGCGCTCACCGCCTCTGCCCATGAGAACGAAGCGACGGGCGAATGGTTCTTCGAAGCCGTCTGCGATTCCCCGCCCGATCTCGAAGCCTTCTCCGCCCTCGCGCAGCAAACCCTCGGCGGCGCCGTGCAATGGAGCGTCACGACGCTCGATCCCGAAGTGAACTGGGTGGCCAAATCCCTTGAAGGCTTGCCCCCCGTGATCGCCGGCGGCTTTTACGTTTATGGCAGCCATCATGAAGGCCCGATCCCCAATGGCTATACCGCCATGAAGATCGACGCCGCTCAGGCCTTCGGCACCGGCCACCACGAAACCACCACCGGGTGCCTCGAAGCCATTGATCGCGTCCTCAAGCGCGGCCGCCCCCGGCGCATGCTCGATGTCGGCACCGGCACGGGCGTGCTCGCCATTGCGCTGGCCAAGCGCCTCAAGACCCCGGTGATCGCCAGCGACATCGACCCCATCGCCGTCACCACCACCGCCGAAAACGCGGCCATCAATGGCGTGTCGCGCTTCATCGTGCCCATCGAGGCGACCGGCCTCAACCACCCCACGATCCAGGCCGGCGCGCCCTATGACCTGATCGTCGCCAATATCCTCGCGGGCCCCCTCACCGCGCTCGCTCCCGCCATGGGCCGCATCGCCGAGCCCGGCGCTTCCATTATCCTCTCGGGCATTTTGGAGCACCAGTCGCGTGGCGTCATCGTCGCCTATGCCCGCCAGGGCATGGTGCTGGCGCAAAAGCTGCAGCGCAAGGAATGGACCACCCTGATGCTGCAAAAGCGCTGAGGCGCAGCCCCCTAAAAAGCAAAATCCCCGAACGCAGGTTCGGGGATCCTCGGATCAGCTCGTGATCAGGTCCGGCAAAAAACCAAACAGCGGCCTCAGGGGCGCTTGGTGAAGGCGCCGATCAGCTGGTGCTGCATGTGGTAGTTGCCCGGACGGCTGGTTTCGCGACCGCGCGCATCCACGACGGAACCCAGCGCTTTGCGGAAGTCGATCTTGTTCTCGGCCATTGCAGCAAACTCCATGCACGGTGACGACAAATCTTATCGTCGCGTTCCATCTAGGCCGAACCGCCCACCGGGGTAAGGCCAGCGGGCACAGACCAGCCATGCCAGTCCTGCAACCCAGGTTACCGAGACTTTAATCTACCGGCCCGCCCCGGTTTTCCATCCGCCTCTTCCCCCGCTACAATGGGGTCAAACCTCCCCTGCTTCCGAGGACTTCCCATGCCCGCCACCTTCCCGCCCGCCATCTTCCAGAGCTTTGCCGAAAAGTCCGACCCGGCCAATGTCGCGCCCCGGCTCCAGGCCTTGCGGGCCCAAATGTCGCAGGCCGGTGTCAATGGCTTCCTCATCCCGCGGGCCGATGCCCATCGCGGCGAATCGGTGCCCCCAAGCGAAGCGCGCCTCGCCTATGTCACCGGCTTTACCGGCTCTGCCGGCGTCGCCGTGATCGGCCCCGAGCGCGCCGCCCTTTTCATCGATAGCCGCTATACCCTCCAGGCTCCCGCCCAGACCGACACCACCCTTGTCGATGTCATCGAAATCGGCCAGGGCACCACCCTCGGCACCGAAATCGGCAACTACGTGCCGGCCAATGGCGTGCTGGCCTATGATCCCTGGCTCCATACCCCCGCCGAGATCCGCGAGCTGACCGAGCGCCTGGCGGGCCGCGTCACCCTGCGCCCGGTTGCCAACCTCGTCGACGCCATCTGGACCGACCGTCCCGCTCCGCCCAACGCCCCCATCACCCTGCGCTCGGACAATCTCACCGGCAAATCCAGCGCCGGCAAGCTCGAGGACCTCGCGACGGCGCTTCAGGCCGAAGGCGCCGATGCCGTCGTTCTGAACCTGCCCGAATCCATCTGCTGGCTGCTCAATATCCGCGGCAGCGACGTGCCCAACGCGCCCTTCGTGCTGGGCTATGCCACGGTCGACAAGGACCGCAATGTCGCCCTTTACGTCGATGGCGCCAAGCTCACGCCCGAGCGCCTGGCTGCCATCCGCCCGCTCGCCGACCTCGTCCATCCCGTAGCCGAGTTCCCCGCCGCGCTCGAAGCGCTTGGCGGTGCCGGCAAGCGCGTGCTGGTGGATCCCGCCACCGCGCCCGAAGCGGTCGCAGCCGCCCTCAAAGCCGCTGGCGCCACGCTCGTGGAAAAACGTGACCCGGTGCTGCTGCCCAAGTCGCGCAAGAACGAGGCGGAACTGGCCGGCATGCGCGAAGCCCACAAGCTCGATGGCATCGCTCTCGCCAAATTCCTCGCCTGGTTCGCCGAAACTGCGCCCAGCGGCACCCTGACCGAGATCGCCATCGTTACCGCCCTTGAAGCCTTCCGGCGCGAGGAGCCCACCTGCCTAGACGCCAGCTTCGACACCATTTCAGGCGCCGGCCCCAATGGCGCCATCGTGCACTACCGCGTGACCGAAAAAACCAACCGCACCCTCGCGCCGGGCGAGCTCATGCTGGTAGATTCGGGCGCGCAATATCTCTCGGGCACCACCGACATTACCCGCACCATGGCCAGCGGCCCCGCCACCGATGAACAGCGCGACCGCTTCACCCGCGTCCTCAAGGGCATGATCGCCATTTCGATGGCCCGCTTCCCCAAGGGCACGTCGGGTGCCCAGATCGATGTGCTCGCCCGCCAGTTCCTGTGGTTGGCCGGGGTCACCTATAATCACGGCACCGGCCACGGCGTCGGCGCCGCCCTCAGTGTGCACGAGGGCCCTATCGGCATCTCCTCGCGCTACACCCTGCCGCTCGAGCCGGGCATGGTGCTGTCCAATGAGCCCGGCTACTACAAATCAGGCGAATACGGCATCCGCATCGAAAACCTGCTCGCCGTTCGGGAAAGCGACGTAGCTCCCGGCTATCTCGAATTCGAAACCCTGACCCTCGCCCCCATCGACCGCCATCTGATCGACCAGAGCCTCCTCCTGCCCCCCGAACGCGCCTGGCTCAACGCCTACCACGCCCGCGTCCGCACCGAGATCAGCCCCCACCTCACCGGCGAAGTCAAAACCTGGCTCGAAGCCGCCACAGCGCCGCTCACAGAGTAATTCTCTGCCTTCGGCCAAACCAGCTCATCAGTCGACACCCTCCCCCTAGCGGGGAGGGATCAAGGGTGGGGGGCCGTCCAGCCCCGATCTACGAACGATCAACCCCAACCGATCTGGGCGCCCCCACCAGCCCCGCAGTCGACCTTCCCTCCCCCTTGAGGGGAGGGATCGAGGGTGGGGGTCGCGGCACGAAACACCGCGGCCGCCCCACGCAAGGACCGTCTCACCGCTAAGCAAGTGTCGGGTGAAGTGAGCGGCGAAGGTGATCAGCGTTCCTCCCATCGACCCACTCCCCAACCCTCCCCTCAAGGGGGAGGGAGGCCCACGCCCGAGATCGTGCGTCTAGGTCCACAGCCCCGCAGTCAGCCTTCCCTCCCCCTTGAGGGGAGGGATCGAGGGTGGGGGTTCAGGCGGCCCCACATGCTCGGAGTCTGCCGAGGCACGCCCCCCTCAAGAGCGAGAAGACGAGGGAGCCAGCCTCCTCACTCCCCCTGCGCCTCGGCAAAAATCTCGCTCAGCCGATACGGGTTCTCCGGATCGTTGGACGCTACATCGTCGATCTTCCAGCCGCCGTCTTCCAGCACTAGCTCATAGGTCAGCTCGGTCGGCTCGCCGAAGTTCTCAAAGCTCACTTCCACCACCGCCGCATCGCCGGTCACCGCCGCTTCACCGATGGCAAGGTCAGTGATCTCGAAATCCTGCCCATTGATGAAGGGGTCGAACGACAAGGCCCCCATCTCGCCTTCCGGCGTATTTTGCGCATCGGCGTCGTAAAGCGCCTGCAGCGCCGCCGAGCGGAACTGGGACTCGTCCTCGGCGAACTCACCCGAGAAATAAGGCGCGTAGAACGCCTCCAGCAGCGCCTCGGGGGTTGGGAATGGCTGCGCCATCGCCCACCCACTCAGGCCTAGCACCGCCGTTGCGGCCAGCATCATCACGCGCATCTTGCTCTCCATCCCATCCGGGCGGGAGCCCTGCCCCGCCTGCCGTCTCAAACCCATGCTCGCGATCAACCAGGTAGCGAAGCGGCTCAGGGCGTGACCCGCTCGAACCATTCTTCTTCGCTGATCACTTCCACCCCCAGCTCCTCGGCCTTCTTGAGCTTGGAGCCGGCGCCCGGCCCTGCCACCAGAATATCGGTTTGCGCCGAAACCGAGGCGGCGACCTTCGCCCCCAGCCGCTCGGCCATGGCCTTGGCTTCCGAGCGCGTCATCTTTTCGAGCGATCCGGTGAACACCACGGTCTTGCCCGCCACCACGCTATCGGCTGCAATGGTCACCACATAGGGCTTCGGCTTGACCTCCTTGAGGAGATCATCGAGCGCCTGGATGTTGCGCTCATTGCCGAAAAACGCCAGCACCGACGAGCGCACGGTTTCTCCGATCCCGTTGATCTGGGGAAACACCGGGCTGATCTCGCCTTCATGACTGGCCGAATCCACCGCCGAGTCGCGCAACGCCTCGATGGTCCCGAAGGTTTTGGCCAGCAGCGCCGCCGTCGTTTCCCCCACATGGCGAATGCCCAGCGCAAAGATAAAGCGATCGAGCTCGGGCTCGCGCCGCGCATCGATGGCGTCGAACAGCTTGCGGACGGATACGGCGCCGAACCCCTCCACGTCCTTCAATTTCTTGACCGAGCGCTCGTCGCGCGCCCGCAGGGTGAAGATATCGGCCGCCCGCGCGATCCGCCCTTCGGCATAGAACTGCGCTACCTGCTTGTCGCCCAGCCCATCGATATCCATCGCGTTGCGGCCCACAAAGTGCTTGAGGCTTTCCACCGCTTGGGCCGGGCAGATCAACTCGCCGGTGCAGCGGCGCACCGAATCGAGCTTGCCGGTTTTTTCGTTGATCTCGCGCACCGCGTCGGACCCGCAGGCGGGGCATTGATGGGGATACACAAAGGGCTGCGCATCGACGGGGCGCTGCTCCATCACCACATCAACGATCTGCGGGATCACGTCCCCGGCGCGCTGCACCACAACCGTGTCGCCAATGCGCAGATCGACGCCATTGCGGATCGGCTCGCCATTGCTGCCCTTGCCCGCAATATAATCTTCATTGTGCAAGGTGGCGTTCTCGACCACCACACCACCCACCGTCACCGGCTGCAGCCGCGCCACCGGCGTCAGCGCTCCGGTGCGCCCGACCTGGATATCGATCCCCAGCAACACGGTGGTCGCCTGCTCGGCCGGGAATTTATGCGCAATCGCCCAGCGCGGTGCGCGCGACACGAAGCCCCAGCGCTCGCGCAGGTCGAGCCGGTCGAGCTTGTAGACGACCCCATCGATGTCATAGCCAAGGCTCGCCCGCTGCGCCTCGATCTTGCGATACTGCTCGAGCAGCTCACTGACCGAAGCCGTGCGGATCAGCAGCGGATTGACCACAAAGCCCCAGTCGCGGAACTTCTGCATCGCGTCCCACTGCGTGGCGGCCGGTGGCGCACTCGCCTCACCCCAGGCATAGGCAAAGAAGTTGAGCTTGCGGCTGGCCGTGATCTTCGGGTCCTTCTGGCGCAGCGACCCGGCCGCGGTGTTGCGCGGATTGACGAACTCCTGCCCGCCATACTTGGCCGAATGATCCTTGAGCCGCTTGAACTCGGCATGGGTCATATAAACCTCGCCGCGGATCTCGATCAGGTCAGGCCAACCCTCCCCCTCAAGCTTTGCCGGGATATCGGCGATCGTCCGGAGGTTCTCGGTGATGTCCTCCCCCACCGTCCCATCGCCGCGCGTGGCGCCACGCACAAACACGCCCTTCTCGTAGCGCAATGATGCTGAAAGCCCGTCGATCTTGGGTTCAGCCGTAAACTCGAGCTGCATGGCCGGATCACGCGCCAGGTCCTTGTCAAAGAACTTGCGCCCCCGCTGCACGAACTCGGCTACTTCCTCATCATCGAACGCATTGCCCAGGCTGAGCATCGGCACGCCATGCCGAATCTTGGCAAAGGCTTCAGCCGGCGCGGCACCAACGGTTTCAGTTGGGCTGTCCGCGCGCACCAGTTGCGGAAAGCGCGCCTCGATCGTCGCATTGCGCCGCCGCAAAGCATCGTATTCCGCGTCGGTCATCACCGGCGCATCTTGCTGATGATAGGCGAGATCGGCCTCGCGGATCAGCATCGCCAGCCGGGCCAGCTCCTGCTGCGCCTCCGCTTCGTTCAGATCGCGTTCATCTTTGTGGCTGAAATCGGACATCGGAGCACTCTGACTGGGTGATCGCCTGCGGCGCGGCGGTCAAGAATACTCCAGCAAGCTACTCCACAGCCAGCCTTTCCGCCCCCCGAACCCCGGCTTTCCCCGCCGATTCACGCACCACCAGATGCGCTGCAAACGAGATCCGAACCGCCACATCCGGCGCTATCCGCCCTTTGATCCGGTCATCCAGCACCCGCACCAACCCTGCCCCGATCTGGCGCCCATGCACCCTAACTGTCGTTAGGTGCGGCGTGATCTGGGTAGCGGCAGAATAGTCGCCAAACCCCACCACCGAGACATCTTCCGGGATCCGATAGCCCAGCGTCAGCAGCTCGGTCACCACCGTCAGCGCCATCCCGTCATGGGCGCAAAAGAAGGCCGTGGGCTCGAAACCGTCTGCCTTCGCTTCCTTCAGATGCGCGGTGAAGCGCTTCTCGCTGTGGAACTTGATCTCCCGAAACTCCACGTCCTCGCGGGCTTCCAGCACTTCGCGCATGCCATAGAACCGCTCGGTGCGACCGCGATAGCCGGGCGTACCATGCACATAGGCGATGTTACGGTGACCCAGTTCAATCAGGTAATTAGCCACCGCGGCGCCGCCCTCATGATCGGTGCCTGACACGAGATCAAATGGTGCCAGAGGGTCCACCCACCCATTGCGCGCCAGGGGAATGCCGAGTTCCTTGATGCGCGTCATGCTCTCCAGCGAATGTGGGCCAACCAGCGCAACGCCCTGACATTGCAAGGCAAACTCCTCCACTTCATCCAGCAAATGAGTGGAAGCCATGCGCACCTGATAGCCGTATTTCTGCGCTTCGGTGTGAAAGCCACTCTGCACCAGCAGGTGCAGTTCCGAATTTACGAGGTCGGTGTCGTGGAACACGATCCCCAGCGCCGGCACGCCGCTGTCGCCACCCGCGCGTTCATAGCCAAGCTCGTCGGCCACCTGCTGCACCCGCTGGCGCGTTGCCTCACTGACACCGTCCTTGCCGGACAGCGCCCGCGAAACCGCAAATTTGGAAAGCCCCATATGCTGGGCGATAGTGGACAAGGTAACGCGTGCCATCGAAGCTCCTTGTAAGGCTCAGTTCGAGGTACTGCCGCAGCCTTGCATCCACCTACCCTGCCCAATAATCCACATCAATAACAACATAACGCTTTACCTAACGATTTTGCAGTCGCAAGCTCCCCGGCAGCTGACAACGCCATAGGCGGTTAGTTTTTTGGAGGAGATATTCATGGTATCCATCAGCCGCAGGGCTTTCATCGTCGCCAGCTCCGCACTTGTCGGCGCTGCTGCCATGCCGGTCTGGGCCTGGGCCCAGACCACCGGGGAATCAGCCTTCCTTAAGGGGCGCGTCGACAGCGGCGAACTGCCCCCCGTCGCCGAACGCCTGCCCGCCAATCCGCTGGTCATCACCCCGCTCGAACGCGTCGGCCAGCAAGGCGGCGACTGGAACCACGCCCTCGTCGGGGGCGGCTCCCTCTCCATGCTGGTGCGCTACCAAGGCTATGAGCCGCTGGTCCGTTACAACCAGGATTGGTCGGGACTCGTTGAAAACGTTGCCGAATCTTGGTCGGTCAACGACGCTGCCACTGAATACACCTTCACCCTGCGCAAAGGTCACAAGTGGTCCGACGGCCATCCCTTTACCACCGCTGACGTGCAGTTCTGGTACGACGCCTACTTCATGGACCCCGAAACTTCCCATGGCAGCAATGCGTGGTGGATGGTCGATGGGGAACCTGCCACGCTCGAAGTGGTCGACGAGCAGACCTTCAAAGTCATCTTCCCCGGCCCCAACGGCTTTTTCGTGCAGCAGCTCGCCTGGGCCAACCAGGACCAGCTGACCCGCACCCCTAAGCACTACCTTGAAAAATTCCACATCCGCTACAATCCCGAGGCCGATGCCCTCGCCAAGGAAGCGGGCCTTGAAAGCTGGATTGCGCTGTTTCAGCGCGAGATCGGCATGCTGGACGACAACACCTTCTACCAGAACGGCAACCGCCCGACGCTCAACGCCTGGGTGTTTGATCGCGCCCCCGGCTCCAGCACCGAACAGGCCATCGCGACCCGTAATCCCTACTACTACAAGGTCGACACCGCCGGCACCCAGCTGCCCTATTTCGATCGCGTCGTTTACCAGATGGTTGCCGACCCCGAAGTACTGCTGCTCAAGACGCTGCAGGGCGAGGTCGACATCATGGACCAGTATATCGCCACGCCAGCTAACAAGCCGGTGCTGTTCGACAGCCAGGAAACCGGGGACTACAGCTTCTATACGCTTAAGGAAACGGCCGCTAACGTTATGGCCTTCCAGCTCAATCTCAACCACAACGACCCCGTCAAGAACGCGCTGTTCAATACCAAGGCATTCCGCCATGCGCTTTCAGTGGCGATCGACCGCCAAGCCATGATCGATGCCGTCTTCGTGGGCCAGGGATCCCCTGCCCAGCCCTCCATGCGCGAAGGTGACCCGCTCTACAACGAGCAGCTGGCCAAGCAATTCACCGAGTACGATCCGGCGAAAGCCAACGAGATGCTGGACGCCATCATCCCGAACAAGGATGGCGAGGGTTACCGCCTGGACGAGCAAGGCCGTCGTGTCACAATCATCTTCGAGATCGACCAGACCCGCACGACCTTCCTCGACATGTTCGAGCTGGCCATCCCGATGTTCCAGGCCGTCGGCATTGATGCGCAGATGCGCACCATGGATCGCTCGCTCTGGGAAGAACGCGTGCGCCGCGGTCGTGAATACGACGCCACCGCGCACCAGTTCGGGGCCAATTCCGGCATCGCCGCCATGCTCGATGCGCGCTTCTACGTGCCCATCAACAACAACTGCTTCTATGCCCCCGGATGGGCGCTCTACTACACCCAGCCCGACAACGAAGCCGCGGTTGAGCCGCCGCCTGAGGTCAAGGCACAGCAGGAACTCTATCGCGAACTAGTCGCCACGGCCGATCCGGCTGGCCAGAACGAGCGGATGGCGCAAGTTCTGCAAAACGCGGCCGATCTGTTCCTCACCTTTGGCGTGAGCTTGCCGCCTGATGGCTACGGCATCGTCAAGAACAACGTGGTGAACCTGATGAAGGAGATGCCCAACTCCTTCGGCTGGCCCACCCCTGGTCCCGCTCGCCCCGAGCAGTTCTTCAAGAGCTAACTGCCGCTAACCATTCGCCCTTTTCCACTCCGCCGGCCCTTCCCGGGGCCGGCGATAGCGAACCCATGCCCAGGGACATCCCATGCTCGACAGCAAGTCGCAGACCACCGATCACCTCCGCACTCATGACTGGTACAAGTCAGCGACCCGCTGGACGCAGCTCACCCTGGCCGAAGACGACCCCATCAAATACAACCCGGCCTTCTGGGTGGACGTGTTCAAGCGCACGCGCTCCAACGCCACCTGCCTAAGCGCGGGCGGCTATATCGCCTATTATCCCTCCAAGGTGCCGCTGCACTACGTGTCCAAGTTCATCGGCGGCAGCGATCCGTTCGGTGAGCTGGTCGCCGGCGCCCGCAAGCTCGGGATGCACGTCATGGCGCGCGTCGATCCGCACGCCATCCACCAGGATGCCGCGGACGCTCATCCCGAATGGATTGCCGTGGATAAGGACGGCAACAAGCGCCGCCACTGGGCTTTCCCCGAAGTGTGGGTGACCTGCGCCTATTCAGACTACAACTTCAAGTTCATGCCCGAGGTGCTGCGCGAGCTGACGGCCAACTATGATATCGACGCCATCTTCGCCAATCGCTGGCAGGGCCATGGCGTGTGCTACTGCGATGCCTGCAAGAGCATTTTCCGCGAAGCAACCGGGCACGAACTACCTCTCGATCAGAAGCTCGAGAACCCCGCATGGCTGGCCTGGACCGCGTGGCGCCGTGGCGTGCTGAGCCGCCTAGTCGTGGAATGGGACGAGGTGATGAAGGCCATCAAGCCGCATACCAGCTTCATCCCAAATATGGGCTCGGTATCGCTGACCGAGTTCGACCTCGAGATCATCGAGAAATACTGCCCCTTCCTGTGCGTCGACGATCAAGGCCGCCGGGGGACCGAACCTGTGTGGATGAGCGGGCGCAATGGCAAGCGCATGCGCGCGACCTTCCGCGACCGGCCTGCAATCCTGATCACCTCCATCGGTCCCGAAGAGGAATATCGCTGGAAAGATTCGGTCACCACCGGCCCCGAGATCCAGGCCTGGATGGACGACGGCACGACGCAGGGGCTCCTGCCTTGGTTCACCAAGTTCAATGGCGTGGTGCCCGACACCCGCTGGGTCGAGCCGGTGGTTGATAGCTTCAACCTGCATGCCGATCTCGAGCCGGTGCTATCGCAAATGACGCCAACCGCCGAGATCGCAATCCTCGACCCGGCCACGACCCTGCGCCACCACGGCCTCGACACCCGCAGGGCAGCCGAAGCCGACGATCTCGGCTTTTATCTGGCTCTGGTGGAAGCGCGCATTCCATTCGAGATGGTTTCAGACCAGGCGATGACCCCGGAGGCATTGGACAAGTTCAAAGTCCTGATCCTCGCCAATGCCACCTGCCTTTCCGACGAGCAGATCGCGGCGCTGGAGGCTTATGTCGCCCGTGGCGGCAGCATCGTCGCGGCGCACGAAAGCTCCACCCGCACGCCGGACAACAAGCTCCGCAACGCCATTGGTCTGGGCCAGTTGCTGGGTGTGACCATGACCGGGGCGGCCCGCGGACCGGTCAAGAACACCTATGTCGCCATTAACGGCGAACACCCGATCTCCGAGGGCTTTGAGGGCGCGAACCGCATTATTGGCGGCACCAGGCTTCTAGCCGTAGATGCCGCGCCCGACACCAGCCAGCCCTTCCTTTACGTCCCCGATTTTCCCGACCTGCCCATGGAAGAGGTCTACCCGCGTGAAGAGCCCAAGGGCGCAGCGGTGGTGACCCGCGAGCATCCCAGCGGCGGTCGCACTGTCTACATCCCGTGGAATGTCGGCGCCATTCTGTGGGAGGTTCTCGCGGCCGACCACTCCCGCCTCATCGGCAACGCGGTGCACTGGGCTTTGGGCAAACGCCCTGACGTCGAGATCGGCGGCCGCGCGGTGCTCGACCTCGCAGTGCGCGAGAACGAAGCGGGCATGGCTGTCGTGCTCAACAACATCTCCAACCCCATGATGATGAAGGGCCCGATCCGCGAAGTCTATCCAACCGGCGAGATCACGGTCTCCATCGCAGTGCCAGCTGGCAAGACTGTGGGCAAAGTCGATTTGCTGGTCGCCGGCCAGCGCTCGGAAACCAGCCCTGTGGACGGACGGCTTAATGTCGTTGTGCCCAGCATCGAGACACTCGAAGTTGTCCACCTGACCTGGAGCTAGAGGGGCCGGCGCCATGTTGAACTATGTAATCAAGCGGCTGATCTACATGATCCCGACATTGTTCGGCATGTCGCTCATTGCCTTCATGATTATCCAGCTGCCGCCGGGGGATTATCTCACCTCCATGCTGGCGACCATGGCCGAGAGCGGCCAGAACGTCGATCCCGCGCAGCTCGAAGCCATGCGCCGCGCCTATGGTTTTGATGACCCGATCTGGCTGCAGTATTGGAAGTGGATCAGCGGCATCATCTTCCGGGGCGATTTCGGCTATTCCTTTGAATGGAACCGCCCGGTCGCCGACCTGATCTGGGAGCGGATGGGCTCGACGCTCGCCATCTCGATTGCCGCCCTGCTCTTTGTCTGGGCTGTGTCCCTGCCGATCGGCATTTATTCGGCCATGCGCCGCCACTCGTTCGGCGATTACGCGTTCACGTTACTCGGCTTTATCGGCCTCGCCGTGCCCAACTTCATCATGGCGCTGGCGCTGATGTATTTCAGCTACAAGGTCTTGGGCCAGAGTGTGGGCGGACTGTTCTCGCCCGAATATGTCGAGGCGCCCTGGAGCTGGGGCAAGTTCGTTGATCTGCTTGCACACCTCTGGATCCCGATCATCGTCATCGGCACCAGCGGCACCGCAGCACTGATCCGCATCCTTCGCGCCAATCTCACCGACGAGTTGAACAAGCCCTATGTGGTGACGGCTAAGGCTAAGGGCCTGCCTGAATACAAGGCGGTGATGAAGTATCCCGTCCGCATTGCGCTAAACCCCTTCGTTTCGGCCATCGGCTGGGTCCTGCCCGAGCTTGTTTCGGGCGTCACTATCACCGCCATCGTGCTTAACCTGCCGACCGCCGGGCCGCTGCTGCTGCGGGCCCTGATCAGCCAGGACATGTATCTGGCCGGCAGCTTTATCCTGCTGATGGGCGTGCTGACGCTCTTTGGCATGCTGATCTCCGACATTCTGCTCGCCCTTCTTGACCCACGGATCAGGTTCAACTGATGCTTGCGCACACTTTCATCGAGGGAACGCCCGAAACCGGCCCTGCCGTCTCTTCCCTGCAGGTCGGCAAGCCGATCGAAACTGCGGTCGCGGGTCCATGGCGGCTGATGTGGGCCAAGTTCTCGCGCAACAAGGTCGCGCTCGTCGCCGGCGTGATCATCCTCATGCTCTATCTCATCGGCATCTTTGCCGAGTTCCTGGCACCCACCCTGCCCGACGCGGCCCGCCCGCAATTCACCAATGCGCCGCCCCAGGAACTAAGGCTTTTCGTGACCGAGCCGGATGGTAGCCAACACTTCCAACTGCACGTCACTGGCTACACTATGAGTGTGGATCAGGCATCGCTGCGCCGTAGCTACGTGATCGATGAGAACGCCGTCGTGCCCATCGGTCTCTTGGTCAAGGGCGCGCCCTATAAGCTCTGGGGCCTGTTCCCTTCCGACGTACATCTGCTCGGGCCCCTCAAGTCGACCGATACCATGTATCTGCTGGGCACCGATAAGCTCGGCCGCGACCTGCTGAGCCGGTTGATCCACGGCACAAGGGTGTCCATGTCCATCGGCCTGATCGGCGTCGCCATTAGCCTCTGTCTCGGCGTGACGCTCGGTGCGATCTCTGGGTTCTACGGCGGCGTGGTTGATCTGGTGATCCAGCGCATCATCGAGGTGATTTCCTCAATGCCGACTATCCCGCTTTGGCTGGGCCTTGCCGCGGCCATTCCGCTGAGCTGGTCACCCCTGACGGTGTATTTCCTCATCACCCTTATCGTCTCGCTGTTCGGCTGGACCGGACTGGCGCGGGAAGTGCGGGGCCGCTTCTTTGCCCTGCGCGGCGAGGATTTCGTTACCGCCGCTCGTCTGGATGGCTCAAGCGAACGCCGGCTGATCTTCCGGCACATCATGCCCTCGCTGACGAGCCACATCCTCGCGGTCGTGACCCTCGCCCTGCCCACGATGATCGTTGCTGAAACGGCGCTGAGCTTTCTCGGCATTGGGCTCAAGGCACCGGTCGTGTCCTGGGGGGTGCTGCTGCAGGACGCGCAGAATGTGCGCACCATTGCGGGCGCGCCCTGGCTGCTGATCTGGCCGGCAGGCGCTGTGGTTCTGACCGTGCTGGCCTACAACTTCCTTGGCGATGGTCTGCGCGACGCGGCCGACCCCTATGAAAGCTGAGCCATGACTGTCCATCCCCTCTCTACCGGCACGCAGCCAGCAGGCGATGAGGCGCCGATTGCCCTCAGTGTCGAGCATCTCAGCCTCGATTTCCGGCTCCGCACCGAGATCCTGCATGCGGTGCGGGATGTCAGCTTTGTGCTGCGGCGCGGCGAGACCCTGTGCCTTGTCGGTGAAAGCGGCTCGGGCAAATCGGTGACCGCCCGTGCCCTGCTTCGTATCCTTGATCGCAACGGGGCCATTACCGGCGGCCGCATCCTCCTGGGCAGCCAGGGCGAAGAGATCGACATCGCAGCGCTCTCGGACCGCGATCCCAAGCTGCTGCAAATCCGCGGCGGACGCATTGGGCTTATCTTTCAGGAGCCGATGAGCTCGCTCTCGCCAGTGCACACGATCGGCAGCCAGATCATCGAAGCCCTGCGTCTGCATCGGCGCATGGACAAGAAGCAGGCGCGTGCCGAAACCATCGAGCTCTTGCGGCAGGTCGAGATCCCCAATCCCGACAAGATGATCGACCGCTATACCTTCGAATTCTCCGGCGGCATGCGCCAGCGCGCCATGATCGCCATGGCGCTGGCGGCTGATCCGGACATCCTGATCGCCGACGAGCCCACCACCGCGCTCGATGTCACAACCCAGGCGGAGATCCTCGATCTCATCAAGCGTCTCCAGGTGAGCCGTGGCATGGCGATGTTGCTGATCACCCACGACATGGGTGTGGTGGCCGAGGTGGCCGACGCCGTTGCGGTGATGCGCTACGGCCGTATTGTCGAGGCGGGCAGCGCCGAGGACATTTTCCATGATGCCCGCCATCCCTATACGGTGCGCCTCCTCAACTCGACGGTGAAGCTCGAGCAGAACCAGCGCACTGCGGCCCGTGCCGAGACCAGCACGCAGGCACGCCAGCCGGTCCTTAGCGTGCGCAACCTGTCCAAGGTTTATGGTGCCTCGAGCGCCTGGTTCGGTGGCAACAGCCATGCGCTCAAAGCCGTCGATGATGTAAGCCTCGATCTTTATCCCGGCGAGAACCTCGGCATTGTGGGCGAGAGCGGCTCGGGCAAGACCACGCTTGGCCGCCTGATCCTGCGCACCGTCGAGCCCAGCGCCGGCACGGTCACCTATCATGGTGCGAGCGCGCGCATGGATGTCACCGCTCTGAGCAAGCAGGGCCTCAAGGCGTTTCATCGCGATGTGCGGCTGGTGTTCCAGGACCCATTCGCGTCTCTGAACCCGCGCATGACCGTCAAGGAGATCATCGGCGATCCGCTTTATGTATCGGGCAAGATGGGCGGGGCGGCGATCGAAGCGCGCGTCGCCGAATTGCTGACGCTGGTGGGGCTCGACCCCATGGCCATGGAGCGCTACCCGCACGCCTTTTCCGGGGGCCAGCGCCAGCGCATCGGCATCGCCCGCGCCCTGGCGCTCGATCCCAAGATCATCATCGCCGACGAGGCCACGGCAGCGCTCGACGTGTCGATCCGCGCGCAGATCCTCGATTTGCTGCTCGACATCCAGCAAAAGCTGGGCCTGAGCTTCATCTTCATTTCCCACGACATCTCCGTGGTCCGCTATTTCTGCGACCGGGTCGCGGTGATGCGCTTGGGCAAGCTGGTGGAGGTCGGCACCGCCGAGCAGATCTGCACCCAGCCGCAGCACCCCTACACCCAGAGCCTGATTTCGGCTGTTCCCAACCCCGATCCCCGCAACAAACGGATGCTGCACCGCACCCGCTATGTGGCCTGAAGGAAAACCGCCTTGCCCAAATTCTCTGCCAATCTCTCCTTCCTCTATGCCGACCAGCCGTTCCTTGACCGCTTTGCGGCGGCGGCGGCCGATGGGTTCCGGGCCGTCGAATATGTTGCCCCCTATGCCTTTGGCGCCGATGAGGTCGCGGCGCGCGTGAAGGACAATGGTCTTGAGCAGGCGCTGTTCAACTTGCCCCCTGGCGACTGGGACGCTGGCGAGCGCGGCATTGGCTGCCTGCCCGACCGGGTCGAGGACTTCCGGAGCGGGGTGACGACGGCAGTTGCTTATGCGCAGGCCCTCGGCTGCACCAAGGTGAACTGCCTTGCCGGCATTGCCCCCGCCGGAAGTAGCCTGGAAGAGCGCGATGCGGTCCTGATCGACAACTTGCGCTATGCCGCGCCGCGCCTCGCCGATGCCTGCATCAAGCTGCTGCTCGAGCCGATCAATCTGCGCGACATTCCGGGCTTTCATGTTTCGACCACCCACCATGCCGAGCGCATCCTTGATGCGGTGGGGTCCGACAACCTCTTCATCCAGTTCGACGTCTACCACACCCAGGTGATGCAGGGGGATCTCGTGCCCACCTATGCCCGGCTGCGCGAGCGCATCGCCCATGTGCAGATCGCCGACAATCCCGGCCGCAACGAGCCGGGCACGGGCGAGATCAACTACCCCTTCGTCCTCAATGAACTCGATCGGCTTGGCTACGATGGCTGGGTGGGCTGCGAGTACAAGCCCACGGCCGGCACAAGCGCCGGGCTCGGCTGGATGAAACCCTATCTCTAAGGAGCGCAACATGAACATCGGTTTCATCGGCCTCGGCGTCATGGGGCGCCCCATGGCGGGCCATCTGATCGCCGCCGGCCACCAGGTCGCCTTGCACCGGGTCAAGGAAGCCTCCCAGGCTTTGGTCGAGCAAGGCGGCAAGGCGCTGTCCAGCGCGCAGGCTGTGGCTGAGGCCTCCGACATCGTCATCCTGATGCTACCCGACACGCCCGATGTCGAAGCGGTGCTGTTTGGACCTGAGGGCGTGGCCGCCGGCCTTGCCCCCGGCAAGCTCGTGATCGACATGAGCTCCATCTCGCCCATCGCCACCAAGGACTTCGCCAGCCGCATTGAGGCATTCGGCGCTGATTATCTGGATGCGCCAGTTTCGGGCGGCGAAGTGGGCGCCAAAAATGCCGCCCTCACCATCATGGTGGGCGGCAAGGAGCCAGTGTTCGACCGCGCGCTGCCGCTGTTCCAGACCATGGGCAAGAACATCACCCTCGTGGGTGGTGTCGGTGATGGGCAGACCGCCAAGGTCGCCAACCAGATCATTGTCGGGCTCAACATCCAGGCAGTCGCCGAGGCCTTGCTGTTTGCCCAGAAAGCGGGCGCCGATCCCGCCAAGGTGCGCGAGGCGCTGATGGGCGGCTTTGCCGCGTCCCGCGTGCTTGAGCTGCATGGCGAACGCATGATCAAGCAGACCTTCGATCCCGGATTCCGCATTCGGCTGCACCGCAAGGATCTGGCGCTGGCGGTGGATGCGGCGCGCGCGCTGGATATCGCTTTGCCTAACGCCGCAGCAACGCAGCAGTTGATGAACGCGGCCGTCGCGCGGGGCGACGGCGACAAGGATCATTCCGCGCTGATCCGCACCCTTGAGGCGCTGGCGGGCGGCAGCAGCTAGCCCCACCCACCAGCACAAGCTTGCCAGCAGCGGCGCCGAGGTGCCGCTGAACGAACCCCCATGCCCAGGAACCAAGCCATGCCACTCGACAAGCTGCCGCAGACGCCATTCGGAGCCGTGTATTTCCGCAAGTCCAACCCGCCGCGCGAGGACTGGGAGCGCGATTATGCCGTTGCTGCCGCGGACGGCATGAATGTGTTCCGGCACTGGTTCATGTGGTCGGCCATCGAGCGGCGCCCCGGCTTTTATGACTGGGACGATTATGACCGGCAGATGGACCTTGCCGCCAAGAACGGGATCAAGACCATCATCGCCGAGTTGACGCACACCGTACCAGATTGGGCTTACCGCAAATTTGCCCATGCCCGGCAGCTGCGGGCTGACGGGCGGCCGTTGACCTCCACTATGGGGGTGAGCGCGGCAACCGGCGGCTTTGCCAATAATGGCGGTGGCGCGGGCTCGCTGAGCATGAATGCGCCTGAGGTCAAGGAAGCGGTGGGCAACTTCCTGTCTGCCCTCGCGACCCGTTACAAGGGCCATCCCGGCCTGCTCGGCTATGACGTGTGGAACGAGGTCAACTACGCCGCCGACGTCGACTATTCCGAGTTCATGAAGGCCGATTTCCGGCTCTGGCTGCAGGCCAAGTATGGCGATCTCGATAGGCTTGCCAATGCCTGGTATCGCTATTCCTATGCCGAGTGGGACGACATCGAGCCGCCCCGCGAAGTGGCAGCTTACCCCGAGAATCTCGACTGGCTCGCCTTCAAGCGCGAGAACTACTACGACCAGATGCAGTTCAAGATCGACACCATCCGCGGGATCGATCCGGACTGCCTGATCGCCGCCCACGGCGTCGGCGGCGCGATCCCCAACATGGCGGCCAATGGGTCCGATGACTGGCTCGCCGCGTCCAAGGTCGAGCTTTATGGCCTGACCTGGGTGCCCAGCCGGCGCGGCTTTGCGCCCTGGCAGAACTTCTTCGGGCCCGACCTCACCCGGGCGGCCGCCCGCGGCAAGCCGTGGTGGCATGCCGAACGGCCCGGCGGTCCACTGTGGCTGCAACCGCAAGTGCTCGGCCGCGACAAGGAAGACGGCCGGGTAATGGACCCCGAGGATATCCGCACGCTCACCATGACCTCCTTTGCCGCCGGCGCAACCGGCGTGCTCAACCTGCGCTACCGCCCGCTGTTGGACGGTCCGCTGTTCGGTGCCTTTGGCTCCTATGGTATGGACGGTTCCCGAACGCCGCGCTCGGACATGGCGAGCGAGATCGGCAAATGGGCCAATGCACCCGAGCAGAAGTCGCTCTTTGCAGCCAAGCCGGTCAAGGGCGATATCGCGCTGCTGGTGATCCCGGAGGCGCAGGCTTGGGACTACCTGCTCAACCACAACCACAAGCCCGAGACTTATCGTGAGGCGATGTGGGGTGCCTATCGCGGCTTTTTCGACAATGGCATCCAGGCCGACTGGGTCCATATCGATCACATCAACGATTACGACACCATCTATGCGCCCTACCCGATCATGCTGACGGCCGAACACGCTCAGAAGCTGGGCGCCTGGGTGGAGGCAGGCGGTACACTGATATCGGAGGCGACGCCTGGCTATTTCGGCGATCGCGGCAAGGTTGGAACGGTGCAGCCCCACAACGGGCTCGACCGGGTGTTCGGTGCGCGCGAAAGCGACGTCGAGTTCATGCCCGATATCGGCGACCGCATTCGGTTCGATTTCGATGGCAAGCCAGTTGGCGGCGGCGGGTTCCTGCAGTCCTATGCTCCGACGACGGGCACTGCGCGCGGCGCTTTCACGGACGGACGCACCGCGGTGGTGGAGAACAGCTTTGGTGAGGGCCGGACATTGCTGGTCGGCACCCATCCCGGGGTCGCATATTTCCGCACCAGCAGCGCGGAAAACCTGGCTTACTTTGCTGATGTGCTCGCCTGGACCGGCAATAAACCGCGCGCAACCCTTTCAAACCCCCAACTGCATGCCCGCCTGCATGAAGGACCGGAAGGAGCTGTGCTTTGGGTGATCAATCCTACGCGCGAGGCGCAAAAGGCGGAAGTCATGGTGGACCAGCAAATCGCCTCCCTGGGTGAGCCTTACTGGTCATCATACAACGCTGCGGATGGTGCGGGGACAATTACCGTGCCGGCCCGCGATGTGCTGATTGTACGGCTGAACAAAAGCGGCGGCGAAGCGGCTTAGATTGTAGCCCTGCAGCAGCGGGAAATCCGCTGCTGCCAATGCTCCGCGCTTCCAGATCCGTCAGTGCACTTCGCTCAAAAGCTTGCTGGCAGCGGCCCTGGCTTCCTCGGTAACCTTGGCGCCGGCGAGCATGCGCGCTACTTCCTCGCGTCGCGCCGGAGTATCCAGCGGTTTGACATGCGTGCGGACAAAGGCGCCCTCTTCTACCGCCTGCTTCTCGATCAGAAGATGCCGTTGAGCACGGGCGGCAACCTGGGGAGCGTGGGTCACGGCCAGGACCTGCACCTTGTTGGCCAGGCGCGCCAAGCGCCGCCCAATGGCGTCTGCCACCGCGCCGCCAACGCCGGTGTCGATTTCGTCAAAGATCAGCACCGGCGCCGAACCACGATCGGCCAGCACCACTTTGAGCGCCAGAAGGAAGCGGCTGAGCTCGCCCCCTGAGGCAACCTTGAGCAGCGGCCCGGGCATGGTGCCCGGATTGGTTTGCACATGAAAGGCGATCTGGTCGTAGCCAGACGCCATGAGCCGGCTTTCATCGATCTGGTGATCGACGATGAAGCGTGCCGAACCCAGCTTCAAATCCGGCAACTCGGCGCCCACGGCCGCGCCCAGTGCCCCGGCAGCCTCGGCCCGGCTGGCACTGAGAGCCTTGGCATGGCTGCGGTAGAGCGCTTCAGCCTGCGCCGCCGCGGCTTCAAGGGAGGCCAGTCGACTTTCCCCACTTTGCAGGGTCTCCAGGTCAGCGGAGAACCGCGCCAGCACGGCTGGCAGGTCATCGCAGCTGGTCTGGTGCTTTCGTGCTGCAGCGCGCAAGGCAAACAAGCGCTCTTCCACGCCCTCCAGCTCGGCCGGATCAAACGCCATCTCACGCTTCAGATCCTCCAGCGCATCGGCGGTACGATCAAGCGCAACTAACGAGTTATCGAGCGCATCGACAATGGGCTGGAACAGGTCTGCCCCACCGTCGATCTTGCGGAGCAAGCGGCGCATCAGCCCGGCTAGGGCTGGCGCCGGAGCCATGGGTCCGTTGATCAACTCGTCAATTTCCCCGACCTCGGCGGCCGAACGCTCAAGCTGCTGCAGATGTTGCCGGCGCTCGGACAACTCTTCTTCCTCGCCGACCTGCGGTGCGAGCTTGGAGAGCTCTTCGACAGTGTGACGGGCGAAGTCCTCCTCCGCTAACGCCGCCGCAACCAAGGCTTTCTGCTCCTTGACCGATGCCTGCGCATCGGCGAGTTCCTGCCAGGCGTCCCGGACCAGAGCCGCCTGGGTGTCCAATTCCCCAAAGGCGTCGAGCGCCGCGCGGTGGGTTGCGACATCCACCAGAGCGCGGTCATCGTGCTGGCCATGGATTTCCACGATCTGCGAGCCAACGCGCTGCAGGAGCGCAGCCGACACCGGCTGATCATTGATAAAGGCGCGGGTGCGGCCGTCGGCATATTGCACCCGCCGGAGGATCACATCCTCATCGTCGGGAATGGCATTGTCGCGCAGCGCCGCACGGGCCGGGTGATCGGCCGCAAGTTGCAGCACGGCGACAACCTGGCCGTTCTCGCTGCCGCGGCGCACCAGCGAAGCGTCCCCTCGCCCGCCGAGGGCCAGCGTCAGCGCATCAAGCAGGATCGACTTGCCCGCGCCGGTCTCACCGGTGAGGACTGTCATGCCGGCGCCCAGCGCCAGATCAAGCTGATCGATAAGGACAATGTTGCGAACCGAAAGCGCGTTCAGCATTCCCGGAAATCCCAAGCTCCACCCCAGACCGGCACCGTTGCGCGGCATAGCCGGCAAATAATCGGGGCACGCCAGCAAACTAGCGCGCCCCGGAACAAACAAGCAACACTTTAGTTCGTTACTTGCGCAGCGAACTCATCCAGCTGCCGCTGCCCATAGCGGGAGCCAAACCTTGTTGACCCAATTTCTTGAAGGCTTCCTGGTACCAGGTGCTGGACGGATAGTTGTGCCCAAGCACGGCCGCAGCGGTTTTCGCCTCATTGACGAGACCGAGCAGAAGATAGGCCTCGGTCAGCCGGTACAGCGCTTCCTCGATATGGGTCGAGGTCTGGTGTTCTTCCACAACCACCCGGAAGCGATTGATGGCGGCCGTGTACTGGCCGTTGCCGAGATAATAGCGGCCAACCGACATTTCCTTGCCAGCGAGTTGGTCATAACCAACCAGCAGCTTTTCCTTAGCGTCCTCGGCGTAAGGCGACTTGGGATAGTTGGCGATCAGCAGATTATAGGTGTCGATGGCATCGCGCGACAATTGCTGGTCGCGAGTGATGTCTTTGATCTGCCCGTAATAGGAGTTGCCCTTGAGATAGAGCACGTAAGGAACGTCCTTGCCGTTCGGATAAAGCGCAAGGAAGCGGTCGGCGGCGAGGATCGCTTCGGCGAACTTGCCGATGCGGTAATGCGCATAGACCTGCATCAGCTTGCCCTTTTCCGCCAGGGGCGAATTGGGGTGCTGGCGCTCGAGGCGCTCGAGCTGGGTCACAGCCGTGTTGTAGCGCTGCGCGTCCATATTATCGAGAGCCTGCTGATACAGCGACTCCGCCGGGATGATCGGCTCTTCCTTGGCCTTAGGGGGCCCGAACAGGTTCATGCCCGAGCAGCCCGTAAGCGCCACGACCATGACGCCAACTGAAAGCAACCGGACTGTCCGGCTAGCGCGACCACCAAAAGCAACAACTGTCACGAACTGTCCCGTCCTTACACGTACCGCTGCTGCGGCGTAGATAGAAAATGGATCAAAACTGTGGCCGCGCCGACCACGAAGAATTAACGCACCGAACGCAGGTAATGATTGACAGCCAGCCCATCAGGTTGATCGTCAAACGCCTGGAATTCGAGCGGCAATGCCTCGGCGCCCACTATTTCATAGTTGGCTTCGCTCGAAAATAGCCCAGCCAGAACATGGGCGTTCAAGGCATGGCCACCCTTATAGGAGCGGAACCGGCCCCAAATCGGCAAGCCACCGAGTGACAGGTCGCCGATGGCGTCGAGCAGCTTGTGGCGGACAAATTCGTCCTCGTAGCGCAAGCCCCCGGGATTGAGGATCTTGTCCTCATGGACGGTGATGGAATTGTCGAGGCTCGAGCCCATGGCGTAGCCGGCCTGGCGCAGGATCTTGGCGTCGCGAACGAAACCGAAGGTACGGGCACGCGAAACGTCGTCGTAGTACCGGCGCGGCGTCCAGTCGAAGATCATGCGCTGGCGGCCGATGACCTTGCTGTCGAAATCAATCTCGAGATCGAGGGCGCGGCCGTTATAGGGCTCGAGCGCGGCAAAGGAGTCGTTGTTGCGCACGGTAACGGCGCGCATGACCTTGAGGAATTTGCGCTGGGCCGGCTGGATTTCGAGCCCTGCTTCCAGAATCGCCTGGGCGAACGGGAATGCACTGCCATCAAGAATGGGGCATTCCGGGCCGTCCAGAGTGATCAGGGCATTGTCGACGCCCATGCCCGACAAGGCGGAGGTCACATGCTCAATGGTGGCGACGCTGACGCTGTCGCCCAGATCGAGCGTGGTGCAAAGCGTGGTGCGGGTAATGCGTGAGAAATGCACCGGAACGGGCTTGGTCACCCTTCCGTCGCTCATTTCGCGGCAAATCAGGAACCCGCTATCGACGGGCGCGGGGCCCAGGGTAAGCGTAACGGGCTGTGCCCCGTGAACACCATATCCAGCAAAGGACAGGGTGGATGACAGGGTGCGCTGGCGCGTGGACAGTTTATTCATACTCGGGATCACTCCACCCCAGCGGGGTACGCGGAAACTGTTAGCCAAAAAAAACTCGGTGCGGAAGCCGCACCGAGTGATGTTGGATGCTCGCTACAAGGAACCGTTAACCGTGCTTGCGCAGGAAAGCGGGGATCTCAAGATGCTCTTTCTGGGGCGCAGGAGCGGGCTGGCGACCATGCGGATCAAGAGCGCCGCGCGCACCTTCAGCAGCAGCCGGAACCCGCGAAGCCCTTGGGCCGCCTGCCTCAATCGCGCTGCGAGCAGCGGCATCATCGGCTCCGGAATACACCGCTTCGTCGCGTCCGCCTTCAGCGGTTTGACCCAGGCTCAGGCCCACATTGGAGGCCAACCGCTTGAACAAGGCACGGGCATTGCGGGGTTCGGCGTCCTGCCTTTCCTGCGGCTCCTGTGACCGGCGCGCAACAATTGGAAGCTCCTCAGTGCGGGGCATCCGGCGCTGACCTTCGGGGCGAGCGGCGTGGGAAGGCACATAAACGCTCGGCACCGGCGATTCTTCGGGCATTGCGGGCTCGTCCATCTCGTCGATGGCCTGGGCCGAAGGGATATAGGGCTCCACCATCACACCATCATCGTCATGGCCGCTATAGGCGGGGGCTGGCGCTTCATGGGAGATAGCCTCGGCCACCGCGGCTTCGACCTGATGCTCGATCTGCTGCTGAACAACGCCCTGGGCGCTACGCTCGGCGGCAATACGGGTCGGCTCGACGGGAACATGACGCTTTACCGAAAGCGGCGTGCGCGAAGCATGGGGCTTTGCGGGCTCAAGCGCCTGCACCATGGTTGCATCAGTGCCGGTCGCCACGACGGACACGCGGATCGTGCCGGTCAGATCTGGATCATAGGTTGCACCCAGGATGATGTTGGCATCCGAGTCCACTTCCTCGCGGATGCGGCTGGCAGCCTCGTCCACTTCGTAAAGGGTCAGGTCAGGGCCGCCGGTGATCGAGATCAGCAGGCCACGTGCACCCTGCATGGACACATCGTCTAGCAGCGGATTGGCAATGGCAGCTTCGGCAGCGTGACGCGCACGGTCTTCGCCCGATGCTTCGCCGGTACCCATCATCGCCTTGCCCATGCCGCGCATCACGGCGCGAACGTCGGCGAAGTCGAGGTTGATGAGGCCTTCCTTGACCATCAGATCGGTGATGCAGGCGACGCCCGAGAACAGCACCTGATCTGCCATCGCGAAGGCGTCGGCGAAGGTGGTCTTTTCGTTGGCAACCCGGAACAGGTTCTGGTTGGGGATGACGATCAGCGTATCAACATGGCGGTGCAGCTCATCAATGCCGTCTTCAGCCAGACGAGCGCGACGATTGCCTTCAAACGAGAACGGCTTGGTGACCACGCCAACCGTCAGGATGCCCTGCTCGCGAGCGGCGCGAGCCACAACCGGTGCCGCACCGGTTCCGGTACCGCCGCCCATGCCCGCGGTGATAAACACCATGTGCGAGCCCGAGAGGTGATCGTTGATCTCGTCCCAGCTTTCTTCGGCTGCGGCGCGACCGACTTCGGGGTGCGAGCCAGCACCCAAGCCTTCGGTAACGCCGACACCCAACTGGATGATGCGCTGTGCCTTGCTGAGGGCGAGAGCCTGTGCGTCGGTGTTGGCAACGACGAAGTCGACGCCATCGAGCCCAGACTCGATCATGTTGTTAACGGCGTTGCCGCCGGCGCCACCACATCCGAATACGGTGATGCGGGGCTTAAGTTCCTGAATATCTGGGATCGTGAGGTTGATGGTCATTAGGGGCCCCATAGTGGCTTGGTTGGTAAAGATTTACCTCCCAAATCGTTAACGGGCACCTAACATCTGTCCCATTGCCGTTAACCCTCATGCAAAATGCAACACTTCCCCGCTCTCTGGGGTCCAGGGGACATGCGGCGTTTCAGGCCGGCTTTCAGCTTCACGAAACGAGATGGTAAACGGCGCCAGGGCGGCTGAAACGTGCCGAAACTCCGCTCGACCGGAGGTCAGCGGCTGCGACATGGGGCAAGGATCGCCTCGGTGCCGGTCGTCCGGCGAAAGGGTATAGGTGAAGCAAGCCTTGCCCCATGCTATCCCGGAGACTCTATGGAAAGGACCGTCCTCGGCTTAAGCCCGTG
>NZ_JBYUNO010000003.1:0-955106 GCF_058133495.1 Devosia sp. Z6_126 | reverse complement strand
CCCGGCCAGAACATCTATATCGATCTTGCCGAGTTTCTGGATCTCGCGGCCAGTCCCAGCCCGAAAGGGTGCTTGCGAATGTGCGAGATCTATCGTGCCGAACTGCTGGTTTCTCCCGTATCGGCCGGCAGCGGGTTTGAGGAGTGGCTGGCGCACCAGCGCGCCGCGTTGTTCGTGGACTTCAACAAGGCGTTGTCACAGGCCCTGCAGGCGAGACTGGACTCACCCCGCAGGAGCGCCGCTGCTGCGGGGTGAGTCCAGGTTGCTGCGGCTGGACCCCTGTCATGAAGGCGCCCACCGGTCCCTGATGTCTGACGCGGCTGCGAAAGGGCAATTCTCGCTCGTCAAGCAGCTCTACAACGCCTGCAGCAAGCAGCTCCACGACGAACTCGGGGTAGGTCCCGATGACGCAACCGTGCGGCTCTACCAGGAACTGACCGGCCGGAGCCTGAACGACTGAACCTATTCAAGCTCGAGGACCGTCGGCATGGTAGGTGAGTTCCCGAGCACGTGGCGTGGGCCCTCGACGAGGCCTAGGTCCCCCTTTGCTCGTCCAGTGCCGAGATCTCGGCTTCAGCCAGCTCCAGCATCTGTTCGCCCATCACCGCTCGCGATAGCTCACATGCAGTTCGGGTGACATGTCCCAAGATTGCTGCAGACTGATTTTTGCAGATGCGAGCTTCATGCCGTCACTGGCAAAAAGGGCCAAAGCTACCTGATCGATCATTTTCGTTGCCATGTTCGTTCCCGCGACTTGCTTGTTCCGGCGCCAAACGAGCGGAACGCTCTTTGAAACGTCCCACCTTCGTCTTCCAGGCGGTCGATCCCGACACGGGCTCCGTCCATTCGTGATATCGAGCTCTTGCTACGTTCCGGGAAATGAACCGGAGATCACCTTCGAGGTCGTTCGATAGGCTCCGGGCAACATCGAGGATGTGCGGCATGGTGCGTCAACGGCCCTGGAAAGGAGTTGATCGCCATGATCCGGCAAGGGCGCGTGCGGTGCAATAGGGCCATCCTCATTGATCAATGGTCAGGCGAACCCTCAGCCAACCTCTTGCTCATGAAGACCGTGACGCCGCCAAGACGGGACGGTTCTTTCCGGTCAACCGAGAAGCCGCATCGTTCATACAGCGCAATGTTGGCTAAAAAGGCTTCATTCGTGAGCAACCGGATTTCACCACAGCGGGATCGAGCGGCTTTCTCGTCCGCCAATGCCAACAGGCGTTTCCCGAAACCCCGGCCTTGCGCATCAGGTGATACGGCGATGTTCTCGATCCAAAGGTGATCGGGATGCTGCTTGGTTTCGATCAACCCGACCACGGTGCCATCGGCATAAAGCAGATCAATGTCGTGCTCCTTCACTGCACTGCCATAGTTCGCCACCATCGGGCGGGGCTCGCGCCCGATCAGTGGCACCCACTTCGCATAAGCCGCACGGACAATCTGCCGGATCGTCTCCGCGTCATCATCGACGGCTCTGCGGAACATTGTCTGGAAGCCGACGCTCATTCTGAAATCATAGTCCCAGTCATTCGCGTGTTCACTCCTCCACATGGCCGGACAAGCATCTGCTTGATTATGTACCTTGAGCTGACCGGGGGTCTACCGCCCCTCGGGGGTCAGGAGACTTGGCGGACGTGCGGATTCTCCGCCCAGCCGATGATCGTCTGTGAAGGCCAGCCGACTGCCTGATATGAGCAGCCTCCCAAATTTGGCCGAACGGCGCCTGTCTGGCCGATATCGGCCGGGGCCTACTGCATGTTGTGTGCGCTGCCCTTCGGGACAGGTGAACCGGACTACCCGCCGATGCGCTTCCGGAAGAACACGACACGCTCCGTTTTCTCAAAGCCCAGTGCCTCATGCATCCGGTGGCTGGCAGCGTTGTTCCACGGAGGCGTTGGATGCGAACTCCACGCCCAGACGGCTCATGCATGGCGACTATGGAATGAGCCATTGCCTAACCTGGAGCTGACAACACCTTTCACAAACTCGGTCTTGCCCGCGGTGTAGGCGGCTCGATCATCGGGGAATTGCAGCGAAAGGGACACTTTCAGCTCCTGATAGGCTCGGGCGAGTTCGGGCTGGTCACGCAAGGCGTCTCGGAACGCAAGCTTTTGCTGCCAGGCTTCACCTCCGATCTCTACCACGTGTAGAACATGGGTTCGCGGCGTTCCTTTCGCGTAAACATGCTCTGCAGGAAGCCCGGCGTCGGGTCTGAACTCATAGTCCAGCTTGGCAAGTTCGGAAGCTAGCCCGGGGCCGTCATCCAAGTTCGACAAGCCCAGCAGCAGGTCCAAAATTGGCTTGGCCAGAAGACCTGGAATCGAGGTGCTGCCCACATGCTCCAGGCCGCATACTCGACTCGCAAGCGACTGCCGTAGATCCGAAGCCTCTTCCTCAAATGCGGCTCGCCAACCTTGATCGTAAGCCGCCAGTCTGACGCGACCATGCTCCAGACCCAAGTTATGATGCGCCACGGCCGCGTCCCATTCTTAAGTGCTTCAACTTACGATTGAAGGATAGTACTGGTGGAATCAATGTCCAATAACGGCCAATGCCCCACCTAGGCGATCAACTTTTCCACTATTATGGCCCGGCTGCGCGAAGAGCACCGCTCCTCCTGGAAGCTGCCGTCAAACCTCTCAGCGGCACTACGCGACCAGTTGGCGCTCTGATCTCGCACCGGTTAGGTCCGCCTGGCGCTCGAGAGTAAGTACGGCGTGTGGACTATCTGAGCGGCGCCCTCATTTGCGTCTTAGCCAGCAAGGCCACTCCGCACCTCCCCCAAGGGTGGACTGAAGCCAGGGAAATACCGGAGAGCCCCGCTTCCCATGCCCGGGGGGCGGCCTGGAAGGTGTGGTCAATTTCAAGGCGAAATTCTGCTTCGCAGGGCATACGGCCCCGCATCACTCGGGCTTGTATTGGCCCTCCGTGAAGGTATTTAGTGCGAAGGACTGACATGACCCTACTAAATGTCAGCCTTGAGCAACGCCTGGGCAATGGTGAGCCGGCAGTCCCCGCACGCTGACCAACCCGGCCGAGCCGGACGTGCGTGGAGGCCCTGCCTCAGTTACACCACGCCGAGGGACACGATCCCGTCAACTTCGAGGACTGCCCCCGCCACCCCGGCACCGGTGAAATCGTCACGATCTTGACTTTGGTCAGCGCCGCAGTGGGTGAGGGCATTAGAATGATCTCAGGCTCCGAGGTGCGGGGCTTCCAAGGAGATCACGATGCGCCAAAACTTTGAGATTCAACCCCGGTACACTGACGGCATCCAGGCAGACGCTTTCCGCCATGCGATCCAGCAACGGGTAGTAAAGTCGGGACTTCTTGCAGCGCTTACCCTCCCCATGATTTTTGGAACGTCAGGGGCCGCCTTCGCCGCCAAGCTGGAGGTCGGCTCTCTGGCCTGCACGGCCGGAGAGAGCGGCGGCATCATCGTAATGACGGAGCAAGCGCTGGACTGCGTATTCCAGCCGTCCGACGGCGGTGAACCCCAGCAATACGTTGGCGAGGTCCGTAAGTTCGGACTGGACGTTGGCGTTACGGGCGGGACCCAGATCCAGTGGCTTGTTCTCGCCGACGAGTCCGACTGGGATCCTTCGGCGCTGGGCGGTAACTACCTCGGTGTGTCAGCCGATGCGTCCCTCGGCATCGGCGCGGGCGTCAATGTCCTGCTCGGTGGCACCGACGGCTCCATCGTGCTGCAGCCGGTCAGCGTCCAGGAAGAAGTCGGCGTCGATATCGCCGTCGGCATCACCGACCTTCAGTTGACCCCCGTATAACTGTACCCGACGGCGCCAAAGGGCGGGCATTCTACTTCCGCACCGCAATCGTCGGGCCATCAAAATGCGGCCGAGCCAAATGGCTCGCCAGACTTTTTCAGGCGCCCCACTGCTGTACCGAGTTGACAACCGTCCCGCACCTCCACTTTGGCACATCGATGCCGCCGGGGGGGCGTCCACCCCATTACCCCCACCGGATCGCTACCAAGAGGAGCCGGAGTTGAACTCTGCTTTGTAAAAGGAGCGCTCATCAAAGGACCTATCCCGATCCATGGCCGAAATCATCGAAACCCTTCGACGGAAATCGCGCGCAGATGGTCAGCGCAATCGAGCTCTCCTGCTTGAAGCTGCTAAGCGTGTGCTGAACGAAAAGGGTGCCGCCGTCAGTCTGAACGAGATCGCCCAAGCGGCCGGGGTGGGGAACGGGACGCTCTATCGGCACTTCCCGACAAGAGCCGCCCTAGTGGCGGCAGTGTGTCAGGAGGACGCGCGCGAACTTATCAACGCCGCTACCCATCTGGCTGCCACACGCGCGCCGCTAGAGGCGCTTTCAGCGTGGATGAATGCCTTTATCGGGTGTATTGCGACCAAACAGATCGTTGCGGAAGCCACTAATGCGCTGCTCTCCACATCATTGGACAGCACAAACTCTTCCTGCGCCGATGTCGGCGCGGCCCTCACGATGCTCTTCGATCGCGCTGTCGCCGAAGGACAGATAAGGGGCGATGTTGACCCGTTGGACCTCGTGCGGGCTGTAACTGGCGTCGCGACGATCAACTCGCACCCTGACTGGAAGAACAACGCTAGGAGGCTGATTGGCGTGATTATAGCCGGGCTGAGGCAGAACTCATCCACTTGAGGCGGGCGCGTGAGACTCTCCGCGACCACCTACCATGTTCGCTTTGGTCATTCTGGTCCGCAGAAGCTACCGGACAGGAATCCACCCGTGGCGGTCGGGCTGCAGCCGACCCGAGGCTGTGTGAAAACCCCTGATTGTGCTATGATCTGGCACTGCTTCGGGGGTGCCATATGGGACGTTTCGTTGAAGCTGTTGACCGTGACCAGGCGAGCTTTTTGCCAGCCTGTCTTGAAGACTATGTTGACCCTGACAACCCGGTCCGTAGCATCGATGCCTTTGTCGATGAACTCGATCTTGCCGAACTCGGCTTTGCCCGCGTGCAGCCGGCAGCGACTGGCAGACCCGGCTACGCCCCCGGCACAATGCTCAAGCTCTATGTCTATGGCTATCTGCATCAGTTGACCTCGAGCCGGAAACTCGAGCGCGAGGCTAGCCGCAATATCGAGCTGATGTGGCTAACCGGCAAGCTGGCGCCGGACTTCAAGACCATTGCCGATTTCCGCCGCGACAATGCCGGCGCGATCCAGATCTCATGCCAGCGCTTTGTTGCCACCTGCCGTGCTCTTGGTCTGGTGGGTGGCCGCATGGTCGCCATAGATGGTTCACGCTTGCGGGCAGTGAACACGCACGAGAAGAACTACACCAAGGGCAAGCTGGCGCGGCGCAAAGCCCATGTCGAGGAGAGCATCGCGCGCTATCTCGCCGAGCTTGAGGAAGCCGACAGTGCGGAGACCGGCCCGGCTACGCCGCGCATCGAGCACCTGACCGAACGGCTGGCGTCGCTGCGCGGGCGACTTGGGGAACTCGAGGAGATCGGCCGACAACTGCAAGCCGCTCCCGAGGAGCAAATATCGCTTTCTGATCCGGATGCCCGCGCCATGGCGACCGGCAGCGACCATCGCGGCGTCGTCGGCTACAACGTCCAGGCGGCGTCGATGCCAAGCACCATATCGTCGTCGCCAATGCGGTGACCAACCGCGGCCATGACCGCTCGCATCTGCTGGAGATGGCCAAGGCTGCACAGGCCGAGACGGGCGCTGCCGGGATGATCGCCCTGGCCGATCGAGGATACTATGAGGGCGAGCAAATCCGCTCCTGCGCCCAAGCTGGCATCATCCCGATGGTGCCCAAGCCCAATACCTCACCGGCTCAGGCGCGAGGTCTTTGGGGCAAGGCCATGTTCGTGCATGAGCCCGAGACCGACACCTATCGGTGCCCCGCCGGCCAGCAGTTGCAGAAGCGCTTCGCCCGAGTGGAGGGCGGCAAGCTCATCAGCGTCTACTTCAACCAGAAGGCCTGTAGCGCATGCCCCTCGCGTCCCCTGTGCACGGCCGGCAAGGAGAAGCGCATCCGGCGATGGGAGCATGAGGCGGTGCTCGATGCGATGGAGCGCAGGTTCGAAGCGATGCCCGAGGCGATGGCGGTTCGCCGCTGTACTGTCGAGCACGTCTTCGGCACCATCAAGGGCTGGATGGGTGCCACCCACTTCCGAACGCGCGGGCTCAAGAACGTCGCCACCGAAGCTAGCCTGGCAATCCTGGCCTACAACATCAAGCGCGCTATCGCCGTTGCTGGCGTGGCCTCGATACTCAAAGCGATAGCCGAGTGAGCGGAGTCAACGCTCCCCACAGCAAGGCAACCTGAACAATCAGCTGCCACGGGTTCTCACACAGCCTCGACCCCATCTCGGACGTAAGAAGGGGGCAAGATCAACCGCCAAGAGCGGACGTAAATACTCACCTGACGGTCCGTGGACTGTCATCATGGTTGAGCAGCTTGCGTTCCCGATTGTACCTGCTGGTCTCTGCATGAAAAGGTGGCGGCGAACGTGAATGCCAGGTTCCGAGCCCACTAGCCGTATCGGAGCTGCTACCCAGGTAATCACTTGCCACCGGTGACAAGCAGGCAAATACTGGTTCAGCCGATCCGAGTTCAGGCGCGTTTATCGCTTTTCATAGTTGGAGAATGCCCGACCTGAAGGAAAGCTCATGACTGCCAAATTTGTAGCTGCGGATTCGGCTGAGAGACGTCCGCTGTCGGTCGGAATGGACGGCGCCGGCGATGCGATGTCTCTGTCCAACTCCGATGCCGAAGAACTCTCGGCACTTCTTGATACAGTCTATGATGCCGCCATCGAGCGGGCAACATGGATAGAAGCGCTGCGGCAGGCGTGCCGGTTTCTTCGATGCTCTGCTGGGGCGGTGCTGAGCGCCGATCTGCTCGGAACCTTTGGTCTGAGTGTTCACTGGGGGTATGGTCCTGGGTGCTGGGAAAGCTACAGGGACCACTATTTCCATCTGGACCCACTAAACAGTTGGGTCTTTCGGTCCAGGATCGGTGGTGTCTTCATTGGTTCCCACTCCGTCTTGTGGCCGGAGGTACTCGCATCGACTTACTACCGAGAGTGGGTGGCGCCGCAGGGCTTCATCGATCTGATTGGTGCTACGTTAGACAAATCCGCCTCTGGAGTTGCGGCTCTGACATGCATTCGCCGGCACGAAGATGGGCTTGCGGACGATAGCTGTGCGTGGCGGATGAGGCTCATCCTTCCACACTTTCGCCGCGCTTTGTTGATCAGCAAACTGCTTGATCAGCACGATCTTCGGCCCGACGCCTTCGTGGAAGCCATGGATGCGTTGTCTACCAGCGTGTTCTTCCTCAATGCGGCAGGTGAGCTGGTTCATTCCAACCAGAGTGGTCGCGAGATTCTGGCTGCCGGGCAGCCGCTGGGCCTTATTGGAAAGAGCTTGGCAGCAACTCATCAGCCTTCCCAGATTGAACTGCGGCGTGCGCTCAACGCTGTTCTGAATTCCAAGCTGGAAAGCAGCGTTGAGCGGGTTGCCTTATCTATTTCGGGCGCGAACGGTGAGCCATACGCTACGCACCTGCTTCCTCTCACGTCTGGCGCCCGTCGACAGGTTGGCATGAGTACCGCCGCGGTAGCCGCTGTCTTCGTTCGGGAGACAAGCATCGATGTAGGATCGGCAATATCGGCAGCCACCAAGCTCTATAAATTCACCCCGGCAGAGTGCCGCGTGCTGGCCGAGATTGTTGATCATGGTGGGCTGGAGCATATCGCGACAAGGCTGGGTGTCACCCGCCGCACGGTGCAAACGCATCTGGAACATCTGTTCGAGAAAACGGGCAGCAAGCGACAGGCCGACTTGGTCAAGCTGGTTGCAGGGCACCAAAGCCCCTTGCACCATAGCAACTAAGAATGGGTCATCGGTCATTCGACCGACGCCAGATCATCGACGATGTGCAAACTCAGCTTGGTTGGTCGGCCATTTGCGACCCGCACCGCCTTCTCTACGCCTCCGCTGAAACCACTCAGGTAAGGACGCTGCCGTGAGAATTTCCGATAAACTTCCAGTCGCCGTCCTTGCTGCAACAGGTGTGATGGCAGCCGTTTACCCCGGCACAGTTCACGCCGGCCCGCTTCCATTGGCTATCCACGCAGATACGGTCCTCAGTGGCCCTTGCGTCCTGATGAGCCGGTTCAAGCCAGAGGACAAGGTAATCTTTCGCGTCCGCGTCACGGACACCGAAACCGGGGAGCCGATAGTGGATGGTGGCCTTGAGAGGCTGGTTGTCGTCATGCCAGACGGTTCCGAATTTGCGCCGAAGTTCGGCCCGCACCCTCCCAAGCAAGCTGCCGGTTACTACTGGACTTACGCCTGGACCATCCCTGCCGATTATCCCACGGGCAGTCATCCCTACAAGGTCGTAGCGACCAGCCTTGATGGCGAAGTCGTCACATTTACCCCGTTCGAGGCACCACCTTCCCAGCTCACCATTGTTGCAGCGCAATGATGTTCCGCGGTTGGATCACGGCGATCTCCGCCGCAATAATCCTGACGACCGGTTCCATTGCAGCACCTGCGCCGGCAGCGATTGAGCTTGGAGCGGAACGACCGATCGCAGAAGCCTCGCACGGTTTCCTCGGGGAGATGTCTTCGGTGCCTACCCACGGACCTGCCGGAACTGTTGTGACGGTCTATGGCGAAGGTTTGCCCCCGGGCGAGAACTTTGACCTGGTCTGGAACACAGTAGAGGGATCGTGGATGGTCGAGGAGGGGCTCTACAAGGGACGTGAGTTTACACCCAAAGGCTACCTTATAGCAGCTGTCACGAGCGATGCTGACGGACGCTTCTCGAAAAGCTTTATCACTCCAGATGATTTCGGATTTCTTCATGACATCACGCTGCAGCAGGATCGCCGGCTGATCAACCAGACTGGTTACAGCGTGGATCTCACGATGACGCTTTCTCCGGAAAGTGGACCCCTCGGGACACCCATCAATGTCGAAGTTCATGGTCTGGGTTGGCGTTACCTCGAAAACAGCTGGACCCTCGTCTATGGAAACAGCTTCACAGGCTGGCTATCCTCCGTAACCACTGCGGGAACCGCCAACTTCACCATTCCTGCAACCGGCGCTGTTGGCACACAAGTGCTTCGGCTGGTGCATGCTGGGTTCACCTATCCCTATCTTAATCCCGAACAAAACCCTTATCCGGACCGGGTGCGCCCGCGTGCTGAGTTCGAGCTCACGCGTGGGAAACCGGTTCTGCCACCTCCTCTGGATCAGCAAACCCTCGCGGCGGTGCGGGGTTTACCTGAGCCCGGCGATTTCACAGTCACGCCGGCCTTTACCGGTGTGGGCCAGCCGGTGAGCGTTCAGGCTACTTCACTGCAGCCCGGGAAAAGCTATCAACTTGAGTGGGGAACCCTGGTCGGAAATCGAGTGGTGCAAAACGGCTGGACCACTGAGTTCAAACCCATCGGCACTGCCATAGCGGATGAGAAGGGCAGGGCGTCATTTGCGTTCGACACCCCGGATGATCTTGGTGGTGCACACGAATTGGTACTAGCCACAGGAGCAGATCGGCAGACCGGCCGGCACTGGATCACGCCCACGGCCCTCCCTCTCGATGTTGCAAGCGGGCCCGCTGGAACGACATTCAAGGTGCACATCAAGGGCGGCGGCTGGAGCGAGACGGCCAACATCTATCATGTGACCTACGACAATGCGTACCTGGGCTACGTGTGCGCATTCAACAGCAACGGCGATCTGACCATCTACCTGACAGCGTCAGGCGGGCCCGGACCTCACTACATCGACGTCTATCCCGGCATCTACAAAGGCACCGAAACTCAGCCCAACAACTATCGCGTTCCCCAACTCACTTTTGCTGCTGATCACCCGGGCGAAGATCTGCCAGCCTTTCATTTTGCGTTCACGGTCACCGACAAACTCAACCCCGGCCGATGAGCCCTGCCGTCAGGATCAATGTCTGCAGAGCCACCGCTGAAACACGGCAGCGATCAACAAGGCGGCGGAAACGGGCGGTGCGCTCGAAGGCGCTGTCCGCGCAACCAACGATAGTGGCAAGCTGCGAATCGAGAACATCTCGACACAGCCTTTGGCGATGGAGAGCGGCGCCGGCTCCTCGATCAGCAATGCCGTGATCAAGGGCAATGCAGTCCGTGCCGACTTGGCCACGCAGTACAATGAACTGCGCGATCAACTCGACAAATTCTCCGATGACGCGGCCTCAAGACCGAGACTGCCACCAAGCTCGCCGCACAGATGCAATCGGTTACGCATCGAAGGTCCGCCGAGCGGGAAAGCTTAGTTCCCGGCAAGCGGACGCGCTCTACCCGGCGCTCGCCATACATAAATCAGGCCGGCCAAACTACCTGTGCACTGGCGCATTGCCCGTCTTTGCCAACCCTGGTGCTCCTATGCCGCGATACCACTTCGATCTCGCCAATGGCGGTGCACCTTTCGAGGATACTGAAGGAAGCGAGTTGCCGAACGACCAGGAGGCGGTCAATGAGGCATTGCTGTTTCTGGCCGAGAGTGGGCGCGATTTCCTGCCCGGAATAACGCCTCCGGCCACATTGGCCCTGACGCTCCGGGAGGAGAGCGGCAGGGAGGTTGCCAGGCTGACGCTGTCGGTTTCGATCTCGCGACTGAAGGAAGCCCACTGAGCCGTTGTTGGCATTCCTGCTCGAGCCGGCAAAGACATGCCATGCATATAGTTGCCGGCGCCCCTGCGTCGAGTAGCGACTTACCCGCGATCATTGCTGATGAAATCATATCTTTCGGGCGCGTGTGGCTCGGTGGTGGCTCGCCTGCCGATCAAGACTGCATTGCTGCGTTGCCGCATGGAATGGTGACAGCGGTGAATGCATCTGCTTTGTTCGAGCGAGGCAATGAGACCAATGCACGTCAAGTCGGCGGCAGTGCTGTTGGTCGCGAGGACAAGCGTAGTGGCGACGGTCAATTGCCGCGCCAACGGCTTCGTTCCACAGACTTTACCCGGACCGCACGCGGGACTTTGAAAGGGGAAGCATGTCGGCGCTATACGACGCGACCGCACCGGTATCGATTTTTGTCTTCGGCGACTACCATGTCCGATCGTCCGGAAAGTTGGCGACCCCACCGCTCAATCTGCTGCGGGTATTGGTTTATGTGTTGCTCGAGGGGCGGGGTAATCCCGTGTCGAGGGGGCGTATCCGTGATCTGATCTGGTCCGACAACGGCTCCGAGCGCGCCAACGCGGACATCCGCCAAAATATGGGGCGCATTCGCAAGTTCCAGCAAGACTACGACTTTGAGTTGCTCTCGGCTGATACCCAAACGGTCTGGCTCAACCCCGGCCAGAACATCTATATCGATCTTGCCGAGTTTCTGGATCTCGCGGCCAGTCCCAGCCCGAAAGGGTGCTTGCGGATGTGCGAGATCTATCATGCCGAACTGCTGGTTTCGCCCGGATCGGCCGGCAGCGGGTTTGAGGAGTGGCTGGCGCTCCAGCGCGCCGCGTTGTTCGCGGACTTCAACAAGGCGTTGTCACAGGCCCTGCAGGACGAGACCGGACTCACCCCGCAGGAACGCCGCTACTGCGCGTCCAGGTTGCTGCGGCTCGACCCCTGTCATGAAGGCGCCCACCGGTCCCTGATGTCTGACGCGGCTGCGAAAGGGCAATTCTCGCTCGTCAAGCAGCTCTACAACGCCTGCAGCAAGCAGCTCCACGACGAACTCGGGGTAGGTCCCGATGACGCAACCGTGCGGCTCTACCAGGAACTGACCGGCCGGAGCCTGAACGACTGAACCTATTCAGACTCGTGGACCGTCTGCGGTGTGGAGAAGGCGAGTTTTCGAAAAACTCGCCATGTGCCCTCGACTAGGTCGCGGCCCTCCTTTGCTTGTCCAGTGCTGAGATCTCGGCTTCAGCCAGCTCCAGCATCTGTTCGCCCATCACCTTCAGAAAAACGATGGCCCGCTCCCGATAAGTCACATGCAGTTGGGGTGACATGTCCCAAGATTGCTGAAGAGTAATTTCTCCAGATGCGAGCTTCAAGCCGTCACTGGCGAAAAGTGCCAAAGCTACCTGGTCGATCATTTTGGTTGCCATGATTGGTCCTCAAACTTGGTTGTTCCGGCGCCAAACGAGTGGAGCGCTCCGGGGGCCATGTACATGCCACCCATCCTCACTCCGGGACGGGCAGTCTGCTCATACAATCCTTTGGGGGCCATATTGGACGCCGCTCACCCCACACATGGATAAAACCCCGAACACGGCTTGCCGGACGTTCGTTACAGAAGGCGCGGCGCTTGAAAGCTGCCAATGGACGTGTTCGTTCAGTAGTTGGTCGTATCAACATTCGCAGAGTGGGATACGGCCCGGACGATGTGACGACGTAGGCTATTCGCGCCACGGTCCGGCAGCAATCAGGCTATTGCCGTTACACGACCTGGCAAACGCTCTGCAGGACGACGGGTTCAAGATTCATGAGGTGCCGAAAAACAGGCGCTGGCAGACTTTCAGAAACTTTTGACATAACGATACCACTGCGTTACCAATACCTACGCAGCGTAGGTTACGAAAAGTAGGTTAGCAAGTGGAAAAATTAAATGCCACGGTCGATAACCGCAGCGTGGGCCGTCTCTCAAAGGCTGAACGGCGGCAGCAACTGCTTGAAACGGCGCGTTTGATCGTCCGCGAAGAAGGTGCAGATCGGCTGACGCTGGCCCATTTGGCAGTGCGCGCTGGCGTTTCAAAGCCCGTCACGTATGAGCATTTCGAGACGAGGACCGGATTGCTTATTGAGCTCTATCGATGGATCGACACGGAGCGCATAACTGCGTTTCGTGTGGCAATGGCTGAGGGAAGTCGGCCAGCCAGTGAAACCATTTTGGCTCTAGCGGAAACCTATCTGGCCTGCGGAACCGACCAAGGCGACGAATTTCATTCGGTGGGCGCAGCGCTGGCTGGAAGCGAGGAAAAGTTGACCGTTTACCAAGAGCTGGTCGACAACGTGGTTGAGATGTTCGTGGCGGTTTTACAGCCTCACTCCAGCTTGCAGGCAGAAGCGCTGGCATTGGCCAGCGTGGCCCTGGTGGCTGCAGGAGACGCGTTGACGAGTGCCGTCACGCGGGGGACTTGTTCCGCTGCGGAGGCGGCTGAAGCGTTTGCGACCATCATCGGGGCCGTGGCTCACGACCAACCCTAAAAGCCTCTGCGGCAGTGTACGGTTCGCTTTTATAAAGCGAAGCGTTAAGGCCTCTAGGCGACCCTGGCATAGCCCAGCTATTGGCGCCGAGCGGCTAACCCAAGCGGCTGAGCACCGGCCGGCGTTTTACCCGCAAACCGGCGAACCGCTCCTATATCGATGGGCCGGTTCGAATCATCGTCGCTGGGCTTCTACCATCGGCTCGATGTAATTGATCGCGCGTGCTTCATCCCTATGCGTTATTGAATGGCAGCTTTTCCATACCGGCTCCCAAAAGACGGCGTTCTGCTTCCCACCCCGTTTCTGCTGTTCCGCATAACGACCCGGAAGGGCAGGGTAGGGGCCGATAGAAGACCGTCAGCTTCTAGGTACAAGGGAGCAAAAGCGGCCGTTCGATGTTGAGGCTGCACGATGGGCTGACCCCCATTGTGATCCCGGATCCGAGTACGTTCGCGAAAGTCACTCAGTGATGTGTTAAGTTTGCCAGAGGCACAACCTGAGGGCTTTCAGCGCAAAGCACAACGGCCTCAACTTACTCCGCTACTTGTTTGCAGATGAGCCTAAGTATCAATGGATAAGTTGCGACTGCTGGAAATTAGCATCCGCTGCACCTCAGCCCGATGTTCATTGGAGATATCCATGGGCAGCACCAGGCAGATCGTAGCTTGCACCTCCCCGTTCACGCCGAAAATTGGCGACGCCAGGCATTGGGTGAAGCTGTTGATCAGCCCGCTCGTTGCCACGATTGTGCTGCCGCGGGCACGGATACAGTCCTCAACGAAATCCTCCATGCTGACGATGCGCTTGTCAGGAAGGACCAGATCTTCGGGCAGCACCAGAGCTTCGATCTCAGCAGGCGTCATATGGGCTAGCAACAGACGACCGGAAGCAGTCCAAGGGAGCGGTATCTGCCCACCGGCCTGAGAACTGATGCGCATCGGCCGGGATCCGGGATGTGTATGAACGATCGCCTGTCGATTCCGGTTCAGCACGCAAAGTTCACTAGTCTCACCTGTTAATCGAGATAAGGCGTCAACCTCGGCAGAGCCGCGCTGGATCAGTTCGTTTTCCCGCATGTAATTGATGCCGTAGAGATACATAAGCTTGCCGAAATAAACCTTGTTATCCTCGCCGGAGAGTTCGAGAATTCCAGATTCTGTCAGCACCCGGACGAGCTCGTAAATAGTCGAACGCGGAGCGCCGAGGGCTTTAGGCAGCTCGGCCAGGCGCAACGGCCGCCCGCATTCATGCAGAAAAGCGAGCAATTTGAGCACCCGGTCGACGCCGCGCTCGCGGCTTCCCAACGGCTTGCCATCCATCATCCTCGGTTCGCCCATTGCTCGTGCTGCAGCATCCCTATTGCAAACCGCAGATATTGTAATTAGCGTCCTAAATATCGGAATACTGTCCGATATACAAGACAAACTCGTGTAGGCAAGTTCCGACGAGCTGGTATCGCAATGGAGGCGAAGATGACGGACGTTTCTAGACGCAGGGAATTTCTGAAGATCGGAATGACTGGCGCCGCACTCGCGGGCGGCATGGGGCTAGTGGCTCTCAGCGCCCAACAAGCCGCCGCTCAGTCCGCCAGTGACAGCCTGCTGCGCACCATCATTGAGCGTGGCCGCCTTATTGTCGGCACCGGCAGCACCAATGCGCCCTGGCACTTCGAGAACGAAGCTGGTGAACTGGTCGGCATGGACATCACCATGGGTAAAATACTCGCCAAGGCGTTGTTCGACGACGAAACCAAGGTTGAGTTTGTGCTGCAGGATGCGGCGCAACGCGTCCCTAACGTAGTCACCGGCAAGGTCGATATCTCGATTCAGTTTATGACCATGTCTGGCGCTCGCGCTCAGATCATTGCCTTTGCCCGCCCCTACTACGTCGAGGGTGTTTCGCTGCTGACCAGCCCCCGTGGCACGATGAAGAGCTTTGATGAATTGCTCGCCGGCGGTGCCAACACCCGCGTTTCGATCCTGCAGAATGTTGATGCGGAAGAAGGCGTGCACGAGGTTCTGCCTGAAGCCCAGGTGATGCAAATTGACACCCAAGCCAACGTCATTCAAGCGCTCGAAGCGGGCCGAGTCGACGCAGCGGCCGTTGATCTGTCCACTGTGAAATGGCTAGTAGCGCGTAATCCCGACCGGTACGTGGACAGCGGCAAGTCTTGGCGCGCTATGCTCTACGGGGCTGCCCTACGGCAGGGCGACCTTGACTGGCTTAATTTCGTCAACACTGCTTTCACAATCGCGATGTTCGGTCATGAAACGGCCCTCTACGATGCCGCCTTCAAGGAGTATTTTGGCCTCGACGCCCCCGTTCGCACTCCCGGTTTTCCGACAATTTAGCCAGCAACAACCAGCCAGCGGCTTGCTCGCTGGCTGCCGATTTCCGGGAGTTGCGGACACATAGGTGAATGGCAGGCGGCATGGGATATCAACTAAGCTTCAACCAGATCTGGACCAATTTCGACAAACTGGCTGAAGGCCTGCTGCTGAGCCTATGGCTCGCCTTCATTTCTATCCTGATCGGTGCAGTCATCGGTCTGGTGCTAGCTATCTGGTATGTCTCGGCCGGTCGTATCGCGCGCACCGTTATTTCCGCGTATGTGGAATTTGTCCGCAACGTGCCGTTGTTGCTGCTCGTTTATCTCGTCTTTTATGGCCTCCCGACCGCGGTCAATATCTCTTACAGCCCCCCAGTCTCGTTTGTCGCCACCCTGTCGCTTTATTCCGGTGCTTACCTCGTGGAAGTGTTCCGCTCCGGGCTGGAAGCCGTGCCCAAGGGGCTGCTGGATGCCGGCAAGGCAATTGGCCTGACGCCTTGGCAGCGCCTGCTGTATGTGCGTCTGCCCACCATGACGCGCATCACGCTGCCGGCGCTGTCTAATACCTTCATCTCACTGTTTAAGGACACATCCATCGCTTCGGTGATCGCCGTGCCCGAACTCACCTATGGAGCACAATGGATCAACAACAAGACCTTTAGAATCGTCGAAGTCTATGCGGTCACCACTGTGCTGTATGTCGTCACCGGCTATCTCATACTGTTCGGGCTAAGACAGCTTGAGCGGCGTTTCAGAGTGGAGCGCTGATATGGACGCAGTCGTTTATTCCCTGCCCTATCTAATGAGCGGCCTGGGCATAACCTTGCTGGTTTCAGGGATCGTGGTGGCCCTGTCGTTGGTGGTCGGCGTGCTGCTCGGCATAGGGCTGATCTATGGTCCATGGCCGCTGCGCTGGCTGATCCGGCTGCTCAGCGACTGCATTCGTGGCATCCCGATCCTGGTACTGATCTTCGTTGTCTACTACGGTCTACCTCCTTTGGGGCTCAATCTGAGCTCATTCTGGGCGGCCGTACTGGCCCTCACGGTGTTCAAATCAGCACATGTCATCGAGTATGTCCGCGGTGCCGTAGGGTCCATTCCCCGCGGCCAGATGGAAGCCGGCATGGCCATAGGACTAATTTTTCCGCAGCGCCTGCGCTATGTGATCTTCCCTCAGGCTATGCGCCGCTTTCTACCCCCATGGCTCAATGGCGTCACGGATGCGGTCAAGGGCAGTGCCCTAGTCTCACTCCTCGGCGTGGTCGACCTGATGCAGGCCATCAACCAGGTCATCGGACGCACTTATGAGCCGCTACCGCTCTATATCTTGGGCGCCCTCATGTATTTCGCGATCAACTACAGCCTGTCCACCCTGAGCAAGGTGCTGGAACGGCGCTATTCATATATTCGGGAGTGACCGCATGAGCGCGACCAGCCTTTTGCAGATCGGTAAGCTAAGCAAGTCCTTCGCCAGCAACCAAGTGCTCAAATCCATCGATCTCAACGTCGCTGCCGGCGAGGTTGTCAGCATCATCGGCCCGTCGGGCAGCGGCAAGACCACCCTCTTGCGCTGCGTCAATTTTCTTGAAGCTTATGATGGCGGCTCAATCCAGATCGACGGCCGCGAAGTCGGATATGTCGATGGCGCCGGCCTCAAACGTCGGGGAGAAATAGACCTCGCTGGCATGCGTGCGGAAACCGGCATGGTGTTTCAAAGCTTCAACTTGTTCCCACACCTGACCGCCGAACAAAACGTCATGCTTGGCCTGAGGCGGGTGCGCAAGAAACCCCTCAGGGAGGCCCAGGAAATTGCGCGCCACTGGTTGTCCCGCGTCGGGCTAGCGCACAAGGCGCAGGCATTGCCATCCGAGCTGTCCGGCGGCCAGCAACAACGCGTCGGCATTGCACGCGCCGTTGCTATGGATCCCAAGATCCTGCTGCTTGATGAAATCACCTCCGCGCTCGATCCGGAACTGGTCAACGAAGTGCTCGACGTCGTTCGCCAACTCGCCATGGACGGCATGACTATGCTGATGGTGACCCACGAGATCGCCTTTGCCCGGGACGCCAGCCACCGCATCGTTTTCATGGCCGATGGACTTGTCTCCGCTGAGGGGGCCCCCAACGCCCTAATGGCTGAGGTCGCGACCAATGAGCGTTTGCGCAGCTTTCTGTCGCGCTTCAGCAGCACTGCCCACTAAAAGATCGAAAGAGAAACGCAATGCCCCCCTCGGCGCGCCTTGAAACGCTTGGCTTGCAATTGGTACCTGTGCCCACCCCTATCGGCAATTTCCGGAACTACATTCACACCGGATCGCTGATTTTTATTTCCGGTCAAGGTCCGCGCGAGCGCGACGGCACTCTTCACACCGGTAAGGTCGGCGCGGACGTCACCGTGGCGGCGGCTTACCAGCATGCTAGGCTGACCGGCCTGAACCTGCTTTCTGTGCTGGCTGATGCCGTCGGCGACCTCAGCAAGGTGAGCCAGGTAGTCAAGCTGTTAGGGCTGGTCAACGCGACCGACAGCTTCACCGGCCACCCTGATGTCATCAACGGTTGCTCGGACCTTCTAACCGCCGTTTTTGGGGATATCGGCCAGCATGCCCGCTCGGCCATCGGAGTAGCCTCGCTCCCCAACAATATCACGGTCGAGATCGAAGCCATTTTCGAACTGCGCGCGTAGAGAAGGTCGCCCACCATGACATCGATCATCAACGCCCCCAGCAATACTCCGATCCGCGAACGGCTTGGCCTGCGGCCCATCATAAATGTCTCAGGCACCATGACGGCCCTGGGCGCCTCCATCATGGTCCCGCAGGCTATTCGCGCGATGGCCGAGATTGCACCCGAGTTTGTGGAGATCGATGATCTGCAGCGGCTCGCCAGCGCCACTGTGGCCCGTGTAACCGGCGCAGAAGCCGGCTTTATCACGGCCTCGGCCGCTGGCGGCATCGTTATGGCCGTGGCCGCAGCCATAGCGGGAGAAAACCTGCTGGCCATCGAGCGCCTGCCGCTCGACAAAACCGGGCTCAAGCACGAAGTCATCCTGCAGCTCGGCCATGATGTAGGCTATGGCAACAGCATCGACCAGGCGATCCGCCTCGCCGGAGGCACACCGGTTTTTGCTGGAACGGTGAGTTCAACCCAGCCTTATCAGGTGGCGGACGCCATCACCGACTCTACCGCCGCAGCCATCTACGTAGTCGCCCATTCCACCATTTCTTATGGCATGCTTTCGCTGCCCGAATTTGTGTCGATCTGCCATGCTAAAGGCGTGCCGGTGATCGTCGATGCCGCCTCGGAATATGACTTCCGCGGCTTCATCGCCCAAGGGGCTGACCTCGCCATTTATAGCGGCCACAAGTTTCTAGGCGGGCCGACATCCGGCATTGTTGCTGGACGCAAGGGCCTGGTGCGATCGGGTTACCTGCAGAACCGCGGCGTTGGACGCGGCATGAAGGTGGGCAAGGAAACCATTGCCGGTGTCATGGCCGCGCTTGAGGCCTGGGAAGAGCGGGACCACGCCGGTATCCGGGCGGCAGAGCAAGCCGCGCTCCAGGGCTGGCTGGCCGCCATTGCCGGCAGACGCGGTATCGAAGCTCGCCTAACGCCCGACCCTACCAGCAATCCGCTAGACCGGCTGGAAATCCGTGTCTTGCCCACGAGCGGTTTTAGCGCCTATGGGCTGGCGTCGGCGCTGGCAAGTGGTTCGCCCCCGATCATGGTTCGGGGCCATCAGGCCGAACGGGGAATTTTCTGGCTTGATCCCTGCAATCTTCATCCTGGCGAGGCGGAACTCGTCGCCACCCGCCTCGGCGAACTTCTAGACGCCCCCCGCCCGCTAGACGCGATGGCGGCCCCGGTCAAATCTTCTGTCGGCATCCTGAAGTGGCCCGACTAACCCGCTATTCTCCCAAACATTGGAGGTTTCGTCGTGCCTAATGATATTCGCCAGGATCTGGGGCTGCGCCAAGTCATCAATGTGTCGGGCACCATGACCGCGCTTGGCGCCTCGATAGTAGTGCCCGAAGCTATCGACGCGATGTCTGGCAGTTTAAGCCAGTTCTTTGAGATGAACGCCTTGCACAAGCAGGCCAGCAAAGTCATCGCCGAGATGACCGGGGCCGACGCTGGTTTCGTCACGGCGTCCTGCGCTTCAGGGATCACGCTTGCCGTGGCAGCTGCCATCACCGGTCCAGACCTGCTGGCCATCGAGCGCCTACCGGACACCGGCGAGCTCAAGAACGAAGTGGTCATACTGTCCGGCCACATGATCAGCTTTGGTGCCCCCGTTGAGCAGATGATCCGCTTGTCGGGTGCCAAGGTCGTGCCGGTGGGGCAAGCCACCTCCGCATCAGCATACCAGCTGAATGCCTCTATCACCGCGAACACTGCGGCGGCGGTTTTCGTGATTTCCCATCATGTAGTCGATTACGCCCAAGTGCCTCTGAAGACCTTCATCGATGTGTGCCACGACAGGGGTATTCCGGTGATTGTCGATGCGGCATCCGAATATGACCTAACTACGGTGCTGGCCATGGGCGCTGATGTTGTGATCTGGTCAGGCCACAAATTTCTGGGCGGCCCTACCTCCGGCATTGTCGCCGGCCGCAAGGACCTAGTCCGTGCGACTTATCTGCAGAACCGCGGCATCGGCCGTGGCATGAAGGTGGGCAAGGAAAGCATTGTAGGCGTCATGTCAGCAATGACCGCTTGGAAGACCCGCGATCACGAAGGTATTCGAGCCCGCGAACGCGCCGCGCTCGAGGTGTGGAACCAGGCTCTTACGGGAAAACCGGGGATTACTGCCACAATCGTTCCTGATCCGACCAACAATCCTCTTGACCGAATGAAGGTCAAGGTTAATCCGCAGGAAGCCCATATCTCCGCGTGGGACCTAGCTAGTCGCCTCGCTGCCGGCGACCTCCCGGTCATCGTGCGCGATCATGAAATCGAGCATGGCCACTTCTTCCTCGATCCCTGCAACTTGCATCCCGGACAGGAATTCACGGTGGCGGAACGCTTAATCGAGGAGCTGGGGAAAGCTGCCCTGTCCAACGAGATCACCGAAACTCCGATTGAAGAGGTCTGGCTGGCACGCGAAGCTAGCATCTTGACATGGCCCGATTGAGCATCAAGGTGTTCAGAAAGGCTGCATTGTCGCCAATCTGCGCCTTCCGTCTGCTCGTTCACCTAAATAAAACTTGCCGGCAGCTCACAATGCCTACTTGCCACGGCCGAATGACTGACTTGCCGCCGCTTTGACGCGGGGGCAAGTCCGGGGCCGGTAGCGGACAGACGGCTTGTGGAATCTGTCTTACGGAAAGCGGACCTGCGGGGGCCTCGCTCGAGTGCATAGGGGAGGAAGAGAACTCGCCCCCCATACCTGCAAGCGAAAGGCTGTACATAAACCGCGGGCCGTCGTTTGGACCTCGTTCCGTGGCCGCCTCACGACCTTGCTTGCCTTTACAGCGGGCGAGAAGTCGCGCCGGCGGGACTCAATGTCCGACAATGTCGGGATGTATACGACATTCGGCCCATACTTGCTTGCCAGAGAATACCGGTAAATATGCACTTACGATCGACGTATCCTTCGCCGCCTTGCATAAATGTAGGCAGATAGATTCGGCGGTAGTGGGGGCGAAGTCTTGTTCGATCGGAGCGTTAGTAAGGTCAAGGCATTCGTTAGGAAGTTCCTTGATGATACGACGTCTTCGACCCCGAGCACGAAATTCGTGGACCTCGCACCGACCGCCAACGCCGACAACGTTGGGATATACTTCGACGCCCTCGACTACGCGACCACCAATGACGAGGTCCTGAACATCGCTCTTACCGGCCCGTACGGCTCGGGCAAGAGCAGCGTCATCAAGACGTTTCTGACACGGTATTCGGGTTCGACCTTGCAGTTGTCTCTGGCTTCCTTCCTACCGGATGGCGAGCAGCCGGGGCGGGTGAGCAAGCAAGAGATCGAGCGAAGCATCCTCCAGCAGATCCTGTACGGCGTTGACGCGGACAAGCTCCCCTTCTCCCGCTTCAAGCGAATCAAAGTTCCGAAGATAACCCGATCGCGACCTCCCTCTTGATCACGATCGGCATCGTCTGCGCATTTTATCTGTTCAACAAGCAGACTGATCTGGTGTCCGGTAAATTCTTCGATCCGTTCAACTGGTTCAACTACTTCAGTGTGATCGCCGTAGTGATGCTGGGTTGGAAGGTAGTCCATAGCGCCTACACGAACAGCCTAGGCCTCTCGCTCAAGAGCATCTCACTGAAAGACGTCCAAATCGCCCCGGCCGCGGCAGATCAGGATTCTATACTGAACCGACACTTGGACGAAATCTTGTACTTCTTCCAATCGACGGACTACGATCTTGTCGTGATCGAGGACCTGGACCGGTTCGAGAACCCCGACATCTTTGTCACGCTGCGCGAGATCAACGGCCTCATCAATGCCAACGAGGGCATTAAGCGCCGCGTCAGGTTCCTCTACGCGTTGCGCGACGACATATTCGCCAACACGGATCGCACCAAGTTCTTCGAGTTCATCGTGCCGGTGGTGCCGGTCATCAACCACTCGAATTCTCTCGACAAGGTCATTGAATACAGCCAGCGCATCGCTCTCGACGTCAGACTCGACAAGCAATTTGTCCGCGAGGTTTCACGCTACCTGAGCGACCTGCGCCTAATCCGGAATATTTTCAACGAGTACGTCGTGTACTCGACCAACCTTAACGCCGATGAAGACGGGCTACTCGACGCAAACAAGCTCTTGGCCATCCTCATCTACAAGAACGTCATACCAAAAGACTTCGCGGCGCTTCACCGGCAAGAAGGGGTACTGTCTCAGGTCTTGGGGCGGTACGACCAATACGTTGCCAAGGTCGAAGAAAAAGTCCGCAGCGAGATATCCACTATCGAGGCCCGACTGCAGGTCGGCGATGATCAGGCACTGAGGGATGAAGCTGAGCTGCGCCAGGTGTACGCCATGGCCGTCATTCAAGTCATTCCCGCAAACCACGTTTTAATCGCGACACCTGAGGGCAACCTTCAACTCCAGCAGTTGGTGGAGCCCGACGTGCTGGAAAAGCTCTTTGCACGGAAGAAGATTACCGTTCTTGGTCCGGCGCCGTATCACCGGCAAGCCGTTGCTGACGTGTCAGGCGTCCAGGCGTCAGTTGATCCGACACGAACCTTTGAACAACGCAAGATCGACCTCGGCGCCAAGTCTGCCAAGGCGCGGAAAGAAGCCGAAAAGCGGATACGCGAGCTGGAGTCGACCTTGTCATCGCTCCGCACCCGCAGGTTCAACGAGGTGGTGCGCGAGAGCGCCAATCTGATCGAGGAGGTTTTCGCGGAAGTAGGCGAGAACCGCGATCTGCTGAAATACCTCATCCTCGAGGGGTACCTCGACGACACCTACTACCAGTACATCTCGCTGTTCCACAGCGGTCGGCTATCCCCGAAGGACAACAGCTTCCTGATCAAAATTCGTGCCTTCAACAGTCCCGCTCCGGATTTTCCGTTGGACAATGTCGCCGAGGTGATCGCCTCTATGCGACCGGACGACTTTGGTCAGGCTTATGTGCTGAACCGCTACATACTGGACCACATGTTCGCGGATGCGGCAGTGCATGCCATACGCATTGCTGCTGCCGTGGGGTTTATCGAGACCAACTTCGGCAGTTGCAGCGAGTTCTTTCGCAGCTACTACGCGACCGGGACCCAAGTAGACAAACTCGTCGCGGCGCTTGCATCGAAGTGGCCGGGCTTCGCCGCCGCAGCCGTGGATGAAACCGAGGGGCCAGCGCATGTTGCCCACATCCTGGCATATGCATCAGACCAAGCTCTACAGGCGCCCAAGGCCAAGGAAGCGCTGAACGCATTCCTGTCCGAGAATGCCGACCGAGTTTTGGCAGAGCGGATCGACTTCGGACTCGTCAGGTTCCGCACCCTGGGGGTCGAGATCGCCGAAGTCATAAAGCTCGCCGACTACCCAGAGGCCTTGTCGTTCGTCGCCAGGGAAGGTCTCTATCGCATCTCGATCGGCAATATCAGAGATATCGTCGTGCATGTCCTCGGCGGACAGCAGATCGAGGCCCTGAACAAGCAGCACCTGTCGACGCTGAACTCGCTTAACGATGCGGCACTGCTCAAACGTATCGATGAAGATTTCCCGACCTATGTGAACGATGTCCTTATGAGCCTACCGACCAACATGGAGGAGGAGCTTCCCGCGATTTCTCAGGTGCTGTCGCATATTGACGTCGATTTCGATGTGCGTGCGGAGTTCCTCGGGAGACAAAATGCTCTCTTCCCGCACTTGAATGATGTGCCTCTCGAGTTCCAGCGCATCGCCATCCAAGGCCACCGCGTGAAGCCGAGCTGGGAGAATATCCTTCAGTTCATTGCCGCGGAATCCTTCGACGCGGACGTCCTGACGACATACCTGGGTACCGAAAAGGCGAAAGCAACGCTGGCACAGCAACTGATCCCCACAGGGGACGCTGCCCTCCCCCTACGTCAATTTGTCGTGGGAAACGATGCGCTCGACCTCGATACCTATAGGTCTTACGTCAAGCAGTTGCCGAACCAGTTCAAAAGCTTCCAGAGTGTAGACGCCCACAAAACCAAGGTCCTCATCGAAGAGCGGAAAGTCATGTTCAAGGCCGCGAACTTCGAGCACCTCGACGATGCAGAACTTCGGATCCTGTTTGTGGCGTTGAACTTCGATGCATTCTCCGCGGACAAGGCTGCATACTCGATCGACAATGAGTTTCGATCGAGATTGCTCCGTACTTCGATTACAGACGTGCAAAAGCTCGGCGTCCTCGCAGACATTGACGAGGCATATGTCGCCGGAAATCCCGGTGTCGCCGCTACCGTAGGGCCGTTGCTGGATAGAGCTGCCAGTGCCAACCTTGATTATGGCGTTGACTTCATCAAGGCGCTTATTCTGCACACGCGCGAACTCAAGGTCCGAATATCTCTCCTGACCAAGATGCATCGCACTCTCTCGGTGCCCGATATCCGCGAAATTATGCACGGCTTGCCCTCGCCATTCCAGGACATCGCCAAACTCGGGAAATCACCGAAGCTGGAAAACAACGAGGCAAATCGCCAACTGGCGCAATGGCTAAAGGATAAGGGTGTGATCTCGTCGTTCTCGGAAACCCTCCTAGGTGGCGAGATCAAGATCAACACCTTCAGGAAAGAAGGCTGAAGCAACGACCTGCAGATGACCGCCACAGGCGGCTTTCAGGTACTAGATAATGCGATGCGAACGGCTGTTACGGGGCGCTTCGCCGACAAGCTGGTTTGATGTCCCCGTAGTCGCTGAAGATGGGACTTGATGCTGTCTGGCTCGCTGCGAAAGCGTTAGCCGCCGAAGGCCAAGGGGACGTCGAAGGTCCAGCTGTTTCTGGCGGCGGCTGGAGGGATTGGCGGGAAGGGAGCGGCGCGCTGCACTGTCGCGATCCCTGCAGCATCAACCGCAGCACTGCCAGAGGAGCGGGCGACGGATACGCCCGCCAGTTGACCGCCCGCAGTGACGGTAAAGCGCACCACCACCTCGCCGCGGCTCGATCCGACCCGGCGCAACGCCCGGCGCAACTCGCCAATGACCATGCCTGGATAGCGGGCAACCTCCGCCTTGCCGCCGCGGCCCTGACCGGATACCGCGGCTGGGGCCCTTGCAGCGGCCGCTGCATCAGCCTGGTTCTGACCGCCATTGCCGGCCTGGCTGGCCGGGGCCGCGCGAGGGGGCTGCTGCCGGGGCCGCTGGTCGGGGCGCGGCGTCGGTCTGCTTGGGCGCTCGAAACTGAGGGTCTGGGGCACTGGGGCGACCTTTGCCTCGGCAATGTTTGCCGGCTCAACCACAGCCGTGGGCAATGGCTCAAGCGGCGCAAGCGTACTCTCCAGCGCCTCCGCATGCTCCGTGGTCAGTTCCACCAATTCGGCGGCGTCGAGCGGCTCCACCATTGCGGCAATGGTGGGATCGGCGGCGGGCGGCTCGGTCGCCTCTGCCGGGCTGGGCTCCAGCGGCTCCACAACTTCGGAGGCGAGCGGCTCGCTTGTGGTCTCAATTGGCGCAACGACCTCGGACGTCACTGGGACCAATGCCCCAACAGGCGAGCCGGCCGATACCGCTGAACTAGTTGAACTGCTCTCAACCAGCTCAGTGTTGTTGCCGGCCACGCTTGAAAGCGAGACAATGCTGACGCTCACTGACGCGGGGGCGGGCGCGTCCTCGGGTGGAGGCCAAGACAGGCCAACAACAAACAGGCCCAGCATGCCGGCATGCACCAGCGCCGAGCCGGGCAGGGCGTAGCGCATCAGTCGCTCTGCCTGCGCTCAGTGATGAGGCCGATCTGGCCATAGCCGGCGGCGGATAGTTCACCCATCACCTCCATGATGCTGCCGTAGGCGGCGCTCGCATCACCGCGCACATAAAGGCGCTCGTCGGTGCCTTCCACCGCCAGCGCGTCCACTGTCGCAACCAGCATCTGCATGCTGACCGGATCACCATCGATGGAGAGGTCGCCGGCATCGGTGACCGTGATGGTGATGGGTTTTTTCTCGAGCGGCATGGATGAGGCAGCTGTTTTGGGCAGGTCGACTGGTACGCCCATCGTCATCAGGGGCGCGGCGACCATGAACACGATCAGGAGCACCAGCATGACGTCGACCAGCGGCGTCACGTTGATGTCGCCGATCGGGGCTGCCGCGCCTCGACCGCGCCGGCCCCTGCGTGCCTTGGCTCCGCCCAATGCGATACCCATCAGCCGACACTCGAGGCGTCGAGCTGACGCGACAGCATCGCTGCCATGCGATCGGCAAAGGCTTCGAGCCGCCCCACCAGCTTGCCGGCATCGGCCGAGAGCTTGTTATAGGCAATCACAGCGGGAATTGCGGCAAGCAGCCCGAGCGCCGTAGCCAGGAGTGCTTCGGCGATGCCGGGCGCCACCACGGCGAGGGACGTGTTTTCCGCTGAGGCGATCGCGGTGAACGCGTTCATGATGCCCCACACGGTGCCGAACAATCCCACAAACGGGCCGGCGCTGCCAATGGTCGCCAGAAAGCCGAGGCGTTTTTCGAGTTCGGCACTTTGCTCGGTCACGGCCAAGTCGAGCGCGATCTCGAGCCGGCTCTGCAGTCCGGCCGAATTGGCGGCATGGGCTGCATGACTCTTGTCCCACTCGTCCATCGCGGCCAGGAACACGGCGGCAAGACCGGTGGCGGAGCGCTCGCCACAGGCCCGGCGCAGGTCCGAGAGCGACATATTGTGAGCAAAAGCACGGTCGAAGGCAGCCATTTCGCGTCGGGCGCGCGCAAAGGCGGTGAGGCGATTGGCGATGATGGCCCAACACCAGACCGAAGCGAGCAGCAGTCCAAGCATTACCGATTTCACCACCCAGTCCGCCTGCATGAAGAGGGCGAACATGGAGAAGTCATGCATCTCGGCTGTCATAGGGGTCAGACTCCGAAGGTGATGTCAGGGCGAGCCGTCGCCGCCAGCGCGGCAAGGCAGCTTTCGGGCGCGACGCCCGCGCCTTCGCAGGTGCCGATGTCATTGACGAGCACCCGGCTCACATCTTCGCAATCGAGACCGGCCAGCTCGAACTGCAGCACCTTGGTCTTGCCCTCGGCGAGGTTCTTGAAGTCCAGCGTGACGATGCGATCGATGCTGCCGGTTGGACCAAACAGTGCCACTTCCACGGCGGCGCGGTCGAGCGGGCCGCCGAGCCGGTTGGTGGCGAGAAAGGTGATGCGGCACCCAGCGTCAGACGATTGGATCGCGTTGAGTTCAAGCGCGAACTGCGGAACAGCAGCGTCTTGCGCGACAGCGGAGGCGCAGAGCCCGAGGCTAAGGAAAAGAGCGAGAGGAGTACGGGACATTAGGCAACCTTGGTGTGAACTGGCGCAGTGCGCCGGATGGATTGGGGCAGCACGAAGGGTGCACCGGTGCTGGGCGCGACCCCGACGCGGAGGGGACAGTCGAATACGTGCTCGATAACCGCATCGCTCAGGACGCTGTCGGGTCGGCCGGCGGCAACGACCTCGCCATCGCGTAGGGCGAGCACCTGATCGCCGTACATGGCTGCAAGATTGAGGTCGTGCAGGACGGCTATCACCCCACCCCCATTGTCGGCAAAGCGCCGGGCGACATCCATGATCATCAGCTGGTGGCGGATATCGAGACTTGAGACCGGTTCGTCCAGCAAGAGGTAGCGCGGAACGCCCTCCAGCACGGGCATCCAGACCTGGCAGAGAACGCGGGCCAATTGCACGCGCTGCTGCTCGCCCCCTGACAGTTCGCCATAGAACCTGCCGCCAAAGCCGTGGAGGTCCACGGCGGCAAGCGCCTGCTCGGGCAGGCGGCGCAAGGCATCCCCGCTGGGGCCTGCGCGACCGGCCGTGATGCCGATCGCCACCACCTCCCGCACGGTGAAGGGAAAGGGGAGGGTGCTCGACTGGGGCAGGACGGCGCGTTGGGCCGCCGCTTCTGTCAAGGACAGCTCGGCCAGGTCCCGGCCATTGATCCGCACGCAGCCGTCATAGCGGTAATCCTTGCAAAGCGCCTTGAGCAGGGTGGATTTGCCCGAGCCATTAGGCCCGATCACCGCCGTAAGCTGACCGGCTGGCGCCGACAACTCCACCTTGCGCAGGATCGCGCGGCCACGAACGGAAACGGAAAGATCGTGCACCTCGATCATGGTCACCACGCAAAGGCCGAACGACGGCGCAACAGGATCCACAGGAAGAACGGGCCACCAAGAGCTGCGGTGATGATGCCGATCGGCATTTCGGCAGGGGCCACGACGAGGCGGCTCACCGCATCGGCAAAGAGCAGGAACGAGGCGCCCAGCAACGCCGTCGCGGGCAGCAGATAACGATGGTTCGGGCCGATCACCATGCGCAGCAGGTGCGGCACCACAATCCCGACAAAGCCGATCCCACCGCTCACGGCCACCGATGCGCCCGTTGCCGCCGCAACGGTGACAATGGTCACCAGTTTGAAGCGCTGCACCGGAATGCCCAAATGGGCGGCTGTTGCCTCGCCCAGAGTCATGGCGTTCAGACCCTTGGCAAGCATGGTGGAGACCCCCAGTGCCGCAATGATGATCGGGCCAGAGGCCAGCACCTTCATCCAGTTAGCACCGGCTAGCGAGCCCAGACCCCAGAAGGTCAGGTCGCGCAGCTGCGCATCGGTTGCCACATAAACCAGAACCCCGGTCACAGCTCCAGCCAGCGCTCCAAGCGCGATACCGGCCAGCAGCATGGTGGCGATGGCGGTTTGTCCGCTGCGCGTTGCCACCCGATAAAGGATAAAGGTCGTCACAAGGCCGCCGAAGAACGACGCTAGTTGCAATGAATAGATGCCCAGGAAAGCCGTAAGGGGCGCCAGTGCGGTAGTTCCGAGCACGATGACCCCGACCGCACCAAGCCCCGCGCCAGCAGAAACGCCGACCAAACCGGGATCGGCGAGCGGATTGCGGAACAGGCCCTGCATCAACAAGCCGGACACTGCCAGTGCCGCGCCGATGAGCACGCCCAGGATCATGCGCGGCAACCGGATATTGATGATCACCGCATGGTCGCGCAGGGTTTCGAGTTCGCTTGCCGGCGCCATGCCGAACCAGCCCTTGAGGATGCTCCAGGCCGACGCGCCCGATGCACCCGTGGTCATGGAGAGCATCATTGCCAGCAGCAGCAGCACGGCAAGCAACACGATCGCGGCGCGACCGAGATGACTGCGATCTCCCGGTTCCCCGCGCGGTTGGACAATGTCCGCCACCGTCATGACCCCGCTCATCATGTTTATTCTCCGCCCACCTGATCGCCGTATAGCAAGCGGGCTACCTCGGTGGCGGCGGCGGCGGCTCGCGGGCCAAAGCCAAGCAGGTAAGAACCATCGAAGCGATAAATTGCCTTGGTCTGAGCCACCGGCGTCAGCGCAATCGCCGGGTGGGACAGCAGTTCGGCATCGGTTGCAGCATGATCGCCGCCACGGTCCATCATCAGTATGGCGTCGGGGGCGGCCGAGATGATCGCCTCCTCGGTGAGTGCCTTGTAGCCGGAATAGCTGGTGATGGCGTTTTGAGCGCCAGCCAAGGCAATCATGCCATCTGCGGCAGTGCCAGTGCCGGACGCCTGTATCTTGCCGCCCTCAACCGAGAGGACAAACAACACGCGCTTCGGCTTTTCGATCGCTGCGGTCGCTTTGGCGAGCGCCGCAAACTGGGCCTGGATCTCGGCGGCGTAAGCCTGCGCATCTTCCTCGATACCGAGAGCCTGACCGACGGCCACGATCTTGGCGATGACACCCTCAGCCGAATAGCTCTCGGGAACGGCCTGATACTCCACGCCTGCATGCGAGAGCACGTCCAGCGTTTCCGGAGGCCCGCTGCCCTCGAGCACCAGCAGGGCGGTCGGGCTGACCGAGAGCACGCCCTCTGGCGCGAGCTGCCTGGGATAGCCGATATCGGGCAGGGCGGCGGCCTCGGGATAAGTGGCAGTCTGGTCGCGGCCAACAAGGCGCTCGCCTTCACCCAAGGCATAGATGACTTCGGTCAGTGAGCCCCCAATCGACACGAGCCGGGAAGCGTCGGAAAAGGCGTGTAGCTCCTGGGCCGTGGCAAGCGGCGCCACCGTCAGGGCGGCACCGGCAAGCAGGGAAACAAACAAGCTGCGCATGGTGACCTCAAGCCGCATGGGTGCGGGTGAAAGCAGGGAGCTGCTCAACGACCGTCCGCCAGGCCGCCCGTTCGTCTGTGCCTTCCTGGCGCTTGCCAAAGAACTGGATGATGAGTTCGCCCCCGGCATTGTAGACCTCGACGGAGCTGACATGCCCGTCAGTGGTGGGCTTGCGAACCGCCCAAGCGGCAGCGATCTGGTCCAGTCGCAGATGGAGATGGAAGGTCTCGTCCATGACATTGAGCCATGGGCCCATGAGCCGGACATTGGTGATCGGTCCCGAATGAATCTGGATGCAGCCCTTGTTGCCAACAAAGGCCATCACAGGGAGATCTGTGCCAGCAACCGCGGCGAACAGGGCCTCGACGGCGCTGTGGTCAAGTTGCCAGGCATAGTCTTCGCCCACCATTTCCAGCGCTTCGAGCCGCGGCAGGTTGAGCTTTCGCAGCATGGGGAAGAACTGGTGGGTGTCGGTCATGGCCGACCAGTGCTGGCGCAACTCTTCGATCCCCGCCGGCTCTCCGCCGGCCGCTTCTGCCGCGGTTGGCTCGAGCGTGATGTGGTCGGCCTGCTCGGGGTGGCGAAGATTGTCGACGAGCAGCGCCCAGGCCTCGGGATTGGTGGCGGGCCGCGCATGCACCTTGAAAACGGCGGTGCCGTCGCCATCGAAGAACTGCAACGAGCGGCGTACCGCGCCATCCTCGGCCTTTTTCTCCACCGCAAAGCCGAATTTCCAGCGCTTGGGGAACAGGCGCAGGTCGATCTGCTCGCCCAGGGTCATCGAGGCCATCGGGCCCACGACGATCTTTTCCACCGGCCCGATCTTTTCGTGCACGGCCGACTCGTTGCGGGTCAGCGCCATGATCTCGCCGCAGGCGACTAAGCCGTTGAGCAGGATCTGGACATTGGGCTGCAGGCGCAGAGTGGAGCGGCCAATTTGGGCCGCCACGAGCTCTGCTTCCGAGATGGAATGAATGCGGGCGAAATCCCGCTCCCGCATCTGGGAATGCAGGGCGCGAAGGCGGCGGATTTCCTCGGGTGACTTTGGAACTGGCTGGGTCAATTTCTTGGCCTATTTGGTCAGGATGAGCTTGTCTTGGCGGGTGATGCGGAGCCGATAGGAAACACCCTTGTGGACGATGACGATTTCGTTCGTCCCGGCGAAGAGCTCAGCACTGTTGAGCACGGTCGGGGTCCTGTCTGGGTCGGCGGGCTTTAGGGGTGGGAACATGAATTTACCGGCAGTATCAGGATCTTAGGTCATGCATTCAGCACGACCTGGGCCCCTCAAGAAAACTTGACTCACTTAGCCATAATATCTAAACAGCGCAATAGGTGATCGACAGAGTCATATTTGTTTCGTCGATTTCGAAGCCAGCCAGCGACCGCCAGCCAGCCATCAACACACATGAATCTGGAGTTTGGAATGGGGCTGGTTAGGAGCCGCGCCGCAGCACTGCTGGGCGGCATTGGGCTGGTGGCGATGACGCTACAGGGAGCTGCCGCGCAGCCCGATGTGAATGCATCCAATGTGACGCTGTTGGAGCGGCTGGTTATAGGGCTGGGCGGGGCGCCCAAAGTTGCGATCGATACGCCTCAGGCCGTCACGGTCGTCAACCAGGCCGATATCGAGCGGCTGCAACCCACTACCACCGGGGATCTGTTCGATACCGTGCCGGGTGTCACGATAGTGGGCGCCCAGCGCCAGCTTGGCGAAGCCTTCAACATCCGCGGCATCGGCACAACCGAGAATTCCTCGGACGCCGCGCGCATTGTCGTCAACATCGACGGGCAGCCCAAATTCTTCGAGCAATATCGCATGGGATCCTTCTTTGGTGATCCCGAGCTGTTCAAGCAGGTGGAGGTGCTGCGCGGACCAGCCTCGTCGACGCTTTATGGCGCTGGTGCCATTGGCGGGGTCATCAACTTTACCACCAAAGATGCCTCGGACTTCATCCGGGAAGGCAATACCGGCGCCCTGCGGCTCAAGGAGAGCTTCTCCAGCAACGGGGCGGGCACCCTTACCTCCGCGGTGCTGGCCCAACAGATCAACGAGACCTTCGAAGTACTGGCGGCAGGCAACTGGCGTCGCTCTGAAGAAATGGACCGGGCAGACGGCGCTCCCTTGGCTGGCTCGGCCTTTGACAGCCTGTCAGGGCTCATCAAGGGCAAGGCACAGTTCGGTGATAACGACGAGCAGACCCTCACGGCCTCCTACCAGCGCTTCGATAGCCGGACCGACCAGAGCCGTTATGCTCAGACCGGCGTCATGCCGTTCGATCCTTTCGGCTTTATCGATCGCGACGTCATTGACCAGACAGCCGTGGTTAAATGGTCCAACCCGGCTGCTGACAATCCCTGGCTCGATGTGAACCTGGCGCTGAGCTATTCCGATACGCTCAACATGCAGCGCAATCACCGAGCAGTACTCGACGGGCCGCTGACCAATGCCCCAGCACCCACCACTTTTGCGGACACTGACTACCAGTATCGCACCCTGCAACTGACGGGGGATAACACGGTGGAGTGGATCGGAGATGACTTCGAGAATTACACAACCATCGGCTTTCAGGCGAGCACCCAGGACCGGCTCGTCAACTTCCCCGGGGTAGGTCATCTGCCCGTCGCCAGCCATCCAGAAGGCACTGAAGACAAGCTGGGGCTCTTCATTCAGAATGAGTTCATCTGGGACGATCGGCTGACCCTGATTGCCGGCCTACGCGGCGATGGGCACGACATCACCCCGGAAACCGCCGGACTGCCAGAGCGCTCCGATGTAGCGGTTTCCCCCAAGCTTGCCGCACTTTATGCCCTCAATGACAATCTGAGTGTGTTCGGCTCCATTGCGCACACGCAGCGGCTGCCCACGATCGATGAGCTATACTCTTCGAGCCCGGTCAAGACGACGAGCCTAGATCTGCGCAAGGAACGCGCCAACACGGTGGAAGGCGGCTTTGCCATTTCAGGCAATGATTTGCTCACGAGCGGCGACACGGGGGCGCTCAAGACCACGGTGTTCTATAATCGCATCGAGGACATGATCGCCTCCAATCCCAGCCTCCGGGGATTGCCCTATTACGGCAATATCTCGGAAGCCGAACTGTACGGGATCGAGGTGGAAGCGGCCTATGACGCCGAATGGATGTTCGCCAATCTCGCTTATGCCATGACCATTGGCACAAACCTCGTCACCGGCGCTCCCCTCTCGACCGTGCCGCAATCGCGGCTGGTGGCAACGCTCGGCGGGCGCTATCCGGAATGGATGATGGAATATGGCGCGCGGCTGACCCTCGCGGAGGCTGGCGAATACATCACCGGACCGGCCGACGGTCCGGCCGACGATTTTGCGACGCTCGATCTTTTCGCCACCTGGAAGCCCGATTACGGTCCTTTGGCGGGCACCGAAATTGGGCTGGGCATCGACAATCTCTTTGACGCCGACTACCGCGAAAACCTAGCCCTCGACCGCTCCCTCAGCCGCACCTTCAAAATCAGCGTGGCGCACCAGTTCGACTACTGAGCCGTGGTATGCCAGAGGTGTATCCGGCTGACCATGCTGGTGTTTGCCTAGTCGACGCTGGTCGGGTCGCGGGCGTCTGCCGCGGCCCTAGCCCCACCGTCGGCCATTCCCCTCATTGTGGGTGGTCGGGCGCAGACCTCGATCTCGTTGTTTATCGGGGCTATCCTGTTCTCGGTACTGTCCAGCCTCGGACTATCTCCCGCATCTACAGCTCGGCTGAACGCATGCTGCTGTCCTCGGCACGCTGCGCCCAGTCGCTCTGCCACTCTCCTTCAGAGCTTGCCGGTCGCAGATTTATCCCATGGAAGCCGTTTCGGGGGGCCGAACCCGACCGGCAGGTTTTCAGATTTTGGTCGGACAGGTTGAACGTCTGAAATGGGGCGCCTCGCCGACGGTGCAGAAACGGCTGCCGGCGAAGTCGCTTGCTCAGATCTCGGTAGCCTCTGACAGCGAGAGAGCGTCGTCGACGTCCACGCCAAGGTACCGCACTGTGTTCTCGATTTTGCTATGACCGAGGAGTATCTGGATGGCTCGCAGGTTTCCTGTGGCCTTGTAGATGAGCGACGCCTTGGTACGGCGCAGAGAATGGGTGCCATACTCCTCAGGCGTTAGTCCGATGGCCGTGACCCACTCGTCTACCAGCCTGGCGTACTGGCGGGTGCTCAAGTGGCCATTGGCCACAACTCGGCTCGGGAACGCGAAGTCATCAATCGTGCCCCCGCGTCGCTCGAGCCAGGCAAGTAGGCTGGCTCGTGTGTCAGCAGTGATCTCGAACTGGACGGGCCTCCCCGTCTTCTGCTGGATCACCATTGACCGTGACCGGATGGCCGGTCCTGCCACGAGTGTGCCGATCTTGATCTTCACGAGATCGCAGCCTCGGAGCTTGCTGTCTATCGCCAGGTCAAAGAGTGCTCGGTCTCTCATCCTTCCTTCTCGGTCAAGGAAGAAGCTGCCGGCCGGCATTCCAGGCAGGTCTCCCTGCAGCAGCAGGGTCGTACTGAGAGATACCCATCACATTTCTCCTTCGGCCAAAGCGGCCGTGCAGAGAACGACTATGGCAACGTGACCGGCGTCGGATCTGGGACCCCATTCCAGCCGATAAATGGACTTATGCAAATTCCGAAAAGCAGACATGTCTGACAACAGATGTAGCTACGCGGTCGGCCGACGGTGGAAGTTAGTTCACTATCGAATCCAGATTTGAGGTGGCCTGGGGTCCGGCCACGGCGCGGAGCCAAACTGGGCCGCCGCCTTCCTTGATGTGTCGTGTTTTTTGGTTATATTGAATACACGCCAAGCATGAGGAGCCTTCCATGTCCCGCACTACGACCACGACGACCATGACCGTACGTCTGAGCGGTGCGCTCAGCGATTTCGTCGCGGCCAATGTCGGCGAGAACGGCTCCTACGAGAACATCAGCGAATATGTCCGTGACCTGATCCGGCGAGACAAGGAGCGGGCCGAGCAGGAGGCTTTCGACCGGCTGAAGGCCGAGCTGACCCGCGCATTCGCCGCGCCCGAGACCAGCTACGGGCAGCTGACAGCGGCCGAAGTCATTGCTCGCAACCGGGCCTGACCGGATGGCGATCCGGGTTCAGGAGGCGGCATCACTCCGCCTCGATGACATCTACCGCTATACGCGCGACCGATGGGGCGAGGTTCAGGCCGATCGCTACATTACCGGCATGTTCCAAGCGTTCGAACGGATCGAGGCGCATGGCGTCGCCTCAAAGCCCATCCCGGCAGAGTTCGGCGTCGAAGGGTTCTTCTTCCGGTACGAGCACCACTTCGTTTATTGGCGCCGACTGTCCGACGGCGATATGGGTATCGTCGCGATTCTGCATGAGCGCATGCACCAGATCGACAGGTTCAAGGAAGATTTTCGCGACTGAGACGGCAGGCGCCCACGCCCACATTGCTTGCACGGGCCGTCGGCGGCTTCCGCTGGTGGAGAAGGTTCGACGGTAGGCCCATCCCCTCCGCCACTTTTCATAAGTGGTCGTTGAGAGGTCCGCCTGCCGTCCGGGGCCACGTCCCGCGGAGAATGCCACCTGGTTGTAGATCTTAGGGGTGAGCAAGGAAGCGGTCACTCCACACGTAACGATTGACCACGCAGCTCCGAGACCCACCTGTTGCAGCCTCCTTGCAGTGGGAAAGCTCACCGATGCAGAACCAGTGGTCCGACGAACAAGTGCTGTCGCACCTCAGATGGGGAGGCGTTCCTCTTATCGGTGAGGCTAGCGAAGCGCGGGTGTTCGACATCGGCGGTGATCGAGTTCTAAGATTGGTGCGGCCCGGCGGGCAAGCAGGCGCTCAGCGGACGCGTGCAGAACTCTTGCAGAAGATTTCCGCTGCGCACACGGCGGCAGCCTTCAGAACACCCAAAGTGATCGACATCTTCAACGTCGGCGGGCGCGTGGCGGTGATCGAGGAAAGGCTGACCGGCATAACGCTGACCGAGACCTTGAAGACTACTCAAGGTCGATCTCGCGATCGCCTGGTTTGCAGCTATTTGGACGCAGCGGCATCGATAGGCGACATCCAAATCCACATGCCCTTCTGGGGCGATTTTTTTGCGCCGCCCGGCATTCGTTCCACCACCTACAGCGAGTACCTCATTGACAAGTTGCGCAGCGTCTAGCTCGTCGGTGGGCCTTTGGCCGAACTTGTCATGGTGGAGCCCGGAGAAATGCCGGACTGCTCGACCCCTTCCTTGGTGCACTTCGATATCTTCCCTGACAACGTGTTGGTGGAAGGGGGCAGTGTCAGCGCCATAATCGACTTCGGCCCCTCATCCAGGATGGCGGACAGGCGTCTCGATGTTTGGTCGGCAGTCGCTTATCTCGACCACGAACTTTCTCCGTTGGCATCCGAAGATGACAGAGGCTTGGCTCTCGAATGGCTTAGGTCCAAGGGCTTGGATAGCGACTATCTGAGTGCCAAGCGATGGATAGCCAGTTGCTGGTGCTTTGCGCACGACGATCCCGCCGTCCGGTCGTGGTGCCGGCGGGTGTTGTCCGCTTAGTCTGAGCATCACCCATTTGCAGACTGGCAGAAAACCACCCCATGGTGGCCGTTCTAGTGCGCCGAACCAGAATGGCTGCTTTCAGGAGCTTGATCGGACTGGCTGAACGGCAGGAACGGGGGCGCGTCTCTGCCGCTGAAATTTTTGCAAGCTGTCTTGCTCGCTTGCTAGCAAGACAGCTTGCAATATGACTGGACTAAATGTCTGCTTGAATTTTAGCCAGCAAATCTCCCACAGCTTCATCCAGAAGCCCTTGCAGGTTTGTGCGACGGTCCAATGCCACACGATGCAGAAGATCACGACGGTCGCGAGACAGCCGGTAGCAGATTTGCGCCCTTCCCTCGATCGGCTCCAGGAGGTCTTCAGCGATGGCGGTGGCACGCGGTTTGGCCCGGTCACCCATTACTTTCCTCCCGGCGGCAGAGAGATGCCCGAAGGCGCTCGTAGTCCTCACGCGCGGGGGCTGTCTCCTGCAGGTCTGCAATGGACATTCCTCGGGCAATGAGCTCAGGGTGGATCTGGCGCTGAGTGATTTGATGCGACCAAACAAGAGCGCCGGCCTTGGTCAAGCGCGCACGAGCGGCTTTGACTGCAGGAGCCAGTAGACCCTGGCGCTGGGGAGGTGCCGCAGTGAGTGCGACGAGCGGGTCGGCACCAGCGCGCTGCACAATGCCTACCCATTCAAGAGCGAGAGTGATGTCGAAAATGTTGGGTCTTGCGACAATCAGCGAAAGATCGGCACTGCCCGCTATCAAATCCGACCCGCTATAACGCGCAGGTGCATTGTCGATAATGACCAAGTCATATTTGGCTTTGGCGCGCTCGATTAGGCCAGGAACAGAAGTGATCTCCGTGCTGTGGACAGAGAACGATCGGTTTTTGCTCGACTGGTACCAAGCGCTCGAGGAACGCTGAGGATCCGCATCAAGAACGACTGTGCGGCGCCCTTCAGCGACCGCCAAAGCTGGCAAGAGCCAGGCCGGTCGTCGTTTTTCCGGCGCCACCCTTTCCCCACAGGGCAAGGACGATTGGTTTGGTGGTTTGGGTCATGAATTCTCCTTTCCCCGATACTCTCGGAGAAAAGCTGGCAAGCAACAAAACGTGCGCGATACGCAGGTGCTATCAAGCTCGCATGCCCGATTGATAGCCTTGGTCGCAAATCCGGTCGTCTATCCTCTGGCGACAGTGGATATGCCAGCCGATAGAGACTGCTCACGGCCCGCGCCCAACGGCGATCCTTGTCCATGGCCAAGACCGCGCTTGTGATGCACCACGTACTAGACGCGCCATGGGACCCCTTCATATTGAAAGGGGAACGCGTGGCACATCACGGGGAGCCTGCGCGGCAGCTCGCTGTTTGTTACCCGACAAGCCGGCGTCCAGGAAAGCTCGCACTTGATCGCCGGACAAAATCTTCGCCGTTGTGAGGTGCTCTGCGAACTTGATTGCAAGATCGCGCTCCGCCTCCAGCATAGACACGGCGCGATCGAGCAAGGCCGCCAAGTCCGACGCAACTGCCTTGATGGTAATGGTCGACGGCATTTTAGATACGGCAGGACCATAAAGGAGCCCCTGCCCCAATGCCTGGCGCTCGTATGCATCGATCAGCAATCGCGTCGCAGCCTCAATGTCGCTTTCGGATCCGCTATTGGCACCGCCGCCGAGTGCAAGATCAGCCGCACGACCGGCCAGCATCACCGTGGCCATATCATGGATATGGGACAGCGTTGGCACGATCGTCGGCAGCACGCTGGTAACCTGGCCACTAATTGAGGCGTTGGGGATAATGGAGACCATCTCGACCGTATGGCCGAGCCTATGGGCGACCAGAGCGTGCCCAACCTCATGGAGCGCAATGGCGCGGATATCGGCAGGCCGACGGCCGTCGTTGGGCGTCACCTGTGCGACGACATCTTCAATCGCGAGCACCCGTTGTTCAGTGCGCGCCGCGGCGCGTGCCTCACGAACCCAGCCCTCGACGCGGGCCGGCGTTGCACCAATGCTCAAATGGGCCAAGACCATAAGATCGGCATCTGCAAGATCCTCTTTGAGGTGAAACCTGAGCAGCTCGGCCATCTCTTCACGGCTTTGAGGCGCACGAACGGTGACCCGCTGCTGGAGACGGCGGACGAGCGCAGCATCCAGGCGCTCGACGTAGTTCGTGGCGCCGAGGAGCAGCACGCGCGCGCCCGATGCGCGCAGGCGATCAATTTCGGTCAGCATCAACGTCACGACAGGTGTCCACCAGTCACGCCCCCGCGCATCCAGGTTGGCGCGATCCGGTAGTGCGTCGAGTTCATCCAGAAAGGCAATCGCAGGCTGGGCGGCAATCGCTGCATCGATGAAGCTCTTGAGGTTACGAGCAACACCACCAAGCGCACCATCCCCGGTCGTGAACCACGAGCCGACTGAACTATCGACAAACTTCCAACCCGCCGTGCGCGCAAGGCTCCGCGCTAGAAGCGTCTTGCCAGTTCCTGGCGCACCTTCCAACGTGACATAGGGCAAAGCGCTGGGAGGAAGGCTTCCATCAGCGACAGCAGTTAAGTCATCCAGTGTCGTGTCAGCCCAGCGACGCAACTCATTCACGAGTGGGATTTGGGTGAGCAGCGGCACATCGAGTTCAGCACTCTGCGTCGGCGGCACAATGGCGCGTTTCAAATTGGCGACGCATTCGCGCGCCGAAATGCCCGGGCGGATGGCGCTGATGACCGACGGCAGTGGCACTGCCGCCATCTCAGCCGTGACACCACGGGCAATACCGCCAGTCACCTTGCAGATTACCTTGCGCAGCGCTGGGACGGTAAGTGCTCCAATCAAGATAGTCACGTCCGCCGCAGCCAGTACCGCCGGATCCAGAGTTCCGGCAGGATCATGGGAGATGAAGAAGAGACAACGGCCACGCTGAAGCATGGGCAAGGCATCGGCCCCAACCAATCGTTCTTCTTTCTTCCGGCCGGTGCGTTCAAGAACGGCGCTGATCGAAACGTTATCAGAGAGCTTAGCGACGCGCCGCACCAATAGCTGCGACCACTCAGGATCGGGTACGGCGAGGATAATGGCGCTCGATCCACGCGCAATCAGTTTGCGCGCTTTTGCCGTGAGTGCCTTGTCCAAGGCCATCTCGATCAGGCAATCGGCAGAGCTGGGCAGTGCCTCGGTCAAAGCGTCGAGGTCCCCGGGGTTGAAGTCGTCGTCGTCGATATCGTGTTCGGCCATCACAGGCAGACTCCATGCGCCAGAGAACGCGCAGGCGCGCGCACTCCGTCGGATCAATAAGGATGGTTTGTTTGGGCTGAGGGCTCAGGCGGCGATCAAATCCGCAGTATTTGGATCGAGCCCGCCATGGGGATCAATGGGCTGCCAGCTATCGCGCGTCCTCCCCTTTGAGCCGACACAGAACTGGGCGACGCCACTCCCACTCCGAAAAATCAGATCGCGGGTGGTCACGAAGCTGCGGCCTTCGGCCGAGAGCTCGAGCAGGCCAGCATGCAGCCAAGCGGAACGCTGGAAGCGTGTGCTGCTATTGGCGCTCGCGGCGGTCTCGATGCGCACATCGGAGCCCTGCAGCAAGATCCAGCGATTGTCGTCTTGCCGGGCGGCCAGAGCAACCAGACCATCGTCAAAGCACAGCTCGAGCCGCTCACCCACAGGGATCTCGTTAAAAGGGCGCAATGGCCCCACGCGCCCAGCTTCATTGCGTGGACCAGCAAGGACGGCCCGAGCTGCGCCCCCGGTGAACAGGAGGCCATTGTGGCGCAGCGTCAGGCATGCTTGAGCGAGGAAAGCATCGATCTCGCTATAGCGCTGTGCATCGATGGCAGCGCCAATCGGAAGCTCGTTCATGACGGGATAGGCACGCGTCGCCTGCACACGGGAAAAGAACATGCGTTCTGCGGCAAGCACATCGACTTCAGACAGGCTGCCGTTTGCATCGGTGATGACGACAATGGTCTTGATATCGGCGATTGGCTGCTGACCGCCAGCGACACGGGCTGCGACCGATGCGCTTGCGCCGATATAGACCTGGCGTTCGCCAATCAGCGCGTAGATCCCCGGGCGCTGTAGAGCGCCGATCTTGCCAACGCTACGGCGCGCTTCAGGTCCTGCCACGAACACGGTGGGAGTAAGGGGCGAGGCCACCAGCTGGTCGACGCCCGAAGGAAGGGGCAATTTGCCTGTACAGCCCTTCATGCCATCGACGCGGTGGATAACACCAGTTCCGCAGGAGCCCGCATCGATCTCGCTGCTCGCAAAGCTCGGATCGCGATCCATAGGCACGCGGCTTACAATGGCGTTTTCGTCGATTACGCCAGCATAGTCGATGACGAGAATACCAAGATCCACCATGACCAACACGGCACCTGCGGGATCGGGGTGATCGGCCAGGCCACCGGCAATGTCGCCAAGAGTGGCGCTGCCGGTCTCATCGACGATGCGCAGGATCGTAATCTGCGTCGAGCCGGACAACAGTGCGTGCTGCACCAGGCCAGCGGACAGAACCGGCGGGGAATAGTTCATGGAAGAGGAATAAGGCTTGCTCGGCGCGTCCGCGCCGTTAGAAAAGGCTTTAGCCATGTGACACCTGGTAGTGCAGGGTTGCATGGTCAGGTCGACAGGTGGTTTGCACACCCCTGTCGGCCGCTCCTTGCACAGAGCGTTTCAGACCATATCGGGCCGTTTGGCGCCGACATGTGCAAGATGAGCATCCTAGTCCCGGTTACAAGTCTTGCCTCGATCGCATGGTTAACACCGGACGAATCTACTGGTAACGCAGGCACCAGTAAAAGCCGAGTTCCATACCGTCACCCGAAGGGAATGCAACTTTACGACGGCAAGGAAAAGCAAGAGCAGGGCCCAATGTCAAAAAGGCTTGTACCATATCTGGGGAAGACTCGAGCACGGGCATTGCCCGTCGGAGAATAGCCCCGGGCAGAGAGCCAGAATTGCCGCTCCACATCCTCGGATGCATAGAGCAAGACGCAATTTGCATGGTCTGTTGATTGGCACCGAGATCTGACCCTCTAAGGGCAGAAATTTTCGCTGAGATTTGGCTCTGTCGCATATTTGCTGAAGTGGGCTCCTATGTTACGCCCATCAGTCGTGCCTGCAGCAGATCGAGTTTTGCACGCCCGTACATCTGGCGTTTGATGAGTTTCAGGCGCGTGATCTGACCTTCGGTTTGTCCATTTGACCAGGGAGAGATGATGGCGTTCCTGACCGCGTCAATGTCCTTTTCGACACCGTTGGCAAACGAGCTCACCAGGCTGGTCTTTGCCGCCTGCAGCCATGCATCCAGCCTTGCGGCTGTTTTCGAGCGGATCATCGACTGGAAGTCTTCAAGACAATATTGAAGGTGGCGTCGCAAAAGGGCGGTCGGATACTCTCCATCCATAGCCGCCGCGCCGTCGACGAAGTGCTCGGCTGCCTGGCCGACGAACCCTCCTCCGGCACTCCTATCCTTCATTGGTTCTCCGGTTCTCAGGCACAGCTGAAGCGAGCCATAGACCAAGGCTGCTGGTTCAGCTGCGGCCCCGCCATGCTGCGCTCGGAAACAGGGAAAGCCATTGCCGCCCGTGTGCCCAAAGGACGAATACTCACCGAAACGGATGGTCCATTTGCGCTGGAGGGAAGCCGCCCCCTCCAGGCCAAGGACTCTTGGCAGGCCGTAAGCATGCTTGCGGAGATATGGAAGATGCCGCAGCAGGAGGTTCAACTCATCCTGAAAACTAACCTCAAAGCCTGGTTCTTCCGGAGACTTGATGATTGCAGCTGGCGTGGTTGCGAGGACTTCCGTAACTTAGGCGAGCCGATGGCGACGTAAGATCGCCGGTCTCTAGGTCGATACGGGGGAAGTTGGCCAGGCCTTGCTGACGGAACTGACCACAAGACAGGTGCGCCTTCAGGAACTCTTCGACTAGCGTCAAAAGACGGCAATGGGGTTGGCGGGCCGCGATTGCTCGAATTGCAGATTGCCGGCAGCTTCTCCAGCCTCGGATCCTGAAAGCCGCCGGTCTGGTAACGGCCCCCAATCCGTCCAAATTACGCCGATCCACTATCTTCCGCGCCAAGGGCCGGATACCGGCGCCCACTTGACCCCCATGGCGGGGCGGATTTTTCAGCATCGTCGTCCCTTTGTCTTGCTCCTCTGGAATATCAAAGGACGCCATACACTTTCAAAAAAACCGTGGAGTAATTGAAGAAGGCATGGTAAATACCGTGGAGTAATATGCAATTTTCCGAAGTTTTGCTATGGCTTCAACGAAAACCCTGGAACGGTACCGAGAGGAAGCGCTTAAGAAGATCGAGAGGGCTCAGCGGCAGTCCCCGGACCTTCGGCCTCTCGAGGCCCTGTTCAGATACGTCGGAGCGTACCCTGAAAAGTTACCAAGCGGCACTGCAGGACTATGGCGCCAACAACTTCGCATGGCGGTCTTAGAGGTCGTGAAGGTTGATCCGCGTACCTTCAGCGAGCGCCAGGTTGCCGGCTTCCTAACGGATATGGATGACGCCGTTAACGCACTGCGAGGTCGACCCAGTGCTCAGCACACGGCGAGCAAAAAGTGGAAGGATCCGCCCAAAGCCGAGGTTGTGAAAGTGTTCGCCCGACTGAAGGAGCGCTCGCTGAAACTCGATCGGGTCAGGATGGCGGCGGCGGCATTCTATTGCGTACTTATGCCACGCCTAGGTGCGCGGCCGGTGGAGTTGGTTGGAGCCACAGTCGTTGCAGGGCATCTCGTGTTACCAAACGCAAAGCGTGCGGTTGGGCAGTCTAATTATCGTGGTCTTGATGTGCGGCATTGGCACCTGCCGCACCGTGTAGCGCTCGCTGCACTGCTGGACATCGTTACCAGCGAGGTCGAAGAGGGTGGGTATGAAGCTTGGCTAAGCATTCTTGCGGAAATACTCGCACGAGCTTGCGAGGCAGTCGAGGTGAGGCGGCTTGCTCCTTCTAGTTTTCGCCACACAGCTCTGTCCACGTGGGCTGCCGCAGGTTACACGACGGAGGAGATCGCGCGCATGGCCGGGCATTTTTCGCGCCGCAGCCCATCTCATTACATCCGCACTGCCGCCGCATGGGGACCTGAAGACGCCATAGTCACACCGCCCGCAGCATTGGATCACGCTGCCAGTCTCGAAGAACGCATTAATCAGTCGGTTGGCCAAGAATTTGATCTTTCTCCCATGCCGCAGCCCGTTAACGTCTCTTCGGCCCCGGATGCGTCGAAAGCTTTGTGGGATGAGTATCGACGGCGCTCAGAAGATCAAACCAGAGCGCTGGATGAAGCTGTTGCCTCTGTCATGTCTCAGCGGGCACGGCACGCAGGAGATGATGTCGTCCTCGAAGAAGAGCACGAGCCGGGCGGTCGCCAACCATCCAGGTGATTGTCGTGGTCAACCTTTGGTGCCTCTTATTCAGCACACTTCGGACCGTGAAGTGCAGGGGAGGGCGTATGGCGTCCGGAAACGCCATACGTTTGTTGAGCGAGCCCTTGCGCATACCCGATGTTGGCTCTGCCGAAGCGTTGACTTGCTTAGCCCGCTCGGTGGTCGGAGCAGCCAAGCGGCACTCGGTGCTTAAGGAGGCACGCTTATCGTGGTAGGCGCCGTTCAGACCTAACTCTTGCGCCGAGTTTTTGCTGCACCCGGCCCGAGGCGAGCCCATGCTTCAATCCAAGGCTGGAGGTCGACTGAAATAGGCAGCCGCTCGATGGCTTCTCGCAATTCCGCGATCGGCGGATCTTCATCATAGCGGCTCCGTTCGCCTTCTCGACCACGCTCGCGCTCTCGGTCACGCGCTCCCGATGCGTGGCCACTTAGATAGTCAACGACACCCTCACGAACGCCCGCCGTGAGGAGGTCCGTAATGAAGCGGTGACGAAGCGGATGGTAGGCGCCGTCCGACTCGGTGTTGTTCTTTCGAATAATGACGATGCCGATGTCGTCGAGCACCCTGGCAAAGCGCTTGCCGAGCGCGTCGCCGAACTTGTCTGACTCGCCTGTGTCTGCAAGGTCAGGAAACAGTCTCTCGTTCAGATCTCGCCCTTCGACCATGGCCTCGACAAATCCCAGCGCAAGCAGCCAGCTATGAAGAGGCACATACCTCCTCGGTGGGCCGTTCTTTAGCTTCAAGTCATGCGCATGAAGATCGAACACCCATATCCCGTCGATGATCCGAACATGGCGAACGCAGAGTTGCGCAAACTCTTCGCGACGCATTCCGTGCAGTAGAGCGATCGGGAAGCCCCAGTACAGACTGTCTCTGATGATTATCAAACCAGGAGCATTGTAAAAATACTCCGACTTTCGGCCGAGCCAGACTGGGTGTTTGGCGATCTCTTGAATCTGCTCCGGTGAGAAAGCGGGTCGCTCTTGGTTGGGTTTTAGACCGGTCACTGATAGGCCGGTGGGAAGGGTCAGATTATTCCAGAACGGCCGTGTATCTTCGGGCAGTTCGTCATTGTCCATCGCCCAGACAAACACAGGAACAATTGCGCTCATATGCCGGTTGATGGTGGTGTTGCTGATGCGGACGTAATTGCCTTTGGCTTTGGCAATTGCAGTTTCGTCGTTGAGCTTGCCCGGCGACCAAATTTTTGCCCACTCAGCATGTGCCTTAGCCTGTGCCTGCTCGATGATTTCAAGAATCGAAAGGGCCTGTGAGGCCTTAGACTTCCAGTAGACTTTTGGGACCTGCTGTAGCGTCGACCGAAAGGCTAGGAAGTCAGCACGCTTGTAGGCACTGATTGGTCGGTCGCCGACGGCTTCAAGCCATATGCGTCTGCTGGACCGCACCTCATCATCGTAATCATCCCCGACCTCTTTAGCGGCAATGCGGATTGCAACGCACTTGTCCATCAGCGCTGAGAACGGCATGACGCTCGTATCATCAGTGTCGGAGGACAGGGAGGGCGCTTGATCCGTTGTTTTGCGCCATGAATTGGGCATAGTCGTCATCGCGTTCGCAGCGATACTCTGGCCGTCTACTGAAGTCGGCGCAGTCACTGGGTTATCAAAGCGCGTCACCTGGGTAGTTTGGTCGAGACCGAGATGAGCTTCCAGAGCGAAAAGCCGCTCCTGCCACTCTCCCACAGGAAGCCCTTTTCCACCCAATGCGAGGCCGTGCATTGAGGCCGTTGCCACTGCAGATTTGAGATAGTGCGTAGCCAGGCCAAGGCTAAGCGCACGGCCACCGGTCGCAAGAACGGCTTGATCTTCTCCCGTCGCCACGCCCGCGGACCGGGCAGTGTCGGTGACGAAAGCGGTATCGTAGACGCTAATGCCTTTGCCAACTTGCTCGATGATACCGATCGCAAGCTCCGCCCACGCCGTGGCCTGTTCTCTCGGGTCAAGTAGGGGGCGGCCATATCGCTGGACGTCGGTCGCAGCATCTACGGCATCATCCTCGCGCCAACCCGCAAGAGCAGTTTGGACAAGCTTTGTTAGGTCTGCGCTTTTCAACATAGGGTCGGACTTGGCACGCTCAAAGAAATCGTCGACTTCGACTGCCAACCTGCGGCCAAGCCGCTCTGCCAACCGCGAAGACATGACGCCAAGTCTGTAACAGATTTCCGTGGATGCAAGCCTTTCCTGCAGAAACTCGGGCACCTTCCGGCGGAAGTAGGTCACGCGTCCCTTTAGGCGCGTATAGTGTCCAGTGCGCATGTCGAAACATGCTCCAAATGAACCGGATCGACAGCTTGAGTGGGTAATTCGCTCCCCAGCGACTTCCCACGTCGAATCGAATCTGGTGGCCAACTCGGTGGCCAAACTGGTGGGAAACCACGCAGTGGGGCCGGCGACGTTGGCACTAACTTGCCGGGAACAAAGAGTTTCGCTGAGAGATTGGCTGGGGAACCTGGATTCGAACCAAGATTGACGGAGTCAGAGTCCGCTGTTCTACCGTTGAACTATTCCCCAATGCGCAAGCGGCATCGGTGGGCTGTGAGCGAGCCCGGCGCTGGGAGGCTGGCGGGGCGGGTGCTCGGCTGGCTTCGGGGCGGCTTTTAGCACATTGGCGGTGGTGATCAAGGGGCTGTGGCCGATAAAGCAGCGGGAAGTGGATAAACCTAGCCGAGCCAGGGGCTGAGCCAAGGGGGAAGCGGCACCGAGCAGCTGATTTTAGGGTAGATAACTGGCCAGCAGTGCCCACCAATGGCGGCTGTCCGCTCCGCCGTTGTGGGCTCTTGCCATGCTCCTTTCGGGCGCTTAGACCCTTTGCAGGGACTTGGCGCCCGGCTTGAGCGCCGCAAGGGTGGGGGCCACAAAGGGACAAGGGCGAGGTCGATATCCTTACCTCCCTAAAGAGGATAGCGCGCCAGCAACAATCCTTGCCATTGCGCTTGGCCGCCCCTTGCACTACCTTGTCCGGTGACACGCAATAAACAGTGCCCGGGCGCGTCCGGAAAAGCCGGACCGGCGACCGTGCACGCAGGAGTTCACAGTGACCGATCCCGATCGGTCCGCTGCAGCGCCGTCGCTTGCCGACGATGCGCCATTCCGTTCCCGGCCAGCGCAGGGCCAGCCGGGCAGGGAAGAGGGGGCCGGTGCGCCTCCATACCCCTCGGAACAGCGGACATCAGCCGCACCTCCACCTCCCCGCCGGCATCGGGGCACCATCTATGCCGCTCTCGATCTCGGCACCAATAATTGTCGGCTCCTGATTGCCCGGCCCCATGATGGCGGCTTTCGGGTGCTGGATGGCTTTACCCGCATCGTGCGACTGGGCGAGGGCGTTTCGGTGACGGGCCGGCTTGGCGATGCCGCGATGGACCGCACGGTCGAGGCGCTGCGCCATTGCCGCAACAAGCTGCGCGAGCATCAGCCCGCCCGCATGCGCCTGATCGCCACGGAAGCCTGCCGGGCGGCCGAGAATGGCCCCGCCTTTTTGCAGCGGGTCAAGGATGAGCTGGGGATCGAGCTTGAGATCGTCGATCGCCGCACCGAGGCCGAACTGGCCGTCACCGGTTGCGCCGACCTCATCGATGGCGGGGCACAGGGCGCCCTGATGTTCGATATCGGGGGTGGCTCGTCCGAACTTGCCTGGCTCGATTTCCGCGGCGGCCGCCCCAAGGCCACCGGGCGCATGTCCGCCTCGATCCGCTCCTGGCAGTCGCTGCCGGTGGGCGTGGTGTCGATTGCCGAGCGCTTCGGGGGCGTGGATGTGACCCCGGCGGTGTTCGAGGCCATGGTGGGCTATGTCGCCGAGCAATTGCGCCAGTTCCGGGGCCGCGAAAAGCTGCGCCAGATGATCACCACCCATCCCGTGCACCTGATCGGCACCTCGGGCACGGTGACGACGCTGGCGGGGCTGCATCTGGGGCTGGAGCGCTATGAGCGGCAAAAGGTCGATGGCTTGTGGATGAACCGCGCGGAGGTGGATGAAACCATGCGCGTGCTGCTCAATATGCCGTTCGATCGCCGGGTGGCTCACCCCTGCATCGGGCGCGACCGCGCCGATCTGGTGCTGCCGGGCTGCGCGATTTTTGAAGCCATCCGGCGCGAATGGCCGGCCGAACGCGTGCGGGTGGCCGATCGGGGCCTGCGCGAAGGGATCCTGATTTCGCTGATGGATGCCGACAAGACCCGAACGCGCGCCTCGCGCTATCCGACGCGGAGAAGCAGCAATGGTTGACAAGGCACTGGGTACGGGCGGGCGCAAGTCCGACAAGGACCTCAAGATCCGGGTCAAATCGGCCAAGGGACGCAAGGTTTCTTCCACCAAATGGCTCGAGCGGCAGCTCAATGACCCCTATGTGGCGCGGGCGCGCGCTGCGGGATATCGCTCGCGGGCGGCGTTCAAGATCAAGGAGATGGACGAAAAGCACCATCTCTTCCGCAAGGGCATGCGCGTGGTCGATCTGGGTGCGGCGCCGGGCGGCTGGTCGCAGGTGGCGGCTGCGGCGACAGGCTCCACCGACGCCAATCCGCTGATCGTGGGGATCGATTACCTGGAAATGGATCCCATTCCGGGCGTGATCCTGCTGCAAAAGGATTTCACTGACGACGATGCGCCGGCCATGCTGATCGAGGCGATGGGCGGCAAAAAGGCCGATCTCGTGATGTCCGACATGGCCTGGCCCACCACCGGCCACCGGCCGACCGATCACCTGCGCATCGTGCACCTGATCGAAATCGCGGCTGATTTTGCGCTGGATGTGCTGGCGCCGGGCGGCACGTTTGTGGCCAAGGTGTTCCAGGGCGGCACCGAGCATGAGCTGCTGCACATGCTCAAGCGCCACTTCCGCACCACCCAGCATTCCAAGCCACCGTCCAGTCGTTCCGACTCGGCGGAGGCTTATCTGCTGGCCAAGGGTTTCAAGGGGCGCCAAGCGCCCGAGGCGGCGGCGGAAGACGACGAGGACTAGCCTCTTCGAGGGCACGGGTGCTGGCATGGCTGGCGTCGGCCACGACCCAGGCGGTGGCGCCCAGCATCACCGCATCTTCCACGAGGCCAGTCGTGGTCTGTCCATGGTCGCGCATGGCCGCCATGCGCGCGTTAAAGGTGAGATAGGCTGCGGCGAGAGCCCCGGCCGCGCCCAGCAACGCCCCGGTATAGCGCTGTTCGCGCGGGGCCAGGGCCATGCCGGTGATGGCGCCCGTGATCGCGCGGGCGGCCAGGCCCGGCGCAATGATCCGGTCGGGTGAGGAGGGCAGCTTGTCGCCCAGCAATTCGCCGGCGGCGAGCGCGACCGTGCCCGCAACCACCAGGGGATGACCCAAAAAGGGCGGGGCGCCGTTATCGGCGGGCAGGGCACCGCGATTGGCGGCAACGGACACGGCCGCAAGGGGGCTCAGCGCCCGCATGCCACCGGCCATGCCGATCAGAAGGGAATGAAACAAGCGCAGAACTCCGTGGCTGGATTGATCCTGCCAGCAACGGGTGGGCTGTGCCGGAGTTCCTCGCCCCCTCCTACTCGGCCGCCGGGGCCGGGCGCGTCAGCTGGTGGCCGGCATTGCCGGGCAGGCGCATGAAGAGCGCCGTCGAGATCAGGCACATCCCGGCCAAAACGAAAAACGCTAGGTGGAAATCGGCGAGGATCAGCTCGCCCCCCCGTAGGGCATTGCTGGCTTCGAGAATGCCACCGCCCAGCGCCACGCCAAGGGCGATGGTCAGCTGCACATTGACCTGGCTGATCACATTGGCCTGGCCGGCGTCCTTGTCGTTGATGTCGGAAAACACAAAGGCATTGCTGCCGGTCCAGAAGATGGATTGCCAAAAGCCCACCACAACGAGAATGGCGATGATCAGGGGCAAGGGCGTTTGGGGGGTATAAAGCCCCATGGCGACGAGCCCCAGCGCCGACACGGCCGTCGCGACCACAAGGGCGTTGCGGAATCCCATGCTGGCAAAGATCTGGTTGGCGACGAATTTGGCGACGATGGCGCCAACGGCTCCGGCGAAGGTGACCATCCCCGACTCAAAGGGCGACATGCCAAAGCTGAGCTGCAGCATGAGGGGAAAGAGGAACGGGATCGCGCCTTGGCCCAGGCGGAAAAACGAGCCGGCGGCGACGGCGCTGCGGAAAAACGGAAAGCGCAGCAGCCGCAGATCAAACAGCGGCTTAGGGGTGGCTAGCGCGTAACGGACGTAAAGCAGGCCGAGCACAATGCCCAGCACCGTCGCAATCACGCCAAACATGGGCGGCAGGGCGGGCAGGCTGATCACCGAGGTGCCAAAAACAAAGAGCGCGAAGGCGCTGCCGGCCAGGATGAAGCCTTTGAAATCCATCGTCCCCGGTTCGATCCGCTCCATTTCGGGCAGGAACTTGCTGACGAGAGCGATGCCGACCATGCCGATCGGCACATTGATCAGGAAGATCCAGTGCCAGGACAGATAGGTGGTGAGAAAACCGCCAAATGGCGGGCCCACGATGGGCCCGATGAGCCCGGGGATGGTCAGCCAGGCCATGGCCGCGACCAGGTCGTGCCGGGCGGTGGAGCGCACCAGAACGAGGCGCGCTACGGGCGTCATCATCGCCCCGCCCATGCCCTGAAGGAAGCGGGCGCCGACAAAGGTTTCCAGCGAATTGGCAAAGGCGCAGGCGAGCGAGCCCAGCACGAAGACGCCCATGGCCCAGCGAAACACGGTGCGGGCGCCAAACCGGTCGGCCATCCAGGAGCTGATGGGGATAAAGATCGCAAGCGCCACGAGATAGGCCGTCAGCGCCAGCTTGAGCGAGATCGGGTCGGTGCCGATATCGCTGGCGATGGCGTTGAGCGAGGTCGAGATCACCGTGGCGTCCATGTTTTCCATGAACAAGGCGGTGGCAAGGATCAGGGGCGTGATGCGGGACAAATCTGTGTTCGAGCCAAGGGGCGGCGGCCCCCGCACTCACTCCTTTGTGGCAACCAGGGCCTTGTAGCCCGAGACATTGTTGCCCGCTTCCGCGGGGAGGCGAAGATAAACGAGGCCGGCAAGGGCGCTGACGCAACCAACAACGAAAAACGCGATCTGGAAGTCGGCGAGGGACAGTTCCCCGCCATGGGTGCGGGTGCTGATTTCCAGCACCGCCCCTGCGACCGCAACGCCAAAGGCGATGCTCAGTTGCTGGGCTACAGCGACGATTGCGGTGGCCTGGCTGGCATCCTCGTCGCTGATATCGGCATAGCCCAGCGCGTTGGAGCCGGTAAAGAACATCGAACGCAAGACGCCCCCGACCAGCAGCACGGCCATGATCAGGGGCACCCAGGTGGTGGTCGTGAAGGTGCCCTGCACCGCGATCAGCACGCCCCCGATGATTCCGGCAACGGCCAGCACATGGGGAAAGCCGAACCAGGCAAAAACGCGTTCGGCGATGAACTTGCTCATGATGGCGCCGATTGCCGACACAAAGGTGATGGCGCCCGACTGGAAGGGGTTAAGCCCGAAGCCCAGTTGCAGCATCAGGGGCAAGAGGAACGGCACGGCGCCAATGCCGATGCGGTAGATCGAGCCGCCGATGATCGAGGAGCGGAACAGGCGCTGGCGGAACATGCGCGGGTCAAGCAGCGGGTATTTGGTGCGCTGGGCATGGAGCAGATAAAAGATGCCGGCGACGACCCCTACCGCAATGGTCAGATAGCCATAGATCAGGGGCAGGGCGGGCAGGCTGATCACCGAGAGGCCAAAGACGGTGCCGGAAAAGGCGACGCTGGCGAGCAAAAAGCCGACGGCGTCGATGGGGCGCGAATTGCGCTCATCCTTGACCTTGAGGAACCGCCCGGCCAGCAGAATGCCGGCAATGCCGATGGGGATATTGATCCAAAAGATCCAGTGCCAGCTCAGATAGGTCGTGAGGAACCCACCGATCAGCGGGCCGGTGAGCGGCCCGATCAGCCCGGGCACGGTCAGCCAGGCCATGGCGGCAACGAGTTCGTTGCGCGGGGTCGAGCGCACCAGCAGCAGGCGCCCAACCGGGGTCATCATCGAGGAGCCGATGCCCTGAAAGAAGCGCGAGATCACAAAGGTCTCGAGCGAATAGGAGAACGAGCAGGCGAGCGAGCCCAGCATGAACACGAATATGGCGATGCGGAAAATGTTCTTGGCCCCGAAGCGGTCCGCCATCCAGCCGCTAATGGGGATGAAGATGGCCAGCGCCACGAAATAGCTGGTCAGCGCCAGTTTCAGCGCCACCGGCTCGGTGCCGATGTCCACCGCAATGGCGGGCAGCGAGGTGGCGATCACCGTGGAGTCCATCTGTTCCATGAACAGGGCGACCGCCAGGATGAGGGGTGTAACGCGGATCAAGGGAAAACCGGGGCAAAGCAAAAGAGGGGCCGACGCAGCAGCCAATGCCAGTATGGTCGCCAGCGGCGGCACTGGAAAGCGCAAACAAGTGTTGATCGACCAAATGATGAATGCTTGCTCTTGCCGCGCTATATTGGCCGCGCTCGCCATGGGCATGCGCGCCATGCAAAGCCGGCACCCCCGCTGCGCGCCCGCCCCCCTATGCAGCGCAACCGGGGGGTGCTAGAGACCCTCGCCAACCTGAACCCGGCGCCCCGCTCGCCCCGTTCACATCCCCAAAGCTCTGATCCCCCTCAGACCACCGGAAAGTTATTGGCATTGGCAAAGATCATCACCACCATTACCGGCGATTCCGCCCTCACCTTTGATGACGTGCTGCTGCAGCCGGCACGCTCCGATGTGTTGCCCGGCGAAACCGACATCGCCACCTATGTGACGCGCGACATCGCGCTCAACCTGCCCATCCTGTCCTCGGCCATGGATACGGTCACCGAAAGCGCGATGGCCATCGCCATGGCGCAGGCCGGCGGCATGGGCGTGATCCACAAAAATCTCACCCCGGCCGAGCAGGCCGAGCAGGTGCGTCAGGTCAAGAGTTTTGAATCGGGCATGGTGGTCAACCCCATCACCATCGGCCCTGATGCGACCCTGGCCGATGCGCTCTCGCTGATGCAGACCAACCGCATTTCGGGCATTCCCGTGGTGGAGAATGGCGGCAAGGGCGGGCGCATGACCGGCAAGCTCGTCGGCATCCTCACCAACCGCGATGTGCGCTTTGCTTCCAATCCAGCCCAGCGCATCGCCGAGCTGATGACGCATGAAAACCTCATCACCGTGCGCGATGGCGTCAGCAAGGACGAAGCCAAGGTGCTGCTACACAAGCACCGCATCGAAAAGCTGCTGGTGGTCGACAGCGAGGGGCGCTGCACGGGGCTCATCACCGTCAAGGACATCGAAAAAGCCCAGCTTAATCCCAACGCGGTCAAGGACGCCCAGGGACGCCTGCGCGTCGCCGCGGCTTCAACGGTGGGCGATGCCGGGTTTGAGCGTTCGCTGGCGCTGATCGAGGCGGGCGTCGACCTCCTCGTCATCGACACGGCCCATGGTCACTCGGTGCGGGTTGCCGAAGCGGTCGAGCGCGTCAAGCGCGAAAGCAATTCCACCCGCATCATGGCCGGCAATGTCGCCACCGCCGAAGCCACCCGTGCGCTGATCGATGCGGGCGCCGATGCGGTCAAGGTGGGCATCGGCCCCGGCTCGATCTGCACCACGCGCATCGTTGCAGGCGTCGGCGTGCCGCAGTTGGCAGCTGTGATGGCCTGCGCTGAAGAGGGCGCCAAGCACGGTGTTCCCGTGATCGCCGATGGCGGCATCAAGTTCTCGGGCGACATGGCCAAGGCCCTGGCCGGCGGCGCCTCCTGCGTGATGGTGGGCTCGCTCCTCGCCGGCACCGATGAAAGCCCGGGCGAGGTTTATCTCTACCAGGGCCGTTCCTATAAATCCTATCGCGGCATGGGCTCGGTGGGTGCGATGGGCTCGGGCTCCGCCGACCGCTATTTCCAGCAGGATGTGCGCGACCAGATGAAGCTCGTGCCCGAGGGTATCGAGGGGCAGGTGCCCTATAAAGGTTCGGCCGGCGCCGTGCTGCACCAGCTCGCAGGGGGCCTGCGCGCCGCCATGGGCTATACCGGCGCTCATAATCTCGAGGACTTCCGCAACAATTCGGTGTTCGTCAAGATTTCGGGCGCGGCGCTGAGCGAATCGCATGTGCATGATGTGACCATCACCCGCGAAGCCCCGAACTACCGCAGCGCCCGCTAAGGCGCTGACGGAACGCCGCCTTGCCGCACCCGTTACCCCCGGGCACAAACTCCGGGGGATTGGCTGGCATGGACGAGGCGGAGAAGGACGCGATCCGCAAGGATTTCAACGAAGCGGTCAACATGGCGCCCGCCGAGCTCAACAAATGGCTGGCCTCCGAGCACAGTCAGAAGGTCGGCTGGCCCAAGGATCGCGACGAAGGCGAAGAATCGGTGGGCCACCAATCGGGCCAGCGCATCATCGAAATCAAGCGCAAGTCCAAGGCCGAGCTGACCGATGACGACTACCAGCATATGCGCAAGGTGGTGGGCTATGTGCATCGCCACCTGGCGCAGCGCCCGAGCGGGGACATCAGCGAAACGCCCTGGCGCTTTTCGCTGATGAACTGGGGCCATGACCCGCTGAACGACTAACCCTCCGCTCATTCACGCTGTCTCACCGGGGGCTTGCCTCATGCCGCTCAACGCCAAGCTCCTTGTGCTCGCCATCGCCGCCCAGGTGCTGCTGACCCTCGTTATCCTCATGCTGATGGGGCGCGAGCGGGTGCCGCGCGTCTTGTCGGGGGAGATCAAGGTCGCCGATATTGCGGTGGAAAAAACCGCCTATCCGCTGCGGGCGCGGCTGCTGTCCAACAATTTCGACAACCAGTTCCAGCTGCCGGTGCTGTTCTACATCGCCGCTCTGCTGGCGCTGTGGGCTGGGGTGCCGAACCTGATTGAAGTGGTGCTCGCCGCCCTGTTCGTGGCTTCGCGCTACGTTCACGCCGCCATTCACGTCACCACTAACCATGTGCAACAGCGCTTTGCCGCATATGGCCTTGGCCTTGCGGTGCTGGCCATCTTCTGGCTAGTGCTGCTGTTCCGCATTCTGTTAGCCTGAGTTGCCCATGCGCCTTCCCGGCCGCCTTGCCGCTGCAATTGCCGTTCTGTCCGAGGTGGAAACGCGCAAGCGCCCCGTTTCCGAAGCGCTCAAGGCCTGGGGGCTGGCCAACCGCTTCGCCGGCGCCGGCGATCGTGCCGCCATCGGTAATCTGGTTTATGACGCGCTGCGCCACCGCGCTTCGCATGCTTTCCTGATGGGCAGCGATTCCCCGCGCGCCTTGGTGCTTGCCGTCGCCCTGCGTGACTGGCAGGAGGACCCGCAGGCGCTCAACGCCGCTTTTGCGGGCGACAATCATGCCCCCGAGCCGCTGAGTGAGGACGAGATCGCCCGTGCCGCCGGCAGCCTCGAGGGGGCGCCGGCTCCTGTGCGCGCCGATCTGCCGGAATGGCTGGCGCCCTCGCTCGAGCGGGCCTTTGGTGCCGATTGGGTGGCCGAAGGGGCCGCCATGGCCACTCGTCCGTCGCTCGATCTGCGCGTCAATACGCTCAAGTCGAGCCGCGAACGCGTGCTCAAGTCCCTTGCGCGCTTCAACCCGCAGCCTACCGCCATTGCGCCCCAGGGTGTGACCATGCCGGCCGGGCCTCGCGATGCGCGCACGCCCAATGTCACCACCGACGAGGGCTATCTCAAGGGCTGGTTCGAGGTGCAGGACCAGGGCAGCCAGATCGTGTCGGCCCTCGCCAATGCACAGCCCGGCGAACAGGTGCTCGATCTCTGCGCCGGGGCCGGGGGCAAGACCCTCGCCTTGGCGGCAGCTATGGGCAACAAGGGCCAGATCTTTGCCTATGACAGCGATCGCAACCGTTTGGCGCCCATTTATGATCGCCTCAAGCGCAATGGCGCGCGCAATGTGCAGGTGCGTGCCCCCCATGAGGGCGCGCTCGATGACCTCATGGGCAAGATGGATCGCGTCGTCATCGACGCCCCTTGCACCGGCACGGGCACCTGGCGGCGGCGCCCCGACACCAAATGGAAGCTTTCGCCAGAACTCCTCGCGACCCGCATGGGCGAACAGGCGGCGCTGTTGCGCGAGGGCCTCGCCTTCCTCAAGCCCGGTGGAACGCTCGTTTACATCACCTGCTCGACCCTGCCGGAAGAAAACGACGACCAGATCGTGGCGCTGCGGGCCGAACAGCCGGGCCTTGTTTCGGTGCCGCCCGCCGAGCTCTGGAGCGCCGCTTTCGGCACAGCGCTTCCTGATGGCGTTGCGACCGCGGCGGGCGGCATTGCCCTGACCCCGCGCCTGACCGGCACGGACGGCTTTTACTGCCACATCCTGCGGCGGTGAAACCGAGCGGGCCCAACGGCGTTCAGCGGGGGACCTCTGTTCAACCGCGAGAGCCCAATGTCCAGCGTTTCGACCGCCGATCATCGCACCCCGCGCTCCTGGCTGCTTCTCGCTGTCTTTGTGGTCGGGGTGCTGGGGATCGGCTCGCTGATCGGGGTGTTCACCGGCGGGGCGGCGAATGGTACGACAATCTCGAAAAGCCGTTCTTCAATCCGCCCAGCTGGGTGTTCGGTCCGGTCTGGTCGACGCTTTACGTGCTGATCGGCATTGCCGGCTGGCGCATCTACAGCAAGGACCCGCGCAGCACCGCGATGAAGCTGTGGTGGGCGCAGATGGTGCTCAATTTCGCCTGGTCGCCGGTCTGGTTCGGCGCGCATCTCTTGTGGCCCGCCTTTGTGGTGATCGTTCTCATGTGGCTGGCGATCATCGGCTTCATGCTGATGGCGCGTCCGCTCGACAAGCTCGCCAGCTGGCTGTTCCTGCCCTATTTGCTGTGGGTGAGCTTTGCCAGCGCCCTCAATCTTTCGATTGCACTTTTGAACTAGGCAGGCATGCATCCGCGAGGCTTGCACTTAGCTCTTTGTGCCGGTAAATGCTCGCCATGCAGCACCCCCAGAAAGATCCCGAGACCGACGCAATCCTGATTGTGGACTTCGGTTCGCAAGTCACCCAGTTGATTGCGCGCCGTATCCGCGAAACCGGGGTTTATTGCGAAATCCATCCCTTCCAGCACGCCGCCCAGGCGGCGGCGAAGCTCAAGCCGCGCGGCATTGTGCTGTCGGGCAGTCCCGCTTCGACGCTGGACGAGAACGCCCCCACCATCGATCCCGCCCTGCTCGACGCGGGCGTGCCGATCCTCGGCATCTGCTATGGCCAGCAAGCCTTGTGCATGGCGCTGGGCGGCACGGTGGAAGCGGGCCATCACCGCGAATTTGGTCGCGCCGAGCTGACCGTGCAAAAGCACTCGGCCCTCACCACCGGCGTGTGGGAAGTGGGCACCGAGCACCAGGTCTGGATGAGCCATGGTGACCGCGTCGTCACCATCCCGCCCGGCTTTGAGATCGTGGCCACTTCGCCCGGCGCGCCATTTGCCATGATTGCCGATGAAAGCCGGCGCATTTGGGCCACCCAGTTCCACCCCGAAGTGGTGCACACCCCTGACGGGTCCAAGCTTTTTGCCAATTTCGTCCATGAAGTGTGCGGCGTGGCGTCCAACTGGACCATGTCGGCTTATCGCGACAAGATGATCGAGCGCATCCGCGCCCAGGTCGGCACCGGCCGGGTGATCTGCGGGCTGTCGGGAGGCGTTGATTCCTCGGTGGCGGCCGTGCTGATCCACGAAGCCATCGGCGATCAGCTGACCTGCATTTATGTCGATCACGGCCTGATGCGGCTCAACGAGAGCGAGCAGGTCGTCAGCCTCTTCCGCGACCACTACAATATCCCGCTCGTGCATGTGGATGCCTCCGAGCTGTTCCTGCGCGAGCTGACGGGGCAGGTGGATCCCGAAACCAAGCGCAAGATCATCGGGCGCCTCTTTATCGAGACCTTCGAGGCGGAAGCCGAAAAGCTTGGCGGCGCCGAATTCCTGGCGCAGGGCACGCTCTATCCCGACGTGATCGAAAGCGTTTCGTTCACCGGCGGGCCCTCGGTGACCATCAAGTCGCACCACAATGTGGGTGGCTTGCCCGAGCGCATGAACATGAAGCTCGTCGAGCCCCTGCGGGAATTGTTCAAGGACGAAGTGCGCGTGCTCGGCCGCGAGCTTGGCTTGCCCGAGAGCTTTATCGGCCGCCATCCGTTCCCCGGACCAGGTCTGGCCATCCGTTGCCCAGGCGGCATCACGCCCGAAAAGCTCGATATCCTGCGCAAGGCCGATGCCATCTATCTCGACGAGATCCGCAAGTCGGGCCAATACGACAAGATCTGGCAGGCCTTTGCCGTGCTGCTGCCGGTGCAGACCGTGGGCGTGATGGGCGACGGGCGCACCTATGAGTTCGTGTGTGCGCTGCGTGCGGTGACGTCGGTCGACGGCATGACCGCCGATTTTTACCAGTTCGACATGAACTTCCTCGGGCGCACGGCCACGCGCATCATCAATGAAGTGCGCGGCATCAACCGGGTGGTCTATGACGTGACCTCCAAGCCCCCCGGCACGATCGAGTGGGAGTGAGCGGCCGGCCGGTCGCCCACTCAAGCCCATTCCGTTTGCAATCGCGGGGACCCATGGTAATGCTCCCCGCACTTCTCCAACGACGTCAGGCCGCCCATGTCCCAGGACAACATCTTTCGCGAAGTCGACGAGGAACTGCGCTCTGATCGCATGCGCGCGTTCTGGCGCCGCTTTGCGCCCTATATCCTGGGTGCAGCCGTTGGCGTGGTGCTGATCGTTGCGATCAACGAAGGGTGGTCCTGGTATCAGTCGAGCAATGCGGCGCAGTCCTCGGACGAGCTTTATGCCGCTTTTGACCTCGCCGACGGAGGCGACCTTGCCGCGGCCCAGACCGAGCTCGACCGCCTGATCGCCGATGGGTCGGGCGGCTATCCGGTGCTGGCGCAGTTCCGCAAGGCGGGGCTGCTGGCCAAGGAAGGCAAGGCGGCTGAGGCCGTGGCCGTTTACGACGAGCTCGCCAATACCCAGTCCAATCCCCGCCTGCGCGAGCTCGCGCTAGTGTTTGCCGGCACGCTGCTGGTGGACAATGGCACGCTCGCCGATGTGCAGACGCGCGTGGAAACCATCGCTACCGAAGGCAATCCGCTGCGCAATGCTGCGCGCGAAGCCATGGGGCTGGCGCAATACAAGGCCGGCGACTTTGCCGCCGCCCAGGCCAGCTTTGAATCGGTGCTCAACGATCCCCTGACGCAGAACACCACGCGCCAGCGCATGGGCTATTATCTCGGCCAGATGGTGTCGGAAGGCGTGATTGCGCCCGAACCGATCCCCGACAGCGAAGCCACGCTGCAATCGAGCGAAACCGTCGTCGTCGACGGGGCCGCCCCCGTCGAACCGGCAGCTGAGGCACCCGCTCCGGAAGCTGCAGCACCCGCTGCGCCAGAAGCTGTTGCCCCGGCGGCTCCGGCAACGGACGCGCCTGCAGCTGTGGCGCCCGCGGCTCCGGCCACCCCAACCACCGATCCTGTCCTTGAATAACGGCGGAGCCTTGCGCCCCGCCCACCAGAAAGCCATGCCATGACCGTCACCGTAGCCATTGTCGGTCGTCCTAATGTCGGCAAGTCGACCCTGTTCAACCGCCTGGTCGGCCGCAAGATTGCGCTGGTCGACGATACGCCCGGCGTCACCCGCGACCGGCGCGAAGCCGAAGGCCATATCGCCGATCTCACCTTCCGCGTGCTCGACACCGCGGGCTATGAGGATGTCACAGACGGCTCGCTGGAAGACCGCATGCGCCAGCAGACCGAGCTGGCCATTGCCGAAGCCGATGTGATCCTCTTCATGATCGATGCGCGGGCCGGCGTCGTGCCGCTCGACCAGCGTTTTGCCCAGGTGCTGCGCAAGGCCGGCAAGACCGTCCATCTCGTGGGCAACAAGGCTGAAAGCAAGGCTGCAGAAGCGGGGCTCGTGGAAGCCTTCAAGCTCGGCTTTGGCGAACCCATCGCGCTGTCGGCCGAGCATGGACTGGGGCTGTCCGAGCTTTATTCCATCGTCGGCCAGGCCATCGATGCCGCGGCCGAAAAGCAGCAGGCCGAAGCCATTGCCGATCTCGATGCCATGCCCGAGGTCGATATCGACATCACCCCGGACATGCTCGAAGGCGAGGGCGATGAGGCCACGCTGCGCTGGAACCCGCGCCGCTATCTCAATGTCGCCATCGTCGGCCGCCCCAATGCCGGCAAATCCACGCTGATCAACCGCATGGTCGGGGAAGACCGCGTGCTGGTGGGCCCCGAAGCCGGCATCACCCGCGACTCCATTCTCGTGCCCTGGGAATGGGAAGGGCGCACGATCAATCTCGTCGATACCGCCGGCATTCGCCGACGCTCGCGCGTGCAGGAAAAGCTCGAAAAGCTCGCCGTGGGCGATAGCTTGCGTTCGATCCAGTATGCCGAAGTCGTCGTGCTGATGCTCGACGCCACGATCCCGTTCGAAAAGCAGGATCTGGCGCTGGCCGACCTGGTGGAGCGCGAAGGCCGCGCCATGGTGATCGCGCTCAACAAATGGGATCTGATCGAGGACAAGAACGCCACGCTTTCGGCCCTGCGCGAAGCCTGCGACCGGCTCTTGCCGCAGCTGCGCGGTATTCCCCTGGTCACCCTTTCGGGGCTGACCGGGCGCAATATCGACAAGCTGATGGACGCGATCTTCACCATCGAGCGCGCCTGGAACTCCCATGTTTCCACCGCGCGCCTCAACCGCTGGCTCGCGGGAATGGTTGAGGGGCATCCGCCGCCGGCCGTTTCGGGCCGCCGCCTCAAGCTGCGCTATATGACGCAGGCCAAGACCCGGCCACCGAGCTTTATCCTGTTTGCCTCGCGCCCCGATGCCCTGCCGACGGCTTATCAGCGCTATCTGGTAAACGGGATGCGCGAAGCCTTTGATATCAAAGGCACGCCCATTCGGCTCTGGGTGCGTTCGGGCAGCAATAACCCCTATAACGATCCCAGCAAGCGCCGGCTGGGCTAGCCAAACCGGACGAAGCATCAACACCCCATGGTGCTTCGGCTCGCTTTGCCTCATAATCAACGCGTCTGAAGCGACCCGATGCTGAGTGCGGGGCCGCGTATCACGTTGAAATCTTGTTCCTAGAAATCCTGATCGTAATCGTTCTGACCATCGTCAATGGCGCGTTGGCCATGTCCGAGCTCGCCGTTGTTTCCGCCCGTCCGGCGCGCCTGCGCACCATGGCCGATGCCGGCAACAAGGGGGCTGAGGTCGCCATCCATCTGGCCGAGGACTCCGGCAAGTTCCTGTCTTCGGTGCAGATCGGCATTACCCTCGTCGGCATCCTGTCTGGCGCCATTTCAGGCGCGACGCTTGGCCTGCGCTTCACCGACTGGCTGGAAGCCCTGGGTGTCCCCGATAACATCGCCGATGTGGTGGGTGTGGGCGGCGTGGTGCTGTTCATCACCTATATTTCCTTGATCCTGGGCGAGCTGGTGCCCAAGCAGATCGCTCTCCGCGACCCTGAAGGCGTTGCCGCCCGCGTCGCCCCTGCGATGAAGCTGCTGGCCAAGGTTGGCTCGCCCATCGTCTGGGTGCTCGACATCTCGGGCAAGGCGGTGCTGACCCTTCTGGGGCAGGGCGGCCAGATGGAAGAAACGGTCACCGAAGAGGAAGTGCGCACCATCATCGCGGAAGCCACCACGGCCGGCGTGATCGAGACCGACGAGCACTCCATGATCTCGGGCGTCATGCGTCTCGCTGATCGCTCCGCGCGCGGCCTGATGACGCCGCGCCTCGAAGTAGATGTGATCGATCTTGCCGATGACGGCGCTGAAATCCGCCGCAACATCCTGAGCACGCACCGTTCGCGCCTCCTCGTGCAGGACGGCGACGCCGACTCCATCATTGGCGTCGTGGCGATCACCGATCTTGTCGCCACTTTCGCCAACGGCCAGCCGCTCGATATCCGCAAATTCGTGCAGCCTGTACCAGTAGTCATGGATCATGCCGATGCGCTCGACGTCGTGCGCGCCATCCGCAACTCCACCGTGCACATGGCGCTGGTCGTGGATGAATACGGCCATTTCGAAGGCATTGTCACCTCCGGCGACATTCTGGAAGTCATCACCGGCGTGTTCCAGGAAGAAACCGGCGACGATCCGGCCGTGGTCCGGCGCGAAGACGGCTCCTACCTCGTGGCCGGCTGGATGCCTGTGGACGAGTTCAGTGAAAAGCTCAAGGTCGCCATACCCAAGGATGCGCGTTTTGAAACCGTGGCGGGCTATGTGCTTTCGACCATCAACCGCCTGCCCGCCGTGGGCGAAACCTTCGAGCACGACGGCTGGCGCTTCGAGATCGTTGATCTCGATGGCCGCAGGATCGACAAGGTGCTGATGACGCGGCTCGATGGCGTCACGACAACGGCCTAGAGCGGGGTAAACCCGCCCTGGCGCATGTCATAGATCTGGCCCGTCTGCGTCAGCGACGGGCTCAGCAAATCCACCAGGCGCGGCGCAACATCCTGCGGGCGGGGCAGGGTCTCAGGATCCTCCCCCGGCATTGCCTTGGCGCGCATCGCGGTGCGCACGGCTCCGGGATAGAACACATTGACGCGCAAGCGCGTTTGCTCGACCTCGCCGGCATAGGCCTTGGCCAGAGCATCGGCTGCGGCCTTGCTTGCGGCATAAAGCCCCCAATAGGGCCGGACATTGCGCGCAGCGCCCGAGGACACGAACACAACCCGTCCATCCGCCGCCTGGCGCAACAGCAGGTCGGTCGCGCGGATGAGCCGGTAGTTGGCGGTGACATTGACCGCCATCACCGATTCAAATTCTTCGGGCTTGAGATGGGGCACAGGCGACAGCGTTCCGAGCATGCCGGCATTGGCGATCAGGCCATCCAGCGCACCCCAGCGCTCGAATATCGCCGCGCCCAGCCGGTCGATGGCATCGCCATCCCGCAGGTCGAGGGGCACCAGGGTCGAGGATGAGCCAAGTTCCTGGATTTCGTCATCCAGCTCTTCAAGGGCGCCAACGGTGCGGGCGACCGCGACCACATGGGCGCCGCGACGGGCCGCTTCGAGGGCGCTGGCATAGCCGATACCGCGCGATGCGCCGGTGACCAGGACAACTTTGCCCGCAAGATCGTGTTCTGCAGGCATTAACCAGCCTCTCGCAACAAGGAAATCTGCTTGGGTTCGTTCTTGGAGCGCCCGTTCAGATCCGTCAACTGTGTTGGGTAGTCCCCGGTGAAATAATGGTCGGTAAACTGGGGCGCCTGGGGATTGCGCTTGGCGCCGCCCACAGCTTCGTAGAGCCCGTCAATGCTGAGGAACTCCAGCGAATCGGCGCCAATGAACCGGCACATCGAAGCAAGGTCCGCGTGCTGGTTGGCCAGGAGCTTGTCAGGGTCGGGCGTGTCGATGCCGTAGTAATCGGAATAATGGATCATGGGGCTCGCGACCCGAATATGCACTTCCCTCGCGCCCGCTTCGCGGATCATCTGCACGATCTTGACTGAGGTTGTGCCGCGCACGATGGAATCGTCGATCAGCACCACCCGCTTGCCGGCGATCTCGGCGCGGTTGGCGGAGTGCTTGAGTTTGACGCCGAAGGCACGGATCGACTGGGTCGGTTCGATAAAGGTGCGGCCCACATAGTGGTTGCGGATAATGCCGAGCTCAAATGGGATGCCGCTCTGCTGGGCAAAGCCGATGGCTGCGGGCGTGCCGCCATCGGGCACGGGCACCACCACATCGGCATCGACCGGAGCTTCCTTGGCCAGGTTCATGCCCATGCGCTTGCGCGCGGCATAAACACTGCGCCCGGCGACCACGGAGTCAGGGCGGGCGAAATAGACATATTCGAACAGGCACATCCGCTCGGGCCGGGGCGGAAAAGGCTTGAGCGATTCGATGCTGATCGAGCCGTCGGGCTGGATTTCGCACACCACCACTTCGCCATTCTCGACGTCGCGTACAAACTTGGCGCCGATGATATCGAGCGCGCAGCTTTCCGAAGCAAAGATGGGCTTGCCATCCAGATCGCCCAGCACCAGCGGGCGGATGCCGTTGGGGTCGCGTGCGCCGATCAGCTTGGTGCGCGTCATCGCCACCATGGCATAGGCACCTTCAACTGCCCCGATCGCATCCACGAACCGGTCCGAGGACGAGGTTCGCTGCGAACGGGCGATCAGGTGCAGGATCACCTCGGTATCCGAGGTCGACTGGCAGATCGCCCCCTGCGCGATCAAGCGCCGGCGCAGGGTCAGCCCATTGGTCAGGTTGCCGTTATGGGCGATGGCAATGCCGCCAACTTCCAGTTCGGCGAACAAGGGCTGCACATTGCGCAGAATGGTTTCGCCGGTGGTGGAATAGCGCACATGGCCCATGGCCATGGAGCCGGGAATGCGCTTGAGCGTCGCGGGGTCGGTGAAGTGGTCGCCCACCAGCCCCAGTTGGCGCTCGGAGTGAAACTGGCGCCCATCAAACGAAACAATGCCGGCCGCTTCCTGCCCCCGGTGCTGCAGCGCATGCAGCCCCAGCGCAGTCAGTGCCGGGGCATCGGGATGCCCCAAAATGCCAAACACCCCGCACTCTTCATGCAGGGTGTCGCCGTCAAGATCGAAATCGTCATCGCTCGGATGGACCACCGGGCTCTCCATTTCAGGCTTGTGCGGTAGCCGGTGCGAAGCGTCCGGCGCAGAAACTATAGCGGATGGCGACCCATACCTTATTCAGGCGGCATGTACCAATGCCGATATGGCCCGGCAGGCATGCCCATGCTGGCCGGGTCACCAAGGCTTGATCACGCCCCTGTAGCTGGCGTGACCGGTGCGGGAGGCGTTGTCGGCGGCGGGACTGTGCCGTCCTCATTGGTATCGGTGCCTTCGTCGGCAGGGCCGGGGGCGTCCTCGGCGTCATCGGTCAGGCCAGTGCCACCCTTGAGGATTTCGGTAACCTGTTCTTCGAGGTCAGGCGGCAGCATGGCGATCAGCGAATTGCCCATGCTTTGCAGATGCGGCAGGGTCTGGGACTGGGCGGCCCACGGGGGCAGGTTGCTGCCCAGGAGCCAGGTGCCGAAAATGGTGACGACGATGGCGATCAACACACCCCGCAGCACGCCGAACACAAAGCCCAGCGTACGGTCGATCGGTCCAACCCGGCTATCCACCACAAAGTCGGCAATCCGCATGGTGAGCAGATGCAGCACGATCAGGGAGATGATGAAGGTGCCAACCACGGTGGCGATATCGGCGACCACCTGTTCGGCGATATATTGCCGCGCGATCTCGGGGTGATATTGCCACATATAGATGGCAATCGCGGCCGAACCGGCCCAGGTGGCGAGTGACAAGACTTCGCGGGTCAGGCCGCGGGCTGTGGCCAGGATTGCTGAAATCAGCACCAGCACACCAACACCGACATCGAACGCTGTTAGCATAGTCTATTTGCCTGTTCTGCTTGTTGGGTCAGGTGCAACAAGCGCCTCGTTTAACTGCTTTAAGCTGAGATGCCAAGGGCAGGACCCGGGGGCGCGGCAGGATGTCCCCTGAAAGGCGCTGCTTAGTCGTCCTCGCCGGGATGGGCGGGCGCCTTGCCATTGGCGGCAATGCGCCCAACCAGTTCGGAGAGCACCGAGAATTCTGCGATGTCCAGCCCGCCATGCCGGTCATTGCTGGCGAGGCGCCCGGTGGAGGCCGACTTGAATCCAAGCTTATGGGCTTCGCGCAGGCGCAAGGAGCCGTGCACCACCGGCCGCACACCGCCGGCGAGCGAGATTTCGCCGAAATACACCGCATCCGCCGGCAGGGGCGAACCGGTGAGGGACGAGATCAGTGCGGCTGCCACAGCGAGGTCGGCCGCCGGTTCGTTGATCTTGAGCCCGCCCGCCACGTTCAAATAGATGTCGTTAGCGCCGATCCGCACGCCGCAGCGGGTTTCCAGCACCGCCAGCACCATGGAGAGGCGCGAGGAATCCCAGCCCACCACGGCCCGCCGGGGCGTACCCAAGGGGGAGGGCGACACCAAGGCCTGGATTTCAACCAGCAGCGGCCGAGTGCCTTCGAGCCCGGCGAACACGGCCGAGCCGGCGGCGCCTTCGTCGCGCTGATCCAGGAACAGCGCCGATGGATTGGCCACCTGTTCGAGCCCACGCTCGGTCATGGCGAAAACCCCGATCTCGTCGGTTGCGCCATAGCGGTTCTTGACGCCGCGCAGGATGCGGAAAGTGTGGCTGGTGTCGCCCTCGAAATAGAGCACGGCATCCACCATGTGCTCGACGACGCGTGGGCCGGCGATCTGGCCGTCCTTGGTCACATGGCCCACCAGCACCACGGCGGCGCCGCTTTTCTTGGCAAAGCGCGTCAGCGCCTGGGCGGAGGTGCGCACCTGGGTGACGGTGCCCGGCGCACTGTCGACGCGGTCGGTCCAGAGGGTCTGGATGGAGTCGATGATGACAAGATCGGGCGGCGGCCCGTTCTCGAGCGTGGCGAGAATGATCTCGACATTGGTTTCGGCCGCGAGCAACACTTCGGCTTCCCCCAGCCCCAGCCGCTGCGCGCGCAAGCGTACCTGCGCCACCGCTTCTTCGCCCGACACGTAAACGACGCGCTTGCCACGATTGGCAAGGGCCGCTGCCGATTGCAAGAGGAGCGTCGACTTGCCGATGCCGGGATCGCCGCCCACGAGCAGGGCCGAACCCATCACGAAGCCACCGCCGGTCACCCGGTCGAGTTCGGCAATGCCAGTGATGACGCGCGCCGCGGTTTCGGTTTCCCCCGAAAGGGGCACGAGATTGGTCGGCTTGCCGCCAGCCCTGGCCGATTTGGGTCCCGCGCCCACGCCGCTATCGGTAAGTTCCTCGACAATGGTGTTCCACTCGCCGCAAGCGTCGCAGCGGCCCTGCCAGCGGCTGGTGACCGCGCCGCAGGCCTGGCAGACAAAGGAAGAGCGCGATTTTGCCAAGTCAGTGATCCTTCTGCTCGCGGGCGCTGGCTCGTTCGGCCAGTCCTTTGAGTGTATTCCAGTTGCGGGCGGTGGCGGTGCCCGATCGCTTCTCGATCAGATCGGGAAGCTTGGGGCTAGCAGAGATCTGCCTGGTATAATCGACGATCAGGTCGTTGGCCTCGACATGCAATTGCTCCGGGCCGTTATATTGGGCGACCCAGCCGAAGTCCGGGCTGGGGTCCACAAAGAAATACACGCCCATCTGCCCGCCACGCTCCGCCGCCGCTTCGGGAAAGGGATTGCTGTCCACCAACTGGCGCACCTGCGCTGAGGTGCGCACCACGGCCACATTGCCGGGGCTCAAGCCCAAGCCGCGGACGATCTCGTTCATCCGGCGCTCCACCGCGGCTGGCGTATCGTCGCTGTGCACGATCATGTTGCCGGTGGCGATATAGGTCTGCGGCGCGGTAAAGCCGGCGGCCGCTACCGCATCGCGCCAGGCGGCCATGGACATGATCTTGTGCGTGACCGGACCGATGGCCCGCAGCAGGATCACATATACGCCCATCGCACCCTCTCGTTTCACCTCAGGCAATACGACAAGCACGACGGGGCGGCAAGAACAAAAGACGAACGCTAATCCTCGCCGACGCCGTCGCCGAGATATACCCGGTTGACCCTAGCCAGCCTCAGCGAAGTCAGCAATTCATAGCCGATCGTATTGCCGGCATCGGCCTGCTCGTCCACCGGCACATTGGCGCCCAGGATTTCCGCCGCTTCACCGGGAAGGGGCAGGTCGGAACCGAGCTCGGTGATGTCGACGACGGAAAGGTCCATCGAAATGCGCCCGATGATGGGGCAGAGCTTGCCGCGAATATAGGCCTTGGCGGTCTGCCGCGCCGTTGCCGAGGACAGCGAACGCAGCCAGCCATCGGCATAGCCGTGACCAAGGATCGCCAGACGGCTGTCGCGCGCCAGCGAATAATGGGCGCCGTAACCAACGGTTTCCCCGGTACGGGCTTCGCGCACCTGCAAGATGGGCACGTGCAGCGTTGCCACGGGCGCCATGGGGTTGCGGCGCCCGTTGACCGCGCGCCCGCCATAAAGGGCGATGCCAGGTCGTACCATCTGGAAATGATATTCGCGTCCGGTCATCAGCCCGGCCGAATTGGCAAGCGAGGCCGGGATATTGGGGAACTGGTTGAGCACGGAGCTGAATAGCGCCAGCTGGGTGCGGTTCTTTTCATGGTTGGGCTGGTCGGCACAGGCCAGGTGGCTCATCAGCATTTGCGGCTGATAACCAAGCGCCGCGGTGCGCTCGCGCACTTCCTCGGCCTCGTTGAGCCGAAAACCCAAGCGGTTCATGCCGGTATCGAAATGAAAAGCGCAAGGATAGGCCTCGTTGCGCTCCACGCATTTGGCCAGCCATTCCTCAAGCATAGGGATCGAGGAGATCACCGGCATCAGGTTTTGCCGCACGTAAAGATTGGCCGCCCCAGGGTAAAGCCCGTCCAGCACAAAGATATGGGCTTCGGGCAGGGCGGCGCGCACTGAAAGCGCCTCGTCAGGGGTTGCGGTGAAAAAGAATCGGGCGCCTGCCGCAAACAGGGCCTTGCTGGCTTGGGTGATGCCGGTGCCATAGGCGTCCGCTTTCACCACGGCGCCAGTCAGGGCTCCGGCGCTGACCTTGTCGAGGGCGCGCCAGTTACGGGCCAGCGCGCCAAGATCGATGCTCAACTGGCCGCCCAGGCCGGATTGCAGGGCCATGAATTATTCCATTCGCTCGGGGAGGTAATCGGCGCGAGCCAGATTGCCGAAGCGGGTATATTGCGCCTCAAACGATAGCTGCACCGTGCCGGTGGGGCCGTGGCGCTGCTTGGCGATGATCACTTCCGCCTTGCCATGCACCTTTTCCATCTCGCTTTGCCAGGCAATGTGCTCGGGCGTGCCCTCCTTGGGCTCCTTGTTCTTGAGATAGTATTCTTCGCGATACACAAACATCACCACGTCTGCGTCCTGCTCGATCGAGCCCGATTCGCGCAAGTCGGCGAGCTGGGGATGCTTGTCGTCGCGCGCTTCCACCTGACGGGACAGCTGGGACAGCGCGATGATGGGCACTTCCAGCTCCTTGGCCAGCGCCTTGAGCGTGGTGGTGATCTCGGTCAACTCCTGCACGCGGTTCTGGCTCGAGGATTTGGACGAGCCGGACAGCAGTTGCAAATAGTCGACGATCAAGAGGTCCAGACCCTTTTGCCGCTTCAGGCGCCGGGCGCGGGCCGCCATCTGCGCCACCGAGATGCCGCCGGTGTCGTCGATATAAAGCGGCACCCGGCTCATGGCATTGGACACATCCACCAGCTTGGAGAACTGGCTGTCATGGATACGGCCGCGGCGGATATCGGAGGAGGAGATTTCCGCCTGCTCGGCCAGAATACGGGTGGCAAGCTGTTCGGAGCTCATTTCAAGGCTGAAAAAGCCAACAATGCCGCCATCCACCGTGCGGTTGTGCCCGTCGGGGGTGACATCGCCCTTCCAGGCCTTGGCGACGTTATAGGCGATATTGGTCACGAGCGAGGTCTTGCCCATGGCGGGGCGGCCGGCCAGGATGATCAAGTCCGAGCGCTGCAACCCGCCCATCTGTCGGTCAAGGTCGTGCAGCGCGGTGGCAACGCCCGAAAGCCCACCGTCGCGCTGAAAGGCTTCGCCGGCCATCCGGATCGAGGCGGTGAGCGCAGCGCCAAAGGCCTGAAAGCCGCCGTCATAGCGGCCTTTTTCGGCGAGCTGGAACAACTCGCCCTCGACCTTTTCGATCTGCTGGTTCGGACTCATGTCGACGTCCGACTCATAGGCGACCGACACCATCTCCTCGCCCACGAGGATCAGGTTGCGGCGAATTGCGAGGTCATAGATCGCCCGCCCATAATCGGCGGCGTTGAGCACCGTGGTTGCTTCGGCCGCCAGCCGCGCCAGATATTGCGGCATGGTCATATCGGCGAGTAGCTGCTCGGGCAGGTGGCTCTTGATGGTGATCGGATCGGCCGATTTGCCGGCGCGGATGAACTTGCCGATCACCTCGTAGATTTCGCGGTGGATGGGCTCGTAGAAATGCACGGGCTCGAGAAAGTCCGAGACCCGGTAGAACGCTTCGTTGTTGACCAGGACCGCGCCCAGCAATGCCTGTTCGGCCTCCACATTGTGGGGCGCCAGACGAAGGGGCTTTTCTTCGGCGCGGGGGAAGTGCGCGATCTCTGCCATGCGGACCTCCTAAGGGATCGTTAACGCTTCTTAACCATGGCACGGAGCCGGGAGTCTCGCGCTACGCCACAAAGGTTAACGGCTGGCGAACAAGGCTGTGAACTATGGGCATAACGGGGATGGCGGGCGCGATTGCCTTGCTAGCGCGCGAACGCGGCAAGATGGGGGCGAATCGAAGCGCCTGGAAATAGCGAAAGGCCGGGCAGGGTGCCCGGCCTTTCACAAATTTGGGCAGAAGGTTTTTAGATCGAGTCGTCGAAACGATCGTCCTGGGCCGCATCGGCCTGGCCGGCGGCGAAATCGCCAGCCTCGTCATCGTCATACTGGGTGACGGTGAGGTCTTCACCAGCGACCTGGCGGCTTGCTTCGTCTTCCGAGCGAGCGACGTTGACGGTGATGGTGACCGCAACTTCGGCATGCAGGTTAAGCGCAACGGTGTGGATGCCAACCGACTTGATTGGGTCGGCAAGGTCCACCTGCGAGCGCTGTACGGTGTAGCCGTCGGTAGCCAGGGCCTCGACGATGTCGCGCGAAGCAACCGAGCCGTAGAGCTGGCCGGTTTCGCCGGCTTGGCGGATGATCACCACCACATGGCCATTGAGGCCTTCAGCGATCCCGGCAGCGGCGTTGCGGCGCTCTTCGTTGCGCTTTTCGATATGGGCGCGTTCGGCTTCGAACTTGGAGCGGTTGCCGGCAGTGGCGCGCAGGGCCTTGCCCTGGGGCAGCAGGTAGTTACGGGCGAACCCGTCCTTGACCGTCACTTCGTCGCCGATGGAGCCGGTGCGGCCGACGCGCTCGAGCAGGATAACTTTCATTGCAATTTCCTTGTGGCTGTCCCGTCTCATGGACGGTTAGGAGCCCCGGACCATCCGGAACCCCAGCGATGTGCCCCCAAAGGGGACACTGTGGCAGGCACTTACGCGGACAAAAAGCCGCTGGGACGAGTCGGATAGTGGTGATCTGCGAGAACCGGAGCGGAGCGTACTGAAGCACGTGAGCACCGGAAGCGCAGCAGATTGCCGCTAGCTGGCCGTCCCAGTGAGCTTATTGAACAGCGTAAGGCATGATGCCGATGAAGCGGGCCCGCTTGATCGCACGAGCCAGCTCACGCTGCTTGAGCGCCGAAACGGCGGTGATGCGCGAGGGAACGATCTTGCCGCGCTCGGATACATAGCGGCTGAGCAGACGCACGTCCTTGTAGTCGATCTTGGGAGCGCCTTCGCCCGAGAATGGGCAGGTCTTGCGCCGGCGCTGGAACGGACGGCGGGCCTGGGCGGTGGTAAGGTCTTTGATTGCCATAGCTTTGAGGTCCTTGAATTAGAAACGGCGGGGACGGCGTTCGCCGCCGAAGCCACCACGATCAGGACGGCCGCCATCGCGGTCGCCGCGGTCATCACGGTCGCGCTTCTGCATCATGGCCGACGGGCCTTCTTCCAGCTCGTCAACGCGCACGGTCATGAAGCGCAGGATGTCTTCATTGATGCGCATCTGGCGCTCCATCTCGGCAACGGCAGGAGCCGGAGCGTCGATGTTCATCAGCGTGTAATGGGCCTTGCGATTCTTGCGAATGCGGTAGGAGAGGCCCTTGAGGCCCCAATATTCATTCTTGGTGACCTTGCCGCCGCCAGAAGCGAGGACTTCGGTCAGAGCAGCGGTCAGCTCTTCAACCTGCTGCTGGGAAACGTCCTGGCGCGCCAGGAAGATATGCTCGTAAAGGGCCATTGATGCGCCTTCCTTTGTGGTTCAACACAGTGCACTTGCTGGCGCGGAGCCTCTTTGAAGCCGGGAACGGCGTCAAAGCAGTCTTGCAAAGAGCGGGAACACGGGAGGCCGGACTTGTTGGTCCTATCGGCGCAGGAGAAACCCCATGCACCAACCCTCCGTTCAGCCCCCGGCCAAACGAATGCTGCGGGTCACATAGGCCAAAGAGGGGCTTCGCACAAGGCTTTTCGGCCTGTTGGCTATTTTGGAACCGCCCGGCGGCTCAGGCTTTGCCATGGCGAGACCACTCAACGTTACCAGGAATTTTGTTTCGCATGAAAAAGCTGTTTGCCCCACTCGCGCTCCTTGCCACCCTTGGGCTTGTGGCCTGTGATGACGCGCCGGACCGGGAGCCTGCGGCAAGTGTTCAAACCAATCCCGATGGTTCGCGCACCTTGCAGCTCAACGTGCCCGAATCGCTGGCGCCCGCGGTTGACGCGATGGCCAACCCCCAGGCGACGATCGATAATCTGCGGTCGCGGGCTGGCACCATGACCGAGCAGATGCGGCGCGATGCGGTTGTCGCTGCTCGTCGCGCAGCCGAAGAAGGTGCTCGTGCCCTGGGGCAAACCGAAGCCGAGATCCGGCAGGCCGGTGACGTCGCCGAGCGCTCGGCCCGCCAGGCGGCTGGCCTCAACAACTAGATTGGATGGCCGGGGGCAGCGGCCAGTGCCTTGACTCTGCCACACACACCCGGCAAACGCCCCTCCCAAGAGGGAGCGGCGCCGCTCCCGAGCAACAAGGACGCCGTCAATGACCCGCTATGCATTCACCTTTCCCGGCCAGGGCAGCCAGGCAGTTGGCATGGGCAAGGATCTGGCCGCGAGCTTCCCCGAAGCGCGCGCCGTGTTCGGCGAGGTCGATGAGGCGCTGGGGCAGCGGTTATCAGCCATCATGTTCGAAGGTTCGGACGAGATGTTGCGCCTGACGGAAAACGCGCAGCCGGCGCTGATGGCGGTGAGCATTGCGGTGATGCGGGTGCTCGAAGCACGCGGCGTGCGCCTTGCCGATCACGCCGCCTATGTGGCGGGCCATTCGCTGGGCGAATATTCCGCCCTTTGCGCGGCGGGCACCTTTACTGTTGCCGATGCGGCGCGGCTGCTCAAGACGCGCGGGCAGGCCATGCAAAAGGCCGTTCCGGTCGGTCATGGCGCCATGGCGGCGCTGTTAGGCCTTGATCTCGAGACCGCCCGTGCCGTCGCGGCAGAAGCGGGCCAGGGCGAAATCTGCGATGTCGCCAATGACAATGCCCCCGGCCAGGTCGTGGTATCGGGTGCAGTCGCCGCCATCGAGCGCGCCGTTGAGCTGGCCAAGGCCAAAGGCGCCAAGCGTGCCCTGCTGCTGCCTGTCAGTGCCCCGTTCCATTGCGCCCTGATGCAGCCGGCCGCCGAGGCCATGCGCGAAGCGCTGGCCGAGGTGCAGATGCAGGCTCCCGTTGTGCCGCTGGTCGCCAATGTGCTGGCCGCGCCGATCAGCGATCCCGACGCGATCCGCCAGCGTCTCGTCGAGCAGGTGACCGGCGTCGTGCGCTGGACCGAAAGCGTGACCTGGCTCACCGGCGAGGGCGGGGTCACCCATCTGGCCGAGCTGGGTAGCGGCAAGGTGCTGACGGGCCTTGCCAAACGCATCAACCCTGAGGCTACTGCTGTGGCGGTCAACACGCCCGACGACATCGCCGCCTTCGCCGCGACGCTGTCCGCCTGATTCTTGTTGATCCCCTGTTTGATTATCTGCGGAGAGCTGTCCCATGTTTGATTTGACCGGCAAGCGCGCCCTCGTAACTGGCGCCAGCGGCGGCATCGGGCGCGAGATCGCCAAGGCGCTCGCCGCAGCGGGAGCCAAGGTGGCGCTGAGCGGCACCCGCCAGGGAGCGCTGGAGGATGTTGCCAAGGAAATCGGCGCCGACAGTCCGATCCTGCCGTGCAATCTCTCCAAGCTCGATGACGTCGACAAGCTCGTGCCGTCCGCGGAAGCGGCGCTGGGTGGGCTCGATATTTTGGTCAATAATGCCGGCATGACGCGCGACAACCTCTTCATGCGCATGAAGGACGAGGAGTGGGACGAGGTGATCGCGGTCAATCTCACCGCCGCCTTCCACCTCAACCGTGCCGTTTTGCGCGGCATGATGAAGCAGCGCTTTGGGCGCATCATCGGCATTTCGTCGGTCGTGGGTGTCATGGGCAATCCGGGGCAGGGCAATTATGCTGCCTCCAAGGCCGGCCTTATCGGCATGAACAAGGCACTTGCCCATGAAGTGGCTTCGCGCAACATCACGGTCAATTCAATCGCGCCGGGCTTTATCGCCTCGGCCATGACCGATGAGCTCAATGACAAGCAGCGCGAGGGGATTTTGTCGACCATCCCCGCCAATCGGCTGGGCACGCCCCAGGAAGTGGCGGCCTGCGCGGTGTTCCTCGCCAGCGATGCTGCGGCCTATGTCACCGGGCATACGCTGAACGTGAACGGCGGCATGGCGATGATCTAAATCGCCGGTGCTGCGTTAGGATAGGGCAGCGGGCGCCCCTATCGGCGCCACTGCAAGGACGGCCCCGTCCCGGGAAAAGCTGTGCTGGAAGCCGATATTCCGGTGTGGCAGCCCAAGACGGCGCTTGAAGATTTGGCTAGGCGCCAATAAGAAGCAACCGAAACTTCGATTTCGAAAAAGGGAAGTCAAATATGAGCGATGTCGCTGATCGGGTCCGCAAGATCGTTGTGGAACACCTCAATGTGGATGCTGAGAAGGTCGTCGAAAAGGCGAGCTTCATCGACGATCTGGGCGCCGACTCGCTCGATCAGGTCGAGCTGGTGATGGCGTTCGAGGAAGAATTCTCGGTCGAGATCCCGGACGATGCTGCTGAATCCATCCAGACTTTTGGTGACGCAGTTTCCTTCCTCACCAAGGCTGTCGGCTAAGGCCGGCGCACGATAGGCTCGACAATGGAAATGCGCCGCGTCGTCGTCACCGGTTTGGGTCTCGTCACACCTCTGGGCTGTGGCGTAGAAGCAACCTGGGCCAATCTTCTGGCTGGTAAGAGCGGCGCCAAACGCATCGACGATTTCCAGGTCGACGACATCGCCTGCCAGATCGCTCATCGCTTGCCGCTCGGCCCCTATGCCGAGGGCAAGTATGATCCCGACGACTGGATGGACGTCAAGGAACAGCGCAAGGTTGATCCTTTCATCGTCTATGCCATGGCCGCGGCAACGCAGGCCATCCAGGACGCGGGTGTCGAGCCCAAGACCCAGGAAGATCAGGAACGCACCGGCGTTCTGATCGGCTCTGGCATTGGCGGGGTCGGCGGCATCTATGATGCCTCCATCACGCTGCACGAAAAAGGTCCGCGCCGGATCAGCCCGTTCTTTATCCCGGGCCGCTTGATCAACCTGGCTTCCGGCCATGTTTCGATCCGTTTTGGCCTCAAGGGTCCCAACCATTCCGTGGTTACCGCCTGCTCCACCGGCGCGCATGCCATTGGCGATGCGGCCCGGCTGATTGCACTCGGCGATGCCGATGTGATGGTCGCCGGCGGCGCCGAAAGCTGCGTTAACCGGCTGGCTCTCGCCGGTTTTTCGGCTGCACGGGCCCTGTCCACTGGATTCAACGATAATCCGGAAGCCGCTTCCCGGCCTTATGACAAGGATCGCGACGGCTTTGTCATGGGCGAAGGCGCCGGCATTGTCGTGCTCGAGGACTATGAGCGCGCCAAGGCGCGTGGCGCCAAGATCTATGGCGAAGTGGTTGGTTATGGGCTTTCTGGCGATGCCTATCACATCACGGCTCCCTCGCCCGATGGCGATGGCGGGTTCCGCGCTATGAGCGCGGCGATCAAGCGCGCCGGCATCAGCCCCGCCGAGATCGACTACATCAACGCCCACGGCACCTCGACCCCGCTCGGCGACGAAATCGAACTGGGCGCCGTCATGCGCGTCATGGGCGATGCGGCCGCCGGGGCGGTTATGAGCTCCACCAAATCGGCCATCGGTCACCTCCTGGGCGCTGCCGGCTCGGTTGAGGCCATCTTCTGCCTCCTGGCCATGCGTGACAGCATTGCTCCGGCAACGCTGAACCTCGACAATCCGTCGGTGGAAACCAGCATGGACCTGGTGCCCAAGACACCGCGCAAGAAAGAGATCAATGTGGCGCTGTCCAATTCCTTCGGGTTTGGCGGCACCAATGCGACTCTGGTGATGCGCAAGGCCGATTAAGGGACGACTCTCCCGCGCAGGGTAGCCAGCGCCCATGCGCTGGTTTGCACCGCACGCGCGAGCCATGCCACAGTTTTGTGCCATTGCGATGGAACAGAGCCCCACAACGATTCACGACAGAGGGCGGGGGCAACAACATGGCCGATCCAAAGAACCGGCGGACGCGTAAGCGCTCGGGCAATGGCTTTCTCGACATCCTCAATGGATTGCTGACCCTGCTGGTGATCGGACTTGTGGTTGCCGGTGGCGTGCTGCTCTATGGCGCCTCTCAGTTCTATGGCGACGGCCCCGCTCAGGCTGACACCGTGTTCCGCGTCGAATCGGGCAATGGCCTTGGCACCACCTCCGAGCGCCTCGAGGAGCAGGGGCTGATCTCGAACCGCTATGTGTTCCAGCTCGGCGGGCGGGCGCTCGAGCGGCAAGGCAAGCTCAAGGCGGGTGACTTCACCATCCCCGCCGGCGCTAGCATGGCCGATATCCTCAAGGAACTCACCGAAGGCAATCCGATCCGCTACGCCGTGACCATCCCTGAGGGCTGGACCACGTGGGAAGCGGTGCAACGGATCAATGGGGACAGCAATCTGGTGGGCGAAATCACCCCGGTGCCCCCCGAAGGCTCGCTGCTGCCCGGCAGCTATGACTACCTTCCTGGCGATACCCGCCAGTCAGTGGTCGACAAGATGCAGGCCGCGATGAAGGCCGAGCTAGACGCGATCTGGGCCGCCCGCAATCCGGACCTGCCCCTCCAATCGCCGCAAGAACTGCTGGTTCTCGCTTCCATCGTGGAAAAGGAAACCGGGGTCGCGAGCGAGCGTCCGCAGGTCGCCGCCGTGTTCGTCAACCGGCTGCGCGAAGGCATGCGCCTGCAATCGGACCCCACCATCATCTATGGCATCACCAATGGCCAGGCTCCGCTTGGGCGCGGGCTGCGGCGCTCCGAGATCGAAGCCAAGACCCCGTTCAACACCTACCAGATCGATGGTCTGCCCCCGACCCCGATTGCCAATCCGGGCGCCGATGCCCTGCGCGCTGTCGCCAACCCCGACACCCACGAGTATCTCTACTTCGTGGCCAAGGGGCCGGTACCCTCTGACGGCCATGCCTTTGCCGAAACCTATGCCGAGCACCAGACCAATGTGGCGCGTTGGCGCGAAATAGAGCGTGAGGCGGCCGCCCAGGCCGAGGCAGATGCCGAAGCCGCCCGCCAGGCGCTGGAAGCCGAAGAAGCGGGTGAGGCGGCCCCCGCCGCGCCGCAATAGGTCGCAGCTGGGGACGGGGTGGCGCACGGCTCTTGACCGCAAGGCTTTGTTCGCTAAACAACCCAGCGACAGAACCTCACGCAAGGCCGTGCCCCAATGGAATCTCAACGTCGCGGCGTGATGCTGGTGATTGCTTCGCCCTCTGGGGCGGGTAAATCATCCATTTCGCGCTCCCTGTTCGGGCAGGACCCCAATATCCGGCTGTCGGTATCGGTGACAACGCGAGCGCGCCGCACCGACGAGGTCGAGGGTACGCACTACTATTTCATCGATGTGCCCACCTTCAACCGCATGAAGGCCGATGGCGAATTGCTCGAATCGGCGCAGGTGCACGACAATTTCTACGGCACCCCCCGCGCCAAGGTGGAAGAGCAGCTGGCCGCCGGCAACGACATCCTGTTTGACGTCGATTACCAGGGCACGCTGCAGCTCTACGAAAAGAGCCGCAAGGACATGGTGACCGTGTTCATCCTGCCCCCCAGCATCAAGGAGCTGCGCGCCCGGCTCGAGCGGCGCGCGCAGGACAGCGTGGGCACGATCGAAAAGCGGCTGCGCAACGCCAAGCTCGAGATGCAGCACTACAACGAATACGACTATATCATCGTCAATGACGATCTGGAGGCTTCGACCCAGAAGGTGCGCTCCATCCTTGCCGCTGCACGGCTCGAGCGGAGCCGGCTGACGCAGCTCGATAATTTCGTCAAGGATCTGCAGAACCAGATCGATTCCCTTTGAGCGGTGCCGGGGCGCGGTTCTAAGCTCAATATCCCGCGGCGCGACAAGGCACTTCTGGCATGACCAACGGCACGCAGATCATTCGCCGTGGCACCCCGGCCTTTGTGCGCGCCAATATCGCGTTCTTTCTGTCCGCCTTCGCGATCTTCGCGTCGCTGTATTCCGTGCAGCCGCTGCTGCCCATCCTGGCGGCCGAGTTTGGGCTCGACGCCGGCACCAGTTCCCTTGCGCTTTCCAGCACCACCGCCACCTTGGCGCTCGCACTCCTGCTCGCCAGCTGGGTGTCGGATCGCTTGGGGCGCCGCACGCTGATGGTCTGGGCCATTCTCCTCACCGCGGCTTTGGGGCTCGTCCTGCCCTTCGCGCCCAATTGGAGCGCGCTCCTCATCATCCGCACCCTGATGGGCCTTACCCTTTCCGGCCTGCCCGCGGTCGCCATGGTTTATCTCGCCGAGGAGATGGACCCCGAAGCCTTGGGCTTTTCCATGGGGCTTTACATCGGGGGCACTGCCATTGGCGGCATGGCCGGGCGGCTGCTGTCGGGTATCCTTGCCGATCTCATTGGCTGGCGCCCCGCGCTCATGGTTCTTGGCGCCGCCATCGCGCTCGCTGCTCTGGTGGTCGTGCTGCTCCTTCCCGCGCCGCATAATTCACGCCGCAGCCGCATTGCGCTGCGTGAGCTTGCCGCGCTGGTACGCCTGCAATTCCGTGATCCTGGGCTACCCTGGCTCTTTGCCTCGGCCTTCCTGTTGATGGGCAGCTTTGTCACCCTTTACAACTATGTCGGCTTCCGGCTGGCGCTGCCGCCCTTTGTGCTGAGCCATGCGGCCATCTCGGCCATTTTCGTGGTCTACCTGCTGGGCAGTTTCAGCTCGGCCTGGGCCGGCGGCCTCGCGCAGCGCCTCGGACGGCGGCGGGTGTATTGGACCTTGGTGCTCGTCATGGCGCTAGGGGTGTTCCTGACCCTTGTGCCGTCAACCCCGGTGATCATTCTGGGGCTCGCCATTGCCACCACCGGCTATTTCGCCGCCCATGGCATTGCCAGTGCATGGGTTGCCCGCCGCGCCAGCGTCGGTCGCGCCCAGGCCTCCGCCATCTATCTGTTCAGCTATTATCTGGGCTCATCGGTGCTGGGCACGCTGGGCGGCTATGCGTGGGTCGCCTGGGGCTGGAACGGCGTGCTGCTGGTTAGCGGCGGGGCGGCAGTGGCAGCCCTGTTGGTTGGGCTGCACCTGACCCGCCTTGCGCCGCTGCCATCCGAGCAGCCGGTGCCTGCAGCCCCGACCGGAGCCTAGCCGACCTATTGCTGGCTGGCCGCTGCTGGTGTCTGGCGCAGCTGCGGCAGTACGTGCGCCATGGCGAGAAACGCACTGACCGGCAAATCCTCGGCACGTTCATCGCCCTTGAGCCCGGCGGCAGCGAGCAGGCCTTCCAACGGCACGCCCAGCGATTTCAGGCTTTGCCGCACCATCTTGCGCCGCTGTCCGAACGCGGCCTTGGTGACCTGTTCGAGCTGCTTGACCGCAATGGTGTCGTCCACCGGCTTGGGTACGAGATGCACCACGGCGGATGTCACGTTTGGGGGCGGCACAAAGGCTTGCCGACCCACATTGAAGGCAATCCGCGCATCGGTGCGCCAGCCGGCCAGGACGCCAAGCCGGCCATAGGGATCCTCGCCCGGCGCGGCGCAGATCCGCTCGGCCACTTCGCGCTGGAACATCAGCGTCAGGCTGTCCCAGAACGGCGGCCAGGGCTCGGCGGTGAGCCATCCAGTCAGCAGGGGCGTTGCGATATTGTAGGGCAGGTTGGCAATGATGCGGGTCGGCCCATCCGCCAGCGCACGGTAGTCCATCTCCAGCGCGTCGCCGCTGATTACCGTCAGCCGGCCAGGATAGGCTTGGGCAATCTGCGCGAGGGCAGGGAGCGTGCGTGGGTCGCGCTCAATGGCGATCACTTCGCGCGCCCCTTCGGCCAGCAGCGCGCGCGTCAGCCCGCCAGGCCCCGGACCCACCTCGATCACCCGCACGCCTTCCAGCGAGCCGCCCACGCGGGCAATGCGCGAGGTGAGGTTCAGGTCGAGGAGGAAATTCTGTCCGAGTTCCTTTTTGGCGCGCAGCCCATGCTCAGCGATCACTTCGCGCAGCGGGGGCAAGTCATCGATCTGGCTCATACCTTGCTCGGCTCCGTCATGGTGTCGGCCAGCCGGATAGCCGCAAGAAAACTGCGGGTCGACCCATTGCCGGTGCCCGCCAGGTCGAACGCCGTGCCATGGTCGGGCGAGGTGCGCACGATCGGCAGTCCTAATGTAACATTGACCGCGTCTTCAAACGCCACCGTCTTGATCGGGATCAGCGCCTGGTCGTGATACATGGCGATCACCGCATCATATTGCCGCCAATAGGGCGGATAAAACAGCGTGTCGGCGGGAATGGGGCCGACTGCGTCAACGCCCTGGAAGCGCATCTCGGCGACCGCCGGCCCCACGATCTCCAGGTCCTCGCGTCCGATCGCGCCGCCTTCTCCCGCATGGGGGTTGAGGCCGGCCACCCCGATCCGCGGCTCGGCGATCCCGAAGCGGTGCTTGAGATCGCGATGCACGGCGCAGCCCGTCTCAACGATCAACTCCTTGGTGAGGAGCCCCGGCACATCCTTGATTGGGACGTGAATGGTGACCGGCACCGCCCGCAGGTCGCCATGGGCCAGCATCATCACCGGCAGCTTGGGCTTGCCGCCGCCCGCGCAAAGCTCGGCTAAAAATTCGGTATGGCCGGGGTGCCGGAAGCCGGCATGGTAAAGCGCCGCCTTGTGGATGGGCGCGGTCACTAGCCCACGACAGTCGCCACGCAGCACCGCGGCCACCGATTGCTCGATGGCGCGGATCACCGCCTGGCCCGACAACGGGCTCGTCTTGCCGGGATGGTCTGGCACCAGCCCTTCGACTGCTGACACTGGCAAAGCCCGCGCGAACACCTCGGCCGCGTCAGCGGGCGTGCATTCCTCCACCGCCAGATCGAGGCCCAGCCGAGCCGCACGGGCGCGAAAGAACTCGGATGCGCCAAAGACGCAAAATGGGGGCAGGGCCTCCGCATGACGTCGCGCGAACAACTGCAAGATCAGGTCAGGCCCAATCCCGGCCGGTTCTCCCATGCTGATCGCCAGCGGCTGAGCCAAATCCATACCCCCCAAAGCAAAAGGCCCGCCGAAGCGGGCCCTGATTAGTTGTAGATGATCTTGGCGCGTTTGCGCAAATCGGCCAGATAGGTCTCGACCTGTCCCTTGAGCGCGTCGCTGCCCGCCTCGGCGCGCAGATCGCCCTTGATGAAGGTCAGGTCTTCCGCCTGCGTCTTCTGGCAGACCGCCAGCATCGACACGCCGGTTTCCACCACGCGCGGCTTGGTGATGCCGCCGGCGTTGAGCCCGGCCAGTTCCTTGGCAATGGCTTCGGGCAGCTGGGTGGCGTGCCGACGGCCCACATCGATCACGGCCGCGTCAGTAAAGCCGAGCGAGAGTTCCACCGCGCTGTCGCAGCCCGAAAAGCTGCTGCGGTAGCGATTGGCCTGGGCAGTGCGGGCGCCGGCGCCCTGGCCGCCCGGGGCCACGAAGATGATTTCCTTGAGGATATAATCAAAGCTCTGATAGGCCGCGACCTTGCTGGCCGCCTGCTGATCGAGCGCCAGGTCCGAGATCTGCACCTGGGGCATGATCGCCGCCTGGGTCACGCCGTTCCAGGCAATAGCCGCTTCCAGCCGATCACGCAGCGTGTCGATATTAACGCCGCTTTGCTGCAGCATCTGGATCAGCTTGTCCTGGCTGAGCTTGGTGTTACGTGCGATCTGGAGGATGCCTTCATCCACCTGTGCGCCCGAAACCTCGATGCCGAGCCGCTCGGCTTCCTGCATCTGGATGGCTTCATCGATCAACTGCTCGGTGGCGCCGCGCTGGCCGGTCTTGTTGCCTTCAATGGCGAACAGCTTGACGCGCTGGGCAATCTGCACGTCGGTGATGGGGGTGCCGTTCACGGTGACCTTCACATTGGCTGCCAAGCTCGGCATTGCCAAACCAAAGCTCATCAGCGCGCCGATCATCACAGCCCCGGCCGCGCGGGCCAAATTTCCAACCGCCATCTCGCTTATCCGCCTGTTGTTCGCTTGCCCACCTCCAATGGGGCGGGAACATCGTGGAGTCAATTGCTCACGAATACGGCCAAAATCGGTAACCTATCGGCCCACATCTCCGGAATAGCCGATGTTGAGTCCTGCCGGGGCCTTGAGGCGGAACGATGCCGTAAAGCGCGTGTCGTCGGGGGAGGTGTGGGTCGGCCCGGTCAGGGTCGCCCCGGCGCCCAGTTCCAGATAGCCATCGTCGTATACGACGCCGCCGCTGACCTGCAGCCACTCATTGGCCGCGAGATCCCAATAGGTGGCAGCCTTGACCGTCCAGTAGTCGGCGATGGGCACGCCCACTTGCGCGCCAATCTCATGTTGGTCGCGCAGCACGCCACCCTGGGGGGCGGCGGCAATATAGAAGTAATCCAAACCGGCCGAATACCCTTCGGCCGAAAAACTCGCCCCCAGCCCCGCGCGGGCGATGTCCATGGTTTGGGTATCAACCTGCAGCTTGCCGCCAAATCGGGTATGGGGATTGAGGGCGCCATAAGCGCCCAGCACCGCATAGGATGCCCCGTCCTCAAGCCCGGTCCGGGCGCTGCTGAATGCAGGATCGGCGGTGACAAAGGCATTCTCACCCGCCAAATGGAAGGACTGGCCGGCAATCAGCTCGACATAACTGCCATCGGCGAAGTCAGCCAGATAACGGCCGCCGATATTGGCGCGCAGCCCGGTTTCCTGCCGATCGCTGCCCGAAAAGCGATTATACGAAAACAGATTGGTGTCATCGAAGACAAAGCTTTGGGCGTCGTCATTGGTGATGCCGACAAGCGAAGTGTCCGAGCCGCGATAAACCAGTTGCCCGATCGGCTCCACCAGATGCACCGTGGAGCCATCGCTCGCGGCCATCGGGAAGCGCACATCCATGGCGGCGATTGGCGTTGCGCTCCAGAGCGTGGTTTCATCGGGCGCCACTGGCAAGGTGCTTTCGCCATTGTAATAGGCCGCATCGAGGCGCCCGCCCAGATAGGGTGTGGCGACAAAGCCGCCGGCGCCGATCCACTGCGTCTGCCAGCCGCCCTGCAGCATGGCGTGGGTCTTGTCGCCGGCAAAGCCGAACACATAGGGCACACTATTGGCAAAGGCGCGGTGATCGCCCTCACGCTGTACGCCTAAAAGGCGTCCGCTCACCTCGACCTGGCCCCAGCCGGGTGCGAGGCGCTCGACATGGTTGAACCGCGCACTGGGAACGGCATCACCCTGCCGGTCCTGATCAGCTTCGGACACCTTTCCTAGCAGGGTGAACTGCTGCAGGCGTAGATCGATAAAGGTGTCGCGCGTCACATTGGTCGCATAAACCTCGTTGACCGAAGCTTCGCGCTCTTCGAGGCGATAATCCTCGAAGAATGCCGCATCGGTGAAGGCCGAGTAGGACCAACCCACCGTCCAGTCCTTGACCGGCCGGAATGAGCCCGAGCTTTGCACCGCTCCGCGCCAGTCCTCGCGCGCTTCGGGGAAGCTGAAGGCGTCCGGTTGAAGCTGGTAGATACCTGAAGCCTTGATCCGGAACGAGCCCTGGTCGAAGCGCTGGATCCATTCGGCGCCCAGCAACAGGCCCTGCCGGCTCACCAGCGCGGGCGACAGGATGATGTCGGTCCATTGGTTGGAATAGGCCACAAAGGGCACTTCCACCTTGAGCCCGATTTCTTCGCTGGAATCGACCGATGGCATGCGGACATTGGCCAGCGCGCTGTCGCTGGTATCGGGCAGCCATAGGTAAGGCAGCCACGCCACGGGAAATCCCAGCAATGCCAGCGAGGGCTGCTCGAGCGTCAGCGAGCCATCTTCCTCATTGGAGATGATGCGCGCCGCGCGCATCGACCAGCCGATTCGCCGTCCCTTGGCGTCGATACAATCGCCGCAGGGCGAATAGGTGGCATCATTCAAAAGGGTGCGCAGCGCCGCGTCATATTCGACGCTGTCCGCCGTGATCCGGGCGCCGTCATAGGTGGTGATCGTCAGGGCGTTGATGAAGGCCTGCTTCATGCCCCCCGTCACGCGCAGATCGGTAGTCTGTGCCACATTGCCCGAGGGATCGCGCACGCTCACGGGCCCCGTGAACTGCACATCGTTGCTGTTGCGGTTGAAGACGAGATTGTGCCCGGTAACGGTGTAACCGCTATAATTCAGCACCACATCGCCTGAAGCGGTGATGATCCCGGTGCGGGCATCAAATTGCAGATTATCGGCTTCCACCGCTGCAGCGGCTTCGGGATCGACGGGAGCATTGAAGAACTGCGCCGGCACCAGCCCCTGCGCCATGGCGCCCGTGGACAAGGCCAGCGCCAGCAGGGCACCCGCACCCGCCTTGCGGAGCGGCGACACCAAACCTGTGTTCCAGCCCCTGTTACTCACGCGCGCCCGTCTTCCTTATACAGCAGCACCGTTACACCAATAACGATCGCCACCAATGCCGGTCCAACTGCCGCAAACGTGGGGTCGAGAACGCCGGTCGACCCTGCGCGGTCGGCCATCTCGGTAATCACGAACACAACGAACCCAAGAACGATCCCCGAAAGAACCGCGGGGCCATAGTTAGCCGACCTTCGATAACCCGCAGTAAATGCAAATGCAATGAACAGCGATCCGGTAAGCACAAGCGGCAAGGAGAGCAGCTTGATCAGCCGCATTGTCGCTGCCGCCCGGATGCCCTCATCGGCAATCCCCGCGCTCACAAGGCGCGACAGCTCGAAAAAGGTCATGTCTTCGGTGGAGGCCAGCTTGAGGCTGATTTCGGCCGGGCTCGATGTGGTAGGCAGCGCGAAGTCGCGTATCAGCCGTGCCGGGGCATCGGCCGTGCGCACGATCGCTTCCGGCATCAGCCACTGCCCGTCGCGCAACTTCGCTTCGGGTGCCTCGATGCGCGGGGGCATTTCGCCTCCGAGGGCATAGACCGTCACATCCCCCAGCACCGAGCCGCCCGGCTGCATGGCACGGGCGAGCAGCACATAGCGGAACTCCCCGCTGCGCTGCTCGAGCCAGATATCGTCCCCATCGGTGAGCATGGAGGATTTGCCCGGGGAGGTTGGATAAAGCTGACGGTTGATCTGGGTGCTCATCGTTTCGGCGCCCAGGGCAATGACAAAGCTCACCAAGATCAGCGCCACGGTGGGGGCGCGCACGATGCGCCAGATGGAGATGCCGCTGGCGGCAATCACGGTCAGCTCATGGCGCGCCTTGAGATCGAGGAAGCCCAGGATTGCGCCCAGCAGCACGGTCACGGGCAGGGTCTTGATGGTCCAGCGCACCGCGCTCATCGCCACCATCAGGATGGCGAGCGGCACGCCCTGGCTTTCGGCCACATAGTTGAAGCGCCAGGTGTCGAGCGATTCCACCAGGGCGATCAGCCCGTAAAACACAAAAACGATGGTGGCGATGCGCCCGCCCAGCCGGGTGAGCACGAGGAGGTCGATCCGGCTCATGCGGGCACCACCTTGCCCGGCGCCCGGGGCCGCGCGCGCATCAGGATGATCAGGAGGGCGGCGACAATGAGCACGATCCCTCCGGTGGCCGGACCCCATGGGCTATAGGAGCTCACGCCCCGCTCGGCAAAAGCCAGCAGCATCACCAAGGCTTCCATGGGCACGGTGAACCTGCTGCGCCTGCCATTGGGAAAGCCAAGCACCGCGACCATCAGCAGACAAATGCCCAGAACGCTGAGCGCGGGTGCTTGCCGCTCCAGCAGGTCGGCGCGCAGCTCGGGCGTCCATTGCCCGCTCTGCAGTGCTTCAGTGACTGCGGAAAGGCTGTCCTGCTCGCGGAAGCGGAAATTGTCCTCGGGGGTTTGCGTTAGCCGCTCGACGCTGAGGTCATAGCGGGCAAACGAGATCTGCGAGAACTGCCCCGTACTTTCGGTATATTGCAGTGAGCCATCGCGCAGCTCGAGCATGTAATTGTCGCCGTCCCGTGCCACCCGGGCCGAACTGGCGATATAGGTGCGCTCGGTGCGCGGATCGCGCCGGTCATCGGCAAAGAAATCGGTGATTTCCCCATTGCCCGAGCGGCCACCGATCAACAGCACCACGCCAGGCGTTACCTGGGTGAAGCGCTTGGGCTTGAGGGTGGAGCTGACGAGGTCCGCCGCGATACTGGTTTGCAGCAGGTTGACCCGCCGATTGGCCATTGGCTCGACAAAATTGCTCAGCAGCAGCACGAAGATCATCCCGCCCGCTGCCACCATCGCGGCCGCCCGCCACAGCGATCCCAGTCCATGGCTGGTGTGGATGATATGGAGTTCGCGATTATTCTGCAGCGCCTGCAGCGCCCGGGCAACGCCGATGCCGATGCACACATAAGCAAAGGTCAAGGCTAGCGGCGGCATGGTGAGCAGCGCCTGCAGCGCCAGCGTCAGCAGATCCTGTCCCTTGACCGCCACCACGTCAAAGGATCGCAGGCAGTTGACCAGCCAAAGCAGCACGCACACCACACCAAACAGGATTACGGCATCGCGCACGAACAGGCCCGCCACATATCTCGTCAATCGCTTCATGGGCTGGCAGAAACTCGCACTACTCTTGGACTGTCGGAACGACCTTGAGACCTTTCCCTGCCCGGTTCAAGCGGGGGCCCGGCCGCAGGGGCCCTTTGCCGCGCCGCTGTTGCGGGATTGACGCGGGCCGCAAACCCCGTGAAAGTCCCCCTCAACCTTTGCGCACACTGCGAGCCTATTTCGCCAACAAGGCCATTCCATGCCCCAACAGTTTGATCTCCACACCGCAGCGCTGGCTGGCGCTGCTGCGCCTCTCGTCATCGTTTACGCCCATGAAGGGCAAGCCCCCGCCGGCGCTGCCGCTGGTTTGTGGGCGCAGACGGGGCTGGACTGGAGCCAGGCGAGCAAGGCTGCCGCCTTTACGGGCAAGCAGGGGCAGGGGCTCGATGTGGTGACCGCTGCGGGGCGCCTCCTTGTGCTGGGCGCCGGCAACGGGGGCAGCGAAACCCCGCTCAATGCCTGGACCGACCGCGGCGGCTCGCTGATGGCCAAGATTCTGGCCAGCCGCGTGCCCACGGTTGCCGTCGTCGTCGATGAGGCCGGCGCAACCCCCGCCGCCATCGCCGAACTCGCGGCCGGGCTACGGCTGCGCCAATACAAGTTCGATAAATACAAGGCCGTACGCGAGGATGCACCGGCCGATCTTGCCGTCACCCTCCATGTTGCCGATCCTGCGGCGGCAGACATCGCCATTGCCGATCGTGGCGCGGTGGTTGACGGCACGCTCCTGGCGCGCGAGCTTGTCAACGAGCCGGCCAATGTGCTGGGACCCGTCGAGTTTGCCGACCGTGTTTCCGAACTGAGCGAATACGGCATCAATGTCGAGATCCTCCTGCCCGAGGATATGAAGCGGCTGGGCATGGAATCGCTGCTCTGCGTGGCTCAAGGCTCGGCCCGTCCGGCTCGCCTTGCCATCATGCAGTGGCGTGGCGGCGATGTAGATGCCGCCCCACTCGCCTTTGTCGGCAAGGGCGTCGTCTTCGACAGCGGCGGCATTTCCATCAAGCCCGCTGCCAGCATGGAAGACATGAAGGGCGATATGGGCGGCGCTGCGGCCGTTACCGGATTGATGCTGGCGCTCGCCAAGCGCAAGGCGCCGGTCAACGCCGTGGGCGTGATTGGCCTCGTTGAAAACATGCCCTCGGCCACTGCGGTGCGCCCGGGCGATATCGTCAAGGCGATGTCGGGCACCACGATCGAAGTGATCAATACCGATGCCGAAGGCCGGCTCGTGCTGGCCGATGCGCTCTGGTACACCCAGCAGCGCTTCAAGCCGCGCTTCATGATCAATCTGGCGACCCTGACCGGGGCGATCATCGTGGCGCTCGGCCATGATCATGCGGGTCTGTTCTCCAACAATGACGAGCTCTCGATCCAGCTGCTCAATGCCGGGCTTGCCGCCAATGAAAAGCTCTGGCGCCTGCCGCTGTCGCCGGCCTATGAAAAGCTCATCGAGTCGCGCTTTGCCGATATCAAGAACACTGGCGGCCGCCCGGCGGGCTCGATCACAGCCGCCCATTTCCTGCAGCATTTCGTCAATGATGTGCCCTGGGCCCATCTCGATATTGCCGGCATGGCCTTTGGCGCCGGCAATAGCGAGATCAACTCGTCCTGGGCGCCGGGCTTTGGCGTGGCGCTGCTGGACCGGCTGGTCCGGGACTTCTACGAGAACTGAGCCGCGCATCGGAGCTGGCATGGCCGAAGTTCTGTTTTACCATCTGGAGCAGCGCCCGCTGGAAGCGGTGCTGCCCCAATTGTTGGAAAAAACCCTCGAGCGCGGCTGGCGAGCGGTGGTGGAAATCGGCAGCTCCGAGCGCGCCGAAGCGCTCGAGGCGCATCTGTGGACCTATCGCGACGACAGTTTCCTGCCTCATGGTCTGGCTGGCGAAGACACCGATCCGCTCCAGCCCGTGCTGTTGACCACGACGGGCGACAACCCCAACGGGGCGGCAGTGCGCTTTTTCGTTGAGCGCGCGGTGCCGCAATCGGCCGAGGGCTATCAGCGGCTCGTTTATCTATTCTCCGGGCACGATCCCGATGCCGTGGCCGAAGCGCGCCTCGCCTGGCGGGCGCTGACGCCGGGCAATACCGTCACCTACTGGCAGCAAAACCAGGACGGACGCTGGAGCAAACGCGCTTGACCCCGGACCTCGGCGCGCCCAGCCGCCACAGCCTTGCCGAAGACATCTTCGCCATGCTGATCGGCACCATGCTGGTGGGGCTGGGCATCGTATTCTACGCCGAAGCCACCCTCATCACCGGCAGCACGGCGGGTCTTGCCCTCCTTTTGCAATACGGCACTGGCTTGAGCTTTGGCCCGCTGTTCTTCGTCATCAACCTGCCATTCTACGTGCTGGCGGTGCTGCGCATGGGCTGGCCCTTTGCGCTTAAGACCTTTTGCTGCGTTTTGCTGGTGTCGTTCTTCTCTTCCGCCATCCCCACCTGGCTCGATATCGGGCGCATCGAGCCGCTCTACGCCGCGCTCATGGGTGGCGGCATGATGGGGCTGGGGATTTTGTCGCTGTTCCGGCACAAGGCGAGCGTGGGCGGCATCAATATACTCGCGCTGTATCTGCAGGAAAATTTCGGCATTCGCGCCGGCTATGTGCAGCTGGGGATCGACGCGGTGATCCTGCTCGCCGCCTTCTTCATCCTGCCGCTCGACCGGGTGCTGTATTCCCTGCTGGGCGCGCTGGTGCTCAATCTCATCATTGCCACCAATCATCGCGCCGGCCGATATGTCGGCTTTAGCTGACTAGAGCGCAGGGACGGCCTTGCCGGGCTTTTGGCTGGTATAAAGCTGCATATAGTCCTGCATCATCTCGTAGCAAAAGATGATCTCGCGCGTTTGCGGATCATAAAAGGCGTTGGCTTCCCCACAACGCTTGGCGTTGAGCTGCACCGGTTTGTGCAGGCTGTAATGCCCGCGCAATTCATCCGCCACCTGCTCGAAGACGCCGCTGGCCTTGAAGGCATCCGCCGCCCCTTTGAGCCGTCCGCTCACGCTCTGGTAGGACACCTCGACCCGGGTCTTGCTTTTCTTGCGGTCCCGCCCCGCCAGGAGCTTGGCCAAACTGCGGTTCACCAGCCGGTAGTCATCCGGACAGGTGCCTTGCCGCCCCTCGTCGATGGCATAGGCATTGGCGATGGGGGCAAAAGCGCGCGCGTCGCTGCCCACCATCAGACACACGATCCCGAACGCGCGCTGCCGATCCAGGCTGTGATTGTCGTAGTAATCGGTATCATCGAGCTTGGCGCCATAGACCAGCCCCGACAGCAGCCAGCCGCGCGCTGCATCGGCCAGCACGGCTTCGGCGTGGGGCGTGCCCTGGTTGAGCAGCGTCCAAGTCGCCATGTTGTCCGCGGCATCCTCTTCGCGCCCCAGCACCGGCAGGCCGAGCTGATGCACCAGCAGATGCGCCATTTCGTGATACAGCACGAACAAGCTGTTGTTGGCGGCAAATTCGATAACCCGTGCCCGCCGCTCGGAGTCGCTCAGCGGCTGCGCCTGCGCACCCCCGGTCGCCAAGGCCAGCAGCAACAAGACGGCGGCGGCAAGGCCCGGGCCCAAGAAGCGCATATCCGTCTTTCCGGTGAGTGATCCCACCTCAGCAATAGCGGGGGAGGGCCTTGTGTCAACGCCGGCCGGGCGGCAGGCTTAACGCTCCGTAGGGCTCCAGCCGGGCGCCGCGAGCTCAAACCGGGCGAACTCAAAGCCCGGCGCCACCGTGCAGCCCACCAGCGTCCAGTTCCCGCTGCTGCTCGCCGCCTGCCAGGCCCCGGGCGGCACCACCGCCTGCGGGCGCTCGCCGGCAAAGAGGTCGCCCCCCAGGGTCAGCGCCCAGGCGCCGGTGTCGTCGGCAATCTCGAGGGTCAGGGGCGCGCCGGCATACCAGTGCCAGACTTCGGCGGCATCGACCCGGTGCCAGTGCGAGCGCTGCCCGCCCTCGAGCAAGAAATAGATCGCGGTGGAATGCGCGCGGCCGCCGGGCGCCGCCTTGTCGGCAAAGCTTTGTACATACCAGCCACCCTCGGGGTGCCGCTCGAGCCCCAATAGGGCAATCACCTCGGCGGCAGTGCGGCCGATCATGCCCCCTCCATGCTTTCGAGGTCGGCGCTCAGGGTCAGCCAGTTTTCCTCGGCCTCCTCGAGCTGGGCGTTCAAGCGCGCCTTGTCCTTGCCCAGGGTCACCACCTTGTCGGCGGGGCCGTTATAAACCTTGGGGTCCTCAAGCTGGGCGTCGATCTTGCCGATCTCGGTCTTGAGCCGGCTGATCTTGGCTTCCACGTCCTTGATCGAGGCCTTGATCGGCGCGATCTCGGCGCGGCGGGCCGCGGCCTGCGCCTTGGCCGCCTTGCGGTCTTCCTTGGTGCCGCCCCGGCTTTCCTTGGCGCCGGTGATGGAGCGCTGGTAGCTGTCGAGATCCTCGTCGAGCTGCTTGATCGTGCCGCCTTCGGCGATCCAGAGCGTGTCGCAGGTAGCTTCCACCAGATGGCGGTCGTGCGAGATGATCAGCACGGCCCCTTCATATTCGTTGAGCGCATGCACCAGCGCATCGCGGCTGTCGATGTCGAGATGGTTGGTGGGCTCGTCAAGGATCATCATGCCCGGGCCGCCAAAGGTGATGAGGCCCATCAGCAAACGCGCGCGCTCGCCACCCGAAAGGTTCTTGGCTGGGGTATCCATGCGCGATTTGGTCAGGCCCATCTGGCTCAGCCGCGAGCGGCGCTTGGCTTCGCTGTCGGTGGGCATCAGCTCGATCACATGCTCGAACGGGGTCCATTCGGGCTTGAGCTTGTCCATCTGGTGCTGGGCGAAATGGGCGATCTCGAGCTTCTTGCCCTTGTTGAACGAGCCGCCCATCACCGGAATGTCGCCGGCCAGCAGCTTGGCGAAGGTGGATTTACCGTTGCCGTTGACGCCGACCAGCGCGATCCGGTCCTCGGGATCGATGCGCATATTGATGTTGCGCAAAATCGTCTTGTTGCCATAGCCCGCCGAAACGCCATCCAGCGTGATCATGGGGGTAGGGGGCTCGATCTTGGGCTGCTGGAAGGTGAAGGGCGCCGCATATTCATCGAACATCGCGGCGGGTGGACGCAGCTTCTCGATCATTTTGACACGCGCCTGGGCCTGCTTGGCCTTGGTGGCCTTGGCCTTGAAGCGATCGACGAATTTTTGCATATGCGCGATCTGGTCGAGCGTCTTGTCGCGGCTCTTGTTGTTGAGCTCCATCTGCATGCGGCGCGTATTCTCAAAGGTGTCGTAATTGCCTTTGTAGAAGGTCAGCTTCTTGTGCTCGAGATGGATGATCGAGCTCACCGACTTGTTGAGCAGGTCGCGATCGTGGCTGATCATGAAGACGGTATAGGGATAGGTGGCGAGATATTTCTCGAGCCACAGCGTACCCTCGAGATCGAGATAGTTGGTGGGCTCGTCGAGCAGCAGCAGATCGGGCTGGCTGAACAACACGCCCGCCAGCGCCACGCGCATGCGCCAGCCGCCCGACAGTTCGCGCGTGGGCGCGTTCTGCCGGTCCTGCTCGAAGCCAAGCCCCTTGAGAATGGATGAGGCGCGCGCTTCGGCGGTGTGGGCATCGATATCGGCCAGGCGAATATAGATCTCGCCGATCCGGTCGGGATCATCAGCGGTTTCCGCTTCCGCCATCAGCGCGGTGCGCTCGGTATCGGCGGCCAGCACCACTTCGAGCACGCTCTCGTCGCCCGCCGGCGCTTCCTGCGCAACGGCGCCGATCCGCGCCTTCTTGTTGAGCTCGATCGAGCCGGCATCGAGGTGGATATGGCCCTGGATCAGGTGGAACAGCGTGGTCTTGCCCGTGCCGTTCTTGCCCACAAAGCCGGTCTTGGAGCCGGTCGGCAGCACCACCGATGCGTCCTCGAACAGCTCGCGGCCCTGGATGCGGTAGGTGAGATTGTTGATGGTGAGCATGGCGCAAGCAATTTCTGAATCGAGAAGGCAGCACAAAGCGCTGCGGAACAAGGCGGGTGGGTCAAACGCCGCGGCAAAACTGTCTTTGGAATGTTGGATAGAGTTAAGTGTCCGTTATGGCAACCGCCAGCCCTGCATGGCCGTGCCCCATTGTCGCGCATCCACCTGCGCGGCCCATGCGTTGGTGTCCTGACAAGCTCTTCACTCGAAAGGAACTCAGCATGAAGCACTTTGCCCTGAACCTTGCCGCCGGCCTCGTTCTGGCGACCACTGGAGCGGCTTTCGCCCAGGACGCTGCGTCCATCGACGATCTGGATGCTGACCGCATTGACCAGACGCAGATGGAGATCGAATTCGAGTATATGGGCAGCTCCTGCGACCAGGTGGGCATGGCCGAACTCAACGATGCCATCGATGGCGTGCTCGACATCACTTTCCCGGTCACTCGGACAGGGGATAATTGCACCGCCATGCAGACCGAGCAGGAAGTGGACCAGACCGTGCCCGTCGATGGCACCGTCAACACGGTCAACATCACCCTGATCGGCCCTGATGGGGCAACGCTTGCCACCGGAACCACCACGGTCGACGATTGATCCTTTTTGCCAATCCCCAGCGGCCGCGTTCCTTTGAGCGCGGCCGTCTTGTGTCGGACACAGAGTGCAGCTAAAAGCGCGCCACCTTCCAACAACAACAATCAAGGGATCAGCCCGCTATGGCGCTCGAACGCACCTTTTCCATCATCAAGCCCGATGCCGTCCGCCGCAACCTGATCGGCAAGATCATTGCCAAGTTCGAGGAAGCGGGCCTGCGTCCGATCGCCCTCAAGAAGATCCACATGACGCGCGAACAGGCCGAAGGCTTTTACGCCGTGCACAAGGAACGCCCCTTCTTTGGCGAACTGGTCGAGCAGATGATCGCGTCGCCCGTCGTGGTTCAGGTTCTGGAAGGCGAAGGCGCCATCCTCAAGAACCGTGAAGTGATGGGCGCGACCAATCCGGAAAATGCCGCTCCCGGCACGATCCGCAAGGAATTTGCCCTCTCGATCGGCGAAAACTCGGTGCACGGTTCGGACGCTCCCGAAACCGCTGCCGAAGAAATCAAGTTCTTCTTCACCGAAGACGAGATCGTCGGCTAAGCCAAAAGCCTTGTGCGCAATGTCGTCCCGGCTGCTGGCCGGGGTGACAGGGCGCCGGTTTTGTGCTTAATGCGCTTGGACAGCCTTCGGGCCGCCCTCGGGGCGGCCTTTTGCTTTGCTGTGTGCTGTGCCTCCAACCACCACGGCGTTTGTTCCTGCCAATGCAGGAGCCTCCTTTACCCTATCCGCGACCAACGGCTCACTGCCGCGCGGGCCATGACGCCAATGATTGGCGGCGTCCAGAAAGCCAGAAATGTCCTTGCCTGAAACTATCCTTGCCCCGCTCGCCCGCGCCCTCGTGGCCAAGGGCTATGACACGCTGACCCCCGTCCAGTCGGCGATGGTCGAAGAGGAAACCGCGGGGCGCGACCTGCTGGTTTCCGCCCAGACCGGTTCGGGCAAGACCGTCGCCTTTGGCATGGCCATCGCGCCAACCCTCCTGGGCGATGAAGACCATTTTACCTCCGTTGGCGCGCCGCTGGCCCTACTTATTGCCCCGACCCGCGAATTGGCCCTGCAGGTGCAGCGCGAGCTGGAATGGCTTTATGCCGAAACCGGCGCCAAGACCGCGTCCTGCGTTGGCGGCATGGATGCCCGCACCGAGCGCCGGGCGCTGGAGCGGGGCGCCCATATCGTTGTCGGCACTCCGGGGCGTCTGCGCGACCACATCACCCGTGGCGCTCTCGACATGTCGGCGCTGCGCGCCGTCGTGCTCGATGAAGCCGACGAGATGCTCGATCTGGGTTTCCGCGAAGATCTCGAATTCATTCTTGATGCCGCGCCCGAAGAGCGCCGCACGCTGCTGTTCTCGGCGACCGTTCCCAAGCCCATCGCGCAGCTGGCCAAAACCTTCCAGCGCGACGCGCTGCGCATTTCGGCCACCTCGGCCACCGAGCAGCATGCCGATATCGACTACAAGCTGATGCTGGTGCCCGCTGCCGAGCGCGAAAACGCCATCATCAACACGCTCCTCTACTTCGAGGCGGTCAACACCATCGTCTTTGCCTCCACCCGCGAAGGCGTCAAGCATCTCTCGGCGCGGCTGCATAATCGCGGCTTTGATGTCGTGACCCTTTCGGGCGAACTCTCGCAGGCCGAGCGAACCAATGCGCTCCAGGCCATGCGCGACGGGCGCGCCCATATCTGTGTCGCCACCGACGTTGCGGCCCGCGGCATCGACCTGCCTAATCTGGATCTCGTGATCCACGCCGATCTGCCCACCAATCCCGATACGCTCCTGCACCGTTCGGGCCGTACCGGCCGGGCCGGGCGCAAGGGCACCTGCGTCATCATTTCCCCGACGCATCGGCGCAATGTCGCCCAGCGCATCCTCAAGACCGCCAAGCTCGATGTGTCCATGATGGCCCCGCCATCGGCCGAGGAGATCGAGGCGCGCTACCGCGAAAGCATTTTGTCCAACGAGATGCTGAGCAAGCCCATCGCCGAGGAAGAAACCGCCTTTGTCGCCCAGCTTCTGGAGCGTCATGCGCCTGAAGCCATTGCCGCGGCTTATCTGCGCCAGCAGCTTGCCGCACGTCCGGCTCCCGAGGACGTCAGCGACATCCCCGTGTTCGATAAGCCCGGTGACAAGGACCCACGCACCCGCGAAAAATTCGAGGGCGGCACCTGGTTCAAGGTCACGGTCGGGCGCAAGCACAAGGCCGAACCCCGCTGGCTTTTGCCCATGCTGTGCAAGGCCGGCAATGTCACCAAGACCGCCATTGGCTCGATACGCATCTTTGATACCGAATCCATCTTCGAGGTCGCCGCGCAAAAGGCCGACGCCTTTGCCCGCAGCATCGAAAAGAATGGCTCGGGCGAACGCGGCGTCACCATTGCCCCGGTCGATGGTCCGGGCGAACGCCGCGCCGGCCCGCCGCCCTCGCAGCGCCGTCCCGCCGGTCCAATCGAGCGCTTTGACCCCGATGCGCCACGCCCCGGCCGCGCTGATCGCCAGGCTCGTTATGGCTCCTCCGAGTTGCAGCCCGACGATTTCGCTGCTGCCCCGACCGGCGCCTGGGACCCGGCGGGTGCTACGGCTGCTCCTGCGGCCGACAAGCCCCGCGCCCCGCGTCCCAAGGCCCCTCCGGCCAAGGACAAGGGCAAGCCGAAATGGGCTGCCAAGGGCGATGCCCCCGCAGCCCGGGCCGACAAGTCCAAGGCGCCCAAGAGCAAGGACCACAAGCCCAAGCGCAAGCCGCAGGTTTGATCCTTTTGCAACTGAACTGATTGCGCCCGGGCGGCTTACGTCCGGGGCAATCCTGCCGCCAGCGCTTCGATCTGCCCGCGGAACTTTTCCGCTCCCGATTCCGTGTGCTCGGACCAGCGCCCGAAGCGCTGCAGGAGGGGGAGGAAGGTTTCGAGCTCCTCGCTCGACCAACCGCTGAGGAAATCCCCGAGGATCAGGAATTTATAGGCGCGCACGGCGTCGAGCACGGCCCGGCCCGCATCGGTCAGCTCGATGATCGAGCGCCGCGCATCGGCTTGGCTTACCGCCCGCCTCGCATAGCCCTTGTCCACCATGTCCCCCACGATCCTGCTAGCGCGTGAGGGGTCGATCCCCAGCCGTTCGGCCACGGTTGCCACCATGGTTTCGCCCGCCGTCACCGCTCCGAACTCGCTGACCGGCGCATCGATGGCGACCAGCACATCGAGTTGAGCGAGATCGAGCCCGATCTTGAGATCGGCCAGCGCCCGGTGTCCCAGTTCGCGCTTGGCCACCCGCCGCCGCCAGTTCTGCAGCACCGCATCGATGCTCAGCGCCGCAGTGACAGTTTCGTGCGAGAGCCCTGCTTTCTGCAACAAAAGATCGACCTGATCATTGGGAGTCTCGGGGGCCAACTTACGCCTCATAACTGCATGTGCCGCAATTGCGTGCTGTTGACATGCATATGCTAGAAGCAGATATAACGTGGCCGGCGCCCCCTCGCAAGGGCGGTGCTCTGCCCGTTCAGAATCCGTTCAGGATGCGTTCATGTTTCCCACTTCTTCAGCCCCCGGCGAGCCGGAACCACAGTCGGTTCGCGTGATTATCGGCGCAGTGGCCGTTACGCTCCTGCTGGCTTCTTTGGGCCAAACCATTGTTTCCACAGCTCTTCCCACCATTGTGGGCGAGCTTGGCGGGCTTGATCACCTCACTTGGGTGGTAATCGCCTATCTCCTCTCCTCCACCGTCGTCGCCCCCATCTATGGCAAGCTCGGCGATCTCTTCGGCCGTAAAATAGTCCTGCAGATAGCGATACTTATCTTCCTTGGCGGCGCCGCGCTCTCGGCCATGGCCTCCTCCATGACCTTCCTCATCATCGCCCGCGCCATCCAGGGATTGGGCGGCGGCGGCCTCATGGTCGTCGCCATGGCGGTGGTCGCCGACGTCATTCCGCCCCGCCAGCGCGGCAAGATCCAGGGCATTTTTGGCGCGGTTTTCGGGGTGTCCACCGTGCTCGGCCCGCTCCTGGGCGGCTTCATCGTCGAGCATCTGAGCTGGCGCTGGATCTTCCTCATCAACCTGCCGCTGGGCCTCCTCGCCCTTGGCGTGATCGCCGTGGCCCTGAAACCCCGCGCCGATCGCGTTTCCCACAAGATTGATTTTGCCGGCTTTATTCTCCTGAGCGCCGGTCTCTCCTCCTTTGTGCTGGCAACGAGCCTGGGGGGTACGACCTTCCCCTGGTTCTCCGTCCAGATTATGGGCCTCCTCGTTGCGGCCCTGGTACTGCTCGTCGCTTTCGTCTTCAATGAACAGCGCGCTGCCGAGCCGGTGCTGCCGCTTAGCCTCTTCCGCAACAACACCTTTCTCGTCTCCAACAGCGTCTCGTTCCTTGTCGGCATGGCGATGTTCGGCTCCATCACTTTCCTGCCGCTGTTCCTCCAGACGGCCCGCGGCACCAGCCCCACTGCCTCCGCCATGCAGTTGGTACCGATGATGATTGGCCTGATCAGCGCCTCGACGCTCGCCGGTTTTTTCATGAGCCGAACCGGTCGCTACAAGATCCTGCCCATGATCTCGACCGCCCTCCTGACCTTGGGCCTGCTGCTGCTGGCCGGCATGAGCCTCGACACGCCCGACTGGCAGATCGCCGTTTTCATGCTCATCGTTGGCGTGGGCATCGGTCCCGTGAACAGCGTTGCCGTCACCGCAATCCAGAACGCCTCGCCCCAGCACCTAGTGGGCGTGGCGACGGCCGGCGCCACCCTGTTCCGCCAGATCGGGGGCTCCATCGGGGTTTCTGTCTTCGGGGCCATCTTTGCGAGCAATCTTGCGCGTGAGTTGGGTGACGCCTTGCCCGAAGGCGGCGGCACTTCAGCCTTCAATGCCCAAGCTGTGGCAGCACTGCCGCCTGAGGTGCGCCAGCAGGTGCTTGAGGGATTCGCCAGTGCACTCCATCCGGTGTTCTTTACGGCCGCAGGTGCTTCCTTGCTCGCTTTTGCGCTCAATTTCCTGCTTGAGGAGCTTCCGCTTGCCAGTACGCTGCGGCGAGAAGGGGAGGCAGAACTCAAGGCCGAGGGCGACGCAAGCAGTGCAGCGGTGGGTGCGCCATCTACACCGACCGACTAGGGGCTTCCCACCGGCGCGCGTGTGAACTAAATAGACGGCGTGAGGGACGACCCTCGCGCCTTTCCCGTTTTATGGCCGGGACGACCCGCCAAGCGCAGGAGTAATCCTTGGCCTGGTTTTATCTGTTTATCGCTGGTCTTTTGGAAGTCGGCTGGGCCGTTGGCCTTAAGTACTCGGAAGGCTTCACCCGCGTTGTCCCTACCACCCTCACCGTCGCGGCCATGGTCGCGAGTGTTCTGCTCTTGGGCCTCGCGCTGCGTGATCTGCCAGTGGGTACAGGTTATGCTATCTGGACCGGAATCGGCACGGTTGGCACGGTGATCCTTGGCATGGTGCTGTTCGGTGACCCCGCCACTGCCGCGCGGCTGGGCTGCATCGGGCTCATCATCGCGGGCATCGCCGGTCTTAAGCTATTGACGTGACGCGCAATTCTGGGCTGTTCTCGCGTGCTTGGCGCGCGTAACGGCCTATTTCCATTGTGGTAAAAATATCTTTGTCGCGATGGAACCTTTTAGAATCGCGACTTTGTTAATGGTCTTGCGCGCGTGACTTGCTAGTTTCAGACTCGTTCGCCGCCGCTGTTTGGCGACGCAGATTTTGGAGAGCAATTGTGCCCTTGCGCTGGCAGGAAGTGGCTGTGCCACTTGTCGTTATTATTTTCCTTCTGGTGCTCAAGCACATTCCCGCTACCGCCGCCCTGCCGCTGGCCCGCGCCGCCGGCGTCGTCGCTTTCGGCTATGCTGCGTTCCTGGCCCTTCGCCTGTTGCAGGACGAGGAAGCCCTCGAGGTCGATGGCTGGTCCGAGCTGCGCCCCGCCATGGTGGAATATTTCGCCTGCTATGGCGCGGCTGCTCTTTCGGTCGTTCTGATGTCGGCCGTGATCGTGATCGGCAGCACCAAGGCCGTTAACCCCACCCAGATGATCGCAGCCTTTTCGGCCTCGGTATTGCTGGGGGCAGGGGCCTTTGGCATCGGCATTGGCGGGCTCTTCACCAAGCTGCGCTGGAACAATTCGCGCCTCGAGCATCGCTCGGCTTTCGGCCGGGAAACCACCATTGCCTGGTCCGATGTGCGCTCGGTGCAGCCGAATTGGCGCGGCATCACCATCGCCACCGCCGATCGGCAGAGCATCACCTTTTCTCAGTTTCATTCGGGTGCCGCGCAATTGGCCCGCCATGCCAGCAATCGCGCCCGCCGCAATAGCGAAACCGCAACCAAGGCCTTCGCCACCCTTTAAGCGGGCGAAGTGGGCAATGTCAGCGCTGGTCAGGCCCCATCGGCTCGGCTAGTTTGCCGTGAACGCCGAGCCAGCCATGAACCAGCCCTTTCTGCCGCGCATTGCCCGCACCGTCTGCCCCCATGATTGCCCATCGGCCTGCGCGCTCGACGTGGAATTGCTGGGCCCTGGCCGGATCGGTCGCGTGCGCGGCGCCCAGGACGACCCCTATACCGCCGGCGTCATCTGCGAAAAGGTCAGCCGCTATAGCGAGCGGGTCCACCACCCAGATCGCCTTACCCAGCCGCTGCGGCGGGTCGGGCCCAAGGGCGGGGGCCAATGGGCGCCGATCAGCTGGGACGAGGCCCTCGACGAAATTGCCGCCCGCTTCAGCGCCATCGAGGCCGAATGGGGCGCCGAAAGCATCTGGCCCTACTATTATGCCGGCACGATGGGCCATGTGCAGCGCGATGGCATCGACCGCCTGCGCGCCGCCAAGGGCTATTCGCGCCAGTACGACACGATCTGCACCGGCACGGCCTGGCCCGGCTATATCGCCGGCACTGGCATGCTGGGCGGCGTCAATCCCGAACAGATGGCAGAAAGCGATTGCGTCGTGATCTGGGGCACCAATGCGGTGCATACCCAGGTCAATGTGATGACCCACGCCATGCGCGCCCGCAAGGAGCGTGGCGCCACCATTGTCGTTGTCGACATCTACCAGACGGCGACCATGGACAAGGCCGACCTGGGTCTGATGCTGCGGCCCGGCACCGATGGCGCGCTCGCCCTCGGCGTCATGCATGTGCTGCTCCGCGATGGCCTCGCCGACCGGACCTATATGGCTGAATACACCGATTTCAGTCCCGAATTCGAAGCGCATCTCTCCACCAAGACCCCGCAATGGGCCGCCGAGATCACTGGGCTGTCGGTCGACGAGATCGAGCGCTTCGCCCATCTCGTGGGGACGACCAAGCGGTCCTATTTCCGCCTGGGCTATGGTTTCACCCGCCAGCGCAATGGTGCCACCGCCATGCATGCCGCCCTTTGCATCCCGGCCATGACCGGCGCCTGGCAGCATCGCGGCGGTGGGGCGTTCCATTCCAATTCGGGCACTTGGCAGCTTGATAAATCGCGCCTGGTCGGCAGCCATTTGCAAAAGGGCGATCCGCGCTGGCTCGACATGAGCGAGATCGGGCCGATCCTCACGGGTGACGCAACCGCGCTCAAGGGCGGCGGGCCGGTCAGGGCCATTATCGTGCAGAACACCAATCCGGCCTCGGTCGCGCCCAATCAGACCCTAGCCCGGGCGGGTCTCGCGCGCGAAGACCTGTTCCTCGTCGTGCACGAGCAGTTCATGACCGAAACGGCTGAGCTCGCCGATATCGTCCTGCCCGCGACCATGTTTCTCGAGCACAACGATTATTACACCCGCGGGGGGCATACCCGCGTGCTCTATGGGCCCGCGCTGGTCGAGCGGCCCGGCGAATGCCGGTCTAATCACGAGGTGATCAATGCCCTTGCGCTGCGCCTCGGGCTCGATGACCCCTCGTTCACCAGCACCGACCGCGAGGTCGTGGCCGAAACATTCCGCCGCTCAGGATATGGCGAACTCGATGCCATCGAGCACCTCGGCTTTGTGGATCGCGAACGCCCCGATGCCGAAGCGCGCTATGCCCAAGGCTTTGCCTGGCCCGACAAGCGCTTCCGCTTTGCACCGGACTGGCAGGCCGTAGCCGACAAGAAGGGCTATTTCTGGACCTGCGATCCCGCCGCAATGCCCCGCTTTGCCGACCATTGGGACATCACCGAGCGCACCGACAGCGAGCATCCGTTCCGGCTGGCCACCAGTCCGGCGCGCACCTTTCTTAATTCGACCTTCAACGAAACGCCGGGCAGCCAGCGCCGTGAAGGCCCGCCGTCGCTGTTTATCCATCCCGCTGACGCCGCTCCGCTCGGCATTGGCGAGGGTGATGCGGTTCTGGTCGGCAATCGCCGGGGCGAAGTGCATCTGACCGCCCGCCTGCGCCTGGGCCTGCCCAGTGGCGTCGTGATCGCCGAAGGGCTGCATCCCAACAAGGCGCACCGCGAGGGCCGGGGCATCAATACCCTGACCGATGCACGGCCGGCGCCTCCCTTTGGCGGCGCCGCCTTCCACGATGCCGCCGTTTGGGTACGTCGCGCCGATTAGGCATAGGCGCCCCAGAAGAAGTAGGCGGTCATCGCCACCCCATAAAGGATGATCGCGAGGCGCAAGGCCGCCCGGGGCACCCGATGGGCATTGCGGGCCGCCAGGTAGCCGCCAATGGTGACGCCCACCAGCGCAATGGAGCCGTGATACCAGTCGATTGAGCCGTTGAAGGCAAAACGCACCACGGCGACCAGCGCCACCACGGCCGAGATCCAGAGCTTGAGCCCATTCATGGCATGGATGTCGTCGAGCCCCGCGACGGCGAGGAACGCCAGCAGCAGGATGCCGAGGCCGGCATTGAAAAAGCCGCCATAAACGCACACGGCGCCAAGAAACGCCGTCAGCAGCACGCTACCGACCAGCCGCATGCCGCGCCCGCTGCCGCCCCGCGCCGCCACCAGCGCATTGAGCTGGTTGCCAAAGGCAAACAACAGCACCGCAAACAGCATCAGCCACGGCACGACCAGCGCAAACTGCTCGTCGGACACCACCAGCAGCAGCTCGGCCCCGACATAGCCGAACACCAGTGCCACGACGGTATAAAACACCAGCTTGTTGCGATAGCGCGCCATGGCTTGGCGATAGCCAAAGGCGCCGCTCAGATAGCCGGGCAGAGCAGCATAGGTGTTGGAAGCATTGGCGATCACCGGCGGCACGCCGGCAAACAACAGCGCCGGAAACACGATAAACGAGCCTCCTCCTGCAAGCGAGTTCACTGCACCGCCGAGCAAACCGGCGATCAGCAGTAGCATTTCAGTCATGTCGAGGGGCTTTCTGGGCGCAAAGTGAAGCAGAGGAACTGCCTCAGCTAACCAATTGGGCACGCGAAGGCCAAACCTATTGTTACCACCAAGGCGCGAAAACCTAGCTCCGCTTGACTTTCCATAGGGAAGCGCGCATGCAGGCAATGGTTGCTGTCGCCTGCCGCTCGCCGGGTCCGCCCGATGGTGAAGACAGCCTTTGCTATCCCCCATGTTGTCTCTCCCCAGCGAGGCGCTTCATGGCAAGGCGAGCCCCATGGAACTAAGCCTCACGGATGTGAGAAGCACCATGACTTATTCCCTTGATACCCCTTCGATCCAGACGCTCAAGGCCGAAGCACGAGAGTTGCGCACCAGCCGGCAGGCCGCGGGCGAGAGCTTAACCCACGGCGCGGCCCTGGAAGCGGTCGCCCGGACCCATGGCTTTCGCGATTGGAACACGGCCTGCGCCATGCTGCCCGAGCGGATTGCCAGCCCTCTTCAGGTGGGCCAGCGCGTGCGCGGCACCTATCTGGGGCAAAGCTTCACCGGGCTGGTGCTGGGCGTCAGGATCCGTGCCGACATGAGCCACTACGACATCACGGTGAAGTTCGACCAGCCGGTGGATGTGGTGAGCTCCGAACTGTTCTCGGCGTTCCGGCAGCGGGTCAATGCGACCATCGATATCCGGGGTGTGTCGCCGGCGCGGCTCGGCAATGGCGAGCCCCAGCTGCGCGTCCAGCCACTCTGAAAGGAGGCGGCTCGCGCAGCTGCCTCGCCTTGCCATTCATCGGCAAATGCCGATAAACTACTGTACCCCAAATATAGCGGAACGCGCCATGACCACCCAGACCAAGCCGATCGAGCTTTATTCGCTGCCGACCCCCAACGGCCAGAAGGCCGCCATCATGCTGGAAGAACTGGGCGTCCCCTATACCTATCATCGCATCGATATCGGCAAGGGCGATCAGTTCAAGCCCGAGTTCCTGTCGATCTCGCCCAACAACAAGATCCCGGCCATCATCGATCCTGAGGGGCCCGGGGGTGAGCCGATCTCGATCTTTGAATCGGGCGCGATCCTCAAATATCTCGGCCTCAAATTCGGGCAGTTCTATCCCCAGGACATGCGGGCCCAGGTCAAGGTGGATGAATGGCTGTTCTGGCAGGTCGGCGGCTTTGGCCCGATGCTGGGGCAGAACCACCACTTCGCCCTTTATGCGCCCGAGCGCATCCCCTATGCCACCAAGCGCTATGTTGATGAGACGCACCGCCTTTATGGCGTGCTCAACAAGCAGCTCGAAGGTCAGGACCATATTGCCGGCGAGTATTCCATCGCTGATATCGCCTGCATCGGCTGGGCGCAGCTCTGGGAGCGGCAGGGCATGGACATCAACGAGTTCCCCAATGTCAAAGCCTGGATCGAGCGCTGCAATGCCCGGCCCGCGGTCAAGCGGGGCCTCGAAGTGGGCAAGGACCTGCCCAGTGCCGATCTCAGCAATGACAAGGCCGCCCAGGCCATGCTGTTCAACCAGCGGGCGCGCTAGGCTCGCTTACGGCACCGCCCCGGCCAACTCCTCGGAGGGAACGCGGACCCACTCCTCGCCGCGGCAGATAACGTTGAACAGCACGCAGCCATTGAGGCGCAGCGCGTCCGGCCCGGTGACCTGCACATAGCCCGAATAGGTGTTGCCGTCCTCGGGGTTATAGATGCTGCCGTCAAAAACGGCAGGCTTGTCGCTGGGTCGCAAGGTGAGGATCTGCAGCCCCAGCATCGGGCGGTTGCGCAGTTCTGGCTCCTTGTTGCGCGCATCCACGAAGTCCTCCGGCCCAATCGCCGCGGCCGCGCGCGTCTCTTCGGCGCTGAGCTTGCCCTCAGGCACCACGATCTTGCTCAATACGCCGCAATAACCCTCGGGGCATGGGGTGATGGTGATCTCCGATTCCAGCACCGTGCGCCAGGTGCCTTCCAGCATGGCCTGAGCCTGGGCCGCGCTGGCTGTCGCCCCAAGAAGGGCCGTGCCAACAAGGACGGTTGCTAACCTCGGTAAGACGCTGCCGCGCATCATGCCCCCTCCACTGCTGCCGCCAACAACAAATTGGCTGTATGGCAGGGCGAAGAAATAACCCGTATTTGCGGCTTCACCAAGTCATACCAGCGGCGATCTCAAGCGGCGGAGCACGCGGTGGCGCCGATGTTGTGGGAAGAACACGCCAGTTCGCCAGAAACCCCTTGCCAGCACCGCTCCCTCAAGCTAGACGAGCCCTGCCGGAGAGGTGGCCGAGTGGTCGAAGGCACGCCCCTGCTAAGGGCGCAGATGGTGATGAACTGTCTCGAGGGTTCGAATCCCTTCCTCTCCGCCAGTTTTCCGAAATTCACTGTCTTCAATGACGTAGACTCCCGGAGAATCTTCGGGATTAGTACACATGCATGATGCACGTGTCGTTCCGCCGTCTCCGGTCTCGCGTAGCTCGAGACGGAGAAGACCATGGCGGCCAAATGCGCCTATGTGGAAAAGGTCGGGGCGGTTTATTATGTGCGCAAACGAATCCCGCGTGCCTGGAAAGGGCGCGTAGAGGGCGACGTTGTGCGCTTTTCGCTACGAACCAAGGATCGGGCGCTGGCGCTCAAATGGGGTCTGGAGGCCATGGCGGTGTTCGAAGAGCTGTTGCGCATGGCGCCGGAGGACGCGCTCAAGCATCTGACGCGGCGGCTGGTAGATGAGCAATTGCTGCTGCCCGAGGCCATGACCGGAGCCGATCTGGCGCGCCGCCGTGCGCTTGGAAATGTGGGCGCCAAGATCATTCGAGAGGCCCGCAAGAACCTTGGGCTGGGCGAGCATCTGGATGCGCTCTACCGAGAGCTGGTATTTTTCAACCACGCCACCGTGCAAGGCGAGGCCGACTACGAGAGCCGGCCAATCGAGGACAGGGACGCCCCCAAACCGAAGCCGCGGCAGTTCGACCTTTCGGGGTTTGACGCGGTTCTGGAGGCACTTGGCGCTCCCGCGAGCCAGCCGTCGCTCGCTTCGCAGCTTTCCCCTCCCACGGGGGATACGCCGCGCAAGACGCCCCCTGCTGCGCCGTTGGCCCAACCGGCCCGGATGGAGCCCGGCCCGGGTGGTGCATCGACGGTTCACACCCTGCGCGGTCTGATGCATGACTATTTTGGTCGCACCGGCAAGGAAACGGGGTCGGACAACCGCTCCAACATCGAGCGCGCGGTCAAGCTGTTCGAGGACCTGTGTCCGCAGGTAAAGACCCTGGCGGTGATGGACATACCCTTGCCGCTTTGGGATCAGCTGTACGAATTCGTCCAGGAAATCCCCCATATGCGTGGTCGGGCCAGTCCCGACAATCTCGTCGCTTTTACTCGCCGGAAGCAGGCGGAGGGCGCGGACTATCCCAAATTGTCGGCTACGACGCTCAATTCCAACTATCTGGGTGCGGTTACCCGTTTGGTCCGCCATGGCAACACCCGCCGTTTCTTTGCCTGGCAGGCGCCGCCTCTGGTCATCCCGGAAAAGAAGCGCGCTTCTAAGGGCAAGAGCCGGGTGCCGTTCTCGTCCGAGGAAATCACCGCCATCACCTGACCACAGACATACTGCTGGAGGCAGTACGACCATGGCTAAAGCCACTTCTAGCGGCCGCGCGGCACGCAACCCCCATTCCCCCATCATCGACAGCCACGTGCCGGCGGACGGCTGCCCAGTGCATCCAGGGCTTGTCACGCATCCGCTGCTGACGCCCAGCCTGCAGGTGCAGATCCTCTCGGTGGTGGACGCCACCGGCTCGGCCAGCATCGGCGACATCATTGCCGAACTGCCCGGGCATGCGGACCCGGTCGGCGCGGCCTTTGCCCTGATCGCGGGCAACGTTCTCAAGGTGATCACGCCGGGCACTATCGATGCCAACAGCATCGTTGTCCGTTGCGATGGCGAAGGTGGGTATGGTTGCGCCGCCACCGACCATCCGGACACCCTTGCCGCAAATGCCGTACCCGACATCAGCACCGGCGCGTTCACGGTCAACATGACGAGCGCCCTGCCGGATGTTCTGAAGACGGTACCGGCCAGTCCGTTGCAGGCGCAGGTCCTCGTTGGCCCCGGCACCCACCGTGCCGATTTTGGACGCGCCGCTCAACTGCAGCGCCCCGGGGTCTACATCCTGCTGCGCGGCCACGACGTCTATGTCGGCTACGGCTCCAACGTCGGGGCCCGCATTGCCGCCGGACGGCAGATGCCGGACGGGACGCCGGATCGCATTATCGCCATTGCCGATGCCGATAACCGGCTGAGCGAGGACGACGGCAAGGCCCTCGAGCGTATCCTCTGGGCCCGCGTGACCGGCGATGCTGATCTTTCGCTCGTCAACAGCCTGCCCGACGGCGCGTTGGTCGAACCGGGGCGCTACGACCAGCTGTCCCTGTTCGCCGGTCAGGTGGCGCTGGCCCTGCGCCAGGCGGGCCTCATGTTCCTTGGGGGTTCGGCGCGCGGGACCATTGCCGGGCCGCGGACGAGCCGGGCCGGCTCGGCGCCCCTCGTCGCATTGATGACCTGCCCGATGGTCGAGTGATGGAGCTCAACTTCCATGGTCTCATCGCCCTGGCGGCCGAGTGCAAGGACGGTTCCTGGTTGCTGCTGCGCGGCTCGGACGTGCGCCGCGACACCGTCGCCTCGGCCAATTGCACTGCCTCGTTCCAGCGCGCCGCCTGGCTGCATTCCGGGCTGCTGGAGCCCGCTGCCGATGGCTCCTGCTACGTAGTGAAACGCGATCTCGTGTTCTCCTCGGGCAGCGCAGTCAGCCACTTCGTCTCCGGGTCTAAGGGTTTTGGGCGTGCCGCCTGGATGCCAATCGAGGCGGACGCCGACGCGGAGCTGACGCTGCCGACACGCTAGCGCCGCCACGTCCCGCATCGCACCTTCCTTCATCCACCTTCATCATGTGGCGCGCGTGCCTTTGACCGCCGCCCCGGAGTATTTTCATGTCCCTGCGTGACCTCGCCAACCTTGCCGCCAATGTCGATGACGACGAAGCGCCGCCCGCCGACAGCGCCTCCGAACCCAGACCTATCGTACGCAGCAGCGACGCCCTGGCACAGACCATGCTCGACGCCGCCCTGACGCCGCGCCAGCGCCGCCTCATGGCCGCGCCGTCGCGCCTGATCCTTATCAAGACTGCGGATAGTGCCACGGCCAAGCTGTTCGATCGTTATTTGAGCGGAGTGCGGCAAGGCCGGACGGTGGAAGCCTTTACCGAACTGCACAAGAGCGGCGGCAAGCTCGAGCCGCGTGGCAGCGCCGAACTGGCCAGCCTCGAGTATGGCCGCGCCGTAATCCTGATTTCGCAGGATCCAGAGCGATATCTGGTCCCGGAAGCTTTGACCGGTGCTGATGTGGTCATTGAGGTTCACGCGCCTGACCTGGCCGTCATCCGCAAAACCATGCGTCTGGTCACTGGCAAGGTGATCCGTGGCCTCGCCGAGGCTGATATTGATGGCCTGGGGATTGCCGATTTCACCACTGCGATCCGTCCGAACCTCTCGCCGCAGGAATGCCTCGCGAACCTGCGCCGCGCTGCTGCTGCTGCGCGGCAGGCATCGTCGGACGCCAGTAGCGCCGTTCCACTCGAAGAGCTCGCCCTGACCAGAGTCGTTGCGGACTGGGCATACGACACCCTCAATCTGATGGACAAGGTCGCCAACAACGAGCTTGACGCTGCCGCCCTGCGCCATGCTTGTCTCGAGGGGCCGCCGGGCACCGGCAAGACCACCGTTATCGCGTCGGTGGCGCATTCGGCCGGTTGGAGTTTCGTTTCCACCTCGGTGGGGACCTGGTTCGCCGAATCCGGTGGCCACTTGGGTGACGTCATCCGCGCCGCGAGAAAATTCTTCAACGAGCTTGCTCTTGCCAAAGGACCGGTGGTCGGCCTAATCGACGAACTCGATGCCCTGCCCAACAGGGCGACCATGGATCGCGGCGATGCCTCGTGGTGGACGCCGGTCATCACCTTCGTGCTCACCGAAATCGACCGCGTGCGCAAGTCCGGCCAGCCGGTGCTGCTTGTGGCCGCCACCAATTACGTCGGTCACGTCGATGCCGCGCTCACTCGCCCTGGGCGCCTCGAGCGCCGCGTTAGCGTGCTGCTGCCCGATGAGGACGAGCGGCGCACCATGTTCAGCAAAGTCCTTGCGGACCGCATCGCGGCCAAGGGCATCGGCACCCTTGCTCGCCTCTCGCCCGGGGCCACCCCGGCCCAGATCGAAAGCTGGTGCGCTGCCGCCTTGGCAACGGCCAAAGCCCAGAACCGCGGTCTGGTATTGCGCGATCTTGTCGACCTGATCGCGCCTCCGGGTCAGCGTTCCGCTTGCATGGACCGCGCCATTGCCCTGCATGAGGCTGGACATGCCATCGTCGCTCACGAGCTTGGCCTGTCGGTGTTGGAGATCTCGATCATTGGCGCTGGTGCTGTTGGCGGTTGGGTCAATACACGACCGGACGATCTGCTTTTGACCCGGGATGGGGTCGAACGGACTGGCACGATGATGCTGGCCGGGCGCGCAGCGGACATGCTGCTGGGCGATGGTGCCCATGCTGGCGCTGCCCATGACCTGGAGAACGTCAATGCTTTGCTGCGCGCGGCCATGCTCGAGTTCGGGCTCTATGGTTCGCTGACCATGGCGAGCAACACCGACCTGCGACACTATCAGGGCTGCACGTTCTGGAGCCTCATCGGTGCCGAGACTGACCGACTGCTGGCGCGGGCCACCGAGATCGTTGACCGCCGCCGCGATGATATCGGCAGGCTTATCGAAGCCCTGCTCGTCGAACGCGTGGTCGCCGGCGAGCGCCTCGCCGAGATTCTCGGGACCGAAACGGCCGATCCATTCGAACCTGTGGAGCTCTCGAATGCCGATTTTGGCCCGGACACACCGGCCCATTCAGGTAGGCTCCGCTGATGCAGGCCAACCAAGTTCGCATCGCGACCCACGCCTGGGACTATGCTGTGAGCCTGTGCCTGTCCGCCGGATCTGTACTCGCACGCCCCGGGTAAGAAGCCGTTTGAGATCGTGCCCGGACGCCGCAGCGCAGTAGGGCAGCTCGCGATATGAGCTCGCAACGAGTTATCCAATGGCCAACTTTCGCGAAGAAGAGCGGAAGTAGGTTGCTGCCCGGTTTTCCAAAAAGCCGGAAGTGGGTTCTCTGATTTTGCGGCGGCAGATTTGTTGCTTGCTTAGGTTCCGGTCAAAGTGCTTCAGGAAACTGGAGTTCAATGATGACCGGGAAGACCTTCGCGATCCTACGCGTGCAGAGGCTGAAGACCCGCGGAGATCTCGATGCGGCGACCCGGCATGGGCGCCGGCAGGATAGCGGCCAACATTTCGACCCCGACCGTACTCCCTTTAACCGACACTGGGGCGCGGGGCCGGTCGTTGGGCCCGTCGATTGGGCCGAAGGTGTCGCTTGCGCCATCAGACGCCTGGGCGCTCAATGCCGTAAGGGTGCCCCCCTGGCCGCCGAATTTTTTGTCGGGGCCTCGCCGGTGTATTTCGACCCTTTAGGTGACGAGGATGCTTATTTCGACATGGAACGTGTCATGGCCTGGGCCGACGCGACGATGGCGGCGTTCTACTAGCGCTTTGGCGAGGCGGTCGTTGCCGGACGTCTCGACCTTGATGAAGGCAGCCCTCACATGGCCATCTGCGTCGTGCCTGTCTACACCAAGCGACCCGGCACACCCAGACCACCGTGGTCAGCTACCGCAAGGTTTTCGGTGGCGATACAAAGCAGGAGGCGCGAAACAAGATGATCGCGCTGCAGGATTGGTACGCCGACAAGATGGCACCCTTGGGCCTCTCGCGTGGTATTCGAAAAGCCGTCACCGGCCGCACCCATCTCAGTCACAATCAATATGCTCGTAAGCGCCGCCAGGAGGACGAGGCGCGTGCCCTGGCATTGCGCCAGGCGCAGGAGCGTGAGGCCGAACTCGCGGATCGGCTGGCTCAGGTGGAGGTGGAACTGGCGCAGGCCGCCCAGTATACGACTGTCGCGAACGAGAAGGCCCGACAAGCCACTAGGATCCTGCTACAAGCCGTGAAGGCGCGTGCGTTCGTCCAGCGGACGGCCGAAGCTCTGGCTGCGTACGATCCCGATGCGGAGATCACGCGGGTCATGGCCGCAAAAGCCGAGGTCTTCAGCCGATGGGAGCAGGGCGTCGATCAACTGACACGCGACCTCGACGCGATCGAGACTCCGGACAGGCCGAGTCCGAAATAGCTGCGGCGCCTCCTTCGCTAATCTAGTTTGGATGCTGATTGATCCAACACCAAATCGCCACCCCCAGGTAGCTTCGCGCTTCAGTTGATGATGGCATGGTGAGCCCCCTTGAAGGGGCCGGGAGCGGAATAGCAGCTTTCGTCGGTGTGCCTGCGACAGCGGACATTCCGCGCACGCGGTGCCATGTGGTCATAATGGCGTCGGAGGCTATCAGTTCGGGTCGGAGAGAAGTAAGTGAAGCAGATGTTCAATGCCTATGTGTGCATGAACACCAGTTTGAATTGCCGCCGAAGATCTCGAATTGCTACTGGAATTCTAACGGGCGTTTTCTCTGCGGAGTTTTCCCACAGCCTCCACCCCAAAGGCACCGTGACGCAACCCCGTCGACGGATTGGCCACGGAAGCGGTCAGTAGCTACCTGATGGACAAACGTTGGGTACCATGGCCGTTATCGTTGAACCGCTGCGCTTACAGGGGCGTTACTTTGCCGGGTGCTGATGCGTTTTGCATTTGCTCCATATAGCCGGCAATACCGAGTCCAGATGACCCGGCATCGCTTGCGCTGCAGCATCACCGTCGCGCCGTTCAATGGCGTTCAGAACTTAAGTATGCTCCTCGACCACCGCAAACATACGATGGGGCAATACCAGCGTCAGCCGGCGAAAACGATCAACCTGTAGGGGGACGCTGCGCGGACGCGTCCGATCAGGTTTAGCGTTCCACAATCCCCGGCGGCACTGGGCTATGTGTGCCCTTTGAAGCCAAGAAGAAGCGCTGTCAGAAACCTGGTGTTGAAAACTTCGGGTTACCTATCGAATGTGACCGAGCACCGCTACGGCCTCGATTTCTACTTGTGCTCCCATGGGCAGGGCCGCGACTTGATAAGTCGCACGAGCAGGATATGGCTCCATGAATGCTTTCCCATAAATTTCGTTCAGGCGGCTGAAGATTGAAAGGTCGGTAACGAGCACTGTGGTTTTGAGAATGCTTTCCATCTTGCCTCCGGCAGAAACGACGATTGCCTCGATGTTCTTGAGCACCTGTCGCATTTGATCCTCAGGGTTCGCGGGCATTTCACCGGTGGCGGGATCGATTGGTAGCTGACCAGAGATGAAAAGCAGATCACCGTGGCGGCGAGCCTGGCTGTATGGTCCGATGGCGGCCGGCGCATTGGGAGTACTTATCTGCATGGTTTTGTCCGTAAGTTTACGAGGAATGACCGGGTATGTGCATGAGGCGGTTGCCCCATCTGACTATTGCAGCGGGCTTGAGTTGCCCGCTTGCTGGCCGTATCGGGAAAAGGAGCCCGACAGAGAGGAAGAACTCAGGCCGTTAGAAAAGCGTTCAGCATCCAAAGCGGCAATTCGTTGATCCACTTCGCGTCGGCTCATTGTCCCTCGAGCACTGACCCGGGTAGCCAAAGTCTCGACCAGGAACAGATAGCGTTCCTGCGCTACGGCATAGAGGCGGCGCAGCTCGCGTATGGGGTCTGCGTGATCGTCCACCCTGATATCGAGGTAAGGGTACTCCTGGTCCCGAAACACCAGGAGGGCCGCTGACTGCTTGCCGCGCTTGTCGCCACCCGCATCTTCCCCAGCCTGCAACGCCCCGAGCAGTCGGACAATCATCGGCTGACCGGCGCTGGCCTCATAAGTTGTGAGCGCTTCGGCAACTACTTGCGGCCCGGTCAGCATGTTTCCGGCCACCGAGACGTTCCTTGCAACTAGGTGCCCGGCCCAGCCGATGCAGCTTGCCCCTGTGTAGGCCGAGTTGCGTCCCTGCGCATCGATAATATGGAACTGACGTTGATCACGGCGGATATCGGGGGCCACCAGCAATTCGGTCACGGCATCGGCAGAGTTGCCGGCTTCCAGCAAACGCAAGCCGTCAATGCCATAGAGCGGGTTCACAGTGGCCTGTGTAGCAACGGCGCCGACACCCGCCTTGATGTGAGGGACTAACGCACCCACCGCAAAGAAGCGGCTGGCAACGGCAATGCCAAAAAAGCCGGTCTGTGGGTCGCGAGCGACAATGGAATACGTCATCAACTATCTCCCACGCTTACGCAGGCTTGGGGGAGGGCGCCGTAGCGGCTTGGGTTTGAAGAACTGTAAACACGCGCTGGCCGATCTGTGCGATCACATCCTCGATCTGGTCACGGTGCCCGCTATAGCGCTGCGTCATGACCGCCATGATGGCCACATGTCCATTTGCTGCCGTGAATATGCCAGCGTCTGAGGCGATAAACGGGAAGAAGTTTGCGGTCTTGTGTTCGCAAACCATCCCGGAGGCATATCGAGGCAGCATAGTCTGCATCTGCTGAGCACGCAAAACGCCCCGCATGAATGCACACCCTTGCGCGGACGCCGCCCCGTTGCGGTAGATTGTCCCAAGCAGATCGACCAGGCCGCGAGCCGATGCGAGGCTGAATGGTTGCCCACCTTCGAAATGGTACGCCTTTCGCTGATCGAAATAGGTGATGTGGTCGAGTGGCGGGTAGCCGCGATGATAAAGGTCGGATGGGCTGAAGTCTTTGGCCTGCGGATTGATCGAACTCACGAGCGCGGAGAACCAGGCGAGTGCGTCTCCTGTTATTTCGACGCCCTGAATGGCGAGCGCGGCCATTTCCCGCGTAACGGCGTCCGGCCCACCGATCGCACGAAGGCAAATGTCGGTAGCCGCATTGTCACTGACGACGATCATGAGCTTGACTGCGTCGCTCAGCGTCAGCGTTAATCCGGCATCAAGCAGGCTGATCAGGCTGGTTCCGAGCCGGCGATCGTCCTCCTGCAGGGTCCAGCGGGTATCCAGGTCGACGTCGCCGCGTTCGGCTGCGCGCACCACGCTGACAAGGATCGCCAGCTTGATCAGGCTCATCGTGTCCTGTTTCCGCTCCGCGTTGATCCCGATGCTCTGACCCAGGGTCACGAAATCGACGCAGATCGACCATTGCGCGGCAATCCCGGCGGCGTCCCGTTCGATGGCCCATTGAAGATCGGCAAAGGGGCTCCGGTCAGACACAGAGATAGCCCCCATCGACTACGAGCGAGGCCCCCGTGACATAGCTGGCTTCGGCCGAAGCCAGAAAGCAGATCACGCCAGCCACTTCGCTTGGCGTGCCCAGGCGCTGCATGGGAACGCGCGCATCCAGCCATTGCTGGCCCGCAACCGGATCATCCATGATGCGGAGCATTTTGGTATCGATCACCCCAGGGATGACGGTGTTGACGCGTACGCCATCGCGGGCCCATTCTGCCGCCATGCCGACGGTCAGGCCCAAAAGCCCGGCTTTGCTCGCGCTGTAGGACAGCGCCGCATCCCCCGTTCCCATCCGCATCGCACCGGTGGAGGAAACATTGACGATTGCCAGTGGTGAGGTGGAAGCGGCGGCCTTCCGCCGGGCGATCAGGGCTTGGGCGACAAAAAAGCCGGAACGCAGATTAACGTGCTGGTTGAAGTCCCAGTCAAGGGCGTCCACCTCGAGGGCAGGATTGAGGGCATAAACGCCCACAGCATTGACCAGCACGGTCGGGATCGTGTTGGCCGACGCAAGCGCGCTCGCCATGGCGTCACGGATGATGCTGACGCTTGCCAGATCGCATTGCTGCGCCCGGAAGCGCCCGGTGTGACGGCTGACCAGCGCCTCAAGGCCTGCCGCGTCGTTGTCGAGACCGATGACCATTGCGCCATCGGCAATCAGCCGGTCGACCACGGCAACGCCAATGCCTCCCGCAGCGCCGGTGACGATGGCGGTCTGTTTGGCAAATCGGCTCATGGGGTGAATCCTTGCAAAGTAACAGACTGCGAACGGTCCAGATGTGTTCGGCAATGGGCGGCGATTTCACCGCATGGGGCCAGCCACACACCAGTGTGCTGCCGCATCTCCTCGATCATGCGTTCCAGCATTGCCACCCGGCTTGGCCGGCCGATCACCTGCGGATGCATGGTAATAATGCAGTGGCCGCCCAACGCCCGAATACCTTCATATTCCTGCATCCAGATGGACTGAACCGCTGTGGGATCCATCATCGGACGCGCCATTTCGCCTCGCCCGAAGGCAAAGAAGGGCCAGTCGTCGAGCAGCCATTGAATAGGCAGTTCCAGCAAGTCATGGCCCTTGTGCCAATAGGGTTGAAAATCGGCCATGAACTGGCTGGAATAGCTCAGCCCATGGGCTACCAGCAGGTCCAGCGTGTGGGGCGATACATCCCAGGAAGGAGAGCGATAACCCGTGGGGCGGACTCCGATTTTGCCTAACAACTCGATCGTGCGGACCAGTTCCGCTTCTTCCCCGGCGCGATCAAGTGACTGGGGCGCGGTATGGGTGTAGCCGTGCACACCGATTTCATGGCCCTCATCGACGAGGCGCTGGATGAGCTCAGGATATCGTTCGACATTCTGGCCAACCACAAAGAAGGTTGCCTTCACCTCTTGGCGGTGGAGCACGTCGAGGACCAGGGGCAAGCCCACCCGGGCACCATAGTGGCCGATGGAGAGTACACCTGGTCGACGGGCGTTGTCCGGGTCGAAGCCAACCCAGACGGTCTCGGCATCGAAGTCGAACGAGAGAGATGCTGCAGCGGATTTGCCCTGAGGCCAGGTAACGGGGGACCTCATTGTGCTTGCTCCTTGCTTGCTCGGTTTGTTGAGGGGCGCACCATCTGGGTCACGCGTTCGCCCAGGGAAGCGAGGCCTCCTGGAAGAAAACGCAGGGTGAGCACGATCAGTACGGCAACCACCATGAAACGCGTGCTGCCGAGGTCAGCCATTTGTTCGGTGCCCCAGGTGATGATGAACGCTCCCAGTATCGGCCCGAAAATCGTGCCGGTGCCGCCGAGGATGGTCATCGACAGGATCAGGGTCGTCAGGGAGAACGAGAAGACGTCCGGAGAGGCAACGATCATGTAGTGGGCGTAGATCGATCCAGCTATGGCGGGAAAGATCGAGCTGACGATCAGGGCCAAGATGTGCTGGCGCCGCACGGAAATGCCACGGCTGACTGCATAATTTTCATTGTCCCGGAGTGCGACAAGGCTCAGCCCAAAGCTCGAGCCAACGATGGCACGCAACACCAGGGTCGAGACCAGCAGCAAGGCCAGGACCAGGTAAAGGGAATTGCGCGGATCGCCCGTGAGATCAATCCCGCCCACCGAAAGGCTCGGCACCCCCACCAGACCGACCGCCCCGCCAGTCAGCCAGCGCTGGCTGATGATGAGGGCGACGCACAGTTGCATGAACGCGAAGGTGACCAGCGCAACATAGATGCCCCGCAGACGCAGCGCGAGAAAGCCGATCACACCGGCCAGCACGCACACCGCTACAACTGCCCCCACCAGGGCGATCCAGCTGTTGATGCCGTAGTGAATGGTCAAGATGGCGCTGACATAGCCGGCGATGCCGAAAAAGGCGACATGGGCAAAGTTGAAAACGCCTGCATAACCGATCGTCAGGTCCCAGTTGGATGCGACGACGGCAAACAATGCTCCCAGCACCAGCAGATTTCGCAGAACGGCATCTCCGACCAAGGCGGGCACGACCGCCAAGAAAAGCGCTGCCACGATGGTCCACGCGATGGACGAGCGTCGGCTGGAAATGGTCATGATGGTTTTCCCATGAGGCCCTGTGGGCGGAACAGCAGTGTCAGAATAAGGACACTGAACAGGACGACGGGCGTCCAATAGATGCCTACATAGTACGAACTAAGGGCTTCGATCAGCCCGATGAGATATGCCGCCAGAATGGTGCCAGGAAGGCTCCCCAGGCCGCCGAAGACGACAACGAGGAACGCCCGCAACAGGGGGGCGGTGCCCATCGCCGGGCTGACGTTGAACAGCCCGCCGATCATGATGCCCGCCAGTCCCGCGAGCACTGCGCTCAAGGCAAAGGTCATCAGATACATGCGCTCGACACGAATGCCGAGAAGGCGCGCGGACTCTCGGTTCTGGGCGATTGCCCGGATGGCCAAGCCATGTTTGCTGGTTTTGAGGAACACCGCCAAGGCAATCAGGATCAGCGGCGCCAGCACGATGACGACGAGGTTCTGTGCGCTCATCCCCGCACCAAGAACAACAAAACTGCCCTGGGCGAACTGATCGAGCACCTTGAGCCGCCCGCCGAACAGCATCAACGCACCGTTCTCGAGAAACATTGCGCCCGCAATTGTGGTCATGATGACCGTCAGTTCTGCGTTTGGCGACGCCAGCCAGGGCCGGACAAGCACGGCGTATAGCAGGGCCCCGAAGAGGGCCATGAACACCACGGAACTGAGCAAGCCGGCGAGCAGGCCAAGCCCCAGACCATCGGGTGCGGAGACGTACCAGGCAACGAATGCGCCCATCATCAGCAGCGTGCCGTGGGCGAAATTGAAGACGCCAAGCGCGCCCCAGACCAACGACAATCCGCTCGCCATCAGAGCGTAGATCGACCCTGAAACCAAACCTGCAACAATGACCGCGCCCATCAGTGCGTTCCTCCGAAATAGCGTTCCACGACCTGCTGGTGGTCCAGGGTGCTCTTGTCGGTAATATCCAGCTCAACCCTGCCGCTTTCTATCAGCAGCAGGCGGTCGCAAATGCCGAGCAGCAGGTCCACGTCTTGATCTATAACGATGAGTTTGACGCCAGTACGCGATATGTCCTTGATCTTGGTCGCGAGCTCCTTGCGGATTTTAGGGGCAAGGCCCAGTGTAGGTTCGTCAAGGATCAGAAGGCTCGGTTGACCCATCAAGCCAACGCCAATGGACGCCATCTGCCGCTCGCCGCCCGAAAGCGTCTGGCAGCTTTGGTTTCGCCGTTCCGCCAGTCGAGGAAAGAGGGCAAACACCTGCTCAAGCGTCGCGTGTCGTTTGCTCCACGCCCGGCGCGAATAGGCACCAAGGGTCAACGCTTCGGCCACCGACATGCGGGGAAAAAGTACATTGCCCTGTGGCACGTGGATCAGCCCTGCTTCGACGATCTTGTGGGGAGCGGCCCGCGTCAGATCGAGCCCGTCGAAATCCATCTTTCCGCCGGTGGGACGAAGCAGGCCCGAAAGTGTCTTGAGCAGCGTGCTCTTGCCGTGCCCGTTTGGGCCGAACATCCCCAGCGCGCCTTCCGAACCGGTCGAAAAAGAAATCCCCTTGAGGATCTGCACGCGTCCATAGCCACCAGTTACCTGGTCAACCGTGAGAGCCATTATTCCGCTCCTTCGTTCTGGCCGCCGAGATAGGCTTCGACCACTCGCGGATCATTGGCCACCTCTTCGGGTGTGCCCTCCATAAGCTTGCGGCCGAAATCCATCACCAGCACGCGGCTGGACACGCCGAACAGCAAGGGCAGAATGTGTTCGATCAGCAGCACGGCAATACCGTCCTGCCCGAGGCCGACGATCAGGTTGCGGGCGTCCTCGACCTCCTGGGGCGTCAATCCGGAGGCGGGTTCATCAAGCAGGATCAGCTTGGGCTGCAGCAGCATCGCCGTCGCGATCATCAGCCGTTTGGTTTCAAACACTGTCAGCGTAGCCGCCGAGGTTTCCAGCTGCGAACCAAGCGAAAGCCGCTCTGCAACGCGTTCGATCTGCCGTAACGCCTCTGCTCCCGAGAGACCGGCGCCATAGCGGGCTGCAACCTGCAGGTTTTGCCTCACCGAAAGGGAAGGGAAAGCAGTTTCCTTCTGGAATGTCCGCGCCAGTCCCGCGCGGGCCAATCTATGGGCTGACAGACCGGTGACATCATGACCATCAAACTTCACCGTGCCGGTATCGGGGCTAAACGGGATTTTGGTTATGAGATTGAACAGGGTGGTCTTGCCGGCGCCATTCGGGCCGGCAATGCCGACGATCTCGCCCGGTTGTACAACAAAGGACACGCGATCGACCGCGACGAGCGATCCGAAAGACTTGCCGATATCACGTACTTCGAGAACCGGGCTAGACGAAGGATTGACCATTGGGAATATGCCTCAAGGCCCCACCGCGGAGCGGTGGGGACGTTGCTTATTGCATCCAGGGGGAGGTGATGTAGTCGGTCTCAGCCACTGCCGCAGGTGCGATCAGGGCCGTGCTGCCGTCTTCCTGAACCTGGTAGAATAGGGTTGGCATGTAATCGTCACCCTGAATTGCCAGGTGCGTCGCTGGATCGAATGCGAGGCGGCCAGAGGGGGTGTCCACGTCCAGCTTACCTATGCACTGACCGACGGCCAGGCGGTCGGTCGGGTCGATCCCCTGGTTCAGGCACAGCGCGTAGAGTTGCACTGCATTATAGCCAGCAATCGAGAAGTAGCCGCCCGGCCCAAACCGCTCGGCGAACTTGGCCGCTATTTCCTTGGTATCCGAACGGGTATCAATAGCGCCGCCAAGCATCGAATACATCACGCCAACCGCCTGGTTGCGGGTGATGGTCTGGAACTCGGGGATTGAGGGTGCATATTGCAGGAACAGCAATGAATTGGTGGGCTGTTCGTAGAACTGGTTGAAGAAGGTCGCCGAGCCCGAGGCCGACCATTCGGTGTTGACGATCACGGCTGGATTGACATCGCGGATGCGCGCAAGCTGTGTGCGCCAGTCGTTTACCGACTGGAAGGGTACGGTATCCTGCCCAACCACATTCCAGCCCAGTGACTTGAACGTTTCAACGAGGCCATTGGCGATCGTGCTGCCATAAGGGTCATCCGAGCCGATGACGAACACGGTTTTGTCTGCCAGCTTGAGCTTGCCTTCTTCCGTCAGGCGATTCAGCAGCGGGGGCAGGTCGGTGAAATAGCCGTCATAGTTCGGCACACGCGACCAGACGGTGGGGTAGTTGTCCGGGTTTGCAGCAATGATCGCTTCGGTCGACTCAGCGCCACCAGAGATGATGTAGGGCATCTGGGCCTGTGCCATCAGGTCGATCTCAAAGTTCGACGTGCTGGCGTAAGGGCCGAGGACGATGTTGAGCCCCTCGGTGCTATTGAGGCGGCGGAATGCGGTCACGACGGCGTCGTTGCGCATTTCCGTAGCGTCGGCCTCAACGAGCTCGAACGTATAGCGCTGGTCCCCCGCGCAGACGCCGCCCGCCTTATTCAGTTCTTCGGCGGCAAGGCCTGCGGCGCGGGAATAGTCGCTGGCGTCGGCAGCCGTTGGGCCGGTCATGGGGGCCAGGATGCCGATGCGCACAACGCTGCTTTCGGTAGCGTCGCAAGTGGTCAGCTCTTCCACGGTAGGGGCTGCCCGCATCTCGGCGTGCGCTGCGTTGGCAGCAAGGCTGGCTGCGAGAAGTGTCGTCGTACAAAGGAGTGTGTGATAGGCCGAAAGTCTGTCAGATTTGGTCATCATGCTTTCCCTGGGTCGAGGTTTAGAACGGGCTGGCCGGCAGCGCTTCTCAGGATGGTGGACGCCGCGATCTTGGCCCGGGTGAGAAGGCTGTCAGCAATGATGTATTCTTCTGAAGTGTGGGCTGCTCCGCCCACAGGACCGACGCCACAAAGCGTCGGGATCCCCAGCGAGGAGGGGAAGCCCGCGTCCGAGCAGCCGCCAGTCATCTGGGTGTTGATATTCACGCCCAGGTCACGAGCCGCTCCGATATAGGTCTGAGCCAATGCCGCGTTCTGCTCGTTATATTCCATGGGGTTAAAGCGCCCCATGGCCTTCAGGCGAGACAGGGTGCGTGGCACCGTTGTCTGCCCTACCGAGGCTTCGATGGCGGCCAGAATTGGTTCAGCCAATGCTGCCTTGGTAAAGCGAATGTCTGCGAGCAGAAACGCCTGGTCGGGGACAGTGTTGATTGCGGAGCCGCCGCCCACCTTGCCGATATTGACGGTGATACTCTCGTCGATCTCGGCAAGAGCGTAGAGTTCGCGTGCCTTTTCGACCAACTCGGCAATGGCACTGGCGCCGGAGTAGAAGTCCACGCCCGAGTGGGCGGACACCCCATCCACATCGACGCGGATGAATATGCCGCCCTTGCGCTGGGTGACGATGTCGCCATTGGCCCGGCCCGGTTCTGAGTTGAGCACCAGGTCGTGCTCGCGCGCTATGGCCTCGATATGGGGTCGGGAAATAGAGGAGGCGACCTCTTCATCGACAGTGAACAAGGCGGACACGGCAGGGGCACTATCGGCGCATGCAGCGAATGCCGACAATACGGCGGCGTTCATCACCAGCCCGCCCTTCATGTCGGCGACGCCGGGACCAAAAAACCGGCCCAATCCTTTGGAGAACGGCCGGCTCTGGGCTGTATTGGCAGGAAACACCGTATCCATATGTCCCAGCAACAGCGCACCACCTGGGCTTACTTTGTGGGGAACCGAAGCGCTGAGTAGGCTCGGGCCAGCACGGGGAGCAATTTTGGTAGTTTGGGCGTCATTGGAACGCAGGAACGCCTCGATTTCATCTGCGACCGCAGAAATCCCTTCGTGATTTTCGGAGCCGCTGTCGATGTTGACCAATGTTTCGAGCAGACGGGGCAACGCTTCGGCCCGCGCGTCAAGCCAGGCATGAATACGCGACTCGATGCCGCCAGGAGCTGTCATCTGACCCATGCTCACGCCTCGGCCGATCCGTGCAGTGTCCCGCGCGAGCGGCTCAACAGCGCTGCAGCCTCCACTACGCGACGCCCGAACCGGGCTTCGAATTCATCCACTTTCCAGTTGCTCATGCTTCCGGCGATATGGATGGAGGCTACCGGCTGGCCCGTGGCGTCGAGAACAGCTGCTGCAACCACGAGCTCGTTTGGCGAACTCTCTTCCACCGCCAAGGCATAGCCCTTGGCCCTCGCCTCTAGCACCTTCTCGAAGACGGCGTCGGCTTCAATCAAAGTGTGCGGCGTCAGCTGACGGCGGTCCGACCGTGCGATGATGTCTTGTGCTTGCACATCGGATAGGCGCGCAAGTGCGGCCCGGCCCCCAGCCGAGCAATAGCTGGGCATCCGGCGGCCCACCAGTGTCGAGTATTGCGGGTATTCCGTGCGGCCCTGTAGACGGATGGCGTAGATGATGCTCTCGCCGTCAAACAAGCTTAAGTTCGTGCGCTCGCCGCAATCCTTGCGCAATTGCAGCAATACCGGCGTGGCCTCCGTGACGAGCTGGTTTGTTCGCAGGAAATAGAAGCTGAGATCGAGCACTTTGGTGCCCAGACCCAGCCGTCCCGAGCGGGAATCCTTTTCAAGATATCCCGCGGCTACAAGCGTGTGGACGCTGCGTTGCGCTGCCGATTTATCGAGTCCCGTCAGCTTCGCGACATCGCCAAGGCTCAGCCCCTGATCAGCGTTCGCAAACACCTCCAGAACCTTCAGTCCCTTGGCAAGAGAGCGCACGAACAAGGAAGAACTATCGTCCAAGACAACCCCTAGCTGTATTGATATGCGATACGTTAAATCATATTAAGATACACCGCATTGCTACGCAAGCGGAAATCTTGCAGGATGATGATCTCAATAGGGGATCCAAATGGAATTAAGCGGTAAAATTGCCTTGGTGAGTGGCGGCGCGCGCGGCATTGGCGGCGCCGCAGCAACTGAACTGGCTCGGAGCGGCGCTACGGTCTACGCGGCCGATATTCTTGATCCGGCGAAGTTTGAATCGGGCGCCCAGCATCAACGCTATCTCGACGTTCGCGAGCCCGATCGATGGCAGACCTTAGTGGGTCAGATTATCGCCACGCATGGCCGGCTCGATGTTCTGGTGAACGCCGCCGGAGTTACCCAGAGCCGCTCTGGCATCCACGATGCCGACCTGGACGAGTGGCACAACATCATCGCCGTCAACCAGACCGGCGTCATGTTGGGGATGCGGGCCGTCATTGCCGCCTCGCTCGACCGCTGGCCGCTGTCGATCGTGAATGTATCCTCGATCTGGGGCTACGCGGGTGGCGCGGGGCAAGTTGCCTACCACGCAAGCAAGGGGGCGGTGACCGTTATGACGCTCAATGCTGCGGTGACCTATGCCGATCGCAACATCCGCGCCAATGCCGTCCTTCCCGGACTGATCGAAACGGAGATGGTCCGCGACCAAGACCCAGCAATGCGCGCTGAAACGCTCAACAACACGCCCATGAAAAGGATTGGCCGACCGCAGGAAGTTGGGCAGGCAATTGCCTTTCTCGCCAGCGATAGCGCCAGCTACATTACAGGCGTAACTCTGCCTGTCGATGGCGGATTCTTAGCGCGTTGATCGCCTGCGAGAGATCCTAAATAGCTCGCCAAGCTGCAAGGTCCGCTTCCCCGGCAAACCGCTTAGAAGCGACCGTCGGCAATCCACCCCGTTCCTGCCGATGCAGGCCGTGAGGCACAAAGGCAGGGAATGGGCCACAGCAGACAGGCTGCTAAGCCAGCTCGACTGCAAGGGTTATGGCAAAGCTTACGTGGTCCCTTTCGGTACGGTTCCGTAAGACGTTCCCAGCAGGCGAACGCCGCCTTGTTACGCTAATCGGGCGGGCCAGTGGCGAACTATCGACTAATTTATAGGTTGCGCCGGGAACTGGTCGTTGTAGAGCTCGGCGTAGGCGGCTTCCTTAGCCAGCAGCTCATCATGTGTGCCCTGCTCAACGATGGTGCCGCGCTCCATCACGAGTATCAGGTCGGCATTGCGGATGGTGGACAGGCGATGGGCGATCACGAACGAGGTGCGGTCGCTGCGCAAGGCCGACATGGCCTGTTGCAGCAGCAATTCGGTGCGGGTATCCACCGCGGAGGTCGCCTCGTCGAGAATAAGCAGCGCGGGGTCGGACACGAAGGCGCGGGCAATCGTCACCAGCTGCCGCTCGCCCCCCGAAAGGTTGGAGCCTTCCTCGTCGATCATCGTGTCGTAGCCCGCCGGCAGGGAATGCACGAAGCGATCCACAAAGGTCGCGCGGGCGGCCTTGAGGATTTGCTCGTCAGTGGCGCCGGGGAGCCCATAGGCGATGTTGTCGCGGATGGTCCCCTGAAAGAGCCAGGTGTCCTGCAGCACCATGCCGATCTGGCTGCGTAGCGTGCGCCGCGGGATGGAGGAGATGTCGACGCCATCCAGCGTGATCCGGCCGCCGGTCACCTCGTAGAACCGCATCAGCAGATTGACGAGGGTGGTCTTGCCCGCGCCGGTGGGGCCGACGATGGCTACCGTCTGGCCCGGTGCGACGACCAGCGAAAGGTTTTCGATGAGCGGCGTGTCGGGCTGGTAGTAGAACGACACGTTCTGGAAGCGCACCTCGCCGCGGCGTGCGTCCAGCGCGGTCACGGGGCCGGGGCGGTCCGGCCTTTCCTCCTTGGCATCGAGCAGCTCGAAGACCCGCTCGGCCGAAGCAACGCCCGATTGCATCAGGTTGGCCATGGAGGCCACCTGCGTCACCGGCTGGGTGAACTGCCGGGAATACTGGATGAAGGCCTGCACATCGCCCAGCGACATGGTGCCGTTCGCCACCCGCACTCCGCCCAAAACGGCAATGACGACATAGTTGAGATTGCCGATGAACATCATCAGCGGCATGATGAGGCCGCTGATAAATTGGGCCCCGAAACTGGCGCGGTAAAGCGCCTCGTTCTCGCGAGCGAACACTGTTTCGACTTCGCGCTGGCGCCCGAACACCTTGACCAGCGCGTGTCCGGAAAATGTTTCCTCGATATGGGAATTGAGCCGGCCGGTTCGCCGCCATTGCTCGACGAACAAGCCTTGGGATGGGCGCATCACCACCCGGGTGACCGCCAGGGATAATGGGATCGAGACCAGCGCCACCAGCGCCAGGAGGGGGGAGATCAGGAACATCATCCCCAGGACGGCCACAACGGTTAGCAGGGAAGTGAGCAGCTGACTCATGGTTTGCTGCAGCGTTTGGCTGACATTGTCGATGTCATTGGTGACTCGACTGAGCAGTTCGCCCCGCGGCTGCCGGTCGAAATAGCTCAGGGGCAGGCGGTTGACCTTGTCTTCGACCTCGGCGCGCATGCGCAGCACGGTGCCCTGCACGACATCGTTGAGCAAAAAGCCCTGCAGCCAGGCCAGGAGCGAGGCAGCCATATAAACCCCCAGTGCCCAGAGCAGCACTTCGCCCACGGCGGTGAAGTCGATGCCCTGGCCGGGAACGAGGCTCATCGAGGCGACCATGTCGGCGAACTGGTCATCCCCCCGCGCGCGCAGCGTGGCTACGGCCTCCGCCTTGCTCAGGCCCGCCGGCAGCTGTCCCCCCATCAGTCCGGAAAAGATCAGGTCGGTGGCGCGGCCCAGGATCCTCGGCCCAAGGGCGGTGAGCGCCACACTCACAACCGCCAGCGCCACCACGGCGAGGGCTTTGGAGCTTTCGGGCGCCAGGCGCGCCAACAGCCGACGCGCCGAGGGTCCAAAGGACATGGCTTTCTGGCCGACCATGCCGCCGCCGAAATGGCCCCCGGCGCTCGGCGGAATGCGCTCGGTTTCCTTCAGCCGCCCGTCGCCGGTTGCCTCGGCGGGCGGCGAATTGCTCCTGTCTGGCGCGGTCATGCCGCCTCCTCTGCGCGCAATTGCGAAGCCACGATCTCGCGATAGGTCGCGCAGCCTTCCAGCAGTTCGTCGTGGCGGCCCCGGCCCACGATCGAGCCATTGTCGATCACGAGGATCAGGTCGGCGTCACGGATGGTGGACACGCGCTGGGCGACCAGCACCACGGTCGCGTCCCGGGTGACTGGATGCAGGGCGGCCCGCAAACGCGCATCGGTGGCTAGGTCCAAGGCGCTGAAAGAGTCATCGAACAGATAGATCTGCGGCTTGCGGATCAGGGCCCGCGCGATGGACAGGCGCTGGCGCTGGTCGCCACTGACATTGGTGCCGCCCTGGGCGATGGGCGCATCGAGCTGCTCGGGCATGGCCCTGACGAAGTCGAGCGCCTGGGCGAACGCCCTGGTCGCTCAACTCGACGGCTTTCGCCGCGGGTTTGCCGAGGTGAATGGGACGCGGCTGCACTATGTGCAGGGCGGGGAAGGAACGCCGATCCTCCTCATGGCGGGGTGTCCCCAGACCTGGTGGGCGTTCCACGAGATTATGCCGAAGCTGGCGGAAAGCCACCGCGTCATCGCGGTCGATATCCGCGGCATGGGGGCATCGGACAAGCCCGAGGGTGGCTATGATAAGAAGAATATGGCGCGGGACATATACGAGCTGATCAAGAGCCTCGGATTAGAGAAAGTCCATATCGTCGGCCACGATATCGGCGGGCACATCGCGTATCCGTTCTCTGTTCTCTACCCCGAAGCAACCCTGTCGACGACCTATCTCGACGTCGGCGGACTTCCCGCATCAACTTCCCAGATGACGCTCCTGCCGCCCCAGGTTCTGTCGGGAGAATTCAGGAAGGACTTCTTCATCTGGTGGTTCGCCTTCCATCAGGTGCATGGCATGCCCGAGCAGCTGATCGAGGGACGGGCACATATCTACCTGGACTGGTTTTGGGACTCGCTCCTCTACGATCAGGACGCGATCACCGAGTTCGATCGAGCCGTTTACGCTCACGCGTACAACACGCCTGACGCGATCCGCGCCGGAGACGGATGGTACCAAGCCTATCCGCAGGATCTGATCGACAACGCTTCCTTTCCCGAGAAAATCGATGTGCCCTCGCTGGGCATCGGTGGCTTGGGCTACGGTTTGCTGGCTGATTTCATGGAAAATCGGATCGCCAATCCCAAGATCGTTCAGCTCGATGTCGGTCATTACGTCGCCGAGGAGGCCCCCGAATCGGTCACTGACCTGATCCTGGACTTCATTGGCAATAGCGAAGGCCAGTAAGCTTCAATGGTGTCGATCACCCCGACGCCATTCCCATCGCTCAGACAGCAACATGGAGGGATGCTCCATGACGGACGAATTGTTGAAGCAGTTCTATCTTCATTACATCCAAGCAGCGAACGCGCGGGATTTCAGTGCCATCGCGGATTTGATCAGCCCTGATGTCACCATAAATGGCCGATCCTACAGGCGGGATGACGTGGTGGATTCCCTCAAGAGCATAGTCCAGGCTGTGCCGGATTTCACCTGGGAGGTCGAAGAATTGTTCGTAGATGATGATCGTATCGCCGCCCGGCTTCGCGATACCGGAACCCCCGGGCAAACCTGGCTAGGCCTAGAGCCAACTGGCTGCCGCGTCGATTTCACCGAGTTCGCCAGCTACCGGATCCGAGACAGTCGCTTCGCCGAGATGTGGTTCTCAATGGACTACCAGGCCATTGCCCGCCAGCTCGGTGTGCTGCCTTGATAATTTTACGTGATCTCAGCCATCCGATGCTGATGCACGAGTGACCCTCGTCAGCACGAAAACGCGGACCGAACGGCTGGAACGGGGCGCAGTCTGTCGGCAGGAACCGACCCCCTAGGCCGCCCCTCCGCGCAAGATTAGCCGATACTTGAAGCCGCCATTCGCTGGGTGAAAGTGGCGTCGAGCATGGTTAGAAAGGCGCGCACGGCGGGGTTGGCGCGTCGGCTTGCCGGCCAAAGCACGGTGACGTTATTTCGCTCAACGGCGAACCTGGACAGCACTGGGATCAATTCGCCCCGCTGCACGTAGGGAGCTGCCATGAAGGAGGCGCCTACCCCTATCCCACCACCGGCTGCCAGCATGATGAGCACGGCCTCGCTGGCATCGGCGAGCACACCGGCATTGGGCACGATCTCGATTTCACGATCGCCAATCCGGAAGGGCCAGCGAAATGCCTGGCCCGTGCTCTGATACCGAAGATTGACGGTGTCGTGCCCTCCGAGGTCATCGGGGTGGGTTGGGGTGCCGCGTTCCTCGAGATAGGTTGGCGAGGCGAAGCAGCAAAGCCGATGGGGCGCGAGTTTGCGTGATAGAAGTCGGGTGTCAGCCAGATCACCGATGCGTATGGCGACGTCGATCCCTTCCTCGATCATTTCCACCATCTGGTCACCTAGCCTGAGATCGACGACCAGGTTCGGGTGGAGCCGGCGGAAAGCCGGTAAAGCGGGAGCGATCAGGTGGAGTCCGATCGGCAGTGACGCCGCCACGCGCAACGTCCCCGATGGCTCCGAACGGGCGGTCATTGCCATCTGCTCGATCTCCTCCGCCGCGCGGAGCAGACGCAGCGCGCGCTCATGCAGGTCGCGTCCTTCGGGCGTGAAGGCCAGCGAGCGTGTCGTACGGGTAAACAGCGACACCCCCAAATGCCGCTCAAGTCGCTGGACACTCTTGCTGACTGCCGAGGGGGAAATCGACAGCGCGCGCGCCGCTGCCGTGTAGCTGCCCAGCGATCCCGCACGCGCGAAGGCGATAATGCCAGTGAGCCGGTCCAGAGTGATATGTTCCACCATGGCATTACTTAATCTCCTTCTGCACCGATTATCAACCAGCAGTGCTGCCGCTAAATCCGCCAATGACAATGAGAAGCGGAGATTTGACCATGAGCGACGAGATGAAGGCAGTTCGTCTGCACGCATTTGGTGGTCCAGAGGTGCTGATGTACGAAGACGCGCCCAGGCCGGATGTGCAGCCCGGCGAGGTGCTTGTTCGGGTCCACGCGGCAGGGCTTAATCCGCCCGACTGGTATCTGCGGGACGGCTATCGAGCGCTGCCGCCAGAATGGCGACCCAACGCATCCTTCCCACTGATTCTCGGCACGGATGTGTCGGGCGTCGTTGAAGCGGTTCACCCCGACGTCGGTGAGTTCAGCATCGGCGACGAGGTCTACGCGATGGTTCGCTTCCCTGACGACCTAATGACGGGAAGCGGCGCCTACGCGCAGTACATCAGTGTGCCGGCATCGCATCTTGCATCCAAACCAACCGGTATTGACCATATTCATGCGGCTGGCGCACCGATGTCGCTTTTAACGGCATGGCAGTTCCTGATCGAGCTTGGTCATGACGAGCCCAATCCGTTCCAAGCCTTCCGGCATGAGCCGGTGCTCCTTGATGGCAAGACGGTGCTGATCAACGGCGCCGGGGGCGGTGTCGGGCACCTGGCTGTCCAGTTGGCGAAATGGCAGGGCGCTCGCGTCATCGCGGTGGCATCGGCCAAGAACGAGGCGCTGATGCGAGATCTCGGCGTCGATCAGTTCATCGACTACAAGACGATCGCGACGGAAGAAGTCGTCCGAAACGTGGACCTTGTCCTCGACGCAGTAGGCGGCGCGGACATGGAGCGCTTCTTACATGTTCTGAAGCCGGGCGGCGCGCTGTTCCTGGTTAACCCGCTGGGTTTTTCTGGTCACGCGGAGCCGAAGAAGCTGGGGATTACGGTCTCATCCACACAGGTTCGATCCAATGGCGCGCAACTGGCAAAAGCCGCCCAACTGCTCGAGGACGGCATTGTGCGTGTCGTCATCGACAGCACATTCGCGCTGGCCGAGGCATCGCGCGCACATGAGCGCGCCGCCCACGGCAGTATTCAAGGCAAGATCGTGCTGTCCGTCTGATTTGTTGCTGTCAGCCGCCCGATCGTGGGAAGTGCAGACGGTCGAGCGCGATCCACCAAGGTAAGCCATGATGCTGATTGTTACCGGCTATATGTATGTCGAGCCCTCCTTGATTACCGAGTTTGTCGAGGATCTCCAGAAACTCGCCATCACTGCGCGGCAGCGGGACGGAAATCTGTCCTATGACGCGGCTGTGGACGATCCGCATGCTGGCCGCCTCCTGATTGCCGAGCGGTGGAGAGACCAGGCCGCACTCACTGCTCATCTCCACTCTCGCGACACGGTCGCGTTCGTTGGCCGGTGGGGTGACGCCATGAGAGGTGAAATTCTCAAATACGACGCCCGGCGTGAACGTGGCTTGATGGACGAGTAACAAAGTACGCCAATCAGCGCCGCCCCCACACTTTGCACGTTACGAGAAGATTATAGGAGGCCTAGCTTTGACAAACAGCCCCATCGATGCAGGCGCCGGCCCAATTGGACTTTACGAGCGTATGGGCGAGCGCGCGACGCAGCCCTTCGCGATCCAGTTGCTCGACCAGTTGATGCCGCTCGATGGCTTGGCGGTGATTGACGTCGCAGCCGGTACTGGTGGACTCGCGGTCGCTGCGGCAGAGCGCGGCGCATGGGTAACGGCGACGGATATCAGTCCGGACATGGTGGCGCGCAGCGCGGAGCGGCTCCGATCCTTCAAGAATGCCCGCACTGAGGTGGATTTCACATCGCTCGGCACAGCCGGTGCAAGCTACGATGTCGCCATCTCGCATTTTGGCATTCTTGCTTTTCCGACATGGCGGGTGGGGCTGAACGAGTTGCTGCGGGTCACCCGCCGCCAGGGTCGTGTTGGGCTGACAATGTGGACCCAGGAAGACGATTGCTCACCGGCACATCTGATGCGGCGTGTGTTCGCGCAGCTTCATCCGGATCGCGAACTATGGCCGGCAGGGATGTTCCCTACCTTCTCGCAAGACGAGCTGAGGGAGAGCCTGTTGGAGGCTAGTTGCTCCACTGCCAATATTCACGTCGCTCAGGCAGACTGGAGTCCTTACTCCTCACCCGACGTGGTCAGCGAGTGCGACCCGATGTTCCGCGGTTTTCCGGGGTATGCTGCCTTGAGCCCCGATGAGGGTGAAAACTTACGTGAGGCGTTGCAGCAGGCCTTCAATGGCTATGCCGATGCACAAGGTATTATCCGGCTGCCCACTCGCGCCTTCATGATTGTGGCAACGAGTGGCTGATCATCTCGGCCTCGGCGCCTTGCGGCGGTGGGGCCTAGCCCAGCCGGGCGACTTGTTCTGGACTGCAGGCCAATGAAAGTGAACTAACATCGTCCAGCACTTGCTCGGCCGCTTGCGCCGATCAGGACGGAGGAAACCACCAACCGGGCTTCAAGCCAGCCGACCCGCTGTTTTATCGACGGTCCTCGCCCATTGCGCCCGCGGCTGAGACGGGACCGCACCGCGCGGTCCCTCTTGCTCCCGCGAGGCTCAGTGCGGACCGTCAGACCAGGCATCCCAGTCGGCGGTCCGGCTGGCATAGACTTGATCGATCTGTGCCCGGCCGCTGCCAAGCAGCAGGTGCAAGGGCGGGTGGGGGGCATCCACAACTGCCAATATTGCGGCAGCTGTTGTACGGGGATCACTGGCGCCCCCGGCCGGATACGCCGCCGCAAGTTCGTCTCGAAGGGGCCCGTAGGCGTCGATCGGCTGGGCAACGACCATCGAGGACGCGCTCGTGAAGTCCGTAGCGTGCGGGCCTGGCTCGATGATCGTGACGTTGATGCCCAGCCGCGCGACTTCGCCGGCAAGGGCTTCACCCAAGCCTACGACCGCGAACTTGGCCGCATTATAGAGCCCACCGCATGGTGTTGCCATGATGCCCGCGGTGCTGGCCACAGTCAGGATGTGACCAGACCCTTGGGCGCGCATGATCGGCAACGCAGCTTTTACGACTGCCAGCATGCCAAAGAAGTCGGTGTCCATGACGAGGCGCGCTTGTTCAATGCTGACCTCCTCTACCGCGCCGACCATCCCGAAGCCCGCGTTGCACACGACGATGTCGAGCCGGCCGAAATGATCGTGGGCCATGTGAACGGCCTTGATCGCGGCATCGGAGTCGGTGACGTCGAGCGTCAGCGGAAGCACCTGATCGCCGAACCTTTCGGTCAGTTCGACAAGAGAGGCTGGGTCGCGCGCGGTGACCGCAACCTTGTCCCCGCGCTTGAGTGCCGCCTCCGTCCAGATCCGACCGAAGCCGCGTGATCCGCCGGTGAGAAACCAAACTTTTTCAGCCATTGTGATGCCCTTTCGTGTTTTCAGAAACATGGAACTGGTGTTCGTTTCGACAGGACCAAAGATGTCTCCTGTGATCCCTGCGGACTAGCTGGGATGAACTTGCAAGCCTTGTGAATGGGGCTCAGCAATGCATCGTGACACTTGGGGTGACATGGCAGGGCGAGACAGTGACCATCCGGTCTCACGAACAAGGCGCGGTGCCCGCTACGGTCTCGTGAGCCGCTGGTGATACGAACCAGACCCTGGGGCAGGTGAGGTAACGGGTACCTGCGCCGAGGAAATGAGTCATCGGCTTGGGTGGACCTTCAGCATGAGGGTCGACACGAAGCTCAAGGCCAGAACCGCCGCGCAGGCAAAGAATACCATCCGCGAACCACTGTGGTCGAAGATCCAGCCGCCTGCTGCCGCGCCAATGGTGATGGCGAGATTGGCCGTTGCCACCAACAAGCCGCCGCCGGACTCCGCTTCATCGGGTGCGACGCGGGTGGCCCATGTCGACCAGGAAACCGGAATAATGCCGAAGGCGAAACCCCAGATGGCGGTGAGTGCCGCGTCGGCAAACGCGTTGCCACCAAGGGTCGCCAGCAGGATGGCCAGAACCGCAAGCAGAAGGGGCATTTTTGCCAGCGTCCCGAACATCGAGCGCTCGATCAGCCGGCTGCTCACTGAATTGCCCACAAAGGTGCCGATGCCGAAGATGAGCAGGATGGAGGTGACACCCATCGCGCCCGCCCGCGTCACCGTTTCAAGAAACGGGCGAAGATAGGTGAAGAAGCCAAAGTGGCCACTGAACACCAGCAGGAAAGCCAACATTCCCAAGCCCAGGCCCGGCCGGCGCAAGAGGCCAAACACGGTACTCAAACGTGCAGCTTGCTCGGAACGCATGGGCGGCAGCAGCACCAATTGCGCGAGAAGAGCAAGGGCGCCCAAGCATGCCGCTGCCACAAAAACGGCCCGCCATCCCCAGAGATCGCCCAACAAGCTGCCAAGCGGCGCGGCAAACACGGTAGCCGCAGAAACGCCCCCGAACAGGATTGCCAATGCCTTGGCGATGTCTTTTTCCGGGACCAGCCGCATCATTGTCGCCGCGGACAATGCCCAGAAGCCGCCAAGCGAGATCCCGAGCAGCGTGCGGGCGAGCAGCAACAGGTTCAGCGAAGGGGCCACGGCCACAAGGAGATTGGATGCGACCAGCAGAGAGGTGAGAAAAATCAGCACCTTGCGGCGATCCACGCGACCGCTCGCGGCGGCAACGAGCAGGCTGGCAAGGACGGCCACGCCGGCAGTCACGGTCACAGCCTGGCCGGCCATGCCTTCGGTGACCTGAAGGTCGTGGGCCATGGAAGTGAGCAGGCTTGCCGGCAGAAGCTCGGCTCCAACGATGCCGAATATGCCAAGGCTCATAGCAAGCACGGCTCCCCATAACGGCAAGGAGGGCGCATAGGCGGTCGATGTCATGGCGGATATTCCTTGAATATGGGCTGGACTAGGACCGGACGATGGGGCGTGCCCGGGCCAAATTGGCCATCAGCTCTGGCCGGGTTTGGCGCTCCTGCTTCCACGCCGGTTGCCCGGGAGCGCTGCGCCAGGATTGGCTGAGCGGACTATGGTCCACGGTGTCGAAACCGAACTGGTCGTAAAGCCGGGTGACGAGGTCTACGGCTTCGGAGAAATTGCTTGAAGTTGACAGCGCTAGCCGGTCGGGGGCTCCGGCCGGTCGACCCCAGCTATTGATCCGGGGCGCCTGGATATGGGTGAAGGCCTTGACCACTTTCGATGTGGGAAGCTGCTCCTGGCGCAGTTCGTGCACAGTCTTTTCGCCGGAATCGACGAGGGGGAAATGGCCGTCACGCCAGATCATGTAGTTGTTGGTGTCGAGCACGACCTTGCCCGCGAGTTCGTCGACGGGCATGTCGTTGATCAACTTGAGCGGCACTGCCACGACCACGAAATCGGCTGCGGCTCCAGCTTGTGCCGCAGTTGCGGCTTGAGCTGATGGCCCCAGTTCTTGAACGAGGTCGCGCAGCGTTTCAGGGCCTCGTGAATTGGCCAGCACGACGTGGTAGCCATTCGCGATGGCTGCGCGCGCGAATTGCGTGCCGACTTCGCCTGCACCGATGATGCCGATCGTGGTCATGACAGCTCCTAGACGGACTGGGCCAGGAGCTTTTCAGATGCCAAGGCCGCCAGCCACATCGATAATGCCGCCCGTCATGTAGCCGGCATGCGGGCCTGCCAGGAAACAGATCACCTCTGACACTTCCTCGAGTGTGGCGATCCGGCGGATAGGGTGCAGATCCAGGAAAGCCTCGGGAGCAACAGTGCCGCCGAAGACGTTCGCCATCATGTCGGTGGGCATCGCGCCGGGCTGGACGACGTTGACCGTGATGTTGCGTCCACCCAGATCTCGGGCGACACCCCTGGCGTAGCCGTTGATGGCGGCTTTGGCTCCCGCATAGTCGGCAACACCGGTAACCAGAGCATGGGTGCCGTTCAGCGAGCCGATGAAGATGATGCGGCCACCATCGGAGAGCACCGACGCTGCCGCCCGCGTGGTCGCCACGACGCCCATGACGTTGACTTGCCACTGCCGGTCGAGAGCGGCCGTATCCAGGGCGAGATCGTCGACCATCTGCCCCTTGGCGACGATCGCCGCGTTGTTGACGAGGATGTCGAGCTTGCCAAAATGGGCCAGGACCTTTTCAATCAAGGGTTTTGCCGCGGCGGTGTCAGCCTGATCACTTTGGATCGCCAGGGCGCGCACACCCTTCGCCTTGAGCTTGTCGACCAGTGCTTCGGCTTTCCCGGCGGAGGCAACATAGCTGATGGCGACATCTGCGCCTTGGTCAGCCAGCGCCTCAGCTGTGGCGGCACCCAAACCGCGCGAGCCACCAGTCACCAGGGCAATCTTGCCTGTTAAGATATTTGACATGAGAAGTCTTTCATGGACGACCAGCTACCGGCCGGGCGTATAATGCGGCGAAATCTATTGCATAACGTCGGTTACACTAATGACCGTTACGAAACCTTGACGTGGCGTGTCAAGCGGTTTAATAATAGCCGTTATGGAATGTGTTGAGTTGAGCTGATGGGACGTCATCGCGAGTTTGACCCTGATAAAGTACTTGATGCGGCGCTGGGGGTGTTTTGGGACAAGGGCTATGAGGGGGCTTCGTATGCCGACCTCACCAAGGCCGCTGGCGTGGAAAGGCCGGCGCTTTACTCCGCTTTTGGCAATAAGGAAGCGCTGTTTCGCCTGGCCCTGGCGCGCTACAACGAGCACTACCTGACCTTCATTCCCGAAGCTCTCGCTCTGCCGACAGCACGGGATGTCGCTGTCCATATGCTGTTCAGCTCAGCCGACCTGAACACCCGCTATCCCGCGCATACGGGCTGTTTGAACATCAATGGGGCTGTGGCTGCATCGGATGATGCCGAGCCGATCCGACAGGCGCTGATAGATGTCCGGGCAGCAGGTGAAATCCAGTTCCGCGAGCGCTTCGAGCGGGCAGTAGCCGAGGGTGACTTGCCCCCGAACGCCAAGCCCGCGGCCCTTGCGGCTTTCCTGATGGCAGTCCTGCACGGCATGGCCTTGCAGGCCAAAGCTGGCTTTAGCCGTGCAATGCTAGACGCCGTGGCCGAGCAGGCGCTTTCGGCCTGGCCTGCGAAACCTTGATCGGGTGGGAAGCGGAACACCCTTTGCTCGGGATCTTCCCGGCACAAGCCAATAGGACTCGAGGCTGGTGACAGCCTCGAGTCAGGTCGGTTACTCGTCACTGTTCTGAGACAGTGAGAGTGGCGCCTGAGATGAGGAAGGCGCGGTGCGGACGGCGTCCGAGGTCGTGCCTACGTCAAGGCTGGTGGCTACCGCATGGGCGGCCTCGAGCGGCCGAAATGTATGCTGATCGACGAATACCCAGTAGAAGGCGCCACTTGCGCTCTGGGCGTGAGCACGCAATGCGTCACCCCATTTCTCGATGCCCGTGACGTCGATGCCTTTGGCTTTAAGATTTGCCTCGATCTCGCTGATCGAATGACCGTTGATCTCGCGATCCGACACCAAGCTTTCTGCTGCCATGGCAACGGGAGAAGCGGCGAGTAGGGCAAGGGCGACAAAGCTGGTTTTCACAAACATGGAAGTGTCCTTTCGTGTTGACAGGACCAAAGATGTATCCTGTGATCCCTGAGGACTAGCTGGGAAGAACTTGCAAGGCTTGTGAATGGAGCTCAGCAATGGATCGTGACACCTGGGGCGACATGGCTGTTCTGGCCGCAATAGTGGAGGCGGGCGGCTTTAGCCGGGCTGCCCCTCTGCTAGGTGTTTCCGCATCCGCATTGAGCCACCGGGTCAAGGCATTGGAGAACCGACTGGGCGTGCGCCTGCTCAATCGCACCACTCGCAGCGTTGCGCCGACCGAGGCCGGCGAACGTCTTCTCGCCCGCTTGCGGCCCGCCATCGCTGAAATCGATCTGGCCATCGCCGATCTTGACGCTGATCGCGGCCGCCCCTCCGGGCGGGTCAGGGTTACAACGCATCGCTCAGCAGCGTTTGAGCTAGTGCTGCCCAAGCTGCGCCGCTTCTCGACCGATTACCCCGAAATCGTCGTGGAGCTGGTGATCGATGATGGCTTGGTGGACATCGTGGCCGCAGGGTTCGATGCTGGTATCAGGCGAGCGCCCTCGCTGGAAAAGGACATGGTGTCCATTCGGCTTGATGAAGGTGATACGCTCTATGTGGTCGCCGCGCCGTCCTATATCGCCCGATTCGGGACGCCGCAGCACCCTCAGGATTTAACAGGGCACAACTGCCTCAACTTTCGCTACCCTTCGGCCCGCTTCATCCACCGCTGGACCTTTGAGCGCGATGGCCAGACGCTGGCTTTAGACGCTCCCGGCACGTTCGTGACGAGCGACAATGATTTGCTGCTCGCCTGCGCCCGCGAAGGCGTGGGCGTTACCATCGTGCTGCAGCGACATGTTGCGCCTTATCTAGCCTCGGGAGAGCTGGTTCGGGTGCTGGAGGACTGGCACTACCACGTGCCGCCCAATCATTTGTACTATGCTGGCCGGCTCAACCAACCTCCAGCCCTCCGCGCCTTTATCGATGCCATGAAGGCACCATAGGCACGCAGGCGGGCAATGCCTCCGCAGACGACCGTCCGGACGGAACCTACCCCATTCCGGACGGTTGAAGGTATCGAGCTTACTCCTGAAAGCAGCCTAGCCGATTGCATCGGGCACCCATTGGAACCTCAGCGGCCGCTTGAGATAGGTGAGATGCGCATTGTCAGCATCGAAGTTCAAATCACATAGGTGGACATCAGCACCGTCCGCACTCATCATCTGGGTACGTCGATCCTGCTGAGACCAGCTCCGGCGAAAGTATGTGCGGATGGGAGCTACCCTGCGCTATGACGGAGCAGTTGATTGCGGAAACTTACATCGGGATTTCGGTGGGCGTAGTAGGTTACTGCGTGCTTCTTACGTCATTTTTTCGTCGTGCAGAAAGATCGGACAGGCGTCGCATTGTGCTAGGTCTGGTGGCGAGTTTTCTGCCGTTTGTGCCACTCGTTACGGCCTTTCTACTACCTGCTGTACTGGGCAGGAGCGCAGATGGTCCGAGCAATATCGCGTCTTACATCAACGCCTTCTACTTCTGGGTGGCGATTTTTCCGTCAGGCTACGTGATAGAGAAGACGAAATTCTGGAAAGCGACTGGCGCCCGCAAGCCATGACACTCGGGTTGGCACCGTCCTAGGTTCCGGAGCAGCATTCCCACTTCCGGTACGAATGCCATCACAACCGAAACCTGCCAGTCTGCATACACCCCAATTGGGACCTTGCTGCTCACTTGGCGTACCGGCAGCTATCGGGCCGAACTCGGATCCGAGTCTGGCGCCAACGCATCGCGCCAGATAGACCAGGACAGGTCCCGATCCAAGGATGCGAAGGCCGCCGCATCGCTGACCTGGGACAGGAAGAGCCACGGCTGGTGCGCTCTTCCGCCGCGTGGAGCGGGAACTGGGTGTCCCGGCACTTCTTGTCGACAATGCCGGCAAGGGCACGAGCGGCACATCGGTGGCCGATGTGGAAACGGCCGAGTTCGACAAGGTCATCAAGAGCGATCTCTAAGGTGCGTTCTATTGTAGCCGGGCGTTCATTAGGCGCCGCCGCGACGCTGAGGGAGCCGGCAAGATCATCAATATCACCTGCGTGCATGAAGGCGATCCCGAGCCCGGGGCTTCATTCCATGGCGCTGCAAAGGGGGCCTACTCACCTTCACCCGCAGCGTGGCATTAGAAGTCGCCGACTTGCGCACCAATGTGAACGCCATTGCGACCGGGCTGATCCGCACTCTCATCGCCCCGGGACCTTGACGCTCCGACCGCGCCAACAGACAGCGGCTGACCGACAGGACCATTGATGTCTTGGCACGTCGGCTTCGGGCTCCGGACCTAACCGCCTGGGTGGCTTTCCGAGAACCGCTTTGCGGCTGCCAGCACCGGGATCAAACCGCGGCCGGCATCGCTGAGGCTGTACTCGACGCGCGGTGGTTGCTCGCCAAAATCCTGTCGGATCAACAACCCGTCATTCTCCAACTCCCGCAGATGCTGCGTCAGCATCTTCTGGGAAACCTCCGGCATGTCCCGTCTGAGTTCTGAGTTTCGCAGTCTCGGTCGCTCGAAAAGACGGAACAGGATCGGAAGTTTCCAGCGACCGCTGACCATGGCCAACACTCTCGTGACATGGGCCGCCGATCCCTCCGGCCCGAGGCAAACAGACCGATCCGGATTGGGTGCAGGCACTTTTAAGTGCGTAATTGTCAGGGTCATGGACCGATCTATCTATGCAAAACGACTTCACGATAGGCGCTATGGCATGGATTTGGAACTGGACGGCAAAGTCGCACTCGTTACCGGGAGCAGCAAAGGGATCGGCGAGGCGATTGCGCGTGGGCTCGCTCGCGAGAAGGCGACCGTCATTGTCCATGGTCGCGATCGTGGCAAAACCGAGCAGGTTGCAAAAGAGATCGTCGCCGATGGAGGGCGTGCCCATGCGGTGGTCGGGGACCTGACACTTGATGGGGACGTGCAGCGCCTCGTTACCGAAGCACGGGACCTTGCTGGCCCGATCAACATCGTGGTCAATAATGCCGGTGGCTCCGGCGGCACCGAGGACTGGACCAATACGCGGGCGGCCACCTGGGCTTCCGCCTTTGGTCGCAACGTGGTGGCCGCGGTCAGGGTAACGGCTTTGTTGCTGCCGCATATGCGGGCGGCCAAGTGGGGGCGGGTCATCAACATCGCGAGCTTGGCTGGCATGATGCCGCCCGCGACGCGGCCGGACTATTCGGCGGCGAAAGCCGCCATGATCGCGATGACGGCGTCATTGGCAAAGGCGGTGGCGCTCGACGGCATTACCGTGAACATCGTGTCGCCTGGCACTATTCGCAGCATCAGCCTCGAGACCGGGTTCCGAGCTGTCGGCATTGCCAACGGCATTCCCGCGGGCGCGGCTTGGGAGCAGGTTGAACAGACCGTGTTGCCGATGTTTGCGCAAGTCCCAGTCGGCCGCGTTGGCACATTGGAGGAAATTGCGGACGCCATCGCCTTCCTGGTCAGCCCTAGAGCCGGCTATATCACTGGGTCCAACCTGCGATTGGATGGCGGCATGCTACCTACCACTTAAAGTGATGCGGAACGCTCGATGAGCATTCTAGGACACGTAAGGATTCACGTTAGCGACTTTGAGCGGTCAGACGCATTCTAGCCGTAGGCGAGATGCGGGCGGATGGCGTGATCGGCCTGGCGCTCTTTGCGGCCGATCGACCGTTTGGACGTTGACCACAGCAGAGTGCTGACCCCGGGTGGTTCCGACAACGTGGCTGCGGTACGGCCGCGCCATAGCGCAAATTATCGCGCCGCTTTCGAGGCGAGGTCTGGCGAGCGCCTTTAGATAGCGCCGAATTCCGACACGTCCACCGCCATTTTGTTGGAAAGGCGGCCAAGGTCATCCGCGATGGCGACGGCTGCTGACTGGAGGATTGGAACAAAGCGCTCGCAGGCCTCGAGTTCAGATGTGAAGGCGGATTTGAAATAGGTCAGCCCCAGGCTCGCCAGCACGCGTCCCTCAAGGCTAATGATCGGCACGGCAATGGTGTTCGAATTGCGCGGCTCGACAAATGAGGCCCGCGTCGCATAGCCCGCCTTGCGCACCTGTGCCAGCAAACGGTGGACCTCCTGTGGATGATGGCTGAGGCCATCCTCGGGATCTTCCGACTTGGTCAGCGCGTCCAGGATAAGCGCAAACTCTTCGCTCTCGATAAACGCGACATAGGCCAAGCCCAAGCCTCGTGTCAGCATCTGCAAGCGTCGGTTGACCGTGCTGTGGAATGGCGACACCGGGCTGTCGGGCACCGTGCTGAAGCGCACAACCATGCTGGTATAGTCTGGCAGGGCGATGGCTATGGGCCACTTGTGCTTGCGGGTAATGGCCAGCGCCCAGGCACGGCCCGCTTCAACTACGAGCGGGCTCTTGTGGTAGCCCGAACTAAGCGAGGTCACCAGCCCGCTCACCTGATAGCCGCCTTGTCGCGTATCGTTCTCCACATACCCCGCTTCTTCCAGGGTCTTGAGGATGCGAACGAGCGTGGGCTTGGGCAGTCCTGTGCGGGCATGCAATTGCGCGATCGTGTTGATGGGCTGTTGGTTGAGTTCCAGCAGCACATTTAGACACCGTTCGATCGACCGTATGCCCACCGTTTGCCCCTTATTCCATGGCGCATTGTTGTTCCGCAGCACGAAACAGGGGGGACTATAGGTTGAGCCGCGCCGGCGTCAACCTCTATGCCGACTGGGTATCAGGCGGGAGAGTTTTATGGGCACGAGTGCACAAAATCGGGAACAGGCGCGGCAGCTTATGGCCGGCGTCGATGAAGACGTCGCGGCGGGTCTGCTGCGGGGTGCATTGGACCTGCATGTGCATTCCGGCCCCTCGACCATGCCGCGCCAGCTTGACCATATGCAGGCCGCCGAAGAGGCCATAGCCGCTGGTATGCGGGCCGTGCTGTTCAAGGATCATCACTATTCTTCCGCCCCGTTCATCCCGCTGATGGAGCGGCTGATCGATAACAGCGAATTCTCCATGTTCAGCGGGCTGGTGCTCAACAACTCCACGGGCGGTCTGAACCCCTATGTGGTCGATGCCCAACTCAAGATGGGCGCCAAGCTGATCTGGATGCCCACAGCGCAGTCCGCCAACCACATCCGCAGCTCGCACCGCAAGTCGCGGCTCGTCTCCAATGTGCAACTGATGAATTCGCCGGCTTTGACGGTCGTCGATGAGTTGGGCAATGTCCTCGACGTTGTTAAGCAAATCCTTGATCAGATCGCCGAGTTCGACGTTATCCTGTCGTCAGGCCACCTGCATGTTTGGGAAATTTGGAAGCTGTTCGACGAGGCACGCAGCCGTGGCGTCAAGCGCCTGTTGATCAACCACCCGATGTACGGATTGCACTTCACCCCTGAAGACGTGCGCGACTTCGCCAATCTTGGCGTGATCGTAGAGCAGTCCGCCGCCATGTATGTCGACTCGCGCTTCAATGTTTATTCGCCCCAGGAACTCAAGGACCACATTGATGCGGCGGGTGTCGCCAATTCGTCGATCGGATCTGACCTTGGCCAGGTGGACAATCCCACCCCGGTCGAAGGCATGCGACAGGCAATCAAGCTCTGCCTGGCGCTGGGCTACAGCGAGGCCGATGTTCGCACCATGGTCACCCACAATCCTGCGCGCCTCGTGGGCCTGGCGACCTGAGGCGGGAGCCAATACCTAATAGAAAAAGCCGGGGTGCTCATGCCCCGGCTTTTTCGTGTCTACGGCTCGGCCCTCGCTATCCGTTGGGCAGCGGGTAGTCGTCTGCATTTAGCACCCAGCCGGGCTTGAGCGAGAAATCCAGCCGCGGCGGCGCGAAAATGTCCACCAGTTGGTTCACCTCTGGCCCTTCGGCCGTCGTGGTATGGATCGAAGGCGGCGGAATCACGCAGATCGAGGGGGACTCGCAATAAAGGTGCTCGTCCTCACGCCATACATTCATGTTCGTGGTCCACGGCCAGCGCAGATGGTGTGTAAAGGCGCCACTGAGCGCCAGCGAGCACTGCTCGAAATCTTCGTGATGATGCGGCGAGACGTTGTCGCGGGCCCGCGGACCAACGCGGGGGGTGAGGAAGTTCACCATGAAGGTGGTGCAGCGGAAGATGCGGCCAAAGCGCGACGGATCCTCGGGCACGTCCAGCGTGTACCACCGCAGTTTCAACCCATCAGCAGGCTCGGGCCAGGCCTGGAACGGCGGCACATTGGGGTGCGGGTCAGCGAAGGCGTCGGCATTTGAAGCGGCATTGGCCATATCCGCCGATTTCGGCGTCAGCAGCCGCACGATTGTACCCGGCGTCAGCATGCGAATAGTGCTCTTGCCGGGGGGCACGAATACTACCGAATATCCTGGTACCAGCTCGGTGCCAGCTTCGGTTGTGATCTCGACCCGCGTTTTTGCATCGGGGATGACAACAGCGTATTCGTCGGCCTGCGCGGTACGCTCGAACGCGCCGCCTTCCAAGGCCTTGCTGTAGGCGACGACGAAGTTCTGCCCCCGGCTGATCCAGGTCTCGCCACTGGCGTCCTTGATCTGGGGCGGGGTGCCATAGAACAGCGCGAGTTGCGAGCCGAAGAACGAGTTGTGCACCCAGCTCGCTTCGGGCTTCGGCTTATCGCCGGACAGGGTGGATCGCGGATCGCTGGAATTATACATTTTAGTTGTCCCTAAGATTATTGTGCAGGCACTATTCGGAAAGCGGCGCCTGCTTCTTGAGTCCGAGGATTTCCCGCGCCTCGCCAGGCGTAGCCACTTGGCCGCCCAACTCCCGCACGAGCCGAACCGCTTTCTCAACCAGTTGCGTGTTGCTTTGGGCTAGCACGCCCTTTTCAAGGAAAATGTTGTCCTCGAGCCCGACGCGGATGTGGCCGCCCAGCAGCCAGGCTTGGGCCAGCATCGGATATTCAAAGCGGCCAATGCCGCACCCACCCCAGTTTGAGCCTGCCGGCAGCAGGCTCTTGAGATAAGCCATCGTTTCTGGCGTGGCGACGGCGCCGTAGCGTACCCCCAGCACGATCTGACAGAATACCGGCGCCTCCAGCTTGCCCTGACGCACCATGTCGTTGAGCAGTTGAATGTCGCCGCTGTCGAACACCTCGACTTCGGGACGTACGCCTGCCGCCTGAATGTGCTCAGCCATGATGGAAAGGTTTGTCGGCGTATTGATAACCACCGACGTGCCCGAATACATCGTATTGAAATCGAGGCTGCAGAGTTCGGGGCGAAGCACTTCCACATGCGACACGCGTGGTTCAGGCCGCATCAGCGTTGTGCCGGGTGCGGCAATGCTGGGATTTTCCTCGCTTGGAATGAACCGCTGCCCCGGCCCGGTAGTCAGGTTGATGACCACATCTTCGTCGGCCGCGCGAAGGCGCTCGACCACTTCGCGGTAATGTTTGAGTTCCATGCTAGGACGCCCATCGTCATGGCGCACATGCACATGGATGATTGCAGCGCCTGCTCGGAGAGCCTCAAGCCCAGCATTGGCGATCTGCTCGGGCGTTACGGGCAGATAAGGCGTTTGCGCCAAGGTCGTGATATTGCCCGTCACCGCGCAGGTGAGGATGGTGGGATCGGCCACGGTCAGGTCCTTCGAACGGCCGCATAGGCGGCTTGGTGAGGGCTAAGTCCCACTTGCTGTCTGCCACCAGCAACCGGATTCCGGCACCGTTTCGCTCAAGGAAACGCCGTGTCGGGGCCATTTCGCACAGGGAAATGGCGCCGGTTCAACGTCTCGCGCTGCTGCCGTCTACGTATAGAAGGTGCGCAAAAGGGAACGATCCATGTCTGAGCAGCGCCCCCACTTCTCCACCTTTCGTGCCCGCCTTTTGGCGCGCGAGCGTCTTTTTGGCACCTTCGTTAAGCTGCCAACTACCCAAGTCATCGAAATGCTGGGGCAGATTGGCTACGACTTCATTATCATCGATCAGGAGCATGCGCCGCTGGATCGCTCCATCACCGACCTGATGATTTTCGCTGCCCGCGCCGCAAACCTCGCGCCAATCGTTCGAATTCCTGAATTTACCGAAGCCAATGTTCTGTCTTGTCTCGACTCTGGGGCGATGGGCATCATGGTCCCCCATGTTGCTTCCGTCGAAAAAGCTCGGGCAATCGCTCGCGCTGCCCACTACACTCCTGGCAGCCGAGGTTTTGTCGGGCTGTCGCGGGCGAGCAACTGGGGCAGCGTGGGTTCAGTCCAGCATATGGAATTGCAGGATAGTCAGATCGCCGTGATCCCCATGATCGAGGATCAGGACGCCATTGATCAGGCCGGCGACATCGCTAAACTTGAGGGCATCGACGCCCTCTTTGTCGGGCGGGGCGACCTGACGGCCTCGTTCCGTGACAACCCCGAGGCCGCGCTCAATGTCGCGGACATTGCCCGCCGTGTGGCTGATGCCGCCAAGGACGCCAATACCCCCCTCATGATGCTGCCGACGACCAAGCCGGATATGGAGTTCGTCACCGCCCTGGGCGCCACAGCCATCGTGCTCTCAAGCGATCACGGCTTCATCCGCAACGCCGCCACGGCGGCGCTCAAGGATTTCTCGGCGTAACAATCGGAGATCTGGCATGGATTTGATTGATGTTCCGCCGCTCGCCGTCCCACGCACCGTTTTGGTGACTGGCGGCAGCAGTGGCATCGGCCGGGCGACCGCCGCGCGACTTGCCGCCTTAGGGTCAACCGTCATCGTTGGCTACAACAGCCAAGCTGAAACTGCCAATAAAGTTGTTGCTGGTTTAAAGGGCAGCGGCCACCTTGCCATGCGGATCTCCATGGAGGATGGCGGGACCATCGCCGAGGCGGCCGCTGCCATCGACCAACGCTTCGGCAGCCTCGGCGCGTTGGTCAACTCCGGCGGATCCACGACACCTGTGCCAGTGGCCGACCTCGCCGCTCTGAGCGACGACATTTTTGATCAAACGGTTCTGATCAATCTGCGGGGGCCATTTGCAGTCATGCGAGCCTTTCGCCCCCTGCTGGAGCGCGGCACCGGCGCAGCGATCGTCAATGTCTCGTCAATTGCCGCAAGAACCGGAATCGGCAGCAGCCTGGCCTATGTAGCGGCCAAGGCGGGTGTCGATGCGCTCACCATCGCTCTGGCCAAGGTGTTAGCACCCAAGGTCCGGGTGTTTTCGGTCTCGCCCGCTGGCGTGGATACTGGCTTTGTGCCGGGACGCTCGCGCGAGCAACTGGAAAAGACGGCCGAACGGCTGCCGCTTGGCCATGTCACCACACCTGACGATGTGGCTCGCGCCGTAGTGGCCTGTATCGTCAATTTGACCAGCTCCACCGGCATCGTCGTGCCGGTGGATGAGGGACGGCACCTCTGAGACAGTTCGCCTCGCCAGGCGGAACGCCTGCTGCCGGTGCCTTGCGACCAGAGGATGATGCACTAGTGATGAAAGCGATCGGCCTTACGGGCTTAGGTGGCAGGCATGGATAAGCTGAACTTCTATATCAATGGCCGGTGGGTCGAGCCCGTCGGTGCCCCGACTTTGGGCGTAGTCAATCCGGCAACGGAGGAAACCATCGGCCGGATCAGCCTGGGCTCGTCTGCCGATGTGGATCGCGCCGTGAGCGCAGCCCGTCGCGCTTTCGCATCCTATTCCGAGACCAGCGTCGAGCAGCGCTTGATCTGGCTCGGCGGCATTATTTTGGGCTTCCGCGCGCGGCTGCCCGAACTGGCGCGGACCATGACATTGGAAATGGGTTCGCCGATCACCTTTTCCACCGAACGCCAGGCCACCGTCGCGCTGTTCCACTTCGAGGAAGCCGCTCGTGTGCTCGCCGACTTTGCTTTCGAGGAACGCATGGGCCCTGGCATCGTGCGCCACGAGCCCATCGGCGTGTGTGGGCTGATAACGCCATGGAACTGGCCGCTCAACCAGGTGGCCTCCAAGGTTGCGCCGGCCATTGCGACCGGCTGCACCGTGGTGCTGAAGCCGAGCGAAATCGCTCCGCTCAGCGCCATGATCCTTGCCGAGATCATCCATGATTCAGGTCTGCCGCCCGGCGTCTTCAATCTGGTCAATGGCGACGGGCCCACGGTGGGGGAGGCGCTTGCCTCACACCCCGAGATCGACCTCGTTTCTTTCACCGGCTCGACCAATGCCGGCATTCGCGTGGCCATGCTGGCGGCCCCAACTGTTAAGCGGGTGGCGCAGGAATTGGGTGGCAAGTCCGCCAACATCATCCTGCGCGATGCTGATATTCGCGCCTCGGTGATCGCGGGCGTCCACGCTTGCTACACTAATGCTGGCCAGAACTGCCAGTCTCCAACCCGCATGCTTGTCCACGTCTCGCAGCGCGACGCCGCCTTCGATGCGGCAAGAACCGCCGTAGCCTCGATCCGCCTCGGCGACCCGCTCCTGCCGGAGACCACTCTGGGACCGCTGGTCAGCCAGAGCCAGTTCGACAAGGTGCAAAAGCTTATCCAGAGCGGCATCGACGAGGGCGCCACCCTGGTCGCCGGCGGGACTGGCCGTCCAGCCGAGATGAACCGGGGCTACTACGTTCACCCGACGGTGTTCGGCGATGTCACCAGGCAGATGACCATAGCCCGCGAAGAGATCTTCGGCCCGGTTCTTTCAATCCTCAATTACGAAACCGAAGAGGAGGCGATCGAGATCGCCAATGACACGCCCTTTGGTCTGGCAGGCTTCATCCAGTCCAGCGACCCTGAGCGCGCGCTCAAACTGGCCAAACGCATCAGGGCAGGGCGCGTTTATCTTAATGGCGCACCATTCGATCGCAGTCTGCCGTTCGGCGGCTACAAACAGTCCGGAAACGGCCGGGAGTTCGGGGTCTACGGCTTCCGTGAGTATCTCGAAGTCAAGGCTGTGCTGGGCTATCCAGGCTAGCGCCTGAACACCAGCATCAGCTCCAGGAGTGTGCACGTGAAGATTACGCAAGATGTTGTTCAGGGCGGACTTTTCACCGCCATCGGCATCATCGCCCTGCTAATGGCGCTCGGTTATCCGCTGGGCACGCCGGGCCGAATGGGCCCAGGTTTTTTCCCGGTCGTCATCTCAGCTCTGCTGACTCTGACCGGATTCGTCATCCTGGCGCGAGCCCGCCTTGGTACCTCCGAGGCAATCGGACTGACGCGCTGGTTGCCTATCGCCATTGTCTCGGGTGCGATCTGCGTGTTCGGCTTCCTGCTCGACAAGTTGGGATTGCCTCTTGCGGTGCTCCTGCTGTGTCTTGGAGCTGGCATGGCCAGCATCCGGTTCGAACTGAACTGGAAGGCCGTTGGTGGAGCCGCAGCCTTTTCGGTTGTCTGCGGCGTCCTGTTCGTTTCGCTGTTGGGTCTGCCCATCCCGCTGGTCGGGACTTGGCTGCAGGCTCTGGGCGCTCCCAGTATCTAAGAGGTCGACATGGACATCTTCAGCGGGCTGCTGCTCGGCCTACAAACTGCCAGCACGTTTACAAATTTCGCATATTGCTTTGCGGGCGTGCTGCTGGGCACCGCCGTCGGCGTGTTGCCGGGCCTCGGTCCTATTGCCACCATTTCCATGCTCCTGCCCTTCACCTTCGGGCTACCAGTCGACACCGCCCTGATCATGCTGGCCGGCATCTTTTACGGCTCACAATATGGTGGCTCCACCACCGCGATCCTGATGAACCTGCCCGGCGAGGCCTCCTCGGTGGTGACCACGCTCGATGGCCACGAGATGGCCAAGCAGGGCAAGGCGGGTCGGGCGCTCGCCGCAGCCGCCATCGGAAGTTTCTTTGCCGGGACGGTCGGCACCCTTTTCATCGTCATCGCCGCACCCATTCTTGCCGGCATGGCTCTCAGCTTTGGTCCCACCGAATATTTCTCGCTGATCGTACTCGGTCTCGTTACCTCAATGGTACTGACATCCGGCTCTTTGCTCACTGGCTTTGGCATGGTGCTGCTGGGCATGCTGCTGGGCCTCATCGGCACCGACGTTAATTCAGGGGCCGCGCGCTATACCTTCGGCTCACCGGACCTGATGGACGGGCTGAACTTCGTCATCATTGCCACTGGCATCTTCGGTCTGGGGGACGTCCTAGCCAATTTGGAAAATGAGGATACGCGGGCCGCAACCATCGCAAAGGTGAGCTCGCTATTTCCCACCCGTGACGACTGGAAGCGCATGACAATGCCCATCATGCGCGGTACCGGCATCGGCGTGCTGCTGGGGGTCCTTCCGGGCGCTGGCCTGCTGCTATCTTCATTCTCAGCTTATGCGCTAGAAAAGAAAATCTCCAAGCATCCGCAAGAGTTTGGTAAAGGTGCCATTGAGGGCGTGGCTGCGCCCGAAGCTGCCAACAATGCTGCCGCCCAAACCGCCTTTATCCCCATGCTGACGCTGGGCCTGCCAGGCACCGCGACCATGGCTCTGATGATAGGAGCGCTGGTGGTCCAGGGCGTGCAGCCGGGCCCCAATATCCTGACCGAGCAACCCGCCCTTTTCTGGGGACTCGTCGTGTCGATGTGGATCGGCAATCTGCTGCTGCTTATCCTCAACCTGCCGCTTGTCGGCATGTGGGCCAAGCTGATCTCGGTGCCCTATAAATATCTATTCCCGCTGATTTGCGTATTCACCGCCATTGGCGTCTACAGCATCCGTAACAGCGCTTTCGATGTCTACCTCATGGCCCTGTTCGGCGTGCTTGGATATTTCTTCCGGAAGGCCGGCGCCGAGCCAGCCCCTCTGATCCTGGCATTGATCCTGGGTCCCATGGCGGAAGAATATCTGCGGCGTGCGCTGCTGATCTCGCACGGAGACGCGACGGTTTTCGTCACGAGCCCTGTCAGTGTCGCAACCCTGCTGATCGCAGCGGCCCTCCTAGTCTCGATCCTCCTGCCTGCCTTCCGAAAGGTGCGGCAGGATGGGCTCCAGGAAGTAGACTGACCTCAACCCGCCCGTTCACTAAACACGAGGACCAGTCATGCAAATCAACGTCGGCCAAGGTGAGGGCGACTATCTCAACCGTGCGGTGCTGTTCGACCTAGTACGCCGCGAACGCTTTGCGCGCGACCAGCGCCGGTTCGATGTGATGGCTGCGTGCTTTCATCGTGACGCCTATGTCCGCACCAGCTGGTATGACGGCAGAGGGGGCGACGCCTATGTCGCGGCAACGCGCAAGTGGATGAGCAACACCGGCAACAGCAAGCATTGGGTGTTTCCCGCTTTTGCTCAGATCATTGGGAACCGCGCCACAATCGAAAGCCCGGCCATGATCTTCAACCGGGCCAAGCTCGAAGGGGTGGAAGTCGACTTCCAGGTATTCTGCCGGTTCTTCTCCCGCGCTATATGCGAGAGTGGCGACTGGAAGTTGGCTAGCTTCCACGTCTTTTTCGAGCGTGACGTGATGGCGCCCACGCTCGCGTCTGACCCGCTACCGATCGACCGCGCCTTGCTCGACACCATGCGGCCCTCCTACAAGTTTCTCACCTATATCCAGCGCAGCCGTGGCGTGATGGTCAACCAGGACCTGCTTGGTGATGACCGACCGGAGGAACTCGCGGACTTTCATGCCAACGAAGAGCAGTGGTTGGCAGGCGAGGGACCTGTTTCGTGAGGTGGAATGGGCGGCTTGTTGAATACCTGCTGCTGTAGCTATGCGCTAAGTATCGCTCCAGCCAAGCCCAAGCAATCGAAAAGGGCGTGCAGGAGGGAAACATGAAAAGACGCGAATTTATCGTCCTTGGCGGTACCGCAGGACTATTGGCCTCAACAGGAATTTCGTTCGCGCAAGATAGCTGGCCCAGCAAGCCGGTTACAGTTCTTTCAGCTTATCCGCCGGGCGGCACCAGCGACATCCTTGCGCGTCTGGTTGCCGATATCCTGACCAAAGAATACGGCCAGCAATTCGTGCTGGAGAATATTGCTGGTGCCGCTGGCGCGCTGGCCGGTGGCAAGCTCGCGCGGTCCGCGCCGGATGGTTACACTATCCTGGTCAGCGGCAGCGCACCCTTGGCGGCGAACAAGGTGGTGCAAACCAACCTCGCCTATGACCCAGAAGCTGATTTTGAGCCCATTACGGTTTTTGCCGAAAGCCCGGCGCTGCTGACTGCCAGCATGAACGCCCCAGCCAAGACGCTGCCGGAGTTGATCGCCTATGCCAAAGCCAATCCGGGGCAGGTCAATATCGGCAATCCCGGCGCCGGCACCAAGGGTCACATTTGTGCTGCCATCATTGGCCAACAGGCGGGAGTGGAAATCAACCACGTGCCCTACAAGGGCTCGCCGCCTCTAGCCGCCGACCTGCTTGGCGGGCACATAGATTTTTCCGCCGACGCCCCGGCCAACTACCTTGCGCATATTAAGGCCGGCAAGCTGCAGGCCCTTGCGGTCACCTCGGCCCAGCGCATGGGCGAGCTTCCGGATGTGCCAACCGTTGCCGAGCAGGGGTTTGACGGTTATCAGCAAACCCTATGGTTTGGTATTGTTGGCCCCAAGGGCATGCCGGCCGAGATCATCAGCAAGATCAACGATACGCTCAAAACCTGGAGCAAATTGGCGGAATCGCAGGCGCTGCTGGTTTCGCTCGGCGTGGCGCCTGTCCTGAACACACCGGACGAAATGCGCGAAACCGTTGCCCGCGAAATCGAGGCGATCCGGCCGCTCGTCGACGCCGGGCTTGTGCGGCCGACCTAAGGACACGTTCTCAACGCATGTCTATTACCGCCCCTCACTCAGGGGCGGTAATGCCCGCCACGAGTATCGATCCGCTGACCATGTCCGCGGGCTCTCGAATGTCGGGGCGGTTTCTGCACTTCAGCAATTTCGTTGCTCTGTACCTTGAGCTCCAAGGTCCGCCTTCCTCAAGGCCAGCCACCATTGCCAGCGCTCGCTTCTGCGCGGCGATACGGAAGGCGCGTTGAGAGCGGCGTAGCCGGCATAGCTGGCCCGGCGTTGCGCAATCTCGAAAAAGAAGCCTTCCCCGATATTGCGCGAATATAGCTGGAAGAACTCCCCGTCGGCATGCGGTCATAAAAAATATTGGCAGCGCGCAGCCGATCGAGCATGGCTTCGCCAATCCCCGGCCGTGCCCGCAGATCCTCGTAGTAATTAGGCGAGGTCTGCAGCGTGGCCATGCCATTGGCGCGCAGGGCGGAGGCGGCAGCGAAGATGTCCGATGTGGCAAAGGCCAGGTGCTGGATGCTGGACCAAAAGTTTCGGCAATGAAGCGGCCGGCTAGCGTTCGCCGACTTTCCGCGCCGTTCAGCGTCAGCCGCAGTAAGCCCGAACGCGGCGATAGAGCGTCAACTGGCGCCATAGGCAGTGCGTGGCAGCGGAAGGATCGCGGGCCAGTGTTCCATGGGTGAGACTGTTCGTCCAAATCTGCGATCTGCCGCTCGCCAACGCACCGGCATATCTTGTTCATGTTCTTAGGAGAAACGACATGAGCAACAGCCAAATTATCGAACAATCCACCCAACTTCCACCCGATGATCCCAGCCGCACCGCGACCATCGTCCACCCAGAGGATGCAGGACTTACCCATTTGGGCATCGGAGCTGGCACCTACACCATCCTGATCTCGGGCGAGCAGACCGGCGGTCGCTATACAATGATCGACATGCTGGTGCCGGCTGGGGGTCCACCGCCCCATCGTCATGATTTCGAGGAGATTTTCCACATTCTCGAAGGCGAGCTAGAAATTGCCTTCCGTGACGAGGTCCATCACGTCGGCCCCGGCCAATCCATCAACATCCCGGCCAATGCGCCGCATGGCTTTCGCGTGGTGTCGGCGGCTCCGGCCCGCTTCCTCTGCATCTGCCTGCCGGCGGGGCAGGAAGAATTCTTCAAACTCGTCGGTGAAGTGCTCCCGAGCCGCACCGCGCCACCGACCCCGCCAACTCCCGAAATCCTGGCGGAGCGCCGCGAAATCCTGATGGCCAATGCCGCCCGTTTTCATAGTGAGTTTCTGCCTCCTCGTGGATGAACCATCCTTTCGTCACCACGCGACATAGGCCGCCAACTCGTCCGGCGTGCCTTTAGGAAAGGCCAGCCGCAAATGCTCGAGAAAGGCCGATACCCGCGCACTTAGCAGGCGCCGAGACGGATAAAGCGCCCAAAGAGTGGTGTCGGGAGCATCGATGTCGCCCAAATGCACCAACCGGCCGGCGGCCAGGTCATGGCTGACCAACGAGATCGGCAGTTGCCCGGCGCCAACCCCTGCACGGACAGCATCGCGGATCATGGGCAGCGATGAAAGTTTAAGAATTGGATCAATGGCCATGCTCTTGGGTCCGGTCGGCGAGCGCAGGCTCCAGGTCACGGCGCGCTCGCCTGACACCCGGACAACCGCTGGCACCGGCTCGTCCTTGTCCGGACGCGCCAAGGCGGGGCTCCCAACCACAACGAGCCGATCATGCAGGAAGGCGCGTCCGACCAGACTTTCATCGGGCTTTGGGTTGACCCGGATCACCAGATCATAGGCCTCCTCAACCATGTCGACATTGCGGTCCTCACCCGTCACCTCGAGCCGGACCTGGGGGTATTTCATCGCAAACTCGGCGGCGAGTTTTCCCATCGCCATCTGGGAGAACAACAATGGCGCGCTGATCCGGAGCGTGCCGCGTGGATTCTCGCCACCGGATGCAATAGCTGCCGCAGCCTCCTCGAGTTCAGTGAGCAGAACGCCAGTTCGCTCGAACAAAGCGCGGCCTTCCTGCGTAAGCTTCAGGGCGCGCCCACCCCGCTCAAACAAGCGCAGTTGCAGGCTCGCTTCCAGTTCGCTCACCCGGCGGGACAATGTTGCCTTGGGGCGCCCGGCTTGTCTTGCCGCCTTGCCGAACCCGCCATGGCGGGCAACCAGGTTGAAGTCAGCGAGAGCGAGCAAATCCATGTGTTTCACCTCTAAGACATTGGGCCCAGACATATCGCCTATGGGGTGACCAAGCGAAAAGGGAGCCTTGGCTCCCCTTGTGTCTTGAACGATGATGACACGGCTATTGCCGTGAACCCGGTTAAGCTGTCACTCGCTGGCCCAGTGGCCATACATGATGGGCATCAGCCCGACCATGGAGGCGAAGCGCTCCCAGCTCTTATGCTCGGGCAGGGTCCAGCCCGCTTCGGCGACGGCGGAAAGGCGGGGGAAAACCAAGCGATCAAAGATCGCGCGGTCAGTCATCGATTCCGACCAGATGCAGCTCTGGATACCCAACAGGTGCTTGAGCGCCTCTGGCGAAAAACCCTCCCGTGCCTCGAACTCATAGGTTTCGCGCGGGCCGGACCATCCCGCCCAGCCGGCGCCCGGCTCGGCCCAGGAGACGCCATTGGCCATGTCGAGATAATAGCGCTGGCCCGGGGAAACCACGATGTCGAACCCGCGCTCGGCCAGCTCGGCATTGACCTCCACATTACGCCAGCCGATCACATAGGAATGCTCCTTGGTCACGGCATCGCCATGCGCCGCCTCTTCCCAGCCGCCGGTCAGGGCGCCTTTCTTGGTGATATAGGCGTGGACGCGCTTGATGAACTCGGCCTGCAGGATCGCGGTGGGGGAGCCTTCGATCTCGTCGGCGCCATGATGGTTGCCCAGCTGGTTGAACTGTGCCTCGTGCTTTTGACGCATCTCGGGCCCTGCGAGCTGTTCCAGCATGTCCAGCGCCAGCGGCGAGCCTGACCAGGCCGCCAGCGGCACCTCGTCGGCGCCGATATGGAAGATGCCGGCCGGAAACAGCTCCAGCACTTCATCCACCACGGCCTCGACGAACCGGTAGACCGGCTCATGGGCCGGGTTGAGGCTGTTGTTGGGAAAGCCTTGCACGCTTTGGTATTGGCCGGTCTCACTGGGATCGCGCAATTCGGGCAGTGCTTGCAGCGCCGCATAGAAGTGCCCTGGCATATCCACTTCGGGGATCACCGCGATCCCTAGACTATCGGCCAAGGCCACGATCTGGCGGATAACCGGCTTGGAGTAATACCCCCCTGTGGGCTGCGGCCCCGAGCCCAACAGCGGCGGCATCGCAAGACCATGGCCACGCCAGGCCGCAACCTCGGTGAGCGCGGGATAAGCATCGATCTCGATGCGCCAGGCTTCGTCCTCGGTCAGGTGCCAGTGGAACTTGTTCATCTTGTTCCAGGCCAGGATCTTGAGAAACTGGCTGACCTCGGCGCCGGTGTAGAACTGGCGCGCGACATCGAGGTGACTGCCCCGAAACGCAAATCCGGGCTCGTCGGTAATGGTGCCCCCCGTCGGGAAGCTGAACGTGTCTGGATGGAGCCGCGCTCCCCGCAGCATCTGCCCCAAGGTCACAAGCCCATAAAACAGCCCCTGCCGCGTGGTCGCCGCCACGATGGCGCCAGCCTCGGCAAACTCGATCCGGTAGGCTTCCGCCGCCATACCCGGCTGCTCCACCAGCCTTACCGGCAGGCCCGCTTCGGACGCCGGGCGCACAATGGCCTCCACGGGGAACAGATCATGCACTAGCCCGGCAAAGGCCGCCGCCGCGCGGTTTGCCGCTTCGCCCTGCGGTTTAAGGTCAAAACCCGTGGGTGCAATGCGGCTGCCCGTGGTCGCCACCTGGCGCGGCCAGGGAATGATCGCATGGCGCGCGGGTGATCGGGCCGGCACCGCAAACCGGGCTGCGCCTTTCAGGAGTGGGGAATTGTGCCCCTTGCCCTGGGTGGGCGCGGTCGTTACCGCCACCGCCGTCCCGTCCTCCAGCACCACATAGGCCGCATTGGCCCCGTCGCTCCAGTGCCGCAGGCCATAAGACAGGCCGCGGGCGGTCGCCACCCAGGTTTCGCCAGGCTGCAGCACCAGCCCCTCGGGCGGCCCGATCAGCGTGTGGTTGGAAAGGCGCTTGAGCAGCGTGCCATTTTCCAGCGTTGCCGTCGGATCGATCCGTGCCGGCCCTGAAAAGCCAAGCTGGAAGTTGGCAACCGGGCTGGTGCCGGTATTGGTCAGCTCCAGACCATAGCCGAGCGGCTCCCCGTCAGCGGCAGGGGACCAGGAGGTTCGGAGGGCAAAGGCGATGGTCATGGGCAAAATTCACTCTACAGGCTGGAAGAAGGGACGGCGTGGCAGCACCCGCCCTGGGACGAGTGAAATGGACGGGGAAACAAGGCGTCGGTGGGGACAACCGAAGAAAGCACCACGCAAAGCCCTAGTCCCCCAGCGGCTGGGCGTCGTCACCGTCGCGGTTAACGACCAGTTGGTGCTTGATGCGGCGCATGCTGCCAATGGCACGGGAGCCCAGGCGCACGGCCACGGTCTGGGCGAGGATGTCGAGCGTGGCCAGAAAGGCGTAGCGCCCGGGAGTGGGGCGAACAATGTCCTGGTTTTCGCGCCAAAAGACGGGCACCAGCACATCGGCCTGCTCAGCCATGGCCGAACCCGCGCGCGAGACCACCAGTCGCGTCGTGCCATATTCCCCTGCCGCTGCCAGCGCCCGCGCCAGCGGCAGGTTATTGCCCGAAAGCGAAAACGCGAGCACGACACTCCCTACTGGCGCGGAAGCGGCGCGCATCAGCTGCACCTGATGGTCGGTGGATGAGGTCACCTTGAGCCCCAGACGAAACAAACGGGCCTCCGCTTCGCTCGCGACCATGGAGGAGGAACCCCCCGAGCCAAAGCACAGCACAAAGCTCGAAGCCGCCAGTGCCTCGGCCGCGCGCTCGATGGCGTCAAAATCCAGCGCCTCGAAGCTGTCGTAAAGCGTGGACTGGATGCCGTTCACCACCTCCTGGGCGATGTCATGCACGCTCGTTGGCCCCGAACTTGGGGCGATATAGCGCTGGCCCACAAAGCGCGACTGCGCCAGCCTCACCTTGAAATCGGCATAGGAGTCGCAGCCCAGCCGGCGGCAAAACCGTGTCACCGTGGGCGGTGACACCTCGGCCTGGGCGGCAAGATCGACAATGCTCATCTTGAGCACGCCTTCCACATCGGCCAGCACGATTCCGGTAAGGGCCTGCTCCGAGCGGGTAAAAACCGTCTTCTCGCTCTGCAGCAGCCCGACAATGTCCAGCATGGGCCCTCCCCGAACGCGCGCCCGCCTAGTAGATGGCGAGCCCCCGGCTATCAAACACATGCACCTGGTCGGGCTCGAAGCTAACCTCGATCGGAGCGCCTTCGGTGATCCTGGGATCCCCTTCAAAGAGCCCGATGAAGTTCTCGCCGCCCGGCAGCCCGGAATAAATCACTGTGTGGATGCCCAGATGCTCGACAATGCGCGGCATGATGGTGAGCGTGAAGGCGCCGGGCCCGAGATTGAGATGCTCGGGACGGACGCCCAGCGTCACGGGCTCACCGATAGCGGGCGCCGACCGACGGGGCAGGGAAAGAGTCCCAAGCACGCCCAAATCAAGGCTCACCATCGCGCCATCGAAGGCGGCCACCGTGCCGTTGATGAAGTTCATCTTGGGCGAGCCGATAAAGCCCGCCACGAACAGATTATCGGGCCTGTGGTACAGATCGAGCGGGGAGCCGACCTGCGAGATCTGGCCGGCGTCGAGCACCACGATCTTGTCGGCCATGGTCATGGCCTCCACCTGGTCGTGGGTCACATAGATCATGGTCGAGCCCAGCCGCTTATGGAGCTCCATCAACTCGATGCGCATCTCCGAGCGTAGCGCCGCATCCAGATTGGAAAGCGGCTCGTCAAAGAGAAAGATCTTGGGCTGACGCACGATCGCCCGCCCGATGGCCACGCGTTGCCGCTGCCCGCCCGAAAGCTGGCCCGGCCGATGCTGCAGGCGCGGCTCCAGCTGCAGTACCTTGGCCGCGGCATGGACGCGCTTGTCCACCTCGGCCTGGGGCAGCCTTTCCACCCGCAGGGGAAAAGCGATGTTCTCGAACACGGTCATATGCGGATAAAGCGCATAGGATTGGAACACCATGGCAATGCCGCGTTGCACCGGCGGCAGCTCATTGACGGTCTTGCCCGAGATGACGATCTCGCCGGCGCTCACATTCTCGAGCCCCGCGATCATGCGCAAGAGGGTGGACTTGCCGCAGCCCGAAGGCCCCACAAACACCACGAACTCGCCATCGGCCACGTTCAGATCGATTCCCTTGATGACGCGGGCTTCATTGAAGCTCTTTTCAACGCTTTTGAGGCTGAGCTGCGACATGGATCTGCTGTCTCCGATGGGGAAAACCGCCGCCCGTGGGCGGCGGCGAGATCGCTGTAGTTTCTTACTTGTACTGCTGGATTTCGGCGGCGGCGTTTTCCAGCGCAGCCTGCGGCTCGGCCTGGTCAGTCACCACGGACTGGACCATCTCGATCATCACGTTCTGGAAGCCGACATAGTCAGTGAGGAGCGGTTCGGGACCGCCAAACTCGATGCCATCAACGAAGGGCTTCCAGTGCGGTTTTTCGGCGATCATGGCGTCCACTTCAGGAGAAGGCCGCAGCGGAGTAAGACCGCCTTCGGACAGCTCGTAGGCCAGCTGGTTTGCCGGCGACGTCAGGAACTTGCCAAATTCGATAACCTTGTCTTCTTGGCCGGTGCCCTTGAACACGGCCAGGGAGTCGGTGATCAGCAGCGTGCCCGGACCCTGTGCGTCAGGACCAACTGGTAGGGGAGCAACGCCCCAATTGATGCCGGCTTCCGTGCCGCGATTGGCGCAGCTGACCGAGCAGTGCATCATGGCAAGGCCACCGTCGAGCCAGATGGCGCGCACTTCGTTCTGCTCATAGGCCGTGGGGCCTTCTTCGGAATAGGGAACGATGTCCTTGAAGGCCGTCAGGGCCGCAAGGTTCTGCGGGCTGTTGAGGACGATATTTCCATCGGCATCGATGACCTGCCCGTTGTTGGTGTAGATCCAGTGCAAGAACCAGTGCACGGTGCCATCAAAGGTCTTGGCGATCATGCCAAAGCCCGCGGCGTCAGTGTTCTCGGTGATCTGCTTGGCAAAAGCCTGCTGCTCTTCCCAGGTCTTGGGCGGAGTTTCGGGATCGAGCCCGGCCTGTTCGAACAAATCCTTGTTCCAGAAAAAGGCCTTGGTGGAGAACGCCACCGGGATGCCCCACTGCGCGCCTTCGAAGGTCACGGTCTCGGGTACGAAATTGTAGTAGGCGGCCTTCTCCTCGTCCGACATCGGGACGGGAACGATCAAGTCGTTCTGGGCGAATTGCTTGAGGGTGCGCGAGCCGACATAGGCGATGTCGACGGGGGTGCCGGCGACGGCGAGGGTCGTCACCTTGTCCTGGCACTGACCCCAGCCGACGAGTTCGGGCGCAACGGGGTACTCGGGATTGGCGGCGTTCCATTCTTCGAAGAGTTTGGTGTAGACCGGGGTCACCACATCACCGCACAAGATGATGTTGATCTCCTCGGCGGCGGCCATTCCCGCCAGTCCGGTGGAGCCGGACAGGGCGGCAAGTGAGGCCAGGACGAAGCGCTTGGGTATTTTCATGCGTTAGTCTCCCTTTGTGATACGCGGTCCCTTCCAGAGCCGCTTTTTTCCTTGGCCGGGAGCAGGGTCCCGGCGTCCGAAACCCTTGGTTGCTTTATTGCTTGATTGCCCCGGCGGTGAGGCCGGCTACGAGATAGCGTTGCAGAAAAACGATCACGATCATGACGGGCAGGATGCCCACGAAGGAGGCCGCCATCAGCTCGTTCCAGAGCACCTCCTGCTTGCCGAAAAAGGCATAAAGCCCGATCGGCAGCGGCATGAACTCCGTCTTGGAATTAAAGGTCAGCGCAAAGATGAATTGCTGCGCATACGCCCCGATAAAGGTCATGATGGCCACGACAACGATGCCGGGCATGGCCAGCGGCAGGATCACCCGGCGCAGGGTATAAAGGCGTGAGGCACCATCGACCCAGGCGGCCTCGTCCAGTTCGCGCGGAATGCGCAGCATATAGGTGCGCAACAGCCAGATAGACGAGGGGATCAGGAAAGCCGCGCCCGGCACGATCATGGCGAAATAGGTGTTGAGCAGGCCCATGGCCCGCATCAGGCGAAACAGCGGGATCAAGAGCACCGCGCCGGAAAACATGTTCACGGCCAGGAACATACCCAGCAGCATGCCGGCCCCGGCGAAGCGGAAGCGGGCAAAGGCATAGGCCGCCGGCACCACCACGACGAGGACGATCAGCGTCACCACGCTGGAGATGAAAAACGAGTTGAAGATGTGCAGGCCCAGCATGGGGACGCTGGACCACATATCGATATAGGCGTTGAAGGAGCCGTTTTTCGGAATGAAGCTGTAGGGCGTCGAGAACAACTGGGCGAGCGGCTTCAGCGAGACCATGAAGCCCTCGATAAAGGGCGCGAGCACGAAGAACAGGAATAGCGCGATCCCCGAATAGATCGCGACCACTTCGTACCACTGGTAGCGGTCGATCATCGCCCTTGTGGAGCGTGCCCTGGCCTTGCGCCCCGGGCGCACCAGCGCCGCCTCATCGACGGCCGCAACTTCCTGGGAATGGGGCACATCGGTCACTTGGGTTCTCCTTGCCCGAGGCGGCGCACGGCGCGGAAATAAACGAGGCAGAATATCGACACGAAGATGCAGATCACCACGGCCCGCGCAGCGCCCTCGCCATATTTGCGGCTGCCCATTGCGGTCTTGTAGGTGTCGATGATCATCGTCGTGGTCGAGCCCGAGGGGCCGCCCTGGGTCAGGATCCAGATGATGTCGAAGGAATTGAATGTGGCGATAAGCGAGAGCAGGCTCATGGTGACGATGGCCGGCACCATCAGCGGCAGGGTGATGCGGCGCCAGCGATAAAAGCGCCCGGCACCATCGGTCCAGGCGGCCTCGTAGAGATCCTTGGGGATCGACTGCATGGCCGCGAGGAAATAGATCGTGACCATGGGCACGCCGATCCACACATCGGTGACGATGGTGGCCCAAAAGGCGGTGTGGCCATAGGCGAGCCACGCGACGGGACCGTTGATCAGACCGAAATTCTGCAGCAGGCCCGAGATCATCCCGAATTGGCCATTATACATCCAGCCCCACATGAAGATGCCGATCGCGATGGGCACGATCCAGGGCGGCATGGTGAGGATGCGAAACAGCGTCTGGCCGGGGACAGCCGCATTGAGCAGCACGGCCCCGCACATGCCGATGATCATCTTTATGGAGACCGAAAAGAAGGTCCAAATGATGGTGCGGATGATGATTTCGGTGAAATTGCCGGCGCCAAAGATGCGCTCGTAATTGGCCCAGCCCACGAAATCATAGCCAGGGCGCAGGGCGGCATTGGTGAAGGAGAGAATGACCGTGTCGACCAGCGGATAGGCGACAATGGTCAGGATGTAGATCAGGGCCGGAGCCAGCAGGGCGAGAGCGAAAACTGTTGCGCTTCTGGTGCTGGTCATCGGCGGTCCCCCTTACTGGCTTCGGCCGAGTGCAGTGTCGAAGCGCTGCCAGATCGGGGTCATGTCGACCACCGATCGCGTTTTCATCGCTTGGTCCATGGCCAGCGCCAGCAAGCCTGCCTCAAGCGCATCGGTGACCGATACCGGCAGGGGCACCCCCTCGGTTAGGTGCCGCAAAATGTCCTCGGCCATCTGCTCATCGGCGCCGTAATGTACCGAGAGGTCGCTTGCCTTGTAGGTCTTGTCTTCGAGCCGCTCGGAGGTGCGACTATCGGTGACCTTGAAGTAATTGCGCACGAAGTCGCCTTCGGCCATGCCCCTGGCGCCAATCACCGCAAAGCGCCGGTAATCGTCGGGCACGTTGAGATTGGTGTGGAAGGTTAGCGCAGCGCCAGTTTCGTACTGCACGATCGCAGTCTGGAAATCGATGATGTCGCCATCGCTATCAAAGACCTTGTCGGAGCCTTCCCAGCCCGAGGGCTTGCGATGATAAACTTCGAGATCGTTGGCGCCGGCGCCCTGTGGTGAATTGTCTGGCGTGAAGCTGCGGCGACCGCCGAAGCTCGCCACATGCAGCGGCCGGCATCCCATTACCCCATTATAAAGATCAAGGTCGTGGCAGCATTTTTCGAGCATGAAGCTGCCGGCATAGCGCTCATAACGGCGCCAATCACGCATGAAAAAAGCGCCGTGATAAGGCGGGATGGTCTCGGAAGCCTCGATGGCCGCGATATCGCCCAACTGGCCTTCCGCCTGCGCCCGGCGCAAATCCTGGTATAGCGGCGCATAGCGCAGCACGAGGCCGACCATAACCCGATCCGAGCCGTATTGCCCGAGCAGTTCGGCCAGCGCCATGGTGTCATCGACTGAGGTAACGACGGGCTTTTCGGCAAAGATCTTCATGCCGCGCTCAAGCCCGATGCGGATGTGCTCGAGATGCAGGTGATTGGGTGAGCCGACCATCAGCAGATCGAGTTGGCCCTCTTCGATCAGCGCCTCAAGGCTTTGGAAGGCATAACCGACGGAAACACCGTGTTCCTGCGCATAGGACAGGCCGGCGGGAGCGGGATCCACATAGCCCACAATCTCGAAGTCGTCCCGGGCTGCGGAAAACACCCGCGCTAGATAGCCCAAACGAAATCCGAGACCGATTATGCCGACCCGCATGAATTCGCTACCCCGCGTTCTTCTTGTGCCGGCCCCAGGTGGGGCGAGTACTTTCTTGTAAAGTATTTTCAAGCTAGGCGGCTTTCAAAGGGCGTGTCAACATTGATTGTGTGGCTCGCACAACAGCAAACAGCACAGCGATTATTCTGCTCAAAGCGGCAGCAAGTTGCCGTATGTTCAGGCAAAAATCCGGTTCACGCTCCGGCGATGTGAGCGCTCCATCTTGGTGCAGCAAGGCACAGCCTGCCTGCTGGAAGCACTTGTGCAAGCTCCGGGAGAGGGCAGCGTTCAACGCTGACCCTGAAAATCCCCAACAGGGCTTCCGATGGCGCAGCCGCGTCTGTCGCCGCTCTTATGTTAACCTTGGTTGATCCCTGGGCAGCGGTTGATTTTCTTGCTTGCACCGGCCATGTGCCTTTCGAACCGTATTGGAGCGCGCCGTTGAAGGTCGTGTTGACACAGCCCAAGGTCCGAATGCTCGATGGAGACGATATCGGCAGGATCGCAAAGAGCATTAAAAGACGCGCCTTCAAGGGTGATCAGGATGACGTCATTCTCTTGCCCGAGCTGGTTGGGGAGGGCTACTCACCAGCGGACTACCACACGGCCGTTGCCGAGATGGCGCGAGAGTTCGGCTGCCATGTTGTTGGTGGCAGCCAGTTCGACAACCTCAGCGCGCTCCCCGTGAACCAAGGCATTGTTGTCGACCCCGGCGGCGCCGTCGTTGCACGGTACCAGAAGGCTAATCCCTACGGCCGGGAGCGGAACATCTCCCAAGCGGGGGAACGCGCGGGAGCCAGCTTCAACATTGGTGGGGTGCAGTGTTTCGTCCTGGTTTGTGCCGATTTCTTTCATGTCGAGACTTACCGCCATCTTGAGACCCCGCCGGAAATCATCTTTGTTCCAGCGCTGTCGGTTAGCCGAAAAAGCACTCCCCACATGGCCCGGGCGCGCTGGAGACATGCCATGATTGCGCGCGCCTTCGAACAGGCCGCATATGTCGCCGTCAGCGACTGGGCCTATCCGGTGCGCGTCGGTGGGGGCGAGCACCCAAGTTCGGGCGTGGCCGGCCTCGCCCATCCCGACCCCCAAACCACCGCAGACCTCCTGAGCTTGCTTGGCCGCAGTCAGGTGCGCGTTTTCGACATCGATCTCGAAGCTGGCCGCTTGTTGCGAGCCGACCAAAGGTCCCGGGGCTTTGAGATTGCCCGGCTGCGACAGGAGCAACCATGAGCATTAGCGACAAGCAGATCCTGGTTATCGTTTCGGGCGGCATTGCCGCCTACAAGGCACCCGATCTTGTGCGCCGACTGAGAGAACAGGGCGCCAAGGTGCGCTGTGTGATGACGGAGGGCGCGCACAATTTCATCGCCCCGACTACCCTTGCGGCGGTAAGCGGCCAGCCGGTTGCTTCCGACCTCTTCGAGCCGGTCGCCGGAGCCGATGTCGGCCATATCCGAATTGCACGCGAGGCCGATCTCATTGTTGTCGCGCCCGCCACCGCCGATTTCATGGCCCGGATGGCGCTTGGCCTCGCCAACGACCTTGCAACGGCAATTTTGTTGGCGCGCGACAGTCCGGTCCTCGTTGCCCCAGCCATGAACCCAAAGATGTGGGACAACCCCGCCACCCGGCGCAATGTCGCGACACTCAAGGCCGACGGCGTGTTGTTTGTTGGGCCGGAGAGCGGGGAAATGGCGGAGTCTGGGGAAGCCGGGCTTGGCCGAATGGCAGAACCAATGAAAATACTCGAGGCTGCCCGACAAGCCCTCGCGCCAAAACAGCAAAGGCTCGCCGGGTTTTCCTTTCTCGTGACCTCGGGCCCAACCGAAGAACCGATCGATCCAGTGCGCTTTATCTCCAACCGGTCCTCGGGCAAGCAGGGCCATGCCATCGCGGCCGCCCTGGCGCGCGAAGGCGCTGCGGTCACGCTGGTCTCCGGCCCGACCACCATGCAGGACCCCAAGGGCGTAACGGTTATCAACGTCAAGACGGCAGCGGAAATGCTGGAGGCCGCCACCGGCGCTCTGCCGGTAGACGGCGCAATCTTTGTCGCCGCGGTGGCCGACTGGCGGGCGGCAACAATTGCTTCCAGCAAGCTCAAGAAGCAGGGCGGCGACGACGAACAACTCTCTATTCAGCTCGTGCGCAACCCTGACATCCTCGCGACCATCGGCCACCATCACCAGAGGCCACAATTAGTTGTTGGGTTCGCTGCTGAAACCGATGACCTTATCAGCAATGCCCAGGCAAAGCTGGGCTCCAAGGGCGCCGACTGGATCCTAGCCAATGACGTGTCATCCGCCGCTGGTGTGTTTGGCGGCGAGCTGAATCACATTCATCTTGTTGCCGCCGACGGGGTCACCGATCTTGGCGCCGGAACCAAACAGGATCTGGCCGATCGCATAATCGAGCGTGTCGCCCAATTTTTTGGTCGCGCTTGACGGTCCGCTTGCCGGGATAGGCAGACGTCGGTCTAGAAGCCTTCACTCTGTAACCAGGCGGTTACTTAGTGGTTGACAGAGGCTGCGGAGGAACAGCAATCTGGCGAGGTGATCACGGAAATATCCGGATCACGTGCACATTGGGAGGAAATTCGATGAACAGACGAATGCTGTTTGTCTTGGCGAGCGGCGCGTCAGCGCTGATGCTGGGCACGTCCTTGACGGCCGCGCAGGAGTGGAAGCCCGATCGTCCAATCAATCTGATCGTGCCCTGGGGGGCTGGCGGCTCCACTGATCAGGTTACCCGGGTTACAGCTCCCATCTTGGCTGAGGCCCTGGGCGTTGAAGTTGTGGTCGTCAATCAGCCGGGCGCTTCTGGTGCGATCGGTACCCAGGAGGTGCTGAACGCCCCCCATGATGGCTATACCTGGACGGCAAACGCGATTGCCAACAACGCGACCTACTCGGTTTCGGGACTGCTCGAAGATACCGACATCGACGACTGGCATATCTACCTTTCCGTCGCCAATGTGCCGGTGGTCAGCGTTCCCGCTGATAGCGAATTCACCGATTTCGGCCAGCTGCTCGAAGCGCTTAGGACCCGGGGCCCGGAGATTACGGTTGCCACTGCCGGCATAACCTCCTCGGGCGGAACCGCTGTTGCCGCGCTCAGCGACGCGGCCGATTTTGAATACAACATGATCACCTATGATGGCGGTGGCCCCGCCGCCATTGCGACAGCATCGGGCGAAGCCATGGTGACCACGCAATTGGCCGTGGAGCAGACCGAGTTGATCCGCGGCGGTCGCCTCAAGGCTCTGGCCGTGTTGTCCGACCAGCCGCTGGTGCTGGAGGGTGTTGAGCCCATTCCGCCGATCACCAACTGGCTGCCGGAAATGGAACTGGCACCCGATTACTTCGGCATCTTCCTTCCTGCCGATTCGCCACCCGAAGTGCTGGCGACGCTGGACCGGATTTGGGAGGAGAAGGTGATGACTTCGCCCGAACTTAAGTCCTATGCGGAAACCTTCGGCGCCGTGTTCGCCCCTTCTTACGGCCCCAAGGCGCGTGAACTGGCCATGCCTGTTGTTATTCTTGAGGCTTGTTCTTCAGTGGACCGGGGGGAGGCTGTCAACGATCCCTCGACCATCGGCATTGATTGCGCAACCCGCACCGAAGTTGGCACGCCCTAGAGCATCGTGGCGGGCGGGAGCCCGCCACCTCCTCCCTCTTCGTCAGGCCGTCTCAAGAGTACCGCGATGGACACTACGAACACCCCCGGGGACGAAGCAATTCGCTCTCGCGCCGATCTCCTGACCGCCCTGGTGCTGCTCGCATTGGGGTTGGCCGTGATCTACCTATCCTGGACCATGCCGCGGCTCGAAGCGCGCCGGATCAATCCTGCGACGATCCCGGGACTGGTTCCCTTTGTCTTGGGCGTCTTGCTGACACTGTGTAGCGCTCTGCTCGCGGTGCGCTCCTGGCGCATCAAGGCGCCTGGTGCGTGGCAGGGACTTGCGGCACTACTGGTGACCCCCGAAGCGCGGCGCGTACTCGCGGTGATGGCCCTCGCCCTGTTTTACACCCTTATCCTCGTGGGTTGGTTGCCGTTTTGGGCGGCGTCCATGCTCTTCATCTTCAGCTTTATCGTGCTGTTCGAGGTCGTTCTGACCGATGCGCCAATGCCCCCACTGCAAAGTGCGGTCTGGGCGCTCGGCATCGCGGTTGCGGGCGGCACCGGAATCTACCTCGTCTTTGCCCGCGTTTTTCTGGTGCGCTTGCCCTAGGATTTGTTCATGTTCGATGGATTGCTGCTGCTGGGGCAGGGGATTGGTCACTTCCTCAATCCCCAGTCCTTGTTCAATGTCGTGTGGGCTACGCTCCTCGGCCTGGTGATTGGCATCCTGCCGGGTCTGACCGCGACCATGGGCGTTGCCCTCCTCGTCACGCTCACCTACAAAATGGCACCCGATCAAGCGATCCTGACGCTGATGTGCGTTTATCTGGGTGCCATCTATGGCGGCAGCCGCACCGCCATCCTGCTCAATATTCCGGGCACGCCCGCCAATGCTGCCGCAGCGCTGGATGGTCACCCATTGGCTCTGCAAGGGAAGGCGGGGCTGGCGATGGGGCTCGCGACAACCTCCTCGACGCTGGGCACCCTGGTCGGCATCTTCTTTCTCGCCATCATCGCCCCGCTCCTGTCCGAGGCCGCGCTGAAGTTTGGCTCCTACGAGTATTTCTGGCTGGCGCTGTTCGGGGTGGTGATTTCGGGCCAAATGTCGGGTAGCGACACGCCGCTCAAGGGCTATATCGCCGGCATATTGGGCTTGCTCATTGCCATGATCGGAATGGAAACCCTGCATGCCCATCAGCGCTTTACCTTCGGTATCCAGGCGCTCGGTGGCGGCATCGACCTTATCCCCGCCATGGTCGGTGCCTTCGGCTTTGCCGAAATTCTTTCAGCGATGAAGCGGCGCGCGGTGGCCCAGATTGCCGCGGTCAATGACCGCGTCGTTCCTACCCTCGGGGAAGTCTTTCGCTATTGGCGCACGATCATTCGCTCGGGCTTGATCGGCACCTTTGTCGGCATCATCCCAGGCGTTGGCGAAGACGTTGGCTCCTGGACCTCCTATGCCGCCGCCAAGCGCGCCTCCAAGCATCCAGAGCAATTCGGTAAAGGCAGTCAGGAGGGCCTGATCGCCGCCGAAACCGGGGACAATGCCGTGGTTTCGGCTGCCATGATCCCGACCCTGACCCTGGCATTGCCCGGCTCTGCCGCGGCAGCGGTGCTGATCGCGGCCATGTATATCCACGACATCAGACCCGGCCCGATGCTGATGGTGGAGAACCCGGCCTTCCTTTACCAGGTGGTCGCCATGCTGCTATTGGCCACCTTGGCCAATTTCATCTTCGGGCTATCGCTCACCAAGCTGTTCATCAAGGTCCTGATGGTGCCGCGGGAACGGCTGATGGCGGTGATCTATGTTCTCTGCGTGGTTGGCTCGTTCGCCATCACGCAACGCATGTTCGACGTCTATGTGATGCTGTGCTTTGGCATTGTCGGGTTCGTTTTGCGAGAGATGAAATACCCCATGGCCCCGCTGGTGCTCGGCATCATCCTGGGTGACTTGCTCGACCTCAATTTGCGCCGCGGCCTGCAATTGACCAATGGCGATCCCTCGCCATTTTTCACCCGCCCCATCAGTGCCGTCCTTTGCCTCGTGATCGTGATCACGATCATCATGTCGGTGCCGGCTGTGTCGAGGCGGGCGCGAGCGGTGTTGAAACGGCAAATGTCCTGATGGTCAGGCTACGGCCCGGCCTTGTACATCGAAGCGGTGCAGGTAAAGCGGGTTGGGGGTAACAAATACCGTGGTGTCGGGCATGAAGGCTTGTTCGCCAAACAAGCGGACGGTGATCAGTCCCGCCGCTTCGCTTTCGAGATAAAGATTGGTGTCGGCGCCCAGATGCTCCACATGCATCACGCGGGTTGCAAGCTGCCCCTCGGTGGTGCTGACCGTCAGGTGCTCGGGCCGGATACCGATGGTGGCAGCGCCGGCAACACCCAGCTTTTCAGCCGGAATGAAGTTCATCTGCGGCGAACCGATAAAGCCGGCGACAAAGGTACTGGCGGGCTTGTTGTAAAGCTCCATGGGCGAGCCGACCTGCTCGATCCTGCCGGCGTTGAGCACGACGATCCGGTCGGCCAAGGTCATGGCCTCGACCTGGTCATGGGTGACATAGATCATCGTGGCCTTGAGTTGCCGGTGCAGCCGGGCGATCTCGAGCCGCGTATTGACGCGCAGCGCGGCATCGAGATTGGAGAGCGGCTCGTCGAATAAAAAGAGCTTGGGCTTGCGCGTCAGGGCGCGCCCAATGGCGACACGCTGGCGCTGGCCACCCGAAAGCTCGGCGGGCCGCCGCTCGAGATAGGGCTCGAGCGACAGCATGCGGCTGGCTTCCGCCACCCGTGCTTCGATGTCGGCCGCCGGCTCGCCCGCCTGCTTCATCGCTAGCGCCATGTTGTTGCGCACGGTCAGGTGCGGATAGAGGGCATAGGTCTGGAACACCATGGCGATCCCGCGCTTGGCGGGCGGCAGGTTGTTGACCACTTTGCCGTCGATTTCGATGCTGCCCGAACTGGCGTCCTCGAGCCCCGCGATCATGCGCAACAGGGTGGACTTGCCGCAGCCAGAGGGGCCGACAAAAACCACGAATTCCCCATCGCCCACTTCGAGATCGACGCCGCGGATAACCTCGGTCGAGCCAAAGCTCTTGGTCACGGCATTGAGGCGCAGGCGGGTAGCAATGTCAGCCATGTCTGGTCCTAAAGGTCGATGGCGCGCATTTCGCGCGCGCTCTGGTCGGCGGCGAGGACGATCTCGAGCGAGCGCACCGCGTCTTCATTGTGCTTGGAGAGATCGATGTCCTCGCGGATGGCCCGCAGCATGAAGCGCTGCTCGCGTGCACAGAGCTCATCATGGCCGGGCTCATCTTCGGTGGACAGCCATTCATCGGCGCGCGCAAAGCTGCCATCGGCCTGCAGTTCGGCATGGTGGGTGCGGATGCGTGCCGTCTTGGTGTGGGTCGAATGGTCCGAGGAACGTGCGCCTTCGTCCATGACGATCGACACCGCTCCCTTAGCCGAAATTACGTCTTTGACGAAAAACGCGGTTTCGCTGATCATCGGGCCCCAGCCCGCTTCGTACCAGCCAACCGAGCCGTCATCGAACGCGACCTGCAGATGCCCGTAGTTGAACTGCTCGGGCGCAATCTCGTCGGTCAGCCGCACGCCCAATCCGCGCACCTGCACGGGCTTGGCATCGGTAATCTGGCACATGACGTCGACATAATGCACGCCGCAGTCTACGATAGGCGAAGTGGACTCCATCAAGGTCTTGTGTACCTTCCAGAACGAGCCGGCCGATTGCTGGTTGAGGTTGAGGCGGAACACATAAGGCGGGCCCAGTTCGCGCGCCTTGGCAATGAAGTCGATCCAGGACGGATGGTGGCGCAGGATATAGCCGATAACGAGCTTGCGCTGGTGCTTCTTCGCCGTTCCCACCACTCGGCGGGCGTCTTCCACCGTGGCGGCGATCGGCTTTTCCAGAAACACATGGGCGCCTGCTTCCATCGCCGCGATGGCATAGGGGGCGTGGGTGTCGGTATAGGTGTTGATGGAAGCGAGCTCTGGCTTGGTCGCCGCCAGCGCCTCGTAGAAATCGGCGAAATGCGGATAGGCCTTGAGCTCTTCGGGCACTTTGCCGCTGCGGGTCACCACGCCCACGATCTCGAAACCGGGTTCATTGTGATAAGCCAGCGCATGGCTGCGCCCCATGGTTCCCAAGCCGGCAACAAGCACGCGAACAGGTTGATCGGTCATTTCACAGCACCCGAGGTAATCCCGCGGATCAGCTGGCGCGAGAAGATAAGATAAAGAACCAGAACCGGCAGGATCGCCAGCGACAGCGCCGCCAGCACCGCATTCCAGTTTGTGACATATTGCCCGATAAAGATCTGCGAGCCCAAGGTGATGGTCTTGGTCGCCTCGCCCGGGGCCAGGATCAGCGGGAACCACAGATCGTTCCAGATCGGGATCATGGTGAAGACGGCGACGGTTGCCATGGCCGGGCGCACCAGCGGCAGCACCAGGCGAAAGAAGATCTTGTATTCCGACAGCCCGTCGATGCGGCCGGCATTCTTGAGATCATCCGAGACCTGCCGCATGAATTCCGAGAGAATGAAGATCGCCAGCGGCAGACCCTGGGCGGTGTAAACGAGGATCAGCGCCCAGTGCGTGTTGACCAGCCCGCCCGCCACCATCAGCTGCAGGATGGCGACGGTACCAAGGCGGATTGGGATCATGATGCCGAGCGCGAGGTATAGCCCCATCAGCGTGTTGCCACGGAAGCGGTATTCCGAGAGCGCAAAAGCGGCCATGGCGCCGAACAGCAGCACGAAAAACAGCGACGCGACCGTCACCAGCAAGCTGTTGGAGAAGTAGAGCAGGAAATTGCCCTGTCCAAGCGCGGTCTCGTAGCCGATCAGGGTGAAGGTTTCGGGCGTCGGCACTTCGAGGGGCGAGTTGAAGATCGCGCGCTTGGACTTGAACGAGTTGACGATGATCAGGAACACGGGGAACAGCGCGATCACCGTATAGGTAATGAGGACGGCATGGGCCGCGATCTGGCTGCGGAGGGACGTGCGGGTCTGGGCCATCAGAACTGGTACCGGCGCATGCGGCGCTGGATGCCGAAGAGATAAACGGCAACGCCGGCCAGGATGATGAAGAACATCAGCGTTGCGATGGTGGCGCCAAGATGCCGGTCGCCCAGCTGGGTCTGGAAGCCAAAGAAGGTGCGATAGAGCAGCGTGCCCAGGATGTCGGTCGATCCATCCGGCCCGGCAATGGCGCCCTGGACGGCATAGATCAGGTCGAACGCATTGAAATTGCCGACGAAGGTCAGGATCGAGATGATGCCGATGGTCGGCAGGATCAGCGGCAGCTGGATTTTGAAGAACTGCGAAAAGCCGGTGACGCCATCGATCTCTGCCGCCTCGATCACATCATCGGGGAGCGACAACAGTGCGGCATAGATCAGCATCATGGGAATGCCGACATATTGCCAAACCGAGATCAGCGACACGGTGATCAGCGCCGAATGCGCCTCGCCCAGCCAGGGCGCGAACAGGTGCTTGAGCCCGACCAGATCGAGTAGATAGGGCGACACGCCCCACAGCGGGGACAGGATCAGCTTCCAGATAAAGCCGATGATGACAAAGGACAAAATGGTCGGCACGAACATGGCGGTGCGGTAAAAGCCGCGCAGGCGAAGTCCGGGCATGGACAGGAGTGCAGCCAGCAGGATGCCGATGGGGTTCTGCACCAGCATGTGAATGGCAAAAAAGATGAAGTTGTTCGACAGCGCGTTCCAGAAGCTCGCGGCTAGGCGCGGGTCACCCAGAAGGCGGTTGAAATTGTCGAGGCCGACAAAACGCTGCCCCTCTGGACCTGCCACAAACAGCGAGAGCCGGAGCGTTTCGAGCAGCGGGTAAATCATCACCACCGTATAGACCAGCAGTGCCGGCGCCAGAAACATCAGAATGTGCCAGCGCCGCGGCTTGGACGAAACGGCAGGGAGCGGGGAGGGGGCGTCGACGGTCATGCTGTTCCAGTGCGGCCGGGGGCGGCGAGCAAAAAGGGCTGCAAAGGATCAAGCCTCCGCAGCCCCATGGTCATAGGCGCTTAGTTGGACTGCTGCGGCTCATACCAGGAGGCGAGGCCATCCTGGGTGATCTTGGCGGCATCTTCCGGAGTGGTGGTGCCGTTGATCACATTGGCCGATTCACGCCAGGTCTCGATGTCGAGATTGGGCTCGCCCCGGCCCAAAATGGCGGCTGGGTGGCGAATGGTGGTCTCGCAATCCTCGCGCCAGGAGACGAATTCCTGGGCCAGTTCGTTCTCGAGCGGCACGGCCGCCGAGTTCAGGCTGAAAAAGCCGGGCGAAGCGTTGGCATAGATTTCGGCGAACTCGGTGGAGGCGACCCAGGATAGGAAGGTGCGCGCCGCTTCCGCATTGGGCGAAGCGGCATTGAGCCCCAGGCCGATATCGTTGTGATCCGAGATGTAGCAGGTGTCGCCGGCGGCTTTCACCGGTGGCTTGAAGGCGCCCATCTCGAAGTCGACCTGCGGCTCGAACACGGAGATTTCCCACGAGCCGGCTGGGAAGATGGCGGCGCGACCGAGGGTGAAGAGGTTCTGGCTATCGGGATAGGTCTGGGCTTCAAAGCCGTCCCCCAGATAGTCGCTCCAGCGCGCGAGGGTCGTGTAGGGCTCGACCCATTGCGGATCGGTCAGCTTCTGCTCGCCCGCGATCAGCGCCAGGCGGCCTTCCTCGCCTTTGTAGCTATTGGGGGCAATGTTGTAATAGCCCATGGTGGCCGCTTCCCACTGGTCCTTGGTACCCATGGCCAGGGGCGTATAGGTGCCATCCTCCTTGATGGCGTCGAGGACGGCGAAGAACTCGTCTTCCGTCGCGGGCACTTCGAGGCCCAGTTCGGCAAAGATGTCCTTGTTGTAGATAAACCCATGGATCACCGAAGCCATGGGCACGCAGAAAGTCGTGGCGCCATCATCGGTGGTCCAGGCAGACTTGGCGACATCGGAGAAATTCTCGATGCCCGGCAGGTCGTTGAGCGGCGCCAGATAGCCCTGGGTGAACTGGGCGAGCGCCAGATCGAAGGGGCGGCAGGTGATGAGATCGCCGGCGGTACCCGCCTCCAGCTTGGCGCCGACAGCCGAATTGTATTCAGTCGGGCCCAGGGGCGCGAATTCGACATTGATCTCGGGATGAGCGGCCTCGAAGGCGGGAATGATCTTTTCGTTCCAGATGGGCAGATCGTCGTTGCGCCAGCTTTCGATGGTGAGCGTCGTCTGCTGGGCGAAAGCCAGCCCCGACGAGCCCAGGAAAGTGGATGCCAGCAGCAGTCCCGTTACAATTCGCTTCATCTTGGTGGTCTCCCGGTCGCGCCCATATTGGGCAGCTTATTATTGCGGTGTGGGCGGCAGAGCGCAGCTAAGCTGCGCCGCTGCCTGTAAGTTTTACTTCATCAGGCCCAATCAGCGCGGTCAATCCAATCTCTCGAGCCCGCCACTATTTGCCCAGCTTGACGCGAGTTTACGCTCTAACCCCGATGGCGTTCCACCAGCGTGGCAAGCCGCTGGACGGCAGCGACCGACGCGGCATGATCCTGGGAGAAGTTCAGCCGGATGCTGGCACCCGAATGGGGGCTGAACTCGGTGCCGGGTGTCACGGTCACACCAGCCAGCACGCGCAGCGCGGTCACGAACTGCGCCGGCTCGATGCTCAGTTCGGGCAATTGCGGGAAGAGGTAACTGCCCGCTTCGGGCGTGCGGACAAAGCAGCCCTCGATGGAGCGGAACTGCTCCACCAGATCGTCGCGGATGGCCTGGTGCTGGGCGATGCGGTCGTCCATCCAGCCGGCGGGCTCATCAAACCAGCTGCGCAGCACGGCCTGGTTGTAGCCGGCGGCGCGCAGGGACACGATCGCCTGAAGCTTTTCCATGCGCTCGATGATTTCGCTCGAGCCAAAGGCGACGCCCAGGCGATAGCCGCTGAGGGATTCGGTCTTGGATGGCCCCATGATGGTCACGACGTTCTCGGCGTCGACCGCGCCTGCGCGCAGATGAGTATAGGCGACGCCCTCATAAAGCAGCCGCGAATAAAGCTGATCCACGATCACGCTGGCGCCATAGCGTGTGGCGAGGGCGGCGATACTGGCGATCTCGTCGCTCGAATAAACGACGCCGGCGGGATTGTTGGGGTTGGAAAAGAGAAAAAGCTTGGCGCCGGCCTGGAAGGCGGCTTCCAGCTGGTCGAGATCCAGTCCGGCTTGCCCCGCTGGAGCTTGTCGATAGCCCAGTTGCACGGGCACCATTTCGCCCTCGAAGAATTCAACGAGTTTGCGGTTGGCGAAATAATCGGGCTGGACGATCGCGACTTTGTCGCCGCGCACCATGGTGGCGGCGACCGCGAGGAACAGCGCCCCCTGGGTGCCGGGGGTGATGATCAGCCCGTCGCGCGCCTCCACCCTCGCGCCGGTGAACTCGGCAAGTTTTGCGCCGACCTCCTCGCGGATTTCGCCGGAGCCACGATATTCTGTATAGGCCTGCGAGCCGCCCTTGGCGACGCCGGCGTTGAACAGGTCCAGCGCTCCAGGCGTGGGCTCATGGGCATCCACATCGCCATGGGAGAAATCGACTGGAGTGCCCGTCAGTTTTTCTCCGCTCAGGAAACCCTCGGTTCCCGAGATAGCCTGACGGGTTTCCTGCCCCGGGGCATTCTGGGTGCCCAACTTGCTGAACTTGCTCTGAATCGACATGCAACGTCCTTTATTCTCGACCGAATGGCGCTTTGATTTGGGCAGACCTGGACAGGGAGGCGGGAAGATGAGCTCCAGGGGCTCGGGTGACTATCTCTTAGCCAGCTTTTTGTTGTGGGTCATCACGGCTCTGGGACTAATACGATCGCTCGTCACGGCCACTAAACGAGCGTCACGCCGGTCCCACCCAGGATGCGGCGAAGCGAGCCCACGGCGGAGTGGGGCGTGTATGAGCCGGTAACGCCCCCGAGCGAGCGCGAGGACGCGCTGATGTCCCAGTTGAATCCGGTCCCGGTGACTTCGATGCGATGGTCATTAGTCGGCAGATCGGGTTGCGCGACGATCCGGCTGATTGTTCGGTCAAAGCCGATACCGGCGAGGGCGATGGCTGCATGCACATTCACATTGCGGGGAAACAACCGACAGGCCTCACGCACGGGCCCCTCGAACAGCACCCCTCGGCCCGCCGGATCGACGCCTAGGCTCTTGCCGCTCTTGGTGGTGGTAATGGTGACGCTCTCGATAAGCTCGCGCCCATCAGCGATGCCGTCCAGCGCCAAAATCGCCCCATGGGGAACATAGAACTGGCGTCCAGAGCTGGCGGCGGCAGCACGGACCGATTTGTCTGTTTGCGCATCGGCCATAGCCGAGCAGCTGAAGGCGCAAAAATCGGCGCGCTCGAGAAATCTTGGCGCCAGCGCCGAGACTAGCGCCGGCATCGCGGCCTCAACCACAAGATCGGCATCCCGCTCGAAGGCCGCCTCTGGCTCAGTGACAACCAGTCTGGGGTCGATCTTGAGGCCTTCCAGCTTTTGCGCGTCGCGCACCAGCACAAAGGCGAGTTCAATTTCGGCCATTGTCCGAAGGGCGCTCAGAAGCGACTGCCCGATGGCTCCCGCACCGATCAGGCCGATTTTCTTTGGCTGGTAGATTTTGTGGACCCCGATAGCGCTGTTGCAGCCGGCATACTATCGAGAGGCGCCGCTTGGCAATCTAGCGCTTGCCCTCTTCTGTCATCTTCACCGGCTTTCACTAGGCCCGGGGTCCAAATGGCATAGCATTTATCTTTGCTTACGCCTTGGCGTGACGCTTTTTGACGGAGCCGGATCAAAGGGATTGGCGTTGTGGAAATAACAACGAGGTTGAGCATGAGCATACTCCCAGAAAAATTCACTGGCCGATGGTTGCATCACGGCGACTGGCACGGCAAGGAATTCAGCCACGAGCTGGCCGAATACGAGCATGACGAAAGCCCTGGCGCTACGGGCGCGACGCCGATGCGGCACGCTCATATCGAGCGCGAAGGCAAGCAGATCGGGGTTTGGGTGCCCGCCAGCTGGAGCGACGATCAGGCTCGCGAAGCGCTGGAAAGCAACTGGTAGGGCTCGGGCATTTCGAGCCTGGATACCCGGCCACGCGAGGGGCGGTCGGGCATGGGACCTGTTAGCGAGCCTCTGAGCCAGAGCCCAGGGTAGCGTCTTGAGGGCGGGCAGAACTGTTGCCGAGCAGCAGATCTGCTTGCTCGAGGCAGGCCTGCAATTCGCCGCTGCCCTTCGCGACTAGATGCGCCCCCGCTTCGCGCAGCACTTCGGCCCGCTTGCCTCGGGGATCGCGCAGATCCACAAAGCCGATGGCGATCATGCCGGCGGCAAGGGCGCCTTCGACCCCGTGGGGGCTGTCATCCACCATAATGCAGCGGCGCGGATCGGCCCCCATTTCAGCGGCGCAGTGCAGCATCAAATCCGGTGCCGGCTTGGGATGGGCAACGTGATCAGCGCTGAACACATGACCATGAAAGGCCTTCCAGAGCCCGACGCGCCCAAGGCTGCGAGTCAGCCGGTAAAGCGAGCTGTTGGAGGCCACGCAGATCGGGCGGTTGAGGCGTGTCACCACATCGGCAATGCCCTCGATCTCTTCGACGGCTTCAAAGCCCTTGTAAAGGCGCTTGCCCCAGGCGGTGAACAGCGCGTCGAGATCCGTGACGCCGAGCTTTTCAGTCAGATAAGCCTTGGTGTCCCGCTCGGAATTGCCGGTAAAAGTCACATGGGCTTCGGTTTGCGTCATGGGAAAGCCCGCATCGGTGAGGGCTTCGGCCATGGTGCGGCTGGCAATGATCTCGCTGTCGATCAACACTCCATCGCAATCGAAGATTACGAGGTCGGTGTTGTGCAAGATAATGGGGCCGGCCGCGGCCCCGTCGGCGTCGAGTATTGAATCAGCCACGAAGCTTTTCCTTTACGGAAATGGCGAGATCGGGAACATCGGAGGTGATGGAAAACACGGGCTGCTGCAGCCAGTATTCGATGCTTTCGGCATCGTTGCACATCCATACCGCCCATCGGTTCATCGGCACGATGGACTTCACCAAATCAAGATTTTCGAGGAGGACGCTGCGTTCCACCGCGACGATCTCGACGAGTTCGCCGAGCATAGTGAGCGCTGCCGGCAGCCCGCCGAGGCGCTCGGCCGAGTGCCGGTCAATCGAAGCGAGGCGCCGCCCATTGGGCACCGCTGTGCGGATGTCGCGCAGCACATCGGGATCAAAGCTCGTGAGCACGGCCCGATCCCCAAAGTTGAAGCGCTCCATCTCGGCGAGCACGGCGGGCACAATGCCCGGATAGGGCTTGTGGTCGTGATCGGATTTGAGCTCGATATGGAGTTCGAGCGTGCTGTCGGCGAACAGTTCGAGCACTTCGCGGAAAGTCGGGATGTGCTCGCTGTCGCTGTCGCGCAAGATCACGTTCTTGCGCCCATCCACCGGCAGATCGGCCACAAGACCGGTGCCCAGCGTCGTGCGCTCGAGCGTGGCGTCATGGATGCACAGGAGCTCGCCCGCCTTGGTCAGGTGGATATCGAACTCCACGGCATCGACGCCGAGCGCGCGCACCTTCTCGAAGCCGCCCAGGCTGTTTTCTGGCCACACGTTGCGACCGCCGCGGTGACCCACGATTTGAACCACTTCAGATACCCTCTTGGTTGAAGCTTACTTGCCGGAATCGACAAGTCCTTTGGTGAACAGGCCCTGCATCGCCAGGATGATGACGGCGGGGGGCAACATGACGAAGAACGCCGCGGCCATGGCCAGATTCCAGGCCGGTTCCGCATCGGCAACTGGCACCAATTGCTTGAGGCCAAGCACGGCGGTGGCCATGCTCTTGTCGGTGGTGAAGAGGAGGGGCCAGAGATACTGGTTCCACCCGAAGATGAAGAGGATGATCGCCAGCGCGCCGATATTGGCCTTGGAGAGCGGCAGCAGGATATCCCAGAAGAACCGCATGGGTCCCGCCTTGTCGAGGCGCGCCGCTTCGCAGAGCTCCTCGGGCACGGTGAGGAAGAACTGGCGGAACAGGAACACCGCCGAAGCCGAGGCAATCAGGGGGAGGATCAGGCCCTGATAGGTGTTGACGAGGCTCCAGTTGAGCGCGGTCTCGACCCGGTAACCGGTCAGGGAGGCGATCAACCCGGACAGGCCCGAAATATCGACCACCCAGCGCAGGGGCCCCGCCACGTCGGCAACGGCCTCATAGGTGGGGATGATGCGCACTTCCACGGGCAGCATCAGGGACACAAAGATCAGCCAGAACGCCGTCATCCGGAAGGGAAAGCGGAAGTAAACGATGGCAAAGGCCGCCAGCAGCGAAATGGCAAGCTTGCCGATCACGATGCCGCAGGTGACGATGATCGAGTTGAGGAACAGCCGGCCGAAATTGCCCTCGTTCCAGGCCTGGGCGACATTGTCAAAGAAGTGCAGCCCCGGTAGCACCGGGAAAGGGGATTGCTGCACTTCCTGAAGCGTGTGCGAGCTGGCCACAAAGGCGAAGTAAAGCGGCAGACAGACCAGCAAGGCACCAAAGATCAGGATGCCATGGCAGACAATGGTGAGGGTCCGGTTCTGGATCATGCTCAGACCCCGTAATTGACTTTGCGCTCAAGGGCGCGGAACTGCAGGACGGTGAAGGCAATCGCCACGATCATCAGCACCACCGACTGGGCGGCCGATGAACCCAGGTTCAGCTGCACAAAGCCTTCCTGGTAGACCTTGTAGACCAGGATATTGGTGGCTGCTGCCGGACCGCCTCTGGTAACCGCATCAACAATGCCGAAGGTCTCGAACATCGCGTAAACGAAGTTCATGACGATCAGGAAGAAGATGGTCGGCGTCACCAGCGGCAGCGACACGGTAAAGAACCGGCGCAGGGGCTTGGCGCCATCGAGCGTGGCCGCTTCAAGCAGGGAGGTAGGGACGGCCAGCAAGGCGGCGGCCAGGAAGATGTAGTTGTAGCAGATATGCTTCCACACCGCGGCGATGATCAGCAGCGTCTGGGCATCGGCCGGACGGCGATTGGGGTCCCAAGGAATGCCGAGCGAATGGAGGAACTGCGCGATCGGGCCCACGGCGGGGTTGAACAGAAAGGCCCAGAGCACGCCGGAAATCACGGGGGCAATGGCATAGGGGAGAAGGATGATGCTCTTGTAGATGCCCTTGCCGCGCACCACGAAGTCGGTGGCGAAAGCAAAGATGCCGGCGAGCAGGAGCGTAGCAACGCTCGTCACCACGGTGAAAAACACGGTGAAGGAGGCGCTGGCGCGATATTCGGCGCTGGAAAACAGCTGGGTGAAGTTGGAAAGGCCCACCCACATCGTGTTGCCGCCAAACGGATCCACCTGCACAAAGGCCAGCGAGAGCGCCTTGTAGGACGGGATAAAGAAGAAAAACAGCAGGATCAGCAGCTGCGGCGCCAGCAGCGCGGCAGCCAGGCCAGGCCGCCTGAAATGGTTGGCTTTGAGCCCGGCATCGGACGGACGCAGGAGCCCTGCCACCATGCCGCGCAGGTCAAAGCTGAGGGAGCGCCCGGAGGCGCTCCCTGCTAGAATGACGTCTTCACTTGTTGGCATTGAGCTGCTCGAACTGACGCAGGACCTCGTTGCCGCGAGCAACGGACTTGTCCAATGCTTCCTGGGGAGTCTGCTGACCCGTCCAGACGCCCTGGATTTCCTGGTTCATGATCTCGAAGATCTGGTTGTGGTTGCCAAAGCGGAAGCCGCGCGAGTTTTCGGTCGGGGTGCCGCGGTTGAGCTGGAGAATGGCAATTTCGCGCGTCGGATGCTCGTCGTAGTAGCCGTCCGCCTTGAACTTGTCATAGGCCTGGTTGGTCACGGGCACATAGCCGGTCGCACCAGCCCACCAGGTCTGGATTTCCGGGGAAGCCACGAAGTTCAGGAACGCTGCGGCGCCCTTGTATTCTTCTTCGCTCTTGTTGGCCAAGACCCACAATGCACCCCCACCGATGGTGCTGTTCTTGGGCTCAACGCCTTCTTCGTGGGGGAGATAAGTGGCACCCCAGTTGAACTGCGCGCCCGCTTCCACGCCGGCATGCGCCGCGGTGGAGGCAGTGATAGTGGAGCACTTGCCCGAGATGAACAGCTCTTCGGGGTTGAGGCCCTGGCCGGCGATCTGGAGGACGCCATCGTCCATCCACTTGTCCAGGCGCTCGAGCTGGCCAACAATCAGCGGGCTCTTGTTGAAGGTGAACTCGGTTGCCAGCCCATCAAAGCCATTGGCCAGCGTGCCATATTGCTGGTCGTGCATGGCCGAATAGTTCTCGATCAGGCTCCAAACAAAGTCGCGCGCCAGGGCCATCGAGCAATCATTGATGCCCTGCTCCTTGATCGCATAAAGCTGCTGCTCAACTTCCTGCCAGGTTTCGCCCGGTGCATCAAAGCCGGCGGCCTTGAAGTGGTCCGCATTGTACCAGAACACTGGCGTCGAGGAGTTGAACGGCATTGCTGCCGGCTTGCCATCCTGGAAATAGTATTCAGCGACTGGCGCAACGAAATTGCTCCAGTCGATCTCGTAGCCCTGCTCTTCCATCAGCTCGGGCACCGGCTTCGTGGCGCCGGAATGAATCATGGTCAGGAAGGTGCGCTCTGAGGTCTGCGACAGCACCGGGTGCTGCTTGACCCGGTAAGCCGCGATCATGGCAGCCATGGCTTCTTCGTAATTGCCCTTGTTGGTGGCAACCAGCTGAAACTCGTCCTGGGAGTCGTTGAACTTGGTGACGAGCTCGTCGACGATGGGCGTCAGGCGCCCACCCAGTGCATGCCACCACTCTATGGTGATGCGATCCTGCGCCATGGCGGGAGCGGTCAGCGCCAGAACCGACACCGAAGCGGTCACGAGGCCCGCAGCAGCGTTGATAAAGCCAGGCAATCTGGACTTGGAAATCTTCATTAAGCCCTCCTCATTGGGGTTCGCCCAGACTGGGCGGCCAGTCAGCTCTCTAACGGAGCATGAGCAACGCTAGCGGGACCCTTGAATAGTGTCAACGTCATGTTACAAATGTAAGACAGTGATTGGAGGAGACCGGATATGGCCAGCATCGAGCTTGAAAACCTGCGCAAGCGCTACGGAAATGTTGAGGCGGTAAAAGGGGTTAGCCTCAGCATCGAGGATGGCGAGATGATCGTCCTGGTGGGGCCCTCGGGTTGTGGAAAATCGACGCTGCTGCGCATGGTGGCCGGGCTCGAATCGATCAGCTCGGGCGTTCTGCGCATCAGCGACAAGGATGTGAGCACGGTCGAACCGGCCGATCGGGACATCGCCATGGTGTTCCAGAACTACGCGCTGTACCCGCATATGTCGGTGCGCGAGAACCTCTCCTACGGCCTGCGCAATCGCCATTATTCCAAGGCCGATATTGCCAGCCGGGTGGAAGAAGCCGCGCGCATTCTCGAGATCGGCCCCTTGCTCGATCGCCGTCCTGGACAGCTTTCGGGCGGGCAGCGCCAGCGCGTGGCCATGGGGCGCGCCATTGTCCGCAACCCTGCCGCGTTCCTCTTTGACGAGCCCTTGTCCAACCTCGACGCCAAACTGCGCGTGCAGATGCGGGTGGAAATCCGCAAGCTGCAGCGCCGCCTGCGCACGACTTCCATTTACGTCACCCACGACCAGATGGAGGCCATGACCCTTGCCGACCGGCTGGTGGTGATGAATGCCGGCCGGATCGAGCAGATCGGCACGCCCATGGAGGTCTACCAGACCCCCGCGACCCTGTTTGTCGCTAGCTTTATCGGCTCCCCGCCGATGAACCTTTTGCCGATCAAGGCGCTGGGATCGGCTGCGGCCGGTCATCCCATCTATGATTCTGCAGCCGACATCGTGGGCGTTCGTCCGGACTCGCTTTCGTTGGTCCAGCCTGCGGCTCCTGCCATCAGCTTCACGGGCGTCGTGGAACTGGTGGAGCCGCTGGGCAACGAGTTCCATGTGCACCTACGACTGGACGGCTATGCCGATCCGCTGGTCGCCAGCCTCGACGATGCCAGCGGAATCAAGGACGGCAAGACCATTACCCTTTGGGCAGAGCACGCGGCCTTGCACCAGTTCAACGCCAAAACCACCCAGCGTATTGCCACGCAATAGTTGGCCATGGCAGTGACCGCAGGCGCTTGCACAGTGAAACTGAGCTGGTCCACTGTGCAAGTGTGGTAAAGGCCTGACCGTGTTACGGCCAGACGGGTAGAGATCTTCCATGCAATTGACGCCAGGCGAGCATCCTTTTGACCAAACCTTGGTGCGAGTCGCCTGGCTTTATTTCAAGGAAGGGCGCACGCAGGCCGAGATAGCCGATCTTCTCTCCACCAATCGGCCGCGCATCAACAAGCTGATCAATGTTGCGCGGCGCACCGGGCTTGTGACCATCACGCTCAATACCAGCCTCACCAGCTGCATCGAGCTCGAGCAGGAACTGGTGGGCGAGTTTGACCTTGAGCGCGCCATCATCCTGCCCACGCCCAAGGACCCCGACATGGTGCCGGTGCTGATCGGGGAAGCCACCGCGCAATATCTGATGCAGCTCCTCAGCAGCAACGAGGTCTCGGGCGTCGGCACCGCCTGGGGCGCGACCTTGCGCGAAATGGTGCGCTTCGTGCCCGCCGCCAAATATCCGCAGCTTTGCGTCAGCTCGGTGATCGGTGGCCTTACCCGCGGGCTGGCCATCAACACTTTCGATATTGCCAGCGATTTGGCGCGCCAACTCAACGCCGAATGCGCTTATCTCGCCGCGCCGGTTTATGCCGACAGTGCGCAGTCACGCGATGCGATCCTCAACCAGCGCGAATTCCAGAGTGCCTTTGAGCGGATCGCCAAGAACGACATCATCCTGGTCAGTATCGGCGATCTGTCGGATCGCTCGCTGCTGATGCGCTATGGCTTGCCTCAGGATGTGGAGCTGCAGTCACTGCTCGCCGCCGGGGCGGTTGGGGATGTTCTGGGTCAGTTCATCAACCGGGACGGCGCCCTGATCGATCACGAGATCAATAGTCGGGCCGTTGCTCTTCCCCTCGCCATCCTGGCCAAGGTGCCTCGTGTCATCTTTGCCGCCGGCGGCTTGTCCAAGGCCGCCGCTATTGCCGGGGCCCTTCGCTCCCGCATGGGCAGCGCCCTGGTCTGCGACGAAGACACCGCTCGCAAGGCGCTTGCACTGACGCGGGAGAGGTAGGCCCGGCACTGCCGCTATCAGGGCAGGGCATGAATGCGGAGCGAATTGAGCAGGGTCTGCTTGGAGGTCTGCAGATGCTCCCGGGCAGCTGCGAGGGCTGCCTGCTCATCGCGCGCTTGCAAGGCCTCAATCAGCCGCAAATGCTCGCCCACCGCAGCCGTGTTGCGCTCGCGCTCGTCCTTTTTGTCCCACTGGTAGTGGTAGTGAAAAACGAGGGTGATGACCTTTTGGAACTCGCTGGCAAAGCGGTTCCGCACCGTTTTGCCAATCGTGGTGTGGAAGCGCTCATCGAGCAGCGAAAAATCGTGGTAGCGCGTATCGATCTCAGCGGCGAGTTGCCGGTGATCCGCCTCGAGCACGGCAAGCCGATCCCAGATCGGATCGCTCGGCGGCAGGGAAATCACATGGGAAACCGCATTGAGCTCAAGCACCATGCGGAAGTCGGACAGTTCAACGGCATAGTCCCGGGTGAACCCCACCAGCTCCCAGCCGCCCCTTGGGCGCCGCCGCACCAGCCCAAAACGGCTGAGTGAAGCCAGAAACTCCTGCAGGCCATAGGCAGTGACCCGGAAGGTCTTGGCCAGATAGGTGACGTTGAGCGCGGTTCCGGGCGCCACGTCGAACCGCAAGATCCAGTCAAGAAACTGCCGTTCAAGTTCATCGAGGGAAATCTGGTCGGCCTGCACCGCCAGCCTGTCGGTCGGCTTGGGCAAACGCACCAAGGTCTTTTGCCGGCCGTTCCACTCGATCAAGCCTTCGGCCTGCATACGCTCAAGCGCGGCCCGCACCACGGTGCGACTGACCTCCAGGTCGGCCGCCAGCGCCAGTTCGGCTGGCAATTGGTCGCCTGGTACAAGCGCCTCGCACCGATCCAGCAAGCTGTTGAAAGCTTCGCGAAAGCGCTCGTCAGTTCTGGCCACCCAAGGCGCCCCCAGTACATTTGTCGACAATCATTAAAAACAATTGACAGGGCAGAGGCAATGGCGAAAGGCTGGTTTCAATAATTTAAAACAGAAAAGTTGGGAGAGTCATGGCGGCCGTCCAAAGCACCACCGGCACATCCTGGCCCACGGGCCGGATCAACGGGGAAACGCTGCACAAGCTCTCCGCCTTGTTCACGCTGGCGATCCTGATCGCGGTCTTCGCCTTCGGCAATGCAGCCTTTCTGTCGGTGAATAACGGCCTGACCGTTTTGCTGCAGACCTCGGTCATCGCGCTTCTTGGCATTGGCATGACCATGGTGATCATCACCGGCGGCATCGATCTGTCCGTGGGCGCAGTGCTCGCCCTTTCGGGCACGGCTACCGGCATGCTGGTCAAGGCCGGCGTTCCCGTGCCGCTCGGCATGCTGGCCGGCGTCGGGGTAGGGGCCCTTTGCGGCCTCGCCAATGGTCTCGTCATCACCAAGCTCAAGATCACGCCCTTTGTCGCCACACTCGGCATGATGTTGATCGCGCGCGGCACTGCGCTGCAGCTGACCGGCGCCGCGCCGATTTCGCAGCTGGGCGAGGCCTTTGCGTGGCTGGGCAATGGCGCGCTTTGGCGCATGGTCGAAAAGCTGCCCAATGGCCTGTCGCGCGTCGTCTTTCCGGGTATCCCTTACCCGGTCATTCTTCTCGTCATCATCGCCCTCATCGCCGCCTATGTGCTGCGCCGCCGTCCGCTGGGCCGGCATCTTTATGCCACCGGCTCCAACGAGGAAGCGGCGCGGCTGGCCGGCGTCAATGTCGATCGCACCAAGATCGCCGCTTATATGCTGTCGGGCGGTCTCGCCGGCGTTGCGGGCAATGTGCTGATGTCGCGCCTCGTCACCGCCCAGCCCAATGAAGGGGTGATGTACGAGCTCGATGCCATCGCTTCGGCCGTGATCGGCGGCGCTTCCCTCATGGGTGGTGTCGGCACCATTTCGGGCACCCTGATCGGCGCCTTCATTATCGGCGTGCTGCGCAATGGCCTCAACATGGCCGGTGTTTCATCCTTCATCCAGCAGATCGTCATCGGCATCGTGGTGATCCTGGCTGTCTTTATCGATCAGTTGCGCCACCGATGATCATCTCCCAGCAAACACCAGCGTCACATCAGGGGCAGGCCATGACCACGCCATTGATTGAGATGATCAATATCGAGAAGCACTTTGGCGGCGTTTGCGCGGTCAACGGGGTCAGCCTTGATCTGCATGCCGGCGAAGTGGTCGGCCTGCTCGGCCACAATGGCGCGGGCAAGTCCTGCCTGATGCGCATTCTTTCGGGCGCCATGACCCCGAGCGCGGGCGAAATCCGCATCCGGGGGGAAGTCGCCTCCCTTAACTCCCCCACCGATGCCCGCGACCAGGGCATTGAAACCATATACCAGACCCTGGCTTTGGCCGAACATCTCGATGCGCCGGCCAACCTCTTTCTCGGGCGTGAATTGCGCACGCGCTGGGGTAATCTCGATGACAAGCGCATGCTCGAGGAATCCAAGCGTGTCTTGGCGCGGCTCAACCCCAATTTCCGCAACCTGACTGATGCTGTGGCGCGCCTTTCGGGCGGCCAGCGCCAGGTCATCGCCATTGCCCGGGCGATCTATTTCGACGCCAAGATCCTCATCATGGACGAGCCCACGGCTGCCCTCGGGCCGGCGGAAACGGCGATGGTGGGCGAACTCATCAAGCAGCTGCGCAACGAGGGGCTCGGCATCTTTCTCATCAGCCACGACATGCACGACGTGTTCGACCTTTGCGATCGGGTCGTCGTGATGAACCGCGGTGAAAAAGTGGGCTCGCATGCGATTGGCGAGGTCAGCAAGGACGACGTGCTCAGCCTTATCATCAAGGGCGCGCTGCCCGACAACTGGCAGTCGCGCCAGCAAGGAGTTCTGCAATGAACGAAGCCGTTCAGGTCAACGCGTTGGGCACCATGACCGCCGGCACCTGCGTGGAGCCGGGACTGTTCGAGCTGCGCCAGCTTCCCCGTCCATTCGAGGCGCCGGAAGGCTGGGCCTTGGTGGACATTGCAGCTGTCGGGCTGTGCGGCACCGATTACCATATCTTTGAGGGCAAGCACCCTTATCTGCAATATCCACGGGTGATCGGGCATGAGCTCTCGGGTCGGCTGGTCGAGGCGGCCGGGGACATGGCCGCGGGCGAGCTCGTCGTCATCAACCCCTATGTCTCCTGCGGCACCTGCCGCGCCTGTAGCCGGGGCAAGCCCAATTGCTGCACCCGGATTGAAGTTCTCGGTGTGCATCGTGACGGCGGCCTGTGCAGCCGCATCGCCGTGCCGGTCGGCAATCTTTATCCCGCCACCGGTCTCTCCGATCTGCAGGCGGCCATGGTCGAGTTCCTCGCCATTGGCGCCCATGCGGTGGCCCGCTCGGAACTGGCCGCCGGCGACCGTGTGCTCGTGACCGGCGCCGGCCCGATCGGACTGGGCGTGGCGCTATTCGCCCGGCTCGCGGGTGCCGAAGTGCACCTGCTCGATCTCAGTTCGCGGCGGCTGGAGCTGGCCGGCAAGCGCTTTGGCTTTGAGCATCTCCATAGCGATCCTGGCAGCATTCTTGCTGGCGATCTCGCCGATGGTTTCGATGTCGTGTTCGATGCCACGGGCTCCGCTCGCGCCATCGAGGCCGGCTTTGCTCTCCTTGCGCATGGGTCCACCTATGTGCTGGTCAGCGTCGTCAAGGACGACATCCGCTTCAGCGACGCCGAGTTCCACAAGCGCGAAACCCGTATCGTCGGCAGCCGCAATGCCCTGCGCGCCGATTTCGAGCGGGTGATGGCCGCGATTCGGGCGGGGCAGATCGATACATCAGCCCTCTTGTCCGAAGAGATCGCCCTTGTCGATCTGCCCCGCCGCTTTGCCGAATTGGCCCAAGACCGCGAAAGCCTGATCAAGGCCGTGGTTCGGCCATGACCCATGTGCCCGGGCGGGTAAGCCGCACCGGCGCATCACGACGCCTACCCAAAAACTTCATAACCGGAGGAGTAACATGAAGAAATCTGTCCTGCTTGGCACCGTCGCATCCGCGCTTTGCCTCACCATCCCCGCGGCTTCGGCCGGCGAAATCGCGGTGATCGTCAAGACCACCAACTCGAACTTCTGGCAGAACGTCAACAAGGGCGCTGCCGCCGCACTCGAAGGCAATGCCGAGCATACGCTGAGCTTTGACGGCCCCGCTTCGGAAGCCGCAGTGGCCGACCAGGTTAACCTGGTGGAAAACGCGGTCAATCGCGGCGTCGCGGGCATCGTCCTAGCCCCTTCCGACCCCGAAGCACTGGTGCCGGTCGTGCGCCGCGCCAACGAAGCGGGCATTCCCGTCGCCATCATCGACTCCGCCTTGGGCGAAAGCGGCGCAGGCCTCTACCAGACGTTCCTGTCCACCGACAACTGTAAGGCGGGCGAAATGGCTGCTCAGGCGGTGATCGATGGCGCCGGCACCACCGGCAAGGTTGCGGTCATGTCTTATGTCGCCGGTGTTGGCTCGGAAATCGGCCGCGTCGGCTGCTTCACCGAATATCTCAAGGGCAATAGCGAGCTCGAAATCGTCGGCCCCTATTACTCCCAGTCCCAGATGGCCACCGCGCTCAACCAGACCACCGACGTGCTGGCCGCCAATCCCGACCTGGTGGCGATCTTCGGCGCGAATGAGCCCACCGCCATCGGCATGGGCCGCGCCATCGTGCAGGCCGGCAAGGCCGGCCAGCTCACCGCTATCGGCTTTGACGGCAACGAGGACCTCCAGGCCTTTGTCAAGGACGGCACGCTCTCTGGCATTCTCGTCCAGGGCTCCTATCAGATGGGCGAGCTGGGCGTGCAGGCCGTGCTCGATCTTCTGGGCGGCAAAACCCTCGAGGAGCAGATCGATACCGGCGTCGTCCTTGTCACCAAGGACAATATCGACCAGCCCGAAGCGCAGAACGTGCTGTACTAAGCAACTCTACCCGGGCAGGCACCGCGTCTGTCCGGGACTTTTCAATCCGAAAGGTCGAGCGCCATCGCAAGCTGCCGTGCGCTCCTGTTGCGGAACTCACGCCCGCACCCATCGTTGGTCATGGCATCCCACTTCGAGAGAGAGCCATGACCGACCGCCTCACCATGCAGGACCCGCGCAGCCAATATCCCAAGCCCCCGTTTCCCCGCCAGCCGCAGCCCGTGCCCGGCCTCGCCGGCAAGATGGATCCGGTGCCCGACCACGGCGAAACCTCCTACCAGGGCTCGGGCAAGCTCAAGGGCCGCAAGGCGCTGATCACCGGCGGCGACTCCGGCATCGGCCGTGCTGCTGCCATCGCCTATGCGCGCGAAGGCGCCGACGTTGCGATCTCCTTCCTCGAAGCCGAATCCGCCGACGCGCAGGAGGTGATCAAGCTGATCGAAGCCGAAGGGCGCAAAGCCATCGCGCTTCCCGGCGACATCACCGATGAAAACTGGTGCCAGCAGCTGGTGAGCCAGGCCGTCGAGGGGCTGGGCGGGCTCGATATCCTCGTCATCAATGCCGGCCGGCAGCAGAACCGCGAGTCGATTGACAAGGTCACCTCGGCCGATTTCGACAAGACGATGAAGACCAATCTCTACGCCATGCACTGGATCGCCCAGGCCGCCGTGCCTCATCTCAAGCCCGGCGCCGCCGTGATCACCACGGCCTCGATCCAGGCCTATGAGCCCTCCGCCATCCTGCTCGATTATGCCACCACCAAGGCCGGGATCGTCGCCTATACCAAGGCCCTCTCCAAGCAGCTGATCGAGAATGGCGTGCGCGTCAATTCGGTGGCCCCTGGCCCCTTCTGGACCCCGCTGCAGTCGAGCGGCGGCCAGCCTGAGGAAAAGGTCATGCAGATGGGTTCGGACAGCGCCTTTGGCCGCCCCGGCCAACCCGTCGAGCTGGCCCCCATCTATGTGCTGCTCGCGTCCCAGGAAGCCAGCTACATCACCGGCGAAGTGTTTGGCGTCACCGGCGGCGCCGGCATCGCCTGACGCCAGCATGGGCCGGGCCCCTGTGCCCGGCTCCTTTTCTCAGCAACGGAGTTCATCATGGACGAGGAGGCTGCCGGCAAGCTCGTGCCGGTTCGGGCAACACCCAATGCGCCGGCGCGGGCCCGCGTCCGTTGGGCCTGGGGCCGGGCAAGCCTTGAGGTCGATGCCGAGATTACCCCCGCCGGGTTCCTGGCGATCGGGGGCATGGTCGGCATGATCCTGCTTGCGGTAGTGCCCATTGTTTCGGCTGGTAGCCGCGCCCGCCGGCGGCTGTTCTGATTTAGCCGCCGGCTCACAGTCGGCGGCGCTACTTCTTGTTGCGCATCGCAGCGCTCAGCATGTCGCCCAGCGAGCCGGTGCTGCGCTTGGCCTCCTGCGGCGGGCGCTGGCTGGGGCGCATTGGTTGCTCGCGACCACGTTCGCGCGGCGCGGCGGCCTCGCCATCCCTGCGCATGGTCAGTCCGATGCGCTTGCGCGGCAGGTCCACTTCCACCACCCGCACCTTCACAACGTCCCCCGCCTTGACCACCTCATGGGGGTCCTTGACGAATTTGTCGGCCAGCTGGGAAACATGCACCAGCCCGTCCTGGTGCACGCCGATATCCACGAAGGCGCCGAAGGCGGCGACATTCGTCACCGTGCCTTCCAGCATCATGCCCGGCTTGAGATGCTTGATGTCATCCACGCCTTCGGCAAAGGTCGCGGTCTTGAACGCCGGGCGCGGGTCGCGGCCGGGCTTTTCCAGTTCCGCCAGGATATCGCGCACCGTTGGTAGCCCGAACCGCTCATCGACAAAGCTCCTGGGATCGAGCCCCGCTAGCGCCGCCTTGTCCCCCATCAGCGTGCGCAAATCCCGCCCGCAGGCCGCAACGATCCGGCGCGCCACGCCATAAGCCTCAGGGTGAACGGAGGACGCATCGAGCGGCTCGGTGCCGTCGGTGATGCGCAAGAACCCCGCGCTTTGCTCGAAAGTGCGCTGGCCCAGCCGCGGCACCTTGAGCAGCGCCTTGCGCGATTGGAACGGCCCATTGGCATCGCGATAGGTGACAATGGCTTCGGCAACCGAGGCGCCAAGGCCCGAAATCCGCGCAAGGAGGGGCGCCGAAGCGGTGTTGAGATCGACCCCCACCGCGTTCACCGCGTCTTCCACCACCGCATCGAGCGAGCGCCCGAGCCGGTTCTGGTCGACATCGTGCTGATATTGTCCGACCCCGATCGCCTTGGGCTCGATCTTGACCAGTTCGGCCAGCGGATCCTGCAGGCGCCGCGCAATGGACACCGCCCCGCGCAGTGACACATCGAGATTGGGGAACTCGGTCGCTGCAAGCTGGGAGGCCGAATAAACCGAAGCCCCCGCTTCCGAAACGATCACCTTGGTGGGTTTGGGCGCCGGCAGGCGTTCGATGAGGTCGGCCACGAGCTTTTCGGTTTCCCGGCTGCCGGTGCCATTGCCGATAGCGACCAGTTCGACCCGGTGCTTCTGGATCAGCGCCTGGATGGCCGCTTGCGCCCCCACCACGTCGTTGCGCGGCTGGAACGGGTAGATCGTTGCGGTATCGAGCACCTTTCCGGTCGGGTCGATCACCGCGACCTTGACCCCGGTGCGGATGCCGGGATCGAGCCCCATCGTGGCCCGAGCGCCAGCGGGTGCCGCGAGCAGCAGGTCCTTGAGGTTGCGGGCAAACACGGAAATGGCCTCGGCTTCGGCGCGTTCGCGCAGTTCCACCATCAGGTCCACCGACAAGGACGCACGCAGCCGCGTCCGCCAGGCCCAGCCCGCAACCTCGCGCAGCCAGTGGTCGCCGGCGCCATTGCCCTGCGCCTTGAGCGCGCCCGCCACCAGTCGCTCGGCCGGCTTGACGGGGTCGGGCAGGTCCGCGTCCACCTCGATGTCGAGGCTCAAAAATTCTTCGTCGCGACCCCGCATCATCGCCAGCGCCCGGTGACCGGCGACCTTGTTCCAGCGTTCCGAATGGGCAAAATAGTCCGAGAACTTGGCCCCGGCCTCTTCCTTGCCCTTGAGCACCTTGGCGCTCAGCAACGCCTTCTCGCGCATATAGCTGCGCAATTGCCCGAGCAGGCCGGCGTTCTCGGTCAGTCCCTCGACCACGATATCGCGCGCGCCCTCCAGCGCTTCCTTGGTGCCGGGTACGTGTTCGTTGAGGTAAGCTTGTGCCAGCGCTTCTGGGTCGGCATTGCGATTGGCGAGAATGGCATCTGCCAGTGGTCCCAGCCCGCGCTCGCGCGCAATCTCCGCCTTGGTGCGCCGCTTGGGCTTGAAAGGCAGGTAGAAGTCTTCCAGTTCCGCCTTGGTCGCCGCACCCGTGATGGAGGCGGTGAGTTGGGGGGTGAGCTTGCCCTGCTCGCTGATCGATTTGAGGATCGCCGCCCGCCGCGCTTCGAGTTCGCGCAGATAGGTCAGCCGCTCGGCGAGGAGCCGCAGCTGCGTATCATCGAGCCCGCCCGTCACTTCCTTGCGGTAGCGCGCAATGAACGGCACCGTGGCGCCACCATCGAGCAGTTCCACCGCCGCACCAACCTGGGCCGGGCGGGCCCCCACTTCGGTGGCGATCTGGGCGGCAATGCGGTTGTCGAGTTCGGACATGGCTCTTCTTCTTGGGTTCGGCTGGCGCGACCATAGTCGCCTCGCGCGGCAGGTCACACCCGATCGGGCAGGTTTTTCCCCGGTTGTGCGTTCCCATGAGGATAAACCATGTCCGCAATATGCCGGTGTCGGAACCCGCGCCTTGGCAAATGAACCTCGCGGCCGCGTCCGTATTGTTCTTTGAATGTTCTCGTGCATGATAGCAGGCAGAACCGCAGGGGAGGTTGGGAATGAAGGTCAGGGGAACATTCACCGTCTCGGGATTCCAGCAGGCAGAGCTGGATGTGCCAGACGCGGTGGTCACCGGCTTGCCAGTGGGGGTGAGCACGATGGAAAAGCTTTACACTGGCGAGGTCAGCGGCCGCTCGACCACGATCTTCACCTTCGCCTTTGATCGCGTCTCGGGCGTGGGGTCGTACCTCGCCATGGAGAGTTTCGAAGGTTCCTTGGGCAACAAGCGCGGCAGCTTCAATTTCCTCCATTCTGCCGCTACGCAAGGGCGTGATCGGGCCAACGAATTCTTCGCCATTGTCGAGGGCAGTGGCACCGGGGGGCTGGCGGGCATCACCGGCTCGGGCGGCATCAGCATTGATGCGGAGCTGCATCACATCTGGTTCGATTACACCTTCGGCTAGCGCGACACGCCCGCGCTTCCGCGACATCTTGGCCACGGCTCTTGCGAACAAAACAGGAATACGGTTCGGTGCCCGCCTAGCTGGAGCCTTGCGATTCGTGGCGTTCGATACCTCATATCTGGAGACCCTGAACCCCGAGCAGCGCCGGGCGGTGGAGCATGGGGTTGGGGCTGATCGCTCTTCGCCGCTGCTGGTGATTGCTGGCGCCGGGTCGGGGAAAACCAATACTCTGGCCCATCGGGTCGCCCATCTCGTCGTCAATGGCGCCGATCCACGGCGTATCCTCCTCCTCACCTTTTCGCGTCGGGGTGCCGGCGAGATGACCCGCCGAGTCGAACGGATCCTGGCGCGCGTCCTCGGCACCAATACGGGTGGTGCCGGGGATGCTCTCGCCTGGGCCGGCACCTTTCATGGCATTGGTGCGCGCCTCTTGCGCGAACATGCCGTCCAGATCGGACTTGACCCTGCGTTCACCATCCATGATCGCGATGACTCCGCCGATCTCATGAACCTCGCGCGCCACGAGCTGGGCTTGAGCGGCGCCAAGAGCCGGTTCCCCACCAAGGGCACGTGCCTCGCCATCTATTCGCGCGTGGTCAACGCCCAAGGTGATCTGGCCGAGGTTCTGAAGTCGGTCTTCCCCTGGTGCGCCATGTGGGAAAACGAGCTGCGTGCCCTCTTTGCCTCATATGTCTCTGCCAAGCAGGGGCAGAACGTGCTCGACTACGATGACCTGCTGCTCTATTGGACCGGGATGATGGAGGAGCCTGCCATCGCAGCCAATCTCGCCAGCCGGTTCGATCATGTGCTGGTGGATGAATATCAGGACACCAACCAGCTTCAGGCCTCGATCCTCCTCGCCCTCAAGCCGCAGGGGCAGGGGCTGACCGTCGTCGGTGACGATGCCCAGTCGATCTATTCCTTCCGCGCCGCGACCGTCCGCAACATCCTCGATTTCCCCACGGCTTTTTCGCCCGCGGCCGACATCGTCACCCTTGATCGCAACTACCGCTCCACCCAGCCGATCCTTGCCGCAGCCAATGCGGTGATCGAGCAGGCCAGCGAGCGCTTCACCAAAAATCTCTGGACCGAGCGGCAGTCCGAGGCCAAGCCGCTGCTGGTCACCGTGCGCGACGAGGCCGATCAGGCGCGTTACGTCGTTGAAAAGGTGCTCGAAGCGCGCGAAGGCGGCGTCTTGCTCAAGCAGCAGGCGGTGCTGTTTCGCACCTCGAGCCATTCCGGCCCGCTCGAAATCGAGCTCACGCGCCGCAACATCCCCTTTGTCAAATTCGGTGGTCTCAAATTTCTCGACGCCGCCCATATCAAGGACCTGCTGGCGCTGCTGCGGTGGGTGGAAAATCCGCGTGACCGGGTGGCCGGGTTCCGCGTGCTCCAGCTGCTGCCGGGCATTGGCCCTGCGGCCGCCGGCAAGGTGCTGGATGCGCTGGCGACCGGGCCCGATCCCGTTTGGGCTCTGGGAGAAATCCCCCAACCTCCGCGCTCGGGTCAGGGCTGGAAGGAGCTCGTGGAACTCGTCACGCGCCTGTCCCGGCGTGATGCCGGCTGGCCGGCCGAGCTGGGCTATGCCCGGCTCTGGTACGAGCCCCTCATGGAGCACACCTATGAGGATGCCAGCATCCGGCAGGCCGATATCGTTCAACTCGAGCAGATCGGGGCAGGCTATCCCAGCCGCGAGCGGTTCCTGACCGATCTGACGCTCGATCCGCCCGAGGCCACCAGCGATCAGGCCGGCGTGCCGCTGCTCGATGAAGACTATCTGATCTTGTCCACCATTCATTCGGCTAAGGGCCAGGAATGGAAGGCGGTGCATGTGCTCAACGTGGTGGATGGCTGCATTCCCTCCGATCTGGGCACCGGCAGTACCCATGAACTGGAAGAAGAGCGGCGCCTGCTTTACGTGGCAATGACCCGGGCCCGCGACGAGCTGCATCTGCTGGTGCCACAACGGTTTTACGTCACCCAGCAGTCGCGCCATGGCGATCGGCATCTGTACGCCCAGCGCACCCGCTTTATTCCGCGTGCGACGCTGGGCAGTTTCGAGGATATTTTATGGCCGCCGGTAAAGCCCTATCAGCCTGACGGGTTTACCCCCACGCCGGTGCAGGCCGATCTTGGCGCGCGCATGCGCAATATGTGGGCCAAATAGCCATGGCCACGCTGCTGACACCGGCTGACCGCTCCGCCCCTATGCTCGGCAGGTGAAACAAGGCCGTCCTCGTGAGCATCCGCAAGATCATACATATCGATATGGACGCGTTCTACGCCTCCGTCGAACAGCGCGATAATCCCGAGCTGCGCGGCAAGCCGGTCGCGGTGGGTCATGGCGCCGCGCGGGGTGTGGTGGCAGCCGCCAGCTATGAGGCGCGAGCCTTCGGGGTTTATTCGGCGTTGGCTTCCGTCACGGCGATGCGCAAATGCCCTGATCTCGTCTTCGTGCCGCCGCGCTTTGACGTGTATCGCGCCGTCTCCGCCCAGATCCACGAGATCTTTCGAGAGCATACCGATCTCATCGAGCCGCTGTCGCTGGACGAGGCCTATCTCGATGTCACCCAGAACAAGCAGGGCATTACCCTCGCGCGGGATATCGCCAATACAATTCGCAGCCGGATCAAGGAAGTCACCGGCCTCAATGCCTCGGCGGGGATCAGCTACAACAAGTTCCTCGCCAAGATTGCCTCCGGCTACCGCAAGCCCAACAATTATTTCGTTATCCCCCCCGAGCGCGGTGCCCAGTTCGTGGCCGCCCTGCCGATCGAAAAATTCCATGGCGTCGGTCCCGCCACCGCAGCGCGTATGCACCGGCTTGGCATCATGACCGGGGCCGATCTTGCCGCCTTGAGCATGGACGAGATGGTCGCCCATTTCGGGCGCTCGGCCCAATATTGGTTCGACCTCGCCCAGGGAGTCGACCACCGCGAGGTCAAACCCAATCGCGAGCGCAAGTCCATTGGCGCTGAGGACACGTTCGGGCAGGACATCACCACCCTTGATGAAGCGCGTACCCTGACGCGCCCGCTGATCAACAAGGTCTGGGCGGGCGGCGAAAAGCGCGGGCTTTATGGCCGCACCGTCACCTTGAAGGTCAAGTTCGCCGATTTCGAGCAAATTACCCGTGCCAGAAGCCGGCCCGAGCCGGTCAGCAGCGCTGCCGAACTGGCCCAAGCGGTGGACGAATTGCTGGCGCAGACCTTTCCGCCCAGAAAACCCGTGCGCCTTCTGGGCGTCACCATCTCCGCCTTCACGCCTCCCAGCAACACCGCCACACCCAAGCAGATGGTCCTGCCCATCCCGGACTGAGCCTGCCTAGAGCCGCGCCCGCGATTTGAGCCAGCGATCAAACGCCACCGCCAGGATCAGGATCAGCCCGATGACAATGCTTTGAGTGTAGGATGAGACATTGTTGAACTGCAGCCCGTTCTGCAGCACCCCGATCAGTGCCGCCCCGATCACCGTGCCGCCCACGCTGCCGATGCCGCCGAACAGCGATGTGCCCCCGATCACCACGGCCGAGATCACCGTCAACTCATAGCCGGCCCCAGCCACCGCTTCAGCGGAATTGAGCCGCGCTGCCAGCACAAAGGCGGCAAGGCCCGAGAAGAATCCCACGATCACATAAACCGAAACAAGGATGCGATCGACCCGCAACCCCGACAGCCGCGCTGCCTCCGCATTACCGCCTACCGCATATACCGAGCGGCCATAGCGGGTATAGCGCAGCACAAGATGGCACAGCACCGCCGCCACCGCAAAGATGATCACCGGCACCGGCACCGGGCCAACCAGCCCTGTGCCAAACCAGCGCATAGACGCATCAAAGCCCGAAATCGGCCCACCATTGGAGACGGTCAGCGTGAGCCCGCGGAAAATCGTCAACCCGCCCAGCGTCACGACGAAGGGCGGCACTTTGAGCCGGGTGATGGTCAGCCCTTGCACCGCGCCGCACAGGGCGCCAACCACAAGCGCGGCAAGCAGGGCCGCAAACCAGCCGAACCCCGAAGATCCGGAAGCGGACAGCGACATCGAATTGGCCGTACCCCCTTTGGCCACCACGGCCGCGATCATGCCGCAGAACGCCAGCAGCGAGCCGACACTGAGATCGATCCCCGCGGTCAGGATGACGAAGGTCATGCCCAGCGCGATCAGCCCGGTGATCGAGATTTGCCGCATGATGTTGAAGACATTGATGGGGTCGATGAAGCTGGGCTTCATGGCGGTGAACACCACGATCAGCGCGACCAGAAAGATCAGCGGACCAAAGCGCTTGGCAATGGCAAAGCCATTGGGCCCGCTGCGCCGAACCGGTTCGGTCGTGCTGCTCATTGGTGTTCTCCCCCTGGCTGGTCCAGCGCCATCAGCGCCATCAGCTTTTCTTCGCTCGCCTCGCTGGCGGGCATCGTGCCGCTTACGCGCCCCTGCCGCATGGTGACGATGCGGTCGCTGACCGCGAGGATCTCGGGGAGCTCGGATGAAATCACCATCACCGCGATCCCGCGCGCCGCGAGTTGCACGAGGATCTGGTGCACCTCGGCCTTGGCGCCAACATCGACACCCCTGGTGGGTTCATCGACAATCAGCACCTTGGGGTCACGCGCCAGCCAGCGCGCGAGGATTACCTTTTGCTGGTTGCCGCCCGAGAGTCCGTCAATGGGCTGGTCGGGCGAGGCCATGCGGATCGAGAGCATCTTCTTGAACTCGCCCAAGGCCTGGCGTTCGCGCCGCTCGGTCATGATCCCCAGGCGATTGGAATAAGCCTCGAGAGTGGCGATGGAAAAATTCTGCAGGATCGAGAGAATGGGAAAGATGGCCTGGTGCTTGCGGTCTTCGGGCACCAGCCCGATCCCTAGCGCGATGGCGTGGGCCGGTGAGGCGGGGGCAATGGTTTGCCCGTCCAGCGTCATTGTGCCTGCTGCAATGCGGTCGGCGCCGAAAATGGCCCGCGCCAACTCGGTCCGGCCCGAGCCCACCAGCCCCGCCACCCCCAGGATCTCGCCGGCCTTGAGATCAAGATCGATGCCTGCCAGCACGATGGCATGGGGCGCCTCGGGATCGCGGATGGTCTGCAAGCCGCGCACACTGAGACGCACCTCGCCCGCGGCATGCCGCTGCGCCGGCCGCGTATAAAGCTCGGAGGCCGCGCGCCCCACCATCTTCTCGATGATCCGCGGCAGCGGGATGGGGCCGCCTTCGCGCAGCAAATGCCCCGCCAGTCGCCCGTCGCGCAGCACGGTCATCCGGTCGCAGATCGCCGAGGCTTCCTCGAGCCGGTGGGTGACGAACATGATGGCGACGCCTTCCTCGCGCAACCGGGCCATGATGGCGAGCAGCTGACTGACCTCGGTCTCGGTCAGGGCCGAGGTCGGCTCATCCATGATGATCAGTCGGCTTTCGAGCGACAGCGCCCGGGCGATCTCGACCAATTGCTGTTCAGCCACCGACAGCGCCGAAACCGGCGTATCGGGGTCGATGCTGAGCCCCACCCGCGCGATGATGCTGCGGGTTTCCTGGCGCATGCGGCGCCAGTCGATGATGCGCAGCGGTCCGACCGGTGCGCGACCGATAAAGATGTTCTCGGCCACCGACAGGGTCGGGATGAGGCTCAGTTCCTGGTAGATCGTCACAATCCCGGCGCGCTTGGCCGCCTGGGGCGTTGCGGGCCGATAATCCTGCCCGGCAAAAACGATGCGCCCGCTCGAGGGCGGCTGCGCCCCCGACAAGATTTTCAGCAGGGTGGATTTACCGGCGCCGTTTTCTCCCAAAAGCCCCAGGATTTCGCCCGGGCGCACATCTAGCGACACATCACTGAGCGCTGCGACACCGGCAAAATGTTTTGATATCCCCATCACTTCGAGCAGGGGCGGCGTCGACGGCTGTGACGTGGCAAGAGCTGCCATCGGCCTGTCCTCCTGGGTCTGGCGCAAGCAACCGGCCGGGCGCCTCCTCGCCCCCGGCCGGCGGGATCCGGCTTAGCCGGCTTCGCCGATGCGTTCGGCCTGGTCCAGATTGTCCTTGGAGATCACCACTGGGGTCAGCAACACCAGTGTTTCGGTCGGCGCGGTGCCATCCTTGGCATAGGCCACCGCGATCTTGACCGCTTCGCGTGATTGCTCGCCGGGGAACTGCTCGACCGTGCCGGCCATGCCCCCGTCGCGCACCGAAGCCAGCGCTTCGGGCAGCGCGTCAAAGCCATAGATCTTGACGTCGGTGAAGCCGCGAGCGGCGCAGGCTTCGAGCGCGCCCAGCGCCATGTCGTCATTGGCACAGATGATCGCATCGGGCTTGCCATTGGCCGCGAGCCCGGCTTCCGTCACGGCCAATCCCTGGTCCCGGGCGAAATTGGCGGTTTGCTCGAAGACGATCTTGTATTTGTCGGCCATGCCATCAAGCACATTGTGCACGCCCTTGTTGCGGTCGATAGCGGGACCCGCCCCAGGCTGGCCCTGCAGGTGGAAGATGGTCGCGCCATCGGGGAAGGCGTCCACCACCGCCTGCGCTTCGGCTTCGCCGCCCTTGACATTGTCGGCCCCCACATGGGCCAGAATGCCTTCCACCCCGTCCACGCGCCGGTCGATGGTCACCACGGGCACATTGGCCGCAATGGCCTGCTCGATGGCGGGCGCCAGCGCATTGACGTCAAGCGGGGAAATGACGATCGCATCCACCTGCTGCACGATGGCCGATTCAATGTCGGCGGTCTGCTTGGGCGCAGAATTTTGCCCGTCGCTCTCGATCACCGCAACGCCCTGGTTGCCGGCCTCGGCCTTGATCTGGTTGAGCATATGCACAAAGAACGGAAATCCCAAATTGGGCACCGATCCAAGAATGGTCAATTGGTCCTGCGCCAGGGCAGGGCGGGCTACGGCGAGCGCGCCGAGCGCCACCGAAGACATCAGAAAACTGCGTCTATCCATGGGTTCCTCCCGTTACGGGTCGCCGGCGGCATCTTGTGTGTCCGTCCGGCAGGGGGAGCCTATGTGGTGCTTCTGCTCCCCGCAAGCAGCAAACCGATGGAGTTCGCCACACCCCCATCCGCTAAACACCAAGCCATTCAACTCACGGGGCACTAAGGACTGCCGCCGAAATGGGCTGGGCGCCCGCCCGGCAGTGCGTTTGCCTTTCTTTTGGTGCAACGCGGGTCGGGGCGGCGACGTTCGCCCCTGTCAGTGAAAGGCCAAGGCTGTGCAAGACGTCACCCTAGTCCTTGTTCTATTGCTAGCCGTGGTGCTGAGCGGGGCCATCTCGCGTGCGCTGCCCTGGCCCATTCCCGTGCCCCTGGTGCAGATTGCCTTTGGCGCGGTGCTCAGCATCGGCACGCGGCAGGGGATCACGATCAATCCGGACGTGTTCTTCCTCCTCTTCCTGCCGCCATTGCTGTTTCTCGATGGTTGGCGCATTCCCAAGGAAGATCTGCTCAAGGACGCCTCCACCGTGCTGGAACTGGCCCTTGGGCTGGTGGTCTTTACTGTGGTGGGCATGGGCTTTTTCATCCATTGGCTGATCCCCGCCATGCCGCTGGCGGTGGCCTTTGCTCTGGCCGCCGTGCTGTCGCCCACCGACCCTATCGCCGTGTCCGCCATTGCCCAGCGCGTGCCGATCCCCAAGCGCCTGATGCACATCCTGGATGGCGAATCCCTCCTCAATGATGCATCGGGCCTGGTTTGCCTGCGCTTTGCCAGTGCCGCGGCCCTCACTGGCACCTTCTCGCTTTATGATGCCGGGCTGACCTTCCTGTGGCTGGCGCTCGGGGGCATCGCCATCGGCGTGGGCGTGACCTGGCTCATCACCCGGCTCCAGGATCGGGTCTCGGGGCGCTGGGGTGAGGACACCGGCTCGAAGGTCTTGGTGAGCCTCCTCATCCCCTTTGCCGCCTATCTCGCCGCCGAACATATGCAGTGCTCGGGCATCCTTGCGGCGGTAGCGGCGGGGCTGACCATGAGCCTGCTCGAGGCGTCGGGGCGCACCCGCGCGACCACCCGCATTCGACGAAATGCCGTGTGGGACATGATCCAGTTCGCCGCCAATGGCGTGATTTTCGTGCTGCTGGGCGAGCAACTGCCCGGCATCGCCCGCGCGGCGCATGAAACCGTGGCTCTGACTGGTCATGCGGAAGTCTGGTGGCTCGCCATTTACATCGTGGCGATCAATGTCGGCCTCGCCGCCTTGCGCTTCGCCTGGGTCTGGGTATCGTTCCGGCTGACACTTTTTCGCGGGCCCGGGCCGCGCAAATCGCCCAACTGGCGTGTGGTCGCCGCCATGTCCTTCGCCGGCGTGCGCGGCGCCATTACCCTGGCGGGTATTCTGACCCTGCCGCTCACGACGCTGGATGGGGCGGCCTTTCCCGCCCGCGATCTGGCGATCTTGCTCGCCATGGGCGTCATCATCACCTCCCTGATCGTGGCCAGCATCGGCTTGCCCATCCTGTTGCGCGATCTGGATGTCCCGGCCGAATCGGGTGCGCGGGCCCAGGAAGACGATGCGCGCAGTGCCGCGGCCGACGCCGCCCTGGCGGCCCTAAGCAAGGCGTTGGACCAGGTGCCCGAGGAGCGCAGCGACGCCCCGGTTTATGCGGCGGTCGGCACCCGGCTCGCCGAGCTCTACCAGCGCCGGCTCGATGGCCACTCGCAGCTGGAAGCGCTCGATATTTCGCGCAGCGAATACGAGCGGGTGGAAAAAGAGCTGGTTCTTGTCGCCTTGCGGGCCGAGCGCGCCGAAATCCGCCAGCGCCTGCGCACCGGCAAGCTCAAAAGCGAGGTCGCGCGGCAACTCATTCGTGACCTCGACTTGGCCGAGATGCGTTACTCCCGCTAGGCTCCATCCATGAGCGCCGGCGGGTTTCCGGCATCTAGCTCAAATTGTCGTGCGGAAACGAACAAATCGGCTACCCCTCACGTTGAGGCTCGACAACGAACCCAAGGGAGACGGCGAATGGCGAAGCGGCGGGAAGTAATGGCGGGAATGGCGGCGTTGCCGCTGGTGGCATGGGCGGCAGGCGCTCTGGCTCCGGCTTTTGCTCAGGAAGCAGGCACGCTTGATGGCGATCGCCTGGCGACTTCGGGCGGCGATGTGATCATCCATCCCGTGAGCCATGCGAGCCTCGTGCTCGGCTATGACGACCAGGTGATCTATGTGGATCCCGTGGGCGGTGCCGAGCTTTACGCCGAGCTGCCCGCACCAACCGCGGTGTTGATCACCCATGGCCATGGTGACCATTTCGACGTGCCCACCCTCGAAGCCATTGCAGGCGGCGGCATTCCGATCCTGACCACCCAGGAAGTGTTCGACAAGTTGCCCGAGGCGCTCAAGGCCAATGCCACGGCGCTGGCCAATGGCGACGAGGGCTCGCTCAACGGTCTGCCCGTCGCGGCCATCCCAGCCTACAACACCTCGCCCGACCGGCTGCAGTACCACCCGCAAGGCGTCGGCAACGGCTATCTCATTAAGTTTGGGGACGACATCGTGTATGTCGCCGGCGACACCGAGCCCACGCCCGAAATGCTGGCGCTCGAAAACATCGCCGTGGCCTTCCTGCCGATGAACCTGCCCTATACGATGACGCCCGAGCAGGCCGCCGAGGCCGTGAACACCTTCAAGCCGGGCATTGTGTATCCCTATCACCACCGCGGCAGCGATCTGGATGCCTTTGAAGCGGCGGTGGGGGAAGGCGTCGAAGTTCGCCGGGCCAATTGGTATCCCGAAGGGGAAGAGGCGGCGTGAGGCCGCCCCGCAAGCCTTGACTCTGCCGTTATTTGCCATGATAAGCACAACCCGATGCGCGCCGGCTCAAACCGGTGCGCTGCTTTGGTTTGAAAACGCTGCTTAAGGCTCCCCACCGGTTTGATCGCCGGTATGTTTGAAGACCGCGACACCGGGTGTAACGCCCAGGGGAATAGTCGCGGCGCCGCAAAGCGCGACAACAGGGACCGGGATGTTTGACGCACCCGGTTGATGAATGACGTTCGCAGTGATCAAAACCGGTGGCAAGCAGTACAAAGTTGCCGCCAATGACGTATTGAAGATTGAAAAGCTCGATGCCGAAGCCGGCACCATCGTGACCTTTGACCAGGTGCTGATGGTTGATGGCGAAGTTGGCGCTCCGCTGGTGGAAGGCGCAATTGTTGCTGCCGAACTGCTGGAAACGCGCAAGCAGAAGACGGTCATCATCTTCAAGAAGAACCGTCGCCACAATTACCGTCGCCGCAACGGCCACCGCCAGCTGCTCTCGACCGTGCGCATCACCGAGATCCTGACCGGTGGCGCCCAGCCGAACCTGACAGCTCCGGCCCGTACCGAAACGGCAACACCCAGCGTGAGCGAAGCCGCACCGGCTGGCGAGCAGAACCAGGCTGGCGTCCCGGCTGTCGAGACCTTTGAGGCCGAGGCCGCCGCGCCCGCCAAGAAGAGCTCGCGCAAGGCCGCCGCAGCCCCTGCTGCCGACGACGCCGCTGGCGAAACCGCAAAGCCGGCCCGCAAGACTGCGGCCAAAAAGGCCGCTCCCAAGGCCGATCAGGAATAAGGACCAAGCACCATGGCACACAAGAAAGCAGGCGGTTCATCCCGCAATGGTCGTGATACCGCCGGACGCCGTCTTGGCGTCAAGAAGTTTGGCGGCGAAGAAGTGATCGCCGGCAACATCATTATCCGCCAGCGCGGCACCAAGTGGCACCCTGGCACTGGTGTTGGCTTGGGCAAGGATCACACGATCTATGCTCTGGTTGACGGCAAGGTGGCCTTCCGCACCCGCGCCAAGTCGCAGGTGTTCGTGTCGGTCGAGCCGGCGCTGGCCGCCGAGTAAGAACCGGCCGTTTGCACGCAAGCTGCCGGGGGACAGGTCCCTCGGCGCTGCCGCAACAGCTAAGCACAGGGGAACCGGTCCGCCGGTTCCCCTTTTTGCTTTTTCGGAGCCCAACATGGACAGCCCACGTCAGCGTCTTCCGGCGACCCTCACCACCACCCGGCTGGTGCTGACCACGCCTGCGCTCGCGCATGTGCCCGCCATTGCAGAACTGGCCAACAACCCTCGCCTTCTTGCCGTGTTGACCCGCCTTCCCAATCCGTACGGGGAAAGCGACGCGGTCTTTTTTGTCGAGGAGCTTGCTCGTAGTGCTGAAGAATGGGCTTGGGCGATCGAGCTCGAGGGTCGGTTCATCGGCACGATCGGGCTGCATCTGCTGGACGGACAACCCCCCGCACTGGGGTATTGGCTGGGCGAGCCCTTCTGGGGACAAGGCTATGGCACGGAAGCGGCGCGGGCAGTGGTGCAGACCGCACAGCAGTCCGGCTTTACCGCGCTCCGCTCCCGGGCTCTCGTCAGCAACAGCGCCTCACTCGCGGTGTTGCGCAAGGTCGGCTTTGTTGAACTGGGGCAGGCGTTCGAAGAAACGGGCACGCTGGTGGGTCAACCCGTCGTGCTCCTCGGCCAGGACTTGCCGCAATGATGCACGATCATTTTTCGAGCATGGCCCAATGACCCTTACCCTGCAAACCGCGCGCTTTACGCTGCGCCAGCCAGTGCCTGAAGATGCCGAGTTGATTGCGCGCTATCTCAACGATTTCGCGGTGTCGGGTAATCTCGCGCGGGTGCCATACCCGTATCGCGTCAGCGATGCCAAGGCGTGGCTGCGCACGCGCCGTCCGGTGATGCCGCTTGAGGACACCAATTTCTCCATCGACCTGCCCGGATTTGGTTTGGCGGGGCATGTGGGCTTTCATCTTGGCCCCAAAGGCCCCATTATAGGGTACTGGCTCGGTCGCCCCTTTTGGGGGCAGGGCATCATGACTGAGGCAGTGCGGGCGAGCCTTGACTGGTTCTTTCCTGCGACAAACGCGCCGGTTGTGTATTCGGGCGTGTTTCATTTCAACGCGGCCTCGCTGGCGATCCAGCGCAAGCTCGGCTTTACCGAGATTGGCCGTTCCCGCCTCCTATGCCTTGCACGCAAGGCCGAGGTGGAGCATATCGACACTCAATTGACGCAGGGCGTCTGGAAGGCGCACAAGCCATGAAGTTTCTTGATCAAGCCAAGGTTTATGTTCGCTCAGGCGATGGTGGCGCGGGCGCCGTCTCGTTTCTGCGCGAAAAATTCGTTGAATTCGGCGGACCCAATGGCGGCAATGGCGGGCGCGGCGGCGATGTGATCATCGAATGCGTTGATGGGCTCAATACCCTGATCGATTACCGCTACCAGCAGCACTTCAAGGCCAAGACCGGCACCCATGGCATGGGCAAGCAGCGCACCGGCGCCGATGGCGAGGATACGATCCTGCGCGTTCCCGTGGGCACGCAGATCTTTGAAGACGACAACGAAACTCTCATCGCTGACATGACCGAGGTCGGCCAGCGCGTCGTGCTGCTGTCGGGCGGCAATGGCGGCTTTGGCAATGCCCATTTCAAGACCTCGTCCAACCAGGCGCCCCGCCGCGCCAATCCGGGCCAGGAAGGCACGGAAAAGTGGATCTGGCTGCGCCTCAAGCTCATCGCCGATGCCGGTCTCGTCGGCCTGCCCAATGCCGGCAAGTCCACCTTCCTTGCAGCCGTGTCCGCCGCCAAGCCCAAGATTGCCGATTACCCCTTCACCACGCTCCATCCTAATCTCGGCGTGGTCTCGATCGGCGAGCGCGATTTCGTTCTGGCCGATATTCCCGGCCTAATCGAAGGGGCCAGCGAAGGCGCCGGGATCGGTGACCGCTTCCTTGGCCATATCGAGCGCTGTGGCGTTCTGATCCATCTCATCGATGGCACCCAGGACGACATCAAGACCGCCTATACGACCATTCGCACCGAACTGGCCGCTTATGACGAACTGCTGGGGGACAAGCCCGAAATCGTCGTGCTCAACAAGGTCGATGCGATCGAGCCCGACGACCTCAAGGAAAAGGTCAAGCTCTTGAAAAAGCTGAGCCAAGCCGAGGTGCTCCAGGTCTCGGGCGTGACGGGGCAGGGCGTCGACACCGTGCTTTATCGCGTCATCGGCGTGCTAGACGAAGAAAAGGCCGCCAAGGCGGAAGCCGCCCGGCGCAAGGCAGAACCCCATTGGGCCCCCTAAAATGACGGTGAGGAGGGCGCTGGTGTTTGCGAGTTGCTCCGGTAGCCCTCATGGTGAGGTGCGAGCCCCATGGCGAGCCTCGAACCACGAGGGCGTCGCACGATGAACCCCCTTGCCCCCTTCAGGCGCCTCACCGTCAAGATCGGCTCGGCCCTATTGGTCGACAAATCCGGCCAACTACGCTCGGAGTGGCTCGCGAGTCTCGCCGATGATCTCGCCGAGCTTGAATCTGCCGGCACCGAGATCGTCATCGTGTCCTCGGGCGCTATTGCCTTGGGGCGGGGCCTGCTGGGCCTCGAAGCGCCGGTTCTAACCCTCGAGCAATCCCAGGCCGCCGCCAGCGCCGGCCAGATCGCCCTGTCGCAGGCCTGGGCCGAAGCGCTCGGGCGGCACGGCATCGTCACCGGCCAGATCCTCATCACCCCCAACATCACCGAAGAGCGGCGCTACTACCTCAATGCCCGCACCACGATCACCACTCTCCTGACCCTGGGCGCCGTGCCGATCATCAACGAAAACGACAGCGTCGCCACCGCCGAAATCCGCTATGGCGACAATGATCGCCTGTCCGCGCGCGTTGCCACCATGATCGAGGCCGAATGCCTCGTACTCCTCAGCGATGTCGACGGGCTATACACCGCCCCGCCCGCCAAGGACCCGAGTGCTACCCATCTGCCGATCGTTCCCAGCATCACGCCGGCCATCGAAGCCATGGCGGGGGGCGCCGCCAGCCACCTTTCGCGTGGCGGCATGACCACCAAGGTGGAAGCCGGCAAGATCGCGACCCAGGCGGGCACCGCCATGATCATCGCCAAGGGCACAGAGCTCCATCCGCTGCGCGCCCTCGCGCAAGGCGCGCGCCACACCCTGTTTGCCCCCGCCCACAGCCGCGCCCAGGCGCGCAAGCGCTGGATCATGGGCACCTTGCATGTCGCGGGCACGCTGCAGGTGGATGCCGGTGCCGTGCGCGCGCTGCGCACCGGCCGCTCGCTCCTGCCTATCGGGGTGACCAAGGTCAGCGGCAGCTTTGAGCGCGGCGATGCCATTGCCGTCACCGATCCCGATGGCGTTGAGATCGCGCGCGGCCTTGCGGGGCTCGACAGCGACGAAGCCCGACTGGTGATGGGCAAACGCAGCGACACCGTGGTGGAACTGCTCGGCACCGGCCATCGCGCCGAACTGGTGCATCGCGACAATCTCGTGCTGGTGGGCGCCAAGGAGGAAGCCGTCAATGAGCCTGGCTGAAGTTAAGGGCGACACCGCCGCCGTCATGGCCGAGCTCGGCCGCAATGCCCGCGCCGCCGCCCGGGTGCTGGCCAGCGCCACGCCTGCGCAAAAGCGCACCGCGCTCCTCACCGCCGCGGGCGCCATCAACGCCCATCGCGCCAAGATCCTCAAGGCCAATGGGCGCGACATGGAAGCCGCCACGGCTAAGGGCATTTCCAAGGCCTTTCTCGATCGCTTGCTGCTGACCGATGCGCGCATCGACGCCATGATGGAAGCTGTGCGCACCATTGCCGAACTCCCCGATCCCGTCGGCAGCGTCATTGCCGAATGGGACCGGCCCAATGGCCTGCATATCCAGCGCGTCCGCACCCCTTTGGGCGTGATTGGCGTCATCTTTGAATCGCGTCCCAATGTCACCGCCGATGCGGGCGCGCTCTGCCTCAAGGCCGGCAATGCCGTTATCCTGCGCGGCGGCTCGGACAGCTTCTATTCCTCCCAGGCGATCGTGGATTGCCTGCTCGACGGGCTGCACCTCGCTGGCCTGCCGGTCGAGGCCATTCAACTGGTGCCCACCACCGACCGCGCTGCGGTGGGCGAGATGCTCGCGGGCCTAGATGGCAATATCGACGTGATCGTGCCCCGCGGCGGCAAGACCCTCGTTGCCCGCGTGCAGGCGGAAGCCCGGGTGCCGGTATTTGCCCATCTTGAAGGGCTGGTGCACGTCTATATCGACCGCTCAGCCGATCTCGACAAGGCCGTTGCAATTACCCTCAACGCCAAGATGCGCCGCACCGGCATTTGCGGCGCCGCCGAAACCCTCCTCGTGCATCGCGACGTGGTGGACACCCATCTGCGCCCGATCATCGCTGCTCTGCAGGGGGCGGGCTGCGAAATCCGGGGCGACGCAACGGTTTGCGCGCTGATTCCCGAGGCCAAGCCCGCCACCGAGAGCGATTGGCGCACCGAATACGAGGACGCCATCATCTCGGTTAAAGTGGTGGACAGCATCGAGGCGGCCATCGCCCATATCGAGCATTATTCCAGCCACCACACCGAGGCGATCATCGCCGAAGACCCAGAGGCGGTGGAGCTGTTCTTCAACAGCATCGATTCCGCCATCCTCATGCACAATGCCTCTACCCAGTTCGCCGATGGCGGCGAGTTCGGCTTTGGCGGCGAAATCGGCATCGCCACCGGCAAGATGCATGCCCGCGGCCCCGTCGGCGTCGAGCAACTCACGAGCTTTCAATACCGCGTCCGCGGCAACGGCCAGCTGCGGCCGTGAACTTTCTGGTCTTGGCACCATCCTCGGAGCTTGTTGCTCCCCTCCCCCTTGAGGGGAGGGGCCGGGGGAGGGGGTCCATCAGTGATCCACTGCACCACCCCCTCCCCAACCCTCCCCTCAAGGGGGAGGGAGCCCCAGGCCGATGGTGCGGTGTCGATTGACCCACCGTCCACCCCTCCGCATTGCCGGCGTCACCGAAATTCCGCCGTCCGCGCGCGGCATGCGCATTGGTTTGTTCGGCGGCAGCTTCAATCCCGTGCATGCCGGCCATCGTCTCGTGATGCAGCAGATGCTGGTGCGGCTGCGGCTCGATGCGCTTTGGGTGCTGGTCACCCCCGGCAATCCGCTCAAGAACCATGCTGAACTCGCGCCCCTCCGCGACCGGGTGGAAGCCGCCCGCCAGGTGCTGGCTCATCCGCGCGTCCGGGTCACCGGCTTTGAGGCGGCGCTCGGCTTTGCCTATTCCTGGCAGACCGTGCGCTTTTTGTCCCGAACCCTGCCGGATCGGCACTTCGTCTGGATCATGGGCGCCGACAATCTCGCCCAGTTCCATCGCTGGGAGCGCTGGACGGAAATTGCCGCCACCATGCCCATTGCCGTTTATGTGCGCCCCGGCGCCGATCGGGTGGCGCCAGCTTCTCGCGCTGCGCTTGCGCTGCAGCCCTTCCGGATTCCCGAAAGCCAGGCAGGCACTTTGGCCCTGCGTCCGCCACCGGCCTGGGTTTATTTGCACGGCAAGCAATCCACGCTTTCTTCCTCGCAACTGCGGGCGCGAGGGCGTGAAACGGCAAAATAAACACCCGACCTTGCACCCAGGGCTGCAAAAGCGCATATTAGGCCGGTGTGATATAGATCACCCAAGAACAGGAACGACTGCTTGCCGTTTGCAAAGACGCGTGCACATTCCGATCAACAACCAAGGATGCTGACCCAACGCATGACCCATGCCCTGCGAGCATGGGCGGGAGGCCATTGCTGATGGCCACGCTGCCCAACACCTTTTCCCCGTCCCAGACCACGCCGCCAACCGCGCCAACGCGCGCGTTGATCGATGTCGTGCTGGAATGCCTTGACGATGCCAAGGCCGAGGAAACCATCGCCGTCGATATCACCGGCAAGTCATCCCTGGCCGACCATATGGTGGTCACCTCGGGTCGCTCCCAACGCCATGTGGGCGCCGTGGCCGATCAGCTGGTTACCGCCTTGCGCGAAGCTGGCTATGGCAAGCCGCGCATCGAAGGCCTGCCCCATTGCGATTGGGTGCTGGTGGATGCTGGGGATGTGATCGTTCATATCTTCCGCCCCGAAGTGCGCGAGTTCTACAACATCGAGAAGATGTGGCAGGCCGATTTCGCCGCCGACGCTCACTAAGCCGGACCAATCCCGCTCATGCTGGCCGAGATCGCTCGGCCAGCCCAGTTCGGCTTGCCCGGGCGGTGCGTAGCTTTGCCGCGCCGCCGCCAGCGCTAGCCGAGCGAATTTCCTTCACGCTGCCATTACCCCGCCTTGGTACTGGTCCATTGACCGCCCCAATGCCTCAATGGACTTCTCTATGCCTCGGCCACTCCCCCCGCTCGCGCCTTCGTATCTGCCCGCATTGCCGGGCAAAATAGCCCCATGCGCGTGAGCATCGCCGCCGTCGGGCGGATGAAAGCGGGTCCCGAGCGTGAAATGGTCAGCCGCTATCTTGATCGCGCCGTCGGTAGCGGCAAGCCCCTGGCGCTGACCGGGTTCGACGTCACGGAACTGACGGAGTCGCGCGCTTCCGCCGCCGCCACGCGCAAGACCGAAGAAGCCCGGGCGCTCCGCGCGGCCATTCCGCCCGGGGTTGTTGTGGCCCTCGACGAACGAGGCAAGTCGATCGGCTCGGAAGCCTTTGCCGCCCTGGTCGGGCGCTGGCGCGATGAGGGCCGCCCCGCGGTCAGCTTTGTGGTGGGCGGCGCCGATGGCCTTGATCCCGACTTCGTCAAATCAGCCGATCTGGTGCTGAGCTTTTCGCCGCTGACCTGGCCGCATCAATTGGTGCGCATCATGCTGGCCGAGCAGCTTTATCGGGTCACCACCATCCTGTCGGGCCATCCCTATCATCGCGGCGACTGAGACCCGCATTCCTTAAGCAGTGTTAACCTGCGTTTTTTGTCGAGCTTGCTATGGTGCAGCCAAGTGATTCGCCCCAGGGGCAAGCGAGCTAGGAGAGTCAATGTCGGTTTCCTCCGGCGCGAGATGGGGTGTGGTGCTGGCAGTTGTCGCCGCAGCACTGGGCCCGGCCCCGTCGCTGCTGGCGCAGGGCCCGGCGCCCCAGGGCGAGCTTGCCCCGTCGCTGCCCACCGACGCCCCTCCGGCTGCCCCCACCGATATTTCGCCCGGCGCAGCCCCGCCGGTGCTGCCAGCTGTGCCCGACGCGGCCCTTCCTGCCGCGCCAACCACGCCGGAGCTGGGTGTTGATCCCGCCGCCGTGCCGCCGCCGCCTGCCGAGCTGCCTCCTGATCCGGTGACCACTCAGGCCGAACTCGCCAAGCTCGAAGCCTCGATCACCATGAGCAAGGAGCGCGCCGACGAGTTGCGCGCCGAAATCGCCGCCATGCAGGGGGATCGCACCCAACAAAATGCGGCGCTCATCGCCGCAGCCCAGCGCGTCAAGCTGGCCGAAATCGAAGTGGCCGATATCGAGGAGCGCTTGTCGGGCCTGATTGTGCAGGAGCTCGAAGTGCGCGGCCGGCTCGATGGTGCCGATGCCGAAATGGCCAATGTGCTGGCGGCACTCGAGCGCATCTCGCTCAACCCCCCGCCCGCGCTGATCGTCGATCCCGCCGATGCCCTGGGCTCCGCGCGATCGGCCATTCTCATCGCCGCGATCGTGCCCCAGTTGCGCGCCAAGGCCGACGCGGTCACCGCTGATCTGCAGGAACTCACCAAGATCAAGGAAGCGGCCCTCGCCGAAGAAGCGGCGCTGCGCGCCAATTATTCCGTGCTCGAAGAAGAGCAATTGCGCATCGCGACGCTGATTGCCGCGCGCAGCCAGGGCATTGCTGCTGTGTCGGCCGATCTTGAGGCGACCGAACAGGAAGCCATGGCGCTGGCCGCCCGCGCGACAACGCTACGCGAACTGATCGACCAGCTTTCGGCCCGCATCGAGGAAGGCCCGACACCACCCCCGGTCGAGGGAGAGGATGCGGTGCTGACTCCCGAAGCGGTCCAGACCGCGCTTGCCAACACGGCCCGCACCGAGCCGGCGGTGCCTTTTGCCAGTGCCAAGGGGTTCCTGACCTTGCCCGCCAACGGGGTCAAGGTGGTCGATTACGGGGCGGGCGACGGGTTTGGCGGCATCTCGCAGGGCGTATCGTTGATGACCCGGGCCGAAGCGCAGGTGGTGGCGCCGGCCGATGGCTGGGTGCTCTATACCGGCCCCTACCTCAATTACGGCCAAATCGTCATTCTCAATAGCGGGCAGGGCTATACGATCCTCTTGGCAGGTTTGGAAACGGTGACCGTTTCCATTGGCCAGTTCGTCCTGATGGGCGAGCCGGTGGGCACAATGGGATCACGCACAATTGGACGAACGGTGACCACGAGTGCTGGCAACGCCCAGCCGACGCTTTATATTGAACTGCGACACAACAGCGAACCTCTCGATCCCACCGGCTGGTGGGCAAACCCGACACAAAGTGGATGAAACCCCCATGCGCCTTTCGACCTATCGCGCCGCTGCCCTGACGCTGGCGCTGCTGCTGCCTGCTTCGACGCTTCAGGCGCAGGAAACACCGGTGCCGCCCCCCGCCGAGCAAACGCCCGCGGCCCCGGCTGAAGAGGCTCCCGCTGTTCCCGCTCCCGATCAGTCGCCTGAGCAGGCGCCAGACGCCGAGCCTGCCCCCAGCGGGGAAGAGCCCGAGCCCACGCCGGAAGAGCAAAAGGCCGCGCCCCGCGATCCGCTCGAGGTTTATGCCGATCTCAATCTCTTCGGGGAGATCTTTGATCGCATCCGCTCTGAATATGTCGATGCCCCCGATGAGCAGGAGCTGATCCGCGCCGCCATCCAGGGCATGCTGACATCGCTTGATCCCCATTCGGGCTATCTGCCGCCAGCCGATTATGACGAGATGCGCGAGGATACCTCGGGCGAGTTCGGGGGTCTGGGCATCGAAGTCACCATGGAAGAAGACGTGATCAAGGTGGTGTCCCCCATCGATGATACGCCCGCGGCCCAGGCCGGCATCATGGCCAATGACCTTATTGTCCGTATCGATGGCACCGATGTTCAGGGCCTCAGCCTTGACGAAGCCGTGGGCAAGATGCGCGGCCCGATCGGCACCGCAACCAAGATCACCGTTGTGCGTGAAGGCATCGACGAGCCGCTCGAGTTCGAGTTGACCCGCGCCGTGATCGCCATGCGGGCCGTGCGCTGGTCGCTCGAGGGCGATATCGGCGTGGTGCGCTTGTCGCGCTTCTCCGAGCAGGCCTTTGTCGGCATCGAAAATGCGGTCAAGGACATCTATGCCGAACGCGATGGCGTGGCGCCCAAGGGCATCATCCTTGACCTGCGCAACAACCCAGGTGGCCTCGTCGATCAGTCGGTTTATGTCGCCGACGCCTTCCTCAAGCAGGGTGCCGTGGTGATGACCCGTGGTCGCCTGCCACAGGAAAGCGCGCGCTACGACGCCAAGCCCGATCCGCTGGACGCCCAGATCGCCGATGTGCCGCTTGTGGTGCTGATCAACGGTGGTTCGGCTTCCGCTTCCGAGATCGTCGCCGGTGCGCTGCAGGACCATAAGCGTGCAACCCTTGTGGGGACGCGCTCCTTTGGCAAGGGCTCGGTGCAGTCGATCATTTCGCTCGGGCCCGATGGCGCGATGCGGCTGACCACGGCTCGCTACTACACGCCCAATAACCGCTCCATCCAGGCGCTGGGCATCACCCCCGATATCGAAGTGCGCCAGGTGGTTCCCGAGGAACTGCAGGGCCGCGACGAGATCATTGGTGAAGCGGGCCTTGCTGGTCACATCACCGTCGAAGGCCAGGAAGAAACCACGGTCGGCTCCTCGGTCTATGTGCCTCAGGACAAGGCCGAGGATGCGCAACTGCAATTCGCGCTGCGCCTGATCAATGGCGAGGAAACCAACGAAGCCTATCCGCCGCGTGCCGAATAAACTTCAACTCGGGTGAATGGCGGGGCACCTGGCCCCGCCGCTTGCCGCCACCCTTTCCATCCGGACCCCCCTAATGGCCAATGATCTCAGCACGCCGCTGACCGGCCGCAAGCGCCGCGCAGGGGCCGCAAGGCCCGGTTTTCCCGTAGCACGGGTGCTGTTTGGCGTGCTGCTGCTGGCGGCGGGAGGCATTGGCGCCCGGCTTTTGCTGGTTGATGATCCTGAGGGCGGCCGCCCCAGCCGCGAAGTGGCGATCACCAATACCCGCGCCGGCAACGACATCGCGAGTTCAGTCTCCCAGGGTCCAGTGACTATCACCGCCGATCCCGAACAATTCGCCGCCGGCGCTGCGCCCCCCGCGAGTCCAACACCCGCCACCGCCGCCGCGCCTGGTGCAGCCGGCGTGCTGCCCGATCTCAGCGAAGAAACGGCCGAAGGTCCGATCCCGCGCATTTCAGCGACCGGCCAAACCCCGTTCCAGGCCTATGCCCGCCCCGTCGACCATGCGCTGGTGGGCGGCAAGCCCAGGATTGCGCTCGTGGTCACGGGCCTTGGCATCAACGAGCAGGGCTCGCTCCAGGCCATCGAGCAATTGCCCGACGAGGTCACCCTCGGTTTTGCCCCTTATGGCAAGACGTTGCAAAGCACCGTCGCCGCCGCCCGCGCCGCGGGCCATGAAGTGCTCCTTGAAATCCCGCTCGAGCCCTTTGACTTCCCCCAGAACGATCCGGGTCCCCACACCCTGCTCACCGGCGAAACCACCCAGTCCAACCTTGATCGCCTGTTCTGGCTGATGGCGCGCTTTGGCGGTTATGCCGGGGTGCTCAACAATATGGGCGCGCGCTTTACCGCCTCGGGCGCCGACTTCGCCCCCGTTGTCGAGGAACTGGGCGCCCGTGGCCTGGGCTATCTGGATGACGGCTCCTCCAATCGCTCACTCGCCCCCCAGTTGGCGGGCAGCAACAAGGTACCCTTTGCCCGCGCCGATCTCCTGGTCGACGCCAATCCCGCCCAGGCAGCCATTCTGTCAGCGCTGGGGAGCCTTGAAGCCAAAGCGGTAGAGAATGGTTCGGCAATTGGTATTGTAAGCGCCTTGCCGATTTCGGTTTCCACCATTGCCCAATGGGCCAGCGAACTGGAAAGCCGCGGTGTTGTGCTGGTGCCGGCCACGGCCCTGATGAAGTAGAGTTGTTCCATGTCCGAGCGTCCCACGCGCGAAAGCCTGCCCTATCGTGATTGCGTCGGTATCGCCGTCTTCAATGCGGAGGGCAATGTCTTTATCGGCCGCCGCAAGTTCGAGAACGACCCGGAAAAGTCGGCCGAACACGGCTCGCCCTGGCAAATGCCGCAGGGCGGGATCGATGCGGGCGAGGATCCGCTGCGCGCAGCGCTGCGCGAGCTGCATGAGGAAACCAATATCACGACGGTCAGCCTGCTCGCCGAAGCGCCCGAGTGGATCTATTACGATTTGCCCGATGAAGAACTCGGCGTCGCGCTCAAGGGCCGGTTCCGCGGCCAGCGCCAGCGCTGGTTCGCTTTTGCCTTTACCGGCAATGACAGCGAGATCGATGTGTTGACCCCCGGCGGTGGCAAGCATCCGGCCGAGTTCGACGAATGGCGCTGGGAGCAGTTATCGCGTCTGCCATCCCTGATCGTGCCGTTTAAGAAGGACGCCTATGACAAGGTCGTCGAGGCCTTTGCCGATATCCCGCAGCGCTTCACCCACGGCTAAGCGGCAATGAAAACCATCGGCCTCATCGGCGGCATGAGCTGGGAATCCACCGCCCATTACTATGGGGCTCTCAACCGCGAAACGGCCCGGCTACGGGGCGGGCTGCATTCAGCGCCCATTCTCCTGCATTCCCTTGATTTTGCCCCCATTGCCCAGTTGCAAGCCGCTGGGGAGTGGGGCCGCGCTGGCGAGCTCTTGGCGCAAAGCGCCCGCGCGCTCGAAGGAGCAGGGGCCGAGCTGATTGGGCTGGCGACCAACACCATGCACCATGTCGCCGACGCCATCACCGCGGCCATCACCGTGCCCTTTATCCATATCGCCGATCCCACCGCCGATGCGCTGCAGGCGGACGGCATGGAGCGAGTAGGACTCCTTGGCACCCGCTTCACCATGGAAATGCCGTTCTACCGCGAGCGGCTGGTAGCACGGGGCCTTGAGGTGCTGGTGCCCGAAGTCGGGCGCACCAATCTGCACGGCATTATCTATGAAGAGCTGTGCCGGGGTATCGTGCGCGAGGAATCGCGCCGTGTTTACGTCTCGGCCATCGAGCTCTTGGCGGCGCGCGGCGCCGATGCGGTGATCCTGGGCTGCACCGAGATCAACATGCTGATCGATGACAGCACCAGCCCCTTGCCGGTCTATGACACGACCGAACTGCACGCCAAGGCGCTTGTTGCTGCGGCCTTGGCCGGCTGAAGCGAAAACGGATCTCAGGAACTAAAAAGCCCGGCAGTGCCGGGCTTTGGTTTAGTTGGCGTGGGCGCCGTTGAGATAGGACGCTTCCTGCGCCAGGTTCAGCAAACCGCTGACCACTTCCTGGGCGAAGCTGCGCTCCTCGGGAGTGTTGGCGGCAGCCAGGGTCTGCTCGGCGGTGCGGATGCGGGCCTGCAGGTCTTCCTGGCCCAGTTCGGCAAACGGCACCGATTCTTCGGCAAGGATGGTCAGCCCTTCGGGTGACACATCGGCAAAGCCGCCGCGTACGAAAAACACGGCCTGGGCGCCCGCGTCACCGGTGACGGTGATGAAGCCGGTGCGCAGGGTAGTCATGAACGGGGCATGGCCCGCCATTACCGTGAAATAGCCTTCGGTCCCGGGAACAGAAACGGCGGTCGCTTGCTGCGACAGCACCAGGCGTTCGGGCGAAACGATCTCGAGCTTGAGGCCTTCAGCCATGCCGGCAATCCTTTGGGCGGTCCGCGCCCGACTGGTCGGGCAGGAGGAGAAAGAATGGTCCGGGCAGGGCGCCCGGACCGTTTAGCTTTAGGCCGCCTGAGCAGCCAGCTTCTGGGCCTTGGCCACTGCCATTTCGATGGTGCCGACCATGTAGAAGGCGGCTTCGGGCAGGTGGTCGTATTCGCCGTTCACCAGGCCCTTGAAGCCCTTGATGGTGTCTTCGAGTTGCACGAACACGCCAGGCGAGCCGGTGAACACTTCGGCCACGTCGAAAGGCTGGCTCATGAAGCGCTCGATCTTGCGGGCGCGCGCGACGGTAAGCTTGTCCTCTTCGGAAAGCTCGTCCATGCCAAGGATGGCGATGATGTCCTGCAGCGCCTTGTACTTCTGCAGGATTTCCTGCACGCGGCGGGCGGTCTGGTAGTGCTCGTCACCAACCACATTGGGGTCAAGGATGCGCGAGTTGGATGCCAGCGGATCCACGGCCGGGTAGATACCCTTTTCCGAGATCGCGCGGTTCAGCACGGTCACGGCGTCGAAGTGGGCAAACGAGGTCGCGGGTGCCGGATCGGTCAAGTCGTCGGCGGGCACATACACGGCCTGCACCGAGGTGATCGAGCCCTTGTTGGTGGTGGTGATGCGCTCCTGCATGGCACCCATATCGGTCGCCAGCGTCGGCTGGTAACCCACGGCCGAAGGAATGCGGCCCAAGAGAGCCGACATTTCCGAGCCAGCCTGGGTGAAGCGGAAGATGTTGTCCACGAAGAACAGCACGTCCTGACCCTGGTCGCGGAAGTTCTCGGCGACGGTGAGGCCGGTCAGCGCCACGCGGGCACGCGCACCTGGGGGCTCGTTCATCTGGCCGAACACGAGGGCGCACTTAGAGCCGGCAGCGGTGCCACCGTTCTCGTGCGGGTCCTTGTTGACGCCCGATTCGATCATTTCGTGGTAAAGGTCGTTGCCTTCGCGGGTGCGTTCACCGACGCCCGCAAACACCGAATAACCACCGTGCGCCTTGGCGACGTTGTTGATCAACTCCTGGATCAACACGGTCTTGCCAACGCCGGCGCCGCCCATCAGGCCGATCTTGCCGCCGCGAGCGTAAGGAGCGAGCAGGTCCACGACCTTGATGCCGGTGACCAGCACCTGCGACTCCGGGCTCTGCTCGGCAAAGCTCGGGGCTTCCTGGTGGATGCCGCGACGCTCGACTTCGCCGATCGGGCCGGCTTCATCGATGGGCTCGCCGATCACGTTCATGATGCGGCCAAGGGTGGCTTCGCCAACGGGAACCGAGATTGCGCTGCCGGTGTCGATCACCTGGGCGCCGCGCACGAGGCCTTCGGTGGTGTCCATGGCAATGGTGCGCACGGTGTTCTCGCCCAGATGCTGGGCAACTTCGAGCACCAGGCGTGCGCCGTTATTGGTGGTTTCCAGGGAATTCAGGATGGCGGGCAGATGCTCATCGAACGTGACGTCAACAACGGCACCGATGATTTGCGATACGCGACCGACCTTGGTGTCTGCCATTTGTTCGTCCTCGCTTGAAGGTTAGAGCGCTTCCGCGCCCGAAATGATTTCGATGAGTTCTTTGGTGATTTGCGCCTGTCGCTGGCGGTTGTAGCTCAGCTGCAGGGCGTTGATCATTTCACCGGCATTGCGGGTGGCATTGTCCATGGCGCTCATCTGGGCGCCGTAGAACGAGGCACCGTTTTCCAGCAGTGCACGGAAGATCTGCACCGAGATATTGCGCGGCAGCAGGTCCTCGACAATCGCCTCTTCATTGGGCTCGTATTCATAGATCACGCCGGGAGCGGCCAGCTGGCCTTCGGCGCCCGCCACGGTTTCAAGCCGGGCAGGAATGATCTGGGTTGCGGTCGGCACCTGGCTGACCACCGAACCGAACTTGGCATAAAACAGCGTTGCCACGTCAAACTCGCCGGCGGCAAACAGCGCCAGCACGTTCTGCGCGATCTGGTTGGCCTGGGCGAACCCGACCTGCTTGACCTCGCGGAAGCTGACCGTATCGATGATGTGGTCAGGGAACTGGCGGCGCAGGATGTCGTGGCCCTTGCGGCCCACGGTGAGGATCTTGACGGTCTTGCCTTCACTCAGCAGCCGGTTGGCATGGTCGCGGGCAAGACGGGCGATGGAAGAGTTGAACCCGCCAGCGAGGCCACGTTCGCCTGTGGCCACGATCAGCAGATGGGTCTGGTCCCGGCCAGTGCCTGCCAGCAGCGGCGGGGCATTGGTCTGGCCTTCGTAGACCGCGCCAAGGCTCGCCAGCACCCGGCCCATGCGCTCGGCATAGGGACGGGCGGCTTCGGCGGCGTCCTGGGCGCGGCGCAACTTGGCCGCCGCCACCATCTGCATGGCCTTGGTGATCTTCTGGGTCGATTTGACCGAGTCGATCCGGTTCTTGAGGTCCTTTAACGACGGCATGGGCCGGTCAACTCCTTGCAGGCTTTAGGCCGCGTAGGTCTTCTTGATGTCATCGAGTGCCGACTTGAGCTTGGCGCGGGTGTCGTCGCTCAGCTGCTTTTCGGACGCGATGGTCGAGAGGATCCCCGAATACTTGCCGCGCATGGCGCCAAGCACGGTCTGCTCGAAATGGCCGACCTTGGAAACGGGGATGGAGTCGAGATAGCCATTGGCGCCGGCAAAGATCACCGCCACCTGCTCTTCGGTCTTGAGCGGGCTGAACTGGGGCTGCTTGAGCAGCTCGGTCAGGCGCGCTCCGCGGTTCAGCAAACGCTGGGTCGAGGCATCGAGGTCCGAACCGAACTGGGCGAAAGCGGCCATTTCGCGGTACTGCGACAGCTCACCCTTGAGCGAGCCGGCAACTTGCTTCATCGCCTTGATCTGGGCCGAACCGCCCACGCGGCTCACCGACAGACCAACGTTCACGGCTGGGCGGATACCCTGGAAGAACAAATTGGTCTCAAGGAAGATCTGGCCGTCGGTGATCGAGATCACGTTGGTCGGGATATAGGCCGACACGTCGTTGGCCTGGGTTTCGATCACGGGCAGTGCCGTCAGCGAGCCCGAACCATGCGATTCGTTCATCTTGGCGGCGCGCTCGAGCAGGCGGCTATGCAGGTAGAACACGTCGCCGGGGTAAGCTTCGCGCCCGGGCGGACGACGCAGCAGCAGCGACATCTGGCGGTAGGCAACGGCCTGCTTGGTCAGATCGTCATAGGCGATCACGGCATGCATGCCATTGTCGCGGAAGAACTCGCCGATCGCGCAACCGGTGAAGGGCGCGATATACTGGAGCGGCGCGGGATCGGAAGCGGTTGCGGCGATCACGATGGAATAGGGCAGGGCGCCCGATTCTTCGAGCTGGCGCACGAACTGGGCCACGGTGGAGCGCTTCTGGCCCACGGCGACATAGATGCAGTACAGCTTCTCGCTCTCGGAAGCGCCGGCATCGTGCGCGGGCTTCTGGTTGAGGAAGGTGTCGAGGATGATGGCGGACTTGCCGGTCTGGCGGTCGCCAATGATCAGCTCGCGCTGGCCACGGCCAACGGGGATCAGCGCGTCGATGGCCTTGAGGCCAGTCGACATCGGCTCATGCACCGACTTGCGCGGCAGGATGCCGGGAGCCTTGACGTCGACGCGGCGGCGCTCGGTGTATTCGATCGGGCCCTTGCCGTCGATCGGATTGCCCAGGCCGTCGACAACGCGACCCAGCAGGCCCTTGCCTACGGGGGTGTCCACGATGGCGCCGGTACGCTTGACGACGTCGCCTTCCTTGATCGAGCGGTCGTTGCCGAAGATCACGACGCCGACATTGTCAGCTTCGAGGTTGAGCGCCATGCCCTTGATGCCGCCCGGGAACTCGACGAGCTCACCGGCCTGCACCTTGTCGAGGCCGTAAACACGGGCAATACCGTCACCGACGGAAAGCACCTGCCCGACTTCGGAAACCTGGGCTTCCTGGCCGAAATTCTTGATCTGGTCCTTGAGGATCGCAGAAATTTCCGCGGCTTTGATGTCCATTTACCCGACCTCTTTCATGGCGATCTTCATCGCGGTCAATTTTGTCTTGAGCGAAGAATCGATCATCTGCGATCCGACCTTCACCTGAAGGCCGCCGATCAACGAGGGATCGACCGATTGATGGAGCGTGACGGTCTTGCCGATCCGGGCGCGCAACGTCTCGCTCAGGGCATTGGCCTGCTCATAGCTGAGCGGGGTTGCCGAAACCACATCCGCGGTGACTTCCCCGCGTGCAGCGGCGGCCAGTTCCCGGAAGATGGTGATGATGCCGTCCAACGCGAACAAGCGGCCATTCTTGGCGACCAGCCGCAGGAAGTTGGCGACCAGCGGATTGACCGTGGCCCGGGTCAGCAGGGCATCGAGCGCGACTGACTTGGCTTCTGCAGTGATCACGGGGGAACGCAGGAAGCGGGAAAAGTCCTCGCTTTCGTTCATCAGCCGGGAAACGTCGGACAGTCCTGTCTCGACTGAAGCGAGCTGGTTCTCGCTCTGCGCCAGATCAAACAAAGCCGACGCGTATGGCCGGGCGATCTGGGTAAGCACTCCACTCTGCGCTGCCAATGCCGCATCACCCTCTTGGTTTACCCGTTCGCTCCGCCGCCTGTCCCGATGGGGAAAGCCGGACGGTGCCAAGGCTTGTTCTTGCTTGAAAAAGGAGCAATCTGCCTGCTCCCTGGAAGTCAGGCCCGCTCTAACATAAGCGGCGCGCGCCTTGCAAGGCTCCCCCTGGGGATTCCACGACGGCGAAAGTGTCGCAGGTATGGCAATTCCATCAGTGTGTCGCTTGGTCGCGGCTCTTTGCCTTGCTTATCATGGTGACGGCTACATGAAGCTAACGGGGTCGATATCCACCTGTACCCGCAGATTGCCGGTCGGGCGTTCGGCGCCTTGCAGCCAGAATCGCACATAGCCCGAGAGGTCGAACTCCTTGCTGCTTTGCACCAGCAGCCGCACCCGGTGGCGGCCGCGCACCATGGCGACCGGCGCATCGGCCGGCCCGAACAAGCGCACACGCTCGGTCATGGGGGCAGCCGAGAGCAGGCGCTTGGCGAAGTTCATCGCAATGTCATGCTCGTTGGCTGAAACGATCAGGGCCGCCAGCCGCCCGAACGGGGGCAGGATGCCCGCTTCGCGCGCCGCCAGTTCATGAGCATAAAAGGCCTCGCGGTCGCCCGTCACCATAGCGCGCATCACCGCATGATCGGGGTGGTAGGTCTGAAGGAACGCCTTGCCGATTTGCGAGGCCCGTCCGGCGCGGCCCGCTACCTGCGTCAGAATCTGGAAGGTGCGCTCGGCCGCGCGCGGATCACCATGGGCAAGGCCCAGATCGGCATCGAGCACCCCCACCACCGATAGTTTGGGGAAGTGATGCCCCTTGGACACCAGCTGGGTGCCGATGATGAGGTCATATTCGCCGCGGGTGATCTCGCTGAACCGCTCGCGCAACTGGGCATTGGTGCCCATGTCCGACGAGAGGATCACCCGGCGCGCATCGGGAAAGCGGGCGGCGGCTTCCTCGGCAATGCGTTCGATGCCCGGCCCCACCGGCACCAGGGCATCGACATCGCCGCAGGCGGCACAGTTTTTTGGCGCCCGAATCTCATGGCCGCAATGGTGGCACATCAACACGCCGCGGAACCGGTGTTCCACCAGCCAGGCCGAGCAATCGGGGCATTGATATTGGTGCCCGCAGGAGCGGCAAAGGGTCAGCGGCGCATAGCCGCGCCGGTTGAGGAACAACAGCGCCTGTTCGCCCCGATCGAGCGCGGCAAACACTTCACGCGCGAGGGTCGGGGCGATCCACTGCCCTTTTTCGGGCCCGTCGAGGCGCATGTCGATGGCGGTGATATTGGGCAGGCTCGCCGCGGCATAGCGGGCCGTCAGCAGCACATGGGCATAGCGGCCGGCATTGGCGTTGTTGCGCGTTTCCACCGATGGCGTGGCCGAAGACAGGATCACCCGCGCCTTGGCGAAGCGGGCGCGCACAATGGCCATGTCGCGCGCATGGTAGTTGACGCCGTCCGATTGTTTGTAGGCGCCGTCATGTTCTTCATCGAGCACCAGCATGCCGAGTTCCCGGAACGGCAGGAAGAGGGCCGAGCGCGCCCCCACCACGGCACGCACCGTGCCATCGAGCACGCCGCGCCAGACCCGGGCGCGCTGCAGCGGCGTCATTTCCGAATGCCACTCGGCCGGACGGGTGCCAAAGCGCTTGGTGAAGCGATCAAGGAAGGTGTGGGTCAGCGCGATTTCGGGCAAGAGGATCAGTGCCTGCCGGCCCACGCGCAGCGTATCGGCCACCGCCTCGAAAAACACTTCCGTCTTGCCACCGCCGGTGACGCCATCAAGCAGCGCCACGCCGAACTCATGGGGATCAAGCGCGGTCACCTGCTCGAGTGCGGCTTGCTGCTCGGGGTTGAGGCGCGCTACGCCCTCATCCGGATTAGGTGGCAAGGCCACGGGCGGCGGCGCAATTTCGAGCTTTTCCAGGGCACCGGCGCGTTCGAGCCCATCCAGCACCGATTGCGACACCCCGGCTGCACCCAGCAGGGCGGCCCGGGGCAGGGGCATGTCGTCGGTCAGCGTATCGAGCACGCGCAGCCGGGCCGCGGTCAGTTTTTCCGGCTCATAGCCGGTTCGGCGATAAGCGATCACCGGGCGGGGCGGATCGAGCGCTTCGCTCGAGCGCAGGACCGCCCGCAGCACCTGTCCCGGCGGCGCCAGCGTATAGCGCGCCACCCAATCGACGAGCTTGAGCAGTTCTTCCGACAGCGGGGGCACGTCATAGCTTTGGGCAATCGCGCGCAGCCGATTATGGGCGATCGTATCCTTGGGCGGACCCCAAACGACGCCCAGCGTCAGGCGCGGGCCCAGCGGCACCGCCACGATCGAGCCGCGTTCAACCCGCATGCCTTGCGGCACGCTATAGGAATAGGGGCCCTCAACGGCTACCCCCACCATCACCGCTACGATATCTGGATGCTCGGTCATTTGTGCTTGTTCTGTTCGCATCCGCTACATAGGAAGCGCAAGTGATTCTGCCAAAGCCGCTACCCTTTGCTAACGCCCGCAGGCTAGCTTGAAGCCATGACCGACACCGCTTTTGCTACCGACGAATTTGTGCGCCTGCAGCTCTCGCTCTGGCAGCGCGAGCTTGGCGCGGTGCGGCGGCTCGCCGAAAACACGCTCGAGGCCTATGGCCGCGATCTCGATCAGTTCCTGAGTTTTCTGGCCGGTCACACCGGCGGTCCGGTGACCCTCCTCACCCTCAAGGAGTTGCGGGCCGCCGATATCCGCGCCTTCATGGCGCAGCGCCGATCGGAAAGCCTAGGCTCGCGCTCGCTCGCCCGGGTGCTCTCGGCCCTCAAATCCTTTTTTCGCTTCCTTGAGCGTGAAGGCGTGCTCGCCACCGAAGCGCTTAACGTCATTCGCACGCCCAAGCAGCCGCGGGGCCTGCCCAAGGCGCTGACCGTGCCCGAAGCGCGCGATGCCATTGCCACCACCGGGCAAATGGAAGAGCGACCATGGGTCGCGGCACGCGACATGGCAGTGCTCTCGCTTTGCTATGGCGCGGGCCTGCGCATCTCGGAGGCGCTGGCGATCAAGTCCGGCGACCTCGAAGGGGAAGCGCTGCGCGTCACCGGCAAGGGCGGCAAGGCACGCATGGTGCCGCTGATTGGGCCGGTGCACAAAGCCATCGCGCTTTATCGCGAACTTTGCCCGTTCAAGCTCTGGCCCGAGGATCAGCTGTTCCGCGGCGTCAAAGGCGGCGTGCTGTCACCCCGTTTGATCCAACTGCGGGTGGAACAATTGCGCGGCGCTCTTGGCTTGCCGCAATCGGCAACGCCTCATGCGCTGCGCCATTCCTTTGCCACCCATCTCCTCAGCCGGGGCGGGGATCTGCGCGCCATCCAGGAGCTGCTGGGGCATGCCTCGCTTTCAACCACCCAGATCTATACGGCAGTCGATACCGATCGACTGCTGGAAAGCTATCGCAAGGCCCATCCACGCGGGTGATCGGCCTGTCGCTAGCCCGTTTATCGGCCGCGCGCATGCTGTGCGCCGGGCTCAACTCGCGCTAAGTTGCCGCGAGCACAAAGGAGAGATCAGTGAAAGCGATCAACAAGCCATTGCCGGCCATCGCCTGCGTCCTGGTGCTGATGGGCAGCACGCTCGGATCGGCCTTTGGCGACAAGCTCTCCAATTCCCTTGAGCCCGCGCCCACCGCCGGCACCGCCGCTGATACCGGCGCCGTCGACTGGGGCGACGATGCCGGCGAATGGGCCAATGATGGCGAGTGCGATGATCCGCGTTTCGAGGGCCAAGGCGTAGCCGTCGAACTGCTCGAGGCTGACCGGCTGCATGACGCCACCGATTGTCGTACGGCATTTGAAGCGGGGCGGATCACCTTGCGGCAGGGGAATGCGGCCAATCCACCCGCGGCGCCCGATTTTGGCGATAACACCAGCCAATGGGCCAATGACCACGAATGCGATGATCCGCGCTTTGAGGGTGCCGGTGTCGCGGACGAATTGCTCGAGGTCGACCGCATGCATGACGCGGCCGATTGCCGTGCCGCCTTTGAGGCCGGCACCATCACCCTGCGCGATCCCAATGCGCCCCCGCCCGTCGCCCAGTTCGATTATGGCAGCGATACCAGCCGCTGGGCCAATGACCGGGAATGCGATGATCCGCGCTTCCGCGGCGAAGGCACGAGCAAGAAGCTGCTGCCTGAGGATATCCAGGCCGATGCCACCGATTGCCGGACGCTGGAAGGGGAGGGCAAGGTTTCCATCCGCGCCGTGTACCAGCCGAGTTACCAGGCCGGAGCACCCTATCCCACCGATGGCATCGATTTTGGCGACAACACGTCCGAATACGCCAATGACGACGAATGCGACGATCCGCGCTTTGAAGGGCCGGGGGCGGCGCTGAACCGGTTCGAAGAACATGCCATGCATGACAGCGTCGATTGCAAGGCCGCCTTTGAAGCCGGCTCCGTGGCGCTGGTGGAGCCGAACTAGGTTCTTTCAAATGCAAAACGGCGGGTCCATGACCCGCCGTTTTCTCATTCCAGTGCCATGCGTCACGCCGCGCGGCGCTCGACCATCATCTTCTTGATTTCGGCAATGGCCTTGGCCGGGTTCAGCCCCTTGGGGCAGACCTTGGCGCAGTTCATGATGGTGTGGCAGCGATACAGCTTGAACGGATCCTCGAGGTCGTCGAGCCGCTCCTGGGTGGTTTCGTCGCGCGAGTCGATGAGCCAGCGATAGGCCTGCAGCAGCGCCGCCGGTCCCAGATACTTTTCCCCGTTCCACCAGTAGCTTGGGCACGAGGTCGAGCAGCAGGCGCAAAGGATGCACTCATAGAGCCCGTCGAGCTTGGCGCGTTCGGGAACCGACTGCGTCCATTCCTTGGTCGGAGTTGGCGAAGTGGTCTTGAGCCACGGCTCGATGGCGCGGTGCTGCGCATAAAAATTGGATAGGTCCGGTACCAGGTCCTTGACCACCGGCATATGGGGCAGGGGGTAAACCTTGATGGGCCCGGCCGAGTCATCCATGCCCTTGGTGCAGGCCAGCGTATTGAGCCCGTTGATGTTCATCGAGCACGACCCGCAGATGCCTTCGCGGCAGGAGCGGCGCAGGGTCAGGGTGGGATCGACCTTGTTCTTGATATAGAGCAGCCCATCGAGCACCATTGGGCCGCAATCATCGAGATCGACGAAATAGGTGTCGATGCGCGGATTGTCGCCCAGATCGGGATCATAGCGATAGATCTGGTATTCCCGCAGGCGCTTGGCGCTCTGCGGCTTGGGCCAGGTCTTGCCCTTGAGCGGGCGATCGGCCTTTCGGAGCGTCAGCTCGGCCATGATGCGTATTCCTCTCTTAAGCGCCGCTGCGGCGGCACTGAGCTTGGTCTCGATCCAATATGCTGCACGAGGCTACCCGTCGCCCGCCTAGTATACGCGGGCCTTGGGCGCGATCTTCTTCAAATCAATGCCATCGGTCAGCGGGTCCACATGGACGGGTCGATAGCCCAGCCGCACGGCGCCGGTATCGGTGTCGATCCAGCTCAGCGTGTGCTTGCGCCAGTTGACGTCGTCGCGCGACGGGAAATCCTCGCGGGCATGGGCGCCGCGCGATTCGTGCCGCGCTTCGGCCGACACGACGGTGACCATGGCATTGGCCATCAGGTTTTCCAGCTCGAGCGTTTCCACCAGATCCGAATTCCAGATCAGCGAGCGATCCGACACGCGCACATCGGCCATCTGGTTGTAGATGGCGCTCATGCGCTGCACGCCCGATTGCAGGGTTTCGCCGGTGCGGAACACGGCGGCGTCTTCCTGCATGGTGCGCTGCATGGCTTCGCGCAGATCGGCGGTCGGCTGGCCGCCATTGGCGTTCCGCAACCGATCAAAGCGCGCCATGATCTTGTCGTCCTGGCTCTTGTTGATCGCCGGGACGGGTGCGGTGCGATCGAGCACCTTGCCGGCGCGCAGCGCGGCGGCACGGCCGAACACCACGAGGTCGGTCAGCGAATTGGAGCCGAGCCGGTTGGCGCCATGCACCGAAGCGCAGGCCGCTTCGCCCACGGCCATCAGGCCGGGGACGACGCGATCGGGATCGCTTTCGGTCGGGTTGAGCACTTCGCCATGATAGTTCGCGGGAATGCCGCCCATATTGTAGTGCACGGTCGGCAGCACCGGGATCGGCTCGCGCGTCAGATCGACGCCGGCAAAGATCTTTGCTGACTCGGTGATGCCCGGCAGACGCTCATGGAGCACCTTGGGGTCGAGGTGATCGAGATGAAGGAAAATGTGGTCCTTCTTGGGGCCCACGCCCCGCCCTTCACGGATCTCGAGCGTCATGCAGCGGCTCACGACGTCGCGCGAGGCGAGATCCTTGGCATTGGGGGCATAGCGCTCCATGAAGCGCTCGCCTTCCGAATTGGTGAGATAGCCGCCTTCGCCGCGCGCGCCTTCGGTGATCAGCACGCCCGCGCCATAGATGCCGGTCGGGTGGAACTGCACGAATTCCATGTCCTGGAGCGGCAGGCCGGCGCGTGCCACCATGCCATTGCCGTCGCCGGTACAGGTATGGGCTGATGTCGCCGAGAAATAGGAGCGACCATAGCCACCCGTCGCCAAGACGACGAGCTTGGCGCGGAAGCGGTGCATGGTGCCATCATCGAGCTTCCAGGCCATCACGCCCTGGCACGAGCCATCCTCGCCCATGATCAGGTCGAGCGCGAAATACTCGATGAAGAACTGCGCGTCGTTGCGCAGCGACTGGCCATAGAGCGTATGGAGAATGGCGTGGCCGGTGCGGTCGGCGGCGGCGCAGGTGCGCTGCACCGGCGGGCCTTCGCCATATTCGGTCATGTGCCCGCCAAAGGGGCGCTGGTAGATCTTGCCGGCCTCGGTGCGTGAAAACGGCACGCCATAATGCTCGAGCTCATAGATCGCCGCGGGTGCTTCGCGCGCCAGATATTCCATGGCGTCATTGTCGCCCAGCCAGTCCGACCCCTTGACGGTGTCGTACATGTGCCACTGCCAGCTATCGGGGCCCATATTGGAGAGCGAAGCGGCGATGCCGCCCTGCGCGGCCACGGTGTGGCTGCGGGTGGGGAAGACCTTGGTGATGCAAGCGGTGTTGAAGCCCTGTTCGGCCATGCCCAGGGTCGCGCGGAGGCCGGCGCCACCGGCCCCTACCACCACCACGTCGAATTCGTGGTCGATGATCTCATAGGTGGAAGCCATCAGCCACTAACCCCAGAATACAAGCTTGAGAATGGAGAAGACGCCGATCACGGCAATCGCCAGCGTCCACATGGTGTTGAGCATCATGTAAAGGCTATAGGTGCGGCCGGCGAAATAGTCTTCGAGGATGTCGCGCATGCCATTGTGCATGTGCAGCGTCACGATGACGAGCAGCACGGCAAAGGGCAGGCCAATCCAGGCATTGCCGATCACCTCGACCATCTCGGCGCGATCCTGGCCGGCCAGGCGCACCACGATGAAGATCAAAAAGCCCAGGAACACGATATTGCTGACGCCTGAGAGGCGCTGCAGGATGAAGTGGCTCGTCGAGGAGCGCGCATCCCCATATTTGCTTTTGGGATTGGCGATAGTGGCCTTGGAAATGATCTGTTCGCGCATCAGCGGCCAACCCACACGAAAATGGTCCAGACAACGAGGGTGAGGACAACCGAGGCCACGAGATTGGCCCAGCTCAGCGCCTCGCGCTGGCCGGCCTCATGGCCATAGATCAGGTCCCACACATAATGGCGCAAACCGCCCAGCATGTGGTGGATCAACGACCAGGTATAGCCAAACAGCACCAACTGCCCGACCCACGAGCCATAAATGGCGTTGACGACATTGAGGGGCTCTTCGCCCCAAGCGGCGGCCGCCAGCCACAGCACCAGCAGGGAAGAGCCCGCATAATTGGCAATGCCGGTCGCACGATGAACGATCGACATCGTCATCGTGATGGTCCAGCGATAGATTTGCAGATGGGGGGAGATCGGACGGGGTCTAACCGGCAATGCAGCCTCGCTGGCGCGGCAGAGCCGCTGCAGTTTGGAATAGTTCAAGACTTCTAGCGTCGAGCTGTCGCAAGGTCAAAGCCCGAAAACGTCTTGCGGGGATAAACTTTCGCCGCAATTGACCAATGTTGCCCCCTCCGTCAATCCCGGCCGGTTTGCGGTGCCCAGGGCCATGGGCTAGAACGCCGGGACAGAATCAAAGGGGCCGGCGTGAGCAAGCGGATCAAGGACGTTACTGTTGAAACCCTGGCCAATAACTGGGGCACGCTCACCAAGGCCAGTTTCGAGTATCAGCGCAGCGATGGTTCCTGGCAGCATCAGGTGCGCGAATGTTATGACCATGGTCACGGCGCGGCCATTCTCCTGTTCGAACCGGATGCGCGGACGGTCATCCTCATCCGCCAGTTCCGCTATCCCGTGTTTGCCGCCGGCGATCCGGCCTTCCTCGTGGAGGTTTGTGCCGGGCTCGTCGACAACGATCCGCCCCGAACCGCGGTGATGCGCGAGGCGCTGGAAGAAACGGGCTACCAGCCCTTCGGGGTCGAGCATATGTTCGACGCCTATATGAGCCCGGGCTCGGTGCAGGAAAAAGTCAGCTGCTATCTCGGGCTTTACCACGCCGGCTCGGCCGCCGCGGGCGGGGGGCTCGCCGATGAGGGCGAGGATATCGAAGTGCTCGAGCTGCCGCTCGCGGAAGCGCTCGCCATGATCGATCGGGGCGAGATCATCGATGGCAAGACCATCATGATGCTGCAATGGCTGGCGCTTAAGCGGCGCTAGTAGTCCACCAGCTTCTTGTCGGGATCATAGGGCTGGTCCGGGGCGACCCTAGTCACCGCCTGCCCGCAGCGCATCTTTTTGGAGAAAGCGTCATAGGCGTAGGTGGGCGAGCCATGCAGGCTCCAGCCTTCCGAAAGCGCCTTGGTGACCTTGTGACAAAAACTCGCGTCGTCCTCACCCGACAAAAACCGGTAGATAATCATGCATGCCACCGATGCGCTGGCGCTGTTGCGCTGGAGTTGATCTCTTTGGCTCTTACAGCTAATTGAGTGCCCATGCACCGCTTTCCTGAACACCTTTTGAAGGGTCACGCCAATTTTATGGCGGGGCGCTATTCCCGGGAGCGCGATCGGATTCGCGACCTTGCCGCTTTTGGGCAAAATCCCACCACCATGATCATCGCCTGCTGCGACAGCCGCGCTGCGCCCGAGATGATCTTTGACGCGGGGCCGGGCGAATTGTTCGTCCTGCGCAATGTCGCCAATCTCGTCCCCACCTACCAGCCCGATGGCGGCCAGCACGGCACATCGGCGGGCATCGAGTTTGCCGTCAAGGCGCTTGGGATCAGCAATATCGTCATTATGGGCCATGGCCGCTGCGGGGGCATTCGCGCCGCGCTCGATCCCACGGCCGAGCCGCTCGATCATGGCGACTTCATCGGCAAGTGGATCGGCATGCTGGGCGAGTTGCCTAACCAGCTGGGCGCCAACAAGCTCCTGACCTCGGCCGAGCGGCAAACGGCGCTGGAGCGGATTTCCATCCGCAACTCCATCAATAATCTGCGCACCTTCCCCTATGTGGCCGAGCTCGAAAGCGCGGGCAAGCTGGCGGTACATGGCGCCTGGTTCGATATTTCAACCGGCGAGCTCTGGGTGATGGACAGCGAAACCGGCGACTTTATCCGCCCGGAGCTCTGATCGCGGCGCAAGCCGCCGGTTCGCGCCGGCGGATCACCGCCAAGCCAAGGCCGACGAGGATCAGCGCGCCCCCGGCGATCTCCACCGGCCCGATAGTTTCCCCAAGAAACACGACGCCCGAGGCGATTCCCGCCACGGGCACGAGCAGGGTGAAGGGCGCCACGCTCGCGGTGGGATAGCGCTTGAGCAGATTGCTCCACACCGCAAAACCGAACAGCGTATTGGGATAGGCGAGGAACGCCACCATCGCCGCGACCTGCCAGGTGGGGTGCGTCAGTGCATGGGCGACCACGCCCGGGCCATCAAGCGCCACCGACAACAAGAGCAGGGGCAGGGGCGCCACCAGGTTCCCCCAGACGGTGAAGCTCAGCATATCGATATTGCCGGCTTTCTTGGACACGATATTGGCGACGCCCCAGGCCATGGCCGCCGCAATGATGAGGGCGAAGGGCAAAAAGCCGACCCCTTCGAGCCCAACGCTGCCGATCAGGGCAATGCCGCCAAAGGCCACCGCCACGCCCAGCAATTGCTGCGGCCGTGGGCGCTCGCGCAACACCACAAAGCCCAAAAGGATGGTGAACATCGCCTGCACCTGGAGCACGAGCGACGCCAGGCTCGCGGGCATGCCGAGGTAAATGGAGAGATTGAGCAGTGCATACAGCGCCACGCCCATGAACAGTCCATAGGCGATCACGAGGCGCCAGGGTGCATCGGGCCGGCGCACGAAGAACACGGCCGGCACGGCAGCAAAGAAAAACCGCAGCGCCGCGACCAGCACCGGCGGCAGTTCGGCAACGCTGAGCTTGATGACGGTGAAGTTGACGCCCCAGACGGTCACAACCAGAAGGGCGAGCAAAATATCGCGCGGAGACATGGAGGACCCTGCAGGCTGCGGGCTTGGCGGATCCCCGTCGGCCGCGTGAACAATGCCGGCCCCGCCTAGGGGCCGGCGAAAAGTCTTGAGGCTAGGCGGCCTTCTTGGCCATCAGGCCGCGCTCGATCAGGGTTTCGGCGATCTGGATGGTGTTGAGCGCCGCGCCCTTGCGCAGATTGTCGGACACAACCCACATGGCGAGGCCATTTTCCACCGTATCGTCTTCGCGGATGCGGGACACGAAGGTGTCGTATTCGCCCACGCATTCCACCGGCGTGGCATAGCCGCCGGGCTCACGCTTATCGAGCACCGAAATGCCCGGCGCTTCGCGCAGGATGTCGCGCGCTTCATCGGCGGTGATGGGGTTTTCGAACTCGATATTGACCGCTTCCGAATGGCCAACAAACACCGGCACGCGCACGGCCGTGCAGGTTACGCGGATCTTTGGATCGAGGATCTTCTTGGTTTCGGCCAGCACCTTCCATTCTTCCTTGGTGTAGCCGTCTTCCATGAACACATCGATCTGGGGAATGACGTTGAAGGCGATCTGCTTGGGGAACTTGTTGCCCTGGCCGGGGCTGTCATTGACGAAAATGCCCTTGGTTTGGTTCCAGAGCTCGTCAACGCCTTCCTTGCCCGCGCCCGAGACTGACTGGTAGGTCGACACGACGATGCGCTTGATCTTGGCAAAGTCGTGCAGGGGCTTGAGCGCCACGACCAATTGGGCGGTCGAGCAATTGGGATTGGCGATGATGTTGGTGCGGCGCGGATTGGCCATGAAGGCGTCCAGCACATGGGCGTTCACTTCGGGCACCACCAGCGGCACGTCGCTGTTGTAGCGCCAGTAGCTGGAATTATCGATGACGATGCAGCCCTTGGCCGCAATGCGCTGCGCCCATTCCTTGGAAATGGCGCCGCCGGCCGACATGATGGCAAAATCCACGCCGGTGAAGTCGAAATCGTCAAGGTTCTTGGCCTTGAGGATCTTGTCGCCAAAGCTCAGCTCGCGCCCGATGGAGCGCGATGAGGCCAAGGCGATCACCTCGTCGGCCGGAAACTTGCGCTCGGCAAGGATGGCAAGAACTTCGCGGCCCACATTGCCCGTGGCCCCTACAACTGCGACGCGATAACCCATGAATGGAACTCCAGTCCCTGTACCAATTTTCCGCCCCCGCACGATCCCGGTGGGACCATGGTCATCCGGTTTCGGCCTCTCCCCGGCGGGAGCGCGACCCGGGGAAAAGCTTCAGGCGGTTTTGGTGGTTTTAGTCATAAGCGCAGCAACGCCGCCGGCGAACAGCCGGGCGGTGGATGAGGTCACTGATGTGCTGATGCTGCGCATGGTTTGACTGCTTGAATGGAAAGCAGGCGAAGTCATACTCCCAAATAGGATTTAGTCAACGGCTGCTGTGCGGCTTTCCTTTGCTGCGCTTCCCCGCTGCTAGGGCGGGGCCAGACGCCTGCGGCCCGTTGCCCATTGCCACTGCGTCGCCCCTCTCAAGCCTTGCGCCCGCTTGGGCTATCGCGGTAACTGCGCCCAACCAAAAAGGACAAAGCATGATCCACTACGACGTCGTGGTGCTGGGCGCCGGCGCTGCCGGCATGATGGCGGCCATTGAAGCGGGCAAGCGCGGTCGCACCGTGCTGGTGGTGGATCATGCCAAATATGCTGGCGAAAAGATCCGCATCTCGGGCGGGGGGCGCTGCAACTTCACCAATATCCACGCGACGACCGACAAGGGCCGGGATCGCTTTTTGAGCAACAATCCCCGCTTCGCCCTCTCGGCGCTGAGCCGCTATACGCCCGAAATGTTCATTGCCATGGTCCAGGGCTATGGCATCACTTATCACGAGAAAACTCTCGGCCAGCTGTTCTGCGACGGTCCTGCCACCCAGATCAACAGCATGCTCCTGAGCGAAATGCGGCAGGCCGGCGTGACCTTAGTGCTGGAAACGGCGATCGAAGCGGTGAGCAAAGAGGACAATGGCTTTGCCCTGCAGCTCTCGACCAGCTCGGTCACCTGCGACAGCCTCATCGTCGCCACCGGCGGTAAGTCCATTCCCAAGATGGGCGCCACCGGCTTTGGCTATCAGCTCGCGGGCCAGTTCGGCCTGCGCGTTACCGACACCCGCCCTGCGCTGGTGCCGCTGACCTTTGAAACCGGCGCGCTTGAGCGCCTTAAGGAGCTTGCCGGTATCGCCACGGACGCCGTAGTGCGCCACGGCAAAACCCGGTTCGCCGAAGCGCTGCTGTTCACCCATCGCGGCCTTTCCGGCCCGGCGATCCTGCAGATTTCGAGCTATTGGCGCGAGGGCGATCCGATCGGGGTGGATCTGATGCCCGGGCGCAATCCGGGGGAACTGTTGCGCCAGGCGCGGCAAACCACGCCCAAGCTGCAGATACAGACCGTCTTGGGCAATTTCCTGCCCAAAAAGCTCGCCCAGCTCCTCGGTGATGAGCTCAACCTGCCCGGGATCGTCGGCGACTTTTCCGACAAGAAGCTCGACCAGGCCGCCGCTATCCTCTCGGACTGGACGCTCAAGCCCGTCGGCACGGAAGGCTATCGCACCGCCGAAGTGACGCTGGGCGGCATCGACACCCGCGATCTCGACGCCAAGACCATGGCTGCGCGTGATGTGCCCGGCCTTTATTTCGTGGGCGAAGTGGTTGATGTCACCGGCTGGCTCGGGGGCTATAACTTCCAATGGGCCTGGGCCTCGGGCTGGGCCGCCGGGCAGGTCGCCTGAGCCTAGAAGCGCAGTGCCGCGCGCACGCCCAGATTGGTGACGCCCTCGTCGGGGCCGCCACAAGCGCCGCCATCGGTCAGGTGCTCGGCCGTCAGCATTACCGCCGCACCGGGCAGCACATTGACCCCGACGCTGGCGGAGGCGCGCAGCAGCGCGGTGCAGCCCCAGCGCTGGGGCGCGTCATCGTCGAGCCACTCGCCATTGTGCAACGCGGCCCCCAGGCTGGCTTCGCCCCAGACCGGCAGCACCGGCACATGTACCGTCCAGCTGGCGCCGGCATAAACGAGGCTTTCATGCCCCGCCGTATTGAGCGTGGCCCCGATATGCGGCCGGATTTCGCCCAGAAGCCCCAGCTGACCCCAATCGGGTGCAAACAGCAGCTCCACATTGGCATCCTCGATGCGTCCGCCATCTAAAAGGTTAGCCCCAGCATCGCGCGCAAAAACACCGGCGCGGATTTCGGGCAGCAGATCCACCTGCGCCCAGGCGGGTGCAGTGGTGGCCAGCAGGGCAAGGACGGGAAGGCAGAAACGGAGCATGGCGGGCCTACGCAAAACAAAAAGGCCGGGGATCGCCGGCCTTTCCATCATTGCTTTACTATGCCTAAGCGCAGCTTAACCGACTAGAACTTCCAGCCGAATTTGAGCGAGAGGTTGGAGATGCCTGCATTATAGTCGCACAGCTCGGCATTGGAGGAGTGCTCATAGGCCAGGGTGGCGGTGGCGTTTTCCGTCAGGTCGACGCCGACGCCGATGCGCTCATAGAAATTGACCCGGCAACCGAACTTGCGCCGGCCCTCCGGCGCCTCATCGCCCAGATAACCATTGTGGATCGCCGCGCCAAAGGTGCCTTCCACGAACACCGGGCTATCAAAGAGATGGGCCTGCCAGGTCAGGCCCGCATGCACCAGGCTGTCCTCGCCCTCGAGGTTGATGGTGGCGCCCACTTCAGGGCGCGGTGCGCCGATCCAGCGGAAGGCATCGAGATCGGGCGAAGTGAAGAGCACGTCAAAGGTCACGTCCTCGAGCCGGCTATAATCCCAATCGCCAAAATCCTGCGGGATCAGCGTGTAATAAACGCCGTGGAACGCCAGACCCACCCGCACTTCATCGACAATGTCCAGCACGCCGGCCGAGGGCAGGGCGGCGACATCGGTCTGCGCCACCGCGGGAGCGGCGGTGCCGAGCAGCAAAGCCGCCACGAGGCAAGCTGGAATGGATTTGGTCATGGCCGCACTCGGAAGGTATTGATCGGCGCCAGTAACCGGCAAGAGCCTCACCGAGTCAACCACTGCCGCCCGATTACCCCCGCTCTGTGCTGCCCGCGCCACGCCTCGGCAGCCCCTCACGCCGCCACGCTGTCTCGCTTTCATCGTAATTTACCGATATGGGGACGCAAAGACTAGCTGCGAAAGCCCAAAGCCCATGACCGCCCCCTTCGCCCTTTCCATCCAGGATCTCGCGCCCATCGCTGATGGCACCAGCACGCCGCAGGCCATGGCTGAGACCATCAAGCTGGCGCAGCTGGGCGACCAGCTGGGTTACACCAGGCTTTGGTATGCCGAGCATCATGGCATGCCCTCGATCGCGTCCTCCGTGCCCGAAATCCTGATTGGGAGCGCTGCCGCTCACACCAAATCCATCCGCGTGGGGTCGGGCGGGGTGATGCTGCTCAATCACGCGCCGCTGCGGATCGTCGAGGCCTATCGCACGCTTGAAGCCCTGCATCCCGGCCGCATCGATCTGGGCCTGGGCCGCGCCCCGGGCGGCGATGGCTATGCCATGCGCGCCCTGCGCACCGGCGGCGGCGAAGAGTTCGCGCAATATTTAAGCGAAATGCTGGCCTTCGAGGAAGAAGGCTTTCCGCCCGAGCATCCCTTCTCCCACGTCGCGGTCGCGCCCGGCGGCATCAGCCTGCCGCCCCTTTGGCTCCTGGGCTCATCGGGCTCGAGCGCCACGGCGGCCGGTCAGCTGGGGATCGGCTATGCCTTTGCCGCTCATTTCAGCCAAACGCCAGCCGCGCCTGCCTTTGCCGCTTATCGCGAAGCTTTCACCCCGACTGCAGCGTTTCCCGCGCCGCGCACGCTGCTATGCCTGTCGGTGATCTGCGCCCCAACCGACGAGGAAGCGCGGTTCCTGTCGAGCTCGCAGGAGGTGAACTGGGCCTTGTTCCATTCGGGCGAACAGCGCCGCTTGTTTGCCCCCGAACAGGCGATCGCCCATCCGCTCACCGCCCAGCAGCGCGCGGTGATCGAGCATCAGTCGAGCCTTTGGATCGTGGGGTCGCCCGAAACGGTCAAGGCCGCCATCAGCCAGAAAGCCGAGGCGGCCGGGGCCGATGAGGTGATGATCACCACGACCATGCATTCCTACGAACTGCGTCGGCGCTCCTATAGCCTGATCGCCGACGCTCTTGGGCTTGAACCGCGCTCCTAGGGCTCAGTTCTGCGCGTTGCGATCCACCAGCTCGAACGCGCCGGCAGCCGGGTCGATGCGCAGCGCCAGGCGCTGGCGATCGAGCTCGGCCAGCCACGCCGCCCAGGAACAGGGGCTGACCCCGTCATCAAGGGCCGCCGGGTCGCGTTTGTCGCTCACCGGGCTGCCAAAGCTCAGGCGCAGCTGCGCCCGTTGCTGGCCATCCGGATTGCGTATCCGGGCGATCGCCGGCCGCCCGCGACGCCCCGTCACCCAGACCTGGATGTCGCGATGACGTGTCAATGTTTGGTTTGTAGACATGCTCGCCTCCCCTTGTTGCCGGTTCCCGGCTTATCTGGCACGTAACGGCTCCGTTTCTCCTCCGGTTCCATCGGCCAAATCTTCGTTATCGAGCCGAGTAGCCAACCTCAGGGCCAGCATCTCCTCGGGCGTGAAATAGTATAAAAGCTGCGGTGGCGTTTCGAGCGCATGCAGCCACAGCGCGGGATCAACCCCGGTTTGTTCCAGATGCCGGGTGATCTGGGCGGTGGTGGTTTGCGCGTCGCTCATCGCGGTGCCGGCGACCCGAAGCGCGTCCTGGGCATTGCCGCCCAGCGCCGCTGCATAGATCTGGTGCACGCCTATAGCCGCTTCGGGGCTGGCGATCCGCTCGGCGCCCGAGGCGAATATGATGGGGCAGGAGGAGGCGCAAAGCGAGCCCGCGGCGACCTTGGTGGCAAGGCCCCTTTGGTGGATCAGACTGCCAATCGCCAGTGCATCCACGACCGATCCTCCAGGGGAGTCGAGAACCACAGTTTGCACATATTCGCCCCGCTCGGCAATCTCGGCGGCAAACCGCTCCGCCGAGCCGACATCGAGCGTTCCCGTCAGGCTCAACTCGCCCCCGGGCCGCAGCGCGATGACGAGGGCCCCTTCCAGCACTTCGGGGCTGGTGGTGATCGCCGGGCGGGTGCCGGCGCCCGGCGATGCCTCGGGGTTTGTGGCGGGGGCGGGCGGCAGGATGGGCTGCGTCGGCACGGGCAGGGGCGCGGCCTGGTTTTGCGTCAATTCGCGAAAGTCGACGAACAGCACCGAAACCGTGCCCAGCAGCAGCGCCCAGAACGCGGTGCGCATCACTGCGCCATCGTCCACCGCCGCGGCCCGCTGGACCAGGCGCCGGCCCCAGGAGGCGCGCTGCGGCTCTTCGGACGCTTCGACGCTCGTGCTCATACGCGCGCGGGGCCGTCGCCCCGCTTGCGCTGGGCGCTGTCGATTGGCGTCACTGTCGCATCCGCCCCGTCGGCTGGATCGGTGTGGCTGGCCGCAGCGGGCGCCAATGGCTCCATCGGTGCTTCGGGCACAGTCTCGGGCTCGGTCCGCTCCGCCGGTGGTGCCTGAGGAACAACCACGCCCGCCGCTTCCATCTGGCGATACAGCGCCATGGCGCGCAGCATTTCGGCGGCAGTGATGTTTTCCGCTTCTTCGAGAGATTCAGATTCCCGCCGCATGGCGTCGTTGACGATCATCAGCACCAACACCAGCACCACCGGCAACAGATCGATGGAGATGGCGCCCGCCCAGGAAGGAATGAAGTCCTGCCAATAGCGCAGCACCGCTTCGGCGCTGGACAGGGGCACAAAGCGGCGTTGCTCAACGGCCGGTGTCGCCAGAATCTCGTCGGCCGCGGTGGTCAGCGCCGCCGATTGGGTCGCCACCGAAGTGCGCACCGTTTCCATCACCTGGTTCTGCCGATTGGCCAGGTCGCCAATCTGCCCATCGGCGACCGGAGCAATAAAGCCGGCGGAAAGATCGGCCGAAGCGCGCTTGACCGAAGCGGCGACGCCGGTCTGCTGCAGCGCCGCGATCACGGCGGTCAGTTGCACGGCCTCGGCCTGGAAACCATCCAGTCGCGGCTCGATGCTGCCCGGCGTTGATACCAGCTCGCGCATGGTGGCGAGGCGCGCCGAGCCTTGTTCGAACTGCAGGGCGACTTCATCGCGCGAACTGGTGATGGTGGCCGCCAACTGGTTCATCTGCGTGCCCATCTGGGTGAGCAATTGCACGACGCTGCCCGAGCCGGTGGTGCCGGTCAGGGCGCCTGACTCCCGCTCGTCCGCGGCCAGCCCGGAAAAGCGTTCCGCGGCGCGCTGCACATCGGGCAGCAGCGACTGGGCGGCCAGCGCATTGGCATGGGCCTGGTCGAGGTCCTCGGCATAGCCTTGGAGCGTCACCGCCATATGCTGCTCGGTGGCCGCCGAGCCCGCCAATGCCGCGGCATTAAGCCATGAACTCATGGCCATGATCATGAGGCACCCCACGGCCATGGTGGCGAACAGGCCCGCACGTTGCACGCCCGACGTCACCAGCGGCACGAAACGGAGCATAAAGCTCCAAAAGGCGTAAATGGCGACCGAGACGGCGGCCGAATAAATGATGGCAGCGAAAAACACGAATGTGGCCGAGCCATCCAGTAGCCCGCGCACCCCGAGATAGGTGTAAACGCCCGACGCCAGCGCCAAAACGGCCAGGGCAAAGCGGGTCATGGTTTCAACGCCCTTGACGGTTTCGTTGAGCCTATACGCGTTCGGCTTGAGCTGCATGAATCAGGACCCCGGGGCTCGACGGAGCCGCTGCGGACATAATCAATAGCCCTAACCCGGCAAGATCAGGGCGAATAGGTCAAGAATTCAGGCGAAACAGCGTCAGGGTTCAATGAACGCCTTCAGCTTGCAGCAATGCGCCCCATTCGGCTTTCCATAGGCTCGGATCATCAATGGCGATGACCACCCGGGCAAGCCCGCAATGGGCGCGAACTTCCTCGGCGCGTTCCAACGCCAGCGGCACCGGTCGAGGGAAGTCGGGGACGATGTAATCACTTGCATTGGGGCAATGGGCGCAGCCCACATCGCCAACCACCCGGCCCAGGGCATGCCAGATATTGACCACAACCGCGTCGGCGGGTGCCGCATGTGGTGGGCAGGTTTGAAAACGGGGCATGGGACCTCTCCGACCTTTGTTGCCATTGATACAAAGGCGCAGAACTGCAGCAGAGTTCCAGATTGTGATCGAAGCGGACGGAAACAATCGCGAGAGCTGAGCATTGCTTGGTGCGAGCAGGAATTAAGTGCATGCCCCGATTTTACTTTGACATGATGGCCAATGGTGATCTCAGCCTCGATCACACCGGCGTCGAGTTGCAGGACCTTCCGGCTGCGCGCGAGGAAGCCTTGCGCACGGCCATGGAGGTGGCCGCCGAACTCATTCCCGAGCAGGGGCCCTTGCGGCTGGTGTTCGCCGTGTCCAATGAAGCCTATCGCCTGATGTTGCGGGTGATCGTCGAGTTCGAGGCTGCGCCCGCCAATTTTCTTGGGGACCACATGCAATGGCGCGCCCTGCTCGCCGATGGTGGCGGCGCGCTTTCCCGACCCTATTAACGCGTGTTTGGCTCAAGGCTCGACGCGGCCAGGCGGGGAGGCGGGATGATTTTCTTTACTAGCGACAGCCATTTTGGCGATCCGCGCGTGTTGCGCATCGACCGGCGCCCCTTCAGCACGGTTGCCGAACATGACACGGCGCTGGTTGCCGCCTGGGCGCAGACGGTTTCCCCCGAGGATGAAGTCTGGCATCTCGGCGATTTTTCCCGCGGCGACAGCGCCACCGTTGCGGCCCTGCTAGCTGCGCTCCCCGGCCGCAAGCACCTGATCATTGGCAATAATGACGGGCCGGCCACCTTGGCCGCCGACGGCTGGGCCAGCGTGCAACATTATGCCGAACTGCATCTGGAGGGCCATATGCTGGTGCTTTGCCACTATCCGTTCCGCACCTGGAACGCGCAGGGCAAGAAGTCCATCAACCTGCATGGCCACTCCCATGGACGGCTAAGCCCGGTCACGCGTCAATACGACGTGGGCGTCGATCCGCAGGGCTGGGCGCCGGTGCCGCTGCAAACCGTGCTGGCCAGCCGCAAGGCGCGCCGGGCGGCCAAGCTTCCCGCTTAGCTCCCGTTATTGTCGGCACCAATTGGGGAACATGCTGGGGGCTTGCACGTTTTCCCCTACGCAAAAGGAGATCAACGATGAGCAAACATCTGCCTCCCGTGCCACCCGCCAATCGGAGCACCAAAGGCCCCGGCGGCGAGGCAACCCTGGATCCAAATACCAGCAACGCCGCCGCCAATGGCGCCGAACGCAACTATGATCAGCAGGGTCGCCAAGGCAACATCAAGCAGAACACGACCAATCAGGGTCTGCAGCACGATCGGTGAGCGCCATGTCTACATCTCAGAAAATCCCGGAAGCCAATCGCCACCATGGCGGTCCCGGCAGCAGCCACCAACGTGAGGACCTTCCCGACCCCACTGAGGGTCGCGGTCCAGCGCCAGGGGAGCCGACCAATGGGCGGCAGTCCGACGTTTCAGGCGGGGGCGGGGTGCGCGACAGCCATCATACCCACAACAACCGCGACAAGGGTTAGGCGCCGCTTACACCCCCTTTGACAACTGCCCGAGGAGGCAATCCGATGGACCAGGACGAGCATAAAGAAGGCAAGACCCGGGACCGCGCTTACCAGCTCTGGGAGCAGGAAGGCCGCCCCGAAGGGCGCCACGAGGATCACTGGCGCCAGGCCAGCGATGAGTTCTCCGCCCAGGGCGAGCAGGATGACGAGGGCGGCGGCGGGATCGAGGACATGGTTCCCAATCCCATCGGCGTTCCGCCTGCAGAGGCCTTGCCGCCTGGCAGTCAGCCCACCGGGATTGACGGACCGGTCGGCGGCACCATCGGCGAACAGCAAGCCGGTGCCCGGCAGTCAGGGGGCGCAGGCTCCTCGGCCGGTCAGGCCGGAGCCCGAGGGAATTCCGCCAAATAACAAACCGATGCCGGCGTCCGCGCCGGCATCTTTTTTGCGCCCTTGCAGCCGACGAAGCCTCGCTTGCTAGCTTGAACTGTGCTGGTTGAGCGGCGCCGGATCGTCACCACCATCTGACAGCGTTCCCAGCCGATCGAGGTGGCCGCGAATATGGGCCGCTTCCGCGGGGGATCCCGCCAGTGCAATCGCCCGGTTGAAGGCTTCGCGCGCTGCGGCGTGTTCGCCCAGCTGCAGCAGCAAGCCGCCCCGCACCCCATGGAAATGAAAATAGCCATCAAGGCGCTCGGCAAGGGGCTCCACCAGCGCCAGCGCCGCGGCGGGCCCACGCGCCTTGCTCACGGCGACGGCGCGATTGAGCGTCACCACCGGGGAGGGCTGGAGCACTTCGAGCAGGCCATATAGCTGCTCGATACTGGCCCAGTCGGTTTCAGCGGCGCTTTGGGCCACGGCGTGCCGGGCGGCGATGGCAGCCTGCACCTGATAGGCGCCGGGCTCCCCGTGCCGCAGCGCTTTTTGCACCAAGGCCAGCCCCTCGGCCGCCATCTGGCCGTTCCACAAGCTGCGATCCTGGTCTTCCAGCAGGACCAGATTGCCAGCGGCGTCGGCGCGCGCGGGGTTGCGCGCATGCTGCAGCAGCATCAGCGCCAGCAGGCCCATGATCTCGGGTTCAGTGGGGAAGAGGCGCAACAGCAAGCGTCCGAGCCGGATCGCCTCGTCGCAAAGCCGCGCCGCCGCTTCATCGGAGTGGCCGCGCGAATAGCCTTCATTGAAAATGAGGTAGATCATCAGCGCCACCGCCCCCAGCCGCTCGGCGCGGGCCACCGCATCGGGTGGGTCGAACGGCACGGCATTGGCGGCGACGCGCGCCTTGGCGCGGGTGATACGTTGCTCCATCGCCGCTTCCCCCACAAGGAAGGCGCGGGCGATCTGCCTGGTGGGCACGCCCGCCACGATGCGCAGCGCCAGCGCGATCTGCTGGGTGGCCGGCAGTTCGGGATGGCAGCAGATGAACAGCAGCCGCAGGATGTCGTCGCGATAATGCTCGTTGTCGAGCCGCTCGGCCATGTCGGCTTCGGCATCGTCGAGATCGGAGAGGATATCGTCGGCGGGCAGGGGCACATTGCGCCGGCTCTTGCGCACCTGGTCGATGCCGCTGTTGCGGCCCACGAAAACCAGCCACGCCACCGGCTCGCGCGGCGGGCCTTTTTCGGGCCAGGTCTTGATCGCGCGCAGGCTCGCCTCCTGAAAGGCTTCCTCGGCGCGATCAAGGTCGCGGAAATAGCGCAACAAGGCGCTCAGCGCCTGGGGGCGAGCTGCCGAAAGGGCTGCTGCGATCCAGGCGCTGTCGGTCATGGCTTGAGTCCACTGGGTTTGTAGATGGAAAGCGGCCGGATTTCATAGGAACCCTGCACCGGATTGGCTTTGGCGAGGTCCTTGGCAAAGGTGATCGCTTCATCGAGGGTTTCGCAATCGGCGACGTAAAAGCCCAGGAACTGTTCCTTGGTTTCGGCAAAGGGGCCGTCGATCACCAGCGGCTCGCCCGAGCCCGATTTGCGCAGCGTGGTCGCGGCGGTGGTGGGGAGCAGGCGCACCACTGGACCGAGCTTGCCCTTTTGATCCAGCCGGTCCTGCACCTGGGCCAGGCGGGCAAGGCAGGCATCGTCTTCTTCCTTGGTCCAGGAGCCGACGACATTTTCGTCACTATAGCACAACACGGCGTAGAGCATGGCGCGTCCCTTCTGATTGATGACGCGGGACTATGCCAAAAGCCGACAGCCCTTGCAGCCGATTTCGTCGGGTTCAGGCGAGCGGGGGCGGCCTGCGACGGGCTGTGGCGGTGCTGCCCAGCGACGCCAGCATCACCGCGCCAATGCCGGCCCATTGCCACGCGCTCAATTGCTCGCCCAGGAGCACCAGCCCCATCAGCGCGGCCAGCGCCGGCTGTGCGCTCATCAGGATGCCAAAAGTGCGCGCCGGCAGGTGGGGCAGCGCCAGCATGTCGAGCGAATAAGGAATGGCGCTGGACAGCAGCGCCATGGCCAGCGCCAGTGGCAGGATGGCCGGGTCAAACATGGCGGCGCCCGCACTCCACAGCCCAAAGGGCAGCACCAGCGCTGCCCCAAGCCCCACGCCCAGCGCCACCGTATGGGGCCCGCCACCGGTCCCCGCGCGCTGCCCGAAAACAATATAGCCCGCCCAGAACGCCCCGGCGGCCAGTGCCAGAACGACCCCCATTGGGTCCAGCGGCTCGGACAAGCCAAACAGCGGCAAAAGGAACAGCAGCCCCAGCACCGCCAGCGCCACCCAGCCAAAATCAATGCCGCGGCGCGAGCACGCCAGCGCGACGGCGAGGGGGCCGGTGAATTCCAGCGCCACCGCGACGCCAAGGGGAATGGTGGCGAGCGCGCTATAAAACAACAGGTTCATGGCGCCCATCGCCGCGCCATAAAAACCCACGGCGCGCCACTGCGCCCGGTCGAGCCGGAACCGCCAGGGGCGGAACAGGATCGCCAGCACCAGCGCCGAAAGCAGCAGGCGCAGCGCCGTGGTGCCGCTTGCCCCGATCAGGAGGAATAGCCCCTTGGCGAGCGAAGCGCCGATCTGCGTGGCCACCATGCCCAGCGTCACCAGCGAAACAGATACAAATGGATTGGCGGGCCGCAACAACAAGGCTTCCAGTGGAGGCCAGACTCGTAGCAGTTTTGGGGTGCCCGCGCATAGCGCGCATTGACCCGACCGCGTTTGCGCACTAGCCCTAACGACCCAGCACAACAGGAGCTCCGCCATGGAGTATCGTTATCTCGGCCGTTCGGGACTTCGCGTATCAAGCCTGACCATGGGCACCATGACCTTTGGTGGCTCCGAGCGGGTGGGCAACACGCCCCAGGACGAAGCCACCCGCCAGATCGATCTCTGCCTCGATCACGGCATCAACCTGCTCGACACCGCCAATATCTACAACAAGGGCGTGTCCGAGGAGATGATCGGGGTGGCGCTGAGCGAAAACGGGCGCCGCGAGCGCACCCTGCTTGCCACCAAGGTGCGCTTCCGCACCGGCGATGGTCCCAATGATGCGGGTCTGTCGCGCCATCACATCATCGAGCAGTGCAAGGCCAGCCTCAAGCGCCTCAAGACCGACCATATCGATCTTTACCAGGTCCATGAATGGGACGGGATGACCCCGGTCGAAGAAACCATGGAAGCGCTCGACATCTTGGTCAAGCACGGCCATGTCCGCTATATCGGCTGCTCCAATTACTCTGGCTGGCACATCATGAAGGCGCTCCAGGCTGCCGGCGAGCGCCACAATGAACGCTTCATTTCCCAGCAGATCCATTACACCCTCCATTCGCGCGAAGCCGAATATGAGCTGGTGCCGATCAGCCAGGATCAGGGGCTGGGCATTCTCGTTTGGTCTCCGCTTGCCGGCGGACTCCTGTCGGGCAAATACCGGCGCGAAGGCGGCCCCGATGCCGGCCGCCATGTGGGGGGCTGGCGCGAGCCGCCGGTGCCTGATTGGAACCGGCTCTATGACATCATCGATGTGATCGTCGCCATTGCCGAAGAGCGCAATGTGTCGGGGGCGCAGGTGTCGCTGGCCTGGCTGCTGGGCCGGCCGGGCGTCACTTCGGTGATCATCGGCGGGCGCAGCGAAGAGCAGTTCCGCGACAATCTCGCTGCCGCCGAGCTCAAGCTCTCCAATGAGGAGCGGGCGCGGCTCGACGCCGTCAGCCGGCCGCCGCTGCTTTATCCCTATTGGCACCAGACTTTTACCGCCAACGACCGGCTTGGGCCCATCGACCAGGATTTGCTGGGCTCTTATGTAGAGGAATTCAAGCGTGACTGAGTTTGTGTTTTCGCCACCGGCACCCGTTGGCCTTCCTGTGGATGACGGACGGATGTTTCCGGTGCGACGCATTTTCTGCGTTGGACGCAACTATGCCGAACACGCCCGTGAAATGGGCAATGACGCGCGCGAAGCTCCGTTCTTTTTCTGCAAGCCCGCCGATGCCGTGGTGACGGATAGCAGCGCGGTGCCTTATCCCCCCCAAACCAGTGACCTGCACCACGAGATCGAACTGGTGGTGGCCATCGGCACCGGCGGCGTCGACATCCCGGAAAGCCAGGCCCTCGATCACGTGTTTGGTTATGCCGCCGGCCTCGACATGACGCGGCGCGACCTGCAGGCCGTCGCCAAGAAGGCCGGCCGGCCCTGGGACATGGCCAAGGGCTTTGACCAGTCCGCCCCCATCGGCACCATCGTGCCGGTTGATCGGATCGGGCATCCCGGCACGGGTGCCATTACTCTGAGCGTTAATGGCGTCGAGCGGCAGCGTGGCGATCTGGGTGACCAGCTCTGGGGCGTGGCTGAAACCATCGCTTATCTCTCGGGCCTGGTTCGTCTCGAGCCGGGCGATCTGATCATGACCGGCACGCCGGCCGGCGTCGGCGCGGTTCAGCGCGGCGACCAGCTGGTTGGCACAATTGAAGGCGTGGGCACTATCGCGACCACGATCAGCTGATGACGCAATGGTCGGCACAACAGGATGCGGCCCTCAAGGCCGTGTCCAGCTGGCTCAAGGATCGGGACGGGCCGCAGGTGTTCCGCCTGTTCGGCTGGGCGGGCACCGGCAAGTCGACGCTTGCCGTGCATCTGGGCAGTGACGTCAAGAACGTTAAATATGCCGCCTTCACCGGCAAGGCCGCACTGGTCATGCGCCGCCGCGGCTGCAAGGGCGCCCAGACCATCCATTCGCTGATCTATTCGCTGGTCAGCGAAAAGGAAGGCGAGCCCCGTTTCGTGCTCGATCCGGAATCCCCCGCAGCCGATGCCGATCTCATCGTCATCGATGAAGTCTCGATGGTGGACGAGCAGCTGGGGCAGGACCTGCTGTCCTTTGGGGTCAAGGTGCTGGTGCTGGGCGATCCGTTCCAGTTGCCTCCCGTGCAGGGCGCCGGGTTCTTCACTGCCGAAGAGCCCGATATCATGCTCACCGAAATCCATCGCCAGGCTGCCGACAATCCGATCATCCGGCTGTCCATGGATGTGCGCGAAGGCGGCTATCTCGAACATGGCCGCTATGGCGAGTCACTGGTGGTCGGGCGTGACTCGGTGGATCGTGATGCTGTGCTTCAGGCCGACCAGGTGCTGGTGGGACGCAACAAGACGCGGCTGCAGTACAATGACCGCCTGCGCGAGTTGCGCGGCCTGCCATTTCACGAGCCGGTGGTGGGCGATCGCATGGTGTGCCTGCGCAACAATCCGCGCAAGCGCCTCCTCAATGGCCAGATCTGGATCGTCACCGAAGTGGCGCGCAAGGCGAATGGCAAATATTCGCTGCTGCTGGGCGCTGACGAGGGCAAGGGCGAAGCCAAGGTAATGACCCACAAGGCGTTCTTTTCGGGCGAAGAAGACGCCATGAGCTGGCCCGAGCGGCGGCAATTCGATGAATTCACCTTTGGCTATTGCCTGACCGTGCACAAGGCGCAGGGCAGCCAGTGGGACAATGTCTACTTGTTCGACGAAAGCTTCGTGTTCCGTGAGGAACGCGCGCGCTGGCTTTACACCGCCATCACCCGGGCGGCCGAAAAGATCACGGTGGTCTCATGACCCTGCTCCAGGTCAGGCACGAGACGGTCTACCGCTATGCCGGCCCTGTCCAGTTCGGGGAGCACCGCCTTCTGGTGCGCCCGCGTGACAGCATGGAACAAACGCTGGAATCCTTTGCCCTTCGCATCTCGCCTGAACCGGTCGGTGTGCGCTGGATCCATGATGTGTTTGGCAATTGCATCGCCCTCGCGCGCTTCGAGAAGCCCGCTGACGAGCTGCGCATCGTCGCCAGCATGGTGCTCGATCATGCGCCCGAAAGCTCGCCCGATTTCGAGATCGATCCGCGCGCCAAGCTGTATCCCTTCGACTATGGCGGCACCGACGCGGTGGATCTGGGGCCCACCAGCCAGCGCCAGTTTCCCGAGGAAACCGAAGTCGACAGCTGGGCGCGGCGCTTCCTTGATCCGCGGGGCAGCACCAATACCGGTCACCTGCTGATGACCATGACCTATGCCATCAAGGAGAGCTTTGCCTATATCCGGCGCACCCAGCCGGGAACGCAGCGTCCGTCCGTCACCCTGTCGAGCCGACGCGGCACCTGCCGGGATTTCGCGCTGCTGATGATGGAGGCCGTCCGCTCGCTCGGCCTCGCCGCCCGGTTTGTGTCGGGTTATCTTTACTCCCCAGACCGCGATGGCAGTCATCGCGGCGGCGGCGCAACCCATGCCTGGTGCCAGGTCTTCCTGCCGGGAGCCGGGTGGGTGGAATTTGATCCAACCAATGGCATCATTGGCACCCGCGACCTGATCCGGGTCGGGGTGGCGCGCGAGCCCGGGCAGGCCATTCCCATTGCCGGCACCTATACCGGCGCTGCGGGGGATTACCTGGGCATGGATGTGGAAGTCAGGGTCGAGCGCGTGACCTCGCTGCAGGATTCTATGGGTTGAAAGCCAGCCCTGGGCACCGTCTGGTTCAGCTGAGTTCGGCGACGCTGACTGCATCCACTGTCCAGGGTTCATCCGTATCCGCATCGAGCGCATCGGCCCAAACGCGCACTCCGCGGGACTGCACATTGCCAAAAAGCGTAGCAAAGGCCGTGTCGGCCGCGTCGCGTCCCGAGCCGATCCGCACCAGCCCGTCAAGCGCCGCCATGCGCGTGGGGTCGAACAAGTACCAGCGGTCACCGAGATAGGCCTCAAACACCGCGTGGAAATCCTGCGGCTGCAGCTGCCAGGCATAACAGGACACAAAGCGGGCCGGGATGCCGAGCGCCCGGCAAAAGGTCACGCCCAGATGCGCAAAGTCGCGGCACACGCCAGCGCGCGTGGCAAAGGTATCGGCCGCGGTCGTTGAGGTGTCGCTGGAGCCGGCGAGGTAATCGACCTCCTCATGGATCCAGTTGCAGATCTCGGTCACCCGGACAAAGCCGGGCTCCACATCGCCGAACTGGCGCGACGCAAAGCGGGCCAGGAGGTCCGATGGGCAATATCGCGAGGGATTGAGAAACCCGAGGGTTTCGGGCGGCAGCTGCGCCACCGGAACTTCGCCAATATCGGCTGGGTTCGCCAGCACTGGATCAAGCACGATCTGGGCGTCATAGCGGAGCTTGAGCGCTCCACCCGATGCCGTCAGGCGCCGGAACCGATTGCCAGTGTCGTTGGCGGTAAACTGCTCGGTCACGAATGGCGGGGTGACCACAATGCGCTCGTTCAATATTCGCTGGCGGCCGCCATGCATCGCCTCGACATTGAAGATCAAGGTGGCGTTGTCGAAAACCTCGTAATCGATCTCACAGCCAATGGATAACCGCATCGCCACTCCGTGTCTGCCCAGGGTGCGAAACCCGGCGGCAATCGGTGGGATCGCGCGGTTCGCTGGCGCTTGAACCTCGCCACCGCCGCAACCCTTGCGAGCCCCCTGCGCTTTAGTCAAGCTCGCCATCACGCTGACAAACTTGATCAACAAAGAGAGGGCTGCAGCAAAACTGACCAAACCGATTTAATTGCTGCACTTTTCCCGATCGCGGGCGCTTGCGGATCACGCATTGATGCCCCAATTTGCAGCAGGGTCATTCCTGCACTTGTCCTTGTTGTTAGCCCGGAGTTCTTTCATGCACCATGATACCCCCCTGATCTCGACGATCGTCGCGGGTCTGGTGCTGGCCTTTATCTTCGGGATGATTGCCAATCGCTTCCGGCTCCCGCCGCTGGTGGGTTATCTGTTTGCCGGTATTCTGGTGGGCCCCAATACGCCCGGCTTTGTCGCCGACCAGGCGCTGGGGGCAGAACTGGCTGAACTGGGCGTGATCCTCCTCATGTTCGGGGTGGGGCTGCATTTCTCGCTCAAGGACCTGATGAGCGTACGCGCGCTCGCCATTCCCGGCGCGCTGGTGCAAATCGGCTTTGCCACACTGTTGGGACTGGGTTTGGGGATTGTTCTGGGCTGGGGCATCGGCGCGGGCCTGCTGTTTGGCCTCGCGCTTTCGGTGGCCTCCACCGTCGTGCTGCTCAAGGCCCTGCAGGACCGCCGCTTGATTGAAACCGAGCGGGGCCGCATCGCCGTTGGCTGGCTGATCGTCGAGGATCTGGCCATGGTGCTGGCGCTGGTGCTGATCCCCGCCATTGCTAGCCTTTATGGCACCGATAGCGGCATCCATGATCCCTTTGTGTCGTTTGTCGAGCGCGTGCTGCGCACCGAAGTCGGGATCTGGGGCGTGCTGTTCCTGACCCTCGTCAAGGTCGCGGCCTTTGTGGGCTTCATGCTGATCGTTGGCCGGAGGCTCATCCCCTGGGCCCTGCACGCCACAGCCCATACCGGCTCGCGCGAACTGTTCCGGCTGGCCGTGCTCGCCATTGCACTGGGCGTGGCGCTGGGTTCAGCGGTGCTGTTCGGTGTGTCGCTGGCGCTGGGTGCATTTTTTGCCGGCATGATCCTGTCGGAAAGCGAGCTCAGCCACCGCGCCGCCCAGGAAACCCTGCCGCTGCGCGACGCCTTTGCCGTCCTGTTCTTTGTGTCGGTCGGCATGCTGTTCGACCCTTCCATCATCATCACCGATCCCCTGCCGGTGCTGGCCACCGTGTTCATCATCCTGATCGGCAAATCGGCGGCCGCCTTTGGCATCGTGCTCCTCTTCCGCCGCCCGGTGGGCACGGCGCTGACCATTTCCGCCTCGCTGGCGCAGATCGGCGAGTTCTCGTTCATCCTTGCTTCGCTCGGCGTGTCGCTGGCGATCCTTCCGCCCGAAGGGCAGGACCTGATCCTGGCGGGCGCACTGATCTCCATCGTGCTCAACCCGCTGGTGTTCTGGGGCGCTGACGTGCTCAAGCCAACCTTCGAAGCCCAGTTCGGCCGCCGCTCGGCACGCGACGACGACATCCGCATCGAGCCGGGCGAGGGGCCAGTCGTTTCCGATGGTCCGCTGACCACCGACCGGCCCAATGCGGTTGGCGTTGAAAGCGACACCCAGGACCTCGATGACGCTCCCGAGCCCGTTACCCTGACCGGCCACACGGTGCTGGTGGGCTATGGCCGGGTCGGGCGCGTCGCCGCCGACGCCCTGCAGCCTACCGGCAAGCTGGTGCTGATCGAAGACACCGACCATGCCGTGGCCGCTGCCCGCGCCAAGGACATAGCGGTCGTGGTGGGCAATGCTGCGAGCCTTGATGTGCTCAAGCTTGCCAATCTGGGTGCCGCCGAAGCGCTGATGATCGCCATTCCCAATGGCTTCGAGGCCGGCACGGTGGTGGAGCAGGGCCGCAAGCTCAATCCCGCCATCCGCATCATCGCCCGCGCCCATTCGGACGAGGAGGTCGAGCACCTCACGCGCCACGGCGCCGATACGGTGATCATGGGCGAGCGCGAAATTGCCGCCGGCATGCTCGCCTGGCTCAGTGGTGCGCGCGCCGATGATGGGCTCGTTGCCCAGGAATACGCGGCCCAGGCGCGCGCGGCCGAAGCGCGGCTCGCCCCCACCGAAAACATCCTGCACAAGGTCGCGGGCGCCCCGCTCGCAGCGGGGGCCGAGCCGGTGCTGGGCGATTTCGAGGCTGCGAGCCTCCAATCGGACCCCGCCGCCGAAGCCACGGAAATCGAGCCGCTGGCCACGACCCTTGCCGGGGAAACCCTCGAACCCGATTTCATGGAAACCGAGCCGGAGTTGCTCAACGACAGTCTCACCGATGTCGACGCGCCCGATGCTTTCGCCGAGGCACTCGGTCCTGTCGAGCCGCTTGCCGCCCATCCTGTTGGCGCCCCGAGTGCCACTCCCGAGACGCAGGAGACGGCTCAGGTGCCGCCGGTGCTGGTTGATGGTGGCGGGTCCGCAACTGCGCCCGCTATGCCGCCCGCCGCGAACCCGTCCGCGGCCGAAGCGGCTGTAGTTCGCGAAGAGCCTCTGGTGGAGGTTGGTGAGCCGGCTTCGCTCGCCGAGCCGGTTGATCTGCTGGTGCCGCCCGTCGACGACGCTGCGGCCGAGACCCACGAGCACGGTCCGGTGCTGTCCACCCCCCAGGCTCCCGAGCCGCTGTTGCCTGCCGGTGGGCCCGCGATGGCTGCTGAGCCGGCGCTGCCCGCTGAGCCGGCCGCGCCCAGCGAGCCACCCGAGGTTACCCCCGAGCCCCGCGATAGCCTGCCGTCACTGGACGAACTGCCGCCGGAACCCGAGGACGGGGAAGCCGACCGTCCATCGGTGGCGCCGCCTGTGACTCCCGAGCCGAGAGGCTAAGCGCCAAGCCCGATGATCTCGCAAAAGGCCAAATATGCGCTGCGCGCCCTGCTTGCCCTCAGCCGGGCGGCGCGCGGTGAATCGCGCATGATTGGCGAGATTTCGCGTGAACAGGGCATTCCCAAGAAGTTCCTCGAACAGATCCTGCTTGAGCTCAAGCGGGCCGGGCTCGTCACCAGCCGTCGCGGCCGGCTTGGCGGCTATGTGCTGGCGCGTTCCCCCGAAGAGGTGATGTTTGGCGAAGTGCTGCGCCTCATCGACGGGCCGCTCGCGCCCTTGCCCTGCCTGTCGCTGACGGCGTACCGGCGTTGCGAGGATTGTCGCGATGAGGCGTCATGCGAAATCCGCCACGTGTTCGAGCGGGTCACCCTTGCTACCCGGGCAGTGCTCGATCGGACCAGCCTTGCCGATTCATTGCAGCTGGAAGATCTTCCGGTCTAGCGGGCAACAAAAAAGGGCCGCCTTGCGGCAGCCCTTTCTGAGTTTAACGGCCTCAAAGCCGGAGGAGGTGTTGTTAGCCGAGGCGTACCTCGCCTGCCAGACCACCAAATCCAAGGCTCTCGTTGAGCGCCGTAATCTCAATAGACATTGGATCACCTCCTTCACATTTGTTGAACATATGAGAAAGATGGGGTGCCCGGGTCGGTTTGTCCAATCACGGCTTGCTGAACGAGAACTTAACGGCTTGACGCATGTGGGCGTGAGCGTAGCTGGAACAGCGTTGCGCCCAGCACACCCAACGCCACGATGCCGATGATGATGGTCGCGAGCGCATTGACATCGGGCGACACGCCCAGTCGCACCTTGGAAAAGATCACCATGGGCAGGGTGGACGAGCCCGGGCCGGACACGAAGCTCGCGATCACCAGATCATCGAGCGACAGGGTAAAGCCCAGCAGCCAGCCCGAAACCAGGGCAGGGGCGATGATGGGCAGGGTGATGTCGAAAAACACCCGTACGGGCGTCGCGCCCAGGTCCATCGCCGCTTCCTCGAGGCTGAGATCGAGGTCGGACAGGCGCGATTGCACCACCACCGTCACATAGGCCATGCAGAACACGGAATGGGCGATGATGATGGTGAGCATGCCCCGGCCCGCCGGCCAGCCAAGCGTGCCTTCCATGGCCACGAACAAGAGCAGCAATGCGAGGCCCGTGATTACGTCGGGCATCACCAGCGGCGCCGAAACCGTGCCCGCGAGCACGGTGCGGCCCCTGAAGCGTCGGAACCGCACCAGCGCAACGGCGCAGAGCGTGCCGAGGAACAAGGCAATGGTGGCGCTGACGGCGGCGATCTGCAGGCTCAGCCACGCGGCACCCAGCATCTGCGGATCGCGGAACAGCTCGCCATACCATTTGAAGGAAAAGCCCGACCAGACCGTCACCAGCCGGGATTCGTTGAACGAGAACACCACCAGCGAAATGATGGGCGCGTAGAGAAATACGAAACCCAGCGCCGCTGCGATGGGCAAAAACCAGCCTCGCCGCATCTTACTTCTCCACCACGGCGTCTTGCGCCTTTTGCAGCAGCATGATCGGGATCACCACAACCACCAGCATCGCAACAGCCACCGCCGCGGCCCGGGGCCAGTTGGTGTTGGCAAAGAACTCGTCCCACAACACGCGCCCGATCATCAGGGTCGAGGGTCCGCCCAGCAGCGAGGGGATCACGAACTCGCCAATAGCGGGAATGAACACCAGCATGGAGCCGGCAATGATGCCGGGCATGGAAAGCGGCATGGTCACCGACAGGAAAGTGCGCCAGGGCCGCGCGCCGAGGTCGGCCGAAGCCTCCAGCAAGGCGCCGTCCAGCTTCACCAGATTGGTGTAGAGCGGCAGGATCATGAAGGGCAGGTAGGTATAGACAATGCCGACATAAACGGCGAAATCGGTCTGCATCATCACCAGCGGCTCGATGCCGAACAGCCCGAGGAACTGGTTGATCACACCATTGCCACGCATGAAGCCGGTCAGCGCATAAACGCGCAGCAGGAACGAGGTCCAGAACGGCAGGATCACCAGCATCAAGAGGATATTGCGCCAGCGATCAGGCGCCCGGGCAATGGCATAGGCCATGGGGTAGCCGATCAGGAGCGTGATGATCGTCGAGATAAAGGCAATGCGGATCGAGCTGAGATACGCGGCGACATAAAGATTGTCGGTGAACAGGCGCAGGTAATTGGTCAGGTGCAGCGTCAGCTGCACCGTGCCTTCCTCATCAAAGGTGATGAGGTCGGAATAGGGCGGGCGGCCGAACTGCTTGATCGACAGCGAAATGCCGAAGACCACAACCAGCGGCACAAGGAAGAACACGGTCAGCCAGATCGCAGGTGCCGCGATCACCAGCATCTTGCCAGAAATCCCAACCGCGGCGAGCCCCCGCTCCACCATGGTCCAGGTCCGCCGGCGCGGCGCGGGATTGTCGATGTCAAAACTGGACATGGATAACTCCGCCCTCGACCGTTCCGGGCCACGATGCAGTTGCTTTGCCCTCCCTCCCCCTTGAGGGGAGGGCCGGGGAGGGGGTCAGCTTGTGGGTCACTGATGACCGGAGGCCCCGATCCACACCCTCCCCCTTGAGGGGAAGGACGGGGTGTGGGTTCCGGCTCATCGCCAAGCTCGGCGGCTGGCCAAATGCCGCAATCGAACCGACCCCCGCTGTGGCTGGGTTGGCCATCATACCGTCAGCACCGAGCCGGCATTGCCACCCCAGGCGCAATACACTTCCTCGTCCCAGGTGATCGCGTCGGGATTGCCGCGCACCGTATTGGTTTGCGTCACCCGCAGGCGCTTGCCGCTGGCGAGCAGGATCTGGTAGACCGTCATGTCCCCCAGATAGCCGATTTCTTCCACCATGCCCTTGGTAACATTGGCGTCGTGCTCATCCTCGGGCTGTTCGCGCGAAAGGCTGATCTTTTCGGGACGCACGGCCCACCACAGGATCTGGTCGGGCGCGCAGTCGACGCCATGGCTCACATAGATGTCGCAACCGAGCTCGGCCGAGCGAATGCGCACATGGTCGGGCTCGTCGTCGATCACCACGCCTTCGGCCATGTTGACCGAGCCGATAAAGCCGGCCACGAAGCGCGAATTGGGGAATTCATAGATATCAGTCGGCTCGCCGATCATGGCGATCTCGCCATAGTTCATCACCCCGATCCGGGTGGCCAGCGTCATCGCTTCCTCCTGGTCGTGCGTGACGACGATGAAGGTGACGCCGAGCGATTCCTGGATCTTGACCAGCTCGAACTGGGTTTCCTCGCGCAGCTTCTTGTCGAGTGCGCCCAGGGGCTCGTCGAGCAGCAGCAGCTTGGGTCGCTTGGCCAGCGAACGGGCGAGAGCCACGCGCTGGCGCTGGCCGCCCGACAGCTGGTGCGGCCGGCGCTTGCCATAGTCCTGCAGCTTGACGAGGCTGAGCAGTTCCTCGACCCGGTCGGCAATCTCGTTCTTGGGCAGGTGATCGCGCTTGAGGCCAAAAGCGATGTTCTGTTCCACGCTCATATGGGGAAACAGCGCATAGCTCTGGAACATCATGTTGACGGGGCGGTTATAGGGGGCCACCTCGGTCATGTCCTGCCCATCGATCTCGATCGTGCCGCTGGTGGGCTGCTCGAAACCGGCCAGCATGCGCAGCAGGGTGGATTTGCCCGATCCCGATCCGCCGAGAAGGCAGAACAGCTCACCCTGAAAAATGTCGAGCGAAACCTCGTTGACCGCGTACACATCGCCGAAGCGCTTGGTCACGTCCTTGATGCGCACAAAAGGTTTGGCTGCCGGGTCGCGCCAGGGTCGGGTATCGGCGGCGATCTGGGGTTTCTTGGCCATGGCGCACTCGAAAAGTCAGAAGGGGCGGCGCTGCGGCCGCCCCCCGATGGGTGGGAATTGTTACTGGCCGGTTTTGATGCGGGTCCAGGTGCGGGTCAAGAGCTCTTCGAACTCGGGGCTATGCGCGGTCAGGGCAAAGGCCTTGGCGACGGTTTCGGCTGGCGGGTAGATGCCAGGATTGTTCTTGACCTCGTCGGACACGAACTCGGTCGCGGGCAGGTTGGGGTTGGCATAGAACACGTAATCGGTGATCGCGGCCACGACCTCGGGCTCGAGGATGTAGTTGATGAACTTGTGGGCGTTTTCGGGATGGGGCGCATCCACGGGAATGGCCATGAAGTCGATCAGCGTGCCCGCGCCTTCCTTGGGAATGAGGTAGCCCACCTCCACGCCCTGGCCGGCTTCTTCTGCCGCATCGGCAGCAATGAATACGTCGCCCGAATAACCCAGCGCCAGGCAGATTTCGCCATTGCCGAGGTCATCGATATACTGGGACGAGTTGAAGTAGCGGATCGAAGGCTTGATTGCGGTCAGCAGTTCCTCGGCCTTGGCCAAGTCTTCTTCGCTTTCCGAATTGGGATCGAGCCCGAGATAATGAAGGGCAATTCCCACCACTTCCGAAGGGCTGTCGAGTACGGCAATGCCGCAGCTCGCGAGCTTTTCCGCGTTCTCGGGCTTGAACAGGAGATCCCAGCTGTCGATCGGTGTATCGGCGCCCAGCGCCTCGGCGACCTTGGCGGTATTGTAGCCTAGTCCGATCGTGTTGATCATATAGGGCACGGCATGGGCATTGTCCGGGTCGAAGTCGGCAGCGGTTGCCATCACTGCGGGATCTAGATTGCCCAGATTGGTCAGCTGCGACTTGTCGAGCTCGCGCAGCAGGCCGGCCTGGATCTGGCGCTGCAGGAAGTTGCCGCTCGGCACCACGATGTCATAGCCCGACGAGCCGGCCAAAAGCTTGGCATCGACGATCTCGTTGGTGTCGTAGACGTCGTAATTGACCTTGATGCCGGTTTCCGCCTCGAAATTGGCGATGGTGTCCTCGGCGATATAGTCCGACCAGTTATAGACATTGAGCACGGGCTCTTCCTGGGCGAGGACGGGTGCCGCGACCATGAGCGTGCCGAGGGCAAGTGCGAGCGACTTGTTCATGTGATGGAGCTCCTGTGAGATGGAAATAGAGATAGAAAAGGGAGGCGAACTGGCCGCCTGAACAAATGTTCAGAGGGCGTTCATCTTTGTGGCGCCGGCGAGGCAAGAGCCCCTGCCGGCATGGCGAACAAGCGCGCTGGAACGCTGAAACAAACTGCTGCCGTGAGCCCAAAGCCGGGAGCATATCGGTCCGCGCAGACGGCGCGATCAACCCAAACCGTGTACAGCGAAGTGCCCTTTCAACGCTGGAATTGCTGCCAAACTAGAGCCAAATGCCGGGGGCGACAAGGGAAAATGGCGCCACACGCAGACCCACTTGACGCCCTGCGTCGACAAGGCGCACAAGCCGCCGCGCACACTGGCGCAAAAGCGCCTTTATTCTGGCAGCGGAACGATTTCCCATGGACGGCAGAGCCTATCTTTCAGTCAGCAGCGGCATCAAAAAAGCCCTCGCAGCCGGCCAACCCGTGGTGGCGCTGGAGTCCACCATCATCACCCATGGCATGCCCTATCCACAAAACCTGGCCATGGCCCAGCAGGTGGAAGCCGTTGTGCGCGAACACGGCGCCACCCCGGCCACCATCGCCATCATGGATGGCCGGTTCTGCGTGGGGGTGAGCGGGGAAGACCTTGAGCGCCTCGCCCAGGAAGGCGCCACTGCCGCCAAGGCCTCGCGACGCGATGTTTCCTCGCTCCTCGTCAAGAGCGTGATGGCCGGCACCACCGTAGCCACCACAATGCAGATCGCCGCGCTCGCTGGCATTTCCGTGTTTGCCACCGGCGGCATCGGCGGGGTGCATAGGGGCGCGGGGGAAACCTTTGATATCTCGGCAGATCTCGAGGAACTGAGCCGCACGCCAGTTGCCGTTGTTTGTGCCGGCGCCAAGTCGATCCTTGATATTGGCAAGACCCTCGAAGTGCTCGAAACCAATGGGGTGCCGGTCCTGGGCTACCGCACCGATGACTTTCCTGCCTTCTGGGCCCGCCAAAGCGGCCACAAGGTGGATCACCGCTTTGACGACGTTGCCGAACTGGCCCGCGTCATCGCCATGCAGGCCGATCTCGGGCTCGGCGGCGTGCTGATCGCCAATCCCATCCCGGAAGCTGCAGCCCTTGACCCTGTAGCCATTGAAGCCCGCATCGCCGAGGCCATCGCCGGTGCCGAGCGGGAAGGCGTCAGCCGCAAGGCCCTCACTCCGTTCCTCCTGAAGCGGGTGTTCGAGCTTACCGGGGGCAAGTCGCTCGAGGCCAATATCGAGCTGGTGAAAAACAACGCCGCCGTTGCCGCCCAGATTGCCGTGGCACTGGCCGAGCGCGCATCGCCCAAGCCGACGCTGCATCGCGCATGAGCCGGGTCTTGGTGATCGGGGACGTGATGACGGACGTCATCGTCCAGCCTGAAGGCCCTGTCGTGCAAGGCTCGGACCGCCGCGCCACTATTCGCAGCCGCCCCGGCGGTTCGGGCGCCAACCAGGCCGTGTGGCTGGGTTCCATGGGGACAGAAGTGCTGTTTGCTGCCCGCGTGGGGGTTGCGGACCAGCCGATGTATGAGAACTACTTCCGCGGTCTAGGAGTGATCCCGGCGCTTGGTGCCGACAAATCCCTGCCCTCAGGGGTCTTGGTGACCTTGCTCGACCCAGACGGCGAGCGCAGCTTCCTGACCGACCGCGGGGCAAACCTGCATCTGTGTGCTGAAGACTTGCCCCCAAGCCTGCTTGAGGGTGTCGGAATGGTAATGGTATCGGGCTACAGCTTTTTTGCTGCAACACCGCGCCATGCCGTGCAGGCGCTGCTCGCCACCGCTCGCTCGCGTGGCATCGAGGTAGCTATCGATCCCGCGTCCATCGGCTTTCTCGATGAGGTTGGGCCGGCCGAGTTCCTGCGCTGGACCAGTGGCGCCGACTGGCTATTTGCCAACGACACCGAGGCGGAAACCCTTTGCGGAGTGGTTGGCTTTGAGTCGCAGATGCGGCTGCTGGGGGATCACTTCAGCAATGTGGTGATCAAGCGCGGCCGCTACGGCGCAGCCTTGGGCGGCAAGGATGGCTTGCGTCTGGCGCTACCCGCGCCCGTGGTTCCGGTCGTCGATTCCACGGGTGCCGGCGATGCTTTTGCCGCGGGCTTTGTGGCGGCCCATTTGGGGGGGGCCGAGCCGGCTGATGCCCTGGCGCGCGCCATCGTGGCCGGTGCCGAGGCGGTGCAGTTCCTGGGCGGACAGCCGGCGGCCTGAACTGCCAGCTGTCCAATACTCATCAGGCCTTGGCGGAGTCCGCGAAGGCGGCGAGCACCCGCACCCAGGCGCGGATGCCGCGGTGGAAGCTTTCCAGATCATATTTCTCGTTGGGCGAGTGGATGGCGTCATCCACATGCGCAAAGCCGATCAGCAGCGTGTCGAGCCCCAGAATGGACTTGAATTCTCCGGCCACGGGGATCGAGCCACCCGAGCCGGTGATCACGGCCGGCTTGTTCCACTCGTCCGTCAGCGCCTTGAGCGCCTGACGCAGATAAACGCCCTCGCTGGGCACGGTTACCGCAGGCGAGCCGCCATGTTCCTTGAAGGTCACGGTGCAATCGGCCGGGATCCGAGCTTCCACATGGCGGCGGAAGGCGGCGCGGATCTTGTCCGGATCCATATTGCCAACGAGCCGGAACGAGATTTTGGCGCTTGCCTGCGAGGGGATCACCGTCTTGAAGCCGTCGCCGGTATAGCCGCCCCAGATGCCATTGATCTCGCAGGTCGGGCGCGACCAGATCGTTTCCAGCACCGAGCGACCCGCTTCCCCGGCCGGGATCGATAGGCCGACACTGCCCAGGAACGCGGCCTCATCAAAGCCAAGACCTTCCCACTGCGCGCGCAGCTCCGGGGTGATTTCGGGGACGTCGTCGTAAAAGCCCTCAAGCGTCACGCTGCCATCGGCAGCGCGCAGGGAGGCGACAATATCGGCGACGACCTGGTTGGGATTGCGCGCGGCATTGCCGAACATGCCGGAGTGCAAATCCTTGTTGGCGCAGGTAACGGTGATCTCCTCACCCACAAGGCCGCGCAGCATGGAGGTGATGGACGGCGTCTGGCGGTCCCACATATCGGTGTCGCACACCAGCGCCACGTCGGCGCGCAGCTCTTGGGCACTGGCTTGCATGAAGCCGGGCAGGTTCTTGCCACCGCTTTCTTCCTCGCCTTCCAGCATTACGGAGACGCGCACGGGCAAGCTGCCGGTAGCCGCCTTCCAGGCGCGGCAGGCTTCAAGGAAGGTCATCAGCTGCCCCTTGTCGTCCGAGGCGCCGCGCCCGACAATGATGGTGCGGCCTTCGGGGCCCTCCTTGATCACGGGCTCAAATGGGTCGGTGTGCCAGAGCGCGAGGGGATCGACCGGCTGCACGTCATAGTGACCATAGAACAACACATGCGGCCCGGGTGTTTGTGGACCATGGGCGACAACGATCGGGTGGCCAGGCGTGGGACGGGCGGCGGCCCCAAAGCCGAGGCCTTGCAGGTCCGCGACCAGCCAATCGGCGGCGCGCCGGCAATCCTGCGCAAAGGCTGGATCGGTCGAGATGGACGGGATGCGCAGCAGGGCTTTGAGCCGTTCAAGGCTGGCGTCGAGGCCCTGGTCAACCTGGGCGAGGACGGCGTCGAGCGCACTGGTGTTCATCATAGGTAATCCTTTCGCGGCAATTGGCCGGACCATGCCGCTTGTGGGAACCAAGGGCAAGGGAGTCCGCTTGAAGAAGCGGAGTATTCCCCATGCCCAAAGTGCACAAGATCGCGACACCATCCCCACCCCCGCCTGCCGACTTCATCGAGCCCATGGAGGCAAAGCTCATCGAGGACTTGCCGCAAGGTGAGGGCTGGCAGTTCGAGCCGAAATGGGATGGCTTTCGCTGCATTGCGGTCAAGGCGGGGGGTGAGGTCGCGCTCTTCGCCAAGTCGGGCAAGCCTTTGGGCCGGTACTTCCCGGAAATGCTCGCTGCGCTCGCGGAGGTTCCTGCCGAGCAGTTCGTGCTCGATGGCGAACTGGTGATTTCCACCGATGGCAGCTTGTCCTTTGATGCCCTGCAGATGCGGCTGCATCCCGCGGAAAGTCGCGTGCGCAAGCTTGCGGCGGAAACCCCAGCCCTGCTCGTGGCCTTTGACCTGCTGGCTGACGAAAATGGCGCCAGCCTGATCGACGCTCCTTTGTCAGAGCGGCGGCACAAACTGGAAGCCCTGTTGGCAGATGCCCCGGAAGCCGCGCGACTGCGCTTGTCTCCGCGTACCCAAGATCGAAGCGTTGCAGAAGGCTGGCTGGAGCACACCGGCGCGGCAATCGACGGGGTCATCGCCAAGCCCAGTAACGAACCCTATCAGAGCGGTACGAGGGCGATGCTCAAGATCAAGCGCATCCGGACCGCCGATTGCGTTGTTGGTGGCTTTCGCTATGGGAGCAATAATCACGAGGTCGGCTCCCTGCTGCTCGGGCTCTATAACGAGCAAGGCTTGCTCGATCATGTGGGCTTCACCTCGGGCATCGCTTCGCGCGACCGTGCCGAAATCACCGCGCGGGTAGAGGCGCTTGCTGGCGGCGAGGGCTTTACCGGCGACGCCCCAGGCGGCCCCAGCCGCTGGAGCACCGAGCGCTCGACCCAATGGGTGCCGCTCAAACCCGAACTCGTGGTCGAGGTGTTGTACGATCACGTTACCGCCGGCCGGTTCCGGCATGGCACGCGGCTGCATCGTTGGCGTCCGGACAAGGCGCCACGCCAATGCACTTTTGAGCAGATCGCGCCGGCGGTCTCAGCCGAAAGCCTGGCAGCGCTGAACCTTTAGGAACATCATGGACGGCTTGCTTCCTGTACTCGGCGTGGCTTTGGTGGCGGGCCTTGCCTCACCACTCGGCGGTTTCATCGCCACGCGCATCCGCACGTCATCGCTTTTCCTGAGCCTGGCCGTAGGCTTGGCCGCGGGCGTGCTGCTGGGCACTTTTGCCTTCGAACTGGTACCGAGCGCTCTGGAGCGGGCGCCGTTGGCCTTGGTTGCGGTCTGTTTTGCCGTGGGATTCGCCTTGGTCTACGGGCTGGACCTTTTGGTGAACCACGGTGCCTTGGCGGGGCCTGAGGCAGACCAGAAGCCGGCAGTTGACGCCAAGCAGAAGCGCCACAACAAGGGGGCACGCAAGGTGACCGTCATCGGGGCAGCCACGAGTTCCGAAGAGCTGATCGAGGGTTTGGCGATCGGGGTCAGCGCCGCTGCGGATCTGCGGGTGGCACTGATCGTAGGACTGGCCATCGTTCTCGACAATATCAGCGAGGGCCTGAGCCTCGGGGCCATTGATGCCGCTTCAGGAGAGGAAGGCGCCGCCCGCAAGACCTTGCTGTGGACCAGCCTGATCGGCGTTTCGCTGTTTGTTTCGGCAATGGTCGGCTGGTTCCTGCTCAAAGGCCTACCCGAACCCGTTCTGGGCAGCCTTCTCGGCTTGGGTGCGGGCGCTATGTTTTATCTGACCATCGGTAGTTTGCTGCCCGAAGCGGAAAGCCACCAGTTCCAGCAGTCGGCCGCTATTGCGATCGGACTTGGCTTCGTCCTCGTGATGGTTCTGTCCAACCTTGAGGCTGGGGCAGGCTAGCGTTGAAAACGCCACCCGGTCGATGACGAGTTCGACGCCGGCTGAGAGGGGGCACCATTGCCTTCGCACGGTCCCTCGTGTTCTTAAGGCAGCGTTCTTTATTGTTTCAGGTATCGTCTAAGCATGGTTGCACCGCAAAGGATCGGCGTTCTCACCTTTCATCGGTGTATCAATTACGGCTCATACTGGCAGGCGCGGCAACTGGTGGAAGGTCTTCGCGCGCGCGGCCTCGACGCCGTGTTGCTTGAACATGAATCCGCCCGGGTCAATCGCCTGGAGTGGCGCTGCGCACTGCAGCCGCTCCTGCCGATCAAGACCTCGGCCGAAGATTATCCGCGCTATCGCGAGAAGATGGGCAAGTTCTTTGCCGCCTTTGACACGCTGCCGCTGTCGCAGCGCTTTGCCCTCGATGCGGCCGAAACCATGGAAATCTTCGACCTGATCCTTGTCGGCAGCGATGAAGTCTGGAACCTGCGTCACCCCTGGTACGGCGCGGTGCCCCTGTTTTATGGCGATGGGCTGCGCGCGGGAAAACTAGCGTCTTACGCCGCCAGTTTTGGCAATTACCCCGCTGGCGATGGCCTTGATCCGGCTTGGGCGGACAAGTTGCGGCAGTTCGATGCCATCGCGGTGCGTGACGCCAATTCTCATCGCCTCGTCAGCGAAGCCTTGGGGTTCGAGCCAACCCTGGTGCTCGATCCTTGCCTGCAATTCCCGCCAACGGCGGAGCCGCTTGTGGCTGAGGCGCCTTATCTGGCGGTTTATGGTCATGGATTGTCCGGATGGTTCCGGGAGGGCGTGCGCCGGTTCGCGGAGGACAAGGGGCTCCGGCTCGTCAGCATTGGCTATCGCAATGACTGGGCCGACGAAAGCTGGATCGAAGCGGGTCCCGAGGAGTTCGCGCGCTTCATTGCTGGGGCCAGCGCAGTCGCCACCAATTTCTTCCATGGCTGCGTGTTCGCGCTCCTGAACAACAAGCCATTTGCCGCCGCGCTGTCCGATTACCGCTCCAACAAGGTCCGGGATCTCATGGCGACGGTGGGGGCCGAACGGCACCTCGCCAGTGCCGAGACGTCGGCTGAGCAATATGCTGCCATCCTGGGAGAAGCTCTCGACCCCATGGTGGCAGCGCGGATCGAAGCCTTGCGTGTCCATTCCAACGGCTATCTCGACCATGTCCTTGCTTGATCCGGCGCCCAAGCGGGCGGAGCCCAAACTGGTCAGTCCTGACGCCATTGTGCGCGCGGGGCTGTGCATCGGTTGCGGCAGTTGCGTCGCGCAGGCGAATAACGGTGCGGCGGCGATGGATTGGGATGCCTATGGGCAGAAAAAGCCCATCGGTCCGGCTAGTTTCATGGGCGAGGCCACCGAGGCGTTCTCGCGCACCTGTCCGTTTTCGCCGCTGGCGCGCAACGAGGATCAGTTGGCGCTGGAGCGTTTTGCCGAGGCGCCTCTCAGCGATCCGCGCATCGGGCGCTATGAGGCGGCTTATGTTGGCGCCGTAGCCGAGCCCGATTTTCGGGCCGAAGGCAGTTCGGGCGGAATGGTCAGCTGGGTTGCGGCGGAGTTGCTGCGCCAGGGCTTGGTGGACGGCGTTGCCCATGTCGCGCCCGAGCTGCCCGAAACCGGCAACGGCTTTTTCCGCTATCGCATCTCGCGTGATCTTGACCAACTGCGGGGCGGCGCCAAGTCGCGCTATTACCCCGTGGATATGGCCGGGGTCATCGCACAAATTCGCGCCGTGCCCGGACGCTATGCGGTGGTGGGCATCCCCTGTTTCATCAAGGCGGTAAATCTCCTGCGCGAGGAAGATCCTGTCCTCAAGGAGCGCATCGTTTTCGTGCTGGGGCTGTTTTGCGGCCACATGAAAAGCGCCCGGATGATCGAAAGCTTTGCCTGGCAGATGGGCGCGGAGTGGAGCGAGGTGCAAAAAGTCGAGTACCGGCTCAAGAACCCTGACCGGCCCGCCAACTGGTACACGGCACAGCTGACGCAGCGCGATGGCAGCGCCCGCACGCAGGACTGGTGGCATCTGGTGGATGGCGATTGGGGCTCGGGTTTCTTCATGAACTCGGCCTGCAATTATTGCGACGACGTGGTGGCGGAAACCGCCGACATCGCCTTTGGCGACGCCTGGGTGGAGCCCTATTCATCGGACGGGCGCGGCACCAATGTGGTGATCGTGCGCTCGCCGCTGGTGCATGGTCTGGTGCAGAACGCCATCAGCGAAGGGCGGCTGGATCTGCAGCCGGTCGACCACGAGTTTGTGGTGCAAACGCAGGCTGCGGGGTTCCGCCAGCGGCGCGAGGGGCTCGCATATCGGCTGAGCTGGCCCAAACTGGGCATTCGGCCCAAAAAGCGGGTCGCACCAAAGCGGCATGGTATCGCGCCGCGGCGCAAGCTCATCTACATCATGCGTTTTGGTATCAGTGCCTGGAGCCACCGCATGGCCTGGCTGGCAAAGCAGACCGGGCAGCCCCGGCTTTATGTGGGTTGGGGTCGCGCGGCGCTGGCGGTCTACCACGGCGTAGCCTATGGGCGCGGGCGCATCGGCAAGCTCGTGGACAAGCTCAAGATCAAGGGGGAGGGCGGCTAACAGCCGCCCTCAAGGGATCAAACCCGCAGGGGTGCAGCGGTTGAGCCGCTAACCATGGTCGCGCCAGCCGGCGCATAGCGCTCGATCATCTGGCGGCAGAACTCGGCAAACTCCTCGGGTACCTGCGGAGCGCTGGTATGATGAGGAGCGATGCCGCGGTGTTCTGGCGTGAAGCAGAAGGTCACCGTGACGTTGAAATCTTCGAGCGCCTTCACCTGGCGGTCGAACCAATCCAGCGCATCCGGACGGAAGCTATCGGCCCAGGACAGGCCGGTGCGCATATAGGTGACGCCCAGATCCTTCATGTGCCGCACGGCATCATCGAGCCGGTGGTCGTGGTAATGAAACCACTGCACCACGCCCATATCGGGCGTATGCTTGCGGAACTCCCCGTAGGCCGGCTTGGGCGTGCCGTCTTCCCGCAGCAGCCCCATATAGAAGTGCCGGTAATAGGATGAGCCCTCGGCCTCGCGGTGGCGAGTGGTGGCCTCCCACTCGCGGGGAAGATCGTAGAGGCTGTACCACTGGATGCGCTCAACCTTACCCTTGAGCAGCTCGGCGGTACGCTGCAGGCCCCAAAGCTGGACCTCCTCGGCGCCAAAGGTGGAAATACCCACTTCGCTGATCCAGATCGGCAAGTCGGTCACAGCGCGGATTTCGTCGACCTTGGCTGGCCATTCCCCGATCTGCCACAGGTTCCAGTCGAGAGGGAACCCATGCAGCGCGACGGCGTCGAGCCGGTCGAGCACGCCATAGCCCTTCATGCGATTGATGAAGCCGGGATCGATGGGGGAAATGCCACCGAGCACACGCTTGATCGCCGGGTTCTGTGCCTTGATGGCGTCGGCCGCCAAATTGACCATCTGGCCGAAACGGCTCCAATCGGGGTCGATCTCGGGGTCCCAATGCGATTTGTTGTTGGGCTCGTTCCAGATCATCGCGGCTTCAATCATGCAGTGGCTCCTGTGGCCGGGTAGACCGGCTTGGCATAGGGGGATTGTGCCGCAGTGCGGCAGATATAGACCTCTTGCTCGGGGTGGCTGATGATCTCAAAACCCGCGCTGCGCAGCAAAGCTTCGGCGGCCGCGGCATTGGGCACAAACCAGTTGGTTGGGTCGTTGCTGTAGCGCTGCTCAACAAAGTGGAGCTTGGGATAGCCGGGCCGATCGAAGATCGCCGTTTCCGAGAAGGGGTAATCCCCCTCAAGTGGCAGGATCTCGGTCGAGCCGCGCTGCATGGATTGAAACACCAGGAGGTCCTTGGCGACGTGCTCGCGGATCAGGTCCAGGGCAAGAAGCGGGTGGCGCAGATGGTAGAGGACGCCCATGAAGATGACGACGTCGAACTTTTCGGCCAGCGCGCCGACATCATAGACCGAGAGTCTGCGAAATTCGATATCGGCTCCGGCGGTCTGGGCGACAAAGCGCGCCTGATCCAGATAATGATCATCAAAATCGACCGCCAGCACCCGGTCGGCGCCGCGCTTCTTCATCTCGAGGGAGTAAAAGCCGGCATTGCAGCCAATATCGAGCACACTCTTGCCCGTTAGGTCGGCGGGGATCGCGTCAGCAAATCTGCGGTACTTGCGGCCGGGATAATCGCCCAGGAAGTGGTTGGGCGCAGTCCAAACGCCGCCCAGATCGATATTGTGGAACCACGGCCCCAAGGTTTCAATCTTTTGTTTCAACTCATCGGCCGACAAAGCCATGACTGTTCCTTGTTGCTGCGCTTGGATGCTGATGGATACGGGCACGCTGGCTAGGAGATAACTTCGTTCAGCGTCCAGAGCTTGGCGCCCCAGTCACCAACGACAATTGTCGTGATGGATGCCGGGCCGATATCGAAACGGGGCCAGGCGTCAATGGGAAGACCCAGAACATAGCTGACCAGTGTCTTGATGATATCGGCATGACTGACAAGCACGAGGCGCCTGTTCTCATGCTCTGCGACAAGGCGCTCCAGCAATGTGAGTGCCCGGCGTTGCACGTCCAGCATGGATTCTCCACCGGCCGTGCGACTGAGGCTGCGGATCGTGTTCCATTGCCGCCAGCTTGGGTCGGTATTGAGCACGTCGAAAGTCTTGCCTGACCAGGCGCCGAAGTCCACTTCATCGAGTTCGGGCGCAGTATGGACCGGCAAGTCGCGCTCAGCTGCTATCGCCGCCGCGGTTTCCTGCGTCCGTTCACGCGGACTGGCATAAATGGCATCGAACTGCTCGCTCGCCATGCGCTGGCCAAGCCGTGCAGCCTGGGCGCGGCCTGCTTCACCCAGCCGGATGCCTGGCGTCCGTCCGGCCAGAAACCCCCCGACATTGTCATGGGCCGCGTGGCGGAGCAGATACAAAGTGGTGGTCACTCGGCCGCTCCGAGCAGCCCGTCCTCCGTGCCGGCAATAAAGGCCATCGTGCGCTGGCGCGCTTCGTCATCGGTAAACTGGGTCGGCGGCGACTTCATGAAATAGCTGGAAGGGCCAACCAGCGCGCCGCCAATACCCCGATCAAGCGCGAGCTTGGCGCAGCGGACGGCATCAATCACCACACCAGCCGAATTGGGCGAGTCCCAGACTTCAAGCTTGAGTTCTGCATTGAGCGGGACACCACCAAAAGTTGTGCCTTCTAACCGAATATAGGCCCATTTCCGATCGGTCAGCCACGGCACATGGTCGCTGGGGCCGACATGGATGTCGTTGGCGGGAAGGGGAACGTCGATCTGGCTCGTGACCGCCTGGGTTTTGGAAATCTTCTTGGATTCCAGCCGCTCGCGCTCGAGCATGTTGAGGAAATCGGTGTTGCCGCCGAAATTGAGTTGATAGGTGCGGTCCAGCTTGACGCCGCGCTCGCGGAACAGGTTCGCGAGCATGCGATGCACGATGGTGGCGCCAACCTGGCTCTTGATATCATCACCAATGATTGGCAGGCCCTTGTCAGCGAACTTCTGTTCCCATTCTGCGCGCGAGGCGATGAAAACGGGAATGCAGTTGATAAAGCCGCAGCCGGCAGCCAAGGCCTGCTCGGCATAGAATTTCGTCGCCTCTTCGGAGCCCACCGGTAGGTAGGAGATGAGCACGTCCACTTGCGCATCCCGCAGAATAGCGGCCACGTCGGCGACCGGCGCATCAGACTCGGTTACTGCGTCAGCGAGGTATTTGCCAATGCCATCCAGAGTGGGGCCGCGCTCAACGGTCACCCCCGTGGGAGCAACTTGGGCAAAGCGATGGGTATTGTTGGGCTCGGCGCCGATAGCCTCGGCGACATCGCGCCCGACCTTGCCCTCGGCAACGTCGAAAGCCGCCGCAACTTCGATGTCACGGATATGATAGCCGCCCAGGTCCACATGCATGAGCCCCGGCACGGGTTCATTGCCGTCGGCGTCGCGATAATAGGTGAGTCCCTGAACCAATGAAGATGCGCAGTTGCCCACCCCTACGAGCCCGATGCGAATCTTCTTTGAAGCCATGCCCTATATTCCTCGCTAAGCATCTACAATGCTGGTGCAAAACGGCGCCCCGGGGGCTTGGTTCCCGTTGCGCGGGAACGCCTCCTGGCGCCTAACACAGAGCTGCATTGTGCGTTGCCGAGCGCCGTGAGTAAAGGGAGTCTGGGGAAATGCTGGTTTATGGCGACGCTGAGCGACTCGAAAATGCCCGGGATCTGGGGGCGGAAATTACCCAGAAGCTGCAGGGTTTGCAGGGGATGCCGCCTGGAATTGCCCGGCATGCGGCGCTGGTAAGTGCCTTCATCCGTGCCGGCGAGTTGGCGCAAGGATTGCTCGATATCGCCTGGAAGATGGATGAAGCTGACGACTGGAGCGCTGATGCACTAGCAAGCAGCACCCTGCTGATCGGGCTGGCCGGGATGGTGGGACGGTCCTGGGCCGGTTGCGAGCTTCAATGCGGCGAAGTTCCCGTCGAACAGCTGAACAAACTCAGCCGTTCGGTTTCGATCCGCACCAAACAAGGTGAGGGCTATGCGTTCTACGCCCTTTTTCCCGAAAGCTATCTCCTGGCAGCGCAACGATCGGGGTTGGGTCCCCAAACCGTGGTGCTCGGCATACGGAGCATTGGCACGGGTCTCGCCGCCATGGTAGCGGCAGGCCTGGGCGCCGATTCCATGTTCACGCTGCGCCCTCATGGACACCCCTATCATCGGCAGATCACCGTCGCACCCGGGCTTGCCGCCAGAATCCTCGCGGACCCGCAAGCCCAATTCGCCATTGTAGACGAAGGCCCTGGGCTATCGGGCAGTTCCTTCGGCAGTGTTGCCGATTGGCTCGAGGTCGCCGGCATTTCGCCCGAGCAGATCCACTTCTTCCCCAGCCACACAGGAGATCTCGGACCTCAGGCCGAGTCCCGTCATCGCCAACGCTGGGCCCGAGCACAACGCCACAGCATCGGTTTCGACAGTGTCGTGCTGAACAGAACTGGTTTCATGGGCGGCCTTGCGGGTTGGGTCGAGACTTTGATCGGGCCGCTCCAGGAGCCATTGCGGGATATCTCGGGAGGCGGCTGGCGGCAGCTTGGAGCAGCTGATGCGGCCAATTGGCCGCCTGTCGACACGGGGCTGGAAAAACGCAAGCTGCTGGCGGTTTCGGCAACGGGCACCTGGCTGGTGAAATGGGCTGGGCTGGGCCGCATGGCGGACGACAAGCTGCGGCGCGGGCACCAGTTGGTCGAAGCGGGATGGACCCCGGAAATCGCGGGTATGTGCCACGGCTTCCTCGTGCAGCGCTGGGCCGAGGGCAGCAGTCTGCGCCAAGCACAGCCAGAACGGGGCTGGCTGCTGGAGCAGGTCGGCGAGTACCTCAGCTTTCGCGCGCGCGCCTTTCCCGCCGACGTTGCGGGCGCATCGCTTGCCGAGCTGTACGAGATGGCGCGATACAATATCGGCGTGGTGCTGGGGGAGGATGGGTCCAAGCGGGTCAGCATGGCACTGGGCGCTCCGGAGGCGCTCGCCGACCGAGTGCAACCGGCCCATACCGACAATCGCCTGCACTGGTGGGAGTGGCTGGTCAGCCCGCAGGGGCGATTACTGAAGACCGATGCACTGGATCACGACTCGGCCCACGACCTGGTCGGCTGTCAGGACATTGCCTGGGATCTCGCCGGGGCGGCAGTCGAGCTGGAACTCACGGCGGCCGAACGCACCAGCCTCGCCCAGAAGGTGGCAGCAGCCGCGGGCCGACCTGCCGATCCGGAACTGCTCGACGCCATGGAGCTGTGCTATCTGGGGTTCCAGATCGGCCTTTGGAGCTTTGCTGCCGGCAGTAATGGTGGTGCCGATGCCGAGGCCGCCCGCGTAATGGTCCAACGCTATTCGCAATTGGCGGCCGCGTGCTTATCTGGTCATTCACCTCCCATGTGGATCCAACTTGCTGGGTCAGGGTGATTGCCATAGGGCTGCCGAAATGTGTCGTAAACCAAATCACTCGCCGTGGCGGGAAGGTGGACGGTCTCCAACCTGAATGACAACCGAAGGGGTGGCCAGAGGCAGTAGCCCGGTCGGCCGAAACTCGAAAGCGTGAACGAGGGCTGCACTCTCGGGCGGTGCTGGTTGGCGGGCTCAAGCATTGATGGGGGACAAGGACGCCGCGTTGCGTCTGAGATAGGCTGACATTTGCTTTGGCCGCCGACCGGTTCAAAGGGGCGCGAGAACCGGGCTCTTGCGGAAGATATCGGGGCCAGCCCCATCAATACGGGAACACACCATGACTGGGCACACACCCAAGCCAGAATGGGCGCAAAGTAAACGTGAGCGCGACAATGCGGCCCGGGAAACCGCAGGGCTAAAACCGCGTCGACGGCTCGGACCCTGGATCGTGCTGGCCCTGCTTGTGCTGGGCGGGGTGGGCTATTTCCTCTGGATGCGAGCCCAACCGGCTCCCGTTGAGCAGGCACCGGTCGCTGAGGCGGCCGAGCCGGTGATGCAGCTCAATCCTCTCGAGATCACCCAGGTGGAGCCTCAGACGCTGCAGCAATTGGTCAAGGTGACGGGCTCCCTTGCACCACAGCGCCAGACCCAGTTGGGTTCGCAGGTGGCGGGCCGGGTTGTGGCCGTGCTGGCCCGGCCGGGCGACACGGTGAACGAGGGCGATGTGCTCATGCAGCTCGACACCGAGAGCCTGCAAATTCAGCTCGACCAGCAGACCAATACCGCCGAAGCCACTCGTGCCCAGTTGCAACTCGCTGAAAGTCAGCTGGCGCGCACCACTGATCTGATCCAGCGCGGACTGTCCGCTTCATCGGGTCTTGAAGAGGCGCAGTCGAGTGTGGATGCGCTACGCGCCAATCTTGCTGCCTTGGAAGGACAAGTGGAGGCGGCGCGCATTGCGGTGCAGAACGCCACCCTGCGCGCGAGCATGAGCGGTATCATTTCAGAGCGCGCGGTGGAGCCGGGTCAAACCGTGCAACCCGGAACGCCCCTCTTCACCATTGTCGATCTCAGCCAGATGGAAATGGATGCGGCCGCCCCGGTGGGCGCGAGCAGCCTCGTTGCCGCCGGGCAGCCGGTGTTGATCAACGTGGAAGGGTTTGGAGACCGGACCTTTGAAGGCACGGTTGATCGGGTCAACCCCGTAGCCGTAGCAGGCACTCGGACCATCCCGGTTTACATTGGCCTCGATAATCCCGATGGCCTGTTACGCGGCGGTATGTTCGCCACCGGCCAGATCGTGGTTGCCGAAGCGGTCGACGCCTTGGCGGTACCTACCGGTGCGGTGCGCGAGGATGCCGAAGGGTTCTTCCTGCTCAAGGTCGAAGGCGATCACGTCGTGCGTCAAGCCATCGAGCAAGGGTCCACCTGGAACGGGGGCCGTTTGGTGCAGATCACAGCGGGTCTGCAGCCTGGCGACATGATCGTTACCGCTCCGCTGAGCCAGTTGCAGCCCGGTAATCGCGTCGAGATGGTGGAGGGCTAGATGTTTCTTACCCGAATCAGCGTCAATCAGCCCGTCTTTACCACCATGATCATGGTGGCGATGCTGGTGTTCGGCATCTACTCCTATCAACGACTGCCCATCGAGCAGTTGCCCGATATCGACCTGCCAGTGGTTGCCGTGGTGGTGAGTTATCCCGGCGCTTCCCCTGAGGCCGTGGAAAACGACATTGTCGAGCCCATCGAAGAGGCAGTGAACACGATCAGTGGGCTCGACACCATCCAGTCGACCTCGCAGGCCGGGCAGGCCCTCGTGATTATCATCTTTGACATGAACGTCAACTCGCAGACGGCGGCGCAGGATGTTCGCGACCGGTTGGCCACGGTTGAAGCGAACTTTCCCGACAACGCCGGGGATGCGCAGGTGCTTCGCTTCGATCCTTCCGAGTTGCCGGTGATCTCGCTGGCAGTCAGCTCGGAAACAATGTCGCCGCGCGATCTGACGGCGCTCACTGAGGACGAGATTGTCACGCGGCTCTCCAATATTCCCGGCGTAGGACGCGCGACTGTGGTCGGGGGCGTGCCGCGCCAACTCAATGTGCTGGTCGATCCTGATCGCCTGAACGCGTTCAATATTGGGGTCGACCAGGTGCTGCAGGCGCTGCGCCAGGAGAACCAGAACCTACCGGCAGGCTCCATTACCGAAGGTGCGCAGGTGCAATCGATCCAGGTCGAGGGCCGCATCGGCGAGGAAGCCGATTTCCTCGACATCGTCGTGGGGCGCCAGGGTGGTCAGCCAGTTTATCTGCGCGACGTCGCCGTCGTCGAGAATGGGCAGGCGGAGGTGGAAAGCCTCGCGCTGCTGAACGGGCGGCCGGCGCTGGCGATTGACGTTGTCAAGACGCAGGGCGCCAACACGGTGCAGGTCGCCGAGCAGGTGCGCGCCACTTTGGCCGATCTGCAGGCGAACGAACTGCCAGAGAGCGTGCGCATCGACATCGTCAGGGACAACGCCATTCCGGTCGAGCAGTCTTTCCATGCGGTGCAGAACATGCTGATCGAGGGCGCGGTTCTCGCCGTCGTTATCGTGTTCCTGTTCCTCAATTCCTGGCGCTCGACCGTGATCACCGGGCTGACACTGCCGATTTCGATCATCGGCACGATGATCGTGCTGTATTTCCTGGGTTTTACCCTCAACATGATGACGCTGATGGCCCTGTCTTTGGCCGTCGGCATCTTGATCGATGACGCCATTGTCGTGCGCGAAAACATCATGCGGCACTTGCATATGGGCAAGTCGCACCGGCAGGCAGCGCTGGATGGCACCAACGAGATCGGCCTGGCGGTGCTCGCCACCACGCTATCCATTGTTGCCGTGTTCATGCCGGTCGCCTTCATGGAAGGCATTTTAGGCCGGTTCTTCCTGCAGTTCGGGGTTACCGTGTCCGTTGCCGTGCTGATCTCACTGTTTGTGGCCTTCACGCTTGATCCGATGATGTCGAGCGTCTGGTATGATCCGGCCGCCCATCCGGGCGCCAAGCGCGGGCCGGTGGGGCGCGCAGTGGCGCAGTTCGACCGGTTTTTTGAGTGGATCGCACAGGGATACCGTGGCCTGTTGCGCTGGTGCCTCAAATTCCGCAAGATCACGCTTGGGATTGCATTGCTGTCCTTTGTCGGCACCTTCTTCTTGTTCCCACTTGTGGGCGTGGAGTTTGTTCCGGCGACTGATACGGGTGAATTCCAGGTCGAGATCGAGACGCCTCCGGGTTCCTCCATCGAATACACGGCCAGCAAGGTGCTGCAGGTGGATTCAACGCTCAAGCGCTTCCCCGAGGTCGAAAGCACCTATGCGACAATCAATGCGGGTACGACCACCGGTGACAACCGCGCGACGATTGTGGTGTCCATGGTGGATCAGGGACTGCGTGAGCGCACGCCAACAGAAATGACCATCCCGGTGCGCGAGGCCCTGGCGCAAATTCCGGGAGCGACGTTCATGGTGGGGGCTGCGGGGGGACTTGGGGGGCTAAGTGCGCCGATCTCGGTGACAATTTATGGCGACAACTTCGCTGTGCTGGAGCGGCTAGCCAACCAGTTGCAGGCGCGCATGGAGGAAATCCCGGGCCTAGTTGACGTGCAATCCAGCCTCGATGCCGCCCAGCCCGTCCTGGGCGTGCGCATTGATCGGGATCGCGCCAGTGATCTTGGAGTCAGCTTGCAGCAGATCGGCAATACGCTTGGTCCCATGCTGGGTGGTCAGGATGTGACCGATTGGACCGCGCCTGATGGCGACAGCTACACGGTTTCCGTCCGGCTGCCGGAGTGGGCGCGCGATGACGTTACCGCGTTGGGATCGCTGCCGATTACACAGAGCGGGGCCACGGGCTCCAATGGTATGGTGCGGCTGGATCAAGTCGCTGAGATCGTCCAGTCCACTGGGCCGGGTGAGATTTTGCGGCAGGATTTGTCGCGTCAGGTCAGTGTTGAGGCCGGCCTGGCTGGTGTTGAACTCGGCAACGTCATGCCAGCGGTTCAGGCCGCGACGGAAAGCTTAGTTCTCCCAGCAGGATATAGTGTTTCACTGGGCGGGGATGTGGAACAGCTCAACGAAACCGCGAGTTCGGCCGGTTCGGCGCTGCTGCTGGCGGTGATTGCCATTTATCTCGTGTTGGCCAGCCAGTTTGGCAGTTTCTTGCAACCGCTCGCGATCATGGTGTCGTTGCCGCTGGCGCTGATTGGGGTGATGGTGGGGCTGCTGATCGGCGGGTCCACGCTCAACATGTTCTCGGTGATTGGCTTCATAATGCTGATGGGCCTTGTCGTGAAGAACGCTATCTTGTTGGTAGACAACGCAAATCAGCATGTCAGGGAAGGCTGGAACCTTTACGAGGCGCTGGTGGAAGCGGGCGGCACCCGGTTCCGCCCGATCATCATGACGACCCTCGCGATGATTTTTGGCATGCTGCCATTGGCGTTAAGTTTGCATGAGGGGAGTGGGCAGAATGCGCCGATGGCGCAGGCGGTGATCGGGGGGCTCGTGAGTTCCACGGCGCTGACGCTGGTCGTGGTGCCGGTGATGTTGACCTATCTCGACAGCTTCGCGCGGTTCAGCCGGCGCTTCCTGCCCAAGGCGCCATCCGATGAACCTGAGCAAATTGTTGCGTAAATATAAAGGGTTAGTAGGGAACCATTCGTCCTGCTGCCCGTTGTGAGGGTAAGCCGGCCCAAGGCGTGGCAGCGACAATTCCAGCCAATGGGTGTGCGCTTCCGCTTCTGCCGCCGCGTTCCTTTTCAGACTGATGGAGGGGCCGAGGCGAGGCAAAACCGCTGTTTGTTCATCTAGATGAACCAAGTCTGAACGGGTTCTGAACGCGCGGGAGCCAGCCCATTCGCCCCGTGGCGGATGGCTTGGAGCGGGCTGCCAAGAGACCGGGAAGTTGCCACCCGGCCGAGCTCATAATGCGCTCGATTTATGACTGATGTTGGTGTTGGCGGCACCGCATCCAAAAGCCGGCGCCGTTCGTTTCGCTTTACATAGCCGCTTGGCGGCAGCTTTGGCATAGGAGACTCAATGTCAGCCCCCCTCGCGCAGTCCAAGGCCTATCCGTCCCGGTTCGAAGCGGATGAAAACCCGCTGATCTGTTTCTCCCATCTGCGATGGGACTTCGTGCTGCAGCGGCCACAGCACCTGATGCAACGATTTTCGGCCAAGCGGCGGGTGTTCTTTTTTGAAGAATACATCCCGACCGATCACAACCTGCCTTATCTGGAATATCACCCCTTTGCGGGCACGGAAGTGATTGCCGTTCGACCAAGGCTGCCGCGGTCCTGGAGCGAAGCGGAGCGGGAGCAGGGCCTTGCGGCGCTGCTCGATCTGATGCTCAAGGTCAATCGCATAAGCAAGCCGGTGCTGTGGTTCTATACGCCCATGATGTTTGGCTTTGCCCGGCATGTGGACGCCGCCGCCGTGATCTATGATTGTATGGACGAGCTGGCCAATTTCCGCTTTGCCCCGCCCCGGCTGCGGGTACTGGAGGCCGACCTGCTGAAGCGGGCCGATGCGGTGTTTACCGGCGGCTACAGCCTTTACGAGGCCAAACGACATGCCCATGCCAATATTCACCCATTTCCATCCAGCGTTGAGACCGCCCATTTTGCCAAAGCCCGCCGCCCACGGCAGCTGGGCAAGACCTTCGGGTTCTACGGGGTGATCGACGAGCGGATGGATCTGGACCTGCTGGCGGAGGTTGCAGCCTTGCGACCCGAATGGTCCTTCGAGATTGTCGGGCCGGTGGTCAAGATCAGCGCGGCCGATCTGCCCCAAGCATCCAATATCAGCTTTGTGGGCCAGCGCGACTATGCCGATCTGCCGGGCATCGTGGCGAAATGGGACGTGGCGCTGATGCCCTTTGCGGTCAATGAAGCCACCAAGTTCATCAGCCCCACCAAGACGCCGGAATATCTGGCGGCGGGCAAGCCGGTAGTGTCAACACCGGTGCCCGATGTGGTGCGCCAATATGGCAAGGTTCGGGGCGTCAGCATTGCGGCGGGTGCCGCGGAATTCGTGGCGGCCTGCGAAGAAGCGCTTGAGCTCGCCGCGGCTCCCGCCGGATGGCTGCCTGGGGTCGACAGGATCCTGGCGGAGATGAGCTGGGACAAGACCGCCATGAATATGGATGCATTGGTGCAGGAGGCAATCGAAGCTGCCAGCGTGCCATTGCGGCTGATGAATGGGCGGACAACGCTCGGGGTGAGCTCGGTATCGGCTTGACCGCCGGAGGCCTGGCGCAGGCCAGGACCTACCGGGCGATCTTAACCTTCGAGCCTGCCTGCGGATTCAGCGCCGACAGGCCACGTGCCGGGCTGTCGGGCTGGCCCCCTATTACAAAGGAGGCCCCCGGCTGGCGGGGAGAACAAGCCATGCTCGGACAAGACCTTGATGCCGCTGGAGCGGTCCCGTGAGCGCCCCAGCGCCGGCGCCGGCGCCGAAGCTGTTCCAGTCCTTTATGCAGGGCGGGTTCGAATGCTCGACGCATAAGCGCAAAAGCGGTTTGCGGCTCGACATCATTGCATCCAGCGAACATGACCAATTTGCCGCTGAGGATTACCGGCAGTTGCAGGACTTCGGCATTCGCACTGTGCGAGATGGCGTGCGCTGGTACCGGATCGAGACCAGCCCGGGCCAGTATGACTGGTCGAGCTGGGTGGGAATGCTGCAAGCGGCCCAAGCGACTGGAACCCAGGTCGTCTGGGACCTGCTGCATTATGGCTGGCCCGACGATATCGATATCTGGAAACCGGTCTTTGTGGACCGGTTCGCCCAGTTCGCGAGGGCGGCGGCGCAACTGGTGCGTGAGCAAAGCGATGCGGTGCCGTTTTATGCCCCGGTCAACGAAATCTCGTTCTTTGCCTGGGCAGGCGGGGATGCGCGCTATCTGAACCCCTTTGCCAGCAAGCGCGCATACGAGCTCAAGGTACAACTGGCGCGCGCGTCGGTGGCGGCGATGCGCGCCATTCGCGAGGTGGACGCGCGAGCCCGGTTTGTGCATTGCGACCCCATCATCAACATCGTGGCCTATCCGAGCCGGCCGGAGCAGGCCAAGATAGCGCAAGGGCATACACAGGCGCAGTTCCAGGGATGGGATATGCTGGCGGGCCGCCTGTTGCCGGAGCTTGGGGGTGCGCCTGACCTGCTCGACATTGTCGGGGTCAATTACTACCACAACAATCAGTGGTTCCATAAAGGGCGGACCATCAAGAGGGACTCGCCGTCTTATCGTCCATTACGACAGATGCTGGCGGACACATATGCCCGCTACCGGAGGCCGTTGCTGGTGGCCGAAACTGGCATTGAAGACGAGCGCCGGCCGGCCTGGTTTGCTTATATCGCCGAAGAAGTCGCGGCAGCGCGCGAGCAGGGCGTGCCCATGGAGGGCATCTGCCTTTATCCCGTGCTCAATCATTTCGGCTGGGACGATGACCGACCGTGCCACAATGGCTTGCTGGAGCATCACCGCGAGGGCGACGGGCGGCGGGTGTATCAGCCGCTCGCCGACGAAATCAGGCGCCAACGCGCCGCCCATCCCGAATGGCATTGATGAGGGGAGCCCGTGGGCTCCCCCCAGTTTTAAGAGTGCTTAGCCTTCCAGCCAGCGGACCTGTTCGGGCGTCAGCTTGATGTCAAAGGCGGACATGCTGTCATCCAGTTCGGCCAGGGTACGCGGCCCGATCAGCGGCACGACCGGGAAGGGCTGGTGCAGCACATAGGCGAGGGCGACATGGATGGGGCTCTTGCCTAGTTCGCGGGCGAGTTCCACCGCGCGATCGCGGCGGCCGAAGTTCTTCTCGTTGTACCAGACGCGGACCAGTTCCTCGTTGTCGAGCTTGTCCCGGCCGGCACGGTCGGTAAAGAAGCCGCGGCCCTGGCTCGACCAGGCGAAGTTGGGGATCTGCCGGTCGCGGAACCAGGCTTTCCAAGCATCATCGGAAGAGGACACGCAGCCCGGCCAGATGACGTCCTGCATTTCGGCGAGGGCGAAGTTGTTGGAGAGGGCGCCGGGCATCTGCTTGCCGGTCTTTTCGGCATAGGCGATGGCCTCGTCCATGCGCTCGCGCGTCCAGTTGGAGCCGCCAAAGATGCCGCGGATGCGGCCGGCCTGGACTTCGCGGTCCATGGCGTCGACAAATTCACCCACCGGGACATCGGTGTTGTCGCGGTGCATGAAGTAGATGTCGACATAATCGGTTTGCAGCCGGTCGAGCGACTGGGTCAGCTGCTTGCCGATCTGATCGGGATAACACAGGGGCGAATGGGCGCCCTTGCCGATCAGCACGGCCTGTTCGCGGGTGCCGCGGCTGGTGTGCCATTGACCAAAGAGGGTTTCGGTATAGCCGGCGCCGTAGACAAAGGCGGTATCGAAGAGATTGCCGCCCTTTTCCCAATAGGCATCCATCAGCACCGAGCCCGAGGCAAAGGTGCGGAAATCCTCAAAGCCCAGCGCCACAGCCGAAAGCGCCTTGGAGAGGCCCGGCAGGTTGCGGCGCGGGATGGTGGTGCCGCCCGCGCGCAAGGCTTCGCCAGAAATGGTCGAGGTGGCGCGGGTCGATTGCTCGATGGCGAACTCGACGCCGGCTTCCTTGCGCCAGAGATCGAGGACCCGCGCATTGCCCAAAGAATCGGCCCAGGACATGCCGGGCGCATCGAGTTGGGTCTTGCCGGCAAGGATCGCCTGACTCGCCGCTTCCGCTTCGAACGAGAACAGATGGGCGTCGATGCCGAGGTCGATGGTTTGCCGGCTGCCATCGGGCCTGACGATGTCGATCCGCCCGGGACCACCGGCATTGTTGGGGCCGCCGGCAAACCAGAAGCGAGGCACTTCGATGCGGCCTTCCGAGCCCATGATGCGCAGGGTGTTGTCGAGATTGACGAGCACGGCGCAGGAGACCTGGGCGATGATGCCATTGGGGAAGGTGAGGGTCGCGGCGGCCCAGTCATCGGTGCCCTCGGCATTGAGGCGCGCGGTGCCGGTGACCTCGATGGGATCGAGGAAAGGCTGGTTCTGGGTAGCGCCGGCGATGAAGCGGGCGATGGAAACAGGATAACAGCCCACATCCATGATGCCGCCGCCGGCCAGATCATTGCTGAAAAGGCGATGCTCGGGCATGAAGCGGGGCATCTGGAAGCCAAAGCTCGATTCAATCATCCGAACTTCGCCGATGGCGCCCGAAGCGATGAGCTCGCCGAGTTTGCGGGTCACGGGATGCAGGCGATACATGAAGGCTTCGGCAGCAAAAGTGCCAGCCTGGCGGTGGGCATGGAACACCGCGTCGGTCGCAGCGGCCGACAGCGTCATGGGCTTTTCCACCAGCACATGCTTGCCGGCGCGAGCGGCCTTGATGGCCCATTGCGCATGGAAGGGGTGGGGCGTCGAGATATAGACGGCATCCACTTCGGGATCATCCAAGAGGGCCTGATAACCATCGACGATCCGCGCGCCCGGGAAGTTCTCGGCGAGGTCGGGCTTGCCCGGATTGCGCGCGCCAATGGCAGTGAGCGTGCCGCTCTTGGCTTGGGCGAGGCCGAGCACGAAGGCCTTGGCGATGCCGCCTGGCCCCAGAATGCCCCAGCGGACGGGATTGGTTGTAGTCATGGTTGGTCCTTTGCAGAAAAGTTGATCAGCGCAGCCGTTGGCCGGCAGCGTCGAAGAGGAAGGCTTTGGCTGAATTGATGGACACCAGCAGCTGATCGCGGCGGGTTTCGTGGCGCGATTCCTCGCGCTCGATCACCAGCGGTTCGCCCGATTTGGTGTTGGCGTAGAGATAGGAGGTGGAGCCGAGATGCTCGGCCACGTCGACGGCCAGGGGCAGGTCGAGATCGCCGGCACCCGCTTCCCCCCAATGCTCGGGGCGCACGCCCAGGGTGACGCGATCGCCCGCGCGCAGGCCCGGCGCGACGACGCGCATGGGCAGGCGGGCGTTGTTCTGGTTGGTGAGCTCGATCACGGTGCCAGTAGCGCCGTTCTGCACCACTTCGCCGGCCAAGAAGTTCATCTTGGGCGAGCCGATGAAACCGGCCACGAACTGGTTGGCGGGATCGTCGTAGAGCTCGAGCGGGGCGCCCATCTGCTCGATGCGGCCTTCGCGCAGCACGACGATCTTGTCGGCAAGGGTCATAGCCTCGGTCTGGTCGTGGGTGACATAGATCATGGTGGTGCCCAGCTCCTTGTGGAGGCGGGCGATCTCGACGCGCATCTGCACGCGCAATTCGGCATCGAGATTGGAAAGGGGCTCATCGAAGAGGAAGGCCTGGGGCTCGCGCACAATGGCGCGGCCAATGGCGACGCGTTGGCGCTGGCCGCCCGAGAGCTGCTTGGGGCGGCGGGCGAGCAGGGGCTCGATCTGGAGGATCGCGGCGGCGCGCTTGACGCGGCGCTCGGTATCGGCGCGATCATTGCCGTTCATGCGCAGGCCGAAGCTCAGATTCTGCTCGACGGTCATGTGGGGGTAGAGCGCATAGGTCTGGAACACCATGGCGATGCCGCGCTCGGCGGGTTCGACATCGTTGACGGTGCGCCCGCCAATGCCGATCTCGCCGGTGCTGATGTCCTCCAGCCCGGCGATCATGCGCAGGAGGGTGGACTTGCCGCAGCCGGAGGGGCCGACAAAGACCACGAACTCGCCATCGGCCACATCGAGACTGACGCCATGGATGATGGGGACGGCGCCAAAGCGCTTGGTGACATTGCGCAGGGAGACTTCGGCCATGGCGGCGCTCCTATTTGATGGCGCCGGCTGCGATGCCGGCAATGAAGTGGCGCTGCAAGAGGAGGAAGACGACGAGCATTGGCGCGGTCAGCAGCACGGCGCCAGCCATGATGCCGCCCCAGGACACCTTGGTCAGCCCGATCAGCGAGCCCAGCGCCACGGGGGCGGTCATCATCTCTGGCTGGCTGTTGATCAGCAGGGGCCAGAGGTAATTGTTCCAGGAGGCGAGGAAGAGGATGATGCAGAGCGCCGCCAGCGTCGGCCGGGCGAGGGGGAGGGCGATGAAAAGAAAAATCTTCCATTCCTTGACGCCTTCGACACGCGCGGCATCGAACAGGTCATTGGGCATCATGGAAAAGGCCTGGCGCATGAACAGCACGCCAAGGGAGTTGAAGAGGGGCGGCACGATCAAGGCGATATAGGTGTTTGCCAGCTTGAAGTCGCGCGCGACCATGATGAACTGGGGAATGACGACCACGAAATAGGGCAGGGTCAGGGTGCCCAGGATGATGCCTAGCACGACGCGCTTGCCGATGAACTCGTAGCGCGCCAGCGCCCACCCGGCCATGGAGGTCAGGCTCACCGACAGGATGGTGTAGATCACCGCTACGCCGACCGAGATAGCCAGCGCGCGCAGGAAGTTGGTGTCGGCCTGCAGATTGGCGAAGTTGGTGGCGAACTGGTCGGCGGGAATCAGATTGATGCCGGGCCCGAAGATGCGGTTCTCGGGCAGAGTCGAGAACACCAACATCATCCACAAGGGAAACATCCAAAGGAGCGCCAGCGGCACCATGAAGGCATGAAGGGCAAAGGTTCGAGCGGTCTTGTTGCCGGATCTGGTGTTCATTTCGGCTCCCGCCCCAACCAGAGATTGATCATCGAAATGGCGACGGCCAGTGCCATCAGCGTATAGGCGACCGCCGAGGCATAACCGAAATTGAGGACGGTGAAGCCTTGGCGGTAAAGGAACAGGCCCAGGGTTTCGGTCGCGCCGCCGGGGCCGCCGCGATTGGTGATCAGGAAGGGTTCGGCAAAGAGCTGCATCGTGCCAATGATCGAGAGCACCACGCAAAACAGGATAATGGGCTTGAGCAGCGGCAGGGTGATGAAAAAGAACTGCCGGACCTTGCTGACCCGGTCCAGCGTGGCGGCTTCATAAACGTCGTCGGGGATGCCTTGGAGCCCCGATAGAATGATGATGGCGTTGTAGCCCACCCACCGCCAAGTCACGGCCATGATGATGAGCGCCATGGCCCAGGAGGGCTGGCTGAACCAGTCGATCTTGCGGATGCCGATCAGCCCCAGCACCTTGTTGACGATGCCGAAATCGAGACTGAACATCAGCCGGAACACGGCGGCATAAGCCACTTCCCCAACCACGACGGGCGCGAAAAATGCAAAGCGGAAGAGGCCGCGCGCCTTGAGCGCAGGTGAATTGAGCAGCACGGCCAGCACGGTCGCCAATGCGATCATCACCGGCACCTGGATCACGAGAATAAGCAGGGTATTGCGCAGGGCGTTAAAAAAGGCGGGATCCTTGATCAGCCGCCCCCAGTTGAAGCCGGGATTGAACACCCAAGGATTGGTGCGGGTCGCCAGGAAGCTCAGCCAAAACGAGTTGATGATCGGCCAGATCCAGAAGGCGAGAAAGATCAGCAAATAGGGCAGCAAGAAGCCGTAGGCGGTTCGCGTACGCAGCCGCATGAAGTGGAGCCTCCCGTTCCGCTTTGGGCGCTTGGTTCGGGCGGCTCGCAAGTGAGCCGCCCGAACTTGGTTATTGGGCGACCGGCAGACCGGTGACGTCCGCAATCTGACCGGCGGCGTCCGCCATGGCTTCTTGTGCGGAGGGGTAATTTCCCGCGAGGTAGCTGGTCTGCACCTGACGGAAGATGGCGTCCGCATCGGCAAAAAATGCGGTGCCGCGGATCGGCTTGATCTTGGGCAGGGTCGCCAGAATATCGGCCCAGATCGGCTGGCCCCCCCAATAAGGCAGGGGCTCATTGACAAACGGGTCTTCGAGTGCAGCGTTGAGGGAGGGCACAATGCCGTGCTCGCGCAGCATGGTGATCTGGCCGTCCACCGTGCCCAGAGCATATGTGAGATAGGCGAAAGCGGCCTCGGGCGCGTCGCCGGCCGAGGTGATGGCGAGCGAGGAGCCGCCCAGATTGGCAGCACGGGCGCCGTCAGCCGTCATGCTGGGGAGGAGGTAAACGCCCCATTGGCCGGCGCTATCGGGCGCGCTGTTGCGCAAGGTGCCTTCATACCAGCCGCCAAAGATCTGGGTGGCGACAGTGCCGGCCCCGTTGGACTGGATCTTGCCACCCCAATCAGCCGCGGTGATGATGCCGGCGTCGTTCATTTCCTTGAGTTTACCCAGGGCTGCAACACAACCGGTTTGGGCGATGGTGATCTCGGTGCCGTCCGGGCTGAAATAGCCGCAGTTCTGCTCATTGGCCATCATCTGGAAGACTTCAGAGCCGCCGTTGAAGTCGGCCTGGGTCATGACGACGTTCGGATTGGCCTCCATGATCTTTTTGCCGGCGGCGATGAAATCGTCCCAGGTCTGGATGGTGGCCGGATCAACGCCGGCTTTTTCGTAGTAGTCACGGCGATAAAACACCGCGACCGGGCCTGAATCCCATGGCATGGCGTAAACAGCGTCACCAACCTTAAGCTCGGTGAGCTTGAAGTCCGGGAACATAGCGGCGGTCTCGGCGGTGTAGCCGAGGGTGGTCTGGTCGACAAAGCAGTCCGGGAACTGGTTCCAGAAGATCTCCGCTTCACCGTTTTCGACGGTGACGATGTCGGGCAGGCCGGCGCCGCCGGCAGCACAGCCGGCCAGCAGCTTGTCAAAGACCTGCTGGTTGCCAAGGTCTTCGACCGTAACTGTGATGTCGGGGTGTTGGGCATTAAAGCCCGCAATGGTGGACTGCAGCGCGAGTGCGGCCGAATCCCAGCTCCAAATGGTGATATCGCCCGACTGAGCCGAGGCCGAGCCAGTCGCCATGGCGGTGGCGAGCGCCAGCGTGGCGCAGGCAAGATGAATGCGCATGAAAGTCCTCCCTTTTTATTTGCTCTTCCCTTGAGCGCTTTCTAAGCTACTCATGTGGTGCCCGGCGTCCCTCCGAAAGGGAATGCCAAGTTGCCGGAAAGTAAGAAGTTGGAAAAACGCTTCTGGGAGCCTGCAAAGAGCGCGGTGGAGCGCGTGCCCAATACTCTGGTGGTCAGCCACGAGCAGCCAGGCATCATGAACACGCCCCATTGGCACGCGCAGGTGGAGATCAATTACATCTTTAGCGGTACGGTGGAGTACCGGATGCATGGGCATAATGTAGCCCTCAAGGCCAATGACCTCTGCATGTTCTGGGGCGGGTTGCCGCACCAGGTGATCGACACCTCCGAGGACGCGTTCTTTGTGGCGATCCACCTGCCGCTGGTGCATTTCTTCCGGCTAAGGCTGCCCGCTGATATGTCGGAAAAGCTGATGCGGGGCGCGACGCTCGTGACCAGCACACCCGACGGCACGGATGCCGGCAATTTCAACCGCTGGTCGCGCTATATGCAACCGGGCGATGAGAAGCGCGCCGATCACGCCATCAACGAATTACTGCTGCGCATCGAGCGCGTGCAGTTCGAGCCCTGTTATCTCGTCGAACCGGGTGGGGCGAGCAAGGGTGCGCTCGAAGGGCTGGACCAGCAATCCTTCAGCAATGTCAGCAGCATCTGCGATTTCATTGCCGGCAATTTCCGGCATGATATCTGTTCGGCCGATATTGCCTCCTCGGCCGATATCCACCCGAAATACGCCATGTCCGTGTTCAAGAAATCCACCGGGATGACGCTCAACGAATACGTCAATCTGCTGCGGCTCTCCTATGCGCAGGCGCTGCTGATGCAGGAAGATGCCAATGTGCTCCATGTGGCGATGGAAAGCGGCTTTGGCTCGCTCAGCGCCTTCAACAAATCCTTCCGCAAGATCGCCGGCATGGCACCCAGTGATTTTCGCCGCGATGCCCGGGCGCGACCGGGTGGAGCGGGCCTGCGGCGGAACTGATTGAAGACGGATCCAGGTCGCGAGGGCAACCGCGCCGACCCGAGGGGCCGGCACGACGAGAAGCCTGCTTATTCGATGAAGGTGACGGGAACGCCTGGCTCAACCATGGCGGCCAGTTCGCGGGCATCCCAATTGGTCAGGCGCACGCAGCCGTGCGAGCCGGTTTTGTCGATCTTGGAGGGCTCGGGCGTGCCATGGATGCCGTAGGTGGGCTCGGACAGGTCGATCCAGACCGTACCGACCGGGCCATTGGGGCCAGGCGGCAAGGTCAGCACCTCGGTGTTGTCGCCCTGCTGGAAATTGACCTCAGGATTGTAGGTATAATCGGGATCGAGCACGACGACCTCCACCATGTGCGTACCCGAGGGTGAAGGATTGTCCTCGCTGCCGATGGTCGCGGGATAAGCGACAAGAAGGCGACCGGTGGCATCATAGGCGCGCAGCATGCCCATGCGCTTGTCGGCCTCGATGGTGGCGACCATGCCCTGCAGGTCAGCGCCTGGGGCGGCCACGGCAATTTCTTCGCCTTCGACAAAGCTTGCGCCCGGATTCAACGTCTCGATGAAATTCACATCCATGTGGAATTTTTCGGCAAGCGCTTCGGCGACGCTCGTATAGCCGAGGGATTCGCGCTCGGCCAATTCGGCGTAGTCGCTGGGGAGCGGCTCAACGATATCGGCAACGTCCTCGGCCGTGATGGTGTAGGCCATTACGGCCGGGTCAGGGGTTTCGAGGCGCGCCAGCACTGCAGGATCAAGTGCGCCATTGCCGGGCAGGCCATTAATGGCAGCAAAAGCCATCACAGCCTTGCGGACATTGGCGCCGTCATAGCCATCGATGACGCCAGGAGAAACGCCGGCACGGTCGAGAAGGATCTGGAGGCGCGCGATGGCTGGGTCGGGCAGCTTGGGTCCCTCAGCCTCGGCTGACAGGTCGGTGGCGCCTTCGTTCTGCGGGGGCGGTGGCAAGGGCTCGGCACTTTCGTCCGGCAAGGGGACGGCAAAGAGCGGCAGCAGCGGCTCAAGGCTCGCAGCATTGATCGCTTCGGGCGTCAGGGGAGACGGTGAAGCGGCAGGGAGCTGTTGGGCGGTGGTTGGAAGGGAGAAGGCGACGAGAAGCAGGGGGAGGGAGAGCCGGGCGGCAAAGTTCATAATTGATCTCAGGACAAGCAGTTGCCACCTCAACGCCCCATGTCAGCCCGAGTTGCCCCGATTAAACCCTATTCACAGAGGCGGGCCTGACAGGCCGCGCCATGGCAGCCCATATCCACATGGAAATGGTCGTGGTGTTCGGCATTGGCTTCGGGCCCAAGTGTGGTGGAAAAGCTCGAACAGGCCGCATCATGGGCAAAGCGCAGGAACTTGCCCTCGGGCGCGTCGGCGGCGGGCCAATCGCCTTCGACCGTGACGGTGCGGCCATCGGCAAAGGTAAAGCCGACCACATCGAGCGCATTGGCCATGCCGTGCTCGGAAAGGCGATCGGAACTGCCGCCAACCCGGGCACGGCAATTATAGTTGGTGCCGACATCAAGGCTGGCCAGTTCGGTGTTTTCGCGCGCCTGCAGATAGCCATCGATCGCCTCGCCCCATTGCGGCAGCGTCGTGGCCACTTCGCAGGTGAGGGTGGCTTCGCCCGACAGCGGCACCATGCGGCCATTGACCAGGATCCCGGTGACCGCCAGGGGGGACTGGGTGCCGCATTCGCCTTCATCGATGGGGGGCAGCAGCTTGGCTTCGATCTGGCCGCCGATCACAGCGGGGCACTGGGTCTGATAGGGGCGAGGCGGCTCGGCGGGTTCGGCGACCTTGGCGGGCGCGGCGGGTTCTTGCGCGGCGGGTGCGGCATCCGCGGGCGGTTGCTCGGCTTCGGGTGCGTCCGGATCGGCCTTAGGTCGCTCGGCGCCGGCCTCGGGCGCGTTTGCGTCAGCGTCGGGGGCTTCCGCCTCGGCGTCGGCGGGCGCTGTTGCATCCGCTGGGGGCGCGTCGGTCAGGCTTTCGGGCCGGTCCCGCGGCATGGGCGGAACCGCCTCGGGCGCTTCCTGGGCGAGCGCCAGCGAGGACAAAAGCAGCATGACGGTAAGCAGTGAGGTGCGCAACATGGTGGCAGAACGCGGCTGAAGGCCGCGCGTTGCCAATGCGATTCAACTTTGCCTCAAGAACGAGCGCAGCCGGTCGACGCCGGTATTGATGCGTTCCGGCGCCGCGGCAAAGCACCAGCGCAGCCAGCCTTCGCCTTCATCGCCAAACGCACTCCCCGGCGCAAGCCCCAGCCCCGCTTCGGCCACGAGGCGCTTGGCAAGGGCCAGCGAGTCGGCATGGCCGTCGACGCGGAAAAAGGCGTACATAGCGCCATCAGCTTCCGGCAGGGTGACGCCGGGCAGCTGGCGCAGGGCTGTCAGCAGGGTGGCGCGGGCCTCCCCCAGTTCACGGTGGATCTGCGTGACGGTGGCGGCGCTGGCCGGATCGGTGAGGGCGGCGAGACCCCCGGACTGGACGAATTCGGGCACGCAGGAGGTGTTGTATTCGATGAGCTTTTCGAGCTGGGGCACGAGGTTGGTGGGCAGCACCAGCCAGCCCAGCCGCCAGCCGGTCATGCGCCAGGTTTTGGAAAAGCTGTTGACGACGATGAGGCGATCTTCGGGATCGGCGACCGAGAGCATGGAGGGGGCGGCGGTTTGGCCTGGGGTGAACACCAGCCGGTCATAAACTTCGTCCGACAAGATCCAGATGCCGCGCTGGCGGCAATGGGCGAGGATGGCGGCCTGCTGCTCGGGGCTGATGGTCCAGCCGGTGGGGTTGTTGGGCGAGTTGATGACGAGCATGCGCACGTCGTCGGTAAGGGTGGCGAGCAGGTGGTCGAGGTCAAGCTGCCAGCGGTTGTTGATGACGCTGAGGGGGAACCGGGTGACCTCGGCGCCGAGGATCTTGGGGATCTCGGCGATGTTGGGCCAGATGGGGGTGACGACAACTACCCGATCGCCCGGGGATAGGACGAGCTGGCTGCCCAACATCAGGGCCGATACGCCAGAGCTGGTAACGCCGACGCGGTCGGGGCCGAGGGTGATGTTGCGCAGGCGGGAAATGTAGCTCGCGATCGCGGTGCGCAGCGCGGGGCGGCCCAGATTTTGAGTATAAAAGGTGTTGTTGCGCTCCAGCGATTCCACCGCGGCGGCGCGGATAAAGGCGGGGGTGGGCTGATCGCTTTCACCAAACCAGAACGGAACCACATCGCTGCGATCCATGCCGGCATTGGCAACCTCCCGGATGCGGGACGGAGCCAGATCAAGCACCGCCTGGCGGGCCTGGGGTGGTGAAGCGAGATGTTGGTGCATGAGATCAATCCACTGCTGGGTGGGGCGATGGGTTGCCCCGCAAATCAAGGCGCAGCTATGCCGATTGGCGTGGCCAAGGCAATCGCTTCCAGCACGGAGCAGGTGCTTGACTTCGCGGGTGTGCTGCCGCTAAATCGTATCGGATAGGATATAGTTATGATCAATATTGCCGCGGAAGATGCTCGGCGGGTGAGTGAAGCGGCGCTGAGGCGAGCTGGGGTTCCCCCGGACGCAGCGGCGCTGCAGGTGGATCTGCTGCTGGAGGCAGAGCTGCGGGGGCGCCCGTCGCACGGCTTGCTGCGGTTGCCGCGCTTGACCGACCGCATGGCCAATGGCGTGACCAGCCCCACCGCGACCGGCAACATGACCTGGCGGAGCGAGAATTTCCTACAGGTCAACGGCGAGGATGGGCTGGGGCCGGTGGTGGCGATGGCGGCGCTGGAGCTTGCGGCCGAGCGGGCGCGGCAGAGTGGAGTCGTGGTGGTGGCGATTGCGCACAGCAATCATCTGGGCATGCTGGCCTGGTATGCCGAAAAGCTGGCGCGCGAAGGGCTGGTAACGCTCGGGTTCACGACGAGCGAAGCGCTGGTGCATGCCTGGGGCGGGCGCCAGCCGGTGCTGGGCACCAATCCGGTGGCGATCGGGGTGCCGCAGCCCGGGCAGCCCTTTGTGCTCGATATGGCGACCAGTTTGGTGTCCATGGGCGAGATCTATGATTACGCGCAGCGCGGGCAGGAATTGCCCGAAGGCTGGGCGCTGGATGCCGAGGGGGAGCCGACTACCGACCCGGAGGCCGCTAAAAAGGGCTCAATTGCGCCATTTGGGGAGGCGAAGGGCTATGCGCTGGGGCTGGCGCTTGAACTGCTGGTGGTGGCGCTGACCGATTCTGCGATCGGGCGCGACGTCACTGGAACGCTCGATTCGACCCGGCCCGCCACCAAGGGCGATGTGTTCATCCTGATTGATCCAGATTTGCAGCCGGGCACGTCGGCGCGGATAGCCGCTTATCTCGACCTGGTGCGCGCTTCGGGCGATGCCGAGGGGGCGCGCAAGGTAGCGGTGCCGGGCGACCGGGCGATGCGCGTGCGGGCGGAGCGGCTCCAAACGGGTATTGCCTTGCCCGAGCCGCTTTGGGCCAAATTATGCGAATTGGCCGGTGATCCGGCTTCCACAACGAAAGAGCTGACATGAGCATCTATGGCGCCATCCGCAGTCCGCGGGCGATCTATTTTGGCGCCGGCCAACGGCAGGCGCTGCCCGCCATCGTGGCGGGGCTGGGTCAGCGCGTCCTCCTGTGCTCCGACGAGCGGTTCAACCAGGACCCCAAGCTCAGCGCGATCCGCGCGGCGCTGGAAGGGGCGGGGCTGCGCACGGAGCTTTATGACGGCACCATCGCCGAATTGCCGCTGGCCTGTATCGCGGAGGCGACGGCTAAGGCGCGCGCGTTTGGTCCCGATGTGATCGTGGGCATTGGCGGGGGCAGTTGCCTTGACCTTGCCAAGCTGGTGGCGCTCACCCTGACGCATGGCGACGAGCTTTCCGAATTCTACGGCGAGTTCAAGGTGCCCGGCCCGGTGTTGCCGGTGGTGGCGGTGCCGACCACGGCAGGGACGGGCTCGGAGGTGACGCCCGTGGCGGTGCTGGCCGATCCGGTGCGGATCTCCAAGGTGGGGATTTCCAGCCCTTATCTGATCCCGGAAGTGGCGGTCTGCGATCCCGAGCTGACCGCGACCTGCCCGCCCGGGCTGACGGCGGTGGCGGGGGCAGATGCGCTGACCCATGCGATCGAGGCGTTTACCGCCATCAAGCACCCGATGGACCCGGGGCGCGCCCTCCAGCAGGTGTTTATCGGCAAGAACACCCAGAGCGACGCGCAGGCGCGGATCGCCATTGCCGCGCTGGCGGGCAATCTCGCGGCGGCTGTGGCCGATGGGGGCAATGCGAGCGCGCGCGAGCAGGTGATGTATGGCGCGCTTTGCGCGGGGCAGGCCTTTGGCGTGGCCGGCACGGCGGCCGCCCATGCCATTCAATATCCCGTGGGGGCGCTGACCAAGACCGCCCATGGGCTTGGGGTGGCGGTGCTGATGCCCTATGTGATGGACTTCAACCGATCAGCCTGCGGGCCGGAGTTCGCCGAGATCGCCCGCCTGTTCGGCATCACGCAAGGCGAGGAGGCGCAATTGGCCGATGCCGCGATCGAAGCCGTTGCCGAACTCTTTGCCACCTTGGGTATTCCGCGCACCCTGGCCGAATTGGGCGTTCCCGTCGAGCGGCTCGACTGGGTCGCCGAGCAGTCGCTGCTGTCGGCCCGGCTCGTCAACAACAATCCACGACCTCTCGATCTGGCTGCCATGCAGCAGATTGTCCAAGCAGCTCATGCCGGCGATCGCGATCGCCTGCGCCGCCATTGAACCAAAGGCAGTTCCCATGTCCCAGTCATCAGCAATCCGCGCCCAGGGCGATTACGACAATCTCGCCACCGATCTGTTTATTGGCGGCCGTTGGCGTCCCGCCTCAAGCGGGGAGCGGATTGATGTGTTCGATCCCTCCACCGAAGAGGTGATCACCACCGTTGCCAATGCCAGCATCGAGGATGGCATTGCGGCGGTGGATGCTGCCGCTGCCGCTGCGGCAGGCTGGGCCGCAACTGCACCGCGCAAGCGCAGCGGCATCTTGATGAAGGCCTATGGCCTGATGACCGAACGCGCCGAATGGCTGGCTGAGTTGATCTCGCGCGAGAATGGCAAGGCGCTGCCCGATGCGCGGGGCGAGGTGGCCTATGCGGCCGAGTTCTTCCGCTGGTATGCCGAGGAAGGCGTGCGGCTCAACGGCGAAATCTCGATGGCGCCGAGCGGCAACAACCGCATCATCGTGCAGTACCAGCCGGTGGGCATTGCCGTGCTGGTGACGCCGTGGAATTTCCCCGCGGCAATGGCGACGCGCAAGATCGGGCCGGCGCTGGCGGCAGGCTGCACCTGCATCCTCAAGCCCGCGACCGAAACGCCGCTGACCGCCTATGCCATGGCCGAAATCCTCGCCGAAGCGGGGGTGCCCGATGGCGTGGTCAATGTGGTCACGACCGGCAAGTCGGGCCCGGTGATCAGCGCCATGCTGCATGATCCGCGGGTGCGCAAGCTGTCCTTTACCGGCTCGACTGAAGTCGGGCGCGTGCTGCTCAAGGAAGCGGCCGACCAGGTGATCAATTGCTCCATGGAACTGGGCGGCAATGCCCCGTTCGTGGTGTTCGACGACGCCGATATCGATGCGGCGGTGGACGGCGCGATGATCGCCAAGATGCGCAATGGCGGGGAGGCCTGCACGGCCGCCAACCGCTTTTATGTGCAGCGCGGCGTGCTGGAAGCCTTTGCCGACAAGTTCGCGGCGCGCATGAAGGCGCTGCAGGTTGGGCCGGGCTATCATCCCACAACGCAGCTGGGACCGCTGGTCAATGCCAAGAGCCGCGACAAGGTGGCTTCGCTGGTGAGCGATGCGGTGTCGCGCGGTGCGCGCGTGGTGACGGGCGGCTCGGCCCCCGAGCGCAAGGGGTTCTATTACGAAGCTACCATTCTGGCCGATGTGAGCCCCGAGGCTGCGCTGGTGCATGAAGAGATCTTTGGGCCGGTGGCGCCAATCGTTGCCTTCGACAGCGAAGAGGAAGCTATCCGGCTGGCCAATGACACCGAATATGGGCTCGTGGCCTATGTCTATTCCGGTGATCTGGCCCGGGGCCTGCGGGTCTCCGAGCGGATCGAGAGTGGGATGATTGCGCTCAATCGCGGCCTCGTATCCGATCCTGCTGCCCCCTTTGGCGGGGTCAAGCAGAGTGGGCTCGGACGCGAAGGGGCCCATCATGGCCTGCTGGAATTCACCGAAGCCAAATATATCGCTACGTCCTGGTAAGTCCCGAGCGGCGGGCACGGCCCGCCGCTAGTTACCCACTTGCTGGTTGCGAGCCCCCGACCGCGACAAACGGGGCCAGAAAAGACCGGCTCGGGCCCGATAGGCCTCGTAGTCGCTGGACATGGACGTGCCGGCAAAATGCCGCTCCTCGCCCCGTGCAGCCAGGATGTACATGACGACGATGGCAACCAGGGTCGGAATGGCCAGGGGCGACCAGGCCGCTATCGCCCACCCCGCCCAGAACAGAATATAGGACGTGTAGAAGGGGTGCCGCACATAGCGGTAGGGGCCGCTCTGCAACAGCGTCCTGGGCTGATTTGCGTCAAAGGCAAAGCGCAGCTGCGCGTAGCGTGAGGCGTGAATGGCCGACCAGAACAAAGCCATGGCCGCCAGCTCCAGAAGTAAGCCGACCGATTTTGCCAATATAGGCTGTTCATCGCTCCAAATAATGACGGTGTATATGATCGCGGTTAGCAGAACAAGCGCCGCGAGCAAAGCTGCGGGCCACTGCATCTTGTCCGAAACAAAGTGTCCTCTTGTTGCCCAAATGTGCTGGGCCACAACGCTCCAACTGATGACAGTGACGATAAGATCAAGCGCGGAGTTCAATTGGACCTCTCGGTTTGGAGACTGTCATTTGCCGACAAGGCCGGGGGAGTGTCAACTTATCATCGGCTCCGGACCGAATAATTCGGTTAAGGATGCCGCTTAAGGCTTCCGCAAACTTAGAGGGGCATTGGTGGTCCGAAGGGAGCCTCTGCTATGCGGGCCAGAAGCAAAGTCATCAGGACACGCTATTCTGATATTGCCTTGCGCGACAGCGGGGGCGCCGGATACCCGCTCCTGTTGCTGCATGGTTCCGGCGCTTCGACCGATGCGTTCCGCCGGCAGTTCGACAGCCCAATGCTGCAGCCGCTCCGCCTCCTCGCGGTGGACCTGCCCGGGCATGGGCATTCCACCGATGCAGTGGATCTGGACGGCTATAGCCTCACGCATCTGGCCGAGGCGGTTCTTGAGGTGCTGGGCCAGCTCAATCTCAACCAGGTCGCGGTGTGCGGCTGGTCGCTGGGCGGCCATATCGCCATCGAAATGATCGCCCGCAGTGCTTGGATCAGCGGCGCCATGCTGGTCGGCACGCCGCCAGTGGCCAAGGGCCCGATTGGGATGCTGCGCGGGTTCCGACCAAGCTGGGATATGCTGCTGGCCAGCAAGCCTGAGTTTACCCCACGCGACGCAAGGCGCTTTCTTGCCATGTGCTATGGCGAGGGCGAGCCAGATGAGCTCAACAGGCAGGCGCTTGCCCGCGCCGACGGGCGGCTGCGGCAGAATTTTTTCAGGAGCATGATGCGAGGCGATGGCGCCGACCAGAAGCGGGTCGTGGAATCGGCTGAGATCCCCATCGCCCTGGTTAATGGCAGCGATGATCCGGTGGTGCGCCTGCATTACCTCGAAACTCTGACCGTTCCACAGCTCTGGACCGGAAAATGCCTGACCATTCCAGCGGCGGGCCATTCGCCGTTCTGGAGCCAGGCCGAACTCTTCAACGGGCTGCTGGCGCGGTTTGTGCGGGATGTGGAAGCGCATCAGTTTTCCGCCGGTCTGCGCAAGGCGAGGCGCGCCTGAGGGGCGCCAGCTTTCAGCAGTTGCCAACCACGAAACGGCGGAGCGGCAACGTGCCATGGCCGGGGTGGCTTTCGGGACGCGCCAATCTGCTGTAATCGGTGCCAAAGATTTTTCACCGCCGCCATTCATGGCGGCGGATTAGTTTGGACACCACAGCGCATGATCCGCCTCGACAATATCGGCAAGCAAAACGGCAAGCAGATCGTCTTTATCGATGCCTCGGCCAGCTTGTTGAAGGGCGAAAAAGTGGGACTGGTTGGCCCCAATGGAGCCGGCAAAACCACGCTGTTCCGCCTGATCACCGGCGAGGAGCAGCCCGACGAGGGCCAGGTTTCGGCGGATCGCGGCATCACCATTGGTTATTTCAGCCAGGATGTGGGCGAGATGAGCGGGCGCAGCGTCGTGTCCGAAGTGATGGACGGCGCTGGGCCGGTCAGTGCGCTGATCAGCGAGATGCGGGCGCTCGAAGCTGATATGGGCGACCCCGACAAGGCCGACGAGATGGACGCCATCATCGAGCGCTATGGCGAAGTGCAGCACCAGTTCGAGGAACTGGACGGCTATTCGCTCGATGGACGGGCGCGCGAAGTGCTCGATGGGCTGGGTTTTTCCCAGGAGATGATGGACGGCGATGTCGGCAAGCTGTCCGGCGGCTGGAAGATGCGCGTGGCGCTGGCGCGTATCCTGTTGATGCGCCCCGCTGCGCTGCTGCTCGACGAGCCAAGCAACCACCTCGACCTGGAATCGCTGATCTGGCTGGAAGCGTTTCTGCAGAACTATCAGGGCGCGCTGTTCATGACCTCGCACGACCGCGAATTCATGAACCGCATCTGCACCAAGATCGTCGAGATCGATGCGGGCGGGCTCACCACCTATTCGGGTAATTACGAGTTTTATCAGCAGCAGCGCGCCATTGCCGAAAAGAACCAGCAGGCGCAATTCGAGCGCCAGCAGGCGATGCTGGCCAAGGAGCTCGATTTCATCGCCCGTTTCAAGGCGCGCGCCAGCCACGCGGCGCAGGTGCAGAGCCGGGTGAAAAAGCTCGACAAGATCGACCGGGTCGAGCCGCCCAAGCGGCGCCAGACGGTGGATTTCGAGTTCCGCCCCGCGCCCCGCTCGGGCGAGGACGTGGCGCTGCTCAAAGGCGTGAGCAAGAGCTATGGCAGCCGCTCGATCTATGACGGGCTCGACTTTCATGTGCGGCGCAAGGAGCGCTGGTGCATCATGGGGGTCAATGGCGCGGGTAAATCGACCCTCCTCAAGCTCGTGACCGGCACGACCGAGCCGGACGCCGGCACGGTGTCGCGCGGGCCATCGGTCAAGATGGCCTATTTTGCCCAGCACGCCATGGATGTACTCGATGGCGATCTGACCGTGTTCCAGCAGCTAGAAAGCTCGTTTCCGCAGGCGGGTCAGGCGCCCCTTCGCGCGCTGGCGGGAGCGTTCGGGTTTTCGGGCGACGAGATCGACAAGAAGTGCCGGGTGCTCTCGGGCGGTGAAAAGGCGCGGCTCGTGATGGGGATGATGCTGTTCGATCCCCCAAACTTCCTCGTGCTCGACGAACCGACCAACCACCTTGATATCGCCACCAAGGAAATGCTGATCACCGCGCTTAGCCAATATGAAGGCACGATGCTGTTTGTGTCGCACGACCGGCATTTCCTCGCGGCGCTGTCCAACCGAGTGCTGGAGCTGACGCCCGAGGGCGTGCATGCCTATGGCGGGGGCTATACCGAATATGTGCAAAGCACCGGGCAGGAGGCGCCGGGGCTGCGCAGCTGACCGATGGCCTGATCTGGGTTATGGTTGGCCCCCAGGAAGTGTAGCTCGGGGGGGCAGCCATGCCGGGGCATCGGATCTATGGGATGAGCTTTGCCAGCGTTTATCCGGCCTATGTCGCCAAGGCGGAGCGCAAGGGGCGCAGCAAGGCGGAGGTGGACCGCATCATCTGCTGGTTGACCGGGCATGATGAAGCGAGCCTCCAGGGTGTGCTGGCGGCGGGCACCAATTTCGAGGATTTCTTTGCCCAGGCGCCGCGGATGAACCCGGATCGGGCGCTGATCCGGGGCGTTGTTTGCGGTGTGCGGGTGGAGGAGATCGAGGAGCCCACGATGCGCGAAATCCGCTATCTCGACAAACTGGTCGATGAACTGGCCAAGGGCCGGCCGATGGAGAAGATCCTGCGCAGCTGACGGTTGCCCGACGGGGCGGGGACAGCTATGCCCGCTGCATTAGGCAGCAGGCGGAGTTGGGTGTTTGGGGGCAGATCGGCAGAGGATTGCGGTGATCGGACTGGGGGCGATGGCCCGCAGCCTGATCGGGGCGCTGGAGGCGCGTGGCGAGGGGCTGCGGATCGGGGCGGCGTTGGTGCGCAGCCCGGCCGACGCGGATGAACTGCAAGTTTTCACTGAGGTCGAGCAGCTGATCGGCTGGAGGCCGTCACTGGTGGTGGAATGCGCCGGGCACGAGGCGGTGGCGCGGCATGTGCCGGCGCTGCTGGCGGCGGGGGTGCCGGTGGTGTTGGCGTCCGTGGGGGCGCTGGCGGACCCGGAGCTGCGGGCGCGGGTGGCGGGGAGCGTCACGGCTGCCGGACGACTGACGCTGGTGCCGGGGGCGATCGGCGGGCTCGATGTGCTGCGGGCGGCGCGGCTGGCGGGGCTCGACGAGGTGGTTTATCGCGGCACCAAGCCACCGCAGGCCTGGGCGGGCAGCCGTGCCGAAACGCTGGTGGCGCTCGGCTCGATTACGGAAGCCACCGAGTTTTTCAGCGGCACGGCGGCGGAGGCCTCGCGGCTGTTTCCCAAGAACGCCAATGTGTGTGCGGCGGTGGCGCTGAGCGGGCTGGGGTTCGAGGCAACGCAGGTGCGGCTGGTGGCGGACCCGGCGGCCGGGGGTAACCGGCATCAGGTGCTGGCGCGGGGGGCGTTCGGGGAGTTCAGAATCGCGCTCGAGAATGCGGCATTACCGGACAATCCCCGTACCTCGTGGCTGGCGGCGCTGAGCGTGGAAGCGGCGGTGAGGGAGTTTTTTGCGGCCTCACCGCTCGAGTAGAAAAAAGCCCCGGGTTTGCCGGGACTTTTTGTTGTGATCAGCTGGCGGTCATGTCGGCGATGGGGGGCAGGGCGCCATCGGGGATCGCCGTCTTGTAGCGGGCACGGCCGGCGACCTGGTTGAGCGTGTTGGCAGCGGCCTCGCGCAGAGAGGCGTCTTCCAGCGCCTTGACGGCGGTGGCGGCCATGACCTTGGCGGCGTGGATCATGCCATTGTGGGCCGCAGCGCTCTTGCCCTGGGCGACCAGCTGCCAGGAGTGGAACGGAGTGCCGATGGCAAAATTGGCGCCGTCCAGCTGGACCGTTGGCACGACCCAACTCACATCGGCCAGATCGGTCGAGGCGACGCCGGCGGTGGGGACCGCGATATCGGTGGGGATCAGGAAATCGGCCAGCGCCTTGTCTTCGCGCGGGGGCAGGGCATAGCGCTCGCAATCGTGGCGGATATGCTCGGGTGACAGGGTCGCCTGGATGGCGCGGGCGAATCTTTCGTCCTCGGCACTGAACTGGGGCGGGCCCAGTTCGGCGAGAGCGGCGGACATGGCGCCCTGGAGAGGGGCATTGTTGATGAGATTGGCCACCGAGCTGATGATCTTGATCTCGACGGTGGTGCCGGTCATCAGCGCGGCGCCGCGGGCGACATCCTGAACACGCGCGAGGACATCGAGCATGCTGTCGACGGTGGAGGAGCGCACGGAATAGCGCACCTTGGCGCGGGCCTGCACCACATTGGGGGCAATGCCACCGGCATCGAGAATGGCATAGTGCATGCGCGTATCGGTCGGGACATGCTCGCGCAGATAGTTGCAGCCGACATTGGTCAACTCGACGGCGTCAAGGGCGCTGCGACCGAGGTGCGGGGCGGAAGAGGCGTGCGCGGCGCGGCCGGTGAAGGTGAAATCGATGCGCGTGTTGGCCAGGCTCGAGCGGCGGGTCACTTCGGCGAAAATGCCGGGATGCCAGGTGATGGCGATATCGACCTCGTCGAAGAGGCCGGCGCGGACCATGAAGGCCTTGGCGCCACCGCCTTCTTCGGCGGGGCAGCCGTAGTAGCGGACGCGGCCGGGCAGGTTGTTGGCTTGCAGATAATCCTTGAGGGCGCGGGCGGCGAGCAGGCTGCCCGCTCCGAGCAGATTGTGGCCACAGCCATGGCCGTTGCCGCCAGCCTGGAGGGGCGTGTGGGTGGCGTTGCCTGCTTCCTGGCTGAGGCCAGGCAGGGCGTCGAATTCGCCGAGGAAGGCGATCACCGGTCCGCCGCTGCCGGCTTCACCGACAACGGAGGTGGGGATATCGGCCAGGCCCGTACGAACCGAAAAGCCGTGCTCGCGCAGCGCCGCTTCATGGGCCGCGGCGGAGCGCGTTTCCATGTAGCAGGTTTCGGGCGTGGCCCAGACGGTGTCCGCCAGCGCGACAAGGGAAGCGCGGTGCTGGTCGACCAGGTCCCAGATGGCTTGGGTATTTTTCATTTTGTGGTTCCTCAGGCCGAGTGTTGGGAAAGAATGGCGCGCATGCGCTCCACAAGCACTGGGTCGGTTTCGCCTTCGTCGGCGGGCTGGAAGCCGAACTGGACGGGCAGCGATTGCGGATCGAGCCCGAGCGGGCTGCGGCAGGAGGCGTGGATCTCGTTGATGCCAGGCACGGCCAGCATCTGCTCGACATTGGCCGGCTTGATGCCACCGCCGGGCATGACGGTGATGCGGCCGCTGGCCTGCGCTAGCAACTGGGCAATGGTGGGGGCCGCATCGAGCACCGAGCGCTGGCCGCCCGAGGTCAGGACACGCTCAAAGCCCAGCTCGATTGCCGTTTCCAGCGCCGCCGGTTGATCCGGCGTCAGGTCAAAGGCGCGGTGCAGCGTCGTGCCCATGCCCTGCGCGCGGGCGATGAGACGCGCCAGCAGGTCGGCATCGAGCGTGCCATCGGGGCGGTTGGCGCCGAGCACAACGCCGGCAATGCCGTGGGCGCGCAGCTGGTCGATCTCGGCCAGCATGGCGGCTTCGTCCGCGGCATCGAAGATGAAATCGCCGGGGCGGGGGCGCACCATGGCGTAGACCGGGACCGCCGCCTTGCTCGCTAGCGCAACCAGACCCGGATTGGGTGAGAGGCCGCCGAGCGCCAGGGCGGAGCAGAGTTCGATGCGATCGGCACCCGCCTCGACCGCGCTATGCAGGCCGCGGGGACTATCGACGCAAACTTCGAGGATCATGGAGTCAAGCCCTTGGGGTTTGTTGGACCAGCACCGACATGCCGATGAGACCGCCATTGTCGAGGAACTGACCCGGACGGACCAGCGGTTCGGCAAAGTTGTTGAGGGTGCGGGTGCGCACCTGTGCGTCGAGCGCCGCGATCAGCGCGGTGCGGGCGGCAAGGCCCCCGCCAACGGGCACCACCGAAGCGCCGGTGATGTTGACGGCAAAGGCCAGAGGTTCGCTCAGAAGGGCGAGATAGACCTCGACCGTCCGCGCGGCTGCGGCGTCGCCGGCTTCCCAGCCATCGAGGATTTCGTGGCTGGTCTGTTCCTGCCCGTGCAGGTGGGAATGCAGCCGTTCGATGCCGCGCGCGCCCCCGATCGTATCGGTGCAGCCGATCTGGCCGCAGCCGCAGGCAAAGCGGGGGATGGTCAGGGTTTCGCCCGAGGTCAGGGTCAGCTGGGTCTGGGTGATGGGGCCGTGACCCCATTCGCCGGTGACGCCGCGATGCCCACGCACGGTGCGGCCATCGACCACGAGGGCGCCGCCGACGCCGGTGCCGAGAATGGCGCAAAACACCACGTCATGGCCGCGGCCGATGCCGAGATTGGCTTCGGCCAGCGCAAAGGTGTCGGCGTCGTTGGCGATCACTACGGGACGGGCCAGGGCAGCTGAAAGCTCGCCCGCTACGTCATGGCCCTTGAAGGCCGGGATATTGGCGGCGTTGACGGTGCCGTTGCGGTGATCAAAGAGGCCGGTGGTCGATATGGCCAGCGGCACCGCGGCGCCGCCGCCGTTCCAGCGCGTCGAGAGCCCAGTGAGGGCCTCGACGAGGGCGGGCCAGTTGTCGGCCGGCGTTGGCACTTCGTCGACCCGCTGCACCTGGCCGGGCCCGAAGGCCTGGCCGAACTTGATGAAAGAGCCACCGATATCGGCGCAAAGCGCGGTGGTTGGCGCAGCCGGATCGCGCAGGAAGTCAGTTTTTGGTGTGCTCATTTGCGCGGATCCAGCAGGTCGCGCAGGCCATCGCCGAGGATGTTGAAGCCCAGAACGGTCAGCATGATCGCAAGGCCCGGGAACAGCGACATGTAGATGTTGACGCCCAGATAGTTGCGGCCAACGCTCATCATCGCGCCCCATTCAGGCGTTGGCGGCTGGGCGCCAAGGCCGAGAAAGGACAGGCTTGCGGCCGACAGGATCACGGTGCCGGCGGTCAGCGTTGATTGCACGATGATGGGGCCGATGGCATTACGCAGAATGTAATGCACCAGAATGCGGTGCTGCGGGATGCCGAGGGCCTGGGCTGCCTCGATGAACTCCATGCGCTTGAGGCCAAGGGTCAGGTTGCGGCTGAGGCGGGCGTAAACCGGAACGGAAAAGATCGCGATGGCGATCAAAAGGTTGATGAGGCTGGGCCCGAGCACGCTGACGATGAGGATGGCGAGCACGATGCCAGGAAAGGCAAACAGCACGTCCATGATCCACATGATGGTCTGGTCGAGCACGCGACCGCCCATGCCGGCAATGATGCCGAGGGGGACGCCGGTGCAAACGGCCAGCGCGACGGCGAGCACCACTTCAAGCAGGGTGATGCGGGCGCCATAGATAACGCGCGCAAAGATATCGCGGCCATTATCATCGGTGCCGAAGGGATGCTCCCAGGAGGGAGGCAGGAGGGTCGAGAGCAGGTTCTGCGCATAAGGATCAGCCCGGGCGATCCACGGGGCGAAGATGGCGGCGATGACGATGAGGCCCACGAGGACCCCACCGATCACGAGGTTGGCGTTGCCGGCAATCCAGCTCAAGGCCCGCGCCGTCCCGTTGGGGCGACGAGCCGGTGATGTCATGGGAGCGGACATCTATTCGAACCTTATTCTGGGATTGAGAACAGCGATCAGCATTTCGGCGAGGAAATTAACGATCACGACGCCGAACACGGCAACGAGCGCCACGCCCTGGATCACGGGATAATCGCGGTAGCGCACGGAATCGACCATCAGGCGCCCGAGGCCCGGCCAGTTGAACACGGACTCGGTGACCACGGCGCCGCCGATGAGGCTGCCGAAATTAAGCCCCACAATGGTGACGATGGGAATGAGCGCATTGCGCAGGGCATGGCTCCAATAGACCTGGCGCGCCGGCAGGCCCTTGGCGCGGGCGGTGCGGACATAATCCTGGCCCAGCACCTCGATCATGCTCGAGCGCGTCATGCGGGCGATCACGGCGGTGGGCAAAACGGCAAGGGTGACGGCGGGCAGGATATAGCTTTGCCAGGAGGTGGCGCCGAGCAGGGGCAGCCAGCCGAGCTCGACGGAGAAATAGTTCATCGCCATCAGCGCCAGCCAGAAATTGGCAATGGAGGCGCCGCCAATAGCCAGGATCATCACGAGGTAATCGGGCCAGCGGTTGCGGTTCATGGCGCCGGCCATGCCGGCCGGAACGCCCACGGCTACCGCCAGCAGATAGGCGAGCGCGGCAAGGGAGAGCGTATAGGGCAGGCGATCAGCGATTTCCTGCACCACGGGGAGATTGGAGCGGATGGAATTGCCGAAATTGCCCTGCAGCGCATTGGTGGCAAACAGCAGATATTGCTCGGGGATGGAGCGATCGAGCCCCAGCCTGACGGTCATGGCGTCCACCGCTTCCTGGGTGGCTTCGGGCCCGGCCAGCACGCGGGCGGGCTCGCCCGGCAGGGCGCGGATGGCGATGAACACCAGCAGCGACACGCCGATCAGGATCAGCGGCAAGGATGCCAGCTTGCGCAGGAAATAGGATTGCATTGGGCTCTCGAGGCAAGGGCCGGGCGAGTGAAATGCTCGCCCGGCCGGAGACGGTTGTTAGTCCTTGGTCGCGGTTTCGACGCGCACGAAACCACCCGGCACCATCCAGGCGCCCGACACGCCGTCGCGGGTCGCATAAAGGTCCTGGTTCACATAGAGGAGGACGTGAGGCGCCTCGTCATTGATGAGCTTTTGGGCTTCCACATAGACTTCGTTGCGGGCCGCTTCGTCGGTGGTGGCTGCGGCCTTGTCGAGCAGGGCGTCGAAGTCGTCATTCTTGAAGAAGCCGAGATTGGCGCCGCCGGGCGAGAAGCTCGAGGAGTGGTAGAGCGGGCGCAACTGCAGGTCGGCGCCGTTGACGCCCGATGACCAGGACGCGATCACGGCGTCGACATTCTGGTCGGCCTTCTGGGCGACATCGCCAAAGGCGGCCTGGGACCAGACGCCGCTTTCCATGCGCTGCACGTTGAGCTTGACGCCCAGGGGCGCCCACATGGCCTGGAGCACTTCGCCGATGCGGGCCTCGGGTTCCTGGACCACGACATCGATCTCAAAGCCATCGGCAACGCCGGCTTCGGCAAGGAGCGCCTTGGCGCGCTCGAGATCGAGCGGGTAGGGGTTGAGCGAAGGATCAAAGCCGGGCGTGATGCTGGCGAGCGGGGAAGTCGCGGGGATCGCGTAGCCCGACATGATCGCCTGAACGAGCCCGTTCTTGTCGGTGGCGAAGTTCAGCGCCTGGCGCACGCGCACGTCGTTGAGGGGCTCGGACTCGGTGTTGAGAGCGACCCAGAACACGGCCGAGCCGTCCGAGACATTGAGCGCGAGCTCGGGATTGCCCTCGATCTGGCGGGCAAAGGCGGCAGGGACGGGGTTGATGATGTCGGCGTCGCCGGTCTGGAGCGCCATGTTGAGCACGGAGGTTTCGCTCGACCAGGTCCAGCGGATCTGGTCTTCGCCAGCTTCCTTGTCGCCCCAGTAGTCAGCGAATTTTTCCTGCAGGACATAGTCGCCCGAGCGGTATTCGGCGAGGCGATAGGGGCCGGTGCCGACTGAGGAAGAGCCAAGATTGCCGGCTTCGTCGGCCGCGGGGCTGACCTGCCAGCCGGCCTGCGTGGTCAGGAGGGCCAGAAAGGCCGGGTAGGGTGACTTGAGGGTGATTTCGAGGGTGTATTCATCAACGGCGCGCACGCCTGCCATGAAGGTGCGCAGACGGCCGCTGGCGGCAAGACCGCGCTCGGTATCGAGGTGGCGGTTGAAGTTGTAGGCGGCAGCTTCGGCATTGAATGGGGTGCCGTCATGAAAGACAACGCCTTCACGCAGCTTGAAGGTCCAGACCAGGCCCGCTTCGTCCGAAGTCCATTCGGTGGCGAGCTTGGGCACGATCTGCTGGTTGGCGTCGCGATCGGTCAGCCCTTCGAACATCGGGCGGAGCAGCGCATTGGTGAAGGTCGCGCTTTGATCGCCCGGATCCATGGAGCGGGGGGCTTCGCTCTGCATGACGTTGAGAACGTCCGCCATGGCGAGGCTAGGGGTGAAGGCAAGCACGCCGGCAAGGGCAATGCGAGCCATGAGGCTGCGGGTAGTAGGCACAAACTTCATCCAACGCGCTCCGGGATCGACCTGTGAAAGTTTTGTTAGTGAGTGAACTAACCTGGCTTGAGTAGTTCACTCATAGGACTTAGTGTCAAGGGAAGAGGTTCATTTGCTCACACCCACGCACCATCGCATTCTGCGCAGCCTGAATTCCTCGGGTCCGCTCACCCGGGCGGAGCTGGGCAGCCAACTCGCGCTCAGCAAGGCGGCGATGAGCGGGCTGACGCGCGAGCTGATCGAGGGCGCGCTGGTGGAGGAAACCACGAGCGTGCAGCGCCAGGGGCGGCCGGCCGTGTTGCTCGACCTGCGGGCGGACGGGGCTTATTTCATCGGCATTTCGCTGTTGAGCCGGCCCGCGCAGATCGCGCTGACCGACCTCAAGGGCAATATCTTTGCTCGGGCGGCGCTGCAGTTCGATCCCGACCCCGAGCGATTCGCCGACAATGTGGCGGCCGCGGTGCCGGGGTTGATCGCTGGCATCGCGCGCGAGCGGCTGGCCGGGATCGGGGTGGCGCTGTCGGGCCTCGTGGATGAAGAGCAGGCGCGCTGCATCAAGTCGACGCTGCTGGGCTGGCAGGATGTGCCGCTGGCGCAGCTGATCGGCAAGCGCGTCGGGGTGCCCACATTTGTCGAGAACGACGCCAAGGCGCTGGCGATCAGCGAAAAGCATTTCGGGGAAGCGCGCGAATTCAACAATTTCAGCGTGATTTCGCTGGGTGGCGGGATCGGCTCGGCCCATTTCATCCATGGGCGGCTTTATCGCGGGGCGCATGGCGGGGCGGGTGAGATCGCTCATTGCACCATCGAGTTGCAGGGACGGCCCTGCCGCTGCGGCAAGGTGGGGTGCCTCGACACCGTGGCCTCGCTCAATGCGCTGGCCGAACTGGCGCGTGAGGAGGGGCTGCAGATTTCCTCGCTGAGCGAGCTTGAGCACGAGGCGACCAATGGGTCATCGGCCGCCATCCGGATCCTGCATCGCGCGGGCTCGGCGCTGGGGCTGGCGATCGCCACTGTGATCCAGATCAACGATCCGCAGATGATCTTGATCGCGCATCAGGAAAAGAGCTTTTCGGGGCTGTTTGCCACGGTGATGCAGCAGGCCATCGAAGCCAATGTGCTGCCGCGCCTGTCGGGCCGCACCCCCATCCGCACCGAGCGGGTGGACAATGATGTGTGGAGCCGGGGCGCCGCGAGCGTGGTGGCCGAAAGCTTCTTGAATGGTCTTATTTAATGGAAGGAAGATGCATGCGCATTGCCGTTGCCGGTCTGCATGTCGAATGTAGCACATATAATCCCGTTCTGGCGCGCGAGGCCGATTTCCGCGTGCTGCGCGGGCCTTCGATGATCAAGGACGGCTATTTCGAGTTCCTGACCCATTTCCCGGCCGAGTTCATCACCGTGCTGCATGCCCGCGCCATTGCGGGTGGTCCGGTGGAAGGGGCGATCTATGCGACCTGGAAGGCTGAGATCCTCGAGGGCATTCGCGCGGCGCTGCCGCTCGATGGCGTTTATCTCGCCATGCATGGCGCGATGTTTGTCGAGGGCCTGCAGGATGCCGAGGGCGACCTGATCAGCGCGGTGCGCGAACTGGTGGGGCCCGATGTGCTGATTTCGGCGAGCTATGACCTGCATGGCAATGTCAGCCAGCGCATCATCGACAGCCTCGACATGTTCTCGACCTATCGCACTGCGCCCCATATCGACGTGGCCGACACGATGCGCCGGGCGGTGACCATGCTGGTGCGCGCGCTGTCGAGCGGCGAGCGGCCGCATATCCTTTGGGCGCCGGTGCCGGTGCTGCTGCCGGGCGAGCGGACCAGCACGCAGGACGAGCCCGCCAAGACCTTTTATGCGCAGATGCAGGCGGTGGAAGACCCGACAGGCATCTGGGATGCCTCGTTCCAGGTTGGCTATGTCTGGGCCGACGAGCCGCGCGCTACGGCCTGCGCGGTGGTGACGGGCGTCAATCGTCCCGCCATGGAAGCAGCGGCCAAGCATCTGGCGCAGGACTATTGGAATGTGCGCGAAGAGTTCCGCTTCGGCCCCAAGACCGGCAGCATTGATGAATGCGTCGACTGGGCGGTGAGTTCGCCCACGGCCCCGGTGGTGCTGGCCGAGGCGGGGGATAATCCCACCGGCGGCGGCGTTGGCGATCGCGCCGAAGTGCTGGCGGCGCTGATCGAGCGCAACGCCCAGGGCGTGGTGTTTGCCGGGATTACCGACAAGGCGGCGACCGATGCCGCTTATGGGGCGGGGATCGGCGCCAAGCTGCATCTGCGCATCGGGGCGAGCCTTGATGTTTCGAGCACGCCGGTCGAGGCCGAGGTCGAGGTGGTCAATTTGCTGGAAGTCGAGCAGGAGCGCCTGCGTGAAGCGGTGGTGCGGATCGGTGGGATCGAGCTGGTGCTGACCGCGCGCCGGCGGCCCTTCCACTATATCGCTGACTTCACCAAGCTCGGGCTTGATCCCGTGGCGGCCAAGATCGTGGTGGTCAAATCGGGCTATCTGTCGCCCGAATTGAGCCCGATCGCCAATCCCAATTTGATGGCCCTGTCGCCGGGGGTGGTGGACCAGTTTGTGGAGCGCCTCGAGCGCAACCACAAGCCGCACCCGACCTATCCGTTCGACAAGGATTTCTCGTTCGTGCCGGAAGCCGTGCCTTCCGCCCGCGCCGAGCGCGCCAAGCGCTAAGCAATTCGGAGCTATTTGCCCATGACTACGCCCGCGCCCGTCCTGTCCGTTCGCAACCTCTCCACCTCCTTCCGCACTGGCGGGGAGTGGAACAGCGTTGTGCGCAATGTATCCTTTGACGTCATGCCCGGGGAAACCGTGGCCATTGTCGGGGAGTCGGGGTCGGGCAAGAGCGTGACCTCGCTGTCGGTGATGCGGTTGCTGCCCCCGGGCAGCAGCCGGATCGAGGGCGAAATCCTGCTCAATGGCCGCTCGCTGCTGTCATTGAGCGAAGAAGACATGCGGCGGGTGCGCGGCAACGAGATCTCGATGATCTTCCAGGAGCCGATGACGTCGCTCAACCCGGTGTTCACGGTCGGACGGCAGATCGCCGAAGCCCTGACCTGCCACAATCCGATGAGCGCGGCCGAAGCGCGGGCGGAAACCATTCGCCTGCTCGAGCGGGTGCGCATTCCCAATGCCGCGGGGCGCCTCAAGGAATATCCACACCAGTTCTCGGGCGGGATGCGGCAGCGCGTGATGATCGCCATGGCGCTCGCGAGCCGCCCCAAGCTGCTGATCGCCGACGAGCCGACGACGGCGCTCGACGTGACCATCCAGGGGCAGATCCTCGACCTGATCAAGGCGCTGCAGGAAGAAGAGGGCATGTCGGTGCTCTTCATCACGCACGATATGGGTGTGGTGGCCGAGATCGCCGACCGCACCGTCGTTATGTATCGGGGCGACGCGGTGGAAACCGGCGCCACCGCTGACCTGTTCCGGGGCGCCCAGCACCCCTATACCCGCGCGCTGCTCGCCGCCGTGCCCCAGCTGGGCGCGATGAAGGATGAGCCCAAGCCGCGCCGCTTCGCCATTATCGACCCGCAAACGGGCGCAGCCAGCGAGCCGGCTCCGACCACGCGGGAAGTGGACCGGACGGCGCCGATCCTCAAGGTCAAGAATCTCGTTACCCGCTATGATCTCAGCGGCCGCTTCCTGCGCGGACCCGGGGGCGCGGTGCATGCGGTGGAGGATGTGAGCTTTGAGCTTTATCCCGGCGAAACCCTCTCGCTGGTGGGGGAATCGGGCTGCGGCAAGTCAACGATCGGCCGCTCCATCACCCGGCTGACCACACCCCGCAGCGGGGAAGTGGATGTGGAAGGGCGCGATATCCTCAGCCTCTCCGGTCACAATCTGCGCGAGCTGCGCCAGACCGTGCAGATGATCTTCCAGGATCCGTTTGCCAGCCTCAATCCGCGCATGCGGATCGGGGAAGCGCTGATGGAGCCCTTTCTCGCCCATAAGCTTGGCACCCGGGCCGAGGCGCGCGACAAGGCACTGCACCTGCTCGAGGAAGTGGGGCTATCGCCCGAAATGGCCAAGCGCTTTCCCCACGAGTTTTCCGGCGGGCAGCGCCAGCGGCTCTGCATTGCCCGGGCACTGACGCTCGATCCCAAGGTGATCGTGGCCGATGAAGCGGTGTCGGCGCTTGATGTGTCGATCAAGGCGCAGGTCATCAATTTGATGCTCGATCTGCAGGAGCGGCTGAACCTCTCCTATCTCTTCATTTCGCACGATATGGCGGTGGTGGAGCGGGTGAGCCATCGCGTGGCGGTGATGTATCTGGGCGAGATCGTCGAGATCGGGCCGCGCCAGGCGATCTTTGCCAATCCCCAGCACGCCTATACCCGCAAGCTGATGGCGGCGGTGCCGGTGCCCGATCCGGCGCGCCGGCAAGTGCGGCGGCCCGTATCCAATGACGAATTGCCCAGCCCGGTTCGTCCGGCCGGCTTTGTGCCGCCCAAGCGGCGCTACGAGGAAGTGGCGCCGGGTCATGTGGTGCAGGTCGCCTAGGGACGGCCAATAATTTGTTGGGTCTGCCTCTCCGGCTGGCCTAACCAGCTTGATTTGCCGCGCGAAAGGCTTTCCAAGCGCGGGACGACCAGATTTTGGAGACAATGCAGTGAGCAGTCCGACCCCGATGCCGGAAATTCGTGTGTTCCCGACAGCGGAGGAAGCCGAGATCAGTGTTGCAGCGGAGCTCGGAGCGCAGCTGCGGGCGGCTCCGGCGAGCGTTTTGGGCCTCGCCACGGGCAATTCCATGATCGGGGTTTATCGTGAGCTCGTGCGGCTGCACCGCGACGAAGGTTTGTCCTTTGCGGGGATGACGAGCTTCAATCTCGATGAATATTGCGGGCTGGCAGCGGACGATCCGTCGAGCTTTGCCGCCTATATGCACCGGCACCTGTTCGACCTGGTGGATGCTGATACCAGCAAGCTGCACCTGCCGGATGGCAACTCGGCCGAGGCCGGGGCCGCCTATGAGGCCTCCATCACGGCAGCCGGCGGGATCGAGCTGCAGCTGCTGGGCATTGGCCGCAACGGTCATATCGGCTTCAACGAGCCCGGCTCGCCGCAGAATTCGCGCACGCGGATCGTCGAGCTGGCGCAGCGCACCCGCGAGGTTAATGCTACCGATTTCCCGCCCGGCGCCGAGGTGCCCCACCACGCGGTGACCATGGGTATCGCCACCATTCTCGACTCGCGCCGGATCATCCTGTTGGCAACGGGCGCGGCCAAGGCCGAAGCGCTGGCCGATGCGATGAGCGGGGCCGTGCGACCCGAAAACCCAGCCTCGTTCCTGCAGACCCATCCGCGTGTCACCCTGGTGTGCGACGAGGCGGCGGCGGCGCTGTTGCCGGCCCAGCTGCGCGGCTAGCCCAGGCGGGTAGCCGGTGCAGGAAGGCCGTGACAGGGCGCCACAATACCGTTAGCCAATAGCCTCTTATCGGAGGAGGCTTAGGCATGCGGGTATTGGTGATTGGCGCGGCGGGGATGGTCGGTCGCAAGCTGACGGAGCAATTGGTGCGCTCCGGCAAGGTGGGCGAGCAGGCGATCGAGCAGCTGACCCTGGTGGATGTGATCGCGCCGGCGCGTCCCGAGGGGCTGGCGGTGGAGTTGCGTGCAGCGGACCTGTCGGACCCCGGGGTGGCCGAAGAGCTGATTGCTGGCCGGCCGGACCTGATCTTTCACCTCGCCGCCATTGTTTCGGGGGAAGCGGAAGCCGATTTCGAGAAGGGCTATCGCATCAATCTCGATGGCACGCGGGCGCTGCTGGAGGCGATCCGGCTAGCGAGCGGGGGTGGCGGTTACTGCCCGCGGGTGGTGTTCACCTCCTCGATTGCCGTGTTTGGCATGCCCTTCCCCGATGTGATCGGGGACGAGCAGATGCTGACGCCGCTCACGAGCTATGGCGTGCAAAAGGCCATCTGCGAATTGCTGCTGGCCGATTATTCCCGGCGCGGCTTTCTCGACGGCGTGGGCATTCGCCTGCCCACGATCGTGGTGCGGCCGGGCAAGCCCAACAAGGCGGCGTCCGGGTTCTTTTCGGGAATCTTGCGCGAGCCGCTCAATGGGCAGGAAGCGGTGTTGCCGGTGGACGAGAATGTGCGGCACTGGTTCGCGAGCCCACGTTCGGCGGTGGGGTTCCTGCTGCATGCCGCGACCATGGATACGGCGCCCTTGGGCAATCGGCGCTCGCTCAACATGCCGGGCGTGAGCGCCACGGTGGCCGAGGAAATAGCGGCGCTGCAACGGGTGGCGGGGGATGAGGCGGTCGCGCTGATCCGCCGCGAGCCCGATCCGACTGTAGCCGGCATGGTCAGCGGCTGGGCGCGCAATTTCGATCCGCAGCGGGCAAAGGCGCTGGGCTTCCGGGCCGAAAACTCGTTCGACGAGATCGTTCAGGTGTTCATCGAGGACGAAATGGGCGGCAAGCCGAAGCTCGGCTAACCGCCTGTCCGATCAGGGTTCTTCGCCAAAGGTGGTCTTGGTGTCGTCCAGCACATGGGCGGCCGGGACCGCCGCCTCGTTGGTCTCCACCGTCTCGCCGGGCTCCTGGGGAATGGGCATATAGCCCTGGGCCATGAGCCAATCCTGGACCACGACATTGACCGCTTCCTCGCGGGACAAGCGCGGAGTGGGGGGCTCGTCGGTCTTGTCGATGAAGCGATCGAGCGCGGCGAGGGTCGCGGCATCGAGGAAGGCGAGGTCGTTGGTCATGGGTGTAGGTTCTCAAGAAGGTGGGCCAGCATAGCGGGGCCGAGGGCGGCAGCAAAGGAGCAAGAAGGTCATGACAACGGATGTGCGGGGCGGTGCGGTACTGGGGACTTTCCTGCATGCGCCGGTGCCGGAGCGGCTCGACGTGCTGGCCGATACGCTGATTTGCGTGGACGAGGCGGGGGTGATCAGCGCGGTTTTGCCCCGGTCGAGCCATGAAGGTGAACGGGTTCTGAACGAACTGGGCGAGCGCGTCATCCGACTACCGGATACGCATTATGGTTTGCCCGGTCTGGTCGACCTGCATGTGCATGCGCCGCAATATCCGCAGCTGGGATTGGCGCTCGACGAGCCACTGGAAGTGTGGCTGCAAAAATATACCTTCCCGCTCGAGGCGCAGTATCGCGACCTCGACTTTGCCCGCGAGCGCTATAGCGTGCTGGTGGCAGACCTCCTCGCGGGTGGGACGACCACGGCGCTGTACTTCGCCACGCAGGATCGTGCGGCGACGGAAGTGCTGGCCGATCTGTGCATCGCGGCGGGGCAGCGGGCGCTGATCGGCAAGGTGGCGATGGACGATCCGGCGGCGTGCCCGCCCGATTACCGCGACGAGAGTGCGGAAGCGGCGGTGCGCGATACCCGCGCGGTGATCGACTATATCCGTGGGCATGCCGACAATGGCGAGGGGCGGGTGCTGCCGGTGGTAACGCCGCGCTTTGTACCCTCCTGCACCGATGCGGCGCTCGAGGGGCTGGGGCAGCTGGCGCGCGAATGCGAGTGCCATGTGCAGACCCATTGCTCGGAAAGCGACTGGGCGCACCACTATGCCTTTGAGCGCTTCGGAATCAGCGATGCTGCTGCGCTGGATCGGTTCGGGCTGTTGGGGCGGCGATCGGTGGTGGCGCATGCGCCGTTCTTGTCGGAGGACGATATGGACCTGCTGGTCGAGCGGGGATCGGCGGTGGCCCATTGCGCGCTCTCCAATCTCTATTTCGCCAACAGCGTCTTTCCGCTGCGCCAGGCGCTCGAAAAGCAGCTGCATGTGGGGCTGGGGACCGATATTTCGGGTGGGCCCAGTGCATCGATGTGGGAGGCGTGCCGCACAACGGTGCAGGTGTCGCGGATGCTCGAAGAAGGGGTGGATCCGGCGCTGTCCGCGGCCGAGCGCGGCCGTGGCAGTGGACGGGTCGACCTTGTCACCGCGTTTCACCTGGCAACGGCCGGGGGCGGGGTAGCGCTCGACTTGCCGATCGGGGTGTTTGCGGCGGGCTACCGGTTCGATGCGCTCGCCATCGACACCGGGGCGGTGGACGGCGGGATACGCCTCTTCGGGCAAACCGAGCCCGGGGCGGTGTTCGAAAAGATCGTTTATGGGGCCAATCGCAGCAATGTTGCTGGCGTCTGGGTGGACGGGATTTGCCGCGTCGACCGGGGCTGGCGGGAGGGTGCCTGGGGCGGCGGCAATCACGCCTAAACCATTGGGCGCAGATTCATTTTTGGAGTCGGAACGAATCACCGGGCGCGGGATTGAGTCGGCCTGTTAGTGATTCGAGAGTACCCGCCATGCCTGCTTCACGCCCGGCCTGGAGGGGCCAGATCCGCCTCTCCCTGGTCTCGATTGCCGTCGAGCTTTATCCGGCCCAAACCGAAGCACGCACCCGATTCCGAATGATCCACCAGCCGACGATGCAGCCGGTCCACTATGAAAAAGTGGTGGACGGGATCGGCGCGGTCGAGCCCGAAACCATCATCAAGGGTTTTGAATATGAAAAGGGCGAGCATGTGCTGCTGAGCGAAGACGAACTCGACGCGGTCAAGCTCGAAACCAAGCGCACGCTCGAGTTGTCGCAGTTCGTTGAACTGAGCGAAATCGATCCGGTGTATTTCAGCAAGGCCTATTATGTGCAGCCGGCGGACGACCTCGCCGAGGATGCTTATGTGGTGATCCGCGACGCGCTGCAGCAAGGGCAGAAAGTGGGGATCGGGCAGATCACCATGAATGGCAAGGAGCACCTGGCAGCGCTGCAGGCTTCGGGCGAGGGGCTGGTGCTCAATACGCTGCACTACAAGGAAGAGCTCAAGGATGACCGCGAGTTCTTTGGCCGCATCGATCCGGCGCCCGCCGACGAGGCGGCCGTCAAGATGGCGATGGCGCTGATGGAACGGCAAACCGAAAAATTCGATATCGCCGCCTTCCACAATCATTACGAGGACAGCGTCAAGGAGCTGATCACGGCCAAGCTCAAGACGCATGCCAAGCGCAGCAAGCCCAAGGCGGAGCCGGCCGAACCCATCAAGGGCAGCAGCAATGTGATCGATTTGATGGCTTCACTCAAACGCTCGATCGAGCAGGCGCCGGCCGCTGAAGCCAAGCCGAGCGCACCGCGGCGGGCGGCGGCGGCGAAGGCACCCAAGGCGCCTTCCACATCGAGCGAGGCGCCCGCCAAGCGCGCCCCTGCCAAACGCGCGCCGGCCAAAAAGGCGGGCTAGCGTTCAGCGGGTCAGCGGTGCCCAGCTGGCACAGAGGTTGGTTCAGCCAAAGCGGATCAGCGCCTTGAGGAAGCCATCGGGACGATCCCGAGTGGTGTCGAGGGCGGTGTCGAGCTCTTCGAGCGCGAAATCATGGGTGTAAAGGCTCGAGGGATCGAGCTTGCCAGCCATGATGGCATCGGCGGCATCGCGAATGCCCTGAATATAGATCTTGGGGTCGCGCTCATGGGCGTTGATCACGTCGAGCCCGCGCCAGTTCCAGAGCTGCATATTGATCTGGCGCGGCCCATCCTGGTGATAGCCGGCAACGATCAGCTTGCCGCGCTCGCGGGTCAGCTCGGCCGCGAGATCAAGCGGCCATTGCTTGCCCACCGCTTCAATGACGCGATCGCAGAACTGACCATCGGTCAGTGCCTTGACCTGCTCGATGATCTGCCAGTGATCGTTCATCGGGATCACTTCGGCAGCGCCCATGGATTTGGCGATATCGAGGGAATAGGGGCGGCGCGAAATGGCGATGACCCGGGCGCCGGCGCGCGAGGCCAGCTGGGTGAGGAGGGCGCCCAGAAAACCGATGCCGACAATGGCGACGGTCTGGCCGGGCTGGATGTCGCTGCGCTTGAAGATGTTCATGGCGCAGCCCAGCGGCTCGCCGGGGAAGGGCTGGTTGTCGAGAGCGGCGGGCAGCTTGACCACGGCATCGGCTTCGGCCAGGTCGTGGGTAGCATAGCTATGATAGGAGAGCGCGGCCACGCGGTCGCCGACCGCCAGGCCAGTCACGTCTTGGCCCAGCGCATCGATGCGCCCCCAGCCTTCATGGCCAAGCCCGCCAGGCTCGGTGGGGAACTGCATCCATTCGGGGCCTGCCCAAGGGGTGAGATTGGACGCACAAACGCCGCAGCCTTCGAGCGCCACGCGGACCTGGCCGGGGCCGGGCCGGGGCGCTGGCTGGCGATCAATGCGAATGGCGCCGGGACCAGTAACCACTGCGGCCGCCATCTCGGGTGCTGCTGCCTCGATCTCGCTCATGACCTGCCTTTCGGTTGAGTTTCAGGGCGCCCAAAGGGGCGCAATCAGGGGTGTCTTGGTAGCGCAAGGCGGGGCAGTTGTCCGCAAGTTTTGGTGCGGGGGAGCTGCGTCAGATGGGGTCAGGGGAGGAGGCCGCTCTTGGGTGGGTGGTTGGCGGAGGGACCCCCACCCTAGCCCTCCCCTCAAGGGGGAGGGGACTGGATCCGGGCTGACGACAATTCAGCTTAACGGCAGGACAATGTGAAGAAAGAATCAGGGGCGCGGAGGAGAGATCGCGCTGGCGCCAAGAAGCATAAATGCGCGGTGGTATAATTTGGTTCCATGAACCGCTAAATAAAATAGGTTATAAGTAACTTGGGTTAATTTGCCTGCCTGAAGCCGTGCAGATCGGGCTGGTGTGCTTGACCTCAAAGCATCATCTAAGTACATGAAGCTGAGGCAGCTTTGCTGCTGCGCTGGTTTCCTTGGCGGCGATTTTCCGGTTCATGCAGCCCTCAGGGTTGCCCGGTCGCCGCAATCGGGGGAAACTGGCTTTGGTTGTTCTTTTCTGCCGAAATCTCGGCGGATCTTCAAGCGTCAGGTGCACATGACTCACGTTCTTATCACTGGTGGTTGCGGCTTTATCGGCCGGTATGTGGCGCAGGAATTGCTGGCCAATAATTACCAGGTGCGCGTTCTGGACGCGATGATCGACCAGGTGCATGGGGATGCGGCAGCGCCAACCCCTGCCGGGGTCGAGGTGATCCGCGCCGATGTGCGCGACAAGGATGCGGTGAACGCGGCGCTCGAGGGCATCGACAGCGTCATCCACCTGGCCGCCGAAGTGGGCGTGGGCCAATCCATGTATGAAATCGCCCGCTATGTAGGGGGCAATGATCTCGGCACCGCGGTGCTGCTGGAAGCCATGATCGATCGCCCGATCAAGCGCATCGTCGTGGCCTCCTCGATGAGCGTTTATGGCGAAGGCGTTTATGTCGGCTCCGAAGGGCAGCGCTTCGAAAGCATTCGCCGCCGCGCCGCCAGCGTCAAGACCGGCGCCTGGAACCCCACTGGCCCCAATGGCGAAACCCTGACGCCCGCGCCCACCGACGAGCAAAAGCCGGTGGACCTGGCCTCGATCTATGCGCTGACCAAATATTCCCAGGAACGGCAGGTGCTGATCTTTGGTGAGGCCTATGGGGTCGACGCCGTGGCGCTGCGCCTGTTCAACGTGTTTGGCCCCGGCCAGGCGCTGTCCAATCCCTATACCGGCGTTTTAGCCAATTTCGCCTCGCGCCTCACCAATGGGCAGCCGCCCATGATCTTTGAGGATGGCGAGCAGCGCCGCGACTTCGTGCATGTGCGCGATGTGGCCCGCGCCTTCCGGCTGGCGCTCGAAGGGGCCGAAGCACCCGGCCATGTCATCAATGTGGGCAGCGGCAATGCCTATACGATCACCCAGGTCGCAACGCTCCTGGCCGAAGCCATGGGCGTGCCCCAGATCGCCCCAGACATCATGGGCAAGGCGCGCTCGGGCGATATCCGCAACTGCTTTGCCGATATCTCCAAGGCGCGCGAGCTGCTCGGCTTTGAGCCGCAGCATCGACTCGAAGATTCGCTGGGCGAGCTGGCGGACTGGGTGCGCGAGGCGCAGGCGATCGACCGGGGCGCCGAAATGAAGCGCCAGCTGGAGGAGCGGGGTTTGGTTTCGTGACAGCGAGCAAACCACTCAGCGCCAACCCAATGAGCAAGGCCCCTGCTGCCGGCACCATCGTGGTGGTGGGCGGGAGCGGCTTTGTTGGCTCCAATCTCGCCGACAGCTTTTTGCGCGATGGCGAACAGGTGGTGGTGCTCGACAATCTCAGCCGCCCCGGCGTCGAGCAGAACCTGGCCTGGCTCAAGCAGAACCATGGCGAGCGCGTGCAGCTGGCACGCGCCGATATCCGCGACCTGGCGGCCATCAAGCCCGTGTTCGCCGACGCCAAGGCGGTGTTTCACCTGGCCGCGCAAACCGCGGTGACGACGAGTCTTGTCGATCCGCTCGATGACTTCGAGGTCAATGCGCGCGGCACGATCAATGTGCTCGAGGCCGTGCGCGCGGCTGGGCACAATGCGCCGGTGGTGTTTTCGAGCACCAACAAGGTTTATGGCGGTCTCGAGGACATGGCCATGGCCGAAAGCGATGGGCGCTATCTGCCTGTCGACGAGGTGATGCGGGCCCGTGGCGTGTCGGAAGACCGCAAGCTCGATTTCTGCACGCCCTATGGCTGCTCCAAAGGCGTGGCGGACCAATATGTGCTCGATTACGCCAAGAGCTTTGGCTTGCCCACGGCGGTGCTGCGCATGAGCTGCATCTATGGGCCGCGCCAGTTCGGCACCGAGGACCAGGGCTGGGTCGCCCATTTCCTGATCCGGGCGCTCAAGGGCGAGCCGATTACGCTTTATGGCGACGGCAAGCAGGTGCGCGATGTGCTCCATGTCAGCGATGCCGTGGCCGCTTATCGCAGCGTGCTGAGCAATATCGGCAAGGTTTCGGGCCGGGCCTTCAATCTGGGCGGGGGGCCGCGCAATGCGGTCAGCCTCAACATGGTGCTGGCCGAAATCGAGCAGCTGGTCGGGCGCAAGGTCGAGATCGGCTATGGCGACTGGCGGGCGGGCGATCAGCTGTATTTCGTCGCCGATACCGGCCGGCTCGAAGCGGAACTGGGCTGGAGCGCGCGGATGGGCTGGCGCGAGGGGATCGTGGATCTGTGCAATTGGCTCGCGCCACAGCACGCCATTGCGGTGCCCAAGGCCAGCCAGCAGCGGGTGCGGGCATAATGGCCGAGGCAATCGGGGCCGCCAATGGCAACAGCACCGGGCCGCAGCCGCGGCGGGTGCTGATGTCGCTGGATGCCGTGGGCGGGGTGTGGCGCTATGCCATGGACCTGGCTTCGGCACTGCGCGAGCAGGGCTTCAGCTTTGTGTTTGCCGGGTTTGGGCCGGGGCCTTCAGTGGCGCAGGTTGAGGAGGCTCAGCGGCTGGGCACGCTGGTGTGGCTCGAAGCGCCGCTGGACTGGACCGCCCAAAACGAGGCGGCGCTGGATGGCGTGCCCGGGCTGATCGCTGCGTTGGCCGAAGAGCATCAGGTGGATCTGGTGCATCTCAACCTGCCCTCGCAAGCCTATGGGCTCAAACTGGATGTGCCGGTGCTGGTGGTGAGCCATTCCTGCGTCGTCACCTGGTTTGCCGCGGTGCGCAATGGGCCGGTGCCGCTGGACTGGCACTGGCAGCAGCGGCTCAACCGGGGCGGGTTCGACCATGCAGATGCGGTGGTGGCGCCGAGCGAAACCCATGCCGATATGCTGCGGCGCAGCTATGGCCCGATCAAGGGGCTGCAAGTCATCTATAATGGCGCCCATCCGACGCCGTCCGAGATCGACAAGGCGGAATTGGTGTTTGCCGCCGGGCGCTGGTGGGATGATGGCAAGAACGGGCGGGTGCTGGACCAGGCAGCCGCGCACACGGTGTGGCCGGTGGTGATGGCGGGGGCCAATAGCGGGCCGAACGGGCAGTTCCTGGCCATCGAGCATGCCGATCATCGCGGCGAGCTGACCCATGGCGGGGTCAAGGCGCTGATGGCGGAAGCGGCCATTGTCGCGTCGCCTTCGCTCTATGAGCCGTTCGGGCTGGCGCCGCTGGAAGCGGCGGGGGCAAGGGCGGCGCTGGTGCTGGCCGATATCCCGACCTATCGCGAACTCTGGGATGGGGTGGCGCTGTTTGCCGGCCCGCATGACCCCAAGGCCTTTGCCGACCGCATCAACCAGTTGGCGGGCGATCCCGCGCTGCGGGCGGAACTGGCGGCCAAGGGGCAGGAGCGCGCCCAGCGCTTCAGCGTTGCCGCGCAAGCGGGCGCGATGGGCGAGCTGTATCGCCAGCTGTTGTCGGCCGGTGCCGTTGCGGGCCGTGCCTAAGGATTTCTGATGCGTTTTGTTTTCTATACCCACTCGCTGGTTTCCGATTGGAACCACGGCAATGCCCACTTCCTGCGCGGGGTGATGCGCGACCTGGTCCGGCGCGGCCATGAGGCGCTGGCGCTCGAACCCGAGGATGCCTGGAGCCGGCAGAACCTGCTGGCCCAACAAGGGCCGGGGGCGGTCGAGCGCTTTGCCAGCGATTTCCCGATGCTGCGCTCCGAGCAATATGGCGCCGGGTTCGACCACGAAGCGGCGCTGGCCGAGGCCGATGTGGTGGTGGTGCATGAATGGACCGAGCCGGCGCTGGTGGCGCGGATCGGGGAATTGCGGCGCGATGGTGCGCCCTGGACGCTCTTGTTCCATGACACCCATCACCGCGCGGTTTCCGCCGAAGGCGATATTGCGGGGCTCGAGCTCGAGCATTACGACGCGATCCTCGCCTTTGGGGAAACGCTGCGCGAGCGCTATTTGCGGGCGGGCTGGGGCAAGCAGGTGTTCACCTGGCACGAGGCGGCGGACGATGCGTTGTTCCACCCCATGCCAGGGATCGAGCGGACCCGCGACCTGATCTGGATCGGCAATTGGGGCGACGATGAGCGCACTGCCGAGATCGCCAGTTTCCTTGTCGAGCCAGCGCGGCAGCTCAAGTTGACGGGCACGGTGCGCGGCGTGCGCTATCCGGAGTCGGCGCTCGCCGCGCTCAAGGCGGCCGGGCTCGATTATGGCGGCTGGATCGCCAATGCCGATGCACCGCGCGCCTTTGCGCAGCACCGCGTCACCGTCCATATTCCGCGCCGCCCTTATGTGCAGAACCTGCCGGGCATCCCGACCATTCGCATGTTCGAGGCGCTGGCCTGCGGCATTCCGCTGATCTCGGCGCCCTGGAGCGATGCCGAGGGGCTGTTCCGGGCGGGCACGGATTTCCTGTTTGCCCGCGATGGTGCGGACATGCAGCGCCTGCTGGCCGAAGTGCTGGCCGATCCCAACCGGGCGGCGGCGCTGGCCGCGGCGGGTCTCGAAACCATCCAGGCGCGCCATACCTGCCGGCACCGGGTCGACGAATTGCTGGCCATTTTGGGCCAGCACGGCACGGCCCGCGTTTCCAACCAACGTGCCCCGGGGGAGGCCGCCTCTTGAAAATCGCATTCTATGGCTCGAGCCTGCTGTCCGCTTACTGGAACGGCGCCGCCACCTATTATCGCGGCCTGCTACGGGCGCTGGCGGCGCGCGGCTACGACATCACGTTCTACGAACCCGATGTGTATGACCGCCAGAAGAACCGCGACATCGATCCACCGGAATGGTGCAAGGTCGTCGTTTATGAAGGCACGATCGAGGCGCTGAAACAAGCGGCCGCCCATGCGGTGGAAGCCGATATCGTGGTCAAGGCCAGCGGCGTTGGCTACGAGGACGATCTGTTGCTCAACGAGGTGCTGAAAGCCTCGCGGCCCGGTGCGCTCAAGATTTTCTGGGATGTGGATGCGCCGGCGACCCTCGCCGAGCTGCGCGCCGCGCCCGAACACCCCTTGCGCCGGGCGCTAGGGCAGATCGATCTGGTGCTGACCTATGGCGGCGGCGATCCGGTGGTTGCGGCCTATAAGGCGGTGGGCGCCAAGGAGTGCATCCCGGTCTATAATGCGCTCGATCCGCAGACCCATCATCCGGTGGCGCCCAATCCGCGCTTCACCGCCGATCTGGGATTTTTGGGCAATCGCCTGCCGGACCGCGAAGCGCGCGTGGAACACTTCTTCCTGGAGCCGGCGGCCCGCACGCCCGGCCAGCGCTTCATGCTGGGTGGCTCGGGCTGGCACGACAAGCCGATGGCCAGCAATATCAACTATATCGGCCATGTGCCGACGGGCGAGCACAATGCGTTCAATGTGACGCCCAAGGCCGTGCTCAATATTTCGCGCGAAAGCATGGCCAGCAATGGCTTTTCGCCGGCAACGCGCGTGTTCGAGGCGGCAGGCGCCGGAGCGTGCCTGATCACCGACTTCTGGGAAGGAATCGAGTTGTTCCTCGAGCCCGAAACCGAAGTGCTGGTCGCGCGTGACGGGCAGGACGTGGCGCAGATCATGGCAGCCCTATCTCCCGAGCGGGCGCAGGCGATCGGGCAGGCGGCGCTGGCGCGGGTGCTGCGCGAGCACACCTATGATCATCGGGCGGTGGAAGCCGACCGGATCTTCCGGGAGTATAGCGAGCGGGTCGGAGAGGCCGCCCAATGACCGAGCATTTCGATCTGGTCGTTGTCGGGCTGTCGCTGAGCTCGTCCTGGGGCAATGGGCATGCGACGACCTTCCGGGCGCTGTTGCACGGCGTTGCCGCCGAGGGCAAGCGCGTGCTGTTCCTGGAGCGCGACGTGCCCTGGTACGCCAATAACCGCGACCTGCCGGACCCGGACTTTTGCGAACTGGCCTACTACAGCAGCGTCGATGACCTGCTCGCGCGCTTTGGCCCGACGCTGCAGGCAGCCGATGCGGTGTTGGTGGGCTCTTATGTGCCTGAGGGCGTTGCCGCCATCGATGCGCTGTCGAGCCTCGGGCTGACGCGGTTCTGCTTTTACGACATCGACACGCCCGTGACCCTGGCCAAGCTCGACCGGGGCGACGAGGAATATCTGGCGCGCCGGCAGATTCCGCTCTTTGACATCTATTTCTCGTTTTCGGGCGGGCCGGTGCTGACGCGCCTTGAAACGGAATATGGCGCCAAGCGCGCAGAGGCCCTGTATTGCTCGGTGGATGCCAAGCGTTACGGGCCCACTGGCGCTGAGATGCGCTGGGACCTGGGCTATCTCGGCACCTATAGCCCGGATCGGCAGCCGACGCTGGAGCGGCTGCTGCTGGAGCCGGCGAGGCAATTGCCGGAGCGGCGCTTTGTGGTGGCAGGGCCGCAATACCCGGCCGAGATCGACTGGCCGGCCAATGTGGAGCGCATCGAGCATTTGCCGCCGGCCGAACATGCCGCGTTTTACAGCGCGCAACGCTTCACCCTCAATGTGACGCGGGCCGACATGATTGCGGCGGGTTGGTCGCCCAGCGTGCGCTTGTTCGAGGCCGCGGCGTGCCGCACGCCGATCATCAGCGATATCTGGCCGGGCCTGACCGAATTGTTGCCGGAAGGGGAAGCCATCGTGCTCGCCCGCACGAGCGACGATGTGATCGATGCGCTGGAATCGCTGAGTGAAGCGCAGCGCGAAGCCATGGCGGCGAAGGCCCAGAGCCTGGTGCTGGCGGGTCATACCGGAGAAGCGCGGGCGCGCGAATTGCTGGCGGCGCTGGCCTCACTGTAGCGGGCAGGGCAGCGCCTAGCTCACGAAACTGTGTCCTTCTTGCCACAGATTGGGGCTTGCAAACGGGTGTGACGGGTCCGCCCAAGTTATGCCGATGTTGCATATCATCCATGCGTCAACTTTTACGGCTATGCGCCATTCGGAATTTGCCGAAAGAGCATAGAGCCAAACCTATTGGGTACTGAGTTGACGCGTTCACGCCTTGAGCTGCCGAATCGACGCCATTTTCTGCACATCATGGGCGCCGGCCTGGCGCTCCTGTCGACGACTTCGCTTTCGAGCACGGCTTATGCCGCACTTGAGGAGCGGCAGGAATTTGCCTTTGATTTCGACGCGTTCAGCGCGCGCATGAAGGATATCGGCGCAGCCCCTTACCAGAAGCCGGTGTTCAACCTGCCGGAAAGCTTTACCGGGCTCGATTACGACGCCTATCGGCGCATCCAGTATCGTGGCGAGCGCGCCAAGTGGGCCGGCGACGACCACGGCTACCAGGTGCATGGCTTCCATCTGGGCTGGTTGTTTGCCGAGCCGATCCGCATCTACGAGATCGAAGGCGGGGTGGCGCACCCCATGGAATTCAGCGCCGACGATTTTGAGTACCACGATACCGAAGTGGATGCCGCCGCCCACGCCCAGCCATTCCCCGGCATAGCGGGCTTTCGCCTCAACTATCCGCTCAACCGCCCCGAAGCCTGGGACGAGCTGATTTCGTTTCTGGGCGCGAGCTATTTCCGCGCGCTGGGGCGGGACAATGTGTATGGGCTGAGCGCACGCGGTGTGGTGCTTAATTCCTGGGTCGAGGGGCCCGAGGAGTTTCCGCGCTTTTCCGAGTTCTACCTGCAAAAGCCACAAGGCGACGAGCCGCTGGTGGTTTATGCCGCGCTCGAGGGCCCGAGCCTTGCCGGCGCTTACCGCTTTGTGTTCACCCCGGCCAGCGACACCAACCAGGCCACGGCCATGGATGTGACGGCGCGGCTTTATTTCCGCGAGGACGTCAAGGAACTCGGTATAGCGCCGCTGACCTCGATGTTCCTTTATGCCGAAGCCAATCGCGCCGGCTTTGACGATTACCGGCCGCAAGTGCATGACAGCAATGGCTTGCTCATTGAGCGCGAGAACGGGGAAGTGCTGTGGCGCGCGCTCAGCAATACCGATGCGCTGGGCAATTCCTATCTGTGGGAAAACAATCCACGCGCGTTCGGTCTTTATCAGCGCGGCCGCGATTTCGAGACTTACCAGGATGCCGGCGCCCATTACGAGCGCCGCCCTTCGGTGCGCATCGAGCCAATTGGCAATTGGGGCGAAGGGACGGTCAGGTTGATCGAAATTCCTTCGACACTCGAGGTGGACGACAACATCGTTTCGTTCTGGATCCCGGCCGAACCCGTTGTGGCGGGGTCGGAACGCGAATTCAGCTACAAGCTGATCTGGGGCGATCTTGATCCGAGTGAAGACGCGCCAATCGCCTATGTCGCCGAAACCCGGGCCGGGCAGGGCGGGGTCTCGGGCGTCGCCAATGCCGCCAATCTGCGCAAATTCGTCGTCGACTTCAAAGGCGGTGAACTCGCCGGCATGCCCGAGGACGCGCGTATCGACGTGCTCGCGACCGTCTCGAGCGGCGTGGTGCGCCATTCCGCGCTGTCCAAAGTGCCGGCCAATGGCACCTGGCGGCTGGTGCTCGATATCGAGGCGGACGCTTTGAACCCGATGGAAATCATGGCCTATCTTGTGGGCTCCGGCCGCAAGCTGACCGAAACCTGGCTGTATCAGTGGAGGCCAACCCATGAAGTATGATGGCGACCTCTTCTTTGCCAGTGCCTTGCCTGACGCTCCCCTCCCCATGCCCAAGCAACAGCTGGAGCGGCGCCGCTCCTTGTTCCAGGCGCTCCGCAATGCCATAACTTCCTTCTCGTGGCTCTGAGGGGAACTGGCGCCTACCATGCGGTTCATGGCTTACCTGCGATGATGCGGCCAGTCCTGGTGCGGGGTCTGGCGCTCCTGGTTGCTGCCGGCTCCAGCTTGTGGGGCGGCTATCTTTTTCTCCAGTATACGGGCGCGGACGGCATTTCGGTGCTCGATCTGGTGCGCGTGGCGCTGGTGGGGCTGAGCGGGTTCTGGCTGGTCTGGGGCGCGACGGCGGCGGTGCTGGGCGTGTTCACGCCGGCGCGGCGGCCCGCATTTGATGCGCGCGCCAAGCCCAAGGGGCTGACCGCAATCCTGGTGCCGATCTATAACGAGGACCCCGTGGCGGTGTTCGCGCGCATTGCCGCGATGAACCGCAGCCTTGTGGCGCTGGGCATCGCGGACCGCTTCCATATCGCCGTGCTCAGCGACAGCAATTCGCTGGAAGCTGCGACGCAAGAAGCGGTGTGGTTCGAGCAGTTGATCCGCGAGCCTGGGGCGGCTGGGCGGATTTTCTATCGGCGGCGCCAAAACAATGTCGGCAAGAAAGCCGGCAATATCGAGGACTTCATTTCCCGCTCGGGCGCGGCCTATGACTATGCGCTGATCTTGGATGCCGATAGCCTGATGGAAGGGGAAACCATTGGCGAGCTGGCGCGGCGCATGGATGCGGACGCGAGCCTAGGGCTGCTGCAGACCGTGCCGCGCGTCATCAATGCCAGGACCCTGTTCGGGCGTTGCATGCAGTTTTCGGCCGGCTATCTGTCGCCCGCTTTTGCGCGTGGCGCGGCTCTGATGCAGGGCCGCGAAGGGCCCTATTGGGGGCACAATGCCATTGTGCGGGTGAGCGCCTTTGCCGCCAATTGCGGGCTGCCGGTGCTGTCGGGCAAGCCGCCGCTGGGCGGGCACATCCTGAGCCACGATTATGTGGAAGCCGCGCTGCTGTCGCGCGGCGGCTGGACCGTGATGGTCGATCCTGCGCTCGAGGGCTCCTATGAAGAGGGGCCGGAAAACCTCATCGAATATGCCAAGCGCGACCGGCGCTGGTGCCAGGGCAATCTGCAGCATTGGCGGCTGCTGGCGGCGCCAGGGCTGAAATGGTGGAGCCGGTTCACCTTTGTGCAGGGGGTCATGGCTTACATGGCTTCCCCGTTCTGGCTGCTGCTGCTGGCGGCAAGCATTATTGCAGCGGTGTTTCCGCGCCAGCCGATCGTGTTGCCGGCGCTGCCGCAGGCGACGGGCGGCATCTGGGGGCTGGGGCTTGCCGTGGCGCTGGTGCTGGTCCTGCCAAAACTGCTGATCCTCTTGCGTGGCATGGTGGACGGGCAGAACCGGCGCGTCGGCGGCACGGGCGTGGCCCTCTTGTCGGTGCTGGGGGAGATCGTGTTTTCCACGGTCCTCGCGCCCGTGATGCTGCTGCTGCAAAGCCGTGCCGTGGTGCAGGTGCTGCTGGGGATCGATGGCGGCTGGCCCGCCACCCACCGGGCGCAAACCGGGTTGACGCTGCGGCAGGCTTGGTCCGCAAGCTGGTGGATCGTGCTGACGGGGGTGGTGACGCTGGGGCTGACCCTGGCGCTGGCGCCCGGGGCGGCGCTCTGGCTGGCGCCTGCCATGCTGCCCGCGATCCTTGCGCCAGTGTTGATTGCCGCGAGCTCGCATGCCACGACGAAATCGAAACTGCCAAGGCTGTTCCGCACGCCGACCGAGCAGTGCATCACCCCTGTGATGAAGGAGCATGTGGCCATCATGGAGCAATGGCAGGGCAAGCCGGAAACGGACCTGACAGCGAGCAAGATCGGCCAGCATGTCCACGCTTGAGCCGGCGGTCAGCCGGACCCAGGCAGGGCACACCTTAAGGACCAGGGGCACTGCGAGCGGAGCGCTGGCGCGGGAGGCGAGTGCCCCGGCCAGCCGGCGCGATCCGCGGCTCGACATGTTCCGCGGCCTGGCGCTGGTGATGATCTTCATCAACCATGTGCCGGGAACGATCTACGAGAATTTCACCAGCCGCAATTTCGGCTTTTCCGACGCGGCGGAAGCCTTTGTCTTCATGTCGGGTTTGGCGGCGGGGCTGGCCTATTCCAATAGTTTTCGCACCGGCTCGTTCTGGGCGGGGCTGGCCAAGGTTTGGGCGCGGGCGCGCCAGCTTTATCTCGTGCACCTGACCATGACGGTGGTGACGCTGGCGATCTTTGCCGCGGGCGCCTTGTGGTACGGCCTGCCCAATATGTTGCTCACCAACAATGTGGCGGCGCTGTTCAAGCAGCCGCTCGGGGTGATGATCGGCATTCCGCTGCTGAGCCACCAGCTGGGCTATCTCAATATCCTGCCGCTTTACTTCGTGCTGCTCCTGGCGACGCCAGCGCTGCTTTGGGCCGGGCTGCGCAAGCCGCTCTGGGTGATGGCGGGCTCGGTGCTGGTCTGGATAGTGGCGGGGCAGTTCCGGCTCAATTTCCCCAGCTATCCCGCCCCAGGCGGCTGGTTCCTGGGGCCGCTGTCCTGGCAGATCCTTTTTATCGTCGGCTTGCTTTCGGGCGCGGCGATGAAAGTGGGGGAAAGCTTTGTGCCGGCCAACAAGACCTTGTTCCGGGTGGCGCTTGGCTTTGTGCTGTTCGTGCTGCTGTGGGCGCGCATTCCAGCGCTGGCGGAAGCGGGGCGCGGGGTGTTGGGGGCGCTGAGCCGGGCCGGGCTGCCGTTCTACATCACCTGGTTCGACAAGACCTATCTGGCGCTGCCGCGGCTGCTGCATGCCCTGGCGCTGTTTTATGTCTTTGCCTGCCTGCCCTGGACCCGACAGATCGCGGGGTCGCCCTATGCCGCGCCCTTGCGCTGGATGGGCCAGCAGGGTCTTGCGGTTTTTGCCACCGGCACATTGATCAGCATGGCGCTGCAAACGATCAAGACCGGGGTTTCGCCCGATCCGCTGCTGGATGGGGCCATGTTGCTGGCGGGCCTGGCCATGCAATTGCTGCTGGCCTGGACGCTGGTGCAAACAGCCAAGCTGCGGCGCCGGTCATCACCTGCTCCCGCCTGAGTTCTTGGCGAAAGCCGCCGCCGCAGCCTGAGCTCTTGCGCAGCGAATTTCTCGCGGCGGGTGCAAAAGACGCTTTCACGCTCCCTGATCGGCCGTATATCACCGCGCGTGCAGAACGTTGATTGCACCGGCACCTATGGCCGCCGGTTTCGCGCAGACCAGATGGAGATAGCAGGGATGACGCAGGCTTTCTTGGGGCTCGGGGGCAAGACGGTGCTGATTTCGGGCGCTGGGGGTGGCATTGGCCGGGTACTGGTGGAAAAATTCGCTGCAGCGGGCGCGCAGGTGGTTGGCGCCGATCGCGACCTGGGCATGCTGGAAGGCCTGCCGCTCGCCGCTCGCATCCTCTTTGACCAGACCGATTCCGCGGGCACGCGCCAGGCCGTCCAGGCGCACCTGGCGACCAATGGCGTGCCCGATGCGGTGATCGCCAATGCCGGCTACACCCGCGCCGAGCATTTCGGCCAGCTCGATGATGCGGTTTGGGCCAGCGAAATGGCCATCAACCTCAATGGCGCTTATGCACTGGTTGACCCCATCGCTGCTGGCATGGCCGAGCGGGGCGCGGGCAATGTGGTGTTGATTTCCTCGGTCAACGGGCTGCAGCATTTCGGCAATCCGGCCTATGCCGCGGCCAAGGCCGGGCTAATCGCCTATGGCAAGGCCATCGCAGTGGAACTGGGTGCGCGCGGTGTGCGCGCCAATGTGGTGGCGCCCGGCTCGGTGCGAACGGCTGCCTGGGACCATCGCCTCCATGCTAACCCGCATCTGCTCGACAAGGTGCTGCCGCATTACCCGATGGGGCGCATGGTGGTGGCCGAGGAAGTGGCCAATGCCGTGCTGTTCTTGGCTTCGGACGCCGCGTCAGGCATTACCGGCGTCACCATCCCCGTGGATGGGGGCCTGACTGCCGGCCACTACCGCTTCATCAAGGACGTGCTCAATACGCCATAAAGCCAGGGGCCGGTGCCCGCCCTGACTAGCTCTTTTGACGCAGGTTCAGCCCTTCCACCGCAGCATTGAGTGGGGGCTGCGTCCTATTTAAGCCCAGGTGTGTGCCGCATACACTTCTCCTGGACGCCCCGTCGGGGTAACTAATGGCCAGGTGATGCGTCGGCGGCTTGGCGTATGCATGGGAATTTGAGTTGATCTTGGCGCTTTTGGAACGGTTCAGAACGGCCCTCGGTGCCATGCCTCGTCCGGCAAAGCGGGTCCTGCTGATCGGCTTTGACGCCGTGGTGCTGGCCGGCGCGGTTTGGGTGAGCTATTCGCTGCGCTACAGCGCCCCCTTTGTGCCCACGCCCGCGCAATGGCTGCTGATTGCGGCTGCGCCACTGGTGGCCATTCCCATCTTTATCCGGCACGGCCTTTATCGCGCCGTGATCCGCTACCTGCCCGAGCGGGCAATCTGGACCATGCTGCAGGCCATGACCCTGGCGGCCCTGGCTTGGGTGGCGGTGGTGTTCGTAACCGAAATGGCCGGCAATGGCATTGTGCCGCGCTCGGTGCCGTTTTTTTACTGGATGATCGGGCTGCTGTTCATCGCTGGCAGCCGCTTTGCCGCCAAGCAGTTCATCTGGGCGCCGCGCGACGACCAGCTGAAATCGGGGCAAATCCTGATCTATGGCGCCGGGGAAGCCGGCTCGCAGCTGGCCATGGCATTGCGCTCGCAAGGGCGGCGCCTGATCGCCGGGTTTCTGGATGACAGCCGCGCGCTGCAGGGACGTGACGTAGCGGGGCTGCGGGTTTATTCGCCGGACTATCTGCCCCAGCTGATCGCCAATTTCGGCATCCAAGAAGTGATCCTGTCGATGCCGTCGGTGACTTCGGCCCAGCGGCAACGCATCGTGGCCGATCTGACGCGACACCCCATCAAGATCCGCACGCTGCCCCATATCGCCGATCTGCTGGCGGGCAAATATCTGGTCAACCAGATCCGCGAGATCGACATCGATGAGCTGCTGGGGCGCTCCTCAGTGCCGGCCGATGCCGAGCTTTTGGGGGAGATGATCCGCGGGCGCTCCATTCTTGTCACCGGGGCGGGCGGCTCCATCGGCTCGGAGTTGTGCCGGCTGGTGGCGCGCTGGTCGCCGCAAAGGCTGGTGCTGCTGGAGCAGAACGAATTCGCGCTTTACAACATTCACCGTGAACTGATCGAGCAGACCGATGCCGAGATCGTGCCGGTGCTGGCTTCGGTCACTGACGAGGCCGCGGTGCGCCGCGCGCTGAACTGCGCCCGGATCGATGTGCTGTTTCACGCTGCCGCTCACAAACATGTGCCGCTGGTGGAAGCCAATGCGCTCGAGGGCATGCGCAACAATGTTTTCGGCTCGGTTTGCATCACCCGCGCTGCCTTTGAGGCAGGGGTGGAGCAGTTCGTGCTGATTTCTTCCGACAAGGCGGTGCGGCCCACCAATGTGATGGGCGCCACCAAGCGCTGGGCCGAGCTGATCATGCGCCATTATGCGGGGCTGGCGGAAGCGGCGGGCACCGGGCAGCGCTTTTGTGCGGTGCGCTTTGGCAATGTGCTGGGCTCCAATGGCTCGGTGGTGCCGCTGTTTCGCGAGCAGATCGCCAAGGGCGGCCCGGTGACGCTGACCGATCCGGCGATGACGCGCTATTTCATGTCGATCCACGAAGCGGCCGAGCTGATCGTGCAGGCGGGGGCGCTTTCGGACGGGGGCGATGTGTTCTTGCTGGAAATGGGGGCGCCTGTCAAAATCTCGGACCTGGCGCGCAACATGATCCAGCTCGCCGGGCACACGGTGCGCGACGACGACAATCCGGGCGGCAGTATCGAGATCGTCACTGTCGGCAGCCGGCCGGGCGAAAAGATGTTCGAAGAACTGTTCTACGACGCCAGCAGCGCCCACCCGACGCGCCACCCCAAGATCCTGCGCGCCACGCTGCGCAACGGCGCCCATGAAGTGCCCGACGCCCTCGAAGCGCTGCAAGCCGCCATTAAGCGCGGCGACGAGGCCGCGGCGCGCACAGAGCTGTTTGGTCGGATTGCCGCGCCGGTTCTTCCTCTTGATGGTCGAGTCAAGGTTTCGAACGCGCCAGCAGCCGTTTAGATAATCAGCCCTCAACGGGTCCGACGTGTTGCTGTGAAGGCATTCACATAGGGTTTCATCTAGTTCGGTCGGTATCATGGGGCTTCTGCTGCAATCAGATCCCAACCGGCTTCATCGTCAAATGTGCATGCATGTGGATCGACGAAGCAGAACCTCGCCGCCTTGCTAGTTCGCCCGCTAGGGGTGAACTTTCTCCTGATAAACTACCAAAGTGTCAATTCTTACAGCTGCGCGCGGCAGGTTGCCAGGTCCCGTCGATTCTTGCTTCCACTGGGGCTGGTAGAGGGTAAGCTGCGCAGCCAGATAACCAATAATTCGGCGAGTTGGACCTTGGGTAGCATTCTTTTATAAGCACCTGTGCGTGGCCGGACGTTGCAAGCCTCAGGCTAATCTGCGTAGTCGAATGCGGCCGGCCACCTGTCGCTGGGCACCCGCACAAGCATTGCCAAAAACTGGTCGCCCCGGGCGAAAGTTCTCCCCGCACGACTGCAGGGTAAGCGCATAGCGGCCAATTGCTAGCGTTCCCTCAAACCCTTCCAGAACGCATCGGCAATGGGGCGAAAGAAATATTCAACCATGGTCCGCTCGCCCGTGGCGATGATCACGTCGGCAGGCATGCCGGGGACGAGGCGACCCTTGATCTCGTCGGGCACGTTCTCGTCCGCCACCCGAACGCGTCCGATATAGTAGGGCTCGGTGCGCCCGTCCTTGGGGTCGAACACGTCTTGCGACACCACCTGTACCTCACCAAAAATTACCGGCGTGGTGCGGCTCTGGAAGGCAGGGAACTTCACTTCAGCCGTGCTGCCGACCGACACGCTGTCAATGTCCAGTGGCCGGATACGGGCGCTGATGATCAGATCATCATCGAGCGGGATAATATCCATGATTGGCTCCGCGCTGCGGATGACGCCCTGGGTCGTATGCACCATGATGCCCTGGACCATGCCGCGCACTGGAGCACGAACAATGGTGCGGTCGAGCACGTCCTTGGCAACTATGAAGCGCTCGGACACCTCGTTGAGCTGGTCGCGGACGTCGCGCAACTCATTGCCAGCACGTTCCACAAACTCCTGGCGCAGCTGGAGGATCTGCAGTTCGGTTTCGGCGACACTCTGCTTAATCTTGGCGATCTCAGCGACGAGGCGGCCATAGTTTCCCTGCAGTTCCAAGCTCTGCCGGGTTAGCTGGGAAAGCTGGTTAGTAGAGATAACGCCACTTTCCTGTCCCGTGGTCAGCCGCCGCACTTCGTCCTCGATGGAAGTTCTCTGCGCGTCCGTCGCCTGCAACTGCACGGCAAGGCCCTCGACCTCCTCGTTGAGTTGGTCTTTGCGCACGCGCAGAATGCCGATCTGGCCGTCCTTTGTTGCCTTGCGGTCGTTGAAAAGTGTGCGTTGCATTTCAAGCGCAGCGAGTTCTTCGGGATTGTCGCTGGCAAGAAGTTCAGGTGGAAACGCCACTTCAGCTGCATCAAGACTTTCAGCCATGAGGCGCGCCTCGGTCGCCTGCAGGATAGTTTGGCGCGTCTGCATCACGGCGAAGTTGCCCTGAGCTTGGGTGGGATCCAAGACTACAAGAGGCTGGCCAGCATCAACAACATCCCCTTCACGGACCAAGATCTCTTTGACGATGCCGCCCTCTAGGTGCTGGATCGACTTGCGATTTGATTCCACAGAAACCGTGCCCGACGCAACGACGCCGCTCGCCAGAGAGGCTGTTGCCGCCCAGGTTCCGAAGACGCCAAAAGCCAGGATGATCGTGGCGTAGCCCGCCAGGATGTAAGGACGCGGTGAAAACTCGTCCGCTTTGCGCTTAGGTAAAATACCCGCGGTCTTGATGCTTAGATCGGTCATATGTCCCGTTCCTGATATTCGCGCGCGCAAGCTGCGATCTGATGGCAGCGCAAAAGGGGTGACTTTCTAGCTTGCTGCAGACACTTGAGCAATTTGGGCCGCTTCCTTGCGGGCAGCAACGGCGGGTTTGGGCTGCAAGACTTCGCGCGTTGGGCCGAATGCGCGCATGCGTCCGTCGGCCATGATCAGGGTCTTGTCTGACAAAGCCAGCAACCCAGTCTTGTGACTGACAAAAACAACCGTGCGGCGACGTTCCTTTAGATCCTTTAGCGCCCGCACCAGTGCGGCTTCCCCCTCACCATCAAGATTGGCATTGGGTTCGTCCAGAACGATGAAAGCTGGGTCGCCGAACAAGGCCCGGGCGAGTCCAACGCGCTGGCGCTGGCCGCCTGATAGCTGTCCGCCACCAACGCCAATCTGAGTTTCGTAGCCCTCTGGAAGCGACTGGATCAAGTCGTGAACACCGGCGCGTTGTGCTGCCAGGACGATTGCCTCGGGATCGGTTTCGCGGAAACGCGCAATGTTTTCCGCGATCGTGCCGGCAAAGAGTTCAACCGACTGAGGCAGGTAGCCCATGTAATTGCCCAGCTCACTGCGGTTCCAGTGATCAAGCTCGGATCCATCGATCCGAACTGCACCGGCAAGTGGCGACCATATGCCGACCAAAGCCCGAACGAGGCTGGACTTCCCTGCGCCACTTGGCCCGACCAGAGCCAGGGTTTCACCGGGCTCGAGCTGGAACGTGACCCCTTGCACGATCGGCATGCGCGAGCCGGGAGCAGCTATGGCTACGCCCTCGGCCGAGATGCGCCCGAGGGGGCGTGGCAGCTGCAGACGTAGCTCTTCACCAGGCAGGTTCTCGAACAGTTGCTTGAGGCGAGCATAAGCCTGCCGCGCGCCAATAACCTGTTTCCACTGCCCGACAACTTGATCAACCGGGGCGAGAGCGCGGCCCATCATGATGGAAGCAGCGATCATCACGCCCGGTGAGATCTGCCCCTCAAGGGCGAGATAAGCTCCCGTTCCGAGGATTGCAACCTGCAGTCCCATGCGGACGAATTTAGAGGCGGAAAGGAGAACGCCGGCTCGATCGCTCGCGCCTGCCTGAAGTTCGAGCATCTTGCGATGCATTTCGGCCCAACGGTGGCGAAGGCTGTCTTCCATGCCCAGGGCGCGAATCACTTCCACGTTCTGCAAGGTGGTGTTGGCGAAGTGCTGCGCTGCCAGAGAGTGCGTATTCGCTTCACCCAAGGACTTGCGGGTAACGACCTCGTTGAGCAGCGCAAGCACGAAGATAATGACGGCGCCAGACGTGGCCACCCACCCGACCAGGGGGTGGAAAACAAAGCAGACGACCAGGAATACTGGCACCCAAGGGACGTCGCAGATGGCGATCAGGCCTGATCCGGTGAAAAACTCGCGCAGCCGGTCGATGTCGCCCAAAGCGAAATGGGCCTTGGCTTGTGGTTGGGTAATGGTGCTGGTGACCACGCGATTGAACAGCGGGTTGGCAAGCGTGTCATCGAGTCGCATTCCGGCCCGCACCAATACGCGCGAGCGCAGCCATTCCATCACACCATAGATCGCCAGCATGAACACAGCTATGAAGGTCAGCACCAGAAGCGTCATTTCGCTACGGCTTTGCAGCACCCGGTCATAGACCTGCAACATATAGAGCGGGCCCACAAACATCAGCGCATTGATCGCCGCGCTAAAGACGACAGTCGAGAAGAGTACGGAGCGGTACGTCTTGAGCGCGTCAGAAAAGACGTTCTTATTCTTCATTGCGGGCCTTCGTGGTGCTCAGTGGTATGGGAGGTCGGTGTAATCGCTGCAGCTTCTGACATTGATGAGGGCGGGTAGAGCTTAGCTTGGGATCCTGATTGAGGGTACGGACATGCCGCAAAGCCCACAGCAGCGCGAAGGCAATAATTAAGTGAGAGTAATCATGTTATCGCAACTTGGTGCGGCTATGACCAAATCATGGTCACTTCCGGAACATGTAGGCTACTTAGTTGTGACTTGCGACAGAGCTTCTCGCAAGAAGGTGTGACCCACAGCGGTGTTGTTCGGTTGGGTTGTCCCAATTTGGTAACCACCTCCTCGTGGTTTAGCCGGGCCCATTGAGCCTGCTGGCCTAATCGCAGCCCGGGCGGTCTGGAGGGGAAGGACGATCAGCAGTGCCAATGACCGGGGCCAGGCACATTGCCGATGAGGTTAGCTATGCCAGAGTGCAATCAAGAAAGTCCGTCTGGCGATTCCAGGAGGGTGCGGTGGTAAGGATGGCTGGGAGGTTAGGTGGTGAACTCGATCGGCGACTCGACGGCCAAGTTATCGACGTTGGCAAGGGCAGTTTACACCGCGGTTTCCGTGCGGGCTCCCGCATTGCACAGCCAGGCGCCCAGCACCAAGGGAAGGTAAGCGGTTAGTGTTAACTGCCATTGCCAAGCGGGGAACCACTCTGCGGCGGCGGCGAGTGGCGTCAACCAGCCTATGGTGATGATGCAATAGGCCGTGGTAACCCGCGCATGGCCATAGCGGCGCGCCAGTTGCTGGTATGCGTGGCGGCGATGCGCTCGCCAGGGCCGTTCGCCTCTGGACAGCCTTCGCAACAGGGTAACAGTGGCATCGCTGACGAAAACTGCTGGCAGGATGAGCCAGCAGTTGTAGCCCAATTCGCCCGCCGAGATGGAGAGAAGAGCCAGCGCCATCACGGTCAATGCCAAGGCATTAGAGCCGGAGTCGCCCATGAAAATCCGTGCGGGCGGCCAGTTCCGGAGGAGAAAGCCCAGGCTGGCAGCGGCCGCTGAGCAGCCGAGCCAAAAGGTCGGTTGGCTGATCGCCTGGGGCTTCCCCAGGCTCCAGACGAGCATCGCCCCCAGGATAACAAGGGCGGCTTGGCTGGCGGCGATGCCGTCGATGCCATCCATGAAGTTGAAAAGGTTGATCCACCAGAGCCCAACCAACAGCAGGAGCAGCAGCAGGATAGGACCGGCCAGCCAGTCGGGGCCGGGCGAGGGCAACTGTCCGGCGGCCCAAAGCAGGGCAACCAGGATCACGGCCTGGGCGGCGAAGCGCAGACGAGCCGAGAGGTCCTTGAGATCATCCGCAAAGCCTAAGAGGGCAATCGCGGCGATGCAGGCGGCAATGCACAAAAGGCGCGGGCTGCCCATGGGGCTCAACGCAATTGCGGCGGCCACGATAGTCACGGCAAGGGCCAGCCCGCCACCACGCGCCGTTGGCTTGGTATGGGACGAGCGATGATTGGGTGCCTGGACGAGACCTAGGCGTTGCGCATGACGCTCCAGCCAGATGGTGAGCAGGACCGCGATAATTCCGGCCGATAACGCGATGCTGGGCAGGAGGAGTGGTGGCAAAACGTATGACTCGGTGTTTCTGAACTGCTGTTACCGGAGCCTCAAAATCAAGTCAGGCTCTTCTGGATCATAGCCGAATTCCGGTGGGGTTTCGCGTCACTTCCGGGAAGCAAAATTGTAAGCTGCGGTGCGAATGCCATCTTGCACAGTCACAGGCGGGTGCCAGTTCAGCGTTTCCCGGATGCTAGCGGTGTCGAGCAGCATTGTCTCGGACAGGCGATCGATTGGAGCGGCGAGCCCAAATTTGCGTGCTCCGCGCAGCAGCAGTGTTGGCACCGTAACCAACCGGCATGGTTTGCCAAGGCCATCGCAGATCAGGCGCAGCAGAGCAGGGGTTGGAAGGGGATCGGTATCGGCGATGTTGAACACCTTTCCTACCGCGGCCGGGTGCTCAAGGCAGGTCAGGACCGCATCGCCAAGGTTTTGCACTGCTAAGTAGCTGCGGCGGTTGTTGATGCCGCCAAATGGTAATGGGAAGCCCCGATCACACCAGTCAAGCATTTGCCGAAATCTTCCGCCGGCATCGGCGCCGTAGATGAGGGGAGGGCGAAGAGAAACGACCTTCAGGCCCGTTTGAATAGCGACCTCAGCAATCGCCTTTTCTGCGGCCAACTTGGATTGGCCGTAAGCGGTAACGGGGCGGGCGGTGTCCGTTTCACGGATGGCCGCGCCGTCACCCGGTCCGCTAGCGGCGATTGAGCTGATGAAGAGGAAGCGGGAAACGCCTGCCGTTGCCGCGGCCCGGGCCAGGGCCATGGTGCCTGCGGTGTTCACATCCGCGAACGCGCTGGCCTGCTCCGGTCCGATATGACCGAAGACATGGGCGCGAGCTCCCGCATGAACCACCGCGTCGCACCCGGCCAATGCGGCGGTCCAATCGGCGTCAGATGAGAGTTGGACTCTGAAATCCAGAGGAGTCTTGCTGGAATATCCGGCGGTTTTCACGTCGTGCCCGCTAGCGCGCAGCGCGTAGACAAGGTGCCTTCCTACGAACCCGCTGGCACCGGTGACTAGGATTTTCATGGTCCGCTCGCCTTGGCCGCAATGAGCTGACCATAAAGCGCCGCATATGATCTGCCCATCGCCTCGGCGGTGAAAAGTTCGACATACCGCTGGCGGGCGGCCTCGCCCATGCGCAATGCCAAGCCTGGGTCGCTAGCCAGGCGCTGCATCGCGTCGCCAAGAGCTGAGGCGTTGCCGGGCGGGACAGTCAAACCGGTAACCTTGTCCAGATTCACATAGCTCGTGCCTGTGCCCATTTCGCAGGAAATCATCGCTTTGCCAGCCTGAGCGGCCTCGAGAAGGGCCACGCCAAAGGCTTCCGAGCGCAAGTGGGACGGGAACGCGAAAACGCGGCAAAGCGACAGCAGGGCTTGCTTGTCAGCTTCATCGACCCGACCCAGAAGTGTTACATTACCGAGCCGCTCGCGCGCAACAATCGAGGGGTCGCCCCCGCCGGCAATAACGACGGGAAGACCGGTGGAGCGTGCCGCTTCTAGCAAAAAAGGCAGTCCCTTGTAGTATCTGAGCGCGCCGACAAACAGGAAGAAGCCTTCGCCGACGTGTTGTCGCATTGCCGCAATGCGGTTGAGATCGGGCGCAGGCGCTTCGGCTATCCCGATCTGTATCACCGACAGCTTGTCACGATATCGGGCCAGCACGGAACTGCTGGCCGCGTAATTGGGTGAGGTCGCCACGATGTGGTCCGCCGAACCCAGGAAGCGATCCATCAAGGGGCGGTAGAGGCGCAGAAGGTTTTTCTGTCGGACAACATCGGAATGATAGGTAATGACCGAAGGCTTTCGGACACGCGCCAGAAGATGCATCACGTCCATCATCGGCCATGGAAAGTGGTAGTGAACGAGGTCTGCCTTCGCCACGAGCTTTTGGAACTTGGGCAGCAGCGAAAATGACAACCCGGTTGACCTCACATACAAGTCGAGCTTGGCCTGGTGAGCCCAGTGGTTGGCGATGCGGACTGGGTTCGGATCGGGATGAGCGCTGAGCGATAACACGTCCGTAGTCACGCCCAAGGGCGCGGTGCCTTCGGCTATTTGCCAAATTACCCGCTCGACGCCCGTGTAGCTGTCGGGAAGATAGACCTTGAAGAGATGAAGGACTCGCACTCGACTTCCTGAAGCAAGGTTTTGGGCATATCGGCAAGAACGTCGCCCGATGAGCGTAGCGAAGCTCCGCCGGCGGATCAAAACTGCGCCTGCGCTTTTAGTTCTCGAAGAAGCAGCTAGTTGGCTTTCCCGGTCGGGTCCAGCGTTAGTTAACGCAACAGGAAGCTTGCGCGCCTTGGTCGCGGCAGCTTTCGGCCGATCTTGAGAGCGCTTGCAGCTAATGTTCCTCCTAAACGTTAAGCACGGGCGGGCATATACCTCCGCCGGCTGTTGCGACGGTTCTTTACGTTCAGCGCTGTTAGGTCATGCTGGTGCATACACTGCCAGCTCTGGGTCCGGCACATCAGGTCGCCAGCCGCGTTCGTGGTGCAGCGTCCTGGCCGGGCTGTCATATTCTCCAACTCTGGATGGCCAAGTGGATCCGACGTCTTTTGATATCCTTGTGGTCGGCGCGGGTTTTTACGGCGCTACCATCGCTGAGCGCGTCGCCAATGTTCTGGGCAAACGGGTGCTGGTGATCGACCGGCGCGACCATATCGGGGGCAACGCTTATTCCGAGATCAACCCCGAAACCGGGATCGAGGTGCACCGCTATGGCGCCCATCTGTTCCATACGCCCAACAAGCTCGTATGGGATTATCTGAACGGCTTTACCGCCTTCACTGGCTACCAGCACCGGGTGTTCACCTCGTTCAAGGGGCAGGTTTATCCCATGCCGATCAATCTCGCGACGATCTGCCAGTATTTCGGCAAGCAGATGTCGCCCGACGAAGCGCGTGCGCTGGTGCGCGAACAATCAGCCGAGCTCGGCGACGCTGCCCCGCGCAATCTCGAGGAAAAGGCGATCTCGCTGATTGGCCGCCCGCTTTATGAGGCGTTCATCCGCGGCTACACCGCCAAGCAATGGCAGACCGATCCCACCTTGCTCCCCGAAAGCATCATCAGCCGATTGCCGGTCCGCTATAATTTCGACAACCGTTATTTCAGCGACAAGTATGAAGGCCTGCCGGTTGACGGCTACACCGCCATCTTCGAGCGCATGCTCGACAATCCCCTGATCGAGATCCAGACCGGGGTCGATTATTTCGCCATCAAGGACACCATCCCCAAGGACAAGCTCGTTGTGTTCACCGGACCGATCGATCGTTACTTCGATTACCGGGCGGGCGAGTTGAGCTGGCGTACCATCGATTTCGAACCCGAGATCGTGGGTGTCGGTGACTACCAGGGCACGGCAGTGATGAACTATGCCGACGAGGATATCCCTTTTACCCGCATCCTCGAGTTCCGCCATTTCAATCCCGAGCGGAATTACCAGACTGAAAAGAGCTATATCGTGCGCGAATATTCCCGCTTCGCGCGGCACGAGGACGAGCCCTATTACCCCATCGATACGCCCGAGGATAAAAAGGTCTTCCAGGCCTATCGCAGCCTCGCCGAAGGCGAAGAGAACGTGATCTTCGGCGGTCGCCTCGGGACGTATCGCTATCTCGACATGCACCAGGCGATCGGCGCGGCGCTCAAGGCCTTCGACACCGAAGTGCAGCCGCGGCTAAGCCGGGCCTAGCTATTGGATCAATCGGCACTGCGTTGTGGTCCTGCCCACCGCAAACGAATGAGGGCAGTGAGACCGGCAGGGTTAGTTCGCATCCGCCGGGCGAACCGCGCGCTCGGCGGCGTCTAGGGCCCAGGACAGAACTGCCCGGGCGCGTGCAGCATCGTCAGCTTCGACGTAGCAACGCATCTCAGGGGCATTGCCTGAGGCGCGGTAATGGATTGTGGATCCGGTGTCCAAACGGAACTGGAGCCCATCCACTGCCGAAAGGCTGGCAACTGCGCCGATCGGCGCAAAGAAGCTCTCAGCAAACTTGGGTTCGTTTTCAAGACGCTGGAGGAGCCTGGCGGAGGCAGCCGATGGTACGTTTTCTAGCCGGTCGCTCACCATCGGACGCGTCGGCAGGCCTGCCACTAGGTTCGCCACCGATACCTGCTGGCGCGCCGCCAGGCCCAAGACAGCGAGCAAGGGCAACAGCGCGTCGCGAGTTGGCAGGGCCAATAGGTCAATGCTCCCCGTGGAGCAGTCCGAGCCCAGCAACGTGCCTCCGTTGGCTTCAAAGCCAATGATCCTGCCATAGCCCTGCGCGCGCGCATCATCGATCCCGGCGATCACATAGGGAGAGCCGACTTTTGTGCGCAGGACCGCAGCAAAAAGGCCGGTTCTTTCAATTGCCGAGTTCGAAGTGACCGGCGTTACGATGGCGTCCGCCTGCAGGAACTGCGCCGTCAGCAAACCGAGCACGTCACCCCGCACAAACGTGCCGTTGCCATCAACCATGAACGGCCGATCGCCATCCCCGTCGGCGGAGATGATGGCATCGAGCCGGTGTTCAGCAATCCAGCCGGGTAGAGGAGCAAAGACGGGATCGTTCGGGGCTTCGGTATCCACTGGCACGAAGTCTCCGCGACGGCCCAGGCGTAACACGGTTGCTCCACTGTGCTGCAGTGCGGCAACAAGAAGGTCGCGTGCGACGGTTGAATGCTCGAAAACGCCAATCCTGAGCCCGGTAAGATCGGCCATGGGGCGAGGCGAGGTGTAACGGCAGAGGTACAAGTTGGCGGCGGCACTGTCTTGTTCCGGCGGGACACTGGCATCGGCGGCACTTTGGGCCTTGCCCGCCGCTGCAGTGATCCCTTCCTCATCAGCTTTGCTGATTTCCCCGGCGGGCGTATAGAATTTGAGCCCGTTCCGATCAGCCGGGATATGGCTGCCGGTGATCATGATCGAAGCGCTCTGGTTTTGCATGGCATGGAACGCCAGGGCGGGCGTGGGGACGAGGCCACAATCGACGGGAGTCAAACCGGCCGCGCGAATAGCGGCGGCACAATCCTGCAGGATTGCCGGACTGCTCGGCCGGAAGTCCTGAGCAAGGTAGACCCTGCCACTGCAGCTCGCACCGATGCTCGCAAGGTACTCGATGAAGCCGCGCGTGTAGCGTCGCGCGACCTCGCCCTGCAGTTCCACTGCCAGGCCCCGCAATCCGCTGGTGCCAAATCTTACGCTTGAGTTACTCATCCGGAGCGAACACCCTTTCACACTGCTGGTTGTCAGGTCCGCCCGAAATCGTCTTCGATTCGGATGATGTCATCCTCGCCCAGATAAGAGCCGGTCTGTACTTCGATCAGCTCCAGCAAAATCTTGCCCGGATTGGCCAGGCGGTGGGTTGCCCCCAATGGCAGGTAGATGGACTGATTTTCGGTAATCACCGAAACACGGTCATCCACCGTGACTTCAGCTGTCCCACGCACCACGATCCAATGTTCGGAGCGATGATGGTGGCGCTGGAGCGACAGCTTCTTGCCGGGATGCACGAACAGGCGCTTGACCTGGAAGCGTTCCCCGGACAGCACCGAGGAATAGCCGCCCCACGGACGATAAGCGGTTTTGTGCAACTCGGTCAGGTGCACGGTATCGGCCTGCTGGCGCAACTGCGATACAATAGCGCCGACCTTCTGAGCTTCCGAGAGCTTGCCGACGAAGATGGCGTCTTCGGTGGCGATGACAGCCATGTTCTCGAGGCCTTCAACCGCAATATGGGCCTTTTCGCTGATCACGAGCGAGCCGGTAGTGTTGCTAAATGTTGCCCTGCCTTGGGCGACATTGCCGGCTTCGTCCTTGTCGCTGGCATTCCAGACGGCATCCCAGGAGCCAAGGTCGGACCATTTGTAGTTGACCGGCACAACCGCCGCGCGTGCCGTTTTCTCGAACACGGCATAATCGACGGAAATGTCGGGGGCAGCTTCAAACGCGTCCTTGTTCAACCGGACGAAGTCGAGGTCGGCGCTGGCGCCGCTTACAGCCTGCTGGGCGCTCTCATAGGTTTGTGGCGCATAGGAGCGACAATCTTCAAGAAAGTCGGCCGCGGACATCATGAAGATGCCGGCATTCCACAAGAAGTTGCCTGAGGTCACCATCGCCTCGGCCTTTTCCAGGGGGGGCTTTTCAACGAAGCGAGCGACGCGTTGCACCTCAGGAGAAATAGCCTCGCCGGCTTCAATATAGCCGTAGGCAGTTTGCGGGGCGGTGGGGGTGATGCCGAAGGTCACAAGGTTACCAGCTTGCGCGGCACCCAATGCTATATGGATAGAACGCCAATACCCCTCGTCTGGCGCGACGGCGTGATCGGAAGGCAGAACATGCAGCACCACGTCCTCGCCATACTTGCCCTGAGCGAATAAGGCCGCGCTGGCTATGGCCAAGGCGGTGTTGCGCGACATTGGTTCGAGCAGCACGCCGGAGAGGTCCGAGCCAATCTCTAGAGCCTGCTCGGCCACCACAAAGCGGTACTCATGATTGGTGATCACCAGTGCTGGCAGGTAGAGCGAGTGATCGCTGACGCGCCTGAGTGTTTCCTGAAAGAGGCTGACGGGGCCCGTCAGCTGCAGGAACTGCTTGGGGCGTGCGGCACGCGAAAGCGGCCACAGCCTGGTTCCCCGGCCACCAGCTAATACGACTGGAACAATCTGCCTGCTCATTGTTGTCCTCTCACTGACGAGATTCGGGTGCATAGCATCTGAATGGGGACTGGGCAGCAGCAAATGTTAGAAAAAGGGGCACTGTGTCCTTCCGTCGCCTCCTAACCATCCGAAGGACCTGCCTGAAGCAGCGCAGGGTTGTGCCCCACCACGAGCCGGACGGCGGTGAGGCGGGCGGTGGCGAAGGCTCCGGTGTCGATATTGATGTGGGAGGGTAAGAGGAGGGGAGTTGGGAGCGGAGTGTGGCCATGCACCACGACCTTGCCGAAGGCGGTGTAATCGGTGGTGGCGTCGGGGCGGTACCAGAGCAGGTCGTCTTCGCTTTGCTGCTCGAGGGGCAGGCCGGGGCGCAAGCCTGCATGCACGAAGATGGTGGTCCGCGTTTCGATCATGCTGGGGGCGGCTTCGATGAACCGTCGGTGAGCCGAGGGAATGGAGCTTTCCAATATGGCGCGGGCGCCTTTGCCGGAAAGGCCGCGAAGCGCACCGGCAGTCAGCCCGTAGGACTGCAGTGTTTGCGTCCCGCCAAGCCCCAGCCAATGGTGCCGCTCGGAAGGGGCGGCCAGAAAATCAAGCATCATGGCTTCGTGGTTGCCGGCCAGGGCCAGCCGCGTGAAGCCATCCGGCGGGGGCGCGAGCAGATGCTCGATCACGCCGGCGGAGCGGGGACCGCGATCAACATAGTCTCCCAACATCACGAGCCATTTCTCGCCCGCATATGATGCGGCGTCAGCAAGGATCATGCCTTCCAGTTGCTCGAGCAGATCAAGACAGCCGTGAACATCGCCCACGGCATAGACGACTGCCGGATCAGTTGAAGCGCGCAGCCTTGGCCGCTCCCCTTCGGCGGTGAGTGCAGATCGATCGAGCAGCCGCTGCAGGAACTTCATCTTGTGCACCATCCGCGGCACAAGTGCCGGCTTGGGTCGGGGGCGGTTCGGCTTAGGTGAGCCAGTTCTCTTGTAACACCAGTATTGCAGCAAAGGCTGCCAAGGAGATCGTGCCGACGCCATGATTCAAAATCGGGCAGGACTGTTCATCACATCGTGCCGACGGCGATGTGGTCACCCGCTGGCTCACATTTAGCAGTGCAAACGCCCAACATTAACTGGAACAGAAGAGTCTTGAAGATTCAAGTTGGCTAGGAGTTCTACATACGCAATACTCTGTTTACCACGCGAGCTATCAGGCCTGCCATGAACAATGTCATGCGTCCTCTTGATACCCAGACAGCAAAGTACATTGCCGAACTTTTGCTGGAGGATGCGGGCGCTGAGGGCGCTCTTGTTCAAGTGGTTCCGGAAAACGACAATGAACTGCCCGTACAAACGGAACATGGAGGCCTGCCGCTGCTCTGGGAAGACGGCTGTCCCGTCGCGGCTGTTCCGAGCTCGTCCCAGTTGCAGATCAAGCGAGTGGTCGATGTAACCCTCGCCCTGGCAGCGCTTCTTGGGCTGGCTCCGCTCTTGCTCCTTGTCGCAGTCCTTGTGGCCGCCACCAGCCCGGGTCCCATCCTGTTCAGGCAGCGGCGCGAAGGGCTGGGTGGGCGCTTGTTCTGGACATTGAAGTTCCGATCCATGCCGGTGGATCGCTGTGACAGGAGCGGGTTGCAGCAAACCAGGCGGAATGATCCGCGGCTCACGCCTTTTGGCGCCTTTATCCGCCGGACCAGCATTGATGAGCTGCCGCAATTGCTCAATGTGCTGTGGGGAGAGATGTCCCTGGTCGGGCCTCGTCCGCATGTGCCGGGCATGTTTGCAGGGGGCATGCCCTACAAGGATCTGGTACCCTATTACGATTGTCGGCTTGCCGTGCGGCCGGGGATCACTGGCTGGGCGCAAGCCAATGGCCTGCGCGGGCCGACGGGTGATGCGGAGGCGGCACGGTCCCGCATCGAGTTCGACTTGGCCTATATGCAGAACTTGTCCGTGTGGCTTGATCTCAGGATACTGGGTCTTACCCTGCGCAACCAGTTTTTGACCGGGTCCGGCCACTAAGCTGTTGGTGAATGGCGGGGGTGCCCTCATCGTGTCGGAACGGTGAGAGCAGTTGGTGTGCATGCAAGGGCCAGCCAAGGGCAAGAAATTTTACCCGTGCTGCTGCGCGCGCCACGCGATGATCTCGTTTAACTCTACTCTCCTGCTAGAGTATTGCGCGCAACGTCTTCAGGGAGACTCAGATTGAGAACGACAGCCAGACTGCTTGCCTATGGCGCCTTGGGCGCTTCTCTGGTGCTGGGCTTTGCCGTTACGGCGCATGGGCAGGATCGGACCATCATCAATGTCTCGTATGATCCGACGCGTGAGCTGTACCGGCAGTTCAATGAAGCCTTTGTGCGCCATTGGCAGGAAACTACGGGCGAAAACATTGCCGTACAGGTGACCCATGGCGGTTCGGGCTCGCAGGCGCGCACGGTGATCGACGGGCTTGAGGCCGATGTGGTCACCCTGGCCCTCGAGAGCGACATCAATGCCATCGCTGACGGAACCGATCTCATCCCCGACGACTGGCGCGGGCGGTTCGAGAACAACAGCGCACCCTATACGTCCACAATCGTGTTCCTGGTGCGCAAGGGCAATCCGGACGGCATCGTTGATTGGGGTGACCTGATCAAGGAGGGGGTGGAAGTGATTACGCCCAATCCCAAGACTTCGGGCGGCGCCCGCTGGAATCTTCTGGCTGGATGGGCCTGGGCGCGCGCCCAGGAGGGCGGGAGCGACGAAACGGCGAAGGCCTTCATCACCGAACTTTACCAGCATGTGCCGGTGCTCGACACCGGCGCGCGTGGCGCGACCACGACCTTTGTGCAACGCGGCATCGGCGATGTGTTGCTGGCCTGGGAGAACGAGGCCTACCTCGCGATGGAGGAGCTTGGCCCCGATGCGTTCGACATCGTGACCCCCTCCGTTTCGATCCTGGCCGAGCCGCCCGTCGCCCTGGTGGAAGGCAATGTGGACCGCAAGGGGACGCGGGACGTTGCGGAGGCATATCTGCAATATCTTTATTCAGACGAAGGGCAGGCCATCGCCGCTGCGAACTATTATCGCCCATTCCGCCCCGAGGCTGCGGCTCCCGAGGATGTTGCGCGGTTTGGTGAGGTCAATCTTGTGACTATCGAGGAGTTCGGCGGCTGGCGCGAGGCGCAGCCGGCGTTCTTTGCCGATGGGGGCATCTTCGACCAAATTTACTCAGGCCCTACACAGTAGTTTTGGAGGATCGGCCGGGCAGCCGGCCGATCCCCGCCTTGTTGATCCCTTTTTCGCCCATCCCGAGGTGGTGCGGGTCTATCCATTCGCTTGCGTCACTATGCCCGACTAAGGTATCTCGCGCATAAGCGTCGGGCGAGAAGGCGAAGAGCATGATCAAAGACGGCGGCGTCGGCACGGGAGTGCCTGAGGAATCATTCGTAATTGCCGATCGGCCATCGGCTTACTGCGCCAGCCTCCCAGTAGCCGACAGCCGTAGCCTTGTCGCAATGGGCCCGCGGGCCAAGCGGGAGCAAGCATGAGCGCTGCCGGGAACAGCCACAGCATGCCGCTCCCTGATCAGCAACTCGCAGGGATGCTTTCCGCACGGGACGCAATCGAGGGTCGGCTGGAGCAGTTGCTTGCCAGTCCAACAGGTGTGCCGCCCAATTTGAGCGCGGCGTTGCGTCATGCGCTGCTTGCCCCCAGCAAACGCATCCGGCCCTTGCTGGTTTATCATGTGGTGGAGCCCCAGGACGCGCAGATTGCCGGCGCGCTCGACCTGGGGTGCGCGGTGGAGATGGTCCACACCGCCTCGCTCATTCTGGATGATTTGCCCTGCATGGACGATGCGGTGATGCGCCGGCAACGCCCGACAACGCATATGGCGTTTGGGCAGGCGACCGCCATTCTGGCGGCTATTGCCCTCTTGAGCCAGGCCTTTGGGATATTGGCGGCGCTTGCCGGCGTTGACGATGCCACCAAGACCCGACTGGCGGCGGAGTTGTCGGCGGCGGTAGGCTGGACCGGCTTGGTGGCGGGCCAGGAGCTCGACGTCAATGAGCGCGCCAGTATTGTTGCCGTCGATGGAATCGAGCAGCTGAATTGGCTCAAGACAGGCGTGTTGTTTGTCGCAGCCGCGCGGATGGGCGCCATGCTGCGCGGCCTGCCCGATAAGGAGGTTGAGGCCGTTGGCTTGTTTGCTTCCCATTTGGGACTGGCGTTTCAAACTGCCGATGACCTGCTCGACAGCAATGCGACGGCCGACGAGGCAGGCAAGGATGTCGGCAAGGATGGCAACAAGACCACGCTCGTGACCTTGTTTGGCGAACAGGCGGCGCTTCTCAGCTATCGCGAGCATTTGGACAAGGCGGAAGCTGCGCTGTTGCAGACTCGGATCAATGCCCGACCTTTGATGGCCATGATCGCCCGCCTGTTTGAACGACGCGAGACCCCGACGCCGTGATCTCGCAGCCAGCGGCACTACAAGTCCAGGCGCTGCGCATCAGCTATGGCAAAAGACAGGTCCTTAACGGGGTCGACCTCGTGGTGAACGCGGGCGAGATCTTCGGCTTGCTTGGGCCCAATGGCGCAGGCAAGACGACGTTGATCCGGTCGATCTGCGGGCGCTGCAAACCCGATGCGGGGCAGATCTCCATCGCCGGCAAAGTGGGCCGGAGCAGGGATGTGCGCCGCCAGATCGGCCTCGTGCCGCAGGAGATCGCGCTTTATCCCCATCTCACGGCGCGCGAAAACCTGCTGGTATTCGGGCGCTTGATGGGGCTTTCGGCCGCCGAGGCGAAGGCCGCTGTGGTCTGGGCGAGTGCTGCCACCCATATCGAGGCGCGACTGGCCGATCAGGTGGGGATCCTGTCAGGTGGCTGGAAGCGCCGCGTCAATATCGCGGCGGCTATTCTGCATCGCCCGGCGCTGCTGATCCTCGATGAGCCCACCGTCGGGGTCGATGTGGAAGCGCGTAACCATCTGCACGAAGTGATTGCCGAATTGGCGGGTGCGGGCATGGGAGTGCTGCTGGCGACCCACGATCTCGATCAGGCCGAAACCATTTGTTCCCGGGTGGGCTTTTTGCGCGGCGGAGTGATCGGGCCGCAGGGCGCGCCACGGGCCCTCGTGGATGAGGTGTTTCAAGGGCGCCAACAGATCATTGTCGAGTTGCGGCGCGCCCCAACACCAGAGCAGATCGACTTCCTCAATCAGCGTGGGTTTGAGCCGGTGCAGGCAGCGATGATCTGGTCGCGCATGAGCGGGGCGACGCCGATACCGGCTGCAGACCTGGCGAAATGGCTGGCCAATGCCGGCGTCGAAACGCGTGAATTGCGGCTGCGGGAGCCAGGGTTGGACAGTCTTTTTCTCCACCTGTCGCGGCAAGGGCAAGCAGTGCCGGGGGCAGCCGCGTGATCCTGGCCATGCTGCGCGTCATGGTGCTCAGTCTTGTGCGCGATCGCGGTGCGCTGGCGATGGCATTTGTGCTGCCGCCGATGATCTTTGTGATCTTTGCCGCAATTTTTGCAGGGACCGGGGGGGAGGAAATGCGCCTCCAGGTAGGGTTCGGGGTGGCTGATGCTGCGTCCGTCGATCCCCGGTTCGAGGCGGCGTTACGTGAAATCCCCGCGCTTCGGGTGCTGGAGGGCAGCATTGGCTCGGAAGCCGAGATGCAGGCATTGGTGCAGGCAGGCCACGCCGATGTGGGACTGTTTCTGCGCGATGGGCTGGCGCGCACCGATGCCGCACCAGTGGTGATCTTTGCCGACCCCGCCAAGAGCATGGCCCCGGCCATATTGATGGGCCATGTGCAGCGCATCCTGGCCCAGGATCTGCCCGATGTCGCGGTGTCGAGAACGGCACCCCTGGTGGGTGAGCTCGTGGGCGGCTTTTCACCGGAACAATCCCAGCGTCTTACCGCGGCTCTCAACGCGCTGGCCGCAGCGCCGGCGGAGGGCGGTGCGAGCGCCGAGCTCAGCGAGATCCATACGGTGGGTGAGGCCAGCGATGGCAGCGCCGCGGTCACCTATTATGCGGGTGCCGTCGCGATCCTGTTTCTGCTGTTTTCGGCCATGCAAGGGGCGGCGACGCTGATCGAGGAGCGCAATTCGGGCATTGTCGATCGGCTGGCGGTGGGGCCAGCGGGAACCGATGTCGTCGTGATCGGCAAGTTCCTGTTCCTGATCGGGCAGGGCGTGGTGCAGGCCGGCTTGATCTTCGGGCTCGCCATCCTGCTTTACCAGGTGCCGGTGCTGCAGCATTGGTGGCCCTGGTTGCTGACCACTGTTGCCGCGGCCGTGGCGGCGGCGGGCCTAGGGCTGGCGGTAGCCGCATTTTGCACCAGCAAGCAGCAGGCTCAGACCATTGCGACCTTTCTTGTGCTGGTGTGTTCGGCGGTGGGTGGCTCGATGGTGCCTCGGTTCATGATGCCGCCCTGGCTGCAAGAACTGGGCTGGTTCACCCCCAATGCCTGGGCCATCGAGGCGTATCAGGGTGCGATGTGGCGGGGGGATGCCCTGGCGGCATTGGCGCCGAGCCTCGCCGTTCTGGTCGGGACCGGGCTGGTCGGGGTGTCGTTGGCGGTGGGGATCTCGCGGTTGCGGCTGCGCTTTTAGGCCGCGCGAGCTCTTGCCCTCACTTAAGCCGCGTTCTGGGCTATGCTAGACTAGACATAGGCGCCTGATCGAGTTTGAACATGGACACGCTTCTCCACTTTCTTGTGCCGACCGTGCTGGTGGTGGCAACCACCGCCTTCATGGAATGGTTCGCATCCTGGTCGCATGAGCACATCATGCATGGCTGGGGTTGGGGCTGGCATCAGTCACACCACGAGCCGCACGACGACGCGCTGGAAAAGAACGATCTCTTTGCGGTCGTGTTTGCCGGCTTTGCCATCGCCTTGTTCGCGCTGGGGGCCTTTGTCTGGTGGCCACTGACCTGGATTGCGCTGGGCATCACCATCTACGGCGCCTTGTACTTTCTCATGCATGACGGGCTGGTGCATCAGCGCTGGCCGTTCAAGCATGTGCCCCGCAAAGGCTATCTGAAGCGGGTCTACCAGGCCCATCGCCTCCACCATGCCGTGCAGGGCAAGGACGGGTGTGTGTCATTCGGCTTTGTTTATGCCGAGCCGGTGGACAAGCTGGTCAAGAAGCTCAACACGGGTCGCCGGCCATTCGATGCCGAGGCGCTCAAGGACGAAGAACGTCCCACCGCCTAAGGGCGCTGCCACAGTCCATCTCGGCCGGCTTGCGCCCGCGGAAGGCGGGAGGCGGCCACATCGGCTAGGCTGGCCAGAACCAGCACGGCCTTGCGCGTGCCGGAGGTGGACACCCGGGCGTCCCAGGCTTGGGGGCCGCCCTGGCGCAACTGGGTGCCGATGGCGCGATAAACCCGGCGCGCGGCAGCGATGGCCCAGGCGGAGCGTGGTGGCAGCGCCGCCATCCCCGATCCTGCGGAAGCATAATAGCGCTCGGCCAGGTCCAGCAGTTCGAGCGCCGCACGATGCAGCGCCGGGCGCTGGGAGGCATTGTCGGGCTCGATGGTGGTGATGCCATGGCGCGCGAGCAGGTCGGCGGGCAGGTAAACCCGGCCGGCGCGGGCGTCTTCAACTACATCGCGGGCAATATTGGTGAGTTGGAAGGCGATGCCGAGGTCCGAGGCACGATCCAGCACGCGGCTGTCGCGGGCGCCCATTATCATGGCCATCATCACGCCAACCACGCCAGCCACGTGGTAGCAATAATCGAGGGTGTCGTTGATGGTGGCGTAATGGCGCTCGGCGGTATCCATGGCGAAGCCGGCCAGCAGTTCCTGAGGGTGGCGCGCCGGGATTTGGTTGCGCTCGACGACGCGGCGCAGCGCTTCAAAAATTGGATCGCTTCCCGTTTCGCCCCGTAGTGCGGCGGCGGTTTGTTCCTGCAGCTGGTGCAGCCGCTCGGCTTGGCCGCGCCGGAATTCGGGATCCTGCGCATGGCCCAGGGTCTGCCCGTCGATGACGTCATCGCAGTGGCGGCACCAGGCATAGAGCATGACGGCGTCGTCGCGGGTTTGCCGATCGAAGAGGCGCGCGGCGGCGGCAAAGCTCTTGGAGCCTTGAGCAATGGCGGTTTCGCTTTGGGTAACGACCGCATCGCTCATGGGGCGGCATCCGCAATCATCAGGCCGGCGGTGGCCTTGGCCGAGCCGACCACGCCGGGAATGCCGGCGCCGGGATGGGTGCCGGCGCCCACGATATAGAGATTGGCGAAGTTGTCGTCGCGGTTGTGCGGCCGGAACCAGGCACTCTGGGTCAGGATCGGCTCGACCGAAAAGGCTGAACCGAGATGGGCGTTGAGTTCGTTGCGGAAGTCGAAGGGGGTGAAGTGGCGAACGGTCACCAGATCCTTGAGGAGATCGGGGATGTAGTGATCGTTGAGGTATTGGAGTATCCGGTCGCGATAGATCGGCCCCTGCACGTCCCAGTCAATATGGGCAGTGCCCAGATGGGGCACGGGCGAGAGCACGTAATAGGCGCTGGAGCCGGCCGGGGCGAGGCTGGGGTCGGTGACTGACGGGGCGTGCAGATAAAGCGAGAAATCATCGGCAAGACCATCGGCCTTGAAGATTTCCGAGATCAGCTCGCGATAGCGGGGCCCGAACAGCACCATGTGGTGGCGCAGCTCAGGATGTTCGGTCTTGAGGCCGAAATAGATCACGAAGAGCGACATGGAGAAGCGCTTCTTTTCCAGCGCCTTGGCTTGGGCGGGGCCGCGCTGGGTGGCGCGCAGCATGTGCTTATAGGTGTGCACCACATCGGCATTGGAGGCGACCATGTCGAAGCGCTGGGTGGTGCCATCTGCGAGTGATACACCGGTGACGCGGTCGCCCTCGGCTTCGATGCGGTCGATGGCGGCGTTGAGATGGACCTTGCCGCCCAGATCCTCGAAGAGGCGCACCATGCCCGCGATCAGGGCGCCCGTGCCCCCTTGAGCAAACCAGACGCCGCCCTTGCGTTCAAGGGCGTGGATCAGGGCATAGATGGAAGAGGTCTCGAAGGGATTGCCGCCAACCAGGAGCGAATGGAAGCTGAAGGCCTGGCGCAGTTGGTCGTCCTTGATGAACTGGGCGACCTTGGAATAAACGCTGCGATGACTTTCGAGGCGCACCAGCTGGGGTGCGGCCTTGATCATCGACCAGAAGTTGAGGACCGGCACGGTGCCCAGCTTCTCGTAGCCCTCGCGATAAAGGTCTTCGGAATAGCGCAGGAAGCGGTGGTAGCCAGCCACGTCCTCGGGGGACTTGGCGGCGATCTGGCGATCGATATCGGCCTGATCATTGGCGTAGTCGAAGCGATAGCCGTCCTCCCAGCAGAGCTGGTAGAATGGGGTTACGGGCAAAAGGGTGACATAGTCCGAGAGCTTGCGTCCGCTCAGCGCCCAGAGCTGCTCAAGGCAGTCGGGATCGGTGATGACGGTGGGGCCGGCATCGAAGGTGAAGCCATCGTCGCTATAAACATAGGCGCGCCCCCCCGGCTTGTCGCGCTTTTCATAAAGGGTCGTGGCAATGCCGGCGCTTTGCAGGCGAATGGCGAGGGCCAGCCCGCCAAAGCCAGCTCCGATCACTGCCGCGGTTTGGTTGGGCTTGGCGCTCACGAGTGCTCCTGGGACAAGAAGGGCGCTTCCCTCAGACAGGGCAGGGCGCGATGAATGGGGACGGGCGGCTTGCCCATCAGGATGCGCGCCATGTCGGCCGGCGTGGTTTGGCCGGCATAGAAGCGCTCGATCAGCGGTTCGCTCAAGCGGTAGAACCGCTGCAGGACGAGATGGCGTCGCTCGGGCCTGGCGGCGCGAAACAGCATGCGGTTGAGCAGGCGATAGAATTTTTGCGCATGGGCGCGCCCGATAGCGTGGGCGCGGATGCGCGTGGCCAGTTCGGGGCTGGCGGAGGGCCAGGCGTCGGCCACTAGATTGGCGACTCGCACCGCTTCGGGGAGGCTATAGCCGGTAGTGGGATGAAAGAGCGCAGCCCGCATGCCCGCCTGGGGGATGTCGCGGGGACGATCAGCCCAGAATTGCTCGGCATCATAGGCGAGCGCGATCGGCAGGACGCCATGTTCCTCGCGCACCACGCTGGCGATGGTCCAGCCCTGCGCCTGGGCGTAGCCAGCTATGTCGCGGGCAAGTTCATCGCGATCGAGGTTGTCGCCATCCGAATATCTGGTGTCCTCGATGAGGATGCGCGTGGGCGAAAAGGGCAGGAGATAGACAAAGCGGTAGCCGTCGCGCTGGTCGACCGAGGCATCCATGATCACAGGGAGTTTGATCCCGTGCGGCTCGGTGGTTTCAACTTCCTGCCCGACGAATTTTTGGAAACCGAGCGCCAGCGCGGGGCTGGGGGTGAAGCCGCTGGTGTCGATGACGCATTGGGCCCGCAGCTGTTCGCCGCTGGCGAGGGTCACTCCCTCCGGGCGCAGATCGGCCACGGGGGCGGCACTGCGGATCGTCAGGTTGGGAAGAGCTTGCATGGCTGCGGCCACCGAGGCCGAGGACAGGCTCGCATAGCCGGAGCGGAGATCGCGTGAAAAGGCCTGGAAGCGGACGGACTGGCCAGCCCAGCGATGGGCGATGAGCGGGGACAGCCAATGCAGGTCGGCAGCGCTGACATCCCCGGTGTGGAACGACCAGGTATGTTCGCCAAAGGGCTGGTCACTGGCTTCGAGCATGACGATGGGCGGGGGATTGGGCGTCTTGGCGAGCCGTTGCGCAATCAAGCCGCTGGCCAGTCCCGCACCAACGAGAATCAGCGGATCGGTGGTGGTGCCATGCTGCATGTAGAAGGTGGGATCCGCTCGGTGTTGCGGGGCGGACAATAGGGGATTGGCGGGCAAAGTCATCAAGCTTCGTTGCAGCGGCGCTAACATCTTCGAGCGCGAAGTTGTCAGATGCTCCCGACCAGCGGGCCTTTGGCGCCATCGTTGCCGCTGGGGCAACAGAGTGTAGCGCTAACGCGCGGTTGCGCCGCCGCCGGTCGGTGACCGATATTCCTGGCCATGACAAGCCCGAGGAGTGAGGCCATGGCTATCGAACATTATCGCGACGCGCCGGGTGCGGGAGCGGAGGCACCGCTGTTTGTGCTGTTTCATGGCACGGGCGGGGACGAGAACCAGTTCTTCGGGCTTGGGAGCCAGCTTTTGCCGGGTGCGCGGGTGGTCACGCCACGGGGCGATGTCAGCGAAGGCGGGGCGCTGCGGTTTTTCCGCCGCACCGGCGAGGGCGTCTATGACATGGACGATCTTTGGGCGCGGGTGGCTGATATGGCCGCGTTCATCGAGGCGCGACGGGCGGAAAGCCAGCCGAGCAAGCTTGTCGGGCTGGGTTATTCCAATGGCGCCAATATCCTCGCGGCGCTACAGTTTGTCCGGCCCGATCTGTTCGATGCCAGCGTGCTGATGCACCCGCTGATCCCGTTTGCGCCGCCAGCGAGCCCGGGTCTGGCGGGGCGGCAGGTGCTGCTGACGGCGGGCCGGCGCGATCCGATGGTGCCGGCCGGGGCGACCGAGGCGCTAGAGCAGTATTTCGCCGGGCAGGGCGCGCAGACCCGCCTCTTCTGGCATGAAGGGGGCCATGAGTTGCGGCAGGAAGAACTGCTGGAAGTCCGGGATTTTCTCAGCTCTTTCGCGCCCCGGGAGGCCTGAGCGACGCCCTGAGCCGCCCGATTAAGCTTGTCAAAGGCCCGGGATTTGCCGGACCGGATTGTCGTGCTAGCACATGACGATCCGGGGGAGGACTTCGATGAGCCGTATCGCTGTTACAGCCTTGATCATCGCCATGCTGTCCGTGCCGGCATCGGCCGCCAGCTTTGATTGCAGCAAGGCGAGCACGCCTTTCGAGCGCGCCATCTGCGAGAACCCCGAGCTGTCGCGCGCCGACGAGACCCTTGCCAAGAGCTTTGCCACGGCGACCGGTGGGCTGACCACCCAAGCGACGGATGCCCTGCGCGCCGACCAGCGGAGCTGGCTCGACTTTGCCCAGCGCGCCTGCACCGATGATGCGCAGCCCTTGACCACCGGGAGCTATGACGAAGAAGGGGTCGCGTGCCTGCGCACCCTGTTCGAGAACCGGGGCAAGGTGCTGGAAGGCAGCCGCATGTTGGGTGGCAAGCGGTTCTATCCGACGAGCAACTACGCGGTGCTGCCCGACCCGGACGCGGCAGGCGATCCGGATTCTTTCTGGAAGGTGGCCACCCATGAGCTGGCTCTGCCCCTGCTGGACAGCGACGATCCCCTAGCCGCGGGGTTCAATGAGTTCGTGGTTGCGCAGGCCAATCAGCTGACGCCCCTACGCACGCTGGCGGATGAGGGGGAAGCCGAAGCGCTGGAAACCAGCAGCGACAGCGATGTCGCGATTACGGTCCAGGAGGTCACGCCCAGCCGGATCAGCCTTGATGTGTCGACCTTCTGGTATGGGCATGGCGCGGCGCACGGCAATTGGGCGACCACCTATCTGCATTACTATGTGCCCGAGAACCGCGCGCTGGAGGCCAGCGACTTGTTCACGGGTGAGGGCTGGCAGGGCAAGCTGCTCGACCTGGTCTGGCAGCAGCTGCAACAAGAGCATGGCGAAAACCTGCAGCTCGAGGGGCCGCAGGACCTGGCCGAGGTAGTGATCGATCCCAGCCGGTGGAGCTTTGAGAATGACCGCGGGCTCACCATGCAGTTCGAGCCCTATGAGGTGGCCGCCTACGCCTATGGCGCCCCGACGGTCACGATCGGCTGGGACAAGCTCGAGGACCTGCTCGGCCCCAATGCCAATGCGGTGCGCTACGGCTCCTGAGGCTCAGGCGCGCAGGTCGGCCCATTCGGGATGGCGGCGGAACTGTGCCACCACATAAGAGCATAGCGGGGTGATCTTGAAGCCCTCGGCGCGCGCATCGCTGATCGCCGCATTGACGAGGCGGGCGGCAATGCCGCGGCCTTCGAATTGCGGCGGCACGCCGGTATGGTCGATGACCATGGAGCCATCGGGTCCCGTGCGGTAGGTCATTTCCGCCTCTGCCCCGCCATCTAGGCGCACGAGGTAGCGCCCGCTCTTGGGACCATCTTCACGTTCCACTGTGTATTGGGTGTCGCTCAAGGGGCTCGTCCTTGGTTGGATTGGGCTCGGATCATGCAACGCAGCGGGGCGCCGGCAAGTTGCCGGCGGGGTGGCCGCGAGACCTGGAGACGCAGATGTCCATGCCTATTCACCACATGATTGCCGCCGGCCCGCAACCGGTGGCGCCGTTTTCCCATGCGGTGGAGGCCGATGGCTGGGTGTTCGTCACCGGGCAAATGCCGACCGACCCGGCGGCGCCCGATGCACCGCTGCCCGATGGGATCGAGGCGCAGACGCGTCGGGTGGTCGAGAATCTGCGCGTGGTGCTGGCCGGCGTCGGGCTGGGGCTCGAGCATGTCACCATGGCGCGGATTTACCTCACCCAGTTCGAGCGGGACTACGCGGCGCTCAATGCGCTGTGGCCGAGCTTTTTTGAGCCGGGCAAGCTGCCGGCGCGGACCACGGTGGGGGTCACGGCGCTCGCGGTGGGGGCGCTGGTCGAGATCGATCTGGTGGCGCGGCGGCCTTAGAGGCGTTTGGTGCTGAGCAGTGGGGAGATGCCTTTGATCGAGGCTCTCGCCCCCCACCCTTGATCCCTCCCCGCGAGGGGAGGGTGTTGACTGCGGGGCCGGTGAGCTTAGGCGGTGTAGGCTTTGACGGTCTGCTGCTGCTCGCCGAGACCTTCGATACCGAGGCGCATGACGTTGCCGGGCTTGAGCCAAACGGGCTCGGGCTTGATGCCCATGCCGACGCCCGGAGGGGTGCCGGTGGTGATGATGTCGCCGGGCTGCAGGCTCATGAACTGGCTGACATAACTGACCACATGGGCGACGCCGAAGATCATGGTCTTGGTGGAGCCGTCCTGGTAGCGCTTGCCGTCCACTTCGAGCCACATCTTGAGGTTCTGCGGATCGGCAACTTCGTCCTTGGTCACAAGCCAGGGGCCGATGGGGCCAAAAGTGTCGGCGCCCTTGCCCTTGTCCCAAGTGCCGCCGCGCTCGGTCTGGAAGTGGCGTTCGGAGACGTCGTTGCAGACGCAATAGCCGGCGACATAATCCATGGCATCGGCCTCGTCGACATAGCGGGCTTCCTTGCCGATCACGACGGCGAGCTCGACTTCCCAATCGGGCTTGATCGAGTTCTTGGGGATGATGACGTCGTCATTGGGGCCGATGATGGCGCTGGTGGCCTTCATGAAGATGATGGGCTCTTCGGGGATGGCAGCGCCGGTTTCGGCGGCATGGTCGGCATAGTTGAGGCCGATGCAGATGAACTTGCCCACATTGGCCACGCAGGGGCCGATGCGATCGCTTTGCAATTGGGGCAGGGCGTTGACATCAGCCGCACGGATGCGCGCCAGCCCTTCGTCCGAGAGGGTTTGCCCGCCAATATCGGCCACAATGCCGGTCAGGTCACGAACCGTGCCGTCTTCGGCCAGAATGGCGGGCTTTTCGGCGCCCTTAGGCCCAACGCGCAGCAGTTTCATCGGCGAACTCCATGGTTGTAAGTGGCTTTGCGCGGATTGCGCTCAGCCATAGGGAAAGGTGTCGGGGGTGTCGGCACTCTCGTCGCTGTCGGCGAAGAGGTGTGGGTACTCGCGGGCAAAGGCGAAGAGTTCAACCATTACCGCATCGATATGGGCGCGGATGGCCGAGGTGGCTTGGTTCTGGTCGCCCGACAGGATGCCGTCAAAGATCGCCTGGTGCTCGGCAATGGTGAGGGCAAGGCGCCGCGGGGTGATGATGAGGCGGCGGGCGCGGTCGAGATTGGCGCGGGCCGAATCGATGATGCCCTTGATCTTGGTGAACCGCATGGAGCGGAAGATGATGTCGTGGAAATCAATGTCGAGCCCATGGAAGCGCTCGCTGTCTTCCTCGAGGGCGGCGGCACGTTGTGCCGCCATATTGGCGTGCAGCGCCTCGATTACTTCGGCGTCGTGATTGCCGATCAGCACGCGCAGGGCTTCGCTTTCGAGGCCCTTGCGGATCAGCATGTATTCCCGGACATCGGCAATACGTACGAGGGACACGGTGGAGCCGCGTTGCGGGGCAATTTCAACGAGGCCCTCGATCTGCAAGCGGCCCAGGGCTTCGCTGACCGGAAAGCGCGAAACGCCCAGTTCTTCGCAGATGGCTGCCTTGTCGAGAGTTTCGCCGGGAGCCAGTTGCAGCGAGACAATCGCCTGGCGCAGCGAATTGGTCACATCAAGGGTGACGCTGCCACGCGCTGGGGCATGGCTTCGCTGCAGAAATTGGTAGGGACGGGCTTCCGAACTCATGCTAACATGTTAGTCGCAGTCGAGGTTCCTGGCAAATCCAACGCGCGGAGCGGTTTTCCCGTGCCGCAGTCTGGCGGCAAGTCCGCAGGCGAGAGCGCCCAGAGACCCATGAGTGGAGCCAATTATGTCTGAGACCATGATTCGTCCGGAAGCCAGGACCCTGGTGCTGAACCCTCGCGACAACACGGCCGTGGCGCTGTCCAATCTGGAAGCCGGGACGGTGACGCCGCAGGGCGTAGTGATCGGCAAGCGCGTGCCTAAGGGGCACAAATTCGCGGTGCGGCCGATCCGCGCCGGCGAGGCCGTCACCAAGTTCGGGCAGATCATCGGCTTTGCCAAGGACGCGATCGCGGCGGGCGACTGGGTGCATGAGCACAATTGCGGGATGGGTGGCGCCGATGGCACGCTGCATCACGACTACGCTTTTGCCGAGGGGGCGGTGGCGCCCGAGATGGTGCCGGTGGCCGAGCGGGCGACCTTCCAGGGCTTCCGCCGCGCCAATGGGCGGGTGGGAACGCGCAATTATATCGGCATCCTGACCTCGGTGAACTGTTCGGCGACCGTCGCCAAGTTCATGGCCGAGGAGATCAATCGCTCGGGCATTCTGGCCGACTACCCCAATATCGATGGTGTGATCCCGTTCGTGCATGGCACGGGCTGCGCCATGGATATCCAGGGCGAGGGCTATCAGATCTTCCGGCGCACCCAATGGGGCTATACTGCCAACCCGAACCTGGGCGCAGCGCTGCTGGTGGGGCTGGGCTGCGAGGCGTTCCAGATCGGCAAGATGAAGGAAAGCTACGGGCTGAGCGAAACCGACACCTTCCAGACCATGACGATCCAGGAGATCGGCGGTACCCGCAAAATGGTCGATTGGGGCGTCGAGCGGATCAAGGAAATGCTGCCCGTGGCGGCGCGGGCCCAGCGCGAAACGGTGGATGCGTCCGAGCTGATGCTGGCGCTGCAATGCGGTGGCTCGGACGGCTATTCGGGCATCACCGCCAATCCGGCGCTGGGTTATGCCGTTGACCTGCTGGTGCAGCAGGGCGGCACCGCGATCCTGTCCGAAACGCCTGAGGTTTATGGCGCCGAGCATATGCTCACACGCCGCGCCGTATCGCGCGAAGTGGGCGAAAAGCTCATCGAGCGCATCCACTGGTGGGAAGACTATACCCGCCGCAGCGGTGGCGAAATGAACAACAATCCCTCGCCCGGCAACAAGCTGGGCGGGTTGACCACCATCCTCGAAAAATCGCTGGGCGCGACCGCCAAGGGCGGCACCACGCCGCTGACGGCGGTCTATGAATATGCCGAGCAGGTGCGCGAAAAGGGCTTTGTGTTCATGGACACGCCCGGCTTCGATCCGGTTTCGGCGACCGGCCAGGTGGCGGGTGGCGCCAATATCCTGGCCTTCACCACGGGGCGCGGTTCGGCCTATGGCTGCAAGCCGGTGCCCTCGATCAAGTTGGCCACCAATTCCGATGTTTATGCCCGCATGACCGAGGACATGGACATCAATTGCGGCGATATCATCGAGGGCGTCTCGATCGAGGAAAAGGGCCAGCAAATCTTCGATCTGCTGCTGCGCATCGCTTCGGGCGAAAAGAGCAAGTCCGAACAGCTGGGTTATGGCGACAACGAGTTCGTGCCCTGGCAGGTCGGCGCGACCATGTAGGGGCGCGCTGCGTCCTCCCAAGTGGCCGCCCCTAGCCGGGCGGCCTCGATGAACCGCCAAAATCCAAGTTGCTCGGCCACGCCGCTCGCCCGGAGCTTTTACCCATGTCCGCCCTCGACAAAGCCCTTACCATCAATGAACTGATGGCAATCGCCAAGCGGCGGGTGCCCAAGCAGTTCTTCGATTATGCCGATTCCGGCTCCTGGACCGAGGGGACCTATCGCGCCAATAGCGAGGATTTCAGCCAGATCAAGTTGCGCCAGCGGGTGGCCGTGAACATGGAGGGCCGCACGCTCGCGACTACCATTTGCGGCGAGCAGGCCTCCATGCCGGTGGCGCTGGCCCCGACGGGCTTTACCGGGATGCAGAGCGCCGACGGGGAAATCAAGGCGGCGCGGGCGGCCGAGAAGTTCGGCGTGCCGTTTACGCTCTCGACCATGAGCATCTGCTCGATCGAGGATGTGGCGGAAAATACCGGCAAGCCGTTCTGGTTCCAGCTCTACATGATGCGCGATCGGGGGTTTATCGAGCGGCTGATCGACCGGGCCAAGGCGGCCAAGTGCTCGGCGCTGGTGCTGACCATGGACCTGCAGATCCTTGGGCAGCGGCACAAGGATTTGCGCAACGGCATGTCGGCGCCGCCCAAGTTCACGCCGCGGTTCGTCTTTGAAATGGCGCGCAAGCCGCAATGGGCCATGCAGATGCTGGGCACCAAGCGGCACACCTTCCGCAATATTGTGGGGCATGTGGATGCCGCGGGGGATCTCTCCAAGCTCTCTGCCTGGACCGCGTCGCAATTCGATCCGGCGCTGAGCTGGAAAGAGATCGCGTGGGTCAAGGAGCGCTTCGGCGGGCCGGTGATCGTCAAGGGCATTCTCGATCCCGAGGACGCGCGCCAGGCGGTGGCGCATGGGGCCAACGGGATCATCGTGTCCAATCACGGCGGGCGCCAGCTCGATGGTGCACCATCCTCGATTCGGGTGCTGCCCGAAATCGTCGATGCCGTGGGCAACAGCACCGATGTTTATCTGGATGGCGGCATCCGCTCGGGCCAGGATGTGTTCAAGGCCATGGCGCTGGGCGCCAAGGGGACCTTTATCGGCCGCGCGTTCCTGTGGGGACTGGGGGCAGGCGGCGAGGCCGGGGTGACGCGGGCGCTGGAGATCATCCGGCGGGAGCTCGATATCACCATGGCGCTTTGCGGGGAGCGCGATATCAAGGCGGTGGGGCTGCACAATATCTATTCCATCGACCTGCCGCCGCGGAACTCGCCGCTGGGCGCCAATGGCTGACCGCCGCTAGCTGCGATAGTGTTCTTCAGGTTCTCCGTCACCGGTCAGTTGCCGGTAGATCGCCTGCGAGACGATTTGCATCTGCGGCTCGGGCAGGGTGCCCACCACGGTGCAGGTGATGCGGGCATTGGCCCAGTAAAAGGCTTCCGCCCCTTCCAGGCTGGCGAATTCGTAGGCGTGTTCGCGGTCGGGCAGGGCTGCGGTGACATAGATGGTTACCCGGTCACGCCCAGCATTTTCGTACATCAACTGAGCGGCGCGACCGCCGGCCGAGGCCGTGCCGGGCAGCAGACGGCCACCCACCAAGGTGAAACCTTCGGCCGCGAGGTCGGGCGCGGCGAGGGGCGTTTCCAGCCGGTTGGAAAGCCAGGAAGTCAGGTGGTCCTCTTCGCTGGCGGCGACCTCCACGGCGTGGCGGTTCTCAGCCACAAACACGTCATGGGCGCGCACGGCATCGGCGATCAGCACAGTGCTGGGCTGCGGGGCAGGCGACCAGGCACGGGCGAACCAGCCTGCGCCCAGGCCCAAACCCACAAGGAGGACGGCGGCGAGGGCCTGCCGCCAGAGGCGGTGGCGGCGGGTGGTGAGCTCGGCGGCCATCCGCCGGGGATGCAGCCTCACCGGTACCGGCTCCGCCCCTGCTGGCTCGAACAAGGTGCGAATGGCGTCGTTTTGGCGGGCCCAATTTGAAACTTCAGCGGCGACCTCAGGATTGGCGGCCAGATAGGCCTCGACCTGTTCGCGCGTTGTGGGGTCGAGCTGCCCGTCGGCAAAGCCCATCAGCGTATCGCGGCTGGGGGCGTTCATTTCACAGTCCTCAGATGCGGCTCGGCCGGGGTGCCGGTCAGAAGGCGCAGGGCGGCGCGGGCGCGGCCGAGGCGAGACATCAGCGTGCCCAGCGGAACTCCAAGGACAGCAGCGGCCTCGGCATAGGAGAGGCCTTCAAGGGCAATCAACAGCAAGGCTTCCTTTTGTTCGGGCGGGAGGGTTTCGATGGCCCGCGCCATTTCGGCCAGGGCGAGATGGCCGGGCTGGGGCGCGGCGGTTGCTGGTTCGGCGATGGCGTCGAGCGGCATCATCGCGCCCTGGCGGTGCCGGGTGCGCAGGTCATTGCGGTACAGGTTGAGCAGAATGGTGAACAGCCAGGCCCGCATCGGGCCGGTAGGGCGGAACAGGCCACGGCGCGAAATGGCGCGCTCCAGGCAATCCTGCACCAGGTCGTCGGCGAGGTCGGCACTGCGCGTCAGCGCCCGGGCATAACGCCGGAGAGCTGGCACGCACGCTTCGACATCGTCGAGGAACTCGGTCACCCCAGGCTTCCGCCGTCCTTATTCAACAGCAAGATGCCAGACGCCGCCGACGCCGTCACCGGTGATATCGCCGGGCTGCATGTCGTCCTTCCAGTAGTAGAGCGGCCAGCCTTTATAGGCCCACATCTGGCCGCCATCGGTGCGATCGACCAGAGTGAACTCGCCCTCGGGCGTGGCGCCGTCCTCGGCCAGGAGCGGGGGCCAGTTGGTGGCGCATTTCTCATAGCAATTGGTGACGCCGGGCTCGTCCTTATCGAAGATATAAAGGGTCATGCCATCGGCATCAGTCAGGACCATCTTGCCCCCGATATCGGTGGATTGAACCGCGCCGCCCAGATATTCGGCGGCAAGGAGTGGGGTGGCAAACAAGGCGAGTGCAGAGGCGGTGGCAACAAACATGCGGATCGACATGGAGTTTTCCTTCCGGTTTGGCGGGGCGGCAAAGCGGCCCTCAGCAGCGTCAACACCGCCCGAAGCGGTTTAATCCCGGTGGGCCAAAAAAACCTTTGCAGAGACGATCTTGCTGGGATTGCAACAAGATACTGGACAGGCGGCGTGCCGGCTGATTTTTTACTTCAACTTGTCACGGACAGGGCCAAAGGCTGGTCTCGGCGCGACAACGGTATTTGTGCAGCAAAGCTGCACCTTTGGGAGGAAGTGCATGAAAAGACGCGAGTTTTTCAAGTCCGCATCGGTGGCCACGATTGGTGCTGCAGCCGCAACTACGTTGGCTGCTCCGGCAATTGCGCAGGGCACCATCAACTGGCGCATGGTTACGACCTGGCCCAAGAACTTTCCGGGCCTGGGTGTCGGCGCGCAAAGGCTGGCGGACCGGATCGGCCGCGCTTCAGGCGGACGGCTCAACGTTCAGGTTTTCGCCGCCGGTGAAATGGTGCCGGGCCTACAGGCGCTGGACGCCGTGATCGATGGCTCGGCCGAGATGATGCATGGCACGCCCTATTACTGGCAGAACAAGAGCCAGGGCCTGTCGTTCTTTACCGGCGTGCCGTTCGGGCTGACCAGCCGCGAGCACACCGCCTGGATGCGCTATCTCGGCGGCCAGGAAATCTGGGACGAGATCTACGACCAGTTCGGCGTCAAGGGCTTCATGTCGGGCGATACCGGCACGCAGGCCGGTGGCTGGTTCCGCAATGAGTTGACCGGGGTTGCCGATGTGCAGGGCCTGCGTTTCCGCACGCCGGGCCTCGGTGGTCAGGTCTGGGCCAAGCTGGGCGCTTCGGTGACCAATCTGGCGGCAGGCGAAATCTTTGCCGCCCTCCAGTCGGGTACGCTTGATGCTGCCGAGTTCGTCGGGCCCTATAACGACATGGCGCTGGGGCTCTACCAGATCGCCAAGAACTACTACTTCCCCAGCTTCGTTGAGCCGGGCCTTGCCACTGAACTGGTGGTGTCCAAGTCCAAGCTCGCCGAACTGCCCGAAGACCTGCAGGAACTCGTCGCCACCTGCGCCCAGGCGGCTTACGACGACGTTGCTTCGGACATGTATGCCAATGAGCCTCGCTCGCTCGCGGCGCTGGTCAGCGAACATGGCGTTCAGGTCCGCGCTTTCCCCGAGGAGATCGTCGAGGCTGGTGCCAAGGCGTCGGTTGAACTGCTGACCGAAATCCGTGAAGGCGGCGACCCGCTGACCAAGAAGACGGCGGAGAGCTTTATCGCCGCGTTCAACCTGCTGCGCACCCGCACCGAGAACACCGACATGCCTTATCTCGTAGCGCGCGAAAAATACGTGCAGTACAGCTAAGCGGCATCGGTTGGATGCAGAAAAGCCCGGGCAATTTGCCCGGGCTTTTTGTTTGTGCGTCAGTGATCGACCACAGGTTAATACAGCATGCTGGGCAACCAGGTGATCAGTTGGGGGAAGAAGAACAGGATAAACAGCGCCAAAATCTGTAGCAGCACGAAGGGAATGATGCCGCGATAGATCATGCCGGTGCTGACCCGCGGTGGGGCCACGCCGCGCAGATAGAACAAGGCAAAGCCGAAGGGCGGGGTCAGGAAGCTGGTTTGCAGGTTCACGCCAACCATGACGCCGAGCCAGATCGGATCCACACCCAAGGCCAGCAGCACTGGCGCTGTGATCGGGATCACGATGAAGATGATCTCGAAGGTATCGAGAATGAACCCGAGCATGAACATGATCAACATGACGATGATGGTGGCGCCGATTGCGCCCCCCGGCATGTTGGACAGGAATTCATGCACCAGATTATCGCCGCCCATCATGCGGAACACGACGGAGAACACTGCCGCGCCAAACAGGATGATGAACACCATCGAGGTGATGGTGGCGGTCGAGATCACCGCCTGCTTGAGGATCGAGAAGCTCAAGCGCCACCGCATTGCCGCCAGGATCATGGCGCCGACCGAGCCGACCGATGCCGCTTCGGTAGGGGTCGCCATACCGGCCAGGATCGAGCCCAGAACCGAGATGATCAGCAGGAGCGGCGGCACCAGGGCGACAAAGACTTCGCGCAGCAGATGCTTTTTCTCATCTTCGGGCACGGGCGTAGCCGGCGCCGACTTTGGATCGATGATTGCCTTGATGATGACCCAAATAGCGTAAAGCCCGACCAGCAGCAGGCCAGGCAGAATGGCGCCGGCGAACAAGGCGCCGACCGAAACCGGCTCGGGGGCAAAATTTCCCTTCTCCATCTGCACCTGGGCATTGATGCCCGAGAGCATGTCGCCCATGAAAATCAGGACGGTCGAGGGCGGGATGATCTGTCCCAGCGTGCCGGAAGCGCAAATCACGCCGGTGGCCAGCTTGGGGTCATAGCCGGCCCGCAGCATGGCAGGCAGCGAGATGAGGCCCATGGTAACAACGGTTGCGCCGACCACGCCGGTGGAAGCTGCGAGGAGGGCACCAACCACGATCACCGAAAGGGCGAGGCCGCCGCGCAGATTGCCGAAGAGCTTGCCCATGGTGAGGAGCAATTGCTCGGCAATGCCGGAGCGTTCGAGCATGACGCCCATGAACACAAAGAGCGGCACGGCAACTAGCGTTTCGCTGGTCATCAGGCCGAAATAGCGGCCGGCCAGGGAGCCGTAATTGGAGGGGTCATAAACGCCGAGCCACCAGCCGACGAGGCCAAAGATCAGCGCGGTGCCGGCAAGCGAAAATGCCACCGGAAAGCCAAGCATCAGGACGCCGACCACGCCCACAAACATCAAGGCGGAGAGTATCTCCCCGATCAGTACAGGGTCCATCAATGCGCTTCCTTGACGTCGTTAGCGCCGTAGCGCAGATCGGTGGGCAACAGGTTCTCGTTGTTGGTGAGAACAAGGATCGAGCGCAGGGCCATGGCGATGCCTTGCAGCCCGACAAGGACCGCAAAGACGATCACAAAGCTCTTCAGCACAAAAAGACCGGGCATGCCCCCGATATTGCTGGAGCCCTCATAATAGCCCCAAGAGCGGGCGACGGCGGGATAGGTGTAGGCCAGCACCACATACATGAAGGGCAGCAGGAAGAAGACGACACCAAAGAGATCTGCGGTGGCCTTCCAGCGTACCGAAGCGGGGCGGTAGAAGATGTCAACGCGCACATGGTCGTCGCGGAGCAGGGCAAAGCCGGCCACCCCGGTGAACATGGCGCCACTGAGCCAGACATAGAGATCCTGCACCCAGAGCGTTGATGTGTTGAAGAAGTAGCGCTGCACCACAACGGTGAAGCATACGAGGACACAGGCCAAGGCGAGCCAGGACAGAATTTGTCCCACAAGCCAATTGATGGCGCTGATGCCCCTGACGAGCATGGCGAGCAATTGCAATCGATATCCCCCAGCAGAGTTTCCGCACGGCTGCGGATCTTTGGGGATCCAACTCCTTGCCGAGCACGGAAATTTTGATGTTGCGATTGAACAGCATCGACGCTTTGCGTCAACTTGTTAGTAATCGATAGAAGGGGCAAAACTGCAGTCTGCTGGTGACAAGGTCGCCCTAGATGCTATGGCGCTGCAGAACGGCAGCAAAACGCCGACAAAGGAGCGCGCATGTTTGTTGTGGGTGGGGAAAGCCTGATTGATCTCGTATCCGAGCCGCGCCAAGGGGGTGAGGAGATCCGGATGCAGGCCCATCCGGGTGGTTCGCCCTATAACTGCGCCATAGCGCTGGCCAAGCTGGGCAACGCGACGGGTTATCTGTGTCCCATCTCCAAGGATGGGTTTGGCTCGTATCTGCTCGAGCCACTAGCGCAGGCCGGTGTGCAAACGCTGCTGCAGGAGCGGGTCGCGGCGCCGACCACGCTGGCCGTGGTGACGCTCGACGCGCAGGGCAAGGCGCAATACGAGTTTTACCGCGGCGCAGATCGCGCATTTACTGCGGCGAGCATGATCGCGGCTTTGCCCGAGGATTTATCGCTGTATCAGATCGGCGGTTTTTGTCCGATCCTGCCCGAGGACGCGGCAGCGTGGCTCGACGTGGTGCGGGCGGCAGTCGCCAAGGGCGCCACGATCTCGATCGACCCCAATGTGCGGCCATCGCTGGTGGATGACTTCGAGAGCTACAAGCAGCGGCTGTCGTCCTTTCTCGATCTTGCCCATGTGATCAAGGTTTCGGAAGAGGATATGGAGGCGCTGGATGCGGGCAAGAGCATCGAGGCGCATGCCGCCGAGTTGTTGGCGCGGCCCAATTGCGAGCTGGTGGTGGTGACCCTGGGCGAAAAGGGATCGCGCGCCTTTACGGCATCTGGCACCGCGCAGGTCGGGATTTATGCGCCGCCGGTGTTTGGCGACACGGTGGGGGCAGGGGACAGCTTGATGGCAGGTATCCTGACCTGGCTGGGCGAAACCGGCGCCCTGCGGGCAGGCGCGTTGCAGGGGCTCGATGATGCGGCGCTCGCAACCACGCTGCGCTTTGGCGCCGTGGTGGCCGGTCTCAACTGCGCCGAAAAGGGCTGCCGGCCGCCGGTTCGTAGCCAGGTGGACCGGGTGCTCGCAGAGGCACAATTCTGATCCGCCTTTTAGCTGCGGCTAATTACGTATAAGCTCCGGCAATCCAATCCGGAAAGCTCGGTACGTGGTTGACGGCGGCGATGATGACAGCAATCGCGGGATCGACGATCCCGGCAACCCGGCCTATTGGCTGCGCGGGCTTGAAGAGGCTGCGGTGCCCTTTGGTGGCTTCGAAGCTGAGCCGCTGGAGAGCTATGCCGGTCTCTTCCAGAGCGTGCTCAGCCACTACGGCCATCGTTGCGCGCTGACCGGACTCGCAGCGGGGGCAGAGAGTGCCCATCCGCGGTTGGAGGTTACGCCCCTGCGGCCGCGCGACGCTGGCGGCAGTTTGCAGGCCAGCAATTTCCTGTGCCTCAGCGCTGAAGCGCATCAGGCGTTTGAGGCGGGCTATCTGACCATTGGGCCGGGCTACGAGATCATTGTTGATCTCAGCCGGCTTGATCGTGAATTGCTGACCAGGCTCAATGCCGATGGCCGGCTCGCTTTGCCCAGCGACCCCGAGGCGGCTCCCGATCCGGAAGGTTTGGCATTTCACCGGATGCAGGTTTTTATGCGAGCTGCGGCGCGATAGGTCAAATCGGCGGCGTTTGCTGCGCAACGGGGTTGCAGGCAGGCCGGCAAGCTCATAACCCTGTGCTATCGTTCCTTTGCCGTGAGAGTTCCCATGCCGCAAGACGCACAAGCCATGCGCTCCATTTTGTCGCTCGCGCCCGTGGTGCCGGTCATCATCCTCGATGATGTGGCGCTGGCACGGCCGTTGGCTGAAGCGCTCGTGGCGGGTGGACTGCCCATTCTCGAAGTCACCCTGCGCACGCCCAATGCGCTCAAGGTGATAGAGGAAATGGGCAAGGTTACTGGCGCCATTGTCGGCTCGGGCACGGTGCGAACCGCCCAGCACATGAAGCAGTCGGTGGATGCCGGGTGCCGGTTCATGGTTTCGCCGGGCATCTCGCCGCGTATCCTGGATGCGGCTGACGACATGGGTATTCCGCTGTTGCCCGGCATTGGCACCCCGAGTGAAGCGATGACGGCGGCGGAACGCGGCTATAGTTTCCTCAAGTTCTTTCCCGCCGAAGCGTTGGGTGGCGCGCCGGTGCTCAAGGCCTTCGCTTCGCCGCTCCCCGACATCACCTTTTGCCCGACAGGCGGCATCGATCCGGCCAAGGCCAAGGTTTATCTCGGGCTGTCCAATGTGATCTGCGTCGGGGGCTCCTGGATCATGCCGGCCGATGCGCTGGCCGCCAATGACTTTGGCCGGATCGAAGCGCTAGCGCGCGAAGCCTCGACGCTGCGCGGCTAAGCAGCACCAGGAACCGGAGCGTCGGCGATGAAGCAGATGGTGCTGGTTGTCGCCGCCTGGGGAGTGCTGTTGGCGGGGCCGGCCCAGGCCGAGGTGGCCCGGATCGCCGTTGCGGCCAACTTCACCAGCGTTGCCGAACAGTTGGCCCCCGTGTTTTCCGCGCAAACCGGGCACGAGGTGCAGTTCAGCTTTGGCGCCACGGGCTTGCTGTATGGCCAGATCACGCAAGGGGCGCCCTTCGATGTGCTCTTGGCTGCCGATGACGAGCGGCCAGCACGTGCGGTGGATGAAGGCTTTGGCGTTGAGGGCAGCGTCTTCAGCTATGCGACCGGTGTGCTGGCGCTCTACAGCATGAGCCTCGATGTGACCGGTGGGCCAGCGGCGCTACGTGGCGGGTTCGAAAAGCTCGCCATCGCCGATCCGCAGTCGGCGCCCTATGGGCAAGCGGCGGTTGAAACCCTGACCTCGCTGGGGATCTATGACGCGCTCCGGCCCAGGCTCGTTCTGGGCGAGAACATCAGCCAAGCCCTGCAGTTCATTCAAACCGGCAATGCCGAGCTGGGCTTTGTGGGTTTGAGCCAGGTGCAGGGCCAGTCCGGCGTGTGGATTGTTCCGAGCGAGCTGTATACGGCGATCAGGCAAGATGCCGTGCTGCTCAAGCCGGGTGCCGACAATCCGGCGGCAACCGCATTTCTCGAGTTCTTGCGCAGCGATGCGGCTGTGGCGTTGATCGAGGCGGCGGGCTACCGGATCGAGCAGTGAGCCGGTGATGAACATGGCCGAGATCCTGCAACCGGTCGGGTTGAGCCTGGCGCTGGCGACGGTGACAACAGCCATTCTCGTGGTTGCCGGCACGCCCATAGCCTGGTGGCTGGCGCGCAGCCGCAGGCGCTGGGTGGAGCCGGTGGCGGCGTTCTTGACCCTGCCACTGGTGCTTCCTCCGACAGTTGTGGGATTTTACCTGTTGCTGGCGCTCGGACCCAATGGGCCAGGCGGGAGTCTCGCCGCGCTTTGGGGCGGGCGGACGCTCGCCTTTTCGTTCACCGGGCTGGTGATCGGGTCGGTGCTGTCGTCGCTGCCGTTCATGATTGCGCCCTTGCGCGGGGCCTTCGCCGCGATCGGCAGTGAGCCCCTGGAATCGGCGCTGTGCCTGGGCGCCAGTCCGTGGCAGCGCTTTTGGCGGGTGGCGGTGCCGTTGGCGCGGCCGGGCTATGTGGCGGGAGCCGTGCTCAGCTTTGCCCATACGGTGGGGGAGTTCGGGGTCGTGCTGATGATCGGGGGCAATATTCCCGGGCAGACCAAGGTGTTGTCCATTGCCATCTATGACTATGTGGAGCGGCTGGACTGGAGCACCGCTCACCTGCTGGCTGCGGGCATGGTGGTGTTCGCTTTTTTGGCGATCGTGCTGACCACGACGCTTGGGCGGGTGCGGGTGCAAACCGCGCCCTAAGCGTCGGGGGTGCCGACCTCCTTGCGCATGGCCGGAGTGATGGCCTGGTCCAAATCGAAATAGCCGGTCCACGGGTCGGGTCGTTTCGCCCGCTCGGCGGCCAACGCCAGGGTAAACTGATTGGCCGCGTTAACGGCTTCGAGTTCCTCCCAGGTGACAGGCACGGCAGCTGGAGCGCCTTCGCGCGACCGGCTGGACCAAGGCGATACGGCCGTCGAGCCACGCTCGTTGCGCAGATAATCGACGAAGAATTTCCCCTTGCGCTTGGCCTTGCTCATATTGGCGATGAACCGGTCGGGTTCGCGCTCGGACAGCACTTGCGCCACCCGCTTGCAGAAGGCCTTGACCTCGGGCCACTGCGCCTTTGGGGTCAGCGGGGCGATCACATGGATTCCCTTGCCGCCACTGACCAGTGGATAGGTCTTGAGGCCCAGCTCTTCCAGTAGTTTGGCGATGTCCCGGGCGGCGGCGCGCACATCGGCAAAGGCCAGGCCTTCATCGGGGTCGATGTCGAAGATGATGCGTTCGGGCCGCTCGACATCCTCCTTGCGGGCACCCCAGAGATGCCATTCCATGACATTCATCTGCGTGCCGGCGAGGAGGCCGGCGAGGGAGTCCACATAGAAATAGTCCACCTCGCTGCCGTCCTTTTCGGTCAGCATCACTGTTTTCATCGCGTCGGGAAAGCCGCCGGAATCGTGCTTCTGGAAAAAGCAGTATTTGGCGCGTCCCTGCGGGCAGCGCACGAGGCTGAGCGGGCGATCGGCAATATAGGGCAGCATGCGATCGGCGACCGCGGCGTAATAGGCGAGCAGATCGGCTTTGGTCACGCCTTGGCCGGGATAAATCACCCGATCGGGAGAGGTCACGTGCAAGCCCGCCTTTTCGGCGGCAGCGAGGCCTGCCTCGCGATCTAGCTTAGGGGACTCAGCGGGCTCCTGAGCCTTGGTTTTAGGAGAAGGTGCCGGCTTGGCCGCGCCGCCTTTGCTCGCCTCGGCAGGCAGGGGGGCCGGAGCTTCGATCACGACTTCGCTGGCCGGCTTGTCTTCGCGCAGGCCCATGAAGGAGGGGTGACGCAAAACCCCATCAGGGGTGAATTCGGTGAACGCAACTTCCCCCACGAGCTCGGGCTTGACCCAGTTGGCGCCACGGGTGGCGGCCCGCGGAATGTTGCTGAAGGGGTTGGTCTTGCTGGCGCGCGCATCAAGCTGCTTTTGCAAGGCTTGTGCTTCGTCGCGGGTGAAGCCCGTGCCGACGCGGCCGCGATAGATCAGCTTGCCGTCTTCCCAGGTCCCGAGGAGCAGGGAAGCGAAGGACTTCTTTTTGGTCGAGGTGCTCCAGCCGGCAATAACGAATTCCTGCCGTTTGGAGCATTTCACCTTGAGCCAAGAGCGGGAGCGCTCGCCGCGATAGGGCGCGTCGGCCTGCTTGGCGATCACGCCTTCATGGCCGGCGCTGCAGATGCTCTGGAACACGCGCAGGCCGTTGCCGACGACGTGGGTGGAGAACTGAATGGGACTATCGGGCCCGGTTTCTCCGAGCAGCGCCTGCAGGCGGGTCTTGCGCTCGGTCAGCGGGAGCGCGGTGAGATCCTCGCCGTCCTGCTCAAGCAGGTCGAAGGCGAAGTAAACCAGGGACTCGCCGGTGGACAGCGCGTTTTTGAGGGTCGAAAAATCGGTGCGGCCCTTATCGTCCAAGGCGCAGAGTTCTCCATCAATGAGAGCCGAGCCGGAGGTGACCTGGCTGAGTGCTGGAACGATGGCAGCGAACTGGGTCGTCCAGTCATTGGCGTTGCGGGTGTAGAGCCGCACCTGGTCGGCTGACAGCGCGGCGAGACACCGGTAGCCGTCATATTTCATCTCGAACACCCAGCCATTGGTCTGCGGCACCTCGTCAACCAGGGTGGCGAGTTGGGGCGGCCGAAACTCGGGCAGGGTAAGCGACTTGGCGGATGATTTGCGCGTGGGCTTGGCGGTTTTGGTCGGCTTGGCTTTTGATGCCGCGTCGGGGGTGGGCTCGCGGTTGGAATGCCAGACGGCGTCCGCCGGTGTGGCACTGGCTTTCTTGGGCTTGAGCCCCTTGGCAATGCCGGCAAGGTCGCGACGGGTCGAGACGGAGGTGGTAAAACGGGTGGTGAGGGTTTCCTCGGGCTTGGCGTAATCGTCCTTGTGCTTGATCAGCAGCCAGTTCTCGCGGGCCGGGCCGGATTTGCGGGCGGTATCGCGCCCCTTCATGTGCACGAGCACCCATTCGCCCTTCATGCGCTTGCCGTTGATGCGCATTTTGAGGTCGCCCTTTTCGAGGCCCTCATGCGGATCGCCGATCGGCTCCCAGGTGCCTTCGTCCCAGAGCATCACGGTGCCGCCGCCATATTCGCCCTCAGGGATCGTGCCCTCGAAAGTGCCATAGTCGAGCGGATGATCTTCCACATGGACGGCCAGCCGCTTGTCGGCAGGATTGTCCGATGGTCCCTTGGTCACGGCCCAGCTCTTGAGCACGCCATCGAGCTCGATGCGGAAATCGTAGTGGAGGCGGGTGGCGTCGTGCTTTTGCACGACAAAGCTCAGGGGGGCGCCGGCCTCTTCTTGTTTGGCGGCACTTTCGCCGGATGGCTCCTGCGTTTTGGCGAAGTCGCGCTTGGCGCGGTAGTCCTTGAGCAGCGTGTCGGACTTGGTAGCCATTGGTTAGCTCGCCTTTTTGCGAGAGGGTGCAGGTTTTTCCGCCGTGGCGCGTGACTTGCTGGTCTTGGCCGCCGGCTTCGCCGTCGCTTTGGCCGACGCCTTGTCCGAGCCGCCGCTGCCTTCAAGGCTGCTTTTGAGTGCGGCCATCAGATCAACCACATTGGAGGTGTTCGGCTTGTCGTCGGGCGCCTCGTCACTGGCCTCGACCTTTTTGCCCTTGGACTTGAGCTTTTGCGCGATCAGATCGCGGAGCGCCGCCTGGTAGTGGTCCTTGAACACGCCGGCATCGAACTTGGCGGTTTTCTTGTCGATAAGGGCGGTCGCGACCTCCAGCAGGTCCGGGTCGGCCTTCTTGGCGGAAATTTCAGCGAAGAACGGGTCGGCCTTGCGGATTTCCTCTTCGTAGTGAAGCGTTTCCATGAGGAGGCCCGTGCCGGTGGGCTTGATGGCGACGAGATATTCCTTGCCGCGCAGAGCAAGCTGGCCGAGCCCGACCTTCTGGCTTTCGCGCAGGGCATCGCGGATAACGCGGAAGGCATCCTCGGCCAGGTCGTCGGCGGGGACGACGAAGTAAGGCTTGTCGAAATAGATGGGGTCGATCTCGCAGGCGCCCACGAATTGGGTCAGCTCCAGCGTCTTGCGCGTGTCGAGCTTGACGGCGTCGATCTCCTCGTCGGTGAGGAGGACATAGTCGCCCTTTTCGTATTCAAAGCCCTTCATGATCTCGTCGGGATCGACCGGGCCCACGCCTTCGACCACCTTTTCATAGTGGATGCGCTGGCCCGTCGGCTCATGGATCTGATGAAAGGATGGCTTGGCGTTGCTCTTGGTGGCCGTATAGAGCTCGACGGCAATCGACACGAGCGACAAACGAAGCTGGCCTTTCCAGACGGGACGTGACGCTGCCATGGGATACTCGCGCGCGGGGAAACTTTGGCGGTAAACGAGTCCGTGATGGGCTTTGTTCCCGCCCACCCAATTGCGTCAGGCCGGTGCGCCCCCTAAGGTCCATGACCGAGAGACGAGGCGGAACCAAGGATGGGATCGATGGACGGATTTGCGCTTGATGGGCTCAGCATCACACTGATCGTCCTGGGCATCCTGGCCCTGCTCGTGCTGTTCGCCGGGGCAAAGACGGTACCCCAAGGGTACAACTACACCATCGAGCGGTTCGGGAAGTATACCCGCACGCTCAAGCCGGGTCTAAACCTCATCGTGCCGTTCATTGATGGCGTGGGGAAACGGATCAATGTCATGGAGCAAGTGCTTGATGTTCCTCATCAGGAAGTGATCACCCGTGACAACGCCACGGTGACGGCGAACGGCGTCACCTTCTACCAGATCCTGGATGCGGCGGCGGCGGCCTATGAAGTCACCGACCTGCAAAACGCTATTCTCAACCTCACCATGACCAATATCCGCACGGTGATGGGGTCGATGGATCTCGACGAGTTGTTGAGCCATCGCGACGAGATCAATGAGCGTCTGCTGCGGGTGGTGGATACGGCTGTGTCCCCTTGGGGGGTCAAAATCACCCGCATCGAGATCAAGGATATCGATCCGCCCAAGGATCTGGTGGAATCCATGGGCCGGCAGATGAAGGCGGAGCGCGAGAAGCGCGCGGCGATCCTTGAGGCCGAAGGGCGCCGGCAAAGCGCGATCCTGCAGGCCGAAGGCGCCAAGCAGGCGCAGGTTCTGGAAGCTGAGGGGCGCAAGGAAGCCGCGTTTAGGGACGCGGAGGCTCGCGAGCGGTCCGCTGAAGCAGAGGCCAAGGCCACCCAGATGGTCAGTGATGCCATCGCTTCGGGCAGCGTGCAGGCGATCAACTATTTCGTGGCCAACAACTACATCGAAGCACTAGGCAAGATCGCGACTTCACCCAACCAGAAGGTGTTGATGTTGCCGGTGGAGGCCGCGAGCGTCATCGGCTCTATTGGCGGCATTGCGGAAATCGCCCGCGAGACTTTTGGTGCGCCGGCAGCACCGCCCCGGTCAGCACGGCCGCCTAGCGCCGGCCAGAGCTGAGAAACAGGCCATGCAAGTCATCAGTTTTATCGCAAGCTATGGACCATGGTCCTGGATCGTCGCGGGACTGGTGCTGCTGGCGCTGGAACTGGTGGTGCCGGGCGGGTTCCTGGTCTGGATGGGCATTGCCGGTATCGTCACCGGGCTGATGCTGTTTTTCCAGCCTATTTCCTGGCCGCTGCAATGGCTGCTGTTCGGGGGCCTGTCCCTGATCGCGATCTTTGTCTGGGTGCGCTGGAGCCGCTCGCGCCCGCCTGAAAGCGACCACCCGCAATTGAACGAGCGCGCCGAAAGCCTGGTGGGGCAGGTCGTGGCGCTCCAGGCCCCGATTGAGGGCGGGTTCGGGCGCGTAGCCCTTGGCGATAGTTTGTGGCGGGTGTCCGGCCCCGATTTGCCGCAGGGCACACGGGTGCGGGTGACCGGCAGCAATGGTCCGGTGCTGCGGGTAGTGCCAGCCGACCAGGTTGCTCCCTCAACCAACGCATAGACGCCCGCGTTCAACCTGTTGCCGACACGCCGCCCCGAACGGTTTTTTAACCATACACTGACAGGTTGGCCGCAGCGACAACCCTCGGGCGCCGCGAACAGGCGGGTGGAGCGGGATTTGAGCGTGCGGTTCAAAATGCAGCGGCGGCGATCAGCAGGAGCATGCTTGCTTGGCGTGCTGTTGGCTGCCGGACCGGTCATGGCTGCGTCTGACCATGCCACTGGCGATGGCTCCGAGACCAGCAATGAGCGGCTGCTCCCCGATGTTTATCCAGCCGAGCCGGTGCTGGCGAGCAGTGCGGGGCTAGCTGAACCCGCGCATCCGTTTTTCGACGTGGATTGGGCAACTGCGCTGCGGGGAACCTATACCAAGTCTACGGATGACGAGACTTTCGATATCCGGTTCGTCCCGAGCTTCGCGCTTGAGCATGAGGGGTCGAGATCCCAGCTCGGAGCCTCGGGAGAGCTGGAGCTTATCCGACCGTCCGATGCCGACGAGGTGGATGTTAGCGGCTTGCGACTTAACCTTGAGGGCGGTTACGCGCTGGACAGCGTTACGGCGCTGAGCGGGGCCGCCGACCTGTCCTACGCGCAGGAGCCGGCAAGCACGCCGGGGCTCGCCAATGATATTGCCGAGCCCGCCGCAACGCTGGTGGGCAGCCTCAATGGTGGCGCCACACGGCAGTTCGGCAGGTTCAATATCGGCGTAACCGGCGCAGTAGCCCGGTATCTTTATGGTCCCACCGAGTTGGTGGACGGGACAGTCGAGGACAACGAGGACGACAACTACTGGACGCTCGATGGCGGGTTGCGCCTCGGCTTCCAGGCGACTCCCATCTTTGAAGTCTTCGGGGAGGGCAATCTGGGCCGCGACTTGTTTGCACGGCAGACTCGCATGCCGACGCGCGATGCCACCGATAGTTCAGTCAGTGTCGGGGTGGTGGGGCGCTGGAACGAAACCCTTGAGGCCTCCGCCTCGACCGGTTTGGCGTTACGGCGTTTCGATGATGAGAACCTGGAGGAAGTGACGGCGCAATTGTTTGAAGCTGCTGTCACCTACCGGCCCGATTCCACCTGGCGCTTGACAGGGGCTCTGACCACTGATGTGCAGCCATCGGGACCGGACAATGGCGGCACGACCCGGGTGCAGTATAGCGCCAGCGCCGATCTGGGTTACACCGTCAATTCATGGCTGGCTCTGCGCGCGCTAGCGGGATGGCACACGGCCCGCTTCGAGGGGAGCGCCGACACGGAAACCGGTTATGGTCTCGGTGCCGGAGCAGATTATCGGGTCAACGCGCATACTGCCGCAAGCGTTGATTATGGCTATGCAAGGACGGACAGCACTGCTGATGGCCGCGATCGCAGCCATCAGCTCAGCCTGGGTGTTACCCTGCGCCGCTAAGGCTCAGAGCTGATCGGACAGATCGAGCTTGCGCAATTCCTTGAGGAAGCCGTCGCGGATGTCGGGGCGGTCAAGGGCGTAGACGATGTTGGCCATCAGGAAGCCGTTCTTGGATCCGCAATCGAAGGACTTGCCCTCATACTTCACGCCGGTGAACTGCTGGCCCTGCATGAGCGTCTGCATGGCATCGGTGATCTGGATTTCACCACCCGCACCCTTGGTTTGTTCGGCAAGGAGCGAGAAGATTTCGGGCTGCAGGATATAGCGCCCGGAAATGATGAGGTTGGACGGGGCATCGGCGGGCTTGGGCTTTTCGACCATCTGGGTGATGCGGAAGCCATTATCCTCCCCTGGACCACGGGCAACGACGCCATAGGAAGAAACCTCCTCATGGGGCACCTCCTCGACGGCGATGACATTGCCGCCGGTTTCCTCATAGGCATCCATCATCTGCTTGAGCACGCCGGGCGTGCCTTTGAACAGCATGTCGGGCAACAGAAGGGCGAATGGGTTGTTGCCTACAATGTCACGGGCACACCACACCGCGTGACCAAGGCCCAAAGGTTCCTGCTGGCGGGTGAAGCTGGTGTGGCCCGCCGAAGGCAGGTCCTTGCGCAACTCGTCGAGCGCGGCGGATTTGCCGCGTAGTTCAAGGGTGGTTTCGAGCTCAAACTGGCGGTCGAAATGGTCTTCGATCACGCCCTTGTTGCGCCCGGTAACAAAGACGAAATGCTCGATGCCGGCCTCGCGCGCCTCATCAACCGCATACTGGATCAGCGGCCGGTCTACCACTGTGAGCATCTCCTTGGGGAGAGCTTTGGTTGCCGGCAGGAACCGGGTCCCCAAACCTGCAACCGGAAAAACCGCTGTTCGTACGCGCTTGTGCAATCGTTCACTCCCGAAAGGGTAAAGGCTATGAAGGGGTGGCAACATCTGCCACATAACCCCATCGTGCAACAGTGGGTTGCCCAACAGGAGTTAATCTATGGCCGTTCTGGTAACGGGAGGCGCCGGCTATATCGGCAGCCATATGGTTCTCAAGCTTGCCGATGCCGGCGAAGCCGTCGTGGTGCTGGACAATCTGGTTACCGGCTTTGACTGGGCCATCGATGGGCGTGCCAGTTTCGTGCAAGGTTCCGCCTCCGACCAAGAACTGGTCGGTCGGATAATCGCCGATCATGGCATAACCGAGATCGTGCATTTTGCCGGCTCGATTGTGGTGCCGGAATCGGTGAGCAATCCACTGAAATATTACGCCAACAACACCGCCGCCTCGCGCGATCTGATCGAGGCTGCGGTTGCGGGTGGGGTCAAGCACTTCATTTTCTCCTCGACGGCGGCAGTTTACGGCATGACCGGACTGGCGCCAGTTGTGGAAACCACTCCACTCAACCCGATGTCGCCTTATGGCCGCTCCAAGCTCATGACCGAGTGGATGCTGCAGGACGTGGCGGCGGCCCATCCAATGACCTATGGCGTGTTGCGCTACTTCAATGTCGCTGGTGCCGACCCCGAGAAGCGTTCGGGCCAGTCGACGCCGCTCGCGACCCACCTGATCAAGGTTGCCTGCCAGACTGCATTGGGGCAGCGGGCCAAGATGGACATCTTCGGGACCGATTATGAAACGCCCGATGGGACCTGCGTGCGCGACTATATTCATGTCACCGACCTGATCGAGGCCCATGCGCTGCTGCTGGAGCATCTGCGCGGGGGTGGCGAGAGCACGACGCTGAACTGCGCTTATGGGCAAGGCTATTCGGTTCGGCAGGTGGTGGACACTGTCAAATCGGTGTCGGGCGTAGACTTTAAGGTGGAGGAGGGGCCGCGCCGACCGGGCGATCCGGCCTCCATTACCGCAACGGGCGAGAAGGTGCGCTCGCTGCTGGGCTGGACGCCGCAGCACGACGATCTCACCGAAATCGTGCGGACGGCCTATGACTGGGAAAAGCACCTGATGGTGCGCAATCGCTAGGATCGGAACAAAGATGAAGCGGCTGCTGGCGGTTCTGGTGTTGAGCTTGGCGGGGCTGTCCACGGCATGGGGACAACCCGCGGAGAGCTTTGACAGCTTTGTGGCGAGCTTTCGCGCCAAGGCACTGGCTGCCGGCGTAAGTGCTCAAACCTACGCGGCGGCCATGGACGGGCTCTCGCCCGACCCGCGTACGCCTGGTCTGGTCACCAGCCAGCCCGAGTTTGCTACCCCCATCTGGGACTATATTGATGGACGGGTGACCGGCGAGCGGGTAGCGCGTGGCCGCTCGGCGGTCGAGCGCAACGCGGCGCTGTTCGGTGCAGTGGGGCAGCAATACGGGGTTGATCCCTATCTGCTTGGCGCCATTTGGGGCATGGAAACCGATTATGGCACGGTGCTGGGCAACAACTCACTGATCCGGCCGGTGGTGCGCTCGCTCGCGACCCTTGTGCACCAGCGTCGCTCGCGGCTTTTGGAAGATGAGGGCGATTTGATTGCGGCGCTGCTGCTGGTGCAGCGCGGACCGTTGGATGCACAGCGCCTTGTTGGCTCCTGGGCGGGAGCGATCGGGCACCTGCAGGTGAACCCATCCAATGTGGTGAAGTTCGGCACGGATGGGGACGGCGATGGCCGGGTGGATTTGCACAACTCGCTGACCGATGCGCTTGCGACCAGTGCGGTTTATCTGCGCGGGCTCGGTTACCAGCCGGGAGTAGACTGGGGCTTTGAGGTCGAAGTGCCACAGGGCTTCGACTATTTGCTGGCGTCGCGCACCCAGATGCGGCCCATCGCGTTTTTCGCTGAACGGGGGATTACCCGGGCCGGTGGGCGGGCCTTTGCCAATCCGGGCCTGCCGGTGTTCTTGTATGTGCCGGCAGGGCAGAACGGGCCCAAGTTCTTGCTGACGCAGAATTATCTGGTGCTCAAGGGCTATAACTTTTCCGACAGCTATGCTTTGGCGGTAGCGCATCTCACCGATCGCCTCAAGGGCGGAGGCGCCTTTGCGGCAGCTTGGCCGCGCGACACGGTGTTCCCCAATCTGCAGCAGCGAGAGGCGGTGCAGGCGGCGCTCAAGGCCCTGGGGCTCTATGACGGGGCGGTGGACGGACGGCTGGGGCCGATCACGCAGGAGGCCTATGCGCGCTTTCAGGCGAGCCGCGGTGAGGTGGCGGACGGCTTCATCACGCGCGCTGCTTATCAAGCCTTGGTGTCTGCAGCACGCTGACATCGAGGGCCATGGTTTTGACACTGCGCCTGGGCTAATATAGCGCCATGCGTATGAAGGCTCCTTTTGTCCGTGTTGCTGTGGCCCTGTGGCTCGCCATGTTCATGTTCGTGGACGTGGCGCCGGCCTTGGCACAACCTGTGCCCGACATCTTAGTCGCCCAGCAGCAAAAGCGACGGACCTTGTTTGACCTGCTGTTTGGCGAGGAGCCTCAGGCCGCTCCCCCGGTTGAGCAACCGCGCCGGGTGCAGCCGCGCCAACAGGAGCAACGCCAGCAGCCGCGCCAGGAGCCACAGCAGCAGCAAAGGCGGCGGGAGGCGCCCGCGGCAGCTGCGCCGCCCCCAAAGCCCACGGTCGAAAAAGCGGCGGATGCAACCAAGCTGGCCGTGTTCGGCGACTCCATGGCTGTTGATCTCGCCAAGGCGCTGGAGCGCTTCTACGCCGAAGACCCAAACCTGGTGGTGATCGATCAGGGTGTGGGTGATTCCGGCTTTGTGCGACAGGATCATTTCAACTGGACGGCAGAGGTCGAAGAGGAGATCGCCGAGGGCAGCTTCGATCTGGCGGTGGTGATTATCGGGCTCAATGATCGCCAGGAGATCAAGGCGGAAGGCGAGACGCTGGAGCCGCTCAGCGAGCAGTGGAGCCGCCTCTACCAAGGGCGGATTACCGAGTTCCTGCAAAAGCTGCGTGCAGCGCGCAAGCCGGTCCTGTGGGTGGGACTGCCACCGATGTCCAAGAACGATTATTCAACCGCGATCAGCCAGATCAATGCCATTCAGCGGCTGGCCAGTTTCTCAGGCGGCGCCGAGTTCCTCGACATCTATGAACGGTTTGTAGGTGAGGACGGCAAGTACGCCACCTATGGTCCAGATGTGAACGGGCAGAACGCCCGCATGCGCCGAGATGACGGCATCCATTTCTCCTCGGCAGGAGCGGACAAGCTTGCCTTTTACGTCAGCCAGTCACTGCGCACCTTTTACCGCGGTGGTGGGGTGAGCGTGGCGGTTGCCGATCCGCTCGCCGGCACCGATGCCGCGGCGATGCTGCGGCCTCCTTTTCAGGGCTTGGGGCAAATCCGGCTGCTTGAAGTGGCAGGGGCCATTATCCCGCTTAACCGCGCCCCGGCTCGCGCCGGCGATCTGTTAACGGCAACCGGTGCGCCGAGCCCCACGCCAGCGTTCACGCTCGATCAGTTGATGAATGCCCCGATGGGGCGGGTGGATGCGTTCGGCGTGGGCATCAATCCGGAAGCAGTACCAGCCGATAATGGCGCAAGCCCGCTCTAGGATCGCCACTTCAGAGCGGGCCTGATCTAATCGAGGAAACGCACTGCGCCGATATAGGGCAGGTTGCGATTGCGTTGCGCATAATCGATGCCGTAGCCGACAACGAATTTATCCGGGATGTCGAAGCCGATCCATTTGGCGTGCACGTCGGTTTCGCGGCGGCTCTGTTTGTTGAGCAGGGCACAAACCTCGACGCGCCGGGGATGGCGCGTTTGCAGGATTTCGAGCACATGCTTGAGCGTGTGACCGGTATCGACAATGTCCTCGACGACCAGCACGTCGCGGCCGGCAATCTCGCCGCGCAGATCCTTGAGGATGCGCACTTCCCGGCTCGATTCCGTGGAATTGCCATAGGACGAGGCTTCCAGGAAATCCACTTCGACCGGCAGATCGAGCTCGCGCACGAGATCGGCGATGAAGATGAAGGAGCCGCGCAGCAGACCCACCACGACGAGCTTGTCGGTGTCGGCAAAATGGGCCGAGATTTCCTTGGCGAGAGCTTCCACGCGGGCAGCAATCGCCTTGGCGGAAATCAGTTCATCGACAACATAGGCCGGGGAAGTCATTGGCAGGTCCGAAGCAGGTTGATGAGGCGGGATCGCTCCCGCCCCACCAGAGTTTAGCGGGGCAGAGCGGTCTTGCCCATGAGATCGAGGTCGATGGCGCGAGCGGCCTGGCGGCCTTCGCGAATCGCCCAGACCACGAGCGACTGACCACGCCGCATATCGCCGGCGGTGTAAACCTTCTCGACGCTGGTTTTGTAGCTAAACGTATCGGCAAACAGGTTGCCGCGCTTGTCGAGTTGCGCGCCCAGCTGGGTCAGCATACCCTCCTGGACCGGACCGGCAAAGCCGATCGCCAGCAAGACCAGATCAGCCTTGATCACGAATTCTGTGCCGGGGATCGGCTGGCGCGCGCGATCAACGCGGGCGCATTCAACGCCGGTGACCTGGCCCTTGGCATTGCCGATGATCTTCATCGTCCCAGCGGCAAATTCCCGAATGGCGCCTTCAGCCTGGGACGAAGAGGTGCGCATCTTGACCGCCCAGTTGGGCCAGTTGGTCAGCTTGTTTTCCATTTCAGGCGGCATGGGACGCACATCAAGCTGGGTCACCGCAATAGCGCCCTGGCGGAAGGACGTGCCCACGCAGTCCGAAGCGGTGTCGCCGCCGCCCACAACGACCACATGCTTGCCTGCTGCGCTGAGCACGGCTTCTTCGGGAATAGGCTCCCCGCCCAAGCGCCGGTTTTGTTGCACCAGGAACGGCATGGCGAAGTGAACGCCATTGAGTTCAACGCCTTCAGCAGAGACGTCACGCGGCTTTTCGGCGCCACCGCACAGCAGGATTGCGTCGTGACGCGCCTGTAGGTCGGATAAGGGGCGGCTAATCCCGATATTCTCGCCATAATGGAAGGTGACGCCTTCGGCGGTCATCTGTTCGACCCGAAAGTCGATATGGTCCTTTTCCATCTTGAAGTCGGGAATGCCATAGCGCATCAGGCCGCCAGCCTTGGGCTCCCGTTCATAGAGATGCACATCGTGCCCGGCGCGCGCCAATTGCTGGGCTGCGGCCAGGCCTGCAGGACCGCTTCCGACCACGGCAACCGACATTCCGGTCTTGATGGCTGCGACCTGCGGCTTGACCCAGCCTGAGCGGATGGCCTTATCGGCGATAGCCTGTTCCACGGTCTTGATGGTGACCGGGGTGTCCTCAAGATTGAGGGTGCAGGCTTCCTCGCAGGGCGCCGGGCAGATGCGGCCGGTGAACTCTGGGAAGTTATTGGTGGAGTGAAGGTTGCGCGAGGCTTCCTCCCAATCCCCGTGGTAAACGAGGTCGTTGAAATCTGGGATCTGGTTGTGCACCGGGCAGCCCGTATCGCCGTGGCAGAACGGAATGCCGCAATCCATGCAGCGCGCGGCCTGATCGGCAACGCGCCCTTCGGTCATCGGGATGGTGAACTCACCAAAATGGCGCACCCGATCGGATGCCGGCTCGTAACGCGGTTCTTCGCGTTCGATCTCAAGAAAGCCTGTAACCTTGCCCATTATTAAGCCTTAGCTGACCGTCTATCGATGGTCGTCAGAAGTGGATGTCGCCGTTGACGATGCCGAACCTGCCCTAGCGTACTGCTGGCGATCCGCGTCCCTGGCCGGTTACGTCCTGGCAGCTGCCGTCAACATAGGTGAAACGGCGCAGATTAGGATGCACAAAGCCGTTGGCCATCTGGCTTTTGATCGAACGCAGGGATGCGTAGTAGTCGCGTCGGCAATCCGCCAAACTAAGTCCGGGTCGACCAAAGGTCAGCTCGATGCGCTGCTCGCCATCGGGCGACAAGAACTGAGCGACAATGGCGATTTCCTTTTCTGCAGCGGCGACGGGCCAGGTGGTCAAGCAGAGGGAAGCGGCGAGTACAACGATTCTTAACATGATCCTTGTGCCTTATTCCGCTGCCACGACGGTGTTGGTGCCGGCGCGGCGCTTTTCCATTTCGAGGATGGCGCGGCGGTATTCTACCGGCATCACCTTGACGAATTTCGGGCGCATCTCTGCCCAGTGATCCAGCACATATTTAGCACGGGTCGAGCCGGTATAGTGCAGGTGGTTGGAGATGAGCTGATGCAAACGCTCATCGTCGTGCTTGGTCATGTCGCCTGAAATATCGACGCGGCCATGCCATTCCAGATCACCGCCATGGTGATGCAGGCGCTGCATGAGGGATTCCTCCTCAGGCACCGGCTCAAGCTCAACCATGGCGAGGTTGCAGCGCGAGCGGAAGGTTTCGTCCTCGTCGAGGACATAGGCAACGCCGCCCGACATGCCGGCCGCAAAATTGCGCCCGGTCTGGCCAATGACGACAACCACGCCGCCGGTCATGTACTCGCAGCCATGATCGCCCGTGCCTTCCACGACGGCAAGGGCACCGGAGTTGCGCACGGCGAAGCGTTCACCGGCCACGCCGCGGAAGTAGCATTCGCCCGAGATGGCACCGTAAAGCACCGTGTTGCCCACGATGATCGACTTCTCCGGGATGATGCTCGTGGTCGGGGATGGACGCACGACGATGCGGCCGCCCGAAAGACCCTTGCCGACATAGTCGTTGGCGTCGCCCACCAGATCGATCGAAATGCCATGGGCGAGGAAGGCGCCAAAAGCCTGCCCCGCAGTACCGGTGAGCTTGATTGAGATGGTGTCCTCAGGCAGGCCCTCGAGGCCATAGCGCTTGGCCAGGGCGCCCGACAGCATGGCGCCGGCCGAGCGGTCGCGGGAGCGGATCGGCAGCTCGATCTGGACAGCCTTGCCATGTTCGAGAGCTGGCTGGGCCAGTTCGACCAGCTTGCGATCGAGCACGGCTTCAAGATGGTGATCCTGCCGCTCGGACTGGAACAGCGTGTCGCCACCCAGCGGCTCGGGCTTGAACAGGAGGCGAGAAAGGTCGACGCCTTCGCTCTTCCAGTGCTCCGGCATGGGCTTTTGCACGATGAGGTCGGAGCGACCAACCAACTCGTTGATCGTGCGGGCGCCCAGCTGTGCCATCAGGCCGCGCAGTTCTTCGGCGATGAAGAAGAAGTAGTTGATGACGTGCTCAGGTGTGCCCTTGAAGCGCTTGCGCAACACGGGATCCTGCGTGGCAACGCCAACCGGGCAGGTGTTGAGATGGCACTTGCGCATCATGATGCAGCCAGCGGCAATCAGTGGTGCGGTCGAAAAGCCGAACTCGTCGGCGCCCAGCAGGGCACCCACCAGCACATCGCGGCCGGTCTTAAGGCCGCCATCGACTTGCAGCTTGACGCGGGCGCGCAAGCGGTTGAGCACCAGGGTCTGGTGGGTTTCAGCGAGGCCGATCTCCCACGGACCGCCGGCATGCTTGAGCGAAGTCAGCGGGGACGCGCCGGTGCCGCCATCATAGCCCGAGATGGTGATGTGGTCTGCGCGCGCCTTGGCAACGCCGGCGGCCACGGTGCCGACGCCGACTTCCGAGACGAGCTTGACCGAGATATCGGCGGTCTCATTGACGTTCTTGAGATCGTAGATCAGCTGCGCCAGATCTTCGATGGAATAGATGTCGTGGTGCGGCGGGGGTGAGATCAGCCCGACGCCAGGGGTCGAGTGGCGCGTCTTGGCGACGATCCAGTCCACCTTATGGCCAGGCAACTGGCCGCCTTCGCCGGGCTTGGCACCCTGCGCGACCTTGATCTGGAGCTGGTCGGCATTGACCAGATATTCGGTGGTGACACCGAAGCGGCCGGACGCAACCTGCTTGATTGCCGAGCGCAGCGGGTTTGACGAGCCATCCTGGAGCGGCTTGTAACGGTCGGGCTCTTCGCCGCCTTCGCCCGTGTTGGACTTGCCGCCGATGCGGTTCATGGCGATGGCAAGCGTGGTATGGGCTTCGCGGCTGATCGAGCCAAAGCTCATTGCGCCGGTGACGAAGCGCTTGACCAGATCGACGGCTGGCTCGACTTCCTCAAGCGCAACGGCGGGGCCGAGAGGCTTGAAGTCGAGGAGGTGGCGAATGGCGAGATAGCCGTTCTCGGCCGTGTTCACGCGCTGCGCGAAGCTGTTGTAACGGTCCTGGGCCGTTTCGGGGCTGTCTTCGCGGGTGCGCACGGCATGCTGCAGGTCAGCGACCACATCGGGCGACCAGGCATGCTTTTCCCCGCGAATGCGGTACATATATTCGCCACCGACATCGAGCGACTTTTGCAGCACGATGTCGTCGCCAAAGGCGCCAGCGTGGCGGCTGACCGTTTCCTCGGCAATCTCGAGCAGGCCCACGCCTTCAATCGTGGTTGCCGTGCCAAAGAAGAAGCGCTTGACGAACTCGCTGCTGAGGCCGACGGCGTCAAAAATCTGGGCGCCGCAATAGCTTTGATAGGTGGAGATGCCCATCTTGCTCATGACCTTGAGCAGGCCCTTACCGACGCTCTTGATGTAGCGGTAAACCACTTCATGGGCGTCGACTTCGGCCGGGAACTCGCCTTCCGCATGCAGGGCCGCCAGCGCTTCGAAGGCCAGATAGGGGTTGATGGCTTCGGCGCCATAGCCAGCCAGCATGGCGAAGTGGTGCATTTCGCGGGCTTCGCCGGTTTCCACCACGAGCCCGGAAGAGGTGCGCAGACCCTTGCGGATCAGGTGATGGTGCACAGCAGCGGTGGCCAGCAGTGCGGGGATGGCGATGCGTTCGGCCGAAACCAGGCGGTCCGAGAGGATGATGATGTTGAATTCGCCCCGCACTGCGGTTTCGGCGGCCTCGCAGATGGCGGCAAGCGCCGCTTCCATGCCCGCCGCGCCCTCAGCGGCCGGGTAGGTGATGTCGAGGGTCTGGGTGCGGAACTCGTTGTCGGCCATGTCGCCAATGGCGCGGATCTTTTCGAGATCCTCATTGGTCAGAATGGGCTGACGCACTTCTAGCCGCTTGTGATGCGATGCGCCTTCAAGGTCGAACAAGTTCGGCCGCGGCCCGATGAACGAGACGAGGCTCATCACCGATTCCTCGCGGATCGGATCGATGGGCGGATTGGTGACCTGGGCGAAGTTCTGCTTGAAGTAGGTGTAAAGCAGCTTGCTCTTGTCCGAGAGCGCCGAGATGGGCGTATCGGTGCCCATGGAGCCAACGGCTTCCTGGCCGGTCGTCGCCATGGGCGTCATCAGCAGCTTGATGTCTTCCTGCGTGTAGCCAAAGGCCTGCATGCGGTCGAGCAGCGACTCCGAGGTGGTCGGCGCCTTGGGCTGGGTTTCGGGCAGGTCTTCGAGCACGATCTGGGTGCGGGCGAGCCAGGCCGAATAGGGATTGCGGACGGCCAGGCTCTGCTTGATCTCGTCATCAGAGATGATGCGGCCTTCTTCAAGGTCGATCAGCAGCATGCGGCCGGGCTGCAGGCGCCAGCGCTCGACCACATCTTCCTCGGGGATGTCGAGCACACCCGATTCGGAGGCCAGTACGACATGGCCTTCCTTGGTGACGAGGTAACGGGCGGGGCGAAGGCCATTGCGGTCGAGCGTTGCCACGACATAGCGGCCATCGGACAGCGACATGGCAGCGGGACCGTCCCAGGGCTCCATCAGGGCAGCATGGTATTCGTAAAAGGCGCGCCGGGTGTCGTCCATCAGCGGGTTGCCGGCCCAGGCTTCGGGGATCAGCATCATGGCCGCATGGGGCAGCGAATAGCCGCCGCGCACGAGGAACTCGAGCGCGTTATCGAAGCAGGCGGTATCGGACTGGCCCTCATAGGAGATGGGCCAGATCTTGGTGATGTCTTCGCCAAACAGGGGCGAAGACACCGAGGCCTGGCGGGCAGCCATCCAGTTGACGTTACCCCGGATGGTGTTGATCTCACCATTATGGGTGGTCATGCGATAGGGATGCGCCAGCTTCCAGGAGGGGAAGGTGTTGGTGGAAAAGCGCTGGTGCACCAAGGCAATCGCGGACTCGAAGTCCTCGTCATGCAGGTCGGGGTAGAAGGCCTTAAGCTGGTAGGCGAGGAACATGCCCTTGTAGACAATGGTGCGCGCCGACATGGAGACGACGTAAAAGCCGTTGTCCGTGTCGCTTTCGGGGATCTCGCGATAAACCGTGTTGGAGATCACCTTGCGCACGATCAGGAGCTTGCGCTCGAACTCATCGATGGTAAGGCCAACGGGGCGGCCGATCACCATCTGCTCGATGATGGGCTGGGTGGCGATAACGCCGGCCGAAAGGGCAGAGTTATCGAAGGGCACGAGGCGCTCGCCGAGCAGGGTCAGCCCTTCGCTCGCGAGGCACGCCCGCACCGTCTGGGCGCAGCGATCCCGAAGGGCGGGATCGTTGGGATAAAACAGCATGGCCACCGCGTAGAACTGCTTTTCGGGCAGGGGGAACGGCAGGACCTTGCTGAAAAAGGCATGCGGCGTTTGCACCAGGATGCCCGCGCCATCACCCATCAGCGGATCGGCACCTACGGCGCCGCGGTGTTCGAGGTTCTCGAGGATTTCGAGACCCTTTTCGACCACTTCGTGGCTGGGCTTGTTCTTGATATTGGCGATCATGCCGATGCCGCAGGCATCGTGCTCGTTGGCCGGATCGTAAAGACCCTGGGCAGCGGGGCGGCCGGTGTTGAGAGCGACAGGGCGACCATTCTCGATCAGAGTTTTACGAGTGCTGGCTGGGCTCGTGACGGGAGAAGTGGGTCCGTTCCGGTGGAGTGCCATGGTCGTATCCTTGCTCTGTCGGCCCAAGCGGGCATGTCGCTATGTCGTGTGCATCCTGGGTGTGCCGGCAGACCGGCGGGGCGGATGCGTTGTCGTCCTCTGGTGGGCGCGTTGCTCGAGCGGGTCGTACCTGGTACGGCTCGGAAGAGCAAATACGTCCATGCGTGGGAGCGGCGCTGCATCCAAATGGCCGCTCATTCGGGCTTCGAGACTGGCCTGAACGGGCGTTCGGCGTCTCGGATTTATCCCCGCCTTTCCGTTTCCGCTAATGGCATAGCGGGCCAGCCGGATCGGCGTGCGTGCTGGCCGGGGAGACCGGGGCGACGCGTCAGAAAGGACAGACGTGCTGCCCTATCGCGGTCACAATTGCACAAATAGAAACCGGGGGTCAAGCGGGATATGAGCGGCTTGGGACAGCCAAGTAGGAAATTACCAAGTTCAGGATAGGAAAGCTGCGCTCAGGAGGGTCGCGGCTCTCCGAAGAGAAGAGCCGCGTGAGCTAGGCAGACCGCGGAACGGGGGCTACTCAAGATGAGATTTAAGGAACCACAGATCCTTGTCGAGCTCGCGCGAGAAGGCGGTCAAAATATCGGCTGAAGTGGGGTCGCCGGCCTCTTCGACGGTGTCGATATCGTCGCGAATCTGGTTGGCGAGTTGGGCGTAGCGCTCAGTCAGTGCCGCAAGATGGTCTGGGACTTTGCGAATCTCGGTGGGATAGGGCGGCAGGCTCGTGGAGGCGGCAACCACTTGGCTGGTGCCCAAGGCAATGCCATCCAGCTGCGCCACCCGTTCGGCGATCACGTCAGTATGGGTGTCGATGGCGGCGCGGAATGGATCGAGCATTTCGTGCACCGCGATGAACTGCAAGCCTTTGAGATTCCAGTGCGCCTGCTTGGTCAGCAGCGCCAGATCGATGGAGTCGGCAAGGCGGGCATTGAGCAGCTCGATCACCGCGGATTTGGAGTTGGACTTCAATTCTACCGAGGGGATGGCCATGGGTTTGTCCTTGAGGTGAGGGGCAGATGGCTGCCGTGTGCTCTGGAGGAAACCATTGTGGCCGCGGTGAAGTTCCGGCTGGGGGTAAATGAAAAAGCGCAGCCCGGGTGGACTGCGCCTCTTGGATCGTTGCGAACGGGTCGGACTAGTTGACCGACTGGTCCTCGATCGTAGGCTGGCTGGTGCCGCCGCTGATCTGGATGGTGCGCGGCTTCTTGCTTTCGGGCAGTTCGCGCTTCAGTTCCAGATGCAGGAGTCCGTTTTCGAGCGTGGCACCCTGAACCTCGACATAGTCGGCCAGCTGGAAGCGGAGCTCGAAAGCGCGCTCAGCAATGCCGCGATGGAGGAATTCACGGGCCTTTTCAGTGCTCTCAGTGGGCTTGGCGCCCTTCACAACCAGGCTGTTTTCCTTGGTCTCGATGGCAATGTCGCCATTGGAGAAGCCAGCCACGGCGATGGAGATGCGGTAGGCATCATCGCCGGTCCGCTCGATATTGTAGGGAGGATAAGTTTTTGCTTCCTGCCCGCTCAGGGTATCGAGGCGGTTAAAGAGGCGGTCGAAGCCGACGGTGGAGCGGTAGAAGGGGGAAAAATCGATGGTCTGCATAACACATTCTCCTGAAAGCAACGTGGTGTTCTCGACCCTTGCTATGCGGCTCCCAAAAGAGGCAAGCCGTTGATTTTGCTCGGGTGAGGTCCCCGGATAGCCGGCGGACGAGCTATATCTAGGCGCCCGGTTTGGGGGTTCAAGAGCGTTGCACAGCGGGCGCTGCAAATTTTTTTGCCCCGCAATGGCCATGTAGATGAACGCATTCTGAACGCGGTTTTGCATCCCCGTTCAGGATGGGGGGCGCATAAGGGGGCATGTGCTGGCCAAAGCCGGCGCTACGCAACTGCGGGCTTGTCACCCGCCCCCCGCACGGGCCCGCAGCGTAAGGGAGCCAGCATCTCGCAAGAGGTGCTGGCTTTCTTTTGTCCAGCGCCTATATAAGCCCACCCCTCCGGCCGGCTTGCCTCCAGCACCGGCCCCTCCGGCATGAAGGTTCTGGCATGACCATTGTTGTGGATCCCAATGGGCCCAAACTGGCCAGCGACCCGAACAATCCGGTTCCCGAAGGGGGGCGCGTCGGGTTCTTCCGGTCCGCCGACGGGGTGCGGTTGCGCTATGCGATCTGGCCCAAGGGCGTGGGGCCGCATCGGGGCACGGTGTGCCTGCTGCAGGGGCGAACCGAATTCATCGAGAAGTATTTCGAGACCATCGCCGATTTCCGCTCGCGCGGCTTTGGCGTCGCGACCTTTGACTGGCGCGGGCAGGGTGGATCGGAACGGCTGATCGGCAATCCCAAGCTGGGATATGTCGACAAGTTCTCCGATTACTGGAGCGACCTCAAAAGCTTTCACAGCGAAATCCTGCTGCCCGATTGCCCGCCGCCCTATTACCTCGTGGCCCATTCGATGGGCGGGCTCGCGGCGCTGTTTGCCGGGGTCAATGACCGGCTGATGTTCGAGCGCATCTTTTTGTCCTCGCCCATGGTGGGGCTGGAATCGCCGCCCTTCGGCACCGCGGGCGCCGCACGGATCCTGAGCGCAATGAGCTTTCTTGGGCTCGGACGGTTGCCGTTGCGGCGGCCGCAGGACAAGGCTGCCTCGAAAATGGCGTTTGCCGACAACCCGCTGACCGGGGATCCCGAGCGCTTTGCCCGGAGCATCGCGGTGCTCAAGGCCCATCCCGAACTTGAAATCGGGGCGCCAACGATCCAGTGGACCGGGGCGGCGCTGGCGGCCATGGCTGCGGCACAGCGCGATGACTTTCCCGAAAAGCTGCGGGTGCCCCTCCTGATCCTGGCGGCAGCGCGGGACCGGGTGGTCTGGACACCGGCGACCGAGGAGTTGGGCCTGCGCCTGCGCACCGGCCGGCATATGGTGGTGCCGGGGGCCCAGCATGAGCTGTTCATGGAAACCGACGCGATTCGCGCGCAGGTGTTCGCCGCCTTTGACGCGTTCATCACCGAGCAGAGCTGACCGCAGGGCTCCGTCCGCTCAGGCGCGATTCACCAGTTCGAGCGCAGCATCCAGCAGCCGGGGGGAAGCCGCGGCCACCACATTGCCCCCACTGGTGGGCTCGCTGCCGTCCCAGCGGGCAATGGCGCCGCCCGCTTCGCGGATGATCGGCACCAGGGCGGCGATGTCATAGGTGTTAAGGAAAGGCTCGACCACCAGATCGGCATGGCCGGCCGCGAGCAGGGCATAACCATAGCAATCCATGCCGAAGCGCTGCAGACGGGTGGCGCCGGCCACAGCCTGCCATTTGGCTTGCAGCTCGGGCGTGCGGAAAAGCTCGGGCGTGGTGGTGAACACGCGGCAGGCGGCAAGCTCGGTTTGCCCTGAGCTGCGCAGGGGTGCCTGGGTCTGGCCGCGGCGATAGCTGGCCTGGCCAGGCACCGCCAAAAATGTTTCCCCGATAAAGGGTTGCGTCATGATCCCGGCGACCGCCACGCCGTCCACGGCAAAGCCGATCAGCGTGCCCCAGACGGGGGCACCCGAAATAAAGGCCCGGGTGCCATCCACGGGATCGATGATCCAGGAAAAGCGGTGCTCGCCCGTGTTGCCCCATTCCTCGCCAATGACGGCATGATCGGGAAAGGCTTCAGCGATCACCGCGCGAATGGCGGTTTCCGCTGATTTGTCGGCCTCGGTAACCGGGTCAAAACCGCCGGCGAGCTTGTTGTCGACCAGCAGGGGCGTGCGGAACAAGGGCAGGGTGCAGGCCGCAGCGGCGTCGGCGGCGCGGAGCAGGGTGGCTTGGATGGCAGCGAAATCAGGCGTCATGCAGGAGGTCCGGGGCACGACCTCGTGGCTGGGGCTCACCAGGAGGTCTGGGGGAGACGCGGTGGTGGTAGCATGAAGAGGTGAGGGGAGGAACTGGGTGGGCTCCCCGAACTCCACCCACTGCAGGCCCCCTCTTGCCAGCGAGCACCATTCCAGATGCGCGCTGGCCAGAAGGAAAGGCTGCAATTTACAGCTTTACGCCGACGCTCCCCAGGAAGCTGTCGATACGGTTGTCGACTTCCTCTTTTGTTTCAGCCCACTCTGGGACCGACTGAAGAAGATTGTCGTGCCACGCCATAAGGTTAGGATAGTCCCGGAGAGGAGGCTTCGAACGATCAATCTGGGAGAAGGGGCCCGCAATATCGAAGTCAGCAAGGGTCAGAGCTTGGCCTACCATGAACTTGCGCCCTTCAAGATGCTGGTCGAGCACCTTCGCTGCGGCGCGCATCTTGCCCTCAGCGAACGTGATCACCGGCTCGTTCTTTGGTGCGCCCATGACCGTCTTGCCGACCCGTTCATCGAATAGGGTGGTGGCAAAGATACGCCATTGCTCGCCCGACCAGAACATCCACTGAAGGACCTCGAAGCGTTCTCTCTCCGTAGCTCCGACCAGCGGTGAGTTTACCTTGTTAGCCAGGTACAAATTGATGGCGGCGGCTTCATAGAGAATGAAATCTCCGTCTTCCAAAACCGGCGTCAAGCCATGTGGATTGAAGCGCGACTTGAACTCGTCGGTTTGGCTTTCGCCCTTAAACAGATCGACCTTCACGCGTTCTATTTCAATGCCCATGATCTTTGCGGCGGTGGTCACGCGACGCAAACTGCCCGAACCGGGATCGCCGTAAATCTTGATTGTCATAACTGCTCCTTTGGTTGTTTGAGTAGTGGGCCACACCAGGGCGTGGCCGTGTGGGGTCAGACCTGCCCCATGCCGCCATCGACACTAAGCTCGGTTCCGGCAACGAAACTGCTTTCATCTGAGGCGAGGAAAAGAACCGCGTTGGCCACTTCCTCGGCACGTCCCATCCGACCCAACGGAATCATGGATGCGAATGCCGTCCGGATGGCGTCCGCGCCTTCCTTGGAATCGGCTTGGCTATCGATGATCGGAGTGTCGATCGGGCCAGGGCTCAATGTGTTGACTCGAACCCCGCTTGCCTTGAGTTCTGCGGTCCAAGTTCGGGCGAAGGAGCGCAGCGACGCCTTGGTAGCGCTATAGGTGCTGTAGCCAGGAAGCCCCATATAGCTGGCCGCAGACCCGACGAGGATGATGGACCCGCCAGCTGCCATCAGAGGCAGCGCCTTTTGCGCAGTGAACATCGTGCCGCGCACATTGAGATTGAACGTCTTGTCGAAGCTCGCCTCGCTGATATCGCCGAATGGCACCGGGTCCACGAGACCGGCACTTGCCACCAGGATATCAAGCCTCCCCTTTGCCGACTTTACGGCACGGAAAAGCGTGTCGAGATCCGAGAGATTGGTGGAGTCCGCGCGGATGGCAGTGATGTCACCACCGATTGCCGCTGCCGCCTTGTCCAGGTCCACCTGCTGGCGAGCCGTGATGAAGACCGAAGCGCCTTCCTGCACGAACCGCAGAGCTGTTGCCAGCCCGATACCGCTCGTACCGCCAGTCACGACGGCAACCTTTCCTTGAAGCCTACCCATCATCGTCATCCAGAATCAAATCGGCACAAGACACTTCCAAACGGAGCGTTCGTTCGACCGTTGTCTGGATATAGACTTCTGCGAAGCCTGGATTAGTCGGCGCTTTTGTATATCATTCATGCTTTTGAGGAATGAATTCGCGTGGATCGCTTTACCCTGATGCTTTCGTTCACACGGGCTGTCGAGACCGGCAGTTTCACAGCTGTGGCCCGTGAAATGGGCGTTGGGCAGCCGGCCGTCAGCCGAAACATCGCGGCACTGGAAAAGCATCTCGGTGCACGCCTCATGCAGAGGTCGACGCGAAAACTCAGTCTGACGCCCGAAGGCGAACGTTTTTACCAGGAAGCCCGTGCCGTACTCGACGGACTAAACGAGGCGGAGGCGAATGCCCGCGGCGAAGACCGCCCGAGTGGACTTGTGCGTGTGGCCTGCGCGACCTCACTCGGCAGCCAGGTCCTGCTTCCCTGGTTGGGCGAGTTGTTGGAACGCTATACCGAGTTGCAGATGGACCTTCAGATCGGCGACCAGTACGTCGACCTTATTGGCGAAGGTGTCGACATAGCCATCCGTATCGGGACCCTCCGTGATAGCGCCATGCGTGCCAGGCGGATCGGTAGTTCTGTAAGAGTTTGCGTCGCCAGCGCCACTTATCTTGAGAGACGCGGCGAGCCGAAAGTCCCGGACGACCTCAAAGATCACACCTGCATTGTCTACACGTTGCTGACCACAGGAGCGTGGTCGTTCAGAAGCGGAGACATCCCGGTCACTGGACGCTTAAAGGTGAATTCTATCGACGCCGTGTATCGGGCAGTGCGTGACGGGCTCGGGATTGGTTATGGCCCGTTCTGGCTTTTCGAAGATGCCATACGGAGCGGATCTGTGCGGGTGGTTCTCGCAGATCATCTGGGCGAGCCCACGCCGATCAACATCCTTTACTCCGCGACACGGCTCCTGCCGCGGCGTGTTAGCGTGGTCATGGACTTTATTGCCGATAAATTCTCCCACGAGCCAGCTCTGAACGCGCCACAATTGCTCGAGAACACCGTGACTGGGTAGCGGTCTGGAACCTAAAGCAAAGCTCTAGCACAGCGTGTGGCCTGTTTCTTCTTCGGCTCCGTTGCTGAAAGCCGGCATTCAGCTTCCCACCCCCATGGTGGCCGTTCCGGGTCGCTGAGCCGGATTGGTGGCTTGGGTGGCTGCTGGGGTAGGGGGTAGCGGCCCGATACTGCCGCTAGAGATGAAAGTGACCGGCGGATTCGGGTTGGTAAAGTACCCGTTCGATGCGGATCTGCTGTGGACGATCGGACACCAGCCAGTCGATGGCATGGCCTTCACCATAACCCAGGATTGCGGCGCCGAGGTCGGAGAGCACCGAAAGCTTGCCCGAGTTTTTGTCGGCGTCTTGCGGATAAACCAGCGTCACGTCGCGCTGCTCGTCGTCCAGCTGCAGCACGAGCCTGGAATTCATGGTGACGACATCGCGCGCGACGCGCCGGGGATCAACCACAATGGCTCGTTCGATCTCGTGTTCGAGGTCCACAATGGCCGGCCCTTGCTCGTAGGCCATCAGGTCCTGGAGGCGGGCTTTGTCCATCTCGGTGATGTAAATCTCGGCGGCTTCGGCCATGGCTCCGTCACGCAGGCGCTGCAGATAGCGGGCAGAGGTCATGGACAGGGCGGTAAGCCCTGGTGTTTCCCGATCGACCAGAAAGCCGCAGCGCTCAAAGGCCTTGAGCGAGCGGGTGTTGTCCGGATGGATCTTGGCGATGACGGTGCGGGCGCGCATATCGAGAAAGGCGAGCTTCAGCCCTTCGCGGATGGTGCTGGCGCCGAGCCGGCGACCCCAGTTGTCGTGATCGCCGATCACCAGGACGATTTCGCAATCAGGGCCGGTCTTGACCAGGCGGACGAAGCCCACGGGCCGATCAGTGCGATCATGGGCCATGAAGAAGCGTCCGCCCCCGTTGAACAAATGGGTCAGGATCGGCAGCTGCGTTCGATCGACGGCCTGGGCGATGAAGCGGGACACGCTGCTTGAATCACTGAGATAGCGCGTGACGCGTTCATCTTCCAACCAGCGCATCAGGATCTGGGCGTGGGTCCGCGTGATTTCCGGACGCAGCGCCACAAAAGGCTTGTTCATCTTCGCCACCTTGGTCGCAAGAATGAAAGCCTGTCACGGTCATGGCCGTGCTGGTTCTTTCGGGTCAGAGCTGAAAAACAGGAAAGCACACCATAGCAAGGATGTACCCGCCAAGGCCAGCGCCGGGGTGCTCACGCGGAGGGTCAGGCCCCGGGCTGCGACCCAGGGACGCGCATTTGCATGCCCCTGGCATCCATGTAGGGCCTGTTGCCTTATAGGTGCAGCGGCACGCCGTGCCCCGGCATCATGATGAGGAAACCAACCGTGCTAGACGAAATCTGGTCGACCGCCCTGAGTGAATTTTCAGACGTTCCAGACGTTTCGACCATTACGCGCATTGCCATGCGGTTGCTGCTCGCCGCCATGCTTGGTGGGATCCTTGGCTATGAGCGTGAACGCAAAGGCAGAAGCGCAGGGGTGCGCACCCATATGCTGGTTGCCGTGGGGGCGGCACTGTTTGTCATCGGACCGACCCAGAGTGGCATGCCGATCGAGGATATGTCGCGGGTCTTGCAGGGCATTGTGCAGGGGATCGGCTTCCTCGGCGCCGGCGCAATTATCGTGCGCACGGCAAAGAACCAGGTGGAGGGCCTGACCACCGCCGCCAATATCTGGGCGACCGCGGGCATTGGTGTCATTGCCGGTTTGGGCCTCGAAGCAACCGCGGTGCTGTCGGCGGCTGTTATCCTCATCATCCTGGCGGCGGTGCCACTGATCTTGCCGTCAAAAGCCGATAACGGCGATAGCCAGTAGGCAAGCGCCAGGCCCCGGGGGGACACGGGGGCTGATGTGGTCTGCGGATTTTATTTACTCGCCGCTCCCTGCGGTTTATCTGCGATGGTGGCAGGATCCTTGCGGCACAAACGAGTAGGCGAGAGCGGTGAACGATAGGCCAGCGCGGGCGAAGGGAGGATCGGAGCGCGTTTCCTTCCGGCGACCACTGGTCCATGGGGGCCTCGAAACCCTCGCCGCTCACTATGTGCGCCAATCGTTCAAACCCCATTTTCACCCGCAATACCTGATTGGGGTGATCACAGCCGGCGTGCATTCGGTTTGGTGCCGGGGTGAGCAGCTCAGCGTGAGCGCGGGAACCGTCATGACCATGCGGCCCGGCGACGTGCACCACGGCAATGCGGCGGTCGAGGACGGTTGGGGGCAACGGATGTTCTATGTCTCCGAGCAAACCATGAGGGACATCCTGGGAAATCGGGAAGGCCGCGAGGGCGTGCCCCTGCCGGACTTCAAGCTCTCCAACCGCCGTGATCCCTCTCTCGCGGCGCGGCTGGAACGCATCCACCAGGTTGTGCATGCGTCACGGCTGGCGCTGTCCCGGGACACGGCCCTCGATGCCCTGGGGGATGTGGTGGCCAGGCTTGCCGGTAACACTGCCCCAACAGAAATGGCGATTATTCTTCCGGATCACCGCGCCCGAAACCTTGTCGATTACCTCCATGCCCATGTTGAAGAGGATGTCGGTCTCGACGTGCTGTCCTCGCTGGCCGAATTGGGTCGGCGGCAAACGATCGACTTGTTCAAGCGCCGCACCGGACTGCCGCCCCATGCCTACCATATCGGCTTGAAGGTGCGCCTGGTGCAGAACCTGCTTCGCGAAAGGCACTCGCTGGCTGCGGCGGCGGCCCAGGCGGGCTTTGCCGACCAGAGCCACATGACGCGGCACTTCACGGCCATAGTCGGCACCACACCGGCAGCTTATGCGCAGGCCTGACCGGGGCTGCACTTTCGTTCTATAGCTCGCCTGTGCCATCGCCTACCCACTGACAGCTAGACCGTGAGCCACAGTGGCCGGTCTGAGTTGAACGAGGGTAAAGACGATGACGGACAGGGTCCATGCGGCGGCAACACATGATCGCCGCTCCACCGGCTTGGCCGACCTGGCCGTGCTGGGCGTGGCGGTGGTTTGGGGGGCGAGCTACCCGGTCAGCAAAGGCGCATTGGCCTATGCGCCGGTTCTGGTCCTGATTTTCTACCGGTTTTTCGCCACTGCCTGCATCATGTCCATGCTGGCGCGGCGCGAACTGGCATCTGCTGCGCGGGCGGACCTGGTGCGGGCTGCTGTGCTCGGCGTTATTCTAGCAGTGATCTTTATTGCCGAGATCGCAGGCCTTGCCCAGACGAGCGCAACCAATGCGGCTTTGATCATTTCCTTGAGCACGCTCTTTACTCCGTTTCTGGACTATGCGCTGGCGCGGCGCGTGCCGCCCCCCATCGTCATTCTTGGCGCGGTTATCGCCTGCGCTGGCGTTGGCTGCCTTGTGGGTGGACTGACCGCATGGTCGCCCGGGGATGGGCTTATTCTCCTTGCCGCCATGCTTCGGGCGGTCATGGTGGTTGCCACCAAGCGATTGATGGCGGGGCGCGCATTGTCGTCCGTGGCGCTGACTGCCACGCAAGCTGTCATCGTCAGCGTAGTCGCGCTGGCGATGCTTTGGAGCACTCAGGGACTTGGCGCGCTTGTTGTGGCGGCCGGCCCGAGCTTTTGGGCCAGCGTCGCCTTTCTGTCGCTGTTTTGTACGATCGCGGCCTTTTACGTCCAGAATGCTGCGGTCCGCCGAACGAGCCCGACCAGGGTTGGCTTTCTGATGGGAACCGAGCCGCTGTTCGGTTTTGCGTTAGCGCATCTCCTTTTGGCTGAGCCTGTAACCGCATCGACGCTTGTTGGTGCAGCCCTGATCGTGGCTGGGACATTCCTCGGCATGGCAGGCGAACGCCGGGAATTGATGCAGCAGGATGCCCGGGCAGGGTGACGGGTGCGGGTGAGGCGCCGGCCGGTCCGCTATTCGGCGGCGAGTTTCTGGGCGGCGGTGTGGGGGGTGAGGAGGGTGGGGAGGTCCAGAGTGATGAGGGCGGTGATCAGGTGGTCCATGAGGGAGCGCATGGTGTCAAAGCCGCTGTTTCGATCCAAGGTCGCTTCGTTCATGTAGAGGTGGCGGCTGATTTCGATCTGGAGGGCGTGCACGCCTTGCTGGGGGCGGCCATAGGCGCGGGTGGAAAAGCCCCCGGCATAGGGGCGGTTACGCGCAACGCGCAGTTCCGCCGCGCTGAAGATGGTTTCCACCATGTCGATCAGGGCCGGGGTGCAGGTGGTGCCATAGCGGTCGCCAAGGACAATATCGGGGCCGGAGCGGTCGCTCGGACGGTTGATGCGCGGCATGGAATGGCAATCGATCAACACCGCGACGCCGAAGGTGCCAACGGCTTCGTTGAGCAGCTTTTGCAGCGCGGCATGGTAGGGCTGATAAATGCCCTCGATGCGCATGCGCGCGTCCTCAAGGGTCAGCCGGTCGCGATAGATGGGCTTGTTTTCGGCCACGACGCGCGCGAGCGTGCCAAGGCCGGCCGCCACGCGCGGCGAGGTGGTGTTGAACCTCGGCCCAAGGGGCTCGTCGAACATGGAGGGGTCCAGTTCCCAGGGCTCACGATTGACGTCGAGATAGGCCCGGGGGAAATGCGCCCGCAGCAGGGGAGCCCCGAGATGGGGCGCGCGGGCAAAGAGTTCGTCGACAAAAGCATCCTCGGACTGGCGGATCGAGAGATTATCGAGCCGGGTCATGGCAAGGAAGCGTTCGGGATAATTGCGGCCCGAATGGGCCGAGTTGAACACCAGGGGCGCCACGAGGCGGCGCGGCCGGATCGTTTCAAACGCTGGCTGATCCCAATAGTCGGACCGCACAGTCCCCCCCGATAGGCTTGGGCGCCGTTCTGCGACGCGGCGCCGTTTACCCCCGCAATGTGGCCCGTGGCACGCGGCTTGTCCAGTTGATCAAGATAATTGTAAGGGCCAGCTGCCCGGTTTGCGTTATGGCTAACCTGGCATAAACATCCGTGGGATAATTTGCGACTCAGTGGCGAATTGGCCGGAGAGAGTGATGAGACGAATTCTGCTGGCGGAAGACGATAATGACATGCGCCAGTTTCTGACGCGGGCGTTGAAAAACGCCGGCTATGAGGTGGTTTCCTTCGATAATGGCCTTTCTGCCTATGAGCGGCTGCGCGAGGAGCCGTTTTCGCTGCTGCTGAGCGATATCGTGATGCCGGAAATGGACGGGATCGAGTTGGCGCGGCGCGCCACCGAACTCGATCCAGACCTGAAAGTGATGTTCATCACCGGCTTTGCCGCGGTGGCGCTCAACCCCGACAGTGACGCGCCCAAGGATGCTTCGGTTCTGAGCAAGCCGTTTCACCTCAAGGATCTGGTGAATGAAGTGGAGCGGCTGCTGGCCGCGTGATCAAACACGCTGGGGCGGCGCCTGAGCCGCCTTTGAACAGGTTGCCGGAATTGCCGTTGCTGCGCGCAGATCTGGGCGCTGGTGGAAGCGGAAAAGCGGGGGAGCATTTTCTCCCCAGCGGCGCGCGCGAGGCCCCTTGACCACAAAGCAAGTTTTGTGGTCTATCCGCGCCATTGGGACGGCCTAGCGGCGGTTCCTTCCCGGAGAGATGGGCGTATAGCTCAGCGGGAGAGCACCTCGTTGACATCGAGGGGGTCACAAGTTCGATCCTTGTTACGCCCACCATCTCTCTAGTCTACTTCGCCGATGGCGATGGGAGTATAGCTCAGCGGGAGAGCATTCGCTTCACACGCGAAGGGTCACAAGTTCAATCCTTGTTACTCCCACCATCCGCCCCTTCCTCGCGCCGGGGCGGCCTGCAAACAGCAATGACCTGCGCTTCCGGTGCTCACGTAGTAATCTACGTTGCGCGCCGGTTCTCGGACGTTACTGTTTTCGACTCGCCCCAACCCGAAGCTGGGTCGGATGGTGCCTGACGGCCAGCATTGATTTGCCGGTTTCTCGATGACTGCTGTCTGCGCCTGCCCTGCAAAGGGGATGGCGCAACACGCGCCGCTTGCGCCGGGCCGCTCCCTCCCCGTGAGAGGAGGGTTGGGGTGGAGGTTCTGGCGGTGGGTTGTGCGCGAATCGAGTTTAGCCGGTGGCCCGAACCCCCACCCTCGATCCCTCCCCTCAAGGGGGAGGGAGGCGATAGGGCATGGGCGCTGGGTGGTGGATGGCACTGGGTGTTTGCAAGTTCCGTCGGAGTCGCTTTGTCTTGCCATTCTCCTGGTGAGCTTTTGCGTCCCTTCCCTTGAGGGGAGGGATTGAGAGAGGGGGTCGTTGGGCGGGCGCAATGTTGCTAAAACGCGGCCCCCACCCCGTCAGCCATTCGAGCATTGCTCTCATGGCCTTCTCACCTGAAATCGCTCCACTGGAGCGATTTCGACTTCGGCCGGTTCGAAGCCCCCCAAGGGGAGGGAGGCGCGTGCTGCGGGCTCTCAGTGCTTGGCCGCGCTTGAGCGAGGATTGGTGCTTGGCTGATGAAAAGGGCTTGCGCGGGTTGCTGGGGCGGGAGCAGAAACGGGGCATGGCAAAGCGATTTCCCCAGCTCGAATCCCACCATCACAAGTTCATTGCGGCCCAGCATATGTTCTTTACCGCTTCGGCGGCGCCGACGGGGCATGTGAACATGTCGCCGCGCAGCACCGACATGTTCCGGGTGCTCGGGGACAATGACGTGCTTTATCTCGACCGCACCGGCAGCGGCAATGAAACGGCGGCGCATCTGCGGATCGATCCGCGGCTGACCATCATGTTTTGCGCTGTGGACGGGCCACCGCTGATTCTGCGGCTGTATGGGCAGGGGCGGGTAGTCCATCGCGAGAGCGCGGAATATGCCTCGTTGCTGGCCGAGCAGTTCGGGGGCGAGGCGCCGCTGGGGGCGCGGCAGATGGTGCGGCTCGCGATCGAGCTGGTGCAAACCTCGTGCGGCTATGGCGTGCCGCTGTTTGATTATCGCGAGGAGCGCCCGCAGATGGATAGCTGGGCGCGAGCCAAGGGCGTGGATGGCATCGAGGATTATTGGCGCGAAAAGAACCAGGTGAGTCAGGATGGCTTTCCTACGGGGCTGTTCGAGGCGCCGGTCACCTCGGCTTGAACGGCTCGGAGGGGTTGGGCCTGTCGCCAGGGCGGGTGCAGCACTATATGAGAGCCATGTTGAAATTTTGGAATAAGCGGGAGAATGGCATGGATGCTCATGCATTTCCGGTCACGCGGACCGATGAGGAATGGCGCAAGCGGCTGACGCCCGAGCAATACCAGGTGATGCGCAACCACGGCACCGAGCGGCCGGGGTCCTGCGCGCTGCTGCATGAAACGCGGGCGGGTGCGTTCACCTGCGCCGGCTGCGACCAGCCGTTGTTCGAATCGACGCTGAAGTTCGAGAGCGGCACGGGCTGGCCGAGCTTCAACGATCCGCTGCCCGGTTCGGTCGAGACCTCCGAGGATCGCTCCTACGGGATGGTGCGCACGGAGTGCCATTGCTCGCGGTGCGGCAGCCATCTGGGGCATGTGTTCCCCGATGGTCCCCCGCCCACGGGGCTACGCTATTGCATCAATGGTGTGGCGCTGAATTTTACGCCTGCCGAATAGGACCCAAGAGCCCTGGAGTGATCCGGGGCTTTTTTATGCCCGCCCTCGGGGGCACGCCCTCGTGGTTCGTGGTTCGAGGCTCGCGAAGAGCTCGCACCTCACCATGAGGGCTACTTGGAACTCGATGCATCAACAAGCCTCATGGTGAGGTGTGCTTTCGGCGCCTCGAACCACGCGGGCGTGGCCCTAAGTTCCCCTTGGTTTGGCGCGGGCGGTGGGGCGCGCCCCGGCGGGATCGTCGGGCCAGGGGTGGCGGGGATAGCGGCCCTTGAGCTCCTTGGCGACATCGCGCCAGGAGCCGGCCCAAAAGCCCGGCAGATCGCGCGTGGTCTGGATCGGGCGGTGGGCGGGCGAGAGCAGCACGAGAACCAGCCGGATGCGGCCATTGGCGATGGTGGGATGGCGGGTGAGGCCAAACAGTTCCTGCACGCGAATCTCGATCGCAGGGCCGCCTTCGGCGGTGTAGTCGATGGGCACGGCATTGCCGGTCGGGGCGGTGAAATGGCTGGGCAGCAGGGCTTCGATCTCCTGGCGCCGCGCAAAGGGCAGCAGCAGATCCAGCGCGGTGCGCAGCTGTTCGCCGGTGATTTCGGAGAGTTTGGTCAACCCGTAAAGGGCGGGGGCGAGCCAAGTCGCGGTGCTGTCGGCAAGGGCCTCGGCGCTGAGGTCGGGCCAGTCGTCGCCCAACGTGGCGTGCAGGTAATTGGCGCGGGCGCGCCAGGCCTTTTGCTCGCGGCTCCAGGGAAGGGCATCGACGCCACGCCGCGCCGCCGCTTCGGCAAGCAGGGTGGCGGCGGCTTCCGGATCATCGACAGGCACGGGCTCATCAGCAAGTCGGAGCGCGCCGAGGCGGCGGGTGCGGCGGGCGCGGATGCTGGCGCTCGCATCGTCAAAGCTGAGGGTGGTTTGGGCGGTGATCTTGTCGGCAAAGAGAGCTTCGAGATCGGCGCGTTCCAGCGCAGCGGCGGCGCGGATGCGGGCGGTGGCGGCGGCGCCGGTCAGGTCGGTGACGACGAGAAAGGGCGCGGCGGCGAGGGCTTCGGTGGCGTCCATGCTGGCCTGCCGGCCATTGGCGAGCCGGTAGCGCCCGCGGGCGCCGGCAGCCTGGGCGACGCGGTCCGGGAAAGCGCGGGCGAGATGATGGCCGGCCAATTGCGGGTCGGTCGTGTCGTCGCTGCCGCCGGCAGATTTGGCCCAGCGGGTGGCAAGGGCGCGGGCATCGCGGGCGCGAGGTGAGCGATCGAGGCGGAAGCGCTCGAGCCGGTGGGCGAGATCGATGCCGTCGCCGCCAAGGCCGCGTTCGCCGAGCAGCACGGCCAGTTCGGCGGCGGTTTGTGCATCGCCGTCGGCGGCACCTTCGACCACCATATGGGCGAGCCGGGGATGGAGCGGCAGGCGGGCCAGGGCCTTTCCCGCGGCGGTAAGGCGGCCTGCCGCATCGAGAGCATCGAGGCTTTGCAGCAGGGCGACGGCCTCGCTCCAGGCCGGGGCGGGCGGGGGATCGAGAAAGGGGAGCTGGCTGGGATCGGCGACGCCCCAGGCGGCGAGATCGAGAGCAAAGCCGGCGAGGTCAGCCGCGAGGATTTCGGGGGTATCGAAGGGCTGGAGCGCGGCGTTCTGGCCTTCGTTCCAGAGGCGGATGCAGTGACCGGGCGCGGTGCGGCCGGCGCGGCCACGGCGCTGATCGGCCCCGGCGCGGGACACCCGGCGGGTTTGCAGGGTCGAAAGGCCGGTGGCGGGTTCATAGACCGGCACGCGGCGAAAACCGCTATCCACGACAATGCGGATGCCCTCGATGGTGAGCGAGGTTTCGGCGATGGAGGTCGCGAGCACGATCTTGCGCTGGCCGGGCGGGGCGGGCTGGATGGCGCGGTCCTGCTCGGCCGGGGTGAGCTGGCCGTAGAGCGGGGCGAGACTGGTGTGGGGCGGCAGGCGCTCGGCGAGGCGTTCGGCAGTGCGGGCGATCTCGCCCTGGCCGGGCAGGAAGACGAGTGCCGAGCCCTCATGCTCGCGCAGGGCGGCAAGGACGGCTAACGCAACGGCGTCTTCGAGGCGGGCGAGGGGATCGGGCTCGCGATATTCGGTCGTGACCGGGAAAGTGCGGCCAAGGCTTTCGATGACGGGTGCATCGTTGAGGAGGCGCGCGACGGCAGCGCCATCGACGGTGGCGGACATGACGAGGACGCGCAGATCGGGGCGGAGGGCGGCCGCATCGAGGGTGAGGGCGAGGCCAAGATCGCCATCGAGGCTGCGCTCGTGGAATTCGTCGAAGAGGACGGCGGCGATGCCGGTCAGTTCGGGGTCGTCCACCAGCATGCGGGTGAAAACGCCTTCGGTGACCACTTCGATGCGGGTCCTGGGGCCAACCCGGCTATCCATGCGGACGCGGTAGCCGACGGTCGCGCCGACCTCTTCGCCCAGGAGGCGCGCCATCTGGGTGGCGGCGGCGCGGGCGGCAAGCCGGCGCGGCTCGAGCACGATGACGCGGCCATCCGCGCGCCAGGGCGCATCGAGAAGGGCGAGGGGCACGCGGGTGGTCTTGCCGGCGCCGGGGGGCGCCACCAGCACGGCATAGGGGCCGGCGGCCAGCGCGTCGTGAAGGGCTGGGAGAGCTTCGTCGATAGGGAGGGGCGGCAGGGACATGGCCGGGGTTGTGGCGCATGGCGGGGCTGGGGGCAAGCGCTGCGAAAAGATGGGGACGTGTCGGCAAGGGCGGCTGGCGAGCGTCAGAGGGAGGGGGCAGCGTGAGGCTGCTGGGGTTGTGGGGACGAAGAATGATTATTGCTGGCTGGATCATGACGGGGCTCTTGGCGCTGTTCATGCTGGGTGCGTCGGTGGCGCCAAAACTGCTGGGCTCGACGCTGGCGCTGGAGCCGCTGCAGGCGGTGGGATGGCCGCCGAAATATCTGCTGCTGATCGGGGTGATCGAGGCGGTGTGCACCGTCCTGTTTGTGATCCCCCGCACTTCGCTGCTGGGGGCGGTGTTGTTGACCGGGCTGCTGGGGGCGGCGCTGGCGGCCAATCTGCGGGTGGATAATCCGCTGTTCAGCCATACGCTGTTCAGCCTCTATCTGGGGGTGTTTGCCTGGGTGGCGCTGTGGCTGCGCGAGCCGCGGATCAGGGGGGTGTTTCCGTTGATGTGAGACTAGCTACATCCGGTTGGTGGAGGGGCCTGAACCCCCACCCCCGCCCTCCCCTGAAGGGGGAGGGTGCAGAAAGTGCCCTGCAACGTCCGTTGCTGTGCCGGCGTTGAGCCGACGCGAGCAAGGTACGGACGGGGCGGCGATTGGTGGAGCGGGGGGAGATCCGGATTGGGCTATCGGGGTGGACCTATACGCCCTGGCGCGGCAATTTTTATCCTGAGGGGCTGCCGCAGAAGCGTGAGTTGCAGTTTGCCGCCGCCCATTTCAATGCGCTCGAGATCAACGGCACCTTTTATGGGATGCAGACGCCCAAGTCGTTCGAGCAATGGCGCGACGCGGTTCCGGAAGGGTTTGTGTTTGCGCTCAAGGGGCCGCGCTATCTGACCCATATGCTCAAGCTCACCAATCCCGAGCCGCCGCTGGCCAATTTTTTTTCTTCGGGGCCGTTGGCACTGGGGGAGCGGCTGGGGCCGGTGCTGTGGCAGTTTCCCGAGCGGTTTGCCTTCAACCCGGAGCGGATCGAGGCGTTTTTTCGCTTGTTGCCGCGCGACACGGCGCAGGCGGCAGAACTGGCGCGGCGGCATGACGGGCGGTTGCGGGCGCCGCCGCATTTCGGCGACGGGGTGGTGCGACCGATCCGGCACGCCATGGAAATCCGGCATCAGAGCTTTTGCGACCCGGTGTTTATCGAGCTGCTGCGGCGCTACGAGATTGCGCTGGTTTGCGCCGACACGGTGAGCTGGCCGCTGCTGATGGATGTGACGGCGGACTTTGTGTACTGCCGCCTGCATGGCTCCGAGGAGCTCTATAAGTCTGGCTATTCCCCCGCCCAGCTCGACAGCTGGGCCGAGCGGGTGCGGCGCTGGTCGGTGGGGGAGCCGACGGATGGGAACTTTATCACCGGGCCGACTGCGGATGGGCAGGGGCGCGATGTTTATCTGTTTTTCGACAATACCGACAAGCTGATGGCGCCCGGAGATGCGCTAGGCTTGATGGCGCGACTCGGAGTGCAATGGGCGCCGCCCAATGCTGACGAGGCCAAGGCGGTGCGCAGAGCACCCCGCTCGCGTCGAACCCTTCCCCAAATGTAAAAGGCAAATCCTATGGATCTGATCACCATCGCCAATGCGGATCTGCGCGTCACCCTTGCGTCCATGGGGGCGGAAATGCAGTCGATCACCACCGCGGATGGCGGGGAATGGCTGTGGCATGGCGACCCGCAATTCTGGAATGGGCGGGCGCCGGTGCTGTTTCCCATTGTGGGCAAGGCGCCGGACGATCAGGTGAGCATCGAGGGGCAGATGTTCGCGATGAGCCAGCACGGCTTTGCGCGGCGGAGCATTTTCACGCTGGCTGAGCAGGGGGAGGATCACTGCCGCTTCGAGCTCAGGGCGTCAGAGGTAACGCACGAGGTTTATCCGTTCGAGTTCGTCCTGGCAGTGAGTTACCGGCTCGAGGGGCGCAAGGTCGTGGTGGAAGCGGAAGTGCGCAATGCCGACCGGCGGGCCATGCCGTTCGGGCTCGGATTTCACCCCGCCTTTGCCTGGCCGCTGCCGGGCTGCGCGGGCGAGGAGCATCGCGCCGTGCTCGATAATGGGGCCGAGCCGGCGCGGGCCAAGCTCCAAGGGGGGCTGCTCGGCCCCGACATGCTGCCGTCGCCTTTCAATCGAGGTGAGCTGGTGCTGGAGCATGGGCTGTTTGATGAGGATGCGCTGGTGTTTCCGCAAGGAGCGGGCAGCGGCATCAGGTTCGTGGCGGAAAGCGGGAAGGGTTTGCACTTCACCTGGAGCAATCTGCCGGCCTTTGCCCTGTGGAGCAAACCCAAGATGGAGGCGCCGTTCTTGTGCCTCGAGCCCTGGCACGGGATGGCGGCGCGGGTGGGGGCGGGACCGGCGCTCGAGGAGCGGCCGCTGACGCTGGTGCTGGAGCCGGGCGGGGTGGCGCGGTTCGGGTTTGCGGTGGAGGTTTTGGGGTAGGGGAGGGTTTTCTTCGCCGACTTCGTCCGAGGTGTCGAGTTTTCGGAGACGCCTGAACCCCCACCCTCGATCCCTCCCCTCCGGGGGGGAGGGAAGGCAGCGGTTGTTCGCACTTCTGGTGGCTGGGGTGAGATCTCGAGATGGGCCGCGGGTCAGGCCCGGGGTGACAATCGCGTGCTGGGCGGCGGCGGTGTAATGCCGGACAAAGATTATTCCGCGGCGGGGCGTTCGTCGATGAGGGCGTCGGGGCCGTTGGGGTCGCCGGGGGCGGTTTCGCAGTTGAGGTCGGGGAAGGCGACGACCCGGTTGTTGCGGAAATCGAGCCGCACGACGAGCAGGCCGCGTTCCTCGAACCAGGTGAGGAGGCGCCGGGCGCGGCTGGTGGAGTGGGTGCCATAAAGGCGCGCCACAGTGGCGTCGGAAGGGCAGGGTTCGCCCGCAAGGGCGGCTTGCGCCAACACCAGAAAGACGCCCTGCACGTCGTCGGTGAGGGTTTCCGACATGGCCAGCGCGGCCTGCCAGCCATCGCTGTCGGCCAGTTCCTTTTCGGGCGCAACGCGGGCGACGGCGAGGCGGCGCTTGAAGGCGGGCAGTTCGGGCGGTTCGCCGGGCACGCGCCGGATGCGGCAGCGCACGAGAAAATCCTGATAGAGCACTGCCGTGGTGCGGAAGGCCGCATCTGGGTCGCTCAAGAGTTCGACCATGATGGCATCGATCTGCGAATCGCGCTCGGCCTCGTCGATCTCGGGGAAAAGGGATTGCGGCGTCGGCTCGGCTTCGGGGCGGGCGCGGGTGACCTGGGCGAGGAGCTCGTTGGTCGAGGGCGGCGGTGGCGGCGCGGGGCGGCGCACCACGGGACGGGCGAGCTCGGGCTCGGCGGTGAAGATCAGCTCGGCTGCATCCACCGGGGCTTCAAAGGGGGTGAGCTTGGGGCTCGTGGAGCGGGCCGAGGTTTCCACTGTGCCGATAACAACGGGGAGCGGGCGGCGCGAAATGGCCGGGCCCAGGGCAATGAAATGGCCGCGGGCAAGGTCGCGGAACTGCTCGGCCTGGCGCTTTTCCATGCCCAAAAGATCGGCGGCGCGGGCCATGTCGATATCGAGAAAAGTGCGGCCCATGAGGAAATTGGAGGCTTCCGCGGCCACGTTCTTGGCCAGCTTGGCGAGGCGCTGGGTAGCGATGACGCCGGCGAGGCCGCGCTTGCGGCCGCGGCACATGAGGTTGGTCATGGCGCCGAGCGAAAGCTTGCGCGCTTCATCGGACACTTCGCCGCCAACGGCGGGGGCAAAGAGCTGGGCTTCGTCGACAACGACGAGCACGGGATACCAGTGGTCGCGATCGGCGTCGAACATGCCGCCGAGAAAGGCCGCAGCGGCGCGCATCTGCTGCTCGACATCGAGGCCTTCGAGGTTGAGCACGACGGAAACGCGGTGCTGGCGGATGCGGCCGGCAAGGCGGGTGAGTTCGGCCTCGGTGCGGGCGGCATCAACCACGACATGGCCGAACTTGTCGGCAAGGGTGACGAAATCGCCCTCGGGATCGATGATGCATTGCTGCACCCAGGGGGCGCTTTGCTCGAGCAGGCGACGCAGGAGGTGGGATTTGCCCGAGCCGGAATTGCCCTGGACGAGGAGGCGCGTGGCGAGGAGTTCCTCGAGATCGAGCAAGGCACTTCCCTTGGAAACGCCGGCGCCAGTGGCGCCCATGTCGATCTGAACCTTCATTCCTGCTCCGGGTAGGCGCGGGTTCGTGCCGGTGGCGGGACTCGCGCATAGGGGGACGAAGGGCTTCCCTAGCATATCGGCCCGGCGATGAAAGCCGGGCCGAGCCGTTGAGTCACAGTTTCCTTTGCCGCGCTCAGAGCCGCACGAGGGTGTTGACCTTGACCGGCAGGCCGGTGGCAAAGGACTGGTTGGCAGCAATGCCGGTGAGGATGGAGAGGGCGCCGTCGCGGTGATTGGCGCCATAGCCGGGCTTGGGCGTGGCATTGCCAAAGATTTCCTCGAGCATGATCTTGTCGCCGCCGCCATGGCCGCCTTCGCCGTGCTTGACCGGCACCTGGCGCGCTTCGCCGCCCAAGGGGAAGTGGTAGAGGGTCACGCCCTTAGCGGCCCCTTCGGTATCCGAGGTCGAGCCGGCATTGATGTAGGAGGTTTCGTGCACGGTGAGCTCAAGGCGCCCGCCGGTGCCGTTGATGGCGACGTTGAAGCCTTCCCAGGGGGCGTAGGCATAGAGCGAATAGGTCATCACCGCCTTGTTGCGGTAGCGGACCATGACATTCATCGTGTCTTCGATGGAAATGCCGTCGCCAAAGACGTTCTGGTCGCGCTGGTAGCCGTCTTCCTTTTCAGCGTCCCAATAGAGGCCCTTCTGGGTCGGGTTGCTGGTGAGATCGATGGCGAAGGGATCGTTCTTCGCGGCCTCCACGCCGGTGGTGCGGGTATAGGGGGTGAAGATGCCGCGCTCTTCGGCATTGGCGCGACCATAGAATTTAAGGTCGCCCATGCCAAAGACGGTATCGGGTTGCGAGCCCAGCCAGAAATTGACGAGGTCGAAATGGTGGGTGGATTTGTGCACCATCAGGCCCCCCGAATTGCGCTTGTCGCGGTGCCAGCGCCGGAAGTAATCGGCGCCGTGGCGGGTATCGAGCAGCCACTCGAAATGCACCGAGGTCGGGGTGCCGATGGCGCCCTCGGCGATCAGTTCGCGCAGGGCGGAATTATGCGGGGCGTAGCGGTAGTTGAAGGTGACGCGCACCTGCTTGCCGGTGCGCTCGACGGCGTCGAGGATGGCCTGGCACTTTTCGGGGTCGGTGGTCATCGGCTTTTCGGTGATGACGTCGCAACCGGCTTCAAGCGCGGCAATGATGTAGTGATGGTGGGTGCGATCGATCGAGGTGACGATCACCGTATCGGGCTGGTGCTGTTTGAGCATGGCGCCGAAGTCGCTGGCCTTGAAGGTGGGCACCGGCTGGCCGCCCAGCTCGGTTTCGATCACGCGGTTGGTGAAATCCATGCGCACCTGATTGGTGTCGCAGAGCGCCAGCAGGCGGGAATGTTCGCGATGGGGCCCGAAGATCGCTTCATAAAACATGCGGGCACGACCGCCGGTGCCCACCAGCGCGTAAGTCTTGGCCATAGGGGAAAACTCCGGTCTTGAGGTAACGAGGCTGCTTTCGCATCTACCATACAAGATTGGGGTGTGGCACTACTTCTTTTATGGCGCGCCGCGCGATATGCACTGGGAAAGCCCGGGCAGGCAGGCCCCGGCGCTGGCGTGCATTCGATCCTGCCCGGAGTTGAGCAAAGCAAGTGGTGGCTGATGTGACCCAAACCGGCGAAGAAACCATGGCGCTGCGCGTCGTGCGGGCTTTGCGCGACGACATCATCACCATGGCTCTCAAGCCGGGCGATGTGATCTCGGAAAGCGATATCGCGGCCAAATATGGCGTGTCGCGCCAGCCGGTACGCGAAGCTTTTATCCGGCTGGCGCAGCTGGGGCTGCTGTTGATCCGGCCCAAGCGGGCGACGGTGGTCAAGAAGATCTCGCCCGATGGCGTGCGCCAATCCCGGTTCATCCGCGAATCGATCGAAGTCGAGATCGTGCGGCGCCTGGCGGCGCAGCCCGCGCCGGGGGGCCGCGCCGAGCTCGAGGCGCTGCTGGCCGAGCAGGAGCAGGCTTCACTGGCCGACGACCACCGGCGCTTCCATGAGCTCGACGAGTTGTTTCACCGCGTGCTCGCGCGGCTGGCGGGGGTGGAATATGCCTGGCAGCTGATCGATGATCACAAAATGCAGCTCGACCGAGTGCGCTATCTGACGCTGGGCGTGTCCTCGAGCCAGCGGGCCATTGCCGAGCACCGGCTGATCGTGGATGCCGTGGCCGATGCCGATCCGGTGGCGGCGGAAGCGGCGATGCGGGCGCATCTGGCGCGGGCCGAAGTGCTGCTGGCCCAGACCATTGCCGATTTTCCCGAATATTTCGACGAAGGCTGAACCGAGCCGGAGGCGATTGGGCTGAGGGCGGAACCGGCGCGGCGGTTGCTCGCTTTCCCCAAGCGGGTTAAGCCGGGTCAAGGCAAGGGGAGAGTGGCGATGAAACAGCGGCGATTGGGCAAGACGGGGTACCAGGTTTCCGAGATCGGCCTGGGCTGCTGGCAATTGGGTGGCGGGTTCGGGCCGGTGGGCGATGAGACCGCCAATGCCATTCTGGATGCGGCCGATGCGGCTGGCGTCAATTTCTGGGACACGGCCGATGTTTATGGCGGGGGCGTCAGCGAAAGCCGGATCGGGGCGCACGCCAAGAACCCGCAGGTGCGGGTGGCCACCAAGCTCGGACGCGGGGGCGGGTTGTTCCCCAACAATTACAGTTTTGAGGGCGTGCGGGCGAGCCTTGAGGGTTCGGCGCGGCGGCTGGGCGTAGCCTCGCTAGATCTGGCGCAGCTGCATTGCGTGCCCACCGCGGTGTTGCGCGAGGGCTCGATCTTTGGCTGGATGGACCGGTTGCAGGCCGAAGGGCTGGTGCGCCACTGGGGCGCGAGCGTCGAAACCATCGAGGAAGGGCTGCTGTGCCTCGAACAGCCGGGGCTTGCGACTTTGCAGATCATCTTCAATGTGTTGCGCCAGGATCCGGCCGAGCAGCTGTTGCCCAAGGCGGCGGAGCGCGATGTCGGCATCATCGTGCGCCTGCCGCTGGCGAGCGGGCTGCTGTCGGGCAAGTTCAGCCGGGATACGCAATTCGAGGCGACCGACCACCGCAACTTCAACCGGGACGGAGAAGCCTTTTCGGTGGGCGAGACCTTTTCGGGCATCCCCTATGAGCGGGGGCTGGAGCTGGTGCAGGAGCTCAAGGGCCTCGCGCCCGAAAGCATGCCGCTGAGCCAGTTCGCGCTGCGGTGGATCCTTGATCACCCGCAGGTCTCGACGATCATTGCGGGGGTGAGCAAGCCCGAGCAGCTGGCCGACAATGTGGCGGCGAGCGAGCAGCGGAGCCTGTTTCCGGCGCTCAATACGCGGCTCAAGGAATGGTATGAAAAGGACGTGAAGCCGGCTATTCGCGGCGGGGTTTAGCGGGGGGCGAAGCTCGCAAGTTGCGAGTGGGTTGAACCGCCCGAACCCCCACCCTCGATCCCTCCCCTCAAGGGGGAGGGAGGGGGAGCGGTAGTCAATGCTTCAGCCCGCCGCTGATTGTCACCGCAGGCGAACCGAGGTCAGTCAGCCCTGCCTATGAGCTTTCACATAGGCGCGCAGCACATCCTGCATGCGCGTCAGATGACCCTTGCCGCCGTTCTTGAAGAACTCGAACACGTCCTGATCGATTTTGAGGTGCACGGAGCGAAGCGCCTGCGGGGCTTCCAGTCTGGCCTTGGCCCAAAACTCGGGGCCAAGCTCTTCCCCCTCAGGGGCCTGGCTGCTGTCGAGAAGTTCTCCCTTATCCTTTTTGTGGCGCAGTGCCTCGAGGGAGGCTCGCTTGATAGAGGTCTCTGTCACGTTGTCCGCCCTTTCGCGCCGAGATGACCCGGACAATTCCAGCCCGTCTAGTGTGAACCACCACGAAGCACTGGCCATCGGCCATTCCGATGGAGATCCAGCGCGTCTCACCATAGTCCCGCCGGTCATCTTCGGCGGTCATGCAATAGCCCTCAAAGATGAGGAGGGCCTCCAAAAAGTCCACCCCGTGTTTGGCGAAGTTCGAGAGGCGCTTGGCCTCGTCCCATTCGTACTCCAAGAGGTGCCCCCACCCTGCAGTCAGTCAGTTATTCTGGCTCAAGTCGAGGTGGCGTGCCAGTGGAAATATACACCAGTGGTGTACACTTTCAAGGTTGGTTGACGGGTTCGGTCGCCCCTTGCCCCTAGCGGATCAGGCTTGGGCTGCTTACCTTGGGGGCAATTGTCAGGCAGTCGAGTAGTCATGTTTTCCCATCCCGCCTTTGAACTGGTCCGCGACGAACGCATCGCTGACGTGGATTCCCAAGCGCTGTTGTATCGCCACAAGAAGACCGGGGCGGAGGTTCTGAGCCTCGTCAACAGCGATGAGAACAAGGTGTTTGGCGTCACCTTCAAGACGCCGCCCACCGATTCCACCGGGATCGCCCATATCCTCGAGCATTCGGTGCTGTGCGGGAGCCGGAAATATCCGGTCAAAAAGCCCTTCGTGGAGCTGATCAAGGGATCGCTCAACACTTTCCTCAACGCCATGACCTTTCCGGACAAAACGGCGTATCCGGTGGCGAGCCAAAACCTCAAGGACTTCTACAACCTTGTGGATGTGTATCTCGATGCGGTGTTTTTCCCGCTCCTGACCGAAGACACCTTCCACCAGGAGGGCTGGCATTACGAGCTCGAGGATGCCAAGGCGCCGCTGGTCTACAAAGGCGTGGTGTTCAACGAGATGAAGGGGGTGTTTTCCTCTCCCGATGCGGTGATGCGCGACCTGTCGCAGCGCTCGCTTTATCCCGATGTGACCTATGGCAAGTCTTCAGGCGGCGATCCCAAGGCCATTCCCGACCTGACCTTCGAGCAGTTCAAGCGCTTCCACGAGAAGTTCTACCATCCCTCCAATACGCGGGCGTTCTTTTCGGGCGACGACGATCCAGCGCAGCGGCTCGATATTCTCGACGCCTATTTCTCGCAGTTCGAGCGGGCGGAGGTCGATGCGGAAGTTGGGCTGCAGCCGCGCTTTAATGCGCCGCGCCAGCTTCACGGCACCTATGCGGGCACCAAGGATGCCGACAAACCGCGCGATGGGATGATCTCGGTCAACTGGATGATCGATCCCCCCGCTGATCGCGAGGAAGCGCTGTCGCATGGGCTGCTGAGCTATCTGCTGGCGGGCAATCCGGCGGCGCCGCTGCGCAAGGCGCTGACCGAATCGGGTTTGGGCGAGGGCATGACGGGCGGCGGGATCGGCTCGGGGCTGCGCCAGCCCATGGCGAGCTTTGGCATGAAGGGGATCGACCCCACCAACGCGCCCAAGGTCGAGACGCTGATCCTCGATACGCTCGCCGAGATCGCCGAGCGCGGCTTTCCGGGCGACCAGCTCGAGGCGGCGATTAATACTTTCGAGTTCTCGCTGCGCGAAAACAATACGGGCTCTTATCCGCGCGGCATGACCTATATGTTCACCGCGCTTGCGACCTGGCTGCATGGTGGGGATCCACTGGCGCCGCTGCATTTCGAGACGGCATTGGCGGCGCTCAAGGAGAAGGCGCAAGGGGGCCATTTCGAAGGCGAAATCCGCCGGCTGTTCCTCGACAACACCCATCGCACCACGGTGACGCTCGAGGCCGATCCGGAGCAGGGGGCGCGTGAAGCGGCGGCGGAAGCCGACAAGCTCGCTCAGGTGCGCGCCGGCATGGACGAGGCGGCTATAGCGGCGACGATCAGCGAAACCGAAAAGCTCAAGCGCCTGCAGGAAACCGCCGATGATCCGGCTGATCTCGCCAAGATCCCCACCCTGACGCTGGGTGACCTCGATCGCGAGATCCGCAAGGTGCCGGTGGAAACCGGCGAAATCGGGGGCGCGCGGCTGTTCTACCATGACCTGCCGACGCTCGGGATCGTGTATCTCGATCTGGGGTTCGACCTGCATGTATTGCCCGACGAGTTGCTGCCCTATTTGCCGCTGTTTGGGCGGGCGCTGCTGCAAACCGGCACGAGCAAGGAAGATTTCGTGGCGCTGACGCAGCGCATCGGGCGCAGCACGGGCGGGATCAACCAGCATCGCGGGCTTTCGGCGATGCAGGGCAGCGCCGAGACGGCGGCGTGGCTCTTCCTTTCGGGCAAGGCGGTGGCCGACAAAGTCGAGGAAATGCTCGCCATCATGGGCGATGTGCTGCTCGATGCGCGGCTCGACAATCGCGAGCGGTTCCGGCAGATGGCGCTCGAGGAAAAGGCGGGGTTTGAAGCGCGGCTGGTGCCGAGCGGCAATGCCATTGTTGATACGAGGCTCAAGGCCGGCCTGACGCAGGCGGGGGCCCTGTCCGAGCGCATGGGCGGGATCAGCTATCTGCAGTTCCTGCGCGAACTGGTCGGACGGATCGACAGCGACTGGGCCGGCGTGCAGCAGGTGCTCGAAACCATCCGCGATACGCTGTTTAACCGCCCCCATATGGTGGTCAATGTGACTACCGATGGCGCTTTGTGGAACCAGGCGCAAGGCGAGATCGGCGCCTTCACCGAACGCCTGCCGGCGGTGGAACAGCCGCTGCAGCAATGGCCGGGGCCAATGGCGGCACGCTCGGAAGGGCTCGTTATCCCGGCGCAGGTCAACTATGTGGGCAAGGGCGCCAACCTCAAGGCCTTGGGATTCGAGGTTTCGGCCGCGGCGAGCGTCGCGCTCAAATATCTCAACACCACTTATCTCTGGGACAAGGTGCGGGTGCAGGGCGGTGCTTATGGCGGCTCGAGCCGGTTCGACCTGACCTCGGGCAATTTCTCGTTCCTGAGCTATCGCGATCCCAACCTGCTCAAAACGGTCGATGTCTATGACGGCGCGGCCAAGGCGCTGGCTGCCGGGGTGAGCGAGAACGATTTGACGCGTTCCATTATCGGGGTGATCGGGGATATGGACGGCTACCAGTTCCCCGATGCCAAAGGCTATGGCTCGATGTGGCGGCAGCTGACCGGCACGACCGACGCGATCCGCCAGCAGCGGCGCGACGAAGTGCTCAATGCCAGCAGCAAGGATTTCGCCGAACTGGCGGAAGCTGTTGCGGCGGTGGCGAGCCACGGGCATGTGGTTGTGCTGGGCGGGGAAGCCGCAATCACTGCCGCCAATGCCCAGCGGCCGGGACTGCTCGACGTGAGCAAGGTCCTCTAGGGGACCGCGCTCGGGCGCCGGGAAAGGGAATGCTGCATGTCGCAGGCTCAAGGCTCGCTGGAGCGGCTGGTGCGCAAGGTGGAAGCGCGGGCCGCCGCCGGTGAAGCCGTGTCGATCGGCACCTTGCGCAATGTCGCGGGGGCGCAGGCGGCGGGGCCGATGCTGCTGCTGCCGGCGCTGATCGTGGTCTCGCCGCTCAGCATCATTCCGGGCGTGCCCTCGCTGGTTGGGCTCAACACGGTGCTGGTCGCGGGGCAGCTGATGCTGGGGCGCAGCCGGATCTGGCTGCCGGGATGGCTGGCGCGGCGTTCGCTGGCGCCCAAGCATGTGGGCAAGCTGCTGAGCTTTTTGTATCCGGTGAGCCGGATGGCGGACGGCGTAGTGCGGCGGCGCTGGCTGGTGTTGACCGGCACCTGGGCCCGGCGACTAGGGGCAGGGGTGTGCGTGCTGATGGGCGCGATCATGCCGCTGCTGGAGTTTATTCCGCTGTCCTCGACCATCGCCGCTTCGGTGATCGCCATCTTTGCGCTGGCGCTGTCGGCGCGCGACGGTTTGCTGACGCTGGTCTGGTGGGGGTGCCTTGCCGTGCTGGTGGCGCTGGGGCTGTGGCTGGCGCCGCAGGCGATCGGGCTGGTGTTCGGGGTTGATGTGCCGGATCTGGTGCCGCCGCTCGAGGGCACGCCGCTCGAAATCCTCGATCCGCTGCTGCCGGGTGGAGACGGCTCGGAAACGCCCTGAACCTCGCGAGGGTTGGGGCGTTAGGCAGCTACCATGCCGCAGATCCTCGACAAAAACCTCCATCTCCGGGCCATCGATGCCTTTATCGATCCGTCCACGCCCAAGGCGCGGGCGATCATCACCCATGGCCATGCCGACCATGCGCGGGCCGGGCATGGCGCGGTGCTGGCGACGCCCGACACGATCGCCATCATGAAGGTGCGCTATGGCGAGGATTGCGCGGATCAGTTCCAGGCGCTGCCGTTCGGCGAGCCCCTGGCGATCGACGACATAAGGATCACCTTTTACCCGGCCGGGCATATCCTGGGGAGCGCGCAGGTGCTGATCGAGCAGGATGGGCAGCGGGTGGTGGTGACGGGCGACTATAAGCGGCTCGCCGACCGCACGGCGCAACCCTATGAACTGGTGCCCTGCGATCTGCTCGTGACGGAGGCAACCTTCGGGCTGCCGGTGTTCCAGCATCCCAAGCCGCAGACGGAGATCGAGCGGCTGCTCAATTCGGTGCGCAAGAACCCCGAACGGGCGCATCTGATCGGCTGCTATGCCTTGGGCAAGGCGCAGCGGGTGATTGGGTTGTTGCGTGATGCCGGCTATGAGGCGCCCATCTATCTGCATGGGGCGATGATCCGGCTTTGTGCGCTGTATGAAGAGCTCGGCGTGCCGCTGGGGGATCTGCGCCCGGCGACGGGTGTGGCCAAGGCGGAGCTGGCCGGCGCGATCGTGATTGCGCCGCCTTCGGCCATTCGCGACCGCTGGAGCCGGCGCTTTCCCGATCCCGTGACCTGCCAGGCGTCGGGGTGGATGAGCGTCAAGCAGCGGGCGCGCCAGGCGCTGGTGGAATTGCCGCTGGTGATTTCGGACCATTGCGACTGGGGCGAGCTGAGGCAAACCATCCACGAAACCGAAGCGCAGACCGTGTGGGTGACGCATGGGCGCGAGGATGCGCTGGTGTATTGGTGCCGCCAGCAGGGGCTCGAGGCTGAGCCGCTCAACATCCAGGGCTTTGAGGATGATGGCGGGGAGGGCGAGGAATGAAGCGCTTTGCCCAATTGCTGGAACTGCTGGCGCTGACGCCCTCGCGCAATCGCAAGATCGAGGCGCTGACGCAGTATTTCCGGGAAACCCCCGACCCCGATCGGGGCTTTGCGCTGGCGGTGCTGACGGGAGCGCTGACCTTTCGCAATGTGAAGCCGGCGCTGCTCAAGGACATCGTGCTGCGCGAAGTCGATCCCGTGCTGTTCGCCATGAGCTACGATTATGTCGGGGATCTGGGGGAAACCATCGCGCTGATCTGGCCCCATCATGGTGGCGAGGGCGAGTTGCCGTCGCTGACCGACCTGATCGAATTGTTCAACACCACCTCGAAAAGCGAATTGCCCAAGCTGATCGCGGCGCTGCTGACGCGGGCGGGGATCAATGAGCGCTGGGCGGTGGTGAAGCTCGCGACGGGGGCGCTGCGGATCGGAGTGTCGGCGCGGTTGGCCAAGACGGCCTTGGCGGAAATGAGCGGGGTGCCGCTGCAGGAAATCGAGGAAGTCTGGCATGGGCTGCAGGTGCCCTATACCGAGATGTTCGCCTGGCTGAGCGGGCAGGCCGAACGGCCCGATATCGATCATGCCGCGCGGTTCCACCCGCTGATGCTGAGCAATCCGATCGACGAGGAAAAGGATCTGACCCGCTTCAAGCCGGCGGACTTTTCGGCGGAGTGGAAGTGGGACGGCATCCGCGTGCAACTGGTGCTGGGGCCGGGTACGGCATCGCTGTTTTCGCGCACGGGCGACGATATTGCCAACGCCTTTCCCGACATTGTGGAGAATGTGAGCGGGCAGGCGGTGCTGGACGGGGAATTGCTGGTGGGGCGCGATTTCGAGGCGGGCTCGTTCAACGACTTGCAGCAGCGGCTCAACAAGAAAGTGGCGAGCGCCAAGCATCTCAAGGAATCGCCGGCGTTCATTCGTGTCTATGACATCTTGTTCGATGGACGCGAGGACGTACGCGCGCTGCCCTGGACCGAGCGGCGGCTACGGCTGGAGCGGTGGCTCGAGGCTAATCCGCAAACGCGGCTGGATCTGTCGCCGGTGCTGCCGTTCACCGACTGGGACGACCTGGCGCAGCAACGGCGCGAGGGGGCGGACCAGCACGGGCATGAAGGCGTGATGCTCAAGCTCAGGACCTCACCTTATCTGCCGGGGCGACCCAAAGGCTATTGGTTCAAGTGGAAGCGCGACCCCAATGTGGTCGATGCCATCCTGATGTATGCCCAGCGAGGGCACGGCAAGCGCTCTTCGTTTTATTCGGACTACACATTCGGGGTGTGGAAGGGCAACGAGATCGTGCCCATCGGCAAGGCCTATTTCGGCTTCACCGACGAGGAACTCAAACAGCTCGACAAGTGGATCCGCACCAATACGCTGCAGAGTTTCGGGCCGGTGCGCGAAGTGCGCAAGGAGCTGGTGTTCGAGGTGGCGTTCGACTCGGCGCAGGAATCGACGCGGCACAAATCGGGGGTGGCGCTGCGGTTTCCGCGCATCAACCGCATTCGCTGGGACAAGCCGGCGAGCGAAGCGGCGACACTTGAAGATATGGCGGTGTTTATCGAGGCGACTTGAGCGGTTGTATAATGCTGGCATCTACGGATGGACCCCGGCTCAAGGCCGGGGTGACAGCAGTGCGTGGGAGAAAAGGGCGGAAAAACATGTCCTCACGATCCAATCACCAGCGGCTGTTGGCGCTGGAAGCGCAGATGCAGGCGGCAGCGGAAGCGATGGACTTCGAGGAAGCCGCTCGGCTGCGCAATGAGATTGCCCGGCTCAAGGGAGAGGGTGGTGCTCCGGGCGAGGAGGGCGAGGGCACGGTTACCGTGGGACAGCCGCCGCCGGGGGCGATGGGCCTCGGAACGCATGTGCCGGTGCGCCAGCCACCCAAAGGCTGGGTGAAACCGAAAAAGCCGGATTTGTTGACCAAGAACGTCAAGCCACGCGGCGGGAGTTAGTGGCACCAGATGGTCAGCGCCGATCGTAGTGGAAGCGGCACTGGTTGATCCACAAGACGTCGGCTTCGACGCGGTAGACCAGCCGGTGCTCCTGGGTGACCCGGCGTGACCACCAGCCCTTGTAGTTGCCCTTGAGGGGCTCGGGTTTGCCGATGCCTGAAAATGGCGAGCGGCGGCAATCTTTGATCAGCTCGTTGACCTTGGCCAGCGTATCTGGATCATTGGCCTGCCAATACTGATAGTCATCCCAACCCGGCTCGGTGAAGAGGAGCCTCATTCAGGCCAGTCGGCACTGATGCCGCGGCCCGCTTCGAAATCGGCATTCCCCTGGGCCAGCCGATCGGCATTAGCCTGGGTGCTGGAAAGGTGAATCGTTTCCTTCCAGGATTCAAATTCCTCCAGTGACATGACCACGACCGGCGGCTTGCCGCCGTTGCGCGTGACGATCAAGGGCTCGAGGTCGGTCACCACTGCATCAATGTCGGCGGCGATGTTTTTGCGGAAGTCGGAAATGGATTTGGCGCGCATTGGACTTCTCCTTGCGCTCCAATGTACGCATTTACGTACAAAATTCAACTCAGCGCTTGTGCAGCCGCTCCTCGGCGAGTTGCTTGATTTCGCGCAGTTCGGCGATGGTGAGTTCGAGGTCGGCGCGCTGCTGTTCGAGGGAGGCGAGACGTTGCTCGACCTTGCCGGCGAGCAGATGCAGCTGCTCGTTGCGGTCGGCATCGTAGAGGCTGAGATAGTCAGAGATATCGCGCAGGGAAAAGCCGAGGCGCTTGCCGCGCAGGATCAGGATCAGGCGGGCCCGGTCGCGACGGCGGAAGATGCGAGCGGCGCCGACGCGTTCGGGCGCGAGCAGGCCCTTGGCTTCGTAGAAGCGGATGGCGCGCGTGGAAATGCCGAATTCGCGCGCCAGATCGGCGATGGCGAAGAGATCGCGGTTTTCCGGTTCGGCGCGGTTCATTTGCTCGCCGACTCCGGATGGCTTTTGGCGTATTCGGCGCGCAGTTCCTTTTTGGAGAGCTTGCCGATCAGCGTTTTGGGCAATTCATCCTTGAAGATGATCTCGCGCGGCAGCTCGATCTTGTTGAGCCTATCGGTGAGGAAGTGCTTGAGCTCGGCTTCGGTCGCGGTTTGGCCGGACTGGAGCTTGACGAAGGCGACGGGCGCTTCGCCGCGATAGGGGTCGGGGGCGCCGATGACGCTGGTTTCCTCGACCGCGGGATGAGTGAGCAGGGCTTCCTCGATGACGCGGGGGTAAACATTGAAGCCCGAGCAGATGATGAGGTCCTTAATGCGGTCCACGAGGAACACATAGCCGTCTTCATCGATATGGCCGACATCGCCGGTGCGCAGCCAGCCATCGCTGAAGGCCTGCGCGTCCGCTTCGGGGTCATTGTAATAGCCGACCATGACCTGGGGGCCCTTGACCTGCAGTTCACCATCGACCCCGATGCCGACGACCTCGCCGCTATCGACATCGACAAAGCGGATATCGGTGGCGGGCAGCGGCATGCCGATGCTCATGGGCTTGGAGGGAACGCGCAGCGCGGCGCAGCACACGACCGGCGAGGCTTCAGTGAGGCCGTAGCCTTCGGCAAGCAGCGCCTTGGACTTGGTGGAAAATTGCGCGCGCACTTCGTTGCTGAGCGGGGCGCCGCCGGAAATGGCGACCTGCAGGCTTGCCAGCTGTTCGGGCTTGACGGCGGAGGAGCGCCCGAGGGCGGCCAGCAGCGTCGGTACCGCGGGCAGGACATTGGCCTTGGTGCGGGTGAAGAGGTCCAGCAGCGCCTTGAGCTCGAAGCGGGGCAGCATGATGACGGGGGTGCCGTTGCACAGGGGCACGTTCATGCAGGCCGTCATAGCGAAGATGTGGAAAAAGGGCAGGACGGCCACGACCTTGGAGGGCGGGTAAAACAGCTCGCAGCCCCATTTATCGATCTGGCTCATATTGGCCGAGATATTGGCGTGGGTCAGGAGTGCGCCCTTGGGCAGGCCGGTGGTGCCGCCGGTATATTGCTGAACGGCAATGTCGCGCTCGGGGTCGATGACCACGGCGTCCGGGGTTTCGCGGCGGGCGAGCAGTTTGTTGAGCGTGGTGATGCGATCGCGCGCGGGGGAGCGCTTGAGGTCAGCAAGGTCCTTGCGCTTGGCGACCGAATAGAGGACGCGCTTGGCGAGCGGCAGCGCTTCGGGGAAGTGGCAGACAACGAGCGACTTGACGTGGCCCGATGCGGCGAGGGCCTCGGCCTTGTCAAAGATCTGCTTGAGATCGAGCGTGATCATCAGCTCGGCGCCGGCATTGGCCATGATGTGGCTGAGCTCGGGGACGGTATAAAGCGGGTTGCAGTTGACCACGGTCCCACCGGCGCGCAGCACGGCGTAATAAGCAATGGGATAAAAGGGCGTGTTGGGCAGCATCAGCGCGACGCGGCTGCCCTTGCCGATGCCGAACTGGTGCTGCAAGGCGCCAGCCAGGGCGATGATGCTTTTGGCCAGTTCGCCGAAACTGGTGGTGCCCCCCAGGAAGTCGAGCGCGACGGCGGAAGGGTTCTTGGCGCAGCCGGCCAGCACCTGTTCATGGACGGGGCGGGTATCGATGGTGATATCCCAGCGGATGCCCTCGGGATAATTGGCAATCCAGGGGCGAAGCGGTCCCGGCTCGGGATTGACCATATCCATTGCTGTTCTCCTCCTGCCGTCCCGCGGGTGCGTGCCCGCTTGCGGGTAGGCGAGCCCGCTTAGGGCGCCTGTTTGCCCGGCAGTTTATCCCATGGGTTTACGTTAGCGTCAAACAATTGCCCGGGTTTTTGAACGCTGCAGCGCAGGCGCTCTACGCATGGGGCGCGGAGTTGACGTTTACGTAAGGCTGGTTAGAGTGGTTAGGTGCCCGATGGTTGCGGGTGTGCCTCAAGGAGATGTTGCCGTGGCGTTGTTGCTGATTGTGCTGTCCCTGGTCGCCATCGCCGTGCTGGCCATCCGCGAAGCGCCGCTCTGGCAGTGGGGCGTGGCGGCCCTCGTGATCGGGCTGATGTCGGGCATCGATCTCGAAGTCGGTTATCGGCTGACGGGCGCGGGGTTGCTGGCGCTGCTGCCCGGGATCGTGCTGCTGCTGTTGAGCCTGGCGCCGATCCGCAAGGCCTTGGTGATGCGCCCGCTTTATGGGGTGGTCAAATCCATGTTGCCGCGCGTCTCGCGGACCGAGCAGGAAGCGCTCGATGCGGGCACTGTCGGGTGGGATGCGGAGCTGTTTTCGGGGCGGCCGGACTGGAGCAAGCTGACGGCCATCCGCCCACTGACGCTGAGCGCGGAGGAGCAGGCGTTTCTGGATGGGCCCACCGAACAGGTGTGCTCGATGATCAATGACTGGGAAGCGCGGCATAATCTGGCGGATCTGTCGCCCGAGGTGTGGCAGTTCCTCAAGGACAACCGGTTCTTTGGCATGCTGATCGCCAAGGAGCATGGGGGCCTTGGGTTTTCGGCACAGGCGCAATCCATGATCGTCTCGAAGATCGCCAGCCGCTCGGTGGCGGCGGGGATCACGGTGATGGTGCCCAATTCGCTGGGGCCAGGCGAGTTGCTGGAGAAATACGGCACGTCAGAGCAAAAGGAGCGCTATCTCCGGCGGCTGGCGACGGGGCTCGAAGTGCCGTGCTTTGCGCTTACCGGCGTGCATTCGGGGTCCGATGCCGGGGGGATGCGCGATATTGGCGTCGTCACCAAGGGCATGCACGAAGGCCGCGAAGTGCTGGGGGTGCGCCTGTCCTGGGACAAGCGCTATATTACGCTCGCGCCCGTAGCGACGCTGCTGGGCCTCGCCTTCATCCTCAAGGATCCCGAGAACCTGCTGGGGAAGGGCGAGCATATCGGCATCACGCTGGCGCTGGTGCCTTCGGGCCACCCCGGGGTGGAGATCGGGCGGCGCCATTATCCCTCGCGGCAGGCCTTCATGAACGGGCCGACCACGGGCAAGGACGTGTTTATCCCGCTCGATTTCCTGATCGGGGGCACGGCCTATGCCGGGCAAGGCTGGCGCATGCTGATGGAATGCCTGTCCACGGGGCGGGCGATCTCGCTGCCGGCCATTGGCACGATCTCGATCAAGCAAAGCCTGCGGGTGACCTCGGCCTATGCCCGGATCCGGCGCCAGTTCGGTATGCCGGTGGGGATGATGGAAGGGGTGGCCGAGCCGCTGGGGCGGATGGTCAAGAACGCCTATGTCTATGAAGCTTCGCGGCGGCTGACAGCCTCCATGGTGGATGAGGGGCAGCGACCGGCGGTGATCTCGGCCTTGCTGAAATATCGCACCACCGAGGCGATGCGCGACACCATCGATGATGCTTTCGATATCCATGGCGGGCGGGCGATCCAGGACGGGCCGAGCAACTACCTTTTTGGGGCCTATATGGCGACGCCGGTCGCCATCACGGTCGAGGGCGCCAATATCCTTACCCGCACGCTGATGACGTTCGCACAAGGCGTGCTACGGGCGCATCCGTTCCTGTATCGCGAAATCCAGGCGGTGCAGAACCCCGATCGGCCGCAGGGGCTCGGGCAGTTCGACCGGGCTTTTGGCGGGCATACCAGCTTCATGCTGCGCAATATTGTGGCGAGTTTCCTCCATGGGATGACGAACGGGGCCTTTGCTTCGAGCCCGGCCGAGCATGAGGCGGGGCGCTGGTATCGGCAGCTGCATCGCTACAGCCAGTGCTTTGCGCTGGTGGCGGACTGGACCACGGTGTCGCTGGGTGGCGCGCTCAAGGCCAAGCAGCAGCTGTCGGGCCGCATGGCCGATATTTTGAGCGAGCTTTACCTGATGTCAGCGGTGCTCAAGCGCTTCGAGGATGAGGGGCGGCTGGCCGAAGATCGGGGACTGGTGGATGCGATCATGGCGGATCGCACTGCTGCCATTGAGGGCAAGTTCGGCGAGGTATTCGCCAATTTCCCCAATCGGGTCATGGCTAATGCGATGCGGGTATTGTGCTTTCCGCTGGGGCGGCATGCCCGCCCGGCAGCGGATCGGGTGAACAACCGGTATGCCCGCGCCGTGCTGCAGCCCGGCCAGTTCCGCGACCGCATGACCACGGGCGCCTATGTGTCGATGGACCCCGATGATGTCACCGGGGTGCTGGAAGATGCTCTGCTCAAGGTCACTGAGGCCGAGGAGATCGAGGCGCGGTTCGTCAAGGCGGCGCGTAAAGGGGTGATCGAGCGGCGGCTCGACCGCGACGCCATTGCCGATGCGGTAGCGGCGGGCGTTCTCAACGACAATGAAGCGGGTATCATGCGTGCAGCCGACGCGGCGACGGAACGCGCGGTGCGGGTCGATGATTTCGATCCCGGCAAATTGGCGGCTGAACCGGCGCGGAGGGCAGCGGAATGATCGAAGAGCTGATGGACACCCCCATCCTGCCCTTTGAGGGCGTGACGGGCTCGTGGCGCTTCCACAAGGATGTGGAAGATATCGGCTGGCTGACCATCGATAGCCCCGATGCGCCGGTCAATACGCTCAGCACCGCCGCGATCCTCGAGCTTGAGGAGCTGATCGGGCGCATCGAGGGGATGGCCGACAGGCGCGAACTCGTGGGGGTGGTGCTGCTTTCGGGCAAGGATAGCGGCTTTATCGCCGGCGCCGATGTGCGCGAATTCGACAAGATGGACCTGGCGCTGCTGCCAGACGCGCTGCGGCAGGCTCATAAACTGTTTGACCGGATCGAGAACCTCAAGATCCCGGTGGTTGCGGGCATTCACGGCTTTTGCCTTGGCGGCGGGCTGGAGCTGGCGCTGGCCTGCCACTACCGGATCGCGGTCAAGGACGAGAAAACCAAGCTCGGCTTTCCCGAGGTCAATCTGGGGATCTTCCCGGGTTTTGGTGGAACCGGCCGATCCATCCGGCAGGCCGGGCCGGTGGATGCCATGAACCTGATGCTCACCGGCAAGATGCTGCGGGCGGGCCCGGCGCGCGGGCTGGGGCTCGTCGACAAGCTGGTGCGCCATCGCGACAATCTGCGCTGGGAAGGGCGCAAGGCCGTGCTGCAAAAGCGCCGGTCCACCGTGGCGCCGATCACCAAGACGATCATGGCTATGGGACCGCTGCGCGGCTATGTGGCCGACAAGATGCGCCAGAAGGTCGGCAAGAAGGCCAAGCGCGAGCATTACCCGGCGCCCTATGGGCTGATCGAGTTGTTTGAAGAACACGGCAATGACTGGCGCGCGATGATTGCGGGCGAGGTGCCGGCCTTTGTGCCGCTGATGGGTTCGACCACGGCGACCAATCTGCGCCGGGTGTTCTTTTTGTCCGAGGGGCTCAAGAAGCAGGCAGCAAAGGGGCAGCAGTTCCGGCGCGTGCATGTGATCGGGGCCGGGGTGATGGGCGGGGATATTGCCGCCTGGTGCGCGCTGCGCGGCATGAGCGTGACGCTGCAGGACCTCGACATGAATCGGATCAAGCCGGCGCTGGAGCGGGGCAAGGCGCTGTTCAAGAAGCGGCTGAAAAAACGCTTCGAGGTAGATACCGCGATGTTGCGGCTGCAGGCCGATCCCGATGGCAAGGGCGTGGCGCGGGCTGATGTGGTAATCGAGGCGGTGGTGGAGGATCTGGCGATCAAGCGGCAGATTTTTGCCGAGCTCGAGACCGAGATCAAGCCGGGGGCAATCCTGGCGACCAATACCTCATCAATCGAGCTGGAGCGGATTGCGGAGGGGCTGAGCGATCCATCCCGGCTGATCGGGTTGCATTTCTTCAACCCGGTGGCGCAACTGCCGCTGGTCGAGGTGATCCGCTCGCGCTTCAACAGCGACGAGGAGATCGGCAAGGGTGCGGCATTTGCGGTGGCGATCGGCAAGTCGCCGGTGGTGGTGAAATCGGCGCCGGGCTTTCTCGTGAACCGGGTGCTGATGCCTTATATGCTGGGCGCGGTGGAGCGGGTGGAAGCCGGGGGAAGCCCCGAACTGCTCGATGCCGCGGCCGTGGCCTTCGGCATGCCGATGGGGCCGATCGAGCTCATGGATACGGTGGGGCTCGATGTCGGCCAGTCGGTGGCGACGGAGCTGGGGCATGCCGTGCCCGAGGGGTCGCGCTTTGCCGAACTGGTGCGGCGCGGCAAGCTTGGGCGCAAAAGCGGGCAGGGTTTTTACAAGTGGAGCGACGGCAAGGCGCAAAAGGGTGAAACCCCGGCCCATGCCGATCTCGCAGGTTTGGGGCGCGAACTGGTCCGCCCGCTGGTCGATACTACCGAAGTTGTGCTGGCTGAGGGCGTGGTCGCCAATGCGGATCTGGCCGATATCGGGGTGATTTTGGGCACCGGCTTTGCGCCGTTCCTGGGCGGGCCGCTGCAGGCGCGCCGGGATGGGAAGGCGTGATGGCGCTGTTTGGAGAGCAAGATGACTGAACTGCGCAAAGTCGCGATTGTGGGGTCGGCGCGGATCCCGTTTGCGCGGGGGAACACGGCCTATAGCGAGCAAACCAATCTTTCGATGCTGGCGGCGGCGCTGGGCGGGCTGGCTGACAAGTTCGGGCTCAAGGGGCAAAAGATCGATGAGGTGATCGGGGGGGCGGTGATCAGTCATAGCCGCGATTTCAACCTCGCGCGCGAAGCCTTGCTCGATGCGGGCCTATCACCGCGCACGCCCGGCACGACAATGCAGATCGCCTGCGGCACGAGCCTGCAGGCAGCGCTCAGCCTTGGGGCCAAGATTGCGACCGGCGAGATCGACAGCGCGATTGCGGCCGGTGCCGACAGCGTCAGCGACAGCCCGGTGGTGTTTGGCGACAAGTTCCAGCACCGGATGATCGATCTCAACAAGGCGCGGTCGACACGCGACAAGCTTGGCGTGTTCAAGGGGTTCTCGCTCGGGGAACTGACGCCGGTGGCGCCATCCACTCAGGAGCCGCGCACGGGGCTGTCGATGGGACAGCATTGCGAGCTGATGGCGCGCGAATGGGGCATTACCCGGCGGGCGCAGGATGAGTGGGCGGTGGACAGCCACCGCAAGGCCGCGGCTGCCTATGACGAAGGTTTCCACGACGATCTGCTGGTGCCCTGCGCGGGGCTCGACCGCGACAACAATGTGCGGGCTGATGCCAATCTCGCCAAGATGGCGGATCTCAAGCCGGCTTTCGACAAGAGTTCGGGCCATGGCACGCTGACGGCGGCGAACTCGACCCCGCTCACCGACGGGGCGGCAGCGGTGCTGCTGGCGAGCGAGGATTGGGCACGCGAGCGTGGGTTGCCGGTGCTGGCGTATCTGACTGCCGGGCGGGTGGCGGGCAATGACTTCGCCCATGGCGAAGGCCTGCTGATGGCGCCGACCATCGCCGTGTCCGAGATGCTGGCGCGCAAGGGACTGGGCTTTGCGGAGTTCGACCTGTTCGAGCTGCACGAGGCCTTTGCCGCGCAGGTGCTGTGCACGCTCAAGGCCTGGAACGATCCCGATTATTGCCGGCGCGAGCTGGGCCGCGATGAGGTGCTGGGGCCGATCGATCCCGAGCGGATCAACCTCAAGGGATCGAGCATCGCTTATGGGCATCCCTTTGCGGCAACGGGCGCGCGCATTCTGGGGCTGACGGCCAAGATGTTGGCCGAAGGGCAGGGGCAGCGGGCCCTGCTGTCGGTCTGCACGGCAGGTGGACAGGGCGTGGCGGCGATTGTGGAGCGGGCGGCGTGAAGGACAATGTGGTCAAGTTTCGCCGGATCGAGAAAAAGCCGGAACAGCCGCCGCGCAAACGGCGCGAGCCGCCAGCCTGGCTGCCTTTTGCACTGCTGATCGTGGTGGCGCTCGCCATATATGGAGTGCAGCGCTCAGGTATTCTCGGCGGCTAGTTCTGCACTATTTTGCGAAAATTGTAATCTTTCAGCGCCTCTGCATGGCCGGGAGGGGCGTTTACTGCCGCCTATATTGTGCGAGCCGTGGTTACGTTGACGCATAGGTCAAGGTTTTGCTTGTCAGTGGGCGGAAAGGCGGTTTACCGTCCAGAAATTGACCGGCAGGTCAAAACTGCCGGTAAACAAGGCAACCGCGGCAAAGCGGGCACACAAGAATCGACATCAGGACTTCCACAAGGAGATGGGACGAGCATGAAATTCGCGCAAACTCTTAAGGCTGTGTCAGTAGCGAGCGCCATGGCGCTGCTGATGAGCAGCGCGGCCTCCGCTGTTACGCTCAACATGATGAACGGCTCCGAGCCCGGCTCGCTCGATCCGCACAAGGCCTCGGGCGACTGGGAAAACCGGATCATCGGCGACTATATCGAAGGCCTGATGGCTGAAGACGCCAATGCCGATGCCATTCCCGGCCAGGCCGAAAGCTATACCGTTTCCGAAGACGGGCTGGTTTATACCTTCAAGCTGCGCGACGGCATTCAGTGGAGCGACGGCGAGCCGGTAACGGCAGAAGACTTTGTGTTTGCCTTCCAGCGCTTGTTCAATCCCGCCACCGCCTCGGAATATGCCTATCTGCAGTTCCCCATCAAGAATGGCTCGGAACTCGCCGAAGGGGCGATCACCGATTTTAATGAACTGGGCGTCAAGGCGCTCGACGACAAGACCGTCGAGATCACGCTTGAAGGCCCGACGCCCTATTTCCTCCAGGCGCTGACCCACTACACCGCTTATCCCATTCCCAAGCATGTGGTCGACAAGGTCGGCGATGCCTGGACGGCGCCCGAGAACATCGTGGGCAATGGTCCCTACAAGATCACTGAATGGGTGCCCGGCTCCTATGTGAAGTCGGTCAAGTCGGAGACCTATTACGATGCTGCCAATGTGCAGATCGATGAGGTCAACTATTTCGTGCAGGATGACCTGGCCGCGGCCCTCGCGCGCTATCGTGCCGGCGAATACGACATCCTCGTTGATATCCCGGCCGACCAGGCCGAGTGGATCAAGACCAACCTGCCCGGGCAGGATTTCTTCGCGCCGTTCCTGGGCGTGTATTACTATGTGATCAACCAGGAAAAAGCACCCTTCGACAATGCCGAGGTGCGCAAGGCCATGTCGATGGCGATCAATCGCGACGTGATCGGCCCCGATGTGCTGGGCACGGGCGAATTGCCCGCTTATGGCTGGGTGCCGGAAGGCACGGCGAACTATGAAGGCGTCGAGCCCTACCAGCCCGAATGGATTGGTCTCTCCTATGAAGAGCGCGTGGCGCAAGCCAAGGCGATCATGGAAGGGCTGGGCTACAACGCCTCCAACCCGCTGCCGGTCCAGCTCAAGTACAACACCAATGACAACCACCAGCGCGTGGCCGTCGCCATCTCCTCCATGTGGGAGCAGATCGGGATCAAGACCGAGCTCTTCAACTCCGAAACCGCCGTGCACTATGACGCGCTGCGCGCCGGGGACTTCCAGGTCGGCCGTGCCGGCTGGCTGCTCGATTATTCCGATCCGTCCAACACGCTGGAGCTCTTGACCACCGGCATCATGCAGGATGGCCAGATGAACTGGGGCAACAACTATGGCCGTTATTCCAACCCCGAGTTCGATGCGCTGGTGAAGTCGGCCGCTGCCGAAAGCGACTTGGCCGTTCGGGCCAAGATGCTGGGCGATGCCGAAAAGATCGCCATGGATGAAACCGGCGCGATCCCGATCTACTGGTATATCGCCCAGAACGTCGTGACGCCCTCGATCACCGGCTTTGTCAACAATGCCAAGGACATCCACCGTACACGCTGGCTGACCAAGGCCGAATAACACTAGCGCCGGCGCCGCCCACGAGTGGCGCCGGCATCCTCCGCCTCGAGCGCACCGCGGTGCTGCTGCGGGGGACCAGAAAGGTTCACCCATGTTCGGATTTGCTTTGCGGCGCGTGCTGTCGGCTTTGCCGGTGGCGCTGATCGCCGTGACGGCGTGTTTTTTCATTTTGCGGCTGGCCCCGGGCGGTCCTTTTGACGGCGAACGCGCATTGCCGCCCCAGACGCTGGCCAATCTGCGCGCTCACTACAACCTCGACCAGCCGCTGATCAGCCAGTATTTCATCTATATCGGCCGGCTGCTGCAGGGCGATTTCGGCCCGTCGATGGTCTACAACGACTTCACGGTGTCCCAGATGCTGTGGATCGGCCTGCCCTTCACGCTGATGCTGGGTTTCACTGCCTTTATCATCGGCACGGTGGTGGGGCTGATCGCGGGCGCGATCTCTGCGGTGAACCAGAACAAGTGGCCTGACTACCTGCTCGTCATGCTGGTGATGGTGGGGCTCGTGGTGCCCAATTTCCTGATCGGCAGCATCTTGCAGCTGGTGTTCGGGGTGTATCTGGGCTGGTTGCCGGCGGGCGGCTGGCAGAACGGCTCGATCGCCCATCTGGTGCTGCCCGTGGCGGTGCTGGTGCTGCCCCATGCCGGACGTACGGCGCGGCTGATGCGCGGCTCGATGATCGAGGTGCTGGGCACCAATTATGTACGCACCGCGCGCTCCAAGGGCTTGGGTACGCGGCTGATCCTGGCGCGGCACGCCATCAAGCCGGCGCTCCTGCCCGTCGTGTCCTATCTGGGGCCGGGGTTGAGCTATCTGCTGACCGGCTCGCTCGTTGTGGAACAGATCTTCGCACTGCCGGGGATCGGCAAGTATTTCATCAGCGCCGCGCTCAACCGCGACTACGGCCTCGTGCTGGGAACGACCATTTTGTACATGTTTATTATTCTGGCCGTGAACCTCGTGGTTGACCTGCTTTATGCCTGGCTCGACCCCAAGGTGAGGTTGCGCTGATGGCCGGCATCACAGGCAAGGACGCCATTCTTTCCGACTATGCCAAGGCGCTGGAGGACGGCCCCAAGGGGCGGTCGCTGACGCAGGATGCGATGCGGCGCCTCGTGCGCAACAAGGCGGCGGTGGTGTCGATCTTCTTGATCGGCTTCATCATCCTCTTCGCCTTTGTCGGCCCGTATCTGCTGCCCTGGACCTATGACAAGATCGACTGGAGCGCGATCAGGAAGCCCCCCAATTTCGAGAACGGGCACTTTGCAGGCACCGACCAGAACGGGCGCGACATGCTGGCCCGCATCATGCAGGGCACGCAGATGAGCCTGATCGTGGCCGGCGTTGCTACGCTGGTTTCGGTGGTGATCGGAGTGATCTATGGCGCGGTCGCCGGCTATTTCGGCGGCAAGGTCGACGCGGTAATGATGCGCTTTGTCGATATCATGTACGCGCTGCCCTATATCCTCTTCGTCATCATTCTCGTGGTGATCTTCGGGCGCAATCCCGTGCTGCTGTTTGTGGGCATCGGGTGCCTGGAATGGCTGACCATGGCGCGGATCGTGCGTGGACAGACCATGTCGATCAAGGAGCGGGAGTTCGTTGAGGCGGCGCGGGCGGGCGGGGCCAAGCCCTGGACCATCATCATGCGCCATATCGTGCCCAATCTGACCGGCCCGGTGGTGATCTATGCGACGCTGACCGTCCCGGAAATCATCCTCACGGAGAGTTTCCTTTCCTATCTGGGGCTGGGGGTGCAAGAGCCGCAGACATCGCTTGGAACGCTGATCTCGTTCGGCTCGCCCGTGGCGGAAACGCTGCCCTGGATGCTGATCGGCCCGGCGGTGGTGCTGGTCACCCTCCTGCTTTGCCTCACCTATATCGGGGATGGCCTGCGCGATGCGCTGGATCCCAAGGATCGCTAAGCGCTGCCCGGCTTCGTGCCCGGCGCGCCAGAAAGGCCCTGTATTGAAATGAAGCACGTACTTGACGTCCAGGATATGTCGGTCACCTTCGCGCTGCACGAAAGCGAAGTGCAGGCGGTGCGCGAGATGAATTTTACGCTCGCGCGGGGTGAAACGCTGGCTGTGGTGGGGGAAAGCGGCTCGGGCAAGAGCCAGGCCTTTCTGTCGATCATGGGCCTGTTGGCCAAGAACGGGCGCGCGTCGGGGCGCGCCATAATGGGTGATGTGGACCTGCTGGCGCTGGGACCCAATGAGCTCGACCGCTATCGCGGCCGGGACATCGCGATGATCTTCCAGGACCCGATGACCTCACTCAACCCGACGCTGCGCATCCGCACGCAGCTGGCCGAGGTGTTGGTCAAGCATCGCGGGTTCGAGCAGAAGGCCGCCACCCGCGCCGCCGTCGACATGCTTGAGCGCGTCGGGATTCCTGAACCGGCAAAGCGCGCCAACAGCTTTCCCCATGAGCTGTCGGGCGGAATGCGGCAGCGCGTGATGATCGCCATGGCGCTGCTGTGCCAGCCCAAGATCCTGATTGCCGATGAGCCGACCACGGCGCTCGACGTGACGGTGCAGGCGCAGATGCTGGAGCTGTTCAAGACGCTGACCGAGGATTTCGGCACGTCGCTGGTGCTGATCACCCATGACCTGGGAGTCGTTGCCGGGGTCGCCGACCGCATGATGGTGATGTATGGCGGCCGGGCGGTGGAAAAGGGCACGGTGGACGATTTGTTCTACCATCCGCGCCATCCCTATACGCTGGGGCTGCTGCATTCGACGCCCCATATCGCCAAGCGGGCCGAGCGGCTCGACCCGATCCAGGGGCTGCCGCCAAGCCTGGAGAACCTGCCCAAGGGCTGCTCGTTCAATCCGCGCTGCGCGTTCTGCTTTGACCGGTGCCTCGAAGAGCGCCCGCCGCTGATGGATACCGGCAATGGGCGCGAGAAAGCCTGCTTTTATGAAGGCCCGATGGCCTATGGAAAGGTCGCCTGATGGACCAGACCCCGATCAACCTCCTCGAGATCAAGGATCTCAAAAAGACCTTCTCCATTTCCGTCGGCCTATTCAGCCGCAAGCTGACGCTGACGGCGCTCGAGAACATCAACTTTTCCATCCGCAAGGGCGAGACCCTTGGCATTGTGGGGGAAAGCGGCTGCGGCAAGTCAACGCTCGGGCGCTGCATCCTGCAGCTGATTGCGCCGGACGAGGGACAGGTGCTGTGGCTGGGGCAGGATCTGACCCGGGTGCCGGCCGAGGAGATGCGCAAGCGCCGGCAGGACCTGCAGATCATCTTCCAGGACCCGCTGGCGTCGCTCAATCCGCGCATGACTGTGGGCGACATCATCGCCGATCCGCTGCGCACGCTGCGCCCCGAGCTCAACAAGGCCGAGCGGCGGGCCCGCGTACTCAAGATCATGGCGGCGGTGGGCCTCCTGCCCGAGATGATCAACCGCTATCCGCACGAGTTTTCGGGCGGGCAGGCGCAGCGCATCGGCATTGCGCGGGCGCTGATCACCGAGCCCAAGCTCATTGTCTGCGACGAGCCGGTTTCGGCGCTCGACGTGTCGATCCAAGCGCAGATCCTCAATTTGTTGGCCGAACTCAAGGGAGAGTTCGGGCTGACCCTGATCTTCATCTCGCACAATCTGAGCGTGGTGCGGCATGTGTCCGACCGCATCCTTGTGCTCTATCTCGGGCGAATCGTGGAGCTGGCAACCGGGGATGAGATCTATGAGGATCCCAAGCACCCCTATACGCGGGCGCTGCTGACGGCCGTGCCCATTCCGGACCCCAAATTGGCGCGGCAACGCAATGTGGATGCCCTGCGGGGGGAAATCCCCTCACCGATCAATCCGCCTTCAGGCTGCCCGTTCCGCACCCGCTGTCGCTTCGCCAAGCCTTATTGCGCGGAAAAGCGGCCAGTGCTCGAAACCATCGAGGATGGGCGGCTCGTTGCCTGCCATCGCTGGCGCGAGATCGGGGTGCCCGAGGATGCGGTGCTGGGGCACTAGGCTCAAGGGAATCGGCGCCTCGGCTTGCCGAGCTTGCCGGGGTGCGCAAAGCGGTGAAAAGAGGGTGAAAACTCTGCTTGTGCCGCGTTGACAGGGCAGGGGGAAATCCCTATGAATGCCCGCAAGTTCCGGGCGCCTAGGCGCCCCTTTTGTTTGACCCGAGGATATCAAGATGAAAGTCCGCAACTCGCTGAAGGCGTTGATGACTCGCCACCGCGCGAACAAGCTCGTCCGCCGTCGCGGCCGCGTTTACATCATCAACAAGGTGGACAAGCGCTTCAAGGCCCGCCAGGGCTAAGATCTGCTTGCTCATGCAAGTTTCTGCAAAGCCCGCCTTGTGCGGGCTTTGTTGTTTTTGGGCTGTGGACCGAAAACAGCCCCGGCGTCAGGTTGAGGGCTGGCTTGCGGTGAAGACGGCGAGCTGGGCGGCAAAGGCGCGCCGATAAGCCGGTCGCTCCTGGGCGCGGGCGAGATAGCAGCAGAGATCGGGATAATCCTCGAGGATGCCGGCTCCGCTCAAGCGCAGCAGCACATGCACCAGCATCAGATCGGCGGCGCTGAAGGCGCCATCAAGCCAGTCCTTGGGGCCCAGAAAGGCAGCAAGCTGGCGCAGCCGGTGGTGGATGCGATCCTTCACCAGCGGTAGGCGCTGCTGCGACCAGCTCTCGTTGCGTTCAAGGAGTTCGGCGACTTCGAGCTCGACGATGGGCGGCTCGACCGTTGAGAGGGCCGCAAACATCCAGGTGATGGCGCGGGAGCGGGCGCCCGGTTCCTCGGGCAAGAGGAGGCCGGGATGCTGCTCGGCGATGTGCAGGACGATGGCCCCCGATTCGAACAGGGTGAGCGTGCCCTCCTCGTAGGTCGGGATCTGTCCGAAGGGATGGAGGGCCAGATGGGCGGGCGCGCGCATTTGCGCGAAGGACACCAGGCGCACTTGGTAGGGCTGGCCCACTTCCTCGAGCGCCCAGCGCACGCGCATGTCGCGAGCGAGGCCCGCACCTTGGTCAGGAGAATCGGCAAAGGCGGTGATGGTGGGGATCATGGCAGGCCGGGACCGGGTTGAGGACGCGCTAGATAGGCACGGAGCGTAATTGGCCGGACGGATGGGGACAACATGCCTCTCCCTTGCTGGTGGCCTCCAAGGACGCAGCAGGCGCCTGCCGGACGACAATGATGCTCGCGCGGCAGGAGCGCTTCGAGGCGCCGTTCGTTTCACCCTCGAGCAGGCACTGGTTTGTCCGTTAAGCTCACCACCCAGAACGAGGAGCTGCCATGCTGCGCATCTATACCCGGACCCAGGATCGGCTGGTGCCCTTTGAAAGCGGGCACACCGGCGTCGTGCCGATCTGGCTCGACCTGATCAGCCCGAGTGACACGGACGTGCAGGAGGTCGAGCGGCTGCTGGCCGTTGACGTGCCCAGCCGAGCCGAGATGGAGGAAATTGAGCTCTCGGCCCGGCTTTATATGGAAGATGGCGCGATTTTCATGACCCTCACGGGTCTGGCGCATCTGGACACGGAAACGCCGATCAAGACGCCGATCACCTTCATCCTCAAGAACAATTCCCTGGTCACTGTCCGTTACGCCGAGCCCACACCTTTCCTGGCCTACACCAACCGGGCGCAGCGGGCGAAGGGGGCAGTGCACGGCTCGGGCGAGGAAATCATGCTCGGGCTCATCGAAGCGATGATTGACCGCACGGCGGACGCGCTGGAGCGGATTGGCAACGAGACCGACAATTTGTCCCACGAGGTGTTCAACACCACCAAGGCCAAGGCCAACAAGAAGACGCGCAGCCTCGAAAAGGTTATTTCCCAGATCGGGCAGAAGGCCGAGCTGCTGACGATGATCCAGGAAAGCCTGGTGAGCATGTCGCGGCTCGTGACCTATTATTCGGCAGTCGAGGACACGTCCGACGACAAGGAAAGCCGCTATCTGGTTCGACTGATCCAACGCGATGCCACTTCGCTGGGCGAGCATGCACGGGCATCGTCGGCCCGGCTGGACTTTTTGCTCAATGCGACGCTGGGCATGATCAATCTCGAGCAGAACCAGATCATCAAGATCTTCTCGGTGGCTGCCGTGGTGTTCCTGCCGCCAACCCTGGTGGCGTCGATCTATGGCATGAACTACGAGCATATGCCCGAACTCCATTGGCAGCTGGGCTATCCCTGGGCGATTGGGCTGATGGTGCTGTCGGCCTTGCTGCCGTTCCTGTATTTCAAGCGCAAGGGTTGGCTTTAGGGTTTTAGGGAACGCCAGATGTTCAGGGCGCCTGGCTTCGGCCCATTGCAGCAGCGCGTCGAGGGCGGGGCAAAGCGACTGGCTCCACGCTGTTAGCCCGTATTCGACCTTGGGTGGCACCTGGTGGTGCACGAGCTTGGTGACGATGCGGTCGACCTTAAAAGAAAAGCCCGCCAAATGGCGGGCTTTGTTGTGGTGCCGTGTCGCGCGCTTAGCTGGAGCCGGCGCCGTCCTGGCGGACAAAGGCGATGCGCAGCATATTGGTGGCGCCGGGCGTGCCCAGGGGAATGCCGGCGGTGATGGCGATACGGTCGCCAGGGCGGGCAAAGCCTTCCTGGTAGGCGATGATGCAGGCGCGATCGACCATGTCTTCAAGGCTCGCGGCGTCTTCGGTTTGCACGCAATGTACGCCCCAACAGATCGACATGCGCCGGATGGTGCGCTGATTGGGCGAGAGAAGAATGATGGGCTTGGAGGGCCGCTCGCGGGCCGCCCGGATGCCGGTGGAGCCCGAGGCGGTGTAGGTGACGATCGCCGCGAGATCGAGGGTTTCGGCGACCTGGCGGGTAGCAGCCGAGATCGCGTCGGCGGCGGTTGCCTCCGGTTCGGTCTGGGCGGCGCGGATGATGCCGCGGTAATTGGCGTCGCTTTCCACTGCCACCGCGACCTTGTTCATGGTCGCGACCGCTTCCACCGGGTACTGGCCCGAGGCGGATTCGGCCGAGAGCATGATCGCGTCGGCGCCCTCGAACACGGCAATCGACACGTCCGAGACTTCGGCGCGGGTCGGCACGGGCGAGGTGATCATCGATTCCAGCATCTGCGTCGCGACCACCACGGGCTTGCCGTAGCGACGGCACATGCGGATCATTCGCTTTTGCAGGCCCGGTACGGTTTCAAGCGGCAGCTCGACGCCCAGATCGCCGCGCGCGACCATGATGGCGTCGCACAGCTTGATGATTTCCTCGAGGCGATCGATGGCCTGGGGCTTTTCGATCTTGGCCATGACGCCCGCGCGGCCCTGGACAATCTTGCGGACATCGATGATGTCCTCGGGGCGCTGCACAAAGGACAGAGCGATCCAGTCGGCCTCGGCCTTGAGGCCTTCGAGCAGGTCCTTGTGGTCCTTCTCGGTCAGGGCGCCAGTGGGCAGGAGCGTATCGGGCAGGGACACGCCCTTTTTGTCCGACAGCTTGCCGCCATAGACGACTTCGGTTTCGATGGCGCCGTCGCCAACCTTGGTGGCGCGCAGCTGGAGCTTGCCATCATCGAGCAGCAGGCGGTCGCCCACCGAAACGCTTTCGATGATTTCCGGGTGGGGCAGGTAAACGCGCTCGACGGTGCCGGGCGTATCGGAGCTATCAAGGATGAATTTCTGGCCGGCGGTTAGCTGGATGCTGCCTTCGGCGAACTTCCACACGCGCAGCTTGGGACCCTGCAGGTCGACCAAAACGCCAAGCGGGTGGTTTAGGGTTTTTTCGACGTTGCGAATGCGCGCCACGGTCTGGTGCAGCACTTCGTGGCTGGCGTGGCTCATATTGATGCGGAACACATCGGCGCCGGCGCGCGCCAGTTCCTCGATCATCTTTTCGTCGTGGCTGGCGGGCCCGAGGGTCGCCACGATCTTCACACGTCGCATACGTCTCATAGCGTGTCCGTTCGGTTAAACTACTGGTTCGCCGGCGGAGGATCCGTCGGCGCCGGGTCCGAAGCCGGGGGCGCATCCGGGGGCGGGACCGACTTGGCGGCAGGTGAACCCGGGGAGGCCGCCGGCGCATCGATGGTCACGTCATCCGGATCAACCACAAGGGCCGGGTCTTCCAGATTTTCCTGGCTGTCCGGGCCCACCACATCGGGAGCGCCCATGTTTTCAGTCAGCTGCAAGGTCCAGTCCGTCTGGTTCTGGGTATCGATTTCAAAGAACCCGGTGCGCTCATAGCCCCGGGCGAGGCAATCCTCAACCCCGAATATCGTGAAGGTTTCGTCACGCGTGCACATGAAGACCGCGCCGTCCCAGGCGCCGCCGCCAATATCATCAACAGCATAGATGTAATAAAAGCGCCGCTCGAGATCGCCTTGGTAAAGTACCCGGCAATCACCGGACGGAGCCTGCCACCAGCCTTCGCTCATCCAGCCGCGCTCAGCCCGGTAGCCGATCGCCACGGACACCAGATTGGCGGTTTCGTTGCAGATGCGCAGATCGGCGCGAGCCGGTGCGGAAAACAGCAGGAAGCTGGAAACCAGCGCGCCGACAAGCGTCAAGCTAAGGCGAAAGAGGTACAGGAGCATGCCGGAATACATCGGGAGGACCGTTGGTGTTTGAGCGTATGGTGACCAATAGGTCAATGCATAAACAAGCCTTTGGGCGGAAATAGGCCGCGTATTGCAGAGCAATGCTCGGGCCCGCAGCGGCGTGCGGCCCAGGGACGCAGGTGTGGATTGGCGGCGAAAGCGCTTGAACCCGAACCTGTGCTGCTGTTTGAAGCAGGGTTAAAGCGAGAAGGATGTTTTTATGGCCGAAGATAGTGTTGCCCAGGACCAGCTCCGGGCGTTCGTCGAGCGCATCGAACGCATGGAAGAAGAGAAGGCAGCCATCGCCGCCGACATCAAGGAAATCTATGCCGAGGCCAAGGGGAATGGCTTTGACGTCAAGATCCTGCGGCAGATCGTTCGCATCCGCAAACAGGATGCCAATGAGCGCATGGAGCAGGAAGCCCTGCTGGAGCTTTACATGAGCGCGCTGGGCATGGTGGCGGCACCGCCGGAAGACTGAGGCCTGAACCGGCCCGCCGCCGAGCTTGTCGGCGGCAGGGCCCGATCCATTACCGAATTGCCATAGACCCGATAGCCGCCGCCATGGCGGCTTCGTCATATCCAAGAGCCCGAAGTGCTGCAGTGACGATGCCGGTGCGGTCAAGGCCGGCATCGGCATACATATCAGCCTGAGTGGCGTGTTCCACGAAACGATCGGGGATCATCAGCGGGCGGAAGCGCAGCTTGCCATCAAGCAGGCCATTGCTGGCGAGGAAGGTGGCGACATGGCTGCCAAAGCCGCCGATCGAGCCTTCTTCCAGCGTCAGCATCACATCATGGCTTTGAGCGAGCTGCGTGACGAGTTCCTCGTCTAGCGGCTTCATGAACCGCGCATCGGCAACGGTCGGGGTGAGCCCCAGGGCAGCGAGCCGGTCGGCAGCGGCCAGAGCTTCAGCAAGTCGCGTGCCCCATGAGAGAATGGCGATGGTGCTGCCGGGGCGAACAATACGGCCCTTGCCAATGGGCAGGATGATGCCGCGCTCGGGCATATCGACGCCCACCCCATCGCCGCGCGGATAGCGGAAAGTAATCGGGCCGGAGTCATAAGCCACCGCCGTCGCGACCATGTGCTTGAGTTCGGCTTCGTCAGCGGCGGCCATTTGCACGATGCCGGGAATGGCGCCGAGATAGGCGGCGTCGTAGTTGCCGGCATGGGTGGGGCCATCGGCGCCGACATAGCCGGCACGATCGATAGCGAAGCGCACCGGCAGGCCCTGGATGGCCACGTCATGGACCACCTGGTCATAGGCGCGCTGCAGGAAGGTCGAATAGATCGCGCAGAACGGGCGCATGCCCTCGGTGGCGAGGCCGGCCGCAAAGGTCACTGCGTGCTGCTCCGCGATGCCGACATCAAAGATGCGGCTGGGATAGATTTCGGCAAACTTGTCGAGCCCAGTGCCCGAAGGCATGGCGGCGGTGACCGCCACGATGCTGGGGTCTTCGGCTGCCTCCTGGATCAGGGATTGGGCAAAGACATTGGTGTAAGAGGGCGCATTGGATGGCGCCTTGGCCTGGGCGCCGGTGATCACGTTGAACTTGGAGACGCCGTGATATTTATCGGCCGCGTCCTCGGCGGGGGCATAGCCTTTGCCTTTTTTGGTGACGACGTGAATGAGGATCGGGCCTTCATCGGCATCGCGCACATTTTCGAGCACCGGCAGGAGGTGGTCGAGATTGTGCCCGTCGATGGGGCCCACATAGTAAAAGCCGAGTTCCTCAAAAAGCGTGCCGCCAGTCAGCATGCCGCGCGCAAATTCCTCGGTGCGGCGCGCGGGTTCGTGCAGGAACGAAGGGAGCTTTTTGGCGATGGTCTTGGCCGCTTCGCGGGCACCGCGATAAAGCGGGCCGGACACGAGGCGTGCCAGATAGGCGCTCATGGCCCCGGTGGGCGGGGCGATCGACATGTCGTTGTCGTTGAGAATGACGATCAGGCGGGCATCCATGGCGCCCGCATTGTTCATGGCTTCATAAGCCATGCCCGCGGACATCGAGCCATCGCCGATCACGGCCACGACATTGCGCTTGGTGCCCTGAAGATCGCTGGCGACAGCCATGCCAAGACCGGCAGAAATGGAGGTGGAGGAATGCCCGGCCCCAAAGGGATCATAGGGGCTTTCGGCACGGCGGGTGAACCCGGACAGGCCACTACGCTGGCGCAGGGTGCGGATGCGATCGCGGCGGCCGGTCAGAACCTTATGGGGATAAGCCTGGTGGCCGACGTCCCAGATCAGTCGATCATGGGGCGTGTCGAACACGGCATGGAGGGCGACTGTGAGTTCGATGACGCCAAGGGCGGAGCCTAGATGACCACCAGTCACCGAAACGGCGTCGATGACTTCGGCGCGCAACTCATCGGCAAGCTGACGCAAATCCTCGCGGGGCAGGGCGCGGAGTTCGGCGGGGGTCTGAACGGTATCGAGCAGGGGCGTCGATGGCTTATCGGCCAATGCTGGCTTCCTTTGCCGAACTAAAAGATAGCTCAAGGTTTTACGGGGCGCCGAGAGGCTTTGCAACAAGCCGGCGTGCCTCAGCCAGCCTCTCCCTGGTTGTGGAGAGGCTGGCGGGTGAGGCTAATTGGACGCGGTAAAGCGCGTATGGGTCACGGCCAGCGGCGCATTGCTGGGGGATAGCGCCACCGCAGGGGCCAGAGCCGTTGCCGTATCTACATCGCGCGACTGGGCTTCAATCAAGGCGAAGTGATCGGAAGACAGCGGCGCGGGCGCGACCAGAAGGGCTGCGGCATGCTCCAGATCGGGGGCCGTCAATGCGGCAGGCGTTGCCGCGGCAGAAGCCTCGTCCTTGGCGATCATGGCGGCGAGCGCCTTGGCGACAGGTTCGCTTTGCCCCTGAACCGAGTTGAAGGTCGAGGCAAAAAGCGATGCCGTGGAGTCTCGGGCGGGCTCGCCACCCAGCGAGGCGGTCTTCACACCGGCGGCGCCCAGAGGGGGCAGGTTGGGAACCGGGGCCACGGGGGCGGCGGCAACCTGGGCTGCGGTTTCCTGCTCGATGAGTTGCTGGAGCATGTCCTGTGCCTGGCCGTTCTGGCCGAGGGGCGGCAGGTAAGCCGTCATCATGTCAGGCTCAGACGAGCGGCCGGCCTGGAGCGGCGGATGCGGGAAAGGCTGGCTCAGCGCTGCCAGGGCGACCACGGCGGTTTCGCCATTGCCCGCTGGCAGAGTGGAGGCGGTCGCCATCATGAGGGTAGGCGATTTGGTGGCCGGCACTGGTGCGTTCGAGGCGGTGACAAGTTCTGCTTCTGCCAAGGGGGCGCTGCCAACTGTGGAGAAGGGCACCGGCACATCCTGTTCGGCAACGGCGACCGTGCTCGAGGCAGGCGCGGACATGCTCGCCGGCCGCATCATTGGAATGGGAGGAGCAACGGCGACACGGGCAGCCGCTTGCGGGGACTGAGCGGCCGCAGCTACTGATACAACCTGCACCGGAGCGGGGGCGGGCCTAGGCGCGGGCTGGTTGTTGCCCTTGTTGCCGCCAAAGAACATGTCGACCAAAGAATTGCCGGCGCTGGCCACCTGAGTGCCCGAGCCGCCATTGCCGCACGGCACGGCGCGGCAACGTTGCCATTCGGCCTGGGCGAGGCGATAGCCTTCCTGCGACAGTGGCTTGCCATCGGCAGGCAAGTGCATGGTTCGCCCATCGGGGAACACGTCCTTGAGCTGCGCACGGGTCATGCGTGGCCAGGCGCGGACCGAACCAGTATCAAGGTGAACAAAGGGGCTGCCCGAGCTGGGATAATAGCCAACGCCGCCGACCTGCTTGCGCATCGCGACGGCGCGCAGCTTGGACAGCGAAATGCCCGGGATAAAGAAGTCCATGGCATGGCCCTTGGTGTGCTGGGAGTTTTCGGCAACACCGGAGGAGGTCTGGCGCAACATCTTGTTGGTCGCGGGCGAGCGATAAGCGGAAACGATGTTGATGGGCTGGGTGGCCCCCACTTCCTGGTAGACTTCCCAAACCAGGTCAAACAGGCGTGGGTCCATCTTGGCTGGTTCGTTACGACGCCAATCGCGCAGGAAGCGGTTGAGCTCGTTGAGCCCGGACTGCACATACTGCCCGTTGCGCTTGAAAACGATGCGGGCCGTTTCCTTGGTGTGGGTGTAGTAGAGATAAAGGCTGCGCTCGGAGGCGGCATTGGCCGGAACCACGGCGGCCTGGCCGATCAGGAGCGAAAAACTCAGCAGCGCTGCTGCCAGGAGTCGAGTGCCACGAAGGGCCAGGTTATCCGATTTTACCGCCACACTAAACACTGCCCGGTTGAAGCTATCTGCATTTCGGATCGTACCGGCCAAGTGACTAGAGTTTGATTAACGCTAACAAAACTCGAACACGATGGCGGCCACTCACGCCAATGTTTAAGGACAAAATCCGGGCCGAACCAAGGCGAAAATGTTGACGAGCGGTTAAGGGGCGCTCGGCTCGACGGGGAACAGGGTAGAAACCAGCCGAAAAAAAGGCGCCGGCAGAAACTGCCAGCGCCTGATCAGAGATGGTGTTGTGCGGCTCAGGGGCCGACATCGGCAATGGTTTCGGCCATCACCGGTTGAGGGAGCGCTGCGGGCGACAAGCCGAGCGCCTGGATCAGCTTGGTGTCGTGGCCGTAGATGTCGCCATAGGATTGCAGGTTGCCGTCGGCCTGGGGCCGTAGGGTAAAATAGCTGAGATGGACAGGAATCTGTTGCTCGGGGTTCACCCAGCGCTCGCTGGAGCCAAACATCGCTTCGAGCGAGGCCCGGCTGATCTTGGTTTCGTTGGCCATCAGCGCGTCGGCAAACTCCATCGGGTTCTGCACCCGCACGCAACCATGGCTGAGAGCGCGCTGCGAGCGGCTGAACAGAGCCTTTGACGGGGTATCGTGTAGATACACATCGTGCTTGTTGGGGAACAAGAACTTGATCTGGCCCAGGGCATTGCTAGGGCCGGGGCGCTGACGCACCTTGAAGGGGAACGTGTTGCCGACCGCGGACCAGTTCACCTGCCAGGGGCTAACGACGTCGCCGTTATAGATCAGGTCCATGTTCTGGGCGTCGATATAGCCCGGGTTCCGCCAGGTCTTGGGCGCAATCTCGCCTTTGACGATGGAACTGGGGACATTCCAATAGGGATTGACCACGATGTGGCGGATGTTGTCGGAAAATACCGGCGTCTGGTTCTTGACCGTGCCGACGACGACGCGGGTCGTATAGGTTTCCGCCCCGTCCCGGTTGATGGACAGGCGGAACTCGGGAATGTTGACCAGGACGTGGAAATTGCCGAGCTCGCGCGGCATCCAGCGCCAGCGCTCCATATTGGCGATGATCTGCTCGCGGGTGGCGGCGTTGCCGCCGTTGAGGGCCGCGACCGTGGCAGGGCCAGCGACGCCATCAGGTTCAAGACCCAGGCCCTGCTGGAAATCCTTGACCGCCTGCACCACGCCCTGGTCGTAAACCAGGGACGCATCGGCCACGAGGCCCAGCCGCTGGCGTATCAGGGGCAGGCGCTCATCGGTCATGCCAGCCTTGAGCACGACCCCGGTCGGAATGGGGGCGGGACGATTAGTGGCATTGTCGTTGAACTTGGCCAGTGCCGCTTTAAGCGCCAGGAATTCGGGATGGGTTGGCTCGAGCTTGGCCAGCACCTTGGCCGGATCCTTGCTGGCCGCCAGTTCCACAAGGAGGGCGCCGGCATCAAGGGTCTTGGGCTCGATATCGAGGTTGGCATCGACGGAGCGAGGAGCGACGCGTCCGGTATAGATGTGGGTCGCATAGCGCAGGGTCGCGGCAGAAAACGCGGTTTCGAGCGCCGCCATGGCGACAGGATCCCCGCCCGTTGCGGGAAGCTGCAGGTCAGGAGTGAGATAATCGGCGGGATTGAGCCCTTCGGACTCGGCCCGGGCAAACAGATCGAGGATCTGCTGGGCAGCAGGTGAGAACACGACCTGCCCATTGGCCTGTTCGCTCAGCCAGATTGGCTCGAAATAGCGCTCGCCATAAAGAAAGTAGAGCTTCTGCGCTTCGGCATAGGCCGCGGTACCGCGGCCATTGGCTGTATAGGCGGCGGACAGGCTGGCCTTGATGGTTCGCGCCAATGCGCTTTGCGCGGGAGCGATGACAATCCGGGTTGGGGTGATACTCGCTACATCCTGCGCCAGGATGGGAAGAGGGGCGTTGGCGGCAGCAACGGCGAGAAAACAAACCAGGATCTTGTGCATTTGTGCTCCGTGTACGAGGCGTTACGCAGCCCAACCGTGCCTCAACCCAAGGTCCGGCGGGCCGCCCCATACATCGAAAGCATAAGCATCAAATGTTAACAGGAACAATCACTCGCAATGTTGTGAGCGAGCGATGTGGCTATGGTGCAACGGTCTGCAAGGCCTTGTGGAAAGGTCCACAATCGCCCGGCGATCCGCCATTCTGCCGAAGCTATGCGGTTAAGCGGCGTCGTTAATCAACTGCTCCGCGAGGCCATATTCATGCAATTTGCGATAAAGGGTCGAGCGGCCAATCTTGAGTGCGCGGGCAACACGAGACATGCGCCCGCCATGGTGCTCGATGGCAAAAACGATCAAGGCGCGTTCGATCTCGGCCAGAGCCGCCACATTGCCCGACTCATCGAGGAAGCGGTCTTCGATAGGGCTGGTTTCGAGCATTTCGCGCTGGCGCGGCGGAGCGTTATCGATGTGAACCGGCGCGGCAGGCACCGGCATGGCCGCGAGTGAAAGAATGGCGGCGTCGCGCCCTTGAGCATGGGCCATGATCTGGGGGAAATCGGCGGGCTCGAGGAAGGCTTCCTCGCAAAGCACGGTCGCGCGATAAACGACGTTTTCCAGCTGGCGAATATTGCCGGGCCAAGGATAGCTGGCGAGCAGTTCCAAAGCTTCGGGAGAAATGCCGAGGATGCGTTTGCCAGCTTCAGCGGCAAAGCGCGCGAGGAAGTGGTTGACCAGAGCCGGAATGTCCTCGAGCCGCTGCCGGAGCGGGGGCACATAAATGGGCAGCACGTTGAGCCGATAATAAAGGTCCTCTCGGAACTCGCCCGATTTGGCCAGATTGAGCAGGCGGCGATTGGTCGCCGAGATCACGCGCACATTGACGCGCTCGGGGCGCCCGGCGCCCAGCGGTACGATTTCGCCATCGGCGAGAACGCGCAGCAGCCGCTCCTGGGTGGCGGGAGGCAGTTCGCCCACTTCATCGATGAAGATGGTGCCGGTATGGGCTTCGGCAAACTTGCCGGGGGTATCGGCCAGGGCACCGGCGAAGGCGCCTTTCTTGAAGCCGAAAAGCACGGCGTCGAGTTGGGAAGGGGAAATGCTGCCGCAGTTGACGCTGATGAATGGCTTGCCGGCCCGATCCCCGCTGCCCCCGATGATGCGGGCGATCAATTCCTTGCCGACGCCGGTTTCGCCTTCGATCAGCACGGGTATGGGATTGCGGGCCGCCTTGCCGCAAAGCGTCAGGACGCGGGTCATGGCGGGAGCGCGGCCGATCAGGTCGGCAGCCGAGAAGGTCCCGGCGCGGCGGCTTTGTTCGGCACGGATCGCCGCTTCCAGCGCACCCAGCTTCATGGCGTTACGCAAGGAGATCACCAGCCGCTCGGGGGCGACCGGCTTGACGAAATAGTCCACGGCGCCGTGGCGCATGGCGCTGACCACGGTTTCCAGCGACGGGTTGGCGGTCTGCACGATCACCGGCGTGGAAAGAGCTTCCCGGCGCATGGTTTCCATCACGGCCATGCCGTCGAGGTCAGGCATTACCAGGTCAAGAATCATCGCACCCAGATTGGGGTCTTCGCGCAAGATCTGCAGGGCTTGTTCGCCGCTGGTTGCGGTGAGTGGCTTGAAGCCGGCCTGATTGGCGACTTCGGCCGTCAGCCGCAATTGCACCGGGTCATCGTCGACCACCAGAACACGCGTCATGCAAAATCCACTTCTCTTGCCAGGCGCTCGAATCGCGCTGTGCGGTTTTGTGGAAGTATGCGGCCGGCAAATTAAGACAGCATTAATCATAATGGCGGGGCGCCATATTGCGGCTGGCACGATAGGCGGCGAGGGCCCCCTTTTCATCCCATGACGTGCTGGCTATGGTCCGCCCCTCACCAAGAACCGCGCTGGAGAACCCCGATGACCGAACAAGCCGCGAGCCAGAAGGGGCACAATCAATTGGGTACCTTGCCGGTCTGGGATCTCAACGATCTTTACCCGGGACGCGAGAGCTCTGAGTTTGCCGCCGCCTTGCAGCAGGCCAAGGATGATGCCGCGCGCTTTGAGAGCGACTACAAGGGCAAGCTCGCGGAGCTAACCCGGGCGGGCAAGCTCACCGATGTGATCAAGCGCAGCGAAGCGCTGGCGGATCTGAGCGGGCGCATCGGCTCGTTCGCCTTTTTGCAATATGCGCAGCGATCCACCGATCCCGACCGGGCGAAGTTCATGGGCGACACCAACCAGGCGCTGACGGATCTCTCCACGCGCATTCTGTTTTTCGAGCTCGAGTTGAACCGCATCGAGGATGCCGATCTTGAGGCGGCGTTCGAGCGCGATCCGGAACTGGCGCGTTACCGCACCTGGTTCGCCGAGTTGCGCAAGGCCAAGCCCTATCAGCTCGACGAAAAGCTTGAGGAGCTGTTCCACGACAAGTCGGTCACGGCCTTTTCAGCCTGGAACCGCTTGTTCGACGAGACCATGGCCAGCCTCGAATTCGAGGTCGATGGGGAAGTGCTCAAGCTCGAGGAAACGCTGCATCTGCTGTCCGAGCCCGAGGAGAAGCGGCGCGAAAGCGCTTTCCATGCCTTGGCCAAGACCTTGCGCGAGAATGGACGCTTGTTCACCCACATCACCAATGTGCTGGCCAAGGACAAGGAAATCTCCGATCGCTGGCGCGGCTTTGAGGACATTGCCGACAGCCGGCACATGGCCAATTCGGTGGAGCGCGAAGTGGTGGATGCGCTGCAATCCGCCGTCCAGGAGGCCTATCCCCGGCTGTCGCACCGCTACTACAAGATGAAGGCCAAGTGGTTCGGCAAGGACCAGCTCAATGCCTGGGACCGCAATGCGCCCTTGCCGACGAGCGACGAGCGGACCTTTGATTGGGAAACCGCCAAATCTACCGTGCTGGAGGCCTATGGCCGGTTTTCGCCTGACCTGGCGGAAGTCGCAGCGCCGTTTTTCGATAGTGGATGGATCGACGCTCCAGTGGGCAATGGCAAGCTCTCGGGCGCCTTTGCTCATCCCACGGTGCCGAGTGCGCATCCCTATCTGATGCTCAACTATATGGGCCGCTCGCGGGACGTGATGACGCTCGCCCATGAGTTGGGTCACGGTGTCCATCAAAGGCTGGCGGCGGCGCAGGGGCCGATACTGAGCAATACGCCGCTGACCCTGGCCGAGACGGCGAGTGTCTTCGGTGAGATGCTGACCTTCCGGTACCTGCTGGAAAAGACCACCGACCCCAAGCAGCGCTTTGCCCTCTTAGCCTCCAAGGTGGAGGACATGCTCAATACGGTGGTGCGGCAGATTGCCTTTTACACGTTCGAGCGCCGGGTGCACACGGCACGTCGGCAGGGTGAGCTGCGCACTGAGGAAATCAACGCCATCTGGCTGGAAGTGCAAAAGGAATCGCTGGGTGAGGGGATCATCCCCAATGAGGGTTACGATATCTTTTGGGCCTATGTGCCGCACTTCATCCACTCGCCCTTTTATGTCTATGCTTATGCCTTCGGTGACTGCCTTGTGAACTCGCTTTACGCGCAGTATGAGAAGGCCGACGAGGGCTTTGCGGAGCGGTATTTCGAGCTGTTGAAGGCTGGTGGATCCAAGCACCATACGGAACTGCTGGCGCCATTCGGGCTTGATGCCAAGGATCCGCAGTTCTGGTCGCTGGGACTTGGCATGATCGAGCGACTGATCGACGAGCTGGAAAGCACGAGCCCCTGAACGCCTCCGGGCAGATGAACACGACGAATTTCGAGGACCAAATGGCCGCAGAAGACCACCCAGCCCATTCCCACCTGCATCCACCGCTTCAGCATGAATCGGCGATGGACTATTCCCAGCATGAGTCGACCTATGCGCGCTTTGTGACGCTGGTGAAGTGGACCACGATCTCGATCGCGGCAGTGATCGTGCTGCTCTACATCTTCGTGAGGCCGTAAGCGGCAACCTGCTCTAGTAGTGCGGAGGAGGGGGGTCGGTGCGGGGATCGGCAATAAAGCCGCCCGACCGGACTTGCTCCTCCAGCACGGTGATCCGACGGGTGAGCCCGTCAATCACGCGCCACTGCTCGGTAATGGTGGCATTCAAGTCTTCGATGGTCTGATCCTGGAAAGCGACACGCGTTTCCAGTGCCTCCAGACGCGCCGACGTATCGAGTTCGGTCGTCACGATATTCTCCCGGGAAGTATGCCAGCACGGCATGAGATGGACGGGCGTTAACGGTCCCTTCACGAGGGCGTGTTTCCCAAAAAGGAACTCCTAGGGCCCCGCCGCCATTGGTTTGCAAGAATTTAGCAACCAGTGAGAGCCAAAATGGCCACCTTCACGGCAGTTACCCACAACTTTCCTTCGCTGCTCGATGCCGATCGGCATGACGGGATTGGCGCGGGACTGAGCGCTGCCCTCCCGCTGCTGGGTCTGGTTGCTGCCTATGGTGCTGCCGAGGCGCTTGGTGTCCAGCCGGTACTGCATGCGCCATTGAGCCTACCGGAGTGGACGGGTGCTTTGGCGCTTGCCATCAGCCTGCCGCTTTGGGGCGCTGCCCGGTGGCTGGTGGCCGGGCGTGGCTATGAAGGGCGCTCAGCGGCGCGCTGGATTGTTGCGTTGATGGTCGGCGCGATCCTTGCACCATTCCTGCTGACCGTGGCCGATCCCTTCATGAGCACGGTTGTTTCCATGGTGCTGATGCTGATCGGTCTGGCCGCCGCCGGGCGTGCCGCAAGCGTATCGGGGCGCGCCACGCTGCTGGTGCTGCCCGGCCTCGCGTGGCTGGGCTTTGGCGCCGTGCTTGGATTTGGCGTTGTCGCCGGCGGCTGGTCGCCGCCATTTGCGGTCACCCAGGGCGGCGACGCGTAATTGATGGCAGTGGGATTGTCCCCCGCTCCATTTCGCGCGACATGATGGCAAACAACGGGCCGCGTTGGCTCAAGGATTTGCCATGTCACCTATCCTCAAAATTGATGTGTTCACCGATGTCGTGTGCCCCTGGTGCCTTGTCGGCTCCGCTCGGCTCGATCAGGCCGTGGCGGCGCTGCCTGACGACATCGACGTCATCATTGAAAATCATCCCTTTTACCTCGATGCCAATACGCCGGCCGAGGGCGTGGATGTTGGCGAAATGCTGCGCCAGCGTTATGGCCGTGATCCTGCCGAGATGTGGGAGCGAGTGGAAAGCGAAGCGCTCAAGGCAGGGATCGAGCTTGATCTCTCCCGCCAGCCGCGGATGTATCCGACGGCAAAGGCCCACACTATCACCCGGTTGAGCAAGCCGCTCGGCATTCAGCACGAATTGGCCAATGCCATAGCCGAGGCTTATTTTCTCGAGCACCGGCAGATCTTTGACGACAATGTGCTGGCCGACATTGCGGCCTCGTTCGGCTTTGACCGGGGCGATGCGCTTGATGCCATGAATGATGAGCATGAGCTGGCAATCACCCAGCAGTTGGCTGAGCAGGCGGCAGCCCAAGGCATTACCGGGGTGCCCTTCTTTGTGTTCGGCGAGAAATATGCCCTGTCCGGTGCGCAGCCCCCTGAGGTGTTCGCCCAGGCCTTGGACAAGACCATTTCGGAGTTCTAGATGCGGATTGTTGGGAGATTGGTTGCCGGGCTGGCGGTGCTGGTGGTGCTCGGCTATGCCGCGGTTGTTGGGTATATGTATTTCAACCAGCGCAGCCTGCAGTACTTCCTCGAAGGGGAGGTGACGCCACTCGAGGCGGCGGGGATCGCTGGGGCCGAAGTGGTGGCGATTCCCTCAGGCGATGGTGTGGTCAATGGCTGGTACAAGGCGCCTGAGCCGGGCAAGCCGCTGATCGTTTATTACAAGGGCAATAGCGGCAGCTTTTCGGCCGAGCATGAGCGCTTCGCACAATGGGGCTCGGAAGGCTTCGGGTTCCTAGCATTTGATTATCGCGGCTTCCCCGCTTCCCCTGGTTCGGTGAGCCAGGATGGCATTCTAACCGACGCCTTGGCCGCGTTCGACTGGGCGGCGGGCAAAGGCTATCCCGTTGTAATTTGGGGCAGATCTCTGGGGTCGGGGCCGTCGACCTATGTCGCGAGTGAGCGGGATGCGGCGGCGTTGCTGCTGGAAACGCCGTTCCTGTCGGCGGTGACGGTGGCCGGGGAGCGCTATCCGATGCTGCCGGTGTACTGGGTGATGCAGGACCAGTTCCCCGTCAATGAGTGGATCGTGGATGTGGCCGAGCCGGTGCTGGTGGCGCATGGGACTGCGGACACGACGATCGATGTCAGCAATGGCGAGAGGTTATACGAGCTTGTTCCCAACAAGGATGAGCTATGGATCGAGCCGGGCGGGACCCATGTGGACCTGTGGGAGCGGGGTATCTGGCCCGAGCATGCGCGGCCGTTCTTTGAGCGGGTGGTGCCGGCAGCCGGAGGCTGAAGGGCCCAAAAGCATAACGCCGCCCCGAAAGGAGCGGCGTTATGAACGCATTATGAATGGATTCTGAACGGCTTAGGTGCGGGGCAGCGTGCTTGCGCTCGGGCGAGCGGGCTGACCGGGACGTGCCGTTGGAGTTGGAGCGGGCAGACCGCCTTCACGCTGGGCGCGCTTACGAGCCAGCTTGCGAGCGCGGCGCACGGCCTCAGCCTTCTGACGCGCCTTCTTCTCGGAGGGCTTCTCGTAGTAGTTGCGCAGCTTCATCTCGCGGAAGACGCCTTCGCGCTGCAGCTTCTTCTTGAGCGCGCGCAGCGCCTGATCAACGTTGTTATCGCGAACGACTACTTGCAAAGGTCAACCGCCCCTTAAAGCCTGGTGAAATATGATTGGATGGAAGCGCCGCGACCAAATAAAGCCACGTCGCCGACCAGCAGGGCCGGTCACCGTGGGGGCTCTATAGCCCAACCCCGCGGACTTGTCCACCTTTGCAAGCGAAAAAGCCCAAGTTTAGGGCCGGTCCGGCTGCAACAGGCGATTGATATGGCCCATCTTGCGACCGGGCCGCGTTTCCAGTTTGCCATAAAGGTGAGGCTGGGTGAAGCCTTGGAGCGAAGTGGGAACCCGGCCGACCTCGTCACCCACCAGATTCTCCATGACGACATCGGCGAGTCGGGCGGGATCGCCGAGCGGCCAGCCGAGAATCGCCCGGATGTGCTGCTCGAACTGATCGGTGAGGCAGACCGCCTCGGTCCAGTGACCGGAATTATGTACGCGCGGCGCGATTTCGTTCACCAGCAGGGTAGGGCGCGACTCGCCTGGGACAACAAAGAACTCGACGCCCAGCACGCCGACATAATCGAGGGCGACGACAATCGCTTTGGCGATCATGCCGGCATGCTTAGCGAGCGCGGGGGGAATCGCCGCCGGTACGGTGCTGGTCGCGAGGATGTGGTTGCGGTGCACATTCTCGGCCGGCTCGTAGCTGCGCACCTCGCCGGAAAGGCTGCGGGCAACAACGACAGAGATCTCCTGGCTGAAGGGGATGAAGGCTTCGAGCACGAGCGGTTTGGGGGCGAGCGCAGCAAAAGCCTCGGCAGCTTCGGCGCGATCACGCAGCACCCGCTGCCCCTTGCCGTCATAGCCGAGGCGGGTGGTCTTGAGCACGGCGGGCAAACCGAGCTCGGCCATGGCGGTTTGCAGTTGATCGAGTGATTCCACTGCCCGATAAGGGGCTACCGGTATGTTCTTGGAGGCAAGGAAGGCTTTTTCGGCCAGGCGGTCCTGCGACACGGCCAGTGCCTGAGCGCCCGGGCGCAGGGGCCTCCGCTCAGCGAGAAAGGCGGCAGTCGCGGCGGGGACGTTCTCGAACTCGTAGGTGATCACATCGACGGCATCGGCGAAGGCCGCGAGCGCCACTTCATCGTCATAGGCGGCGACGGTCTTGTGGGGGGTTACCTCGAAGGCGGGACTATCGGGGTCGGGGCAGTAGATGTGGGTGCGCATGCCCAGGCGACTGGCGGCAAGCGACAGCATCCGGCCGAGCTGACCACCGCCAAGGATGCCAATGGTGGTCCCGGGCGGCAGGGGCGTGGTGTCGGGCATGATCTACTCGGTGTCGGTGGGGAAAAGCGGAACGGAAGCGGTCTGGTTGGCGCGATAGGCATCGAGCCGTTCAGCAAGCTCGTCGTCATGCAACGCCAATACGGCAGCGGCGAGGAGGGCGGCGTTGATGGCGCCGGGCTCACCGATGGCGAGGGTGCCGACCGGGATGCCGCCGGGCATCTGCACAATGGACAGGAGGCTATCCTGGCCCGAAAGCGCCTTGGAGCGCACCGGCACGCCAAACACGGGCAGCGGGGTCATGGCGGCGATCATGCCGGGCAGGTGGGCGGCGCCGCCAGCGCCGGCAATGATGATCTGGAAGCCATCCGCGCGGGCTGTGGTCGCGAACTCGACCAGGCGTTCGGGCGTGCGGTGCGCGGAAACGATGCGCGCCTCATATTCCACATCGAGCGCTTCGAGCGTTTCGGCGGCAAGGCGCATGGTGGGCCAATCGGACTGGCTGCCCATGACAATCGCAACGGCTGGTTTGGTGAGCATGGCCTCGGTCCCCCCGCGGGCTGCACAAAGGCCGCTCCTAGCCCAATTGTTGCCACAACTCAAGCGGGGGAGGGGTTAGGCGATGATGTCGGGCAGGAGAATATTTTCGAGTTGGACGATGCGATCCTTGAGCGCGAGCTTGCGCTTCTTGAGCCGCTGAATCAGCATTCGGTCGGCAAAAGCCGAGCCGGTCAGGGTGTGGATGGCAGCGTCAAGATCGGCGTGTTCCTGGCGTTTCGTGGCCAGTTCAAGCCCGAGGCCGGCTTCCTGTTCCTTGGTCAGCGGCAGCATCGAACGGCGGTTCCCCCAGGGCACGCAACATTGTTCCCCATTACCCGATCCGGCGGCGTTTTGCACACGGATTTGATCGGCGGACCTATTGTCATCGACAAGTCACATTTTATCTGGAACCTTAGCGTCGTCCAGTCAGGCGTAAGGAGTTGTCATGACGACTGAAGGCCACATCGCGGCGTTGGAGCGCCGTCATCAGGAGTTGGATCGTCAGATCCAGGCGGAGCTGCAGAACAAGCCGCTCGATGATCTCACGGTGAGCGCGTTGAAGCGAAAGAAGCTCGAAATCAAGGACGAACTCTACAAATTCAATAGCGGCATGCAGTAAGCACTGCGCTCCAACACAGTTGGACCGGGAAGGCCATGGCGGGAGCTGTGGCCTTTTTTGCTGCGGTCAGAGACCGAGGAACACCGCCCGCACGCCATCCCAGATCAGCTTGAGCGCCAGGAAGAACACGAGCCCATAGGCGATCTGGTAGAAGAGGGTGACGGAGATGCGCCGCACCAGCCAGATGCCGATCAGCACGCCGGCAACGCCCACCGGGATCAGCGCGGCGGACAGGGTGAGATTCTGGACGGAGAGCTGGCCCAGGAAGAAATAGGGGATCAGCTTGGCCGAGTTCACGGCGCCAAAGAAGATGGCATTGGTGCCCGAATAAATTGGCGGCGGCAGGCGCTGGGGCAGAACATAGATCTGGAAGGGTGGGCCGCCAGTGTGGGACACAAAGCTGGTGAAGCCGGCAAAGCCGCCCCAGAACCCGCCCCATGGCGTGGAGGGTGGTAGCCCCTCGAGCTTTTTGCGCAGTGGCAAAACAGCGTCGAGCACAAAAAGCAGGGTGATGATGCCGACAAAGAGCAGCACCATGGCGTCGGAAACCACCGACCAAAGCGCCCAGCCGATCAGCGTGCCGACCGCGGCGCCGGGCAGCATGATCTTGAGAATGTGCCAGCTAAACTGCTGGCGATAGGCGTAGATGGCGATGGCGTCCATAGCCAGCAGCACTGGCAGCATCATGCCGGCGGCATCGCGGGCCGGCATGATGAGGGTGAGGAGGGGGACGCCGACAACGCCCAGGCCGCCCAGCAGACCGGCCTTGGACAGGCCAACGATCAGAACCGCAAGGCCGGCCACTGAAACAAAGTAGAGGTCGACCATGGAGCGGAGCTGTTCGGGGCTAGAGGATTAGTTGTCGCTGTTGCTCTTGAGGGACTTGAGCTTGGAGAACACCGAGTCGGCATCGAACTCGTTGTGCTGGTCAGAAGAGCGACGCGTGCTTTCCTCGTCATTGTAGCCTTCGGCATCGGAATGACCGCGCGCACCGGAACGCGCGAGCGCTTCCTCGGCCGTCATCAGCATGGTGCCTTCCTCGGCAACTTCGGAGCCCACAACGCCCTTGGACGCGCGGCCAACTTCGAGATCGAGATCGATCTGGCTGCACAGGCCCAGCGTCACCGGATCCATAGGGGTCAGGTTGGCCGAGTTCCAGTGGGTGGATTCACGCACCGAATCGATCGTGGACTTGGTGGTGCCGACCAGACGCATGATCTGGGCGTCCTTGAGTTCGGGGTGGTTGCGCACCAGCCACTTGATGGCATTGGGGCGCTCATTGCGACGCGAAATGGGGGTATAGCGCGGGCCCTTGCGCTTGGCAGCGGCAACACGGACCTTGGGATCAGACAGCTTGAGGCGATAATTCGGATCAGCCTCGGCCTTTTCGATCTCCTCGCGGGTCAGCTGGCCATTCTGAATGGGGTTCACGCCCATGATGCCGCCGGCGACGTCGCCATCGGCGATGCCCTGCACTTCGAGCGGATGAAGCGTGCAGAAAGCTGCGATCTGCTCGAAGGACAACGCCGTGTTGTCGACGAGCCAGACAGCTGTTGCCTTGGGCATCAACAAGGGTTGGGTCATCGTCAAATCACTCCTGGTGGCGCGGCCGGTATTCCTCCGGGCCGCTCCGCCTCTTTGCTTCATGCTGAGGGGGAATGACCACAATATATGGCGTCAGGGCCTGATCCGCAATGGCTATAACGGCGGTTCCCCAGCACCAAAGGCCGTGAGAAGCACGATCTTGCCGGCATGGGCGCGCTGTTCCATGGCCTGATGCGCCTCGGCCGCCTCCTCAAGCGGAAAGGTGGTCAGCGCCGGACGGACGAAGCCGGGGCGCTCAAGCGCGGGCAGCAGATCGGCGCGGATCCGGGCGGCAATGGCCGCCTTGGTGGCCGCGCTTTGCGGGCGCAGGGTGGAGCCAGAGATGGTCAGTTGCTTGGCCATGAGCGTGCCCAAGGAAATCTTGGCGCTGCTGCCGGCAAGGGTCGCGATCTGGACGATATGGCCACCACGGGCGCTCGCGGCAATGCTGACGGCTGCCATGGCGCCGCCCAGGAGATCAACCACCCGATCAACCCCGCGCCCCTCAGTAAGCGCCAAAGCGCGCTCGGCGATATCGTCGCGCATGCGGTCAATGGTGGCCACGGCCCCCATTTTTTCGGCATAGGCCGCCTTTTCCGGCGAGGACACGACACCGATGGGGCGAGCGCCGAGAATAGCGGAGATAGCGACGGCGGCGCCGCCAATGCCACCGGCAGCGCCATGCACCAGAACGCTCATGCCCGCTTCGAGCCCCGAACGCATGACGAGGGTCTGGGTGACGGTGAACCAGGTTTCGGGCAGGGCCGCCGCCTCGGGCAGGCTCCAACCATTTGGAACGGGCAAGACCTGGCCGGCGGGGACCGCGACATATTGGGCGTAACCGCCGCCATTGGTCAGGGCCATGACGCGGTCACCGACCTGCCAGCCCGACACATCGGCGCCAAGGGCCGCGATTTCCCCGGCCACTTCGAGGCCGAGCAGGGGCGACGCGCCGGGGGGCGGATCATAAACCCCACGGCGCTGAGCGAGGTCGGGCCCGTTGACCCCCGCCGCAGCAACCCGGATCAGCACGTCGCCGTTGCTGCAGGCAGGCAGTGGCATTTGGATGGGCGCAAGCATTTCGGGGCCGCCCGGCTCGGCGATAGCGATGGCGGTCATGGTAGCGGGAATGGTCATGGGGCCATGCTGGCCCATGTGGCCTTGCCCGGCAAGGGGGAGCGGTTAAGCTGCCCCCGCGACAGGAAAGGACGGCAAGATGGAAGACGAGGTAAGCGGCAAGCCCAAGAGCCACGAGATCGGCAGCGTGCTGGACGCCCTTTCGGTGACCGAGCTCGAGGGCCGCATCGTTTTGCTGGAGGCTGAAATCGAGCGGCTGAGGGCGGCCATCGCCGCACGCGGGGCAACGCGCAAGGCAGCGGAGGCGGCCTTCAAGCTCTAAGAACCTGCAAAGGGGCAGGGTTAAAAAATCTTGCGCCATTAACGGGCAATTAATCCGGACGAGTTAGGGTGTTGTTATCCAGATGGTTTTTGGATCAGAGATTTCTTCCTCTGTTTGACCCCTCCCTGTAAACTTCGAGAGCCGCCCTTCGCGGCTCTTTTTCTTTTTGGCGGCCACCATTTGGCCCATTAAGGCTGCTTTCATGCTCCCGCAGCGGCAAGCGTGACGGGCAGGGTGTTTCGTCCTATCATGACGCAGTGCGAGAGCGAGGAACGAGATGGCTGAGGCTGGCGAATCCGGGCAGGCAATATCGATTGGTCCGCGCATTGTGGCTTCAGGCGGTTTCGATCTGCTGTATCGCGAGGGCATGGCGCTGATCGAAGAGGTCGCGGGCTATCTCGACGGGCATGGGCGGGCGGAAAGCCAGTTGCTGGGGCGCGAGGCCTCGTTTTTATACGCCACCGAATCCATGCGGCTGACGACCCGGCTGATGCAGCTGGCATCGTGGCTCTTGCTGCAGCGCGCCGTCAACGAAGGCGAGATCAGCAAGGAAAATGCCCGCTCCGAAAAGGAGAAGGTCAAGTTTTCGGCGACGCCATCGCAGCGCGGAGGGCCCGGCTATGAGTTGCTGCCCGAAGCCTTGCGGCTTTATATCGACAAGGGCGACCGACTATTTGACCGGGTAATGCAGTTTGACCAGATGGAGCGCGGGCGGATGCCGCAGCTCGATGGCAGCGTGGCCAATGACATTGCCGACCAGTTGTCGCGCCTCAAGGCAGCGTTCGGGCGGCCCTGACGCTCAGGCACGCGGCGCGCAGAGGATCACGGCCGCGCCCAGCAGGCAGATTGCAGCGCCCAGCAGGTCCCAGCGATCGGGGCGGATTTGTTCTACCGAAGCCATGAAGACCAGCGAGGCGGCGATATAGACCCCGCCATAGATGGCAAAGGCGCGGCCAGCGCTGTCGGTGCCGGCAAGGACCAGGAGCCAGGCAAAGCTGGCGAGTGCCAGAACGGCGGGGAGCCAGAGCCAGCCATGCCCATGGCGCCAGGCCTGCCACACCAGATAGCAGCCGCCGATCTCGAACAAAGCGGCCAGGGCAAAGAGCGAAAGGCGCATGGTGGTGTTCCGCTGCCGGGCGCAGAAACGAAAAGCCCGGCGCAAAGGCCGGGCAAATCACTTAATAAGGGGAGTGGCTTAGATGCCGAAGCCCTTGAAGCGCTCCTTGAAGCGCGAAACACGGCCGCCGCGGTCGAGCAGCTGGCCCGTGCCGCCGGTCCAGGCCGGGTGGGTGTTGGGATCGATGTCGAGCTGCAGCGTGTCGCCTTCCTTGCCGTAGGTCGAACGGGTCTGGTAGGTGGTGCCGTCGGTCATCACCACGTTGATGGTGTGGTAGTCGGGGTGGATTTCGGACTTCATCGCGGTGCCTCAAATCAAACGGGCGCCGTGGCGCCCGGAGAGCATTGAACTGGTGTTGGCGGCTTCATAGCCAAAGCCGGGGCAATCCGCAAGGGCAGGGGCGGGGCTTTTTGTCCAAGCACAAAGCCGTTGCGAGCGGGTGGCCCAGTGCATATGTAAGGCCCGCCGCGCCACCGTCGGAGGCGCCGCCAAAAGAAGTGGCTGAAGCCGAGCGATGACAGATCAAGCCGTTCCGGCAAAAGCGCCAACCCAGGCCACGCCTTCCGTGCTCAAGCCAAAGCAACTGAACCCCTTGCGGCAATTGCTGCCTTTTGTGCTGCGCTATCCAACCCGGCTGGCGCTGACCGTGCTGTTCCTGTTGATTTCGGCGATCTCCTCGCTGGCGATTCCGGCGGCGCTGGGCGGGGCGATCGATGAGGGGTTTCTGGAGCAGAACCTTGCCAATGTGGGGCGCTATAGCTGGCTGATCATCGGGATCGCCGCAGTCATGGCGATCGCGAGCGGGGCCCGGTTTTACTTCATCTCCGTGTTGGGCGAGCGGGTCCTGGCCGATTTGCGGCAGGCTTCGTTCCGGCATTTGCTCAGCCTTGATGCCCGCTATTTTGACACCCACCGGGTTGGTGAGCTGACCAGCCGCCTCAATGGCGATGTGGCAACGATCCGGGGCGCGATCGGCTCGAGCTTTTCGCTGGCCCTGCGTTCAATCGTGACCATTGTGGGTGCGGTGGCGATGATGCTGCTGACCAGCCCGATGCTGACGCTGGGCGTGGTGGTGGCGGCGCCAGCAATCCTGCTCCCGGTAATCACTTATTCACGGCGCTTGCGGCGCATGTCGCGCTCGACGCAGGACCGGTTGGCCGATCTTTCGGCCATGGCGACCGAGATGCTAGGCGCGACGCGAACGGTCAAATCCTTCACCCAGGAGGGGGTGCAGGCGCGGGCCTATGATGCGCGCAGCGAGGAAAGCTTTGCCGCTGAAGTCGCCCGCCTGACGGCGCGCTCGGTGCTGGTGGGCATGGTGATCTTTCTGGGCACCTCGGCCATCGTGTTCCTGGTCTGGTGGGGCGCCCGCTCGGTGTTCGAGGGTACGGTCACCGCGGGGCAGTTGGCGCAGTTCCTGGTTTATGCGCTGATGGCATCGGGGGCTTTGACCAATGTTTCGGAAGTGCTGGGCACGCTGCAAACGGTTGCCGGAGCAACCGAGCGGTTAACCGAAATTCTCTCCACCAAATCGGAGGTCCGCGAGAAGGCCAATCCGATCAAGCTGCCGCAGCCGCCGCTCGGGACGGTGGAGTTCCGCAATGTGGCGTTTTCCTATGACCCCGAAGGTGGCGAGCCCGTGCTGCATGACCTTAGCTTCAAGGTCGACGCGGGCGAAACGGTGGCCCTGGTTGGCTCGTCCGGTTCGGGCAAGTCGACAATCCTGTCGCTGTTGCAGCGGTTTTATGATGTAACGGGCGGCGCCATCCTCGTGGACGGCATCGATGTGCGCGACGTCGCCGTTTATGATCTGCGCCAGCATTTTGCCTATGTGGAGCAGGAGCCCACCATCTTTGCCGGCACCGTGGCGGACAATATCCGCTTCGGTAAACCAGAAGCCAGCATGGCGGAAGTCGAGGCCGCTGCCCGGGCAGCGCTGGTGCACGATTTCGTGCTCGATCTGCCGCTTGGCTATAATGCGGTGGTGGGCGAACGGGGTGTGATGCTTTCGGGCGGGCAGAAGCAGCGGCTCGCCATTGCCCGGGCGATCCTCAAGAATGCGCCCATCCTGCTGCTCGACGAGGCCACGAGCGCGCTCGACGCACAAAGCGAGCAATTGGTGCAGCAGGCGCTGGAATACCTGATGCGCGGGCGTACCACCCTCGTGATTGCCCACCGACTGGCGACGATCCGCGATGCCGACACGATCCTCGTGCTCGATAGCGGACGCATCATCGATCAGGGCACTCATGACGAGCTGGTGCTCAAGGGCGGCCGTTATGCCGAGTTGGCCAAGCTGCAGTTCCGCGTGGACTGAGGCGCGACCGGCCCTGCTTCTTGGCGCAGCTTTATGCGCCTTTTGATTGCATTTGACCCATCCGTTGCACCGGGTGTTTGCTGGTTCCTATCTAGTATGGCGGTTCCACGTCGAGAAGATTGATCCTATGGCGTCACAGAATGATCGCCGTGCCGTGCCGCGCACGGAAACCAGGCTGGCTGTCACCATTGTTCACGGTGGCGGGGTGGCCCGCGAGGACGGCGACGTCCACAATATCTCGACCATGGGCGCCAAGATCGCCGTCCAGGCGGCCCAAGCCTTACCTGAAATTTTCTACCTGCTGATGCCGGGGCACCGTCTTGAAGTGTGCAAGGTGGTGTGGCGCAACGACAACGAAATGGGCGTGGCGTTCCAAGCTTATGGGTGAGGGGCGTTGGGCGCGACAAACCTGCGGTTTGCGCGGAGGCGACAGGCTGCGGCTGCGCTGGGGCGACAAACCTTTGGTTTGCGCCGATTAGCCTTCGGTGAGCTTGAACTCGATGCGGCGGTTGCGGCGATAGGCTTCTTCGGTGTCGCCGGGATCAAGCGGGGTGAATTCGCCAAAGCCGGCGGCAACAAGCCGGTTGGGCGAGACGCCGCGGGTGACGAGATACTTGGCCACAGAAATGGCGCGCGACGCCGAGAGCTCCCAGTTGGAGGGGAATTGCAGGTTCGAGATCGGGCGCCGGTCGGTGTGCCCATCGATGCGCAGCACCCAGTTGATGTCGGGCGGGATCTCGGTTTCGAGCTGCAGGATGGCATCGGCAAGGGCGTCCAGGTCGGGCGTGCCTTCGGCTTGGACATTGGCCTGGCCGGGATCAAACAGCACTTCAGACTGGAACACGAAGCGGTCGCCGACCACGCGCACATCGGCACGACCTTCAAGAATTTCACGCAGGCGGCCAAAGAAATCGGATCGGTAGCGCGCCAGGTCCTGAACGCGCTGCGCCAGCGCAACGTTAAGGCGCCGGCCAAGATCGGCGATCTGGGTGCGCGATTCGGTGTCGCGGGTTTCCGAGGCCTCGAGCGCGGTTTCGAGCGCGCCGATCTGGGTGCGCAGGGCCGCGAGTTGCTGGTTCAGCAAGGCAACCTGGGCGTTGGCTTCGTCGGATAGCTCCTGCGCCTCGCTCAATTCGGTCTGCAGCCCGGCTATGGTCTGGTCGCGCCCGGCAATCCCGCTGCCGATGCCGGCCAGCTGGCCGGAAAGCTGCTGGTTTTCGGCCTCGGCCCCCGAAAGAGTGGCGGTGAGATTGGCGATCTGGGCGTCAAGATCCTCGGAATTGGCACGTTCCAACTGCAGCAGATCGGTGAGTTCCGCGATCTGGCTGTTGAGGCGGGCAAGCGCCGTGTCGCGGCCCTGCAGTTCGGTGCCCAGGAAGAACTGAGTCAGCATGAACAGGGACAGCATGAAAATGATGACGAGCAACAGGCTCGACAGGGCGTCCACAAAGCCGGGCCAGTAATTGGCTTCCTGCCGGCGGCGCGAGCGGGCTCCCGGCATTGGCTAGTTCCGCCGTTCGGTGTCGCCCTGCGACAGGACGGCTTCGATGAGTTCGCGCAGCTTCTTGTTGGTTTCGCCCTGCTCGTTGATGTGGCGGCGCAGGTCATCCTGCTCGGTGCGGATATGCTTGACGAGGCTATCGATGCCGCGGGCGAGTTCGGCCATGGCGCGAATGGCGTTCTGCGACGAGTTTTGGCTTTGCATGGAGGTGCCGAGCCGATCGATCATGGCCTGGACCTCGGCGCCGCCGACCCCCGCATTGGCCTGCATGGCCGTGACGGGATGATCAAGCTCGGTCATCGAGGTCATCCAGTCTTCGAGATCGGTATAAAAGGCATTCTGAGCCTGGCTGGTCTGCAGATCCAGGAATCCTAGGACGAGCGAGCCGGCAAGGCCGAAGAGGGACGAGGAAAACGCCGTACCCATGCCCGATAGTGGGGCCGACAGGCCTTCCTTGAGATTGCCGAACAGGGACGCGCTGTCGCCCGAGGTGACATCAAGCGCATTGATGACACCCGCCACCGAGGTCACGGTTTCCAGCAGACCATAAAAGGTGCCCATCAGGCCCAGAAAGACGAGGAGGCCCGTAAGGTAGCGCGAGGTATCCTTGGCTTCATCGAGCCGGTTGCCCACTGAATCCAGGATGGAGCGCATGGAGGAGGGCGTGATGATGGCTTCGCCAATACGCTCGCGCAGAATGCCGGCAACAGGGGCCAGCAGAATGGGCGGCCGCACCGTCGTGACCGTGCCGTCCTGCAGCGAGTTGACCCATTTCACTTCGGGGAACAGCCGGATTACCTGCCGGAAGGACAAGAAGATGCCGACTGCCAGGGCGAAAAAGATCATCGAGTTGATGAACGGGTTGGCCCAGAAAAATGCGACGATGGTGGAATAAAGAATCGCGCCGACCAGCGCCACAATCACCAGGAAGATGAGGATCTTGACCAGGTAAACGGTGGGACTGGAAAGATGGTAGGGATCGTATCCTTGCGTCATCTCGGTTTCCGTCGCCTCACCCGTGCACGCCACAAATCATCTGCTGGGGACAGTAAAGAGCGCCAAGGGGTGTGACAACCCTGCGAGTGCTGCAATGGGGGCGGTGTAGCAGGTTTGCCGGGCTTTTCTGCGCGCGGAGGACCCAGCTGGGCGGCTTGGCTCAGGCCGTGGTGTCGGCGGGGCCCTGCAAGCCCGGTGGCGGGGTGGCTGTTTCGGCGTCCGGATCGCGGCCGTGGAAGCGGTCGAGCGTGCGCATGACGGGCGTGACGGTCAGGCCATGCAAGATGATCGAGAGCAAGACCACGAGGGAGACAATGGCCCAGAGCTGCTCGCCGCCAGCGAATTGACCGTGATTGAGCCCATAGGCCATGTAATAGATCGAGCCGACGCCACGAATGCCGAAGAAGGCGATGGTGAGCTTTTCGCCACGCGTGGCCTTGTAGCCGATGAGCCCGATAAGGCCGGTAAGCGGGCGCACGACAAACAGGATGACGATAGCGGCACCGATCTCGATCCAGCCGATGCGCGAGAGGAGGCCGCCCATGATGGCGCCGCCAAAGCAAAGCAGCAGCACCATCATGGAAATGCGCTCGATCTGCTCGGTGATGTCGTGCATGTCGCGCTGGAAATCGTGATTGCGGTGGGCGTTACGCAGGGTCAGGGCGGTGACGAAGACGGCGAAAAAGCCGTAGCAATGGATGAGCTCGGACACGCCATAGGACACAAAGGTCGCGGCAATGGCAATGAGGCCATCGCCCGTCTTGGCCAGCGGTTCGCCAGGGACCTTGAAGGTCAGCCAGCCAAAGATGTGGCCAACGAGCCAGCCGCAGCCAAGGCCCGCCACGATCTCCCAGAGCACATTGTAGGTCAGCCAGTTGACGAGCCAGGGCTCGCCGGTGGCGGTGGCGATGCTAAGCGCAATGGCCAGATGCACGAAGGGGAAGGCAAAGCCATCGTTGAGCCCGGCCTCGGAGGTGAGCGCGAAGCGCACGGTGTCCTCGCCGCCCTCGTGGGGCGGGCCAACCTGCACATCGGCGGCCAGCACCGGGTCGGTGGGCGCAAGCGCGGCCGCGAGCAGCAGGGCCGGGATCCAGTGTAGGCCCAGCAGGCCGGTGCCGACTCCAACAATGGCGAGGATGCCGAGAGGCATGGTGATCAGCAGCAGGCGCCAGGTGATGGCCCAGTCGCGGAAGCGAAAGACGCGGTCGATCTTGAGGCCGGCCCCCATCAGCGCGATGATCACGACGAACTCGGTAAGCCGCTCGGTGATATAGGGGTGGGCGATTGGCGAGGTGTCGATGGGCAACCGCAGCAAGCCGACAAGGGCGGCGCCAATCGCCAGGCACACGACCGGCAGCGACAAGGGCATGCGGCGGAGCGCTAGCGGCAACCAGGCCACAAGGGCGATCAGGAGCCCGGCGCCAGTCATGGCGACGATGTAAAGGTCGGGGGCCCAGTCATTCATGGTGGATCGCTCCCGTCCTGGCGTAGCGTCAACGCATGATAGTGCGCTTGAGTCGCAAGGCTGGAGGGGCTTTGAGCAAATATACCGGTCGTGCAGGAGCGCAACCTTGGGGCTGCCAAGAGGGTTGTGTGCCTTGTTCACCTCACTGCCGCTGATTTTGCGCAGCACGTCGACGGAATTGAGGGGAATAAGTAAGAAGATCGGCGCAATGGCTGCAGCCGACAGCAAATCCCCGGTGGAACACAACACTAATGGCCGACCCTCGTATTCTGACTGGCACCGCTGGACTTGATATCGTTCTGCGGGGTGGGCTGACGCCTGGGCGGCTGTATCTGCTGGAAGGGGCGCCGGGTTCGGGCAAGACCACGATGGGCCTGCAGTTCCTGTTCGAGGGCGTGCGCCAGAACGAGAAATGCCTTTACATCACCTTGTCCGAAACCAGCGAGGAAATCGCAGCGGTGGCGGATTCACACGGTTGGACGCTGGACAAGATCGACCTGTTCGAGCTGTCCTCGGCCGCCGATGTGCTGGGCGGCGGGCGCGAGCAAACGCTGATCCATCCCTGGGAAGTGGAACTGACGGCGACAGTCGAGCTGCTGATCAAGCGGGTCGAGGAAGTGTCGCCCAAGCGCGTGGTGTTCGACAGCCTGTCGGAGTTGCGGCTGCTGAGCCAGGACTCGCTGCGCTACCGCCGGCAGGTGCTGGCGCTGAAACAGTATTTTGCGGGAAAGAACATCACCGTGATCCTGGTCGATGACCTTACCGGCGAGAATGGCGTGCGCGACGCGCATCTGCATTCGTTGGCGCATGGGGTGATTACGCTTGAGCGCAATACGCTCGAGTTTGGCGCGGCGCGGCGGCGGATCGAAGTCCAAAAGATGCGCGGCATCGACTTCATCGGCGGCTTTCACGATGTCACCATCCAGCGCGGGGGCATGAAAGTGTATCCGCGCCTCATCGCCTCCCATCACCATAGTGAATTTCCCGGTACGGCGGTGCCAAGCGGGGTGCCTGAGCTCGACGCCTTGCTGGGCGGGGGGCCGTTGCGCGGCACTTGTACGCTGCTGACCGGCCCGGCGGGGGCGGGCAAATCCACCGTCTCGATCCAGTACGCGATGGCTGCCTGCGCGCGGGGCGAGGCGGTCACCATGTACCAGTTCGACGAGCGGATCGGCACGCTGATGGCCCGGGCCAGGAGCATGGGGCTCGATCCCGGCAAATATATCCAAAGCGGTCTGCTCAAGATCGAGCAGGTCGAACCGGCCGAAATTGCCCCGGGTGAGTTCGCCTGGCGCGTGCGCCAGGAAGTGGAACAGCGCCAGGTCAGGGTGCTGATCATCGACAGCATGAACGGTTATCTGGTGTCCATGCCCGAGGAAAAGCAGCTGCTGCTGCAACTGCACGAGTTGCTCGCTTATCTCAGCCAGCAGGGCGTCTTGACGCTGCTGATCAACCCTCAATCGGGGTTGATGGGGACGATGAGCACCAGCCAGGTCAACATCTCCTATCTCGCCGATGTGGTGCTGTTGTTCCGGTTCTTTGAAGCCGAAGGGCGGTTGCGCAAGGCCGTATCGGTGATCAAGAACCGCGGGGGCTATCACGAAGACTCCATTCGTGAATTGGCGGTGGATTCCCATGGCGTGCGGATCGGGGAACGCCTGACGGACTTCAAGGGGGTGATGACGGGCACGCCCGAATATGTCGGGGCCGAAGGCCGGCTGATCGAGAGCCGCACCGATGCACAACCGGAGTGAGGTGGTCCACGTCCTGGCCCCGCTCGGACGTGATGCCCAAAGCGTGTGCTCGATCCTTGCGACCCGCAAGTTCGAGACCAATGTGCTTCATTCGCTCAACGAGCTGGCCGAGGCGCTGGGCGACGATACGGGCGCGGTGGTGCTGACCGAAGATGCCATGGTCGGGCGCGATTGGTCGGTGTTGGTCAAGGCGCTGGAAGATCAGCCGAGTTGGTCGTCCTATCCGTTCATCTTCATCATCGGGCGGCGCAATGCCGAGTTGTCGCCCAATGCGGCGCATGCCCTGCTGCCGCCCGAGCTGAGCAATGTGATGATGCTCGAAAAGCCGATGGGATCGGCGACGCTGCTGAGCGCGGTGGCCTGGGCACTGGGCGGGCGGCGCCGGCAGTTCCAGACGCGCGATCATCTGCGCGAACTCGAACAAAGTGCTGCGCGGCAGCGGCTGATGACGCGCGAGCTGGCGCACCGGGTCAAGAACACTATCGCGGTGCTGCAATCGATCGTGTCCCAGACCATGCGGCCATTCCCTGAAATGGGGCCGGTCAAGGATCGATTGGTGGAGCGGTTTGCGGCCTTGGCGCGCGCGCATGATCTGTTGCTGACCACCGATTTTCATAGCGCGATGTTCCGCCAGCTGGTCGTGGCGTCGGTCAGCGTGCATGATGGGGACGGCACGCATTTCACCCTGGACGGGCCCGACTTCGAGATATCGCCACAGGCGGCGCTGTCGTTTGCCTTGGTGTTCCATGAACTGGCGACCAATGCTGTCAAGTACGGCGCGCTATCGACCGGGGCAGGCCATGTGAGGGTCAGCTGGGAAGTCACGAGCGGGGAACAGCTCGAGCTGACCTGGCGCGAACAGGGCGGCCCGCCCGTGGCTGAGCCGGCGGTCAAGGGGTTTGGCTCGCGCCTGATCCGCACGACGCTGGCGGGCCTAGGGCAGGTGACCGTCGCGTACCTGCCCGACGGGCTGGATGTGCGGTTTGTCGGCCCCATGGCGGGGCTGACCTATTCGGTGGTGCCGGATTTCGTCGCCGAGGCGCTCTAGATTGGAGCGCCTTACCGGATAGCCTGCAACTGCTTGAGCAGAGCGGGCTGGAGCGCTTCGTTGCCTGCCACGATCTGGCCGTTGGCAACCGAGCCGGTGCTGCCGGCATAATCGGAAACAAAGCCGCCAGCTTCCTTGACCATCAGCAGGCCAGGCGCAACGTCCCACGGTGCCAGACCGGCTTCCCACAGCGCATCGAAGCGCCCTGAAGCCAGCCAAGCCATATCCACCGAGATGGAGCCCGACCGGCGAAGCCCGGCGATGGCGGGGTTGATGGCGGCCACCTGGCGCAGCTGCAGCGCATCATTGGCCGTGCCCTGGGTCTTGATGCCGGTGGACACCACCGCATCGGCCAGATGGCGGCGTGAGGCCACGCGCAGGCGCCGACGATCGTTGAGCCAGGCGCCGCCGCCCTTTTCGGCGGTGTAGAGTTCGTCCATCACGGGATTGAAGATCACCGACGCAACGATCTCGCCGCCCCGCTCAAGCGCGATGGCGCAGGCAAAGAGGGGGATGGAATGGAGGAAATTGGTGGTGCCATCGAGCGGATCGACGATCCAGCGGTGCTGGCCGTCCGTGCCGGCCACTTCGCCGCCTTCTTCCATCAGGAACGCATAGGTCGGGCGGGCCTTGCGCAGTTCATCAAAGACGATCTGTTCGGCGCGCAGATCGGCCTTGGACACGAAATCGGCGGGACCCTTGCGGGAAACCTGCAGCGACTCGACTTCGCCAAAATCCTTGGTGAGCGACTTGCCGGCCTTGATGGCGGCCGAAACCATGACATTGAGGAGAGCTGAACGAGACATGGATCAATCCGCCCGGCGCATATAGGTGGCCTCGGTGGTATCCACCACGATGCGTTCGCCCACCGCAATAAAGGGCGGCACCATGACGCGCAGGCCATTGGACACGATAGCAGGCTTGAACTGGTTGGACGCGGTCTGGCCCTTTTGCACCGGATCGGCCTCGGTGACTTCGAGCACCACATTGGCGGGGAAGCGGATGCCCAAGGGGGTGTCTTCGTGCATTTCGAGCGTGATTTTCATGCCGTCCTGCAGGAAGGCTGCGCGCTCCCCGACGAATTCGCGGGGCAGCTCAACCTGCTCGAAACTGTCCTGATCCATGAAAACCAGATTGTCACCCTGCTCATAGAGATAGGTGAAATCGCGAAATTCCAGTTCGACCTGTTCGACGGTTTCAGCGGAGCGGAAACGCTCGTTGAGCTTGGTGCCGCCAAGGATGGCCTTGAGCTCTACCTGGGCATAGGCGCCGCCCTTGCCAGGCTTGACGTGGTCTACCTTGACGGCGACCCAGAGGCGGTCCTGGTGGTTGATGACGAAACCGGGGCGGACTTCGTTGCCATTGATCTTGGCCATAAACAGATGCTTTCGGTGCGCAATTGTCGGCTTGGGCCGAGCGCAGGTTATGCGATTGGCCAAAGAACGGGAGGGTCGGGCGTGGGCAGCTTTTTGCCTTAGAACGGGACGCGGTTCAAGGGCTTTGCGGAGGAGGGGCGGCCTGCTCGGTAACCGGGGCGGCTCCGGGCATGGGCGAAGCGGGGGCCGCCGCGGCCGGGGCCTGGCCTTCGTCGAGCGGCCCTGGCAAGGATCGCGGGTCGGCTGGCGGCGGCGTTTCGGGCGCCGGCTCGGCACCGGCAGGCTCAGCAGGAGCTGGGGCAGCTGGGGGGGTGGACGGCCAAAAACGGGCGCGCTCCTCGGCGCGAGCAAGCCCTTCGGGTGAAAGCGAGACCAGGAGACGATCAAGGGAGGGATCGCTCAAGCCTTGGCGTCGGGCGAGGGCGCGGTACATGGCCGCGTCCTCAAGGTTGAGCTCAATGCCCTCGCCAACGGCCAGGAGCTTGGCAAAGCGGTTCTGCGCCACCGGATTGCCCGCTTCAGCGGCGGTGCGATACCAGCGCGCGGCTTCCTCGACGTTCTTTTCCACGCCCTGGCCAAGATAAAGCAGGGTGGCGTAGTCGATCTGGGCGGGGACAAGGCCTTGTTCGGCCGCAAGGGCGATATAGCGGGCACCCTCGACTGGATTGGGTGGGCTGCCCGCTCCTTCGATCAACATGGAGCCGTAGTCATACCGGGCTTCAGGCAATTCGGCGTCGGCGGCTTCCTTCATCAGGGTTGCGGCTGTGACAAGGCTGGGGGTGGCGTAGATGCCTTCCACATGCAGCAGCGCCATGTTGTATTTGGCGGGAATATAGCCGCCCTCAGCCGCCTTGGCGAAGAGCTCGGCGGCACGCTTGCGGTCGCGCTCGACGCCAACGCCGTCTTGATAAAGCAGTGCGAGTTCGAAGGTCGCAAGGATGTCGCCATTGTTGGACGCAAGCCGGTACCAACCGGCCGCACGCTCCTCGTTCTGGGCGACGCCCAAGCCCTTGGCGAAGATCTCGGCAATCAAGGTTTGTGCCGCGGCATCGCCTTTTTCGGCGCGCGGCAGCGCGTATTCGAGGGCGGTGAGGAAGTAGCCGCGCTGAAAGGCGCCAAAGGCCTCGTCCACGGGCAGGCGGGGACCGGCGTTTGCGTCGGGAGCGGTTTCGGTTTCCGGCGGCGCGGCATCGGGCGCGGGTGGCGCTTGGGTGCTGTCACCGGGTTCGCCGGCGGGTGGCATATCGGGGGTCGCGGCCGGCTCGTCGGCTGGTGGGGCTTCCGGCACAGGCGCGGCCTCGCCAGGCAATGGCGCTTCGGTCGGGGCTGTGGGTTGGCTGGTCGCCGGTGCTTCGCTCGAAGGCGGCGCTGGGCGTGGCCTGGGCTGGGGCGGCAGTTCCTGCGCGCCGGCCGAAAGGGGCAGGAGCGCTATGGAGAGTAGCAGGAGGCCCCTGATCATGCGGTCACCCCTAAGCTTTGAGCGAATTGCGCCAGTGCCTGAGCCGGAGAGGGGGCGGACCAGATGCTGTTGCCGAGAGCCAGGAACTCGGCGCCGCGGGCATCGGCATGGCCTTCGCTCGCGGCGGGATCGTGCAGCACAGCAGGGATTTCGAAGGTTTCGGCCCACCATTGCGCCAGATCGGGTGCAGCAGCGTCGGGCTCACCATCAAGGGCACCGAACCAGAGGTAATCCACATCGAGTTCGCCCCGGACCATGGCATCATGCCGGGTGGATACCGGGCCGGCACCCACGATCATGGCGGGCTTTAGGGCCTTCAGAGCGGCGCGAACATCGTCCTCGTCGCCGGTGATGTGCACGCCATCGGCACCGAGGCGCTTGGCCAGGGCCCAGTCATCCTCGAGCAGCACGGCGCAGCCGGCGCCTTGGCCGATATTGATGAAGTTCTTGGCCAGCGTGGCATAATCGGCGTCGTTGCGTTGGCCGCGACGCACAAGCAGCGCCGCAACGGGCGCCGCGCTCAGCACACCCATCAGTGCGGCTGGAGCCAACTCGGGCGTGGCAGCGGCGGGCGTGAGAAGCAAAAGCTGAGGAGCCATGGGATTCCGGAACGAGGGGACGCACCGGGGTTGTGGCGCGCCATTGGGGCGACAAAAGGGTCGCTCTCCCATAAGGGCAAACGCGCCTCATGCGCAATGGCGGCAAGCAAAGGCCGGCGGCAGCGCTCGAAAGCGCTGTCGCCGGCCGAAAAGGAGGATGAGGCGCCTAGGCGGCGATGCGATCCTGTTCGTGGGTCCACTGGCCCAGTGCGGCCAGCGAGTTCATGCGGGCGCGATGGGTAAAGGCGGCCTGAGCCTGGGGAAAGTTCTCGCGGCGGCCGGCCCAAGTGCGCAGGGCAACGTTTTGCAGCGCGCGGCCATAAGAGAAGGTCAGCGGCCAGGGCAGGCCCCCGATCTTGTTCATCGCCGAAAGGTGGGAGGTGGCTTCCTCGTCGGTCTGGCCGCCCGAAAGAAAGGCGATGCCGGGAACGGCGGCTGGCACATGCTCGCGCAGCACTTCCACGGTGCGGCGGGCAACATCATCCACGGTCGGCCGATCGCGCGAATTGACGCCCGGGAGCACCATATTTGGCTTGAGCAGCATGCCGCCAAGGTCGACGCCAGCGAGGCGCAGTTCTTTGAAGACGTTCTCGAGCACATCGCCGGTGACCTGAGCGTTGCGCTCCAGCGAATGGTTGCCGGGCTCGCCATCGCCGACGACTTCGGGCTCGACCACGGGCACGATACCGGCTTCCTGGCAGAGAATGGCGTAGCGCGCCAGGGCATGGGCATTGGCGCGGATATTGTTGCGGGTGGGGGCAATGTCATTGATGGTGATGACGGCACGCCACTTGGCAAAGCCGGCGCCGAGGCGGGCATATTGCTCAAGGCGCTGGCGCAAGCCATCGAGACCTTCAGTGATTTTTTCGCCGGTGTCGCCGGGCATGGGGAAGGCGCCGCGATCGACCTTGATGCCGGGGATCACATCGGCATCGGCCATGATGGCACGGAACGAGGTGCCGTCGGCAGCGTGCTGTTCGAGAGTTTCCTCGGTCAGGATCACGCCCGAGATATAGTTGCGCATGGCTTCTTCGGAGCGGAAGAGCATTTCGCGGTAGTCGCGGCGCAGATCGAGCGAGTTGGGCAGGTTGATCTTGGCGAAGCGCTTGGCGATGGTGGGCTCGGACTCGTCGGCGGCAAGGATGCCTTTCCCCGGCTCCATCAATTTTTGCGCGACGGCATTGAGCGACATTGGCATGGCAGTCCCCTCAGTTTCTTTGAGGAGGAAGTTAGACTTCTGCATTAGAAAGTCGATTAGACGAATGGTTATGCAACCAAGGTGGAGGGGTCCGAGTTGATGGACCCCTCCTGAGGTTCAGCGGGTGAGTGCCTGGACACCGGGCAGGGGCTTGCCTTCCATCCATTCGAGGAAAGCGCCGCCGGCGGTCGAAACATAGGTGAAGCTGTCCTTGACCCCGGCATGGGCGAGGGCCGCGACAGTGTCGCCGCCGCCAGCAACCGAAACGAGGCCATTGCCGCGGGTGCGCTCGGCGGCGTGCTGGGCGACCGCGACCGTGCCGGCGTCGAACGGCGTCATCTCGAAGGCGCCAAGCGGGCCATTCCACACGAGGGTCTGGGCGGCATCGATGGCGGCGTTGATCTGCTCGACCGAGCGGGGGCCGACATCGAGGATCATGGCATCGGCGGGAACTGCGTCGGCGGCGACGGTCTGGTTGGCGGCATTGGCCTTGAACTCGGTGGCGACGACGCCATCAACGGGCAGGATGATGGTGCAGCCGGCGGATTTGGCGGCGTCGAGGATGCGGCGGGCCGTGTCGGCGAGGTCCTTTTCGCAGAGCGATTTGCCGACGTCGTGGCCTTGGGCAAAGAGGAAGGTGTTGGCCATGCCGCCGCCGATCACCAGGGTGTCGACCCGGGTGACGAGGTTTTCGAGGAGGTCGATCTTGGAAGAGACCTTGGCGCCGCCGACCAGGGCAATAACCGGCTTTTTGGGGTTGCCGAGGCCTGCTTCCAGGGCTTCGAGCTCGGCCTGCATGGCAAGGCCAGCCGCGGCGGGCAGCAGGTGGGCGATGGCTTCGGTGGAGGCATGGGCGCGGTGAGCGGCCGAGAAGGCGTCGTTGACATAGAGGTCACCGAAGCTGGCCATGCGGGCGGCAAGTTCGGGATCGTTCTTTTCTTCGCCGGGGTGGAAGCGGGTGTTTTCGAGCACATAAACGGCGCCATCGGGGCCGGTATCGATGCCGCGCTGGGCGTTGGAGACGTCGTTCCAATCGGTGAGGATGAAGCCAACGGGTACGCCCACGGCTTCCACAATGGCGGGGACGACCTGTTCGAGCGAATAGTCGTGGTTCACCACGCCCTTGGGGCGGCCGAAATGGGAGAGCAGGATGGCCTTGCCACCGGCCTCAGTGATGCGGCGAATGGTGGGTACCAGGCGCTCGATGCGGGTGGCATCGGTGACCTTGCCGTCAGCAACGGGCACGTTGAGGTCGGCGCGAACCAGGACGCGCTTGCCGGCGAGATCAAAGTCATCAAGGGTCTTGAAGGAGGCGGTCATGCTGGCTCCGGATCTGTGTTGCTGGGGGCGTAGCAGAGACGGGGGAAACGGGGAAGCCGCCTTGTGGGGGCTTCAGTCGGCCCGTTCGAAGAGGCCGGGATAGTTGAGCACAAGACCCTCGCCGTCGAGTTCAAGAACGCGTTCGAAGCTGCCATTGTTGCTTTGGAAGCGGAAGTGGGTGGGGTCGAGCCGGGTGTAGAGCTGTTCTTCGCGCCGAACGGTCATGTCGTCGCCATCGATCCAGGCCATGGCAAAGCGCTGCGGCTGGTTGTCGACCCAGGCGCTGCGCCAGATCGGGAGCGAATTGGTGAGCGGGGTGGGCCAGAGATCGATGTCGAGGCAGCCATTGAGGGAGGGCAGGGGTTCGGCGCGATCGTCGGACCAACTGCCGGCACCGTTGGCGAACAGTTCCAGCACCGCGCCATCGGTGCGTTCGACGCGGATGCTGCGCGCGAGGCCGGCCTCATCGAGCTTGAGGCGGTAGAAGAGGCCGTAATCGGGGGTGATCACCGTGCCCCGGATGCGGGTGCCCGAGCTAGCGTGGATGATGTGGCAGTGCTCGAGGGTGGCGGGATCGAGGCCGCGCCAGCGAATGGACTTGTTCAACATCGCTAGCCCCTGTTGCATGCCGCTCGGGCGATACTAGCCAGCAGAAGATATTGGGCTAGCCGCCCCCCCTTGATCCCTCCCCGCTAGGGGGAGGGTGTCGACTGAACTATCAGTGACTAAGGGCGGAAGGTTAGAGGGTCTTGGCGAGGGCGACGGTGGTGTCGCACATGCGGTTCGAGAAGCCCCATTCATTGTCGTACCAGGACAGGACCGAAACGAAATTGCCGTCCATCACCTTGGTCTGCTCGAGCGCCATGGTGGAGGAGTGGGGGTCGTGGTTGAAGTCGATCGAGACATTGGGCTGATCGGTATAGCCCAGCACGTTCTTGAGCTCGCCATCGGCGTAGCGCTTGATCGCGTCGTTGACTTCCTGGGCCGTGACATTGCGCGAGGAGATGAACTTGAAATCGACGCAGGACACGTTGGGGGTCGGCACGCGGATCGAGACGCCGTCGAGCTTGCCCTTGAGTTCGGGCAGGACGAGGCCGATGGCCTTGGCGGCGCCGGTCGAGGTCGGGATCTGCGACAGGGCCGCAGCGCGGCCGCGATAGAGATCCTTGTGCATGGTGTCGAGGGTCGGCTGGTCACCGGTATAGGAATGGATGGTGGTCATCATCCCCTTTTCGATGCCGAATTCCTTGTGCAACACATAGGCGAGCGGCGCGAGGCAGTTGGTGGTGCACGAGGCGTTGGAAACGACCACGTGATCCTTGGTCAGCTGCTGATGGTTGATGCCGTAAACCACGGTTAGGTCAGCGCCTTCAGCAGGTGCGGACACCAGCACCTTCTTGGCGCCGGCCTGCAGGTGGGCCGACGCCTTTTCCTTGGAGGTGAAGATGCCCGTGCATTCGAGCACGATGTCGATGTTCATCTCGCGGTGGGGCAGTTCGGCCGGGTTCTTGACGGCGGTCACCTTGATGGGGCCGCGGCCCACATCGATGGTGTCGCCGGCCACGGTCACGGTGCCGGGAAAGCGGCCATGTACGCTGTCGAAGCGGATGAGGTGGGCATTGGTTTCCACCGGACCCAGATCGTTGATGGCGACCACTTCGATATCGGTGCGGCCCGACTCGATGATGGCGCGCAGGATGTTGCGGCCAATACGACCAAAGCCATTGATGGCGACGCGAACTGCCATGGGAGGCACTCCTTGAGGAGGAAGGGAAAAGGGGAGGTGGGTTCTCTTACAGCTGCTCGGTTACCGCTTCAACAATACCTTGAGGCGTGATGCCGAAGTATTCGTAGAGTTTGTCGATCGGGCCCGAAGCGCCAAAGGCATGCAGGCCGATGAACTTGCCCTTAGGACCAAGCAAGGTGCCCCAGGAGAGGCTGATGCCCGCTTCCACCGCGACGCGGGCTTTGGCCGAGCCGATGATCTCGTTCTGGTAGGCTTCATCCTGGGCGGCAAAGAGCTCCATGCAGGGCACGGACACGACGCGAGCGGAAATGCCCTGCTCGTCGAGCAGCTTCTTGCCGGCCAGCGCTATTTCGACTTCCGAGCCGGTGGCGAAGATCACGGCCTGGGCGTCGGCATCGCCGGCGAGGGTATAGGCGCCCTTGGCGGAGCGGTTTTCCTCGGTGAACTCGGTGCGCACCGTGGGCAGATTTTGACGCGACAGGGCCAGGAGCGACGGCGCGTCCTTGATTTCCACCGCGAGCTGCCAGCATTCCAGCGCTTCCACGGCATCGGCCGGACGGAAGACGAGGAGGTTCGGAATGGCACGCAGGGCGGCGAGATGCTCGATGGGCTGGTGGGTGGGGCCGTCTTCACCCAGGCCGATGGAGTCGTGGGTCATCACATAGATGACGCGCTGGGTCATCAGCGCCGACAGGCGAATGGATGGACGAGCGTAATCGCTGAAGACGAGGAAGGTGCCCCCATAAGGGATGAGGCCCCCATGCAGCGCAATGCCGTTCATGGCCGCCGCCATGCCGTGCTCGCGAATGCCATAGCGCATGTAGCGGCCGAGGCGGTCGGTGTCGGTGAAGGGCAGAGTCTGGGTGGTGTTGGTGAGGTTGGAGCCGGTGAGATCGGCCGAGCCGCCCAGGGTTTCGGGAACGACGCCGTTGATGACTTCGAGCGCCATCTGGCTCGACTTGCGGGTTGCAACCTTGGGTTTTTCTTCGGTGAGCTTGCGCTTGTAGTCGCTGACGACCTTGGCATAGCCCTCGGGCAGATCGCCACGGAAGCGGCGGTCGAACTCCGAGCGCTGGTCAGCAGGCAGAGCCGCGAACCGCTCGGCCCAGGCGGCGCGGGCCTGGGCACCGCGAGCGCCGGCGGCGCGCCAGGCGTCGAGGGTGGCGGCGGGGATTTCAAAGGCGGGGTAGTCAATGCCGAGCGCGGCCTTGGCACCGGCCAGTTCCTCGGCGCCCAGCGGGGAGCCGTGCACCTTTTCCGAGCCCGCCTTTTTGGGCGCGCCAAAGCCGATCGTGGTCTTGGCCGCGATCATGGTGGGCTTGTCGCTGTTGCGGGCGTCGCGCAGCGCCGCTTCGATGGCGTCCTGGTCATGGCCATCAACGGCCACCGTGTTCCAGCCCGAGGCCTGGAAGCGGGCCAGCTGGTCGGTGGAGTCCGCGTTGGAAACCTTGCCGTCAATGGTGATGCCGTTGTTGTCCCAGATCAGCACCAGCTTGTTGAGCTTGAGGTGACCGGCGAGGGTAATGGCTTCCTGGGAGATGCCTTCCATCAGACAACCGTCACCAGCAAGCACATAGGTGTAGTGGTTCATCACGCTTTCGCCGAACTCGGCAGCGAGCTTGGCCTCTGCGATGGCCATGCCGACGGCATTGCCCACGCCCTGGCCGAGCGGGCCAGTGGTGGTTTCGATGCCTGGGGCGAAATGATATTCGGGGTGGCCAGCGGTCTTGGAGCCCAACTGGCGGAAATTCTTGATTTCCTCGATGGTCATGTCCGGATAACCGGTCAGGTACAGCACCGAGTAGAGCAGCATGGAGCCGTGGCCGGCCGACAACACAAAACGGTCACGATCAGGCCATTTGTGATCGGTGGGATCGAACTTCATGATCTTGGTGAACAGCACGGTGGCAATATCCGCGCAGCCCATGGGCAGGCCGGGATGGCCGGAATTGGCTTTTTCCACCGCATCCATTGAAAGGGAGCGGATGGCGTTAGCCAGATCGTTCTGCTGGGGTGTATTGGTCATTGTCCGCTCGTTTCGGTGGCACAAAAGGCGGGACGCAAGACCGCTTTTGCCAGCGTCCCGAGGCGGGTTCGAGGCATAACAGGTTCGACCACCCTGTCAATTGCCGTGGGTGGGAAGGCCGTTGCATTAGACAGGGCGCTGGGGCACCCTGCAGGGGCTGGAATGATCGGTCGCAGAAAGTGTTGTTGGCGATGAGTGAGAGCGAACTTCAAGACGGGATCAGCGCGGCAGTAGCGCGATTTGATCGTGCCTTGGCGCGACTCGAAACCAGTTCGGCCAATCTGCAGCAGCGCATGCAGCGGCTCAACCGCATCGAGGTCGATACGCAGCGGCTGGTAACTGAGCGGGCGCGGCTGGCAAGCGAGCTGGACAAGACCGCGGCCAAGGCCAAGCGCCTCGACGACAGCGCCCATGAGGTGTCGCGTCGGCTGGTGGCGGCCATGGAAACCGTGCGCGAAGTGCTGGCCAAAGCGGAGTAGGCGATGCCTGAAGTCAATGTCGAGATCAATGGCCGCCGCTATCGAATGGCGTGCGAAGAAGGCCAGCAAAAGCACCTGATTGGCTTGGCCAAGCGCTTTGATGGGGAGGTGGATGCGATCAAGGGCGTGGTCGGGGAAATCGGGGATACGCGTCTGACGGTGATGGCCGGGATCGCCGTGGTCGATGAACTGGCGGAAGCCGAAAAGCGCATAGCGGCGCTGCAGGCTGAAATCGAGCAGTTGAGCGCCGCCGGCCAGCAGATCGCCGGGGAAATGGATGCGCTCGAGCAGCGCTTTGCCGGCAAGCTCGAGCAGGCCGCGCGCTCGCTCGAAATTGTCGCCGGGGTGTTGGACGAAACGGCGGTCGGCCCCCAGAAATAAGTTCAGGAGCCGTTTTTCTGGACGATGCAGTTGCCTCCGGCAGCCATCAAGCGCTCGCATAGGGCGTTGGCTTCCTGCCGGGTAGGGCGGCCTACCATGGCCGAAAAGCGCAATTGACGCCCAAAATTGGGATTGCGCACCGTGATCAGCAGCAGCTTTTCCTCACCCAGCACGTTGGAAAATTTGCTTTGAGCGGTATCGAAGCGGTTGCGGGCGACTTCGCTGGTGTTGTGCTGGGCGATCAACACGCCCCAGGGCTGCCAGGCGGCGTTGGTGGTATCCAGGTTGGGAATTTTGACGGCCGAGGCCATGTCGAGGCAGGAATCGAGGAAGGGGCTTTCGGGCTCGAGGGTGAAGTCCACCGGCTCGGGCGCATCGTTGCGCCAGTAATCGGCGGGGCGGCCGGTGATTACCGAGACATAGTTGCGCGTTTCGGCTGGTAGCCCGCCGGTGCCGGCGAGATAGCGGGAGAGGCGGGCTTCGCCACCGTTGTAAGCCGCAGCGGCAAGGCCAAGATTGCCGAATTTTTCCTGCAGGAAGCCCAGATATTCGGCCGAACGGGCCAGCGCCTGGGCGGGGTCGAAGGGGTTGTCGAGTGCGCGCAGGCGGGCGGTGCCCGGCATGAACTGGGCAATGCCCTGCGCTCCGGCGGGGCTGATGGCTTGCGGATCGAAGCGGCTTTCCTGCCAGATCAGGCGGGCAAGAAACGCTTCGGGAATCTCGTAATGGTTGGAAAAGCGGGAAATGGCGCTGCAGACATCGGCGACATAGCTGGTTGCAGCGATGCAAACCGCCTCGTCATTGAGGGTGAAGCAGGAGCGGGCGGGCTCCTCGGGCTCCTCTGGATTGGCGGACGCCGCGGCGGACCCGGTTTCCACGCCAAGGGCGGCGGGCTGCGCGAGCACCATCAGGAGCAGCGCTGTCAGCCACGCCAGGGATTTCGATCGCCATGTCGGCAAAGACTTCACCAAGTTCATGTCCCGAGCGGCCCCAGAATGCACACCGCCAGAGGGCTGCGCAGGGCTAGAATGAGTTAAAGGGCGGCAGGATCCAAGACGCCATCGGATTGGTCGACATATAGCGGGTTAATTGGCCCGCCGCGATTTGCCAGATTTTGTGCTGCGCGGCCCTTTGCACCCGCCTGCGAAAGGCCTATATGTCGAGCGCTGCCCGGTGCGTGTTGGATACCAATATCCCCGGGGCCTTATCGATCCTAAAGGGAGCTGTCCCTGACCGGGCCCGTGGGCTCGGACATACGGCGCCCACCTACGTAAGTAGGTTCCCGGGATCGCCTATCCCACGGCCAGGGTGGCACCTTATTTTCGCGACAGGCAATAAAGCGCCTTATGGTTGTTGAGCGTAACGAAGACACCAAGGCGAGCTTGCGACAATCGGCAAAGGCCCGCCGGGCGGCGCTCCCCGCCGGTGAGCGGGCCCAGGCGGCCGAGAGTGTTACCCAGCTGTTTTTTTCCGAGCCTCGGTTCGGGCTCGCCCAGGTGATCGCGGGCTATTGGCCGCTGGTGGATGAGCTGGATTGCCGGCCAATTTTGCTGCGCTTGCTCGATGATGCCCGCACCGTGGTGTTGCCGGCGATAGTCCGGCCGCACGGCCCGCTGCAGATGCGAGTGTGGGAGCCGGACGCACCGCTTTACCCGGCGGGGTTCGGCACGCTCGCTCCCTCCGAACTTGCGCCTCACGCCCACCCGGACCTGGTGCTGGTGCCTCTCCTGGGCTTTGACCGGCTGGGCACCCGGCTGGGCTATGGCGGTGGTTATTATGACCGCAGCTTTGCCGAGCGCGAAGGGCGGCCGCTGATGGTCGGCCTGGCTTACAGCGCGCAAGAGTTTGACGCCATTCCCCGGGACGAGCATGACATTGCGCTGGACGCTGTGATAACGGAAACCGGCATTCGACAGTTCGGCGGCAGATAATGAAATTTCTATTCTTGGGCGACGTCGTGGGCCGTGCAGGCCGCGAGGGAATTGCCGATCGCCTGCCCGGATTGATCGAGCGCTACGGCTTTGATTTTGTGGTGGTGAACGGGGAAAATGCCAGCCATGGGCGCGGGCTGACCGAGCCGCATTTCAACGGCATCCGGGCGGCGGGCGCCGATATCGTGACCCTGGGCGACCATGCGTTCGACCAGCGCGACACCATCTCGTTTATCGAGCGGGAAACGACGCTGGTGCGGCCCATCAACATGGCGCCAGGCACCCCCGGTCGCGGGGCGATGTTTGTCGAGGGCCGCAACGGGCATCGGGTGCTCGTGATCAACGCGCTCGGGCGCGTGTTCATGGGGCCCGCCGATGATCCGTTCCGGGCGGTAGAAGCGGCGATTGCCGCCTGTCCGCTGGGCGAGCAGGCCGACGCAATTATTGTGGATTTTCACACCGAAGCGACCTCAGAAATCCAGGGCATGGGGCATTTCCTCGACGGGCGGGCGAGCCTGGTCGTCGGCACCCACACCCATATTCCGACGGCTGACTTGCGCATTCTCAAGGGCGGCACGGCGCTGCTGGCGGATGCGGGCATGTGCGGGGACTACGACTCGGTGATCGGGGTGGACCCCGACGAGCCGCTGAACCGGTTCCTCACCGGCATTGCCAATGGCCGGTTCACGCCAGCCGAAGGGGAAGCGACCTTGTGCGGCGTGGCGGTGGAAACCGATCCGCGCACGGGCCTGGCGGTCAAGGTGCTGCCGGTGCGGGTGGGCGGGGTCTTGGCGCAGGCGTTGCCCGAGTTCTAGCCCGCTTCACATTCGCGCCGGGCTTGCCTATAACGCGCCACCACAACAACACCACACCCCAAGGACTGACCGATGGCCGGCCATTCACATGCCAAGAACATCATGCACCGCAAAGGCAAAAGCGATGCGGTGCGTTCCAAGGTCTTTTCCAAGCTGGCGCGCGAAATCACGGTGGCCGCCAAGATGGGAATGCCCGATCCGGCTTTCAATTCCCGGTTGCGCCTGGCGGTGACCAATGCGCGCGCCCAGTCCATGCCCAAGGACAACATCGATCGCGCTATCAAGAAGGCGATCGGCAGCGACGGCGAGAACTATGACGAAATCCGCTACGAGGGCTATGGCCCAGGTGGCGTCGCGATCATCGTGGAAACGCTGACCGACAATCGCAATCGCACCGCCTCCAATGTGCGCTCCTACTTCTCCAAGAATGGTGGCGCGATGGGGGAAACCAACTCGGTCGGGTTCATGTTCGACAAGGTTGGCGAGATCACCTATCCGGCAAGCGCCGGCAGTGCCGATGAGATCATGGAAGCCGCCATCGAGGCAGGCGCCGATGACGTCGAAAGCGACGAAGAGGGCCACTATATCTACACGAGCTTTGAGGCGATGGTGGAAGTCGCCGCCGCGCTGGAAAAGGCACTGGGCGAAGCAGAATCAGTCAAGGCCGTGTGGAAGCCGCAGACCAATACCCCCATCGATGCCGACAAGGGCGCGACGCTGATGAAGTTGATCGCTACGCTCGAAGAAGACGATGACGTGCAGAATGTTTATTCGAACTTCGAGATGAGCGACGAGGACATGGCCAAGCTGGCCGACTAAGCCTCGACAAGGTTCCTCAGGCGCTTTGCAGGGCCTGGGGAAAGAACTGATCGGCCGCGACGATCGTCACGCGATTGCGGCCGGTTTGCTTGGCGTCATAAAGGCGCTGATCGGCAATCCGGAACAATTCGGAAAAACCGATGGCGCTGCCGAACACGGCGCCACCAATGCTGACGGACAGGGCTTGTACGGTGCCGCGCGGCACAAATTCAGCTTCATTGACCGCGCTGCGGATGCGTTCGGCAATAGCGCGAGTGATGTCGGCATCGACGCCCGGCAGGAACACGCCAAATTCCTCGCCGCCCATCCGCCCCACCAGATCTCCCGCCCGCAGCACCGAGCGGATCGCCCGGGCGATCACCGTCAGGGCAAGGTCGCCGGCATCGTGGCCGAACCGATCGTTGATGGATTTGAAGTTGTCGGCGTCGATCACCAGCAAGGCACCGCCCGGGGTGCTGCCGGCGCGCGCCAACTGCGTCGTCACCTGGGCGGTGAAGGCGCCGCGATTCAGACAAGAGGTGAGGCTGTCCGTGCGGGCGACCATGCCGAGCCGGCGATTAGCAATGGCAAGGCGCCGCAGCCGCAAGCTCAGGAGAAAAAGCAGCGGCACGCCCAGGAAGATGGGTAGCACCGTAGCGCTGATCATCGCCCGTTGCAGCGCTGCACCACCTAGATTTTCAAATAGCAGGGCATTGAACCCGACGGAAACCAGGACGCAGCCCAAGGTGCCGAACACGGTCCAGCGGGTGACGCTCGACCAGGTACGTGAGCCGCTCCCCCCGATGCTATCCTGACAAGGGCTAGCCATTGGCTACCCACCTTTCCGGGCGCTGCCCATAGGTGGTGAGCGCAGACGCGAGCGAGTGCCCAGGGCGGGATAACGCGGTCAGGCGCGGCAATGCACAGAAGCGTCGCGGCGCCAAAGGGGCGCAGCAAACCAGGTCACAGCTCATAAGTTAATGCCCCTTCATGAACATTGCCGAACCTAGAAGGCGCTTCTTGAAAATGGGGTTTGTGCAATGGGTGGAATTTTACGCGTGTCGCTTCTTCCACAGGGCTCCGTTGCTGCTTTGTTCACTTCTGCTTGGTAGGAGAAGCGCCTTCAGGTATGGGTGAAACATGACACCACCAGTGCGAATCATCGGCATCGATCCAGGACTGCGGCGCTGCGGTTGGGGGGTAATCGAAACCCAGGGCAATAAGCTGCAATTCATCGCCTGCGGCACGGTCACTCCGCCCACGGAAGGCGAATTGGCGCAGCGCCTCGCGATCCTTTTTACGGAGTTGCTGGACCTGCTGGAGCGGTTTGCGCCCGATGAGGCGGCGGTGGAAGAAACCTTCGTGAACTCGGGACCGCGCTCGGCGCTGATCCTGGGACAGGCGAGGGGGGTGGCGCTGATGACGCCGGCCCATCGCGGCATTCCGGTGGCGGAATATGCCACCAATCTCGTGAAGAAATCGATCGTGGGCACCGGGCATGCGGAGAAGGAACAGGTGGCGCTGATGGTCAAGACCTTGCTGCCTACGGCCAAGATCAAGGGCGCCGACGCGGCCGACGCGCTCGCCATCGCCATTTGCCATGCCCATCACCGGGTTGCGGCGCAACGGGCACGGATGAGCGCATGATCGGCAAGCTCAAGGGTGCCGTCGACAGCTTTGGCGATGATCATGTGCTCATCGATGTGGGGGGGGTCTGCTACGAGGCTTTTTGCTCGTCGCGCACTTTGCAGGGATTGCCGCGGGTCGGGGAAGCAACCGTGGTGTTTATCGAAACCGTGGTGCGCGAAGACATGATCCGGCTTTATGGCTTTGGCAGCGAAGCCGAAAAGGGCTGGTTCAACCTCCTCATGACCGTGCAGGGCGTTGGCGCGCGGGTGGCGCTTGGGATCCTGTCCGCCCTGTCACCATCGGAATTGTCGAGCGCTATTGCACTAGGTGACAAGGCGATGATCGGGCGGGCCAATGGGGTTGGGCCCAAGCTGGCGTTGCGATTGGTGACCGAGCTCAAGGGCAAGGCGCCGCAGGGCGGGGGCATTGACGCGGGCACGCTCGGGCTGCAGACCGCCTTAGGCGAGGGAACAGCTAGCGGGAATGTAGCCGATGCAGTTTCCGCTTTGGTCAATCTGGGGTATTCGGGGGCGCAAGCTTCCGCCGCCCTGGCGCGGGTTGTGGCCCGTGAGGGGGATGATACCGCGACCGAAAAGCTGATCCGGCTGGGCCTGCGCGAGTTGAGCCAGTGATGGTCTTTCCGAGCCGCTCCGCCGCCAGCGCTGAGCCGGCGAACATGATGTTGGAGACAGCCATGGTGCTCCCGCTAACGCAAGTCAGGGCATCCGTTTGACCGATCTTACTTCTCCCGTTGCCGGGCGCGATGAGCCACTGGATGTGGCACTGCGCCCGTCCGGCTTTTCGGAATTTGTCGGGCAGGCGGCGGCGCGTGCCAATCTTGAGGTGTTCATCGAGGCCGCCAAGAAGCGCGGTGCGGCGCTCGACCATGTGTTGTTCGTTGGCCCACCAGGGCTGGGCAAGACCACGCTGGCGCAGATCATCTCGCGCGAGCTTGGGGTGGGTTTTCGCGCGACTTCGGGCCCGGTGATCGCCAAGGCCGGGGATCTGGCGGCACTCCTGACCAATCTCGAAGATCGCGATGTGCTGTTTATCGACGAGATCCATCGGCTCAATCCCGCGATCGAGGAGGTGTTGTATCCCGCGATGGAGGATTTCCAGCTTGACCTGATCATCGGGGAGGGGCCGGCGGCACGCTCGGTACGGATCGATCTGGCGCGGTTTACGCTGGTGGGCGCGACGACGCGCGCGGGCTTGTTGACCACGCCGCTGCGGGATCGCTTCGGCATTCCCGTGCGCCTTAATTTCTATACGCCCGAAGAGCTGGTGCAGATCGTGCAGCGCGGCGCCCGGCTGTTGGGCACGCCGATGGCGCCCGATGGGGCGCTGGAAATCGCGCGCCGCTCGCGCGGGACACCCCGCATTGCCGGCCGGCTGTTGCGGCGGGTAACGGATTTTGCGCTGGTCGAGGGCTCGAGCGAGATCACGCGGGCCATTGCCGACAAGGCCTTGTTGCGGCTCGATGTGGATGCCCGCGGGCTCGATCAGCTGGATCGGCGCTATCTGACGATGATTGCCGACTTCTATGGCGGGGGGCCCGTAGGGATCGAGACCATTGCGGCTGCGCTGAGCGAGCCGCGTGACGCGATCGAGGAGATTGTCGAGCCTTATCTGATCCAACAAGGTTTCATCCAGCGCACCTCTCGGGGGCGAATGCTGACGGGCACGGCATTCCAGCACCTGGGCAAAACCGTGCCGCAGGGCTTTATCGGGACGCAAGCAACCTTGTTCGAGGAGCCCGAGGAGCCGTGAGCCGGAAGATCCGCCAGATCAGCCGGTTGCGCCATGGCTGAGCCGCATGTTTTTGCTGTTCGGGTCTATTATGAGGACACCGATTTCTCCGGCAATGTGTACCATGCCGCTTACCTCAAGTTCATGGAGCGGGCGCGCACCGAGTTGCTGCGGGCGCAAGGCATCCACCATGCCGAACTGGGCCGGGAAGGGCTTGCCTTTGCCGTACGCAGCATGCAGCTCGACTTCCGGGCGGCCGCGCACATCGATGATGTGCTGCGGGTGGAAACGCTGGTGGCAGGGGCAAGCGGCGCGCGCCTGCAGTTGAGCCAAGGCGTGTGGCGCGCCGCCGAACTGCTGGTCGATGCCCAGGTCGTCGTGGTGGCGATCAACATGGGCGGCAAGCCGACACGGCTGCCGGCAGCACTGCGCGCCCTGGCCGATTAGCGCGGCGTGGCGTCGCATGTCGGCGGTGGGCGGTTTGTTAACCTCTTCTTGACCATAATCGAGTCACAGAAAGAGTAGTACTTGCACCGGTGCTCTCAACGCTCCGTTAGGCAAGGCTTTTCTCTTAATTTTGACAGATTTGGGCCCCATCGCCACGGGTGCACGGGCCGGCAGCAAGAGGCCAGCCAGAAGGATCACGACATGGAAGCCATGGATGCGGTGGGCGCAGTAGCGCCGCACACGGACTTATCTATTTGGGGCCTGTTCTGGGCGGCCGACTGGATCGTGAAGTCAGTGATGCTGGGCTTGCTTGCGGCCTCGGTCTGGTGCTGGGCCATTATCATCGACAAGACCCTCACTTATCGCCGCATGCAGGCGGAGATGAACCGCTTCGAGCGCACTTTCTGGTCGGGGCAATCGCTGGAGGAGCTCTATCAGCAGCAGTCCGAGCGCACCTCGGGTGGGCTGGGCGCCGTGTTTGTTGCCGCCATGAAGGAATGGAAGCGCAGCCACGAGCAGAACGCGGCTTCCTTTGTCGGCATGCAGCAGCGACTCGACAAGGTGCTCGACGTCGCCATTTCGCGCGAAAGCGAGAACCTCGAAAAGCGGCTCGGCTTTTTGGCCACTGTTGGCTCCGCCGGCCCCTTTATCGGCCTGTTCGGCACGGTGTGGGGCATCATGAATGCGTTCACCGCCATTGCCGCGTCCTCAAATACCAATCTGGCTGTTGTGGCCGGCCCGATTGCCGAGGCGCTGTTTGCAACGGCCATTGGCCTCGTGGCCGCTATTCCCGCGGTTATCGCCTACAACAAGCTTTCCGCTGATGCGGGCAAGATGATCGGGCGGCTCGAAGGCTTTGCCGACGAGTTCTCGACCATTCTGAGCCGCCAACTCGAAGCGCGGAGCCGCTGACATGGGCATGGGCGTAGCATCGGGTGGCGGAGGCGGCGGTCGTCGTCGCCGTGGCCGCAAGAAAGCGGTGATGAGCGAAATCAACATCACGCCGATGGTGGACGTGATGCTGGTGCTGCTGATCATCTTCATGGTGGCAGCACCGATGATGACGGCTGGCGTACCAATCGACCTGCCGCGTACGGCTGCCGGCGAGCTGTCGAGCCAGACCCAGCCAATCACCGTGGCAGTCACGCCCGAGGGCGCCATCTTTGTGGGTGAGGATCCCGTCAGTGAAGCCGACCTCGTCGCGACGGTGTCGCAGCAGGCCGTCAATGGCACCGAGGATCGTATCTTTCTTCGGGGGGACACCACCGCCAATTACGGCGCGGTGATGCGGGTCATGGGGCTGCTGTCGGCTGGTGGCTACACCAAGATCGGCCTTATCACGCAACAGGAAAATTAGTCGGGCCAATGCGCACCGGTCTTGTCGCTTCCATCGCTGCCCATCTTGCCGTGCTGACGATTGGCCTGGTCAATCTCGGCATGGCCGAGCCCATGACCGTGGTGGAAGACGCCATCGCCGTGGACCTCGTCCCCATCAGCGATTTTGCGGCGATCCGCATGGGCTCGCTCAACAGCACGGTGGTGGAAACCGACACGCCAGCCGTGGTGGAATCCGATGAACCTGCCGAGGTCGCGCAGCCAACTGGGAATACGCAAGAAGACCAGCCGACGCCGCAAGAGGCTGATCGGCCGGTGCCGATGCCGGTGACCAATTCGGCGCCTCAACCCGAGACTGCACCGGAACCGGAGCCTGAACCCGAGCCCGTGCCCGAACCGACCCCGGCGCCCGCACCAGAGCCCGAGCCAGAACCTCTGCCTGAGCCGGAGCCCGAACCGCTGCCGGAGCCCGAGCCAACGCCAGCGCCGGTGCCGCCGACGCCCGCGACGCGGCCGACGCCGCCCGAGCCGGTGCCAACTCCTGAGCCAGAGCCGGAGCCGACGCCAGAACCCGCGCCGACGCCAGAACCCGCGCCGACGCCAGAACCCGCGCCTGAGCCAGAACCTGCACCCGAGCCGACGCCCGAGCCCACCCCGGAGCCCGAACCCACGCCTGAGCCTGCCGAGTCGGCAGTCGCGGCGCCGGTGCCTGCATCCCGTCCAACCAATCTAGAGCAGAAGCGCCAGCAGTTTGCGGCCGCCGAAGCAGAGCGCAAGAAGCGCGAGGAAGAAGAACGCAAGCGCGTGGCGGAAGCCAAGGCCAAGTCCGAAGCCGATGCCAAGGCCAAAGCGGAAGCCGAAGCCGAGCGCAAGCGCCAGGCTGCGGCGCAGGCAGCCGAAAAGCAGCAAGCGGGCGAGCAACTCGATGCTTCGCTGGCCGATGATATTTCGGCCATCATCAACAAGGATACTTCCACCGGCGCCACCACCGGTAGCGGCGGTTCACCGACGCTGGGCGACACTAGTGGAACCTCGGCGACGCTGAGCCAGACCGAAATCGGTGCGCTGGTCGCCAAAATCAAGCAATGCTGGAACCTGCTCCCCAATGAGCAGATCAGCAGCGCGCAGGTGGTGGTCAATATGCGGTTGAATCAGGATGGCTCGCTGGCGGATGTGCCTCGAATTGTTTCGGTTAGCGAGCAGCCTGAAGCGATCACCATTGCCCAGAAGGCCGTGAGCGCCGTGGCAGGCTGCGGGCCCTACAGCATGTTGTCGGCGGCTTCCTATGACCAATGGCAGAATATCAATGTCACGTTGCGTCCGTGACGTCCTTGAAGCGCGCCTTTCCCCGGCAAGATGCCGGTGAATGGCATGAATGGAGACTGAAATGACCCGTTTAACCCGGCGCAGCGCCCTCAAGCTCGGCGTTGCCGGCGGGCTGGCCCTCGCCACCGCCAGCACTGCCCAGGCACAGCTCAACATCACGGTCGAGGGCGCCAATTTCCAGCCACTGCCGATCGCCATCCCAGATTTTGCCTCCTCGGACCCAAGCTTTGGGCGCGAAACGGCCGAGATCGTGCGCGCCAATCTGCGCCGCTCGGGCTTGTTCCTGCCGCTCGATCCGGCGTCGTTGCCGGTTCAGGTCGGGGACGTCAATGCCACGCCCGATTTCAACACCTGGCGCACGGCCAATGTGACCGCGCTCGTCATGGGTGCGGTGGACCGCGGCGGCCAGATCGCGTCTTCGGTGCGCGTGTGGGACACCCAGCAGGGCGCCCAGGTGGTGGGCAAGAGCTACAACACCGATCCCAACAGCGCGCGACGCGTCGCCCATATCATTTCGGACGCCATCTATGAGGCGCTGACCGGTGGCAGCGGCTATTTCGATACCCGCGTGGTTTATGTGGCCGAAAGCGGTCCCAAGGCGAACAGGGTCAAGCGCCTCGCGATCATGGACCAGGATGGTGCCAATCCGCAGTACCTGACCGATGGGCGCACGCTGGCGCTGACGCCGCGCATCTCGGCCAATAACGACCTTATCACTTACCTCAACTTCGAGGACGGCAATCCGCAGGTCTATCTGCTGCAGCTGTCGAGCGGGCGGCAGCAGCGGCTGGCTTCGCTAGGTGCCATGACCTTTGCGCCCCGGTTCTCACCCGATGGCGGCACGGTGGCGTTTTCCGTGGAGCAGGGTGGAGCAACCAATATCTATGCCGTGAGCACGAGTGGCGGCCAGCCGGTGCAGCTCACCTCGGGCGCGGCGATCGATACGGGTCCATCCTATTCGCCCGATGGCAGCCGGATCGTGTTTGAAAGCGATCGCGGCGGTTCGCCCCAAATCTACATGATGAGCTCGGGCGGGGGTAATCCGCAGCGCATTTCCTATGGTCAGGGCTTGTACTCGACGCCCGTCTGGTCACCCAAGGGCGATCTGATCGCCTTTACGCGCCAGTCGGGCGGGCAGTTCAATATCGGCATCATGAACCCCGATGGTTCGGGCGAGCGCATGCTGCATTCAACCTTCCATGCGGAAGGACCGACCTGGGCGCCCAATGGCCGCGTGATCATGTTCTTCCAAGATCCCGGTGGCAATGACGGCCCCAAGCTGCAGAGCGTCGATATCTGGGGCCGCAACCTCCAGACCATCCCCACCGAAAGCTATGCGTCCGATCCTGCCTGGTCCGGGCTGCGCAGCTAAGGCGCAAGCTTTCTACCCTGCGTACGGGACAGCAGAGCCCCGGCGCGTTTAACCATACTATCAAGTCATCAAGGGCTGTGGCAGGAATGCCGCAGCCGGAAAAAGCCCGCGTTTCCGCCACATTGGTGCCCCGTTAAGCTTCAATTAACCACGACTTGGAACCCGGCCTTAAGAATAAGCACGGTAAATGCCGTACCTAGAATTATTGCCTTTCAGGAGCTTTTTCCGGATGCTGTCCCTTGCACCGATCACCACCGCGTTGCGCGCCGCCGCAATGCTGCTTTTCGTCGTCGCGATAGCGGCGTGTTCGCGTACGCCCGATAACGCAATGATGACCGGCGTGGGCAATCTCGGCCCGGGCGGCGGCGCGCCGGGCAGCCAGCAGGAATTCCTGGTTTCCGTTGGCGACCGCGTGTTCTTTGAAACCGACTCTTCGTCGCTGACTACCGAGGCCGCCGCGACCCTCGACAAGCAGGCCGCCTGGCTCAACCAGTACAGCAACTACCGCATCATGATCGAAGGCCATGCCGACGAGCGCGGCACCCGCGAATACAACATCGCCCTGGGCGCACGCCGCGCTTCCGTGGTGGTGAACTATCTCGTGTCGCGTGGCGTCAATGCCCAGCGCATTACCTCCAAGTCGTTCGGCAAGGAGCGCCCCGTCGCGATCTGTAACGACATCTCCTGCTGGAGCCAGAACCGCCGCGCGGTCACCGTCGTTCAATAAGTAGCGGGCCTGGTTCACCAGGCCCAAATGACCCGGCCCCGGCCGGCATCCAGAAGCGCCGGACGCCCTTTGTGGCTCCGGCGCTTTGTTTTCACCAAAGTTGGCCTTTACTCGCTTTGCCTCGATCACCATGTCGGCACCAAGCGACGCAGAGAACACACCGGAGGCTCCCCATTGAAGATCCCCCTGTTGCAATCCAAGGGCCGCACTGCCCTGGCAGCGGCCTGTGCGCTGCTGCTGGGCACGAGCCTGCAGAGCCGGGCCGAGGCGCAAGCCTTTCCACCGGCTGAGTTGGGCGGGCTGACGCTCACCAATGCGCAGCCAACTCGGGTGCACGTGGCGCAAGCGGCCGATACCGCCCAATTGGCAGTACGGGTGCAGCAGTTGGAAGAGCAGGTGCGCTCGCTCAACGGACAGATCGAAGGGCTGACTTTTCAGCTGACGCAGATGCAGACCCTGATCCAGCGGCAGGCGGAAGAAACCAACGCACGCTTGCAGGGCCTTGGCACTGACGGCGCTGCGCCTTCAGCACCTGCCCAAAGCAGCGCGGCTCCCTCGACCGAAATTCCGCCACAGGGCGTGCAGCCGCTGCCGGGAGAGGCCGAGTTCGACCCGACCTTTGATGATGGCAGCGTTGGCACTTCCGATGATCCGCTGGCCGGCACGGGGCAGGGTGGCAGTGTGGACCTCGCCACCGGCCAGCCGCTGGATTTGAGCTATGATCCGGACGCCACCGCTACCGGGGATTCCGATGCGGATGCGCAGTTCACCGCCGGCTATGAAGCCATTGTTCGCGGCGATTATGCCTTTGCCGAAGACCAGTTCAGCCAGTTCATCGAGCTATATCCTGACAATGCCCAGGCGACGGACGCCGCCAACTGGCTGGGGGAAGCGCTGATCCAGCGTGAGGCTTATGACGAGGCTGCAGAAGTGTTGCTGGACGCGTTCCAGAAAGCGCCCGACAGCCCGCGTTCGCCCGACCTGTTGCTGCGTCTCGGCGTTTCGCTTGCCGGGGCCGACGAGCGGGAAACTGCCTGCCGGACCTATGCGGAAATCGAGCGGCGCTACACGACGCTGACCCCCGCCTTTGCGGCGCGGCTCGCGGCGGAAAAGACCAAGGCCGAATGCCCACCCGCGTAATTCCGCCGCTGGACGAGCCAGCAACATTGCAGGCCTTGTTTGCGGCGGTTGCCGGCGAGCGGGCCATTGGTTTGGCGGTTTCGGGCGGTGCCGACAGTTTGGCGCTGCTGCTGCTGGCGCAGCGCTGGGCGGCAAGCCTCGGTGCCGCGGCGCCGCGCTTGCAGGTTTATTGCGTTGATCACGGCTTGCGCCCCGAAGCGGGGGCGGAGGTGGCGATGGTGCTCGGGGTCGCCGAACAACTGGGTGTTCGGGCTCGCGGTCTGGTTTGGACGGGCGACAAGCCACGAACCGCCTTGCAGGAAGCGGCGCGGGCAGCGCGCTATCGGTTGATGGGCCAGGCAATGGCTGAAGACGGTGTTGAGGTGCTGCTGACGGCGCATCATCGACTGGATCAAGCCGAAACCGTGCTGATGCGATTGGCCCATCGCAGCGGGCTTGAAGGGCTGCGCGGGATGGCTGACATGGCGGTTGTGGAGGGGGTGCGGGTGCATCGGCCCTTGCTGGGGCTCGATCCCAAGGCGCTGCACCAAGTGGTGGGCGAAGCCGGTTTGGTGCCCGCCCAAGACCCCTCCAACCAGGACGAGCATTACGAGCGGGTGCGCTGGCGCAAGGCCATGCCGCAGTTCGAAGCGCTGGGCCTCGATAGCGAAACCCTCGCCTTGTTTGCCGAGCGGATGGGGGAAGCCGATCGGGCGCTGGCCCAGATGGCCGATGGCGCCTTTCAAACCATGGTGCGGCTGGATGGTTTTGGATCCGCGCGGATCGAGCGCGAGCCGCTGCTGGCGCTGAGCCCCGCCCTCGCGGTGCGGGTGCTGGGACGGGTACTCAACATTGTGGGCGGACGGCAGAAGCCGCGGGCTCTCGGGCAGGTGGAACGGCTGCAGCAGGCGCTGGCATCTGGCACCCATGGCAAGGCGACGACACTGCTGGGTTGCGTGGTGCGCGAAAAGGACGGTGCCGTCGCAGTGGCGCGCGAGCCGGGCCGGGTATTGCCGCCCGATCTGGCCCTGCCGCCCGGCACCGAGCTCGTCTGGGACGAGCGGTTCCTGATCACCAATGGCTCGGACGAGCCGGGCCTAACCGCGGGCGTGTCCGATTACCTGCCGCGGCACCGGCTCGAGGAATTCCTGGGCTTCAAGGTGACAGCGCCCGCCGAAGCGATCCGCACAGCACCCATTGTCAGGGATGCGCAGGGTGGCGTGTTGTCGCTGGGAGGGTGGTCGTTCGACGAGCGAATTCGCGTGCAACTGCTGGTGGACTGAGCAAGTTTGGCCGCTTTTGTCGTGAGGGAGGCGTTAACCCGTCGCGACAAAATGACTAGACGACGAGGCGCAAGGCTAGCAGCAGTGCCCTTGTAACGCCCCAATGCCGATCATACATTCGGCGCTAACACCGGCAGCTTGGTTGCGTCGGTCTCTCCGGGACAGGTTTGATGAACGGAAACTTCCGCAACTTTGCCATTTGGCTAGTTATTCTTTTTATGCTGATGGGCCTGTTCCAGGTCTTCCAGTCTTCCACCCGCTCCATTTCGGTTGCCGACAAGAGCTACAGCCAGTTCGTATCCGACGTTGAAGGCGGGCGCGTGCAAAGCGTGACCATCACCAATGACGTCGTTTCGGGCGTGCTCAATGACGGCACCCGCTTTGAAACCGTGATGCCGGCTGGCGCCGATGTGATCAGCCGCCTCGAGGATCGGGGCGTGTCGATCACGGCGCGCGCTCCCGAATCGAGCCCGTTCTGGTCAGTGCTGCTGAGCTCCTGGCTCCCGTTCATCGTCATCATCGGCGTGTGGTTCTTCTTTATCCGGCAGATGCAGGGCGGTGGCCGTGGTGGTGCGATGGGCTTTGGCAAGTCGCGCGCCAAGCTGCTGACCGAGTCGCATGGCAAGGTGACCTTTGAGGACGTGGCTGGCGTTGATGAAGCCAAGCAGGACCTCGAGGAAATCGTCGAATTCCTGCGCGACCCTGGCAAGTTCCAGCGCCTGGGCGGCCGTATTCCGCGCGGCGTGCTGCTGGTTGGCCCTCCCGGTACCGGTAAGACCTTGCTGGCCCGTTCGGTCGCCGGCGAAGCCAATGTGCCCTTCTTCACCATTTCGGGTTCCGACTTCGTGGAAATGTTCGTGGGCGTTGGCGCCAGCCGCGTGCGCGACATGTTCGAGCAGGCCAAGAAGAACGCTCCTTGCATTATCTTCATCGACGAAATCGACGCCGTCGGCCGCCAGCGTGGCGCCGGTCTTGGTGGCGGTAACGACGAGCGCGAGCAGACGCTCAACCAGTTGCTGGTCGAGATGGACGGCTTTGAAGCCAATGAAGGCATCATCCTGATCGCTGCAACCAACCGTCCCGATGTGCTCGATCCCGCACTGCTGCGTCCCGGTCGCTTTGACCGCCAGGTCGTGGTGCCGAACCCTGATGTCGCTGGGCGCGAAAAGGTGCTCAAGGTCCATGTGCGCAAGGTGCCGCTGGCTCCCGATGTGGATCTCAAGGTGCTGGCCCGTGGTACGCCCGGCTTTTCGGGTGCGGATCTGATGAACCTCGTCAACGAGGCGGCTTTGATGGCGGCACGGCGCAACAAGCGCTTTGTCACCCATGCCGAGTTCGAAGACGCCAAGGACAAGATCATGATGGGCGCCGAGCGTCGCACCATGGCCATGTCCGAGGACGAAAAGAAGCTTACGGCTTACCATGAAGCCGGGCACGCGATCATTGCGCTCAAGGTGGCCGGGATCGACCCCATCCACAAGGCAACGATCATTCCGCGTGGCCGTGCCTTGGGCATGGTGATGACCCTGCCTGAAAGCGACAGTTATTCGTTCAGCCGGGAAAAGGCCCTGGCACGCCTGACCATGCTGTTTGGCGGCCGCGAAGCCGAGATTTACAAGTTCGGCCCCGAGAAAGTGACCTCGGGTGCTTCGGGCGACATCCAGATGGCGACGAGCCTGGCTCGTTCCATGGTGATGGAGTGGGGCATGAGCGAAAAGCTTGGCCGCGTGCGCTACAAGTCGAGCGAGCAGGAAGTGTTCATCGGTCATTCCATGACCCAGTCCAACAATATGTCGGACGACACGGCCAAGCTGATCGACCAGGAAGTGCGCAAGCTGATCGAGGATGGCGAGCAGGCTGCCCGCGATATCATCCGCAACCATGTGGATCAGTTTGAAGCGGTGGCCCAGGCCCTGCTCGAATATGAAACATTGACCGGCGATGAACTGCGGGCCCTGATGGATGGGCACCAGCCGGTTCGTCCGGACGACAGCGGCCCATCCGCGCCCAAGGCGTCGGGCGTCCCCGCCGCCGGCAAGTCCCCCAAGAAGCGGCCCGATGCGCCGCCTGAGGGCGGGCTGGAGCCTCAGCCCAATAGCTGACACTGACACCAAGGGTCGCCGCGAGGCGGCCCTTTTATGTATTGCCGGTCACCGCTTTTCCGCCGAAAAGCGTCCTTAACGGTTGTGCGATAAATTATGCGCATGACAGCGCGCAGACAGGGCAAAGCAATGGCCAGAAAATATTTCGGCACTGATGGCATTCGCGGTTTGGCCAATGGCAGTAAGCTCACCCCGGAGCTGGCGCTCAAGGTGGGCATGGCTGCGGGCCAGAAATTCGTGCGCGGGGAACACCGCAATCGCGTGGTGATCGGCAAGGACACCAGGCGCTCTGGCTACATGATTGAGAACGCCCTGACCGCAGGTTTCACCGCCGTGGGCATGGATGTGTATCTGCTGGGCCCAATGCCAACACCCGCCGTTGCCATGCTGACGCGCTCGCTGCGCGCCGATCTCGGCGTGATGATTTCAGCCTCGCACAATCCCTATGACGACAACGGCATCAAGCTGTTCCGGCCTGATGGCTATAAGCTCAGCGACGAGGTCGAAGCGGAGATCGAGAGCCTCATCGACGGCGACATGAGCCAGTTCCTTGCCCATGGCCGCGAGATCGGTCGGGCGCATCGCGATGAGGAAGCGCGCACCCGCTATATCGAATACGCCAAGCGCACCCTGCCACGGAATATCGACCTGACGGGCCTCCGCGTCGTGCTCGATTGCGCCAATGGTGCGGCCTACAAGGTAGCGCCGATTGCCCTTTGGGAATTGGGTGCTGAGGTGTTCACCATTGGCGCCGAGCCTGATGGCTTCAACATCAACTACAAGGTGGGCTCCACGGCACCCGAAGCGGTGGCAGCCAAGGTGCGCGAAGTGCGCGCCGACATCGGCATTGCGCTGGACGGCGACGCGGACCGAGTCATCATCATCGATGAAAAGGGCCAGGTGGTGGATGGCGACCAGTTCATGGCGGTGATCGCCCAGAGCTGGATGGAACGGGAAATGCTGGCCGGCGGCGGGATCGTCGCTACTGTGATGTCCAATCTTGGGCTTGAACGTTATCTCACCTCCCTGGGGCTGACGCTTGAGCGCACCCAGGTGGGTGACCGATATGTGCTTGAAGCCATGCGCACGAAGGGCTTCAATGTGGGCGGTGAACAGTCCGGCCATATCATTCTTTCCGATTTCACCACCACGGGCGATGGGCTGGTCGCGGCCCTGCAGCTGCTCGCGGTGCTCAAGCAGCGCTCCTTGCCGATTTCGGAAGTGTGCACGCGCTTTGAGAAGGTGCCGCAGCTGCTGCGCAGCGTGCGCTTCAAGACCGGCAAGCCGCTCGAGGACAAGCAGGTGATGCAGGCCGTGGCCGACGCCAAGGCAATGCTGGGGAGCGGGGGCCGGCTGGTGATCCGTGAGTCGGGCACCGAGCCGGTGATCCGGGTGATGGGCGAGGCTGACGATGCTGCCCTGGTCACCTCGGCAGTGGGGCAAATCGAGGCCGCCATTCAGGCAGTCGCCTAGGCCACACGCCAGTCGCAACCGAGTTCAGAACGCCGGCTCCGTGCCGGCGTTCTTGTTTCGATAGATAATCACCAATCGTTAGGGTTAAGCCGCAGGGTTAAGCGCCTTTTAAGAATGTTGTTCGATATTGGGCGTCAATCGACTGGTGTCGTGGCAACCGAAGGACTTCTTGATCATGCGCATGCTTTCCGCTGCGGTGCTGGTGGCAGCAGCCACTGCAATCGCCGGCCCCGCACTGGCGGCCGACTTCCCCGAATACCCGCCTGTTGTCGAAATCCCGGACGTTGATTACGGCGTGCAGGGCTCGTTCTATCTGCGCGGCAGCGCGGCGGGAAATGCCTTCTGGACGAAGGAAGCCTATGGCATCGACTGCGTGATCTGCGGTGTCACTCCCGAAGAAGAAACCTTCTCCGTTGATGAAGCCGGCTACGGCTACAGCGTCGGCGCCGGTCTCGGCTTCGAGACGGGCACCGGACTGCGCTTTGACGCGACTGTCGACTATGTTTCCAATGATGGCCTGATCGCCACCGGCAACGCCGGCGATTACGAATTGGGGCTGCGCTCCACCATCGCGCTGGCCAACGTTTACTACGACTTCTCGCTGGGCGGCGACGGCTTTGGCTACAACGCTGCCGGCGGCGCCTTTGGTTATGTCGGCGCAGGTGCCGGTGCGGCCTTCAACGAATCCTCGATCGAGGCTTCCAACGGCTTCCCGGTTCCATCGGGCGAGAACACCAGCTTTGCGGCGGCCGGCATGGTCGGCGTCGGCTATGACTTCGGTGCCGTCGTTGCCGATGTGGGCTATCGCGGCGTTTACATTGCCGATCTCGACAATGGTGCCGACTTCCCCGCCAATGTTCATTCGGAGAACAACTGGCTGCACGAAGTGCGTGGCACGCTGCGCTACCGCTTCAACTGATCGTTCAGGGCGCCACAGGCGCTTGGCAGATCCGCTCTTGGCTTCGGCGCTCCCCTGGGGGCGCCGATTGCATTTGGCGGGTAACCTGTCCTCGATCCTCTGTTGTGCCTTGCAGCGGCCTGCAGCGCAAACCGGTCGTTAGCCTCGGCTGGACTGGCCGCGGGGAGTGGCTGCGGGCTTAAGCCTCGATATCGATATCCTTGGTTTCGCGCCCGAGCAGCAGGGCGATCAAGGTCAGGGCCGCCATGGCCGTGAGATAAACGCCGACCCAGAACGGGCTGCCGTCGCCGGCACTCCACAGGGCCACAGCCACAAAGGGGGCGAGGGCGGCGCCGAGGATCGAGGAGACATTGTAGGAAATGCCAGAGCCGGTATAGCGCACATTGGCGGGAAACAGCTCCGGCAGCAGCGCGCCCATTGGGCCGAACGTCAGCCCCATCAGCGTAAAGCCGATGATGAGCCAGGCCATGACGCCGACAAAGCCGGCGTTGAGCAAGGGCACCCAGAGCAAACCAAAGACGGCGATGGCGAGCGTCACCCAGATCAGCGTCTTGCGGCGGCCAAAGCGATCGGCCCACGGCCCCGACACCAGGGTGAAGATGCCGAAGAACACGACGCCGACGATCATCATCAGCACGAAGGTCGAATACTGGTATCCAAGCCCCGGCACGGCGGCGTCGATGGCGGCGCGACCATAGCTGAGCGAAAAGGTCGTCATCAGGTAGAACAGCACATATGTCGCCAGCATGTAGAAGGTGCCGAGCACCAGCTCGCGCATATTCTGCTGCAGGACGGTGACGAGCGGCATCTTGCGGACCTGGCCGGTCTTGACCGTTTTCTCAAAGGCACTGCTTTCGACCAGGTTGAGCCGGACCCAGAGGCCGACCACCACCATCACCGCCGAAAACAGGAAGGGAATGCGCCAGCCCCAATCGAGGAAGGCGAGCGACGGGCGGGAGGGATCATCGGAGGGCAGCATGGCCGCGATGATCAGGAAGAGGCCGTTGGCGATGATGAAGCCGAGCGGGGCGCCAAGCTGGGGGAAGGTGCCAAAGAGCGCGCGCTTGCCCTTGGGTGCGTTTTCAGTGGCGACCAAGGCAGCGCCGCTCCATTCCCCGCCCAGCGCAAAGCCCTGCGCCAGCCGGAGGACCACCAGCAATGCCGGCGCGAGCCAGCCGACCATTGCATAGGTCGGTAGCACCCCGATCAGGAAGGTCGCCAGACCCATGGTCAGCAGGGCCGCAACCAATGTGGTTTTGCGGCCCTTCCTGTCCCCGAGATGGCCAAAGAATACGGCGCCGAGCGGCCGGGCAACCATGGCGGCGCCGAATACGGCGAAGGACGCCAGAAGGGCTGTGGTCTCATTGCCGGCAGGAAAGAACAGGTGCGGGAACACCAGAACGGCCGCCGTCGCGTAGACGTAGAAGTCGTAGAACTCGATCGTGGTGCCGACCAGACTCGCGAGCAGAACGCGGGAGCGCGAATTGGCTGGTTGAGGGGAAGCAGCCGCGGAAGTCTGGGTCATGATCGAATCCAAAATGCGCAAGGCGACGCGCCCTGCCCAGTTGTCTCTCGCTCGGCTTGCCGCTGGCGCAGGGCGAGGGACAGCAAAAACTAGCCACGCCTTACTGCCAGTGCAGGCCCGCATGCAAGACCAGAGCGCAACCTGCGGCGCTTTGAACCGAACAAGATCACTCGATGGGGGGCCGTAGCTGAATTCGACATGGTTCCCGAACAGCACTTTTCCCAAAACGGCATTGACGCGGAGCGGTATCAGGCATATTTGCGGCCTCAGGACATCTTGCCCTAACGCAAGACGCATAGACCTGGGAGGGTCGCTGAAGATGGCTGCAATGCCCCTGACCGCGCCGGCGGTGAAACCGGCTAATCCGAATTTTTCGTCGGGCCCCTGTGCCAAGCGTCCGGGATGGACGGTTGAAGCGCTGGCCAATGCGCTGGTGGGCCGCTCGCACCGCTCCAAGCCCGGCAAGGCGCGCATCCAGCGCGCGATCGACCTCACCCGCGAACTGCTGGAAGTCCCCGCCGACTACCGCATCGGCATCGTGCCGGCTTCCGATACCGGCGCTGTCGAAATGGCAATGTGGTCCATGCTCGGCGCGCGCGGCGTCGACATGCTGGCCTGGGAAAGCTTTGGCGAGGGCTGGGTCACCGACGTGTCCAAGCAGCTCAAGCTCGAGGATGTGCGGGTCATCAAGGCCCCCTATGGCGAGCTGCCCGACCTCGCACAGGTCGACTTCAACCGCGACGTGGTGTTCACCTGGAATGGCACGACTTCGGGTGTGCGGGTGCCCAATGGCGACTGGATCGCTGCGGATCGTGAAGGCCTGACCATCTGCGACGCCACTTCGGCGGCCTTTGCCCAGAAGCTCGATTTCGCCAAGCTCGATGTGGTGACCTTTTCCTGGCAGAAGGCGCTGGGCGGTGAGGGTGCGCATGGCGTGCTGATCCTGTCGCCGCGCGCCGTCGAGCGACTCGAGAGCTTCAAGCCCGAGCGCCCGCTGCCCAAGATTTTCCGTCTGACCAAGAACGGCAAGCTGATCGGCGAGATCTTTGAGGCTGCCACCATCAATACGCCCTCGATGCTGTGCATCGAGGACGCGATCGACGCGATGGAATGGGGTCTCGCCCAGGGTGGGCTCAAGGCCATGCAAGCCCGGGCCGATGCCAACTATACCGTGCTGGCCGATTGGGTGGCCAAGACCCCCTGGGTCGAGTTCCTCGCCAAGGATGAAGCGACGCGCTCCAACACTTCGGTGTGTTTCTCCATCGTCGATCCGGCGGTTACGGCGCTCGACGATGCGGGGCAGGCGGCGTTTGCCAAGGCCCTTGTCGCGCGGCTCGACAAGATTGGCGCGGCTTATGACATCGGCGCTTACAAGGACGCTCCCTCGGGTCTGCGTATCTGGGCCGGCTCGACCATCGATGCCGAGAACCTGCGGGCACTGACGCCCTGGCTCGATTGGGCCTTTGCCGAAGAGCTCAACGCGCTCAAGGCCGCCGCGGCTTAGTCGCTCAATAGCGCGACCCCTCCCTCGATCCCTCCCCTCAAAGGGGAGGGAAGACCCGGCTCACAGGCCGGTGCCGGACAAGTTCAGGCTGGGGACGGGCGGGTCGATCAGTTTTTTGCCGGCCGCTGGCCGCACCCCATTCAGGACTACAAAAATGCCCAAGGTTCTCGTTTCCGACAAACTCAGCCCTACAGCCGTGCAAATCTTCAAGGATAACGGCGTCGAGGTCGACTATTTGCCCGATCTGGGCAAGGACAAGGAAAAGCTGCTCGAGGTGATCGGGCAATATGATGGCCTCGCCATCCGTTCGGCCACCAAGGTCACCGAGAAGGTCATCGCCGCCGCCACCAACCTCAAGGTGATCGGGCGGGCTGGCATCGGGGTCGACAATGTCGACATCCCGGCTGCGACCAAGAAGGGCATCATCGTGATGAACACGCCCTTTGGGAACTCGATCACCACCGCCGAGCACGCCATTGCCATGATGATGGCGCTCGCCCGCCAGTTGCCCGAGGCTGACGCGTCCACCCGCGCTTCCAAGTGGGAAAAGAACCGCTTCATGGGCGTTGAGGTCACCAACAAGACCCTTGGCCTGATCGGGGCGGGCAATATCGGCTCGATCGTCGCCGACCGCGCGCAGGGCCTCAAGATGAAGGTCATCGCCTATGATCCCTTCCTAACCCCCGAGCGGGCGCAGGATATGGGCGTCGAGAAGGTCGATCTGGACGAGTTGCTGGCGCGCGCCGATTTCATCACGCTGCACACGCCGCTGATCGAAGCCACCCGCAACATTCTCAATGCCGAGACGCTGGCCAAGACCAAGAAGGGCGTTCGGATCATCAACTGCGCCCGTGGCGGTCTCATCGATGAAACCGCGCTTTACGATGCGCTCAAGTCGGGTCAGGTGGCCGGCGCGGCGCTCGACGTGTTCCTTGAGGAGCCGGCGCAGAACAATCCGCTGTTCGAGCTGCCCAATGTGATCTGCACCCCCCATCTGGGGGCGTCGACCACCGAAGCGCAGGAGAATGTAGCGCTGCAGGTGGCGGAGCAGATTTCGGCCTATCTGATGACGGGCGAAATCACCAATGCGCTCAACTTCCCCTCGATCTCGGCTGAGGAAGCGCCGCGCCTGACCCCGTTCATCAAGCTGGCGGAAGTGCTGGGCTCGTTTGCCGGGCAGCTGACGGAAACCGCGATCAAGTCGATCACCATCGAGTTCGAAGGCGATGTGGCTGCTATGAATACGCGGCCCATGGTGGCGGCGGCACTCAATGGCGTGCTCAAGCCAATGATGGGCGAGGTCAACATGGTTTCGGCCCCTCAAATCGCCAAGGATCGCGGCATTGCCGTGCAGGTGACGACCCGCGAACAGCAGGGCGCCTATGAGAACTATATCCGGCTGACGGTCGCGACCGAAAAGCAGGAGCGCAGCATTGCCGGCACCGTATTCGCCAATGGCAAGCCGCGGGTGATCCAGGTCAAGGGCATCAACATGGAAGCGGAACTGACCCCGTCCATGCTTTATGTGACCAATGAGGACAAGCCGGGCCATATCGGCCGGCTGGGCACGCTGCTGGGCAAGCTTGGCATCAACATCGCCAACTTCAACCTGGGCCGTACCGATCCGGGTGCCGATGCCATTGCGCTGGTTTCGATCGATGGCACGTTGTCCGAGCCGCAGCTGGCAGAAATCGCCCAGCTCGAAGGCGTCAAGCAGGCCAAGGCACTGCGGTTCTAAAAGCCGCAAGGTTACACGGTTTAAAAGGCGGGATAGCGTGTCCCGCCTTTTTTGTTGGTGCTAGCGCAAGGCGCGCAGGGCGCCCCATTCGGCCAGCGCAATGCCGACGATGACGAGGGCAGCGGCAGCCATGTGGTAGAGTTCGAGCCGTTCGCCCAGCACCAGCACGGCAAAGGTGGCGGCAAAGATGGGGATCAGGTTGATAAAGAGGCTGGCGCGGTTGGCGCCGATCAACTCGACGCCGCGCACATAGAACATCTGCGAAACGATCGAGGGCAGCACCATGGTGTAAAGCGCGATGGCCCACCCCTGGGGCGTCACCGCAGGAAGGGCGGCAAACAGTGCGCCCATGCCGCCGCCCAAACCGATCTGGTAGGCGATGGCGGCGACAAAGGCACCGGTACAGGTCGCCACGAGAAAGCTGATCCATCCAGTGGGGGGCTTGTAGCGCAGCGACACCGAGTAAGCGGCGTAAGCGGCGCAGGCGAGCAGGACCAGACTGTCGCCAAAGCCGATGTCGAGTGCGAGGAGCCGGCCGACCTCGCCATGGGTGGCGGTGACCAGCACGCCAAGAATGGTCAGTACCGCGCCCAGGATCTGCAGTGGGCGCACGCGGGTGCGGAAGAGGGCGAAGTTCGCCAGCATGACGAAAAGGTTGATGGTCACCTGCTCGAGGGCAATGTTGATGCCGCTCGCATGGTAGGACGCCATATAAACCAGGATATTGAATGTAACATAGCCCACCGCGCCGTAGAATAAGTAGAGGGGCCAACGTGAGCGGATCACCGGCCAGTCGCGTTTAAGCGACGTTCGGGCGAAGGGCAGAATCAGCAGCAGGGCGCCGCCCCAGCGCAGCACGGTGAGGGTGAAGGGGTCGATATGTCCGACGGCAAGCTTGCCGGCGATGACATTGCCGCCCCAAAACATGGTGGTCAGAACCAGCAGCAGATAGGGGCGGTCCAGCAGGCGGGCGGAAATGCCGCGACTTTGGGTTATTGGCGGCTTTGTCATCGGCGCTCGGTGATGTAAGGACAATCGGACTTAGCAGGTATTCGGGTATGGTCAAACCCGGCGCCGGACAGTTGCGCGGGCCCCCGGGTTTGGGTTGCCCCCGCGCCGGCATGATTGGTGGAGTGAAGTTTTCATGGCGAATGTGGTTGTCGTCGGCTCGCAGTGGGGCGACGAGGGCAAGGGCAAGATCGTGGACTGGCTCTCCGAGCGTGCCGATGTGGTGGTGCGCTATCATGGCGGCCACAATGCCGGCCATACGCTGGTGATCGATGGCGTCAGCTACAAGCTGGCGCTGCTGCCATCTGGCCTGGTGCAAGGCAAGCTGTCGGTGATCGGCAATGGCGTGGTGGTGGATCCGCATCATTTTGTGGCCGAGATGGCCAAGCTGCGGGCGCAAGGCGTCACGATCACTCCCGATGTGCTGCGCATTGCCGACAATGCACCGCTGATCCTGTCGCTGCATCGCGAACTGGACGCCATCCGTGAAGACAGCACGTCCGGGCTCAAGATCGGTACCACCAAGCGTGGCATCGGCCCGGCCTATGAGGACAAGGTGGGTCGTCGGGCCATCCGGCTGATCGATCTGAGCCAGCCCGAAACGCTGATGCCCAAGATCGAGCGGCTGCTGACGCACCACAATGCGCTGCGCCGCGGCATGGGTCTGCCCGAGATCGAGGCCGAAACGATCCGGCAGGAGCTGATCTCGGTAGCCGACCAGATCCTGCCCTTCATGGACCAGGTCTGGCAGGTGCTCGACGAAAAGCGCAAAGCTGGCGCACGCATTCTGTTTGAGGGAGCGCAGGGTGCGCTGCTCGATAATGACCACGGCACTTATCCCTTCGTGACCTCGTCCAACACGGTGGCAGGGCAGGCTGCGGCCGGTTCCGGGCTGGGGCCAACGGCAATCGGCTATGTGCTGGGGATCACCAAGGCCTATACGACCCGTGTTGGCGAAGGTCCGTTTCCGTGCGAGCTGGACGACGAAATTGGCCGGCATCTGGCAACGGTCGGGCGCGAGGTCGGCGTCAATACCGGCCGGGCGCGTCGCTGCGGCTGGTTCGATGCCGTGCTGGTGCGCCAGACCGTAAAGACTTCGGGCATTTCGGGCATTGCCCTGACCAAGCTGGACGTGCTGGACGGGCTCAAGGAAATCAAGATCTGCGTCGGCTACGAGCTGGATGGATCACGGATCGATTACTTGCCTGCCTTGATGGAGGCACAGGCGCGGGTTACGCCCATCTACGAAACCCTCGAAGGATGGTCGCAAACCACAGCCGGGGCGCGCAGCTGGTCTGAGCTGCCGGCCCAGGCGGTCAAGTATGTGCGCTATATCGAGGAACTGATCGGGGCGCCGGTTGCCATGTTGTCGACGAGCCCCGAGCGCGCCGATACTATCCTTGTGGTTGACCCGTTCCAAGATTGAGTGTTTTTGATACAACACCTGCGGCAATTGTGAGTACCAAGTAAGCTATGGCCGACTACAAGGAGCTGCTGCGCCGGGCCATCTCGGCATTGCCCGAGAATAATGGCGCGGCTCGCCGTGCGGTTTACGAAAAGGCGCGTTCGGCACTTGTGGGCCAGTTGCGGGCCATTCAGCCACCGCTGCCGGCGCGCGACATAACGCAGCATCGGCTGCAGCTGGAAGACTGTATTCGGCAGGTGGAGCAGGAAGCCAGCGAAGCCGTGATTTCGCTGCGGCGTGATTCGGTGTTTGGGCGTCCCATGGCGCAACCGGTTGAGCCGCCGGTAGCCGAGCCCGAGCCGGAGCCGGAACCGGAAGCCCAGCCTGAGCCGGAACCCGAACCTGAGCCCGAACCGCAGCCCCGGTTCGAGCTGAGGCCGCGCTTTGAGCCGGCACAACCAAACTATCCCGCGTTTGAGCCGGTACAGCCCGCCTATCCCCAGGCGCAAGCGGATGGCCCAGCGCGCTCCGGCACCTCGATCGAAGACATCATCGCCGATGCCGCCGAGGCGAGCGGGGCAGAGTTGGTGCGCGAGGAGGGCCCGGTCGACGTGCCCGTGGCGGTTCCAAACGAAAACGAGGCCCAGGCGGTGGTTACGCCAGTGGCCGAGAGCGAGCCTGAGTCCGTCGAGAAGATCAGTAAGCCACGGGCGCGTTGGTTGCCGTCTTTCGGGCGAGCCAAGGGAGCGCGCAAGGCCGAGGCGGAAACGGCAGGCGCGAGCGAGTTGCCCAGCGACGCGCCGCTCGATGCGCCGGTGCAGGAGCCTCAGGACCAGCCGGATTCGTTTGCCGACGACAAGCCTGCCGACGACAAGCCTGCCGCTGAGGAGGGTGCCCGCCGGGGAGCGCTGCTCAATTTCGCCCGCCGCACCGAACCCGTCAGCAGCATGGGACCAAGCCCCGTTGAAGCGGCACTGTCGAGTGTGCGCGAAGTCGAAGTCGAGGCGGCACAGCCCGACACCAGCGAAGCCGAGGGCGCCATCGAGCGGGCGATCGAGACCCTGGATCGCGAAGCACGCGGCGAAAGCCAGGCTACTCCGGCAGAGCCCACGGAGCCGGTGGCTGTGGGCCCGGCCCGGCCGGCGGTGCCCAATATGTTTGCCATGCCCGAGCGCGCCGAATTGCCGGGCGGGGCAGGCGAGGACAATTCCGACAACTTCGTGCCAGTGAGCGAGCCGCGCAGCGGCACGGGCCTGAGCATTTTCCTGATCGTTTTCGCAGTGCTTCTGGTTGGCGTGGGTGGCGCGGGCTTTTGGGCCTGGCGCGAAGGCTACGTGGACCTCAACCAGATGTTCGGGCAGGCCAGCACGGCGGTTGCCGAAGCGCCCGAGCCAGAACCTGATCTTACGACCCCGACGCTCGATCCGGTGCCGCCCAATGGCGACATTGCCGCGACCGACCAGCCCGCAGTGCCGGGCAATACGGCGACCCAGACAGCTGCCGAGCCGACTACGGCGCTCGAGGCACTGGAAACCGAGGATCGGCTGGAGCCCACGCCAGAGCCGGTGGTGCCCGACGGGACACAGACCAGCTTGCCCGAACTGGGTGGTGGTGCGGACGACAAGAGCGAGGAGCGGCTGCCCGGGGAAGACCCTAATGCTGCCGTGGCGCTCAATGATCCGGCGGCGTCGGTCGATCCGGCCGTGCTGTCGGGCAGCCAGTCGCTGCTGCTGGAAGCCTCGCAGGATGGCCGCACCGGTGCGGTACCGTTCTCGGGCACGATCGAGTGGCGCGAGGGGGTCGACGAGATCGGCCAGCCCACGCTGATCGGCCAGGCCAATATTCCGGCGCGCAATCTCGGGGTCGAGATGACCATTCGCAAGAATTCCGATCCGAGCCTGCCCGCGAGCCACCTTATGGAGGTGGATTTCGATGTGAGCGACACCTTTATCGGCGGCACGATTGCGGGGCTGCCGGGCGTGTTGCTCAAGGACCAGGAACTGGTGCCCGGAACGCCGCTGGTGGGGGCTTCGGCCCGCGTCGTGGGTAATTCCTACCTGTTTGCGCTGAGTGCGGCCGAGCAGGATGCCAACACCAACCAGGACCTGCTGCGCAGCCGAAAGTGGATGGATCTGGCAGTGGTGTATGGCACCGGGCGCAATGCGATCATCACCCTTGAAAAGGATGAGCAAGCGCAGGCGCTGTTCGACAAGGTCTTTGCGGCTTGGGGACAGGGGGGCAATTAGCCCCCCTTTTTGCATCCGCGTTTGGCGGGACAGAGGCCTCGCGGATTGACGCTCCGGCGGGGCTGGCTTAGCCTTGGCGTGTCTAAAACAGGTTAGGTTGGGAAGGTTGGCCCGGCCCCCGCTTGCGGGTCCTTCCGCTGCTGCAGCGGCCCATGACGATTACGGCGCCGGCATAGTGCGGGCGCCGATCGAAAGGGCATGGACATGAAACCACGGATTTCCGTAATCACCCTGGGCGTTGGCGATCTCGAGCGGGCGCTCCGATTTTATCGCGATGGGCTGGGCCTGCCGACGCAAGGCATTGTCGGGCAGGAGTTCGAGCATGGCGCCGTCGCGTTCTTTGATCTGGCGGGCGGATTGAAGCTCGCGATCTGGGCGCAGGACGATATTGCGTTCGATACGGGCCTTGCCCGGGAGCCGGTGTCGTCCACCGCAATGACGCTCGGGCACAATGTATGGGAACGTGACGAGGTCGACGCGATCATGGCGAGCGCCGAGGGCGCGGGGGCCGCCATCATCAAGCCCGCGCAAGACACGTTCTGGGGCGGCTATGCAGGGTATTTCCGCGACCCTGACGGGCACCTCTGGGAAGTGGTTTGGAACCCGCAATTGCTGCCGGCGGGCGAATAAAGCGCCTCCCTGTGGTGGCGGCTTAGTCCGCCACCAGTTTCCGATCCGCCAGATGATAGCGCCGGCTGGCGAGGGCGAGGATATCATCATTGTGGTGGCTGACGAGGATGGTGTGCCAGCCATGCCGGACCGTCAGCGTCTTGACGAGATCTCGGATCACGGCGCGGGTTTGATCGTCGAGGGCCGAAAAGGGCTCGTCGAGCAGCAAAACCGGCCGGGCGCGTAGCAGGGTGCGGGCGAGAGCGACGCGCTGCTTTTGCCCGCCCGAGAGGGTCGCGGCGGGCTGGGCGCCAATGCCAGACAAACCAACTTCGGCGAGAGCGGCTTCGACCTGCTGGTAAACCTCTGCCTTGGGCGTGCGCGCGGGCAGGCCGAGGGCGATGTTGCGGCCGGCGCTCAAGTGTTCAAAGAGGCTTTCGCTTTGCAGCAGGAGTGATACCGGGCGCTGCTCGGGCGGCAGGAGCACGAGTTGCTGGCCATCGAGCGTGATGCTGCCGGAGGTCGGCGTGAGAAAGCCGGCAAGGAGATCAAGCAGGGTGGACTTGCCCGAACCGCTAGCACCCGACACGGCGGTGATCTCGCCGGGCGCAGCGGCGAGGGAAAAACGATAGGGCTCGGCCGTGTTGGGATAAGCAAAACAAAGCTCGTCAACGCGCAGCACGGGCGATCCTTTCGGCAAGGCGAGGCAGGCCAACAAAGGCAATGATGGTGCCGATGAGGAGAATGGCGGCAATGGCCCCTGCATCATTGTTGCGATAGGCGCCGAGCGAGCGGAACATCAAGAGGGGCAGGGTTTGGAAATCCTGCGTGCCGAAGAGGGCAATGACGCCCAGATCCCCCAGCGAAAAGCAAAAGGCGAGGGCGAGCATGACGCCCAGATCCTTGCCGATCAGGGGCAGTTCCACGAGGAAAAACTGCCGCCATCCGCCCAGCCCAAGCGAGCGGATGAGCTTGCCGCGGGTGCGGGCAATGGCTTCGAGGAGAGGCGCCAGGGTGGCCATGGCAAAGGGCAGGGCGAGGAGGCTATTGGCAAGGATCACGACTGCGGGGGCTGCTGCTGCGGGCGCGACCCCGAGATTGCGGACCAGAAGGAAGAAGCCCAACGACAGCACTACGGCGGGCACGGCGAGATAGGCATAGGCCGGGATGCCCAGGAGCGTGCGCAGCGGCGGGCTGCCGGTGGCGCCGCGGCCAAGGGCGAGGGCAAGCGCCAGAAGCAGCGTGAGGAGTGCGGAGGCGCTGCCGATAAGGAGGCTGGTGAGGAGCGACCACCAGAAGCTCGGCTGGGCCAGGAGGCTGCCGAGACCAGCGCCGAGGCCATCCACCAGCACGGAGAGCAAGGGCAGGCCGAAGCAGAGGGTTGCCGTAGCCAGCACCAGCCATTGCAGCAGGCGGCTGGCGGGACCGTCGCGCCAGGTGGTGGCGGGGGAAGAACCAAAGGCGGTGGGTACGGGCGCAAGGGCCGAGGCGGCGAGGATCACCACCGAGCAAACAGCGATTTGCGTCAGGGCGAGGCGCACGGCGCCGGCGAGATCGAAATCCTGGCGGACAGCGGCGTAGATGGCGACCTCCAGCGTTTGGTTGGCGGGGCCACCGCCCAGCAGCAGCACTATAGGGAAGCTGGTGAAGGCGAGGAGAAATATGATGGCCCCGAGCCCCGGCAGAGTGCCGCGCAGGGCGGGCCAATCGATGAGGGTGAAGCGCTGCCAGGCGGAGAGGGCCAGGGACTGGCCGGTCTTGAGGCGGGCGGCGGGAATGGCGTCGAGACGGGCGAGGATGATGCGCGCGGCAAAGGCACCATCGAGAATGACATGGGCAAAGAGAATGCCGCCGAGCCCATAGGCGGGATTGCCCAAGGGGAAGCCGAGCACGGCTTCGGCAGCGCGATTAATCCAGCCGTTGCGGCCCCAGATGGCGAGGAGCCCGAAGGCCACGACCATGCCGGGGGTGACGATGGCGGAGGCAAAGAAGGCGACGAGGAGATCGCGTCCGGGGAAGCGCAGACGATTGAGCGACCAGGCCAATGCCGTGCCGAGCAGCAAGGAAAGCACGGTGGTTAGCCCGGCCTGGATGGAGGTCATGCGCAGGAGGTGGGCAATATCGATGCGGCTGGTGGCGGCGGCATCGGTGGCGGCGGCGAGAATGGACCAGAGGACGAGAGCAATCAGCCCGGCGATGGCAAGCGCGAGGAGGCAAGCGGTGGCGATGCGCAAGGGGCGGGGTGGGAGGGTCATGGTCCGGTGGTTGGCGCTAGCCTTGGAGCGGGTTGATGGGCCTGAACCCCCACCCTGTCCCTCCCCTCAAGGGGGAGGGGACGTCGGCTGATGGCGCTGGGATGGCGGAGAGTCGTGGTGTGGCTATCAGGGACTGTGTTCCCTTGATCGCCCCCCTCAGTGTGCCTCCGCTCAAGGGGGACGGGAGGCACACTGAGGGGTTCGAAGCTTGTGGCTGTCCTGATTCCTACTGGATGGCGGCGAGCATTTCGTCGATCCAGGCGGCGCGGTTGGCTTCGAGGTCGGTGTCGCTGATCGTCAGGGTTTTGGCGGGTTGCGGGAGGGTGCCGAAGGCGGGGTTGAGGTCGGCGCCGAGGTCGATCACAGGGAACATCCAGTTGGTGGTGGGGATGATCGCCTGGGCGGCGGGGGAGGCGAGGTAGGCCAGGAACTGACGGGCGAGCTCGGGCTGGTCGGTGGAGGCGAGCATGCCGGCGACCTCGACCTGCACGATATGGCCCTCATCAAACAGCGCCGCCTTGATGGTGTCGTCGTCTTCATCGACGATGTGGTAGGCGGGCGAGGTGGTGTAGGAGAGCGCCATATCGGCTTCGCCGGTCAGGAAGAGATTATAGCTTTCCGACCAGTCGCGGGTGACGGCGAGGATATGGGGCTTGAGGCCGGCCCAGATTTCGGGGGCACGGTCGCCATAGGCGGCCTTGATCCAGAGCACGAGACCAAGGCCGGGGGTGGCCGAGCGCGGGTCCTGGATGACGATCTTGAGGCCGTCGGGGAGCGCGATCAACTCCTCGAAGGAGGCGGGCGGGGTGGCGGTGCGGTCGGTGTCGTAGACAAAGGCGAAATGGGCGTAGTCGACCGGCACGAATTGCGGATCGGTCCAGGGCTCGGGGAGGGCGAGATCGCCCAGCTCCAGAGTGTGATCGGCAAAGAGGCCGGTGGCGCGGGCTTCCCCGGCGGTGGCGACGTCGAGACCGACGATGAGGTCGGCCGGGGTGGTGGCGCCTTCAAGCTGGACGCGGCGCAGGGCGCCGATGGAGGAATCGGCGGCGATGAACTCGACAGTGCAGCCGCCGCATTGGGCTTCAAAGCCTTCGGCGAGCTGGGGGCCGGGGCCCCATTCGGCGGCAAAGCCATCATAGGTATAGATGGTGAGCGCGGGTGCGGTTTGGGCCAAGGCGGGCGAGGCGGCCAGTCCGAAAAGGACCGCAAGCGCCAGGTGAGTGGTGTGGACCAAGATGGTCATCCCTTCATTGGTGTGCGGCCATGAGTGAAGGGATGGGTGTCAATGGCGGGCACGAGATGCCCTTGCCATCTCGAACTTCCTCCGCCAGCATGACCTGGTTCAGGTTCAATGGGTAATTCTCAGCTCCGGCTTGACCCGGAACACCCCAGCGAGACGCCGTGATCTTATAAGAGCGCCCCCCAAGTGCAAGAGAATTTCAGCCCAGCTGCCGACGCGCCCCTGCGCTTTGCCGGACCGATCGCCATTGTGGGCGGCGGGGCGGTGGAGAGCCAAACCCTGCGTGACCTCGCGGCGGCGGGAGTGACGCTGATCGGGGCCGATGGCGGGGCGGATGCGATCGGGGCGGCAGGGCTGGTGCCTGCGGCGATCATCGGGGATCTCGATTCGCTCCAGGATCGCGCCGGCTGGGAGCGGCGCACCCGGGTGTTGCACCTGCCCGAGCAGGTGACCACCGATTTCCAGAAGGCACTGCGCTCAACGCAAGCGCCGGTGACGCTGGCGCTGGGCATGACGGGCAAGCGGCTCGACCATACGCTCGCGGCACTGAGCGCGGTGCTGCAATATGCCCCCGAGCGGCACTTGTTGCTGGTGGACGAGATCGATGTGGCGTTGGCGGTAGTGGGGCCGATTGCCTTTGAGGCGGCGGCCGGGGAGCGGGTGTCGATCCATCCGCTGGTGCCGATCGGGTTCGAGCGCTCGCAGGGGCTGCTCTATCCGATGGATGGCCTGCAGCTGGCGCCGGGCGGGCTGATCGGCACCTCCAATGCGGGCCTTGGGGGTCGGATCGAGATCGTGCCGGCTGAGCGGGTGCCGTGGCTGCTGATCCTGCCCAAGGCGCGGCTCTGGGATCTCGTTAAGGCGTGCCAAAATCCCGCCCGGGTCTGATGACCCTGCGGTTGGTGCTGCGACATGGGGCGAAGTTCGCCTCGGTGCCGGTCGTCCGGCGGGAAGTAGAAGGTGAAGCAAGCTTCGCCCCATGCTCCATCGGAGACTCTTCGGTGAGGACCGTCCGTGGCTAGACCCGTGCCAAACGCCAGAAGCCCTGAAGCTTCATGGACCGGGGGATGAAATCGGTCCCGGATCATCCTCGTCCCGAAGGAGCTTGGGCGACCCCAAACCCATCCGATATTCCCGCACCGACCGTTCGTCGCGACCGCGCAGCTTGCCCGGGAACAAGGGGGATTGTGCCTGAGGTTTTCGGGGGCGGGGATAAGTTTGTGGGGTGGTGATGGCCGCCCTCGTGGTTCGAGGCTGCGCTCCGCTTCGCACCTCACCATGAGGGCTCCGGCACATTCCCGCTCATTCCACGCTTCCCGAGCCCTCGTGGCTCCAGGCTGCGCTTCGCTGCGCACCTCACCATGAGGGCTCCGGAGGGTAAGGGCTTTTGGGGTGGCCATGAGTATGCCGGAGGCTCGATGGGCCCCGGGCTCAAGGCCAGGTTGGCATCGGTGGCGGGGCTCGCAGGCGTAAAAAAGCCCTCGGGGGAAACCGAGGGCTGCATTGGTTGCTTGCGGCGGTCCAGCCTTATGCGGCGTTGGAGCGGGCAGCTTCGCGAACGGCGTCTTGCACTTTTTCGAAGGCGCGCACTTCGATCTGGCGGATGCGCTCGCGGCTGACATCGTATTGCTGGGCCAGCTCTTCGAGGGTCAGCGGATCTTCCTGCAGGCGGCGAGCCTGGAAGATGGCGCGCTCACGATCGTTGAGAACATCCATGGCATTGGTCAACAGACCCATGCGTTCGGAATATTCCTCGCTTTCACCAAGGGCAGTTTCCTGGCTGGGCGTGTCGTCGACGAGCCAGTCCTGCCATTCGGAGGAGCCTTCATCGGCGCGCATCGGCGAATTGAGCGAGGCATCGCCCGACAAGCGCGCATTCATCGAGACCACGTCATCCTCGGTCACATTGAGGGTGGTCGCGATCTGCTTGATCTGGTCGGGATGGAGCGAGCCATCGTCGAGCGCGGCGATCTGGCCCTTCACCTTGCGCAGGTTGAAGAACAGCCGCTTCTGGGCAGCGGTGGTGCCGATTTTCACCAGCGACCAGGAGCGCAGGACATATTCCTGGATCGCAGCACGAATCCACCACATCGCATAGGTCGCAAGGCGGAAGCCCTTGTCGGGCTCGAACCGCTTGACCGCATGCATGAGCCCGACATTGCCTTCCGAGATCACCTCGGCAATGGGCAGGCCATAGCCGCGATAGCCCATGGCGATCTTGGCAACCAGGCGCAGGTGGGACGTAATAAGCCGTTGAGCAGCGGCCGGATCGGCGTGCTCCTTGTAGCGCTTGGCCAGCATGAATTCTTCATCGGGTTCCAGCATGGGGAACTTGCGAATTTCCTGAAGATAGCGGCTCAAGCCTCCTTCGGCAGAAAGCACAGGCAGATTGGTCTGGGCCATTTATGCACCCCTTTTACTTATTCCCCCGCACAGGCGGGCGGATCGATCTTCGGCCGTCCTGGCGGCCCGGCGGAAGAAGTCAGGTCATAATATATGGCGTATTGCCGCAATTGTAAGGCCGCCGAATGCAGACGAACGGTGCAGGCAGCGCAAGGGTTGCCCGTGGTGCGGGCATTAGGGGAGGGCCCGCCCGCACTTCTCGGTTACCGGCCCCCGCAGATCCTAGCGGGCGAAGGCCTTGTCATAGGGCTCGAGCGCTTCCTCGAGCGCCACAAGGTCGGGCGGGAGCGGGGCTTCAAAGAACATTTCCTCTCCGGTCACGGGATGCTCAAAGCCGAGCTCGGCGGCATGGAGGGCCTGCCGGCCTAGCGCAACAATGGGTGCGGCGACCTCGGGAGGCAGGCGGTTGATCTTGGTGGCGTAGCCCGAGGCATAAACGGTGTCGGAAACCAGGGGGTGGCCGATATGAGCCATGTGGACGCGGATCTGGTGGGTGCGGCCGGTTTCCAGCTGGCACTGGATGCGGGTGATGTCCCAGCCATCGCCGCCAAAGCGCTGCTCGACCATGTAATGCGTGATGGCTTCGCGGCCGTCCTTGCGCACGGCCTGCTTGAGCCGATTATTGGCGTCGCGCCCGAGGGGCGCTTCAACCGTGCCCTTGGCGGTTTCAGTGGACCCCCAGACATAGGCGAGATAGGCGCGATGCAGCGGGCCGGTGCGACCATGATCGGCAAATTGCGCGGACAGATGCTGGTGGGCCAGATCGGTCTTGGCCGCGACCATGACCCCTGAGGTGTCGCGATCGAGGCGATGAACGATGCCGGGCCGGCGCACGCCACCAATGCCCTGCAGGCTCGCGCCGCAATGATAGATCAGCGCGTTGACCAGGGTGCCGGAAGGGCTGCCGGGAGCGGGGTGGACCACCATGCCGACGGGCTTGTTGACCACGATCAGCTGATCATCCTCATAGAGGATATCGAGGGGGATGTTTTCGGGCTTGGGCTCGGGATCTTCGGGCGGCGGGGCGAGGAGGGTGATTGTTTCGCCGGCCGTTACGCGATATTTGGGCTCGCTGATCGGCTGGCCGTTAAGGGATACGGCCCCGCCCAGGATCAGGTCCTTGAGGCGGCTGCGGCTGAGCGCCGGGTGTGCCTTGGCCAGAACGGCATCGAGCCGGCCGCCGGCCTGTTCGGCAGTGATAGTGAATTGGACTTCGTCGCCCTCGAAGTCGTCAGCGGTTAGGTGTTCCATGAGCGATCCTTCAAATACCGGCCCGGTGGGCCAAGATGCCGAGCCGTTGTCGCCCGAAGCACAAGCCGTGCTGGGAAAGGCGCGCCGGTCGTTCGGCATCTCCATCGGCATTCTGCTGCTGGGCTTTATGGCGATTGGCTTTGCCATTGTCTATCGGGTGATGCGCGACGCACCGCCGCCCAGCATGGCCCAAACGCTGAGCGTGCCCGCCGGGGCCGAGGTCGTGTCAGCCACTACAGGTGATGGCGCAATCAATGTGCTGTATCGTCTTGATGGGGCGATGGTGCTGGCGTTGTTCGATCGGGGCACGGGCGAACATATCAGTTCGGTGCAGATCGTTGCCGACGGTGCGCCCCGGCTTTAGCGCCCCTGGATTTCGCGCAGCGCTGCCATACGGTCGGTGACGCTGCCGCCGCGTCTGGCTGTGGCAATAGGCCCAGGTGGTGGTGGCGCGGCAGGGGTTTCCTCGCGCCCATCGGCAAAGCGCTGGATGCGATCAAAGAGGCTTTCTTCGGCTGGCGGGGGCTGCTGGGGCGGCTCGGTATCGGCGGCGTAAACGATGCGGCTGGTATCGGCGGCAATGGCGTCGAGCTGGGCGCGCAAGGCGGTTTCGTCGAGCCGCTCGGTATCCCAATCGGCCATGATGGTGGTTTCCACATGGTTGATACGACGATGCAGCTGGCCGAGCTGGTCTTCGAGGTTGAGCTCTTCGGCAAGTGCCGGGGGCATGGTGCCATCGGCCTGGGCGGCGGTTTGCCCGGCCATGGCGTCTAGGCTGGAGCCGGCTTCGGCAATGCGCGCCTGGGCGATCTCGATGCTTTCGGCTTCTTCGAGCGCGGCCTCTTCGAGGGCAGCCTGCTCGAGCGCGGCCTGCGCGTATTCATCGCGGAGCGCCTGGATTTCGGCCGTGCGGTTTTCGAGTTCGCGCTCGCGCATGCGCAGTTGCTGGGCAAGATCGGTGGTTTCGCGCTCGAGTTCGAGCACGCGGTCGCGCAATGCCGCTTCGCGCGCTTCCAGTTCGCTCATCTTGCCGACGGCGCTGTCGCGCTCGGCCCGCATCGCACCAAATTCGGCACGCCGGTCGTTGTATTCGCCCACCTGTTCGGCGAGACGGGCCCGGAGCCCCTCGATTGTGGTTTCGAGCCGGCGCGTTTGGAGGGCGAATTCGGCGCGCAGTTGATCCTTGTCGGCACGGAATTCGGCGAGGGTGATGGGGGTCGCGGCCTCGATGCGCTTTTTGGTGAGGCGGACAGCGCGTTTCCACACCGCGGGCAGGATGATCACTGCCAAGAGCCCGGCAAACAGCAGGCCGAGGGCGAAATACATGATGTTTTCGATCATCATCGTGCGAACTCCGGAACCAGGCCGTCCAGATGCGGTCGACAGGAAGCTGACTTAAGCGCCGCAAAGGGTAGTGGTTGGGCCATTGCTTAGCGGTTCCGGTGGTCTACGTCACGAAGAAGCCGGAGGGCGCACGCCTCCGGCTCGCAGCATCTACCAAAGCGCCGATATCAGAAAGGGTTCCAGGTGGGCTGCTGGGTGAACTTGAGATAGCCGATATTAACGCCCAGCCGCGCGCCCACGCCCGAGCGGATCGGCACCATGATGGCATTGCCGTATTTGATCACGGTCATGCCAAATCCACCCACCACATAGGCGGAGCCATCAACGCCGGCAAAGCGGCCGAACACGTCATTGGTGCTGGAGAGATTGTAGACCAGCATCATGACCTTGGAGCCATCGCCGCCAACGTCAAAGCCTAGGCTGGGGCCTTGCCAATAAAGGGGCAACTCGCCGGCATTGCGGGTGTAAAGCCGGCCTTCGCCGTAACGGGCGCCGGCAAACAGCGCGCCGCCAGCGTCTTCGCCCAGGATGTAGCCGTTGGGCAGGCCGAACTCGGAGACGGCGCGCTCAACGAGGGATGCGAGGCCCTGGGCAGCGGAGCCGAAAAACTGGTGGCCCTTGTCGACCAACTCATCGCCGGAATAGCTGTCGCTGAGCGAGCCTTGGGCAAAGGCAGGAGCGGCGCCAGCGAGGGCGAGGAGCAGGGTCAGGGTGCAAAGCAGGCGTTTGAACATGGTGTTCCCCCTAAAACAGGCGAGCCGGGACTTCGCAAGACTTTAAAGTTTCTCGGTCATGGTTGGTCGGGCCAGCGCTGGACAAGGGCTGGCCCGTGGATCAATGATGACGCAAACCCGTAAACAAATCTTAACCATGCTTGCCTTTGTTCTGCCGCTTTTGGCCGGCGGTGCGGCACCGGCATGGAGCCAGTCAATCAACACGGCAGTGGTGAGCGACCCCCTGACGGGGCTGGCGCTCGGGGGCATGGATCCCGTCTCCTATTTCGTGGAAAGCCAGCCGGTGCCGGGGCGGAGCGAGTTCGAATATGAGTGGGGCGGGGCGCCCTGGCAGTTCAGCAGCGCAGCAAATCGGGACGCCTTTGCGCGCGCGCCGCAGATCTATGCGCCGCAGTTCGGGGGCCATTCAGCGATGAGCATGGCGCGCGGCTTTTTGTCGGACGGCGACCCGGCAATCTACACGGTCTTCAAGCAGCGCCTTTATCTGTTCTATTCGGCGGCGAGCCGGGAAGCCTTTTTGCTGGCGCCCAACGCCGCGGCCCGCGAGGCACAAGCCAATTGGGCGGTTTTGTCCAAATCTCTGGTCTGGCAATAGTGCTCAAGCGCAACCGCCACTAAGGTCGGCGCAAGTGATTCGAACGCGCCCCTGATGGAGAAAACCCATGGCCGATATCATCGAGCTCAAGGCAACCGACCTTGCGGCAATGTTGTGCAGCCGGGTCTGTCACGACCTGATCAACCCGATTGGGGCGATTGGCAACGGGCTTGAGGTTCTGGCCGACCCCACGCAGGGTGACATGGCTGAAGGCGCCCGCGACCTGATCGCCAGCGCGGCCAATCAAAGCCGGGCCAAGCTCGAATTTGCGCGCCTGGCTTATGGTGCCTCCTCGACGGCGGGCACCGATATCGACACGCGCGAATGCGAGCGGGTGGCGCGGATCTATTTCGAGATCGAGAAGGCCGATCTGGAGTGGCAGGTGCCGCTGATCCTGCTTCCCAAGCACAAGGCCAAGCTGTTCATGAACATGCTGCTGATCGCAGCGGGCTCGGTGCCGCGCGGTGGCACGGTTAGGGCCAGTATCACTGGACCGGCCGGAGCGGAGGTGTTTGAGTTCACCTCCTACAGTGATCCCGAGAAGCGGCAAAAGACGCTGGTGCCGTCAGGCGCGGCGGGGCTGCTGTCCGGGGCGCCCGAAGAGGGCTCGGTGGATGCCCGGGGAATCCAGCCCTTTTATACGGGCCTGCTGGCTCGGATGACCGATATGGAGATCAGCATCGGGCTTGAGGACGGCAAGTTCTACCTGCGTGCGCTGCCCAAGCCGCCCATCCAGGAAGAAGCGGCACCCGAGGCGCTAACCATTCCGTAGGCAGTTGCCATTCATAGTTGTTTCCGAGCCTTTGGCCGGGGAAACACATTCATGAAGTCGTGCCTGATCGTCGATGACTCGAGTGTGGTGCGCAAAGTGGCGCGCCGCATTCTCGAAGACATGGACTATATTGTCGAGGAAGCCGAGGACGGGCAGGAGGCTATCGACAAATGCCGCCTCGAAATGCCCGACGCGATCCTTCTCGACTGGAGCATGCCCATCATGGGTGGGCTCGAATTCCTCAAGCATCTGCGCGGCTATGTCGGGGGCGAGCGGCCGCATGTCGTTTATTGCACGGTCGAGAACGATATTGGCGCTATTGCCATGGCGCTCAAGGCCGGCGCCAGCGACTATATGATGAAGCCCTTTGACCGGGCCTTGCTGGAAGCCAAGTTCGACCTGGACCGCGCGCTTCCGTCGGCCGAAATCGCCTAACAACAAAAGGCCCGGGCGAGAACCGCCCGGGCCTTTTGCCGTCTTGAGTGAGCCAGCCGCGCCTAAGGGGTGCGGGTGAAGCTTGCGCCGGCAAGGACGCAATCGGATGCTTCGCCGATGGTGAAGGCCGGGCCAGAGCCCTGGATGGGGCAGGTCATCGGGAAGGTCGCCGAGCCGATATTGCCGGTGGCGTCGGTGAAGGTCAGCGCCTCCGCGGTAGCGGTATAGCGGCCGGAAACGGAGCGGCCGCGGCGATCGGTCATGGTAAAGCTGTCGTCATCATTGAGCACCACGGCAATGCCGCCGGCGGGGCCTTCGGCATTGGCCTCGTAGCGACCCACCAGGGCGGCATTGGCGGCGTCGCGCTGGGCGGTGGCCGAGGCGATCTGGGCTTCAAGGTCCGAGAGCTCCTTGCCGCGGGCGGCCAGCGTATTGGTCAAGTCCGTCACCTGCGGCTGCAGCTGATCGCGCTGGGTCTGGTAGCTGGCGACGTCCTTGGAGAGCTGGTCGCGCTGGGACTGGAGATCGGCGATCTGGGTCTGCAGGTCCGCCAGCTGGGTGCCGCTGGTTTCGGTCTGGGCGGCAATATCGGCCAGGCGGGTCTGGATCTCGGTTTCCTGTCCGCGGGCGGCCTGCAGCTGCTGTTCGCCCTGGGCGAGCTGGCTGGTCACCGCAGCGGCTTCCTCGGTCAGCTGAGCGACGGCGGCGCGGGTTTCGGCTTCCTGGGCGCGGGCCTGTTCAAGCCGCTGGCCAATCGCGGTCATCTGCTCGTTAAGGGCCGTAACCTGGTTCTGCGCTTCTTCGCGGGCGGCTTCTGCTTCGGCGCGGCGCTGATCGCTTTGGGCGAACTCTTCCTGGATCGCCGCAATTTCAGCCCGGCGGGAATTGAGGGTTTCAGTGGTGCTGGCCAGCTCAGCACTGACGCCATCCAGTTCGCCCTGAGCGGTGTCGCGCTGGGTGGTCAGTTCGTCCAGTTGCGCCTGGGCGGCGGTGGTTTGTTCCTGAACCGCTTCGAGATCGCCACTTGCGGTTTCGAGGTCCGCCAACTGCATCTGCAGCGCGCTACGCTCGTCGGTCAGCGCGGACACCTGGCCTTGCAGGTCGCCATTGGTCGAACTCGAGCTGATCCAGGTCGCCAGAAAGGCAATCCAGCCGACAATGGCAATAATGAGAATGGTGAGAACGAGCGGTTCGCGAAGACGCTGCGCGAGTGAACTGTCCATGTCGTGGGCCCCCTTGATTGGGAGCTAACGATAACCGGGTTGGGGAGTTCCGCAAGAGCAAAGGCCCGGCACATCACTGCGCCGGGCCTTGCACAAGGGAAGGGGAAAGCTTAGGCGCTTTCGGAATAAAGCTCGTTCTCGTCGGGCTCGCGCAGCACATAGCCGCGGCCCCAGACGGTTTCGATGTAGTTCTTGCCGCCCGTCGCAACGCTGAGCTTCTTGCGCAGCTTGCAGATGAAGACGTCGATGATCTTGAGCTCGGGCTCGTCCATGCCGCCGTAGAGGTGGTTGAGGAACATTTCCTTGGTGAGCGTCGTGCCCTTGCGGAGCGAAAGCAGCTCCAGCATTTGGTATTCTTTGCCGGTGAGGTGCACGCGCTGGCTTTGCACTTCCACGGTCTTGGTGTCGAGATTGACGGTGAGTTCACCCGTCGAGATCACCGACTGCGCATGGCCCTTGGAGCGGCGGACAATGGCGTGGATGCGGGCCACGAGCTCGTCCTTGTGGAAGGGCTTGGTCATGTAGTCATCGGCACCAAAGCCGAGGCCACGAACCTTGTCCTCGATACCGGCAAGACCCGACAGGATCAGGATGGGCGTCTGCACCTTGGCCACGCGCAAGGTGCGCAGCACTTCATAGCCGCTCATGTCGGGCAGGTTCAGATCGAGCAGGATGATATCGTAGTCGTATAATTTGCCCAGATCGACGCCTTCCTCACCCAGATCGGTGGTGTAGACGTTGAAACTTTCGGACTTGAGCATCAACTCGATGCTCTGCGCTGTCGCGCTATCGTCCTCGATAAGGAGTACCCGCATTATATTCCCCTTGTGATTCGTTCCTGCTGGAACAGTGAAGCCAGCGGCCAATGCTCGCCCCACGTCACCCGTACTGGATATGACTGAACCCTAAGCCCAAATAGTTAACAAAGTTTAATTCCATCACGCAATACGCAAAATCTGGTAAGGTGAATTATATCTAACTGTCTGAAACTAAACGAAAAAGTGGCCGCGTTTTTCTTAAGAAAATGGTTTAAGTAGCCCGGCCAAGCGACTCGGCGGATTCAAGCATTGCAGCGCTGGCGGGGGAGCAGGGGCGCGCGGCGAAAAATCCCGCATGAAGGGGCCCTTGCGGTAGCGATAGAGCTTTTTGCTTAACGCGGGGTTACTGTTTGATTCGAGTTTTGAGCCACCGGCATCCCGACGTGAACACGTTTTCGGGAGCCGTTAAGGCGACAGGAGATCCGGCATGAAGGCGCTGATTTCAGCCATCGAGGCAATCGACGAGATTGAGGTCTTTGGCCGCGTCAAGTCCGTTCAGGGACTGCTGGTGGAAATTGTCGGCCCGGTCCGCGAGTTGCGGGTGGGCGGACGCGTGCAGATCGAAACCAGCAATGACGGGCAACTGGCCGCCGAGATCATAGGGTTCAAGGATGGCCATGCACTGTGCCTGCCCTTCGGGCAACTCGCCGGGGTTCGGCTGGGGTGCAAGGCCGTGTTCCAGCGCAGCGACGGGGCGGTGTTTCCTGCCCATGACTGGCTGGGGCGGGTGATCAATGCCAATGGCGAGCCGATCGATGGCAAGGGGCCGCTCGGGCGCGGGGCGCAGGCCTATCCGCTGCGCCAGTCACCCCTGGCGGCCCATGACCGGGTGCGCGTGGGCGAGCCGCTTGATCTAGGGGTGCGGGCGCTCAACACCTTCACCACCGTCTGCGAGGGGCAGCGGCTGGGGATCTTTGCCGGCTCAGGCGTGGGCAAGTCGGTGCTGATGAGCATGCTGGCGCGCAACACCAATGTGGATGTTGCCGTGATCGGGCTGATCGGCGAGCGCGGGCGCGAAGTGCACGAGTTCATCCAGGAGTATCTGGGGGAGGTGGGGATCGAGCAGGCGGTGGTGGTGGTTGCCACGTCCGATGAGGCGGCGCTGATGCGGCGGCAGGCAGCTTATCTGACGCTGGCCCTGAGCGAGTTCTTCCGCGACCAGGGCAAGCGGGTCTTGTGCATGATGGATAGCCTGACCCGGTTTGCCATGGCACAGCGCGAGATCGGGCTGGCGATCGGCGAGCCGCCAACGGCCAAGGGATATCCGCCCACGGTTTTCACAGAATTGCCACGATTGTTGGAACGTGCGGGTCCTGGGACAGCTTTTACGGGCTCCGTTACCGGACTCTTTACCGTTCTGGTTGAAGGTGATGATCACAATGAGCCCATAGCGGATGCCGTACGCGGCATTCTTGATGGGCACATCGTAATGGAGCGCGGGATTGCCGAACGGGGGCGTTATCCGGCGGTCAACGTGCTCCGGTCCATCTCGCGCACCATGCCAGGGTGCGTTCCGGCCTCGTTCAGGCCGGTCCTGGCAAAGGCGCGTGAACTCATGTCCATCTATTCGGACATGGAGGAGCTGATCCGGCTGGGAGCTTACCGGAAGGGATCAGATCCGAAAGTGGACCGCGCCATCGCCGTTTTTCCTGCACTCGAGGCGTTCTTGAGCCAGGAGCGGGAAGAAACGACCACGATTGCCGAGGGCTACCATATGCTCGAGGCCATTGTTGCGGAGGCGGGTGCACCGGGCTGAAAGGCCCGCTGCTCGGAGGTTTGACTTGGTGTGTAAGGAGTACAGGTCTTGAAATCGCGTAGCGAGAGCCTCATTCGGCTCAAGAAGTTCCAGGTCGACGAGAAGCGCCGCCAGGTGACGCAGATCGAAATGATGGTCAACGACTTCGAGCGCATGGCGAGCGAGCTCGACCAGCAGATCGAGATCGAGCACAGCAAGACCGGCATCTCGGATGTGGCCCATTTCGCTTATTCGACCTTCGCCAAGGCCGCCCAAATCCGGCGCGACAACCTGCTGGCTTCCGCCAATGACATGCGTGGCAAGCTTGAAATCGCGCAGGACGCATTGGCTGAAGCGCTCGAAGACCTCAAGAAGGTCGAGCTGCTGGAGCAGCGCGAGCATCAGCGCGACGCGGTCGAACAGCTCAAGCAAGAGCAATCCGACTATGATGAAATCGGCCGGCTGCGCTTCCGCCGCTAGCCCGAGGGGCTAGGGCACGATCACCATGCGCTGCTCGTCCCGGGCGGTGGCATAGGTGAGGGGGTCGAAGGCCGGTTGCGCTTCGAGCTGTTCGCGCGAGGCGTTGATGAAGAGATAGCGCATGCCCGCCGTATCGGCGGAAAACACCAGATTATCAAAGCCTACGGCGACCGGCTTGGCACCCAGGCCCAGAAACCCCCCGACATCGACAACCACGGCATCGATGGCGCCTTCGGGCGTTTCGACGACATTGCCAATGGTGCCAATCTGCTCGTCATTGATGCCGTAAACCGCAATACCGCGCAGCTGATCGGCGGTTAGGCCGGACTGGTCGACTTCGCTGAAGTCGGTGCGATCGAGCGGCGCGGTTGCTTCGACGGGCGCATCGGGCTGATCGGTGGTGAGTTCGGGATCGATGGGCGCGGCATTGGGATCGCCATCGACCATCTGCTCCTGTTCTTCGTCCGGCGTCATCTCGGGACCGGTGGCCGCTTCGCTTTCGCTCCAGATAAAGGCGGGTGCCGCGGTCAATGCTTCGGCGGTGGTGGGCAGGACCCAACGGCGGCTGCCGTCTTCGCGCTCGATCTGCTGGAGCTGGGTGAAGTCGACGGCAACGTCTTTCTCGCCGACGCCCAGAAAGCCGCCTACGCCGAGCACTACGGCAGAAACGCCCTGGCCGGAGGTGACCACCATGTCCTTGACGGTGCCGATCTGTTCGGCGTCGTCTTCGGGCCCGGCATAAACCGTTTCGCCCAGCAGCACCGTCACCAGAATGTCCTCGCCCCGGCTGGAATATCCCTCCGACAGGATCGTGGGAGGGGTAAGGCCACTTTGCTGAAGCTGGCTTGGCGTTCCGCTGCGCGGCGTTGCAGCCGGGGACTGCGCGAGGGCCGGGGCTGCGAGCAAGAGCGCGAAAGTCGAAGCCAGGGTCAGGGGTCGTAGCATGGCGGTCTCCAGAAAGAGGCTCAAACAGAAAGGGCCGACCCAAAGGCCGGCCCTGAAGCGCTAATCCACAGGGGATTAGTTGGTGGTGGGAGCAGCCGGAGCCATAGCGCCACCGGCAGCAGGAGCGGTGCCATCGGCAGGAGCCGTGGTGGTATCGGTGTCTGCGTCAGCTGGCTCGTCTTCTTCCCAGACGAATTCAGGAGCGCTGGTCAGGGCATCAGCCGTGGTGGGAACAACCCAACGTTCGGTGTTGTCAGCAGCGATGACAAATTCGAGAACGTCGAAGGGAACGGCCACGGACTTTTCGCCAATGCCGAGGAAGCCGCCCACGCCGATCACGACGGCAGTGATCTGGCCATCCTGATTGAACACGATGTCGGTGATGTTGCCGATTTCCTCGGCGTCATCGCCAGCGGACGAATAAACGGCCTGGTCGATCAGCTGGGAGCCCAGGTTGTCGCTGTCGACGGCAACATAACCAGACGACATTTCAAAGGTTTCAACCGCAGCGCCTGGCTCAGCTTCAACAGGAGCCGGAGCATTGGCAGCCGGTGCCGGAGCCGTAGGGGCCGAAGTGGTCGCCGGTGCGGTTTCGGTGGTGGTCGTGGTGGTTTCGTTGTTGGCAGGTGCGTCGGTGCTCTGTACCGGAGTTGCGTCCTGAGCGATGGCGCCTGCAGTCATCAGTGCTGCGAATGCCGTAGTGGCCAAAAGGGTGCGGATCATTATAGGCTCCATAGGTTCATTGTTGTTATGAACAGGGCCGTGCGGTGCTAAACTTGCGAGGTGGCGCACCGTGCGGCCCTTGATGTTGTGGTAACGCGGCTGTGTGCGAGGGGTTCCCGGATTTGCCGACATTGCGTCGCAAGCCGAGCCCGCGCGCGGACCGATACATGGGTCAAGGCGAGCCCGCGCGAGGGGCTTGCGGGACCCACGAGCCGCGGGGCTGTTGCGAGGGGAGTGATGCGGGCGGGCCGATAATCGGGCCGCGCCGGATTCTCAGTCGCTGAGGGCGGCGGTGTCGCGGTCGTAGTTGCGCATGGCCCGATGGGGCATGCCGCCATCCATCAACTCAGGCCCAAAGGCGACGAAGCCCAGCTTTTCGTACATGCCCAGCTTATCGGACTGCGCGGTCAGATAAAGGCGGTGTTGTCCGGCGGCGGCAGCCAGGCGGGTGGCTTCGGCCATCATCGCCTTGGCGATGCCGCGGCCGCGCCAATGCTGACGCACGGCAACACGGCCGATCTTGGTGTGTTCGGGCAAGGCAATGAGCCGGAGCGTGCCCACCACTTCGCCCTCCGCTACGGCGACAAGATGGGTCGCCGTCAGATCATAGCTATCGTGCTCTTCTTCCTCGGGCACCTTTTGCTCCCAGACGAAAACTTCGCGCCGCAGCGCGAAGGCTGCGTTGCAGAGGGTGGAAAAGACCGGGACCGGCAGGATGGTGAGAGGCGATTGCATAGCACGGCCATAGCTCATGTCGGCCCCGCTGGGAACTGGCTGCGTCAGTGCGCAAAGCGGCCATGCACCAGATCATGCACGAAGGCGAGCTTTTCGACCACGGCGGGGGTGAGCACGAAGGGATAAGCGTCGGGGTGGCCCATGGCGCGATTGAGATTGTTGAGCAGCAGGGCGAGCGGCACCCAGTGATCGGCAATGGTGGCGAAATCCTGCTGGCGATACGGGTTGAAATCGGCGTCCACGGCAAGGCTTTCGTCCTGGCCCTTGGGGCGGGCGTGCACACCAAAGGCGGCGGCCATTTCCACGGTATCGGTGATGTGGAGATAATGGGCCCAGGTTTCGGCAAAATCCTCCCAGGGATGGCAGGTGGCATAGGCTGAGATATGGGTCTGGGGCCAGCCGAGCGGGGCACCATTGGCGTAATAGGTTTGCAGCGCCTTGCCATAATCGGCCCGGTCGTCACCAAAGAGGGCGCGGAAGGGCTCGATGGCAGGGGTGTTGTCGACTAAAAGGTCCCAATAGTGGTGGCCGATTTCGTGACGGAAATGGCCCAGCAAGGTGCGATAGGGCTCGCCCATCTGGGTGCGGCGCTTTTCGCGCTCAGCGTCGTCAGCTTCCACAAGGGCGATGGTGATGATGCCGTTTTCGTGCCCGGTCATCACCGGGGCGGTGCCGGCGGGTTCGTCGGCAAGGAAACGGAAGGCGAGGCCGTGCTGGGGATCTTCCCCGCGCGTTTGCAGAGGCAGGCCGAGTTCAATCAGGGAATAGAAGAGGCGCTTTTTGGCCCGCTCGATGGTTTGCCAGCGGCTCAGATTTTCTGGCTGTTCAATCGGCGGGATGGTCTCGTTGTGGCGGCAGGCGGCGCAGAACACATCACCGTCCGGCGCCGCTTCGATCAGCCAGTTGCAGGCGCCGTGCTGGGCATTGGCGCAGAAGACATAGGGCTGATCGGGAAAGGCGGGCGAGGTCCAGTTGCCGCCGTCGTTCTGCACCAGGGAGACCAGGGCGTTCTTGCCGGAGATATAGCCAAGTTGATGGCCACACACTTCGCAAACGGCATTTTCGAAATAGATGGTGTTGCCGCAATGGTCGCAGTTGAACAGCTTCATGGAAGGCCCCGGAGATATGCCAGGCCTCAATGATTAACGGGGTGGGCAGTTCCACCACTTGCCGCAGGCTGGAGGAGGGGGCCGGTTAAACGCTGCCAATGGTTTTGAGGCGGATGCGGGGGTGCACCTCGTTCTGGCTCATCACCACGGTTTGCGGGCGGAAACGCTCGATAATGGAGCGCACATGGGGGCGGATGCCGGGAGAGGTGATCAGCACTGGCAGCTCCCCTTGCTGGGCGGCGCGTTCAAAGGCGGTTTGAATTGCGCCAATGAACTGCTGCAGCCGCGAGGGGGCCATGGCGAGGTGGCGGTTGTCGCCTTCGCCGATCATGGCCTCGGCAAAATCGCGCTCCCAGGTGGGCGACAAAGTCAGGAGCGGCAGGTTGCCATCGGGGCCGAGATTGGCGGCACAGAGCTGACGGGCGAGGCGCGAGCGGACATGCTCGACGATCATCTGCATGGACCGACCCGGGCCGGCGATCTCGGCGACACCTTCGAGGATGGTCGAGAGGTCGCGAATGGAGATGCGCTCGTTGAGGAGGGTCTGCAGCACGCGCTGGATGCCCGAAACGGTAATGAGTCCGGGGACGATGTCCTCGACGAGCTTTTGCTGCTCCTTGGGCAGGCCGGACAGGAGCGACTGCACATTGGCGTAGCTCAGCAGGTCCGCGACATTGGCCTTGAGCACTTCGGTCAGGTGGGTGGAGATCACAGTAGAGGGATCGATGATCGACAGCCCCCGCAGTTCGGCCTCGTCGCGCAGAGCTGGCTCGATCCAGGTGGCGGGCAGACCGAAAGTGGGCTCGGTGGTGTGGTGACCGGGCAGGTCGATGGAGCGGCCCATCGGGTCCATCACCATCAGCTGGCTGGCCCAGATCTGGCCGTGGCCAGCTTCCACTTCCTTGATGCGCACCTTGTAGTCATTGGGCTCGAGCTGCATGTTGTCGAGGATGCGCACGGGCGGCATGACAAAGCCCAGTTCGGTCGCGAGCTGACGACGCAGCGCCTTGATCTGTTCGGTAAGACGGTCGGAGCCGTTTTCGTCTTCCTTGACCAGCGACAGCAGGCCATAGCCGAGTTCAAGCTTGAGTTCGTCGATCTTGAGGCTATCGGTGATCGGCACTTCAGGAGCGGGGCCGCCGGGGCTGCCGATCTGGGGCGGGTTTGCCAGCGCGGCGAGGCGCGTGGCATCGGCCTGCTTTTCGCTCTTGGTCGCAGCGGAGCGCCAGGCCAGGTAGCCGACGCCCGCCGCGATGGCGAGGAACGGAATGACCGGCATCCCAGGCAGAAAGGCCAAGAGCCCCATCACGGCGGCGGACATGCCCAAGGCGCGCGGATAGCCGGTGAACTGGGCGGAAAGGGCTTTGTCGGCGGAACCCGTGACGCCAGATTTGGACACGAGAATGCCGGCGGCGGTGGACACGATGAGGGCAGGGATCTGCGAGACCAGACCATCGCCGATGGTCAGCAGGGTATAAACATTGCCAGCTTCCTGGACGGTAAGGCCTTCCTGCATCATGCCGATCACCATGCCGGCAACGACGTTGATGAAGGTGATGATGAGGCCGGCAATGGCGTCACCGCGCACGAATTTGCTGGCGCCGTCCATGTTGCCGAAAAAGGCGCTTTCGCCTTCGAGTTCGGCGCGGCGCACCTTGGCGGTGGCTTCATCGATCAGGCCCGCCGACAGATCGGCATCAATGGCCATCTGCTTGCCGGGCATAGCGTCGAGGCTGAAGCGGGCCGCCACTTCGGCGATGCGGCCCGAGCCCTTGGTAATGACAATGAAGTTGACCAGCACCAGAATGGCAAAGACCACGACGCCGATGATAAAATTGCCGCGCATCACGAAGTTGCCGAAGGCTTCGATGACATGGCCGGCGGCGTGGGTGCCGGTGTGACCTTCCGACAGGATGAGGCGGGTGGTGGCAAGGTTAAGGCCGAGCCGCAGCATGGTGGCGATCAGCAGAACCGTCGGGAAGGACGAGAATTCCAGCGGCTTCTGGATAAAGAGTGCCGTCATCAGGATCATCACGGAAAAGACGATCGAGACTGCCAGCAGCCCATCGAGCAGGAGCGGCGGCATAGGCACGATGAGAATGACGATGAGGCCCATGACCCCTGTCGCAAGGGCAATATCGCCTGAGCGCAGGGTATCGAGCACGGCCGCGCCAGTCGGCAGCTTGAAGGCCGGGCGGGTGCGCAGGGTGGGCAGCTCGCTCATGCGGTGGCCTGGTCCGGGATGGTGTCGTGCTCAGCGGGAAAGGCTTGGGCAGTTTCCCAGGCCTGGGCTGCCGCCGACGCCGTGCCGAGCTGATCGGTGCTGACAGCAAGGGTCAGGGCGGCAATGATGGCCAGCGCCAAGGCCGACGGCTCGCGCGAGGCGAGTTCGGGCTTGCCCGCAAGGGGGCTCACGGGGCCCATCATGCCACGGCCCTGCGTTCACCGGGATCGGGCACCAAAGTGCCTTCATCGGAATATTGGTTGAGCTTGTTGCGCAGAGTGCGGATGGAGATGCCAAGGATATTGGCGGCGTGGGTCCGGTTGCCCAGCGTGTGATCGAGGGTGTCGAGGATCAGGTCGCGCTCCACATCGGCCACGGTGCGGCCCACAAGGGCACGGGACATGGCTTCGGCGGTTTGCGCCAGCTGGGACGAAAGGGAGCCCGCGGATGCCACTTCATGCAGGCCCATGCCGTCGGGCAGGACGATGGCGTCGGCGGTGATGCTTTCGCCCGAGGACAGCAGCACGGCGCGGTGCAGCGTATTTTCGAGTTCGCGGACATTGCCCGGCCAAGGAGCGCGGACCAGGGCGTCGCGCGCATCCTCGGTGAGGCTGCGCGGCAGCAGGCCATTGGCCTTGCTGTATTTGGCCACGAAATGCTCGGACAAGGCGATGATGTCGCCCGGCCGGTCCCGCAGGGCGGGGAGCTTGAGATTGACCACGTTGAGGCGGAACAGCAGGTCTTCGCGGAAGGAGCCTTCCCGCACGGCGTCGGCGAGGTTGCGGTTGGAGGTGGCGAGGATGCGGATATCCACGGCCACCGGCTTGCCGCCGCCGACTCGATCGATCAGGCGCTCCTGAATGGCGCGCAGCAGCTTGGCCTGCAGCCGCACATCCATTTCGGAAATTTCATCGAGCAGAAGCGTGCCGCCCGAGGCTTCCTCGAACTTGCCGATGCGGCGGGCGACGGCGCCGGTGAAGGCGCCTTTCTCGTGACCAAAGAGCTCGCTTTCGAGGAGCGCCTCAGGGATGGCGGCGCAGTTGACCGAGATAAAGGGCTTTCCAGCGCGCTTGGAGCGGGAATGAACATATTTGGCGATCACTTCCTTGCCGGTGCCGGACTCGCCGGTGATGAGGATGGAAGCGTCGGAGCCCGCGATTTGGTCGGCCATTTTCACGATGCGGGCCATGGCGGGGTCGCGGAACAGGAATTCGGAGGAATCCCGAGCGACGGCGGCGATAACGGCGGCGATCAGCTCGGCATCGGGGGGCAGGGGGATGTATTCCTTGGCGCCGGCACGAATGGCGTTGACCGCGGCCGCGGCATTGGTTTCCACGCCACAGGCAACAACGGGCACGGCGATGCGCTCGGCTTCGAGCCCGCCGATGAGCCGGGCGATGTCCATCATCACATCGACCAGCAGCAGATCGGCGCCGCGGCCGGCGCGCAGCGTCGCGAGGGCAATATCGACCGAGGGGGCATGGGCGACCTTGGCGCCGCCATCCATGGCCATCTTGGTGGCGGTGCTGAGCTGGCCTTCGAGAGCTCCGACGATGAGTAGACGCATGGCGGTGCTCCCTTATTGTGGCTTGATGACTTCGGTCATGGTGACGCCGAGCCGGTTTTCGACCAGCACGATTTCGCCGCGAGCGACGAGGCGGTCATTGACGAGGATCTCGACGGCTTCGCCGACCTGACGGTCGAGTTCGATGACGGTGCCGACATCCATGCGCAGCAATTGGGACACCGGCATCTTGGTGCGGCCCAATACGACGGAGATGCGCACGGGCACATCGAAAACCGCTTCGAGGTCGGCTGCGGTGCGCTCGAGATGAGCTTCGGGACCACGAGCCATGCCGCTCGCGGCGGCCATTTCCTCAAAGTTCATGTTGTCGCTGTCGTTGGGGGCGCTCATGAATGGGGTTCCTCATGGCTGATCTGCGGGTGGCCGCCCTCGAGATAGGCAGCGATGCGCCGGTCGATGTCGGTGGAAATGGAATCAAGATCGCGCACGAGGCCGCCATCGACCCATTCGAGCCGGCCGTCGCCCAGGCGCTGCTCGGGGTCACCCATGACGATCAGGCGGCCGTTAAAGCCGGAGGTGGTCATATGGGCGGTGGCAATGTCGCGCACGCCATCGGCAATATCGGGGTGGCAACGGATCACAAGGTGCGGCACGCCTTCGAGATTGGCCATGCATTCGGCGATGAGGCCCTCGAGCTCCGCGGTGGGTTCGCGGGCCAAGAGTTGCAAGGCGAGCTTGCGGCCAATGCTGGCGGCCAGTTCCACCGCTTCGCGGCGGCTATTGGCGGTCGCATCGTCCAGGGCCGCGGCCATTTCGGCGCTGCGAGTAGCAAGGGTCGCGGCAGCAGCGGCGATGGTTTGCGCGGCCATGGCGGCGGCGTTCTGGGCGCCGGCGGCAAAGCCTTCGGCATAGCCTTCTTCGCGCGCTTCGGCGACCAGGCGGGCCACGAGGTCTTCGGCCATGCCGGCGCGCGGTGAGACCGCGGCAGCACTGGGGCGCTTGCCGAGGTCGAGATCGAAGGTGAAGCGGGCGTGACTGGCCATGGTGCTAAGCGATCATCTGCTCGTCGGACTTGCCCTTGAGGATGATGATCTCACCCTGAGCGGCCAAATCCTTGGCGGTGGCGACCATGCGGCCCTGGGCTTCATCGACATCCTTGAGGCGCACGGGGCCAAGCGCTTCCATGTCATCCTTGAGGAGCTTGCCGCTGCGGGCGGACATGTTCTTGAAGAAAAATTCCTTCATCGTTTCGTTGGCGCCCTTGAGGGCGAGCGCCAGCTCGGCCTTGTCCATGCGCGCCAGCAGAGTTTGAGCCGCCGAAGCATCGAGCTTGGCCAGGTCCTCGAAGGTGAACATCAGCGACTTGATGCGCTCGGCGTCCTCGCGGCTGTTTTCCTCGAGGCCGGTGATGAAGCGGGCTTCGGTCTGGCGGTCGAAGGAATTGAAGATCTCGGCCATCTGCTCGTGGCTGTCGCGGCGCTTGGTGTGCGACAGGGTCGACATGAATTCGGTGCGCAGCGTGTTCTCGATCTTTTCGAGAATGTCCTTTTGCACGGGATCAAGCCCGAGCATGCGCTGGATCACGTCCATAGCGAGTGCTTCGGGCAGAACGGCGAGCACCTTGCTGGCGTGCTCAGGCGCGATCTTGGACAGCACCACGGCGATGGTCTGGGGATATTCGTTCTTGAGATAGGCGGCGAGCACGTCTTCCTGAACGTTGGAGAGCTTTTCCCACATATTGCGGCCGGCCGGCCCGCGGATTTCCTCCATGATGGAGCTGACACGATCGGAGGGGAGGAAGGACAGCAGCAGGCGCTCGGTGGTTTCGGTGTTGCCCGACAGCGAGCCATTGGCCGACACGCTGGTGACAAACTCCACCATCAACTCGTCCAACATGGCCTGGGTGATCGGGCCAAGGCGCACCATGGCGCGGCTGAGCTGGCGGATCTCGACCTCGTCGAGCTCATCGAAGATGGGCTTGCCGTGATCGGGGCCGAGCGCGAGGAGAAGCGCTGCAGCCTTTTCGTCGCCCCTGAGCGAGCGGTGTGGCGCATCGTTGCCGACCACCAGCTGCTTGCCCATGGAACCCATGGCGTCGGTGGTGTCGAGGGATTGGGAGACCAGGGCCATGGGTTATGCCGCGCTGCTCAGCCAGTCGCGCACGATCAGTGCGGCCTGCTTGGGATTTTCCTGAACCAGACTACCCACGGTCTTTAGCGTCTGGAGCTGGCTTTCGCCCAAGGTGCGGGCATTGGCCATCCAATCGGGCGCGCCGGTAACCGATTCGGGCGCTTCGATGGGCACGAGCTGACCTTCGGGGCCCAGCGCGACAGGTGCGCCGAGTTCGGCACCGGAGGGGAGGGCGAGAGGCTGGGGTTCAGGGACCAAGGCGCGCTTGAGCAGGGGGCGCAGCACGAAGAACACGAGGGCCAGGGCGATCAGCAGGGTCACGGCCATTTCGGCTGCATTCATCAGGTCGTCGCGCGTGAAGTCGAGGAGCCCCGCGGCGTTGTCGGTGCCGGGCAGGTTGAGTTCGGGCCGCTCGGCAAACTGCATGTTGACCACGTCGACGCTGTCGCCGCGGCTTTCCGAATAACCCACAGCCGAGCGTACCAGGGTGAGCACCTGGGCAATCTCTTCAGCTGAACGGGGGCTGTAGGTCAGATTGCCCGCGCCATCATCGGCATAAACGCCATCCACCACCACAGCGACGGAAAGGCGCTTGATGCTGCCCGCTTCGGTGACGGCAGTCTGGGTGGTCTTGGAGATTTCGTAGTTGGTGACTTCTTCGGACGTGGTGCCCTGCTCGAGCGTGCCATCGGCGGCAGTTTGGGAAGCGCCGGGCAACTCGTTGGCGATGGTCACCTGGTTCTGATTGGCGCCGGACTGGTTCTCCTGCTCGCGCAGCTGGGTGGAGCGGACGACCTGGCCTTCGGGGTCAAAGGTCTCCGAAGTGGTGGTGGAGCGGTTGAAGTCCATCTCGGCCGCAACTTCGACGCGGGCACGGCCAACGCCAACGATGTTGGCGAGCATGTCTTCAAGGCGCGTACGGAGCCGGTTTTCGTAGCCAAGGGTTTTTTCGGCCGCTTCGCCGGCGAGGGCGCCCTGCGCGCTGTCACCGGTGCCGGAGGCGAGGAGGGTGCCGGTATCATCGACAATGGAGACGCGGGTCGGCGAGAGACCCTCGATGGCGGAGGCGACGAGGTGCTGGATGGCGCGGATTTCGCCGGCAGCCAGTTCGCCGCGCACGGACAGGACGATCGAGGCGGAAGGATCCTTGCGCTCGCGCCGGAACAATTCGCGCTCGGGCAGAACCAGGTGAACCCGGGCGGACTTGATGCGGGCAAGGGAAGAGATGGTGCGGGCGAGTTCACCTTCAAGCGCGCGAACATTGTTGATGTTCTGCACAAAGCTCGTAGCGCCAAGCGTGTTCTGCTCGTCAAAGATCTCGTAGCCGACCTGGCCGCGAGTGGGTAGGCCGGCCCCGGCGAGATCCATGCGCAGCTTGGTGATCTGCTCGCGCGGCACGAGGATGGTATCGCCTTCGCCGCGCAGCTCGAATGGGATATTGAGGGTTTGCAGTTCGGTAGTGATCGCGGACGAATCTTCCAGCGTCAGCCCGGTGTAAAGCGGCGCCAGGTTGGGGGCTGAAGCGCGCATCATCAGGAAGGCGAAGAAGCCCAACATCAGCACCGCTACGGTGGCCATGGCAGCAAGGCGCGGCAGGCCAATGCGGTTGATGAGCTGGGTCAGGTTATTCAAGTCGGTACTCGAGGTTCACGTCACCGGCGATGAAAGCTGCCGCCCGGCAAAAATTACCTAGTGTTTGGTAAACATTGTCTTAACTTGTGGGTGCCCAGCGGTTGCGCGGGCAAAAATTGCCGGACGGGAGAGCAAGTGTGTTGAAAGTGCTAGGGCGGGTCACGTCCATCAATGTGCGCAAGGTCTTGTGGGCGGCCGATGAGTTGGGACTCCCCTATGAGCGGGAGGATTGGGGCCTGCCCTTGCGCGATCCCAAGGTGCCCGAGTTCCTGGCGCTAAATCCCAATGGACAGATCCCGGTGTTGATCGATGATGGATTCGTGCTGTGGGAAAGCAATGCGATCCTGATCTATCTGGCGGAAAAGGCAGGTGACGGGCGCTTGCTACCGAGTAGGCTGCAGGAGCGGGCGCGGGTGCTGCAATGGCTGGGCTGGCAGGCGAGCGAGCTTAATCCACCCTGGGGTTATGCCGTGAATGCGCTGATCCGCAAGACGCCCGGTTATGATGATCCCGAGCAGATTGCAGCGTCACTGCGAGCCTGGGGCGCCAAGATGGCGTTGTTGGATGGGCATCTGGCCAAAGGCTCGCCGTTTGTGGCCGGGGCTGAGTTCAGCATTGCCGATATTGCGCTGGGCCTTTCGGTGCATCGCTGGATGAGCGTGCAGGCGGACAAGCCCGTGTTTGCAGCAGTGCGGGAGTATTATGATCGGCTGCTCGGCCGGGAGGCGGGGGCAAGATGGATGGGGGCGGAGACGCCTTAGGAGGCGGATTGGGGGTCTAGTGCCAAGAAAACGAAAAACCCGCAGGGCGGACCCGGCGGGCTTTGGTGCTCGTTATCGGTTTGGACCGGATCAGCCCTCGCGGTAATGCTGGATCCAGGTGGTCCGCAGGCCGGCAAGTCCATGCTTGTCGATGGCAGCCTGCCAGTTCAGGAACTCGTCGACGCTGAGTGTGTAGCGGTCGCAGGCCTCTTCGAGGCTGAGCAGACCACCGCGCACCGCAGCAACAACTTCGGCTTTTCGCCGAATGACCCACCTCCGCGTATTGGCGGGGGGAAGATCTGCGATCGTGAGCGGACTTCCGTCCGGTCCGATAACGTACTTAACGCGAGGACGCATCTGTACGGTCATTTTACTCTCTACTCAACCTGACCATAGGAAGGCAGAGTAGCGATGCTGACTTAAAATTCAGCTAAGGGGAAACGAACAACAGGTTAAGAATTAGAAGGAAAATCAAGGTATTCGGGACGCAAAGCGTGTCGCGACGGGTCAGGTGGCCGGCGTTGGGGTGCGCACATCCCGGACCTGGGAAAGGGGGTATTTGGAGGTGCCGATGGTCAGCAGCGGCTCCGTGCCCGAAAAGTCCACCGCGTTCACGATCCCGACCGCGGCCGTGGTGATGCCGACCGTATTTCCGCTCAGATCGGTACCGGTGATCTCGATGGAATACAACCCAGCAGGTTGAGCTAGCCCGTTGGAGCCCTTGCCGTCCCAAGCGAACTGGCCGTTGCCCGCGGGAAGCGAGCCGTTCTCGGAGTAAACGATGCTGCCGGCGGCGTTCTTGATGTTCACCTTGGCGTTCTGCACGGCCCCCGAGGCGACATAGCCCCACAGAGCCTTGCCGCCCTTGAGCTCGGAGGAGGTGCCGGCGACGGTGACTTCCTTGCCGATATAGTTGACCGCGTCGGTTTTGCCGGCGCTTTGGCTGGCCATCATCATGGCTTCAAGGAAGTCGTTGGTCTTGAGCTGCTGTTCCACGCCAGTGAACTGCACCAGTTGCTGGGTGAACTGGTTGGTATCCAGCGGCTCGAGCGGGTTCTGGTTCTTGAGCTGGGTGGTCAGGATGTTGAGGAAGGTGTCGAAATTATCGGCAATGGTGTTGCGCGAGTTGCTGATCGCACCGGCGGCAGAGGTTGCGGATATGCCATTAACAGCCATGATTGTTCCTCAGGCGATGATGTTGACGCCGCCAGCCGCAAGGCTGCCGCGGTAAAGATTGACGCTGGGAAGGGGTAGCGGGTCGGCATCGCCGCCGCTCGGGCCGCCACCGAACGAGCCTCGGCGTTCCTGCTCCTGCCCATTGCCCTGGCGCCCGTCGCCTGGGGAGGGGTTTTGCCGGAGGGAGAATTCGAGGTTGGTCTTGCTGGCATCGAGCCCGGCCTGCTGCAGGGCGCGTTCCAGCCCGCGCTGGTCGCGCTGCATCAGATCGAGGGTTTCGCTCTTATCGACGATGAGGCGGGCATTGACCTGCCCCGCTGCATCGAATTCGAGCTTGACCTCGATGCGGCCGAGCTCGGGCGGATCGAGACGGATCTGGAAGTGGGAATTGCCGGCATTGGCCTGGTGCCCCAGCTCAAAGGCGAGCTGGGGCAGGTTGAGCTGTTGCTGGGTGGTCTGGTAGCCAGGCTGCACGGGACGGAGGGCGGCGGCGGCGACCTCGGCCCGGTCGAGCGCGCTGGGCAGGCTTTTGGCCGCGGCAGCATCAAGCGGGGGTTCGGCGGCAGCGGGAGCGGGCTTCGCGTCGGTTTCGGCGGTTGGCTGGGTGTCGGTGCCGAGAGCCGGGTCAGGCTCGATGCTGGGCTGCGCGAGCGTCGGTGCCGTGGAGCCGGTGGAGGTAAGGGGCGCGGCAGTGCTGGTGCTCGGGGCAGCCGGGTCGGCGGGAGGGGCGGCCGGGATGGCGCGGGTCAGCTTGGCCACCGCGTCTTCGAGCGCGGCGGCGCCGGCGGCAAGGGCCTGCTGATCAAGGCCGGGACCGGCTTGCTTGAGGCCGGCGAGCAGTGCGGCGAGCTTTTGACCCAGTTCGGGACCACCGTCGGCGGCATCGGTGCCGAGAAGCTGTTCGGCCAGCGGCGCCAGGGCATTGGCCAGCTGTTGCGCGAAATCGCTGGCCGGTTCGCCACCGGCTGCGGGCTGGGCCGGGCTGGACAGGGAGATGCCCAACTGGTCGGCGAGCCGGCTGAGAGCGGTGCTGGCCGCGCCGAGGTCGTCGCCTGCGGGAGACTGGCCGGCAGCGAGGCTTTGGGCGATGTTGGCGAGGCTGTCGAGCAGCTGGGGCAGGGCGGGAGGTTCGGGGACGAGAGCGGCTTCGGCTCCCAGAGCCAGCCCAAGGTCTTCGGCTTCGATGTCGGTTTCGCCCGCAGTTTCGAGCCCTATTTCGAGCGCCTTGCCCAGGCTCAGGTTGAAGCTCGAGGCCGGCGTGGTGCCGGCATTCGCGCCGGTGAGCAGGCTGGCGAATGCGTCAACGGGCGAAGCGGGTGCGGCGTCGGCATCGGCGGGCGAGCCAAAGCTTCGCGTGACGCTGCCTGCACCGCTTGCGACCGAAAGGGTAAGATGGGATGCCACTTTGCCGAAAAATCCTGCAACTACTCGCCCCGTGCCATGCAAGGAGCTTGCCAGTGATCCAAGGCGGCTAAGTGCTTGTTTGCGCAGAGCTGTGTTTTGGGTTCGAGGAACATGGCTTGAGCCGGGAGGGTGCATTGCGCAGCGCGAGCGGCAAAATCTGCCGGGCGGCGTTGCAGCGCATTGCTGAAAGGGCTAAGAGGCGCGGGACAGTTGTCCGCTGGCCCTTGAACCCAACCGGATGCAAGAAAGATGCTGAATTCGCTTGATATCGCCAAGCGTCCCCAAGACACGCGCGTTGTTGTCGCGATGTCCGGGGGCGTGGATTCCTCGGTTGTGGCGGGCCTGCTGGCTCGGCAGGGCTATGATGTGGTTGGGGTGACGCTCCAGCTTTATGATCATGGCGAGGCCACCCATCGTAAAGGCGCGTGCTGCGCCGGGCAGGACATCCATGATGCCCGCCGGGTGGCGGCGGCACTCGATATTCCCCATTACGTGCTGGACTATGAAGAGCGCTTCCAGCGCTCGGTGATCGCGCCGTTCGCCAATGCCTATCAGCAGGGTGAAACGCCGGTGCCGTGCATTGCCTGCAACCAGTCGGTCAAGTTCGTCGACCTGCTGGAAGTGGCCAAGGATCTTGGCGCTGATGTGCTGGCGACCGGCCATTACGTGCAGTCGCGGCTGGGCGAAGATGGGCGGCGGCAACTGTTCCGTCCCGTCGATGGCGATCGTGACCAGACCTATTTCCTGTTTGCGACCACCCAGGCGCAACTCGACTTCTTACGCTTTCCGCTGGGGGGGATGAGCAAGGCTGCGGTGCGCGAGCTCGCGCGCGAAATGGGGCTCGAGATTGCCGACAAGCACGATTCGCAGGACATCTGCTTTGTGCCGCAGGGCAAATATGCCGATATCATCCGCAAGATGCATCCCGAAGCGGTGGCGCAAGGCGAGATCGTCCATCTCGATGGCCGGGTGCTGGGGCGGCATGCCGGGATCGTCAATTACACGGTCGGACAGCGCAAGGGCCTGGGCGTGGCGGCTGCCGAGCCACTCTACGTGATCAAGCTCGAGCACAAGACCGGGCGCGTCATTGTGGGGCCGCGCGAGGCGCTCAAGACCCATACGGTGCGGTTGCGAGATGTGAACTGGCTGGGGGCGCGGCCGCTGGCCGAAGCTGCCGCCGGCAATGGTGCACCGGTCGAGGTCAAGGTGCGCTCGACGCGCGGGCCGCAGCCGGCCGTGATCCAGATGCGCGATGGCGCGGTTTATGTGACGCTGGTGGCCGGCGAATATGGCATTTCGCCGGGCCAGGCCTGCGTGTTCTACGCCGATGACAGCGCCACGTCCGAAGTGATGGGCGGTGGGTTCATCGCGGAAGCGGTGCCGGCGGTGTTTGCCGCCTAGTTGGCGGGCGCCGGCGTTGGCTCAGTGAAGCCCTTTTGCAGGGGGATCGCGTCTTCGGGCGCGATGTTCTGTTCGGCCTCGATCGTGTCGTAGTTGCGCCATTGCACGAGATTGGTGAACACCGTCGCTGCCACGGTGATGACGGCCAGCCCGATGAAAATGGCGAGCACCCATTGGCTGGAATTGAGTTTTCGCACGGGCATGGCAGTTGCCTTTGAAGGGGGTCAACGGGAACGCACCCCACGGGATGCGCGCCGGGTTTAGCACCTTCGCTGCGCTTTGGCTAAGGCCGTGGTGACGCGCCGCGCCAATTGCGCTCTCCTCCCCGGGCGGGGAGGAGAGCTGGTGGACTGAAGCGGTTTAGACCAGGGGCTTGAGGCCCGCTTCGATGCTCGCCCGCCGGCTTTCAAGGAAAGGCGGCAGGGAAAGGCTTTCACCCAAGGTTTCCATCGGCTCATCCGCAGCAAAGCCGGGCACGTCCGTCGCGATCTCGAACAGAATGCCATTGGGCTCGCGGAAATAAAGCGAGGTGAAGTAGAACCGCTCGACTTCCCCGCTCGAGCGGATGCCGAACGAGTTGACATGGGCGATCCACTGCCGGAGCGTATCCTGGTCGGGCGTGCGGAACGCCGCATGGTGCACGCCACCGGCGCCGGGCCGTGCCGGGGGCAGGCTTGGGTCGACCACCACGTGCAGTTCGGCCGCGGGGCCCCCGGGTCCCATCTCGAACACATGGGTTTCCCCATTGCGCTCGCGGGCGGGATAGGTGCGCACCTTGCGCATGTTCATCACCTGCGTCAGCACCACTTCGGTGCGATCGAGGCGCGGCACGGCAAGGCTGATCGGCCCAAGGCCGATGATCTGCCGCTCGGCAGGCACGGGCGACTTGGCCCAGGGCACGACCTTGTTGGCGGGATCGAGCACGAGGCGGAAGCGCTGGCCTTCGAAATCCTCGAAATCGAGCGAGACATGGCCATTGCGTTCCTTGATGGCCGAGGTGCCGACGCCCTGCGCCTGCAGGTGCTCTTTCCACCATTGCAGGCTGTCCTCGCTATCGACGCGCAGGCCAGTGCGGCTGACAGTGTGGTTGCCGCGCTGCTCGCGGGCGGCGTCGAAATCAAAGAAGGTCAGGTCTGCGCCGGGCGAGGCCACGCCATCACCATAGAACAGGTGGTAAGCAGTGGTGTCGTCCTGGTTGACGGTCTTCTTGATCAGCCGCATGCCCAGCGTCTGGGTGTAGAACTGCAGGTTCTTGGCCGCCTGGGCGGTGACTGCGGTCAGGTGGTGGATGCCGCCAAGCTGAAGGTCCATTGGTGTTCTCCTTGGAGTGCACATGCTCGTCAGCCGAGCCTTGGTGCCGTTGCCCTCAAGATAGGTGAAGTTGCCCGATCCCGTCAGCCCACGGCGCCATAACGGGTTGTTGCGCCTGAGCGAACAATGGAACCCCATCGTTTCCAGGGCGAGGAGGCGATCACAAGCTGGCTAGAACAGGTTTTCGCCGGTGCTTTTGTTCGGTTCGCGCGTTAAGACTGGCGTGAACAGATGAGGAACGTGGATGGCGGCTTTAACCCTTCGTCGCAAGCTGGCCGTGTTGTCGGACGCCGCCAAATATGATGCCTCCTGCGCTTCCAGCGGCACCGAGAAACGCAACAGCAAGGCGAGCGGCGGCATCGGTTCGACCGAGGGCAATGGCATTTGCCACTCCTATGCGCCGGACGGGCGCTGCATTTCGCTGCTCAAGCTGCTGCTGACCAATTTCTGCATCTATGAATGCAGCTATTGCATCAACCGCTCCTCGTCCAATGTGCAGCGGGCGCGCTTTTCCGTCGAGGAAGTGGTGGGACTGACCCTCGACTTCTACAAACGCAACTATATCGAGGGGCTGTTTCTGTCCTCCGGGATCATCCGCTCGCCCGACTATACGATGGAACAAATGGTGCGGGTGGCGCGCAGCCTGCGCGAGGACCATCACTTCGCCGGCTATATCCATCTCAAGGTCATTCCCAATGCCGCGCCTGAGCTGCTGGCGGAAGCCGGGCGCTGGGCGGATCGGCTATCGACCAATATCGAGCTGCCGACCGATCTGGGGCTGGAGGCACTGGCGCCGGAGAAAAAGCCGAGCGAGATCCGCACGGCCATGGCCCGCATCCGCGGCAAGCTGGCGGAAGCCGCGCCTGAGCCAAAGACCAAAGCCGACAAGCCCAAATATGCGCCGGCGGGGCAATCCACGCAGATGATCGTGGGTGCCGATGCTGCCAATGACGAAGCCATCCTGACGCGCGCGGCGGGGCTGTATTCGGGCTACAAGCTCAAGCGGGTTTATTACTCGGCCTTTTCGCCCATTCCCGACTCCAGCGCCAAGCTGCCCCTCAAGGCGCCGCCGCTCCTGCGTGAGCACCGGCTCTACCAGGCCGATTGGCTAATCCGGTTCTATGGCTTTGACGTGCCCGAGATCGTGGCGGGCGGGGAGGGTGGGTTGCTGGACCTGGCGATCGACCCGAAGCTTGCCTGGGCGCTCAAGCATCGCGAGCGCTTTCCCGTCGATGTGAACCGCGCCGACCGCGAACTGCTGTTGCGGGTGCCGGGACTGGGGACCAAGAGCATCGAGCGGATCATCACGACGCGGCGCCACCACAGTTTGCGCCTTGAAGATGTGGCGCGCATTGTCGGCTCGATCGATGCGGTGCGCCCGTTCATCGAAGCGGTGGACTGGACGCCGGGCGGTATGACCGATGATGCAAAGCTCAAGGCCAAGTTGACGCCGCAGCCCGAACAGTTGAGCCTGTTTGCATGATTTCGGTGCGGCTGGAGAAGCGCAACGACTTTGCCGAGTGGCGGGCCAAGGCGCGGCAGTTGTTGCTGGCGGGCGTGCGGCCCGAGCAGGTGATCTGGCGGGGGCCGGGGGAAGAAAACGGGTTGTTCGAAGCGGGCGATTCCATGCTGCCAAGCGGGGAAGGGGCGGTCGGGAGCGTGCCGCCCGCCTTTATCGAGTTGGCGCAGTTGGCGATCTGCAACAATGATCCCGAGCGGTTTGCTCTGCTCTATCGCTTCTTGTGGCGCCTGCTGGAGGATCGAGGGCTGATGACGGCGGCCTCCGACCCCGATTTGCTGCGCCTAACCGGTCTGGCTTCGGCGGTCCGGCGCGACAGCCACAAGATGAAGGCGTTTGTGCGCTTCAAGGCTGTTATCGACGATAGCGGGCTCGAGCGCTTTGCCGCCTGGTTCGAGCCCGAGCATTTTATCCTTGAACGTACGGCACCGTTTTTCGAGCGCCGCTTTGCCGGCATGATCTGGGCGATCATCACGCCCTATCGCTCGGCCTTTTGGGACGGGCAGGAGCTGTTGTTCGGGCCGGGCGGGCAGAAAAGCGACGTGCCCGAGGATGATGCGGTCGAGGGCGACTGGAAGACCTATTTCGCCTCCATCTTCAATCCTGCGCGGCTCAAGATCGGCGCGATGAAGGGGGAGATGCCGATGAAATACTGGCGCAACCTGCCCGAGGCCGAACTCATTGCTCCCATGATCCGAGGTGCCAGAGAAGCGGAGCGGGAAATGATCGAGCGGGTTTCGAGCCAACCACCGGCACGGCATCTGCGGCGCCCGACAGAGGCGCCGGCAGTCCAGGATGGGGAGCGCGAGGTCGCCTCGCTCGCCGAGGCACGCGCGGCCGTGCAGGAATGCCGGCGCTGCCCGCTGTTCGAATTTGCAACGCAAGCGGTGTTCGGGGAAGGACCCGAAGCCGCCGACGTGATGTTTGTTGGCGAGCAGCCGGGCGACCAGGAGGATCTGGCGGGGCAGCCCTTCGTGGGGCCAGCGGGCAAGGTGCTGGATGCCGCGATTGAAAAGGTGGGGATCGACCGCGAGCAGGTCTATGTCACCAATGCAGTCAAGCATTTCAAGTTCGAGCCGCGCGGCAAGCGGCGCATCCACCAAAAGCCCAATGGGGGCGAGGTGGAGGCGTGCCGATTCTGGCTCAATCTGGAGCGGGCGTTCGTTAAGCCCAAGGTGATCGTGGCGCTGGGCGCCACGGCGGCGTCGAGCCTGTTGGGGAAAGCGGCAACGATTTCACGGCTGCGCGGTGCGCCGATCACCATGGATGATGGCACGATGCTGTTTGTGACCAATCATCCCTCCTATTTGCTGCGCATTCCCGAGCGGGAGCGCCAGGAAGAAGAGCGGGCCAAGTTCGAGGCGGACCTCGTTTTGGTGCGCGACGCGATCGAGCGGGTCAGAACAGCGCAGAACTCAGTTGCGTCACACACTTGACAGCGCCGCTCGCCAAAACTAGGTATTCGCGCATCGGCCTTATCGAGGCTGAGCCGTGAGGCGGAGTAGCTCAGTTGGTTAGAGCAGCGGAATCATAATCCGTGTGTCCCCAGTTCAAATCTGGGCTTCGCTACCAATCAAAACCCCCGGGAAACCGGGGGTTTTTTGCTTCTGCGGGGAAAAGAACGAAACGAGCTCTAGACACTGCGTCTAGACAGCTTCTGTTCCTGTTCGTTCTGATGCTGGCGATCCATAGCATCGGTTACCGTCGCCATTTTGTTCCGCAAGTTAGCGTGTTTGCTGTAGTGCGCGGCCATTATCTCGGTCTTTTGTCCGAGGGCGTCAGCTATAGTGCGAGTGTCAAAACCTTGCTCACGCATGGTCGTGGCCACCGTGTGCCGGAGGCCGTGGATGGTAAGGCCAGGCTGCACCAAGTTCTGCTCTTCCAGTGACATCCTGAACTTTCGCCATGACGCCCGAAATCCACTTTCCGACCAGGCTTTGCCCCGGCTGGTCGCTGCGATTTCTGGCACGCCGTCAAACCGCGGCGCTGCGTCGAGGATCTCCCGCAACGCTGCGGGACAGCGCCACCACACGAAAGTCCCTGCTTTGCTGGTGGTGGTCGAGATGTCGTGCCCATTGTAGCGCGCCCATGTCATGCGCAGCACGTCACCTTCACGCAGTCCAACAAACATCGCCAATGCGATCGGCACCTTGAGGTGAACGGGGGCTGCCTCCATGACAGCCTCGCGCTCAAGCTGGGTCCATGGGCGGTTAGCGTCGGCCATTCCTTTCGGCCGGCGTATCTTTTTGACTGTTCGGATCACCGGATTTGTGGCGACCATCTCGCGCTCCCTCGCGAACTCGAAGATGACCGAAAATACAGCCACAACGTAGTTGGCGAACCGGCGCTTGTGCTTGGCGAATGCCTTGTCCCGGATCTTCACAATGGCCCCGCTGGTGAAAGAGGCTAAAGGCAGATCCTGCATCGGCTTAAGATAGTCGAACACCTTCTGGTAGTCCGCCTGCGTACGGGGTGCCAGAAGAGGCATGGCCGTCATCCGATACATCACGATCAGCGCGCCAAGGGTGCCCGCCTTGGCATTGCCGGCGGACGCTTTCGCCAGTTCGTCATTGAGGCGGGCTACCTCCGCCACGAATTCAGGCGTGCCATACTCGGCGTTGATCCTCTTCCCGCTTTTCCGGTGATAAGAATACCACTTGCCGGACTTCGGCTCGAAGTATCGCTTAATGCCGGGTATTGCCGGTTTTTTCTTCCGCGGCGCCATTCAGGGCTTCCAGTGCTTGATCGAATTCGGATTTGGTCTCTATCCCTTTGAGCCCGTCAATCCATTTATCGAGATCAGCCCGGTCAAATCGCTCAAGACGCTTACCGGGGCCAAGAGGAACAGGTCGCACGGTGCATACCGCCGTGAAGGTTGGAACCGACAGAGCGCAATAAGCCGCCGCTTCGGCGCGAGACAGTAGGCGCCGGGCTTGAGGGATATGGCTCATCCTAGCGCCCCCATCGCCGACCTGATGGCGGTGAAGGTCCAGGTGAACGCTGGAAACCACCACAACCATGTGAATTCGGGCGCAAAGATCGTCTGGGGTTGCAGTCCCGTGGCCCATGATGCGCAGCTGAGCGCCGCAACTGCGCACCCGGATACCCACGACAGTCTCAAGGTCGTTCCCCTTCAGCGATCTCAAGGGCGATCCGTACCGCCGCGAGCGCTCCGCTGCTTTCGTCGCCGTGCCTCCGGCGCTCGCGCATGGCGATGGACTGCGCGCGGGCGCGCTCCTGTTGAATTGCGAGAGCAATCAGAATAGCGCCGTCCTCTGCACCTTCATCTTGCCATAGCGCCCGAGCCGTTTCCCAAACGTCAGGGCTGACGCCCGCCGGCTGTTCCTCCGGTGCCGATGCGGGCAGGCTGGTTACTTCAATCTGCGGCATCAGCCGGTCAAGCGATGGGAGCCGGGCGGGAGGCTCAGTGCCCCAAGCCCATAATTCCAGTCGGGTGATGCGCGCGATGAATTCGCTCAGGTCAGCCATTTGAGACCACCATGACGTTGATGATCAGGTTCACGGCCATGAAGACCGCGATCACGACCCAAGACTTCCACGGCTTGTGCCCGTAGTTGATCAGCCCCGCATCGACCATGCCCAGCGCGTGAGCCAACACCATGCCGAGCGTAGCGACTATTTGCGCTGTCATGGCTTCACCTCCGCCAGCGCATCTGGTTTCGCCGCAGTTTGCGTGGAAACTGCCGCAACTTGCGGCGGTATCGGGACAGTTTGTCCGGAAACCCCCGCAGTTTGCGTGGGTTTATTATTCTCGCCGCTCATCAGTGCCTTTCGCAGCTCGTCCGCGGCTTTGATCGTGGCTTGACTGATCAGCCCACCGTTGCCCCCGACGTACTTGCCCGCGACCATGGCACCGTTGTTGTCGAAGTCGACAGCATCGAGCAGAGCCTTCGCCTTCGCTTCAATCTTGTTCATGGGATGCTCCGAGCTACAGATGCTCGACGTCGGATGCGAGCATGTCCTTGAAGGTTGCGCCTTCCCTCCCATCGACAGGCACCTCCAGGGAAAGCTGCTTGTGCTGGTCGAACATGCGGTAGTGCGCCGTAACGAAGGTTTTGGCGCTTTTCACAATGTCCTTTTCGGCCACGCGCCCCTCGAGTACCGCCAGGACAAGCGCGGAGATTACGTCATCCCGGACGTCCGGAGGTAGGCTCTTGGGGACGGCGGTCATGGCGTCGGTAAATAGCTTGGTCTGCCACTCCCTGAATGCCCTTCCCTCTCTGGGCAGTGTTGACAGCTTGACCTTTATGGCCCGACGGCGGCTCCGTTCGCGTGCCTTCTCTGGGTTCGCAGCCCGCCATGCAGGCTCCTTGGCGCGCAGGCGGTCCGGATCTGTCTGCATCAGGTGAGCGTAGTGGGCTCGGAAATAGGCGTTTTTCCGTGCCATATTCTGCGCATACCGTTCCGGTTGCTCAGACTTAATCCGCTCGTACCGACGTTTCTGGTTAGCCCTGCGAACGACAGCCTTGCGCTCCTTCCATACCTCAAATTCTTCCGGGGTCATTTCGGCGACATTGATGCGGGCAGCCATAGCGTCCTCCTTCTCCAAGGGGTTGCACCTTACCAACGGGTCGCGCTTGGCAAGGGCGATGCTGTTCTCGAAGATTTGCATCAGAACACTCTGTCGAAGCAGACGCTGAAGGACGCGATTAGGGGCTTGAGCATGCCCCCGAAAGACGCGACGAACCGGCGTGATGGTGGTGACCACGGGCAGGGTCGCTGTAAATTCCTTGAGGAAAGCCTTTGTCACAGACGAGTTCTCCTTGGCTTCTCAAATTGACAAATCCCGGTCATTGCTTCGCCCTCGCTTCCTCGGCGCGCTCGGCACCCTCCAGTGCGTCCACAGCAGCGCCGGCCATAGGGATGGCGATGTCGCGGAGCGTGCGGGCGACAGCGCCAGTGATCTGCGCATTTTCAGATGAACCCCCGTCGTACATGTCGAGCGCTTCAAGCGCGGCATGGCAGACGATCAGCAGTGCGTTGAGGTCATAAGCGCCGTCGACGGAGAGGGTGAGGGGGCTGTGGGCCATCACATGCCCTCCTTCACGCGTTCAATGTCCGCGACGGCGGCTAGAATGGCAGCGCCCGCCCCGAGGCGGACCAGAGCTTGGTTGCAGCAGGCGGAAAGGGCCTCGCCTACTTCGTCGTCATGCAGCCCTTGAGCGATGTGAAACACCGCCCAGACCATGGCTCTTGCGTCGGCAATCGCGTCAGCGGCTTCGTTTACTTCGTGAACCAGCGCCATCATGCACCCGCCCGATTTGGCTTGGCGCTCTCCGCCTCGAAGGCAGCGTTCGAAATCTCCACGAAGTCGTCTTGGAACTCGTCGACCTGGTCGGCTAAGTCCTGACAAACCTCCCAAAGCTCCGATACGAGCCAGTCGAGGGTGTCCCGCACATTATCGGTGACCGGAAACGCCTTGACGCATTCGATCTCTGTGGGTTGGCCCTTGTTCGCTGCCAAGTGCTGATTGAATTCACCGAGGATCACGTTCGAAAGGTGCTTGGCCGCGTAGGCCTTCGCGAGCATCCCGCCCTTGGTGTCTATCGATGTGCTGATCTTGTGGACCGTTGTCACCGAGACGATCGCGGTGATATCCTTCGCAGTATCCATTGAAGCCTCCGTTTTGGTGGAAGGCTCGGGGAGCGTCTCAACCGCTTGCCCGGGCCGATTTGCTCAAAGCATTGACGACAGCAGGGCGGCGACGTTCTCGATGTCCGGTTGCCACCGGCCGGCATGGCCGATCGTGGTCAGCAGATAGGTAGCTTTACGATTGTTGGCGTAGCGGGTGTTGGTCGGCTGACGCATCAGTGCGATCAGCGCCTGCGTCTCGGCATCGCACAGGCGGTCCCGGCGTTTCTCTGCGCCGTCACCCTCGTAAGCAGAGCTACGGCTGTCCGCTGCATCGCAGGACTGCACAAAGGCGAGCCAGAGGCGCTGGTGGCGAGCGATGAGCTGCTCCACCCGATCGGCGCCTGCGCTCGACCACGATGAGATATCTTCGGCAGCATCGGCGCGGACGGCCGGAACGATGGCGAGCCCAAGGGCAGTGCTCGCGACGGCCGCACTGGCACCGGTCAGTGCTGAGCGGCGGGTGAGGGTAGGTGACGGCATGTGGGCCTCCAGATCAACTCTGGATTAACCCTAACGGGGGATTTATCCCTCGTCAATGGCGATGGGGGATAAATCCCGCATCTGTTACTTCAATTCGCGAATTACCTGGCGGCCCACACCGATAATACGAACTGAACCCGATGCTGGCGGGAGTAGGCTCAAGCGTTCAGGATCGGCCTCATCGCCATCCTCGAACGAATTCTGGTCGATAAGAACGGATCGCGGCTCGTCGACCCTCGGCGCTGTGGTCAGGCTCACTACTCCTTTGCGTACCGAAACAACGCGGGCACTGTATTCGTAGGGCCCCTGTGGCATTCCATGCAGTGCCCGCTCCACGACGACAAGGGTGCCCGGTATCAGGATGTCCGCAACGCCCGAGGTCGTCTGCTCAACTATGAGTAGGTCGTCTTTGAGCAGGCCTCCGCCGGCTAAACTGTCGTCTCCTAAACGGTAAAGCTGCACTTCTCCAATGATCCCCGCTGGAACGGCAATGGTGTGCAAATCTTGGAACGCGCCGCTGTTTTCCCCGAGGGTGGAGAGAGAGTCGGCGTAAACTCCGACTTTCAGAACTGCCCGCACGGACAGCATCTGAACGCCCAGCGTCTGTGCAAAACCACTTAGCGCGCTACTCGATGCGCCTGCCTGGTCTTCGTGCCCAGTTAAGAACGCGACTGAGCACCCGAGGGGGCCGGCGAGTTTCATCAAGGTATCAAGCCTGGGATGACCAGCCTTGCCGTTTAGAATGTCGCGGATAGCCGACCGACCGAGCCCCGCCTCCATGGAAACGGCTGAAGCGCTCTTGCCGGTAGCGCTCAAGCGCGCCCGAATGCGATCTGCCAACGTCGTAGAATTTGCCATACCCAACTATCCCTCAGAAGCGGTGGATCACAAAGTTGGATATATCCCCCAAAAAGATGTTGCGTTAGAGGGAAACGTCCCCCATGGTTAAGAAGCTATGGAAAACGAACTTCGCAACTTCCTCCTTCTAATCGCCCGCCAGTACGCGGGGGCGGCCGGTTGTGCTCTTTCGACCGTTGCCCGGCGCTGTCGCAATGACAAAGCTTTCTTCGTCCGTATTGCCAGTGCTGATGGCAGCTTCACCGTCCGAACCTTCGACGAGGTAATCGCGTGGTTTGATGCCAACTGGCCTGAGGGACACGACAAGCCCGACCTCACCTTGCCGCGGATCGCCGCATGATCTCGCACTTGCACGCACGCGACGGTCCGGTGACCTGACAGTTCAGCTCTCCCCATAATCTCGGTCGGGCAGGCTAGTCGGACAACCAGCCGCCACCAGCGAAAGAACTCCGATCATGAAAACACATGAAATCGATGATGGCGAAGCCATGTCTGCTGTCTTGCAGGATGCAATGCAGTTCGCTTTCCGCACGGCGGGCGGACAGGGCCGGTTGGCACGAGCGCTCGGCATAAGTGCGCAGGCGGTCAGCCAGTGGGTGGCCATCCCTACGCTGCGCGTTCTGGAAGTTCAGGAGCTTACCGGCATCCACCGGTGCGTCCTTCGCCCGGACATATATCCCGATGCGCATTCCGTGCGCGACCGCGATCTTCCCGGCCCCGATGGGATTGCGTTCGACGAGAAGGTCATCCGCGCCTTTCTGGACGCCCGGCACCGCAACGTCGCCGATCCCGGAATTCGCACGGCCGAGGCGCTGGTTGAAGCGCGCAATAATCTGGCGTTCGTTCTGGGGCTCGTCGAGGAATGAGCGCCTTGACCGTAGCCGGCCTATTCCATCTTGAGAAACTCGTGCGTGTGGAAGCAGAGCGCCTCCGAATACGCAATCCGGCCGTCGACGCTTCTGCCGTCGCCAGTGAGCATGCCCGAGCCCAGCGCACGCGTGCCGATGACTTTGACCAGATCGGCAACCTGCTGGCTGGCCTCCAAGATGATTGGGACGAACTAGGGCCCAAGGTTCGCGCCGGGTTTGTAAGGCAGCGCCGCGAGTACGAGGCCATCCGGGACCAGGCGCAGGTCGTTGCGGAGGATGCCGCGTGACCGACACCATCACAAAGCCATGCACTAAAGCGGAAGCGCAGGTGCTTACCGATCGCATCCGCCAGAACGTGGACCAACTATGGTCGCTTCTGCTTGAGGCGCACGACCGGCGCGCTTGGAAGGCGCTCGGGTACGAAACGTTTGACGCCTACGTGAAAGCCGAACTTCCCGTCGGGGCCCGCCGCGCTTATCAGCTGATCGACCAAGGCAGCGTCATTCGCGAAATCAGCGCTGCAGCTGGTCTGGATGTGAACCACGGTTCACAAATCTCCGAGCGAGCGGCACGCGACATTAAGTCGGAACTTCCAGCCGTCACGAAGGAAATCCGCTCCCGCGTTGAAGCCGGGGAAGACCCCAAGAAGGCGACCGCCGAAGCCATTGCTGCCAAACGCGCAGAAAAAGCGGCAGCGAAGGCCGAACGCGATGAGCAGCAGGCCAAATGGGATCGCGAACAAGAAGATGCGCGCCGAAACCTGAACCCAGCGGTGCAGCGCAGCGAGCTGGCTAAACATAACAACGGTGCCCGCAATGCGGCAGTTGCGGCTGCGCCAGGTGTTCCTGCCGAAGAGCACCCAGAGGCCGTGAGAGCTCATCGTGATGAACTGATCGATGAAGTCGCGGCGCTCCGAGCTGACATCGTTGAGCGTGACCGTCGACTTGCCGCCTTCGACGCGATGGCTGTCCAATTTGAGCAGGGTGGCTTTGAGGCCATCATTGCCACCAAAGACGAGCGAATTCGGGGTCTGCAGCGAGATGTCGAAGCCATGTCTGCCGATCGGGCGACCCTCGCCAAATCGCGCGAGTTCTGGCGCAAAACCGCGTTTGAGCTCGGTTATGTCTCGCCAAACTTGCAGACGAAGGGCGGGCCTGACGAGTCGCCTCTTGATGATCTCAGCGATGAGGCGGGCTTCTGATGCTGGGCTCGCGAGAACCGGAAATCCTTCAGCTGCGCGATTATCAACTCGCTGCAATTGATCGCCTGCGAGACGGCGTCAAGGCCGGCGCTCGTCGGCAAATCCTCGCCATTCCCACCGGCGGGGGAAAAACCGAAACCGCGATCCATCTGGTCCAAGAGGCCATCAGGAAGGGCTCGCGCGTATGGTTTATCGTTGACCGGGTAACCCTCGTTGACCAAACGGTCGAACGGTTCGGTTGATACGGTATCGAGCTTGGCGTAATGCAAGCAGACCACTTCCTGACCGATGCTGCCCAGCAAGTTCAGATTGTCAGTGCTCAGACGCTGGCCCGGCGTTGGGTGGCAGATCGCTTGCTCCCGCAGCTCATCATCGTTGATGAAGCGCACGTCCGGCACAAGGCCGTCCAGGAGCTTATCCGGCGTGCGATGGCCCTCGGCGTGAAAGTTGTTGTCGTCGGGCTCACGGCCACCCCGTTCACTGCCGGCATGGCAGACGATTGGGATAAGCTGATCAGCCCGATAACCGTCAATGAGCTGATAGCTTCCAAAAATTTGGTTCCGCTTCGCATTAAGGCGTGTGTCGCGCCTGACATGTCGGGCGTGAAAATCAAGGCAGGAGAGTACGACGAGAACGAAACGGCAAGCCGGGGCATCACCATTATCGGCAATGTTGCCGACACCTGGATAGAGCAGACGGCAGCGGTCTTCGGGGGGCCGGTTAAGACCATCGTCTTTTCACCGACGGTGGCCCACGGCGAGGAATTCTGCCGGCAGATGGCTGCGCGTGGCTTTAACTTTCAGCAGCTCAGCCATCTGGATCGGGACGAAAATCTACGCCGGGCGAAGATTGCCGAGTTTCGCCGACCAAACAGCAACATAGACGGCCTGGTTTCATGCGCGGTTCTGACGCGCGGCTTCGACGTGCCAGAGATCTTGTGCGGGATCTCGTGCAAACCATACCGAAAGTCGTTCTCGAGCCACATACAGGAGATGGGCCGCGTCATGCGATCCTCTCCAGGTAAGGAATTCGGCCTGTGGCTTTGCCACAGCAACAACGTGATTTCATTCGCAGCGGACACTGCCCTGCTGTTCGAAAACGGCGTTGATAGCCTCAGCGATGCCGCGAAACAGGATAGCACGCCGCGCGAGCCGAAAGAGGTGGTGAAGCGCGAGCACTTTTGCCCGGAGTGCTCTACCCAGGTGGTCTTGGGCATCTGCCCGTCATGCGGATGGCAGCGTCCAGCGGTGGGCACGGTGCAGATCGTGCAGGGCGAGCTCATCGATTTCGAGATCAGCACGAAGCATGCTTTCCAACCGCGGCCTGGATTGCGAGCCGCCTGTCTGGACCGACCACAGGCCATGTGGAACGCCGCAGTGGCCTATTGCAGCGCTAGCACCCGTAAAGGACCCGAAGCGGCACGCAAATGGGCCTTCGGCGTATGGGCGGGCATTTATCCCGGCGCCAAATTGCCCAAAGGCCTGTTCGAAGCGCCCTATGATGCCGGAAAGGTCCAGCCTGACGAATGGTCGCTCATCGAACGTGAAATCAAGAGGTTTCGCAAGAGCGGAAAGAGGGCGTCGGCATGACGCTGGAGGAGGCCATCAGCCAAGCCTGTGCGTCCGTATCGGTGTCTCAGCCGAAGACGAGCACCATGCGCAAGTGGCTACGCACCGACGCCATCGGCAAGAATGGTAAAGGCGACGGCAGCGTCATGCTGGACGAGGACCGCGTCACCGCCTTCAACTGGCAGACAGGCGAGAAGTCCACTGTGTGGCTGAACAGCGAACGTTCGCCGGAAGATCGCAGGCGGTTCGCAGAGCGCCGTGCTGTCGATCGGCGGGCCGAAGTGGAGCGGGCAATGCGGGCCGCTCGAGTGGCCGGGCAGATTGTTTCGGCCTCAGCTCTCGGCCTGCACCCGTACCTTGTCGCCAAGGGCTTCCCTGAAGAACGTGGGCTGATCTTGCCAGCCGAGAAGGTAAAGGCCATCGCGGCCGATCCCTCCAGTGGCAAAACTGGCGAGTACCTCGTTCCCAATGGCGCCAAAGTCGCGCTGGTGGTGCCCGCCCGCATCGGCGTGCCGGTGGCCAGCGTGCAGCTGATCTGGCGAGATGGCACCAAGAAGTTTCTGTTCGGCGGCAACATGGGCGGCGCGTTCCATCGGGTGGCCAGCGGCACTGACACCTGGCTGTGTGAGGGTTATGCCACGGCCTTGTCGATCCGGGCTGCCCTAAGGGGGCTGAGCCGCCATGACACTGTGCTGGTGTGTTTCTCCGCCTCCAACATCGTGCGGGTTGCCGCCAGGATCCGAGGCCGCTGCTACATCGCCGCGGATCATGACGCTCCCCCCAAGGCAAACCCTGCGCAATTCGGTGGGCTAGGGGCCGGAGAGTATTACGCTCGGCAAGCGGGCAAGCCTTACACGATGCCGCCGACCATCGGCCACGACTTCAACGATATGCACATGGGCGCCGGCATCTTCGCCGTGCAGCGCCACCTCACCGAGTTTATCCGGGAGGGGAAGATGTAACCGCGGGCGGGCCGCAAGGTGCCTAGGCCCATGCGATCGGTGGCGAAAGCCTGAGATTGTGCCGGGATCGGTTTGGTAAAGCCGCTCGTCGCGCCGGAAACAGCGACAACATAGTCAGCACTGAGACCCCGGCGCACGGGGCGGATAAGCCGGAGCACGAGACCGGGTCCGATCGCTGAGGCACCATTACCCACACAGGACGCACCCTGAAAAAGGTGCACCCGCGTCATCTGTCGATCAGGTGGCTTTGACGCGGCGCCGCCAGAACGAAGCACCGGTAGAGCTGACAGGATGACCCCAGCTCGCTCCTCTCCCGAGGAAATCCGGCACCTGATTGTGTTTAAGCGATGCCCGGCTCCAGAACGCCCGCCCGCCAGACACGCCTCGCCCCGGTGACGGGCGAAGTGTGTCTGCTCAACCCCCACCAACCGCCATTCCGAGAAGGAGCCGAGAGTTATGAGCCTGATGCCAGACAGCAGTACTGATCCTGATGTGTCCACAACCGCTGCGAGCTACCGCGACCCCGGTGAGCTGCCAGCGGTCGACTGGATCGACAAGACATTGATCGACGTCGATACGACCTACCAGCGTGGGCTGGATGAGAACCGAGTTCAGAAGATCCTCGACTGGTTTGCTTGGGACAGTTTCGGCGCTGTCGTGGTCGCTCCGGCCGCTGATGGGCGCTACCACGCCATCGATGGCCAGCACCGCATTGAAGCCGCCAAGCGCCACCCCAAGGTCAGCATGGTGCCGGCCGTGATCATCGTCGCCAGCGGCACGGCGGCGGAGGCCGAAACCTTCGTCAATGTGAACGGCGCTCGCAAAAACGTCTCGCCGCTCGAGATGTTCTGGGCCGAACTGGCAGCTGGCGACCCAGAAGCCGTGACGTTGCAGCAGGTGTGCGATCGGGCAGGGCTCAAGGTGCTGCGCTATCCGGGCAGCAACGGCAAATACGGGCCGTGCGAGACCGTTGCTGTTGCTGCATTGCGCGGGCTGATCGATCGGCGCGGCGCCATGAAGGCCCGGCAGGTGCTTGAGATACTGGCCAAGGCCGATCTGCGCCCGGTCCAGTCCCTCCAGATCAAGGCCGCCGAGCTGCTGATGACCGACCCCGAGTTCAAGGAGGAGGTGGAACCAGAGGCCCTGACCGACAGCATCCGCGCGCATGCGGGCTTGATCGAGGCAGAGGCTAGTGCGTTCGCGGCCACCCACCGCCAGCCCAAGGTGAAGGCATATGCCAGCGTCTGGTTCAAGCGCACGCGGAAGAAACGGAAAGTTGCCTAAGTGTTTCCCAACGACGCAGCTTGCGCGTAGGGTAACACTTATGAGCAAAGGACCAGGACGCATACAGCGTCAGATCGCCGAAGAGTTTGCGCTTCATCCCGATGGAGCGCCGACGACCGAGGAGCTGTGCGAAGTAGTTTTCCCCGGGCTGAACCGTGCCGAGAAGAGGCACCGGGTCTCCGTCATTCGTGCGGCCAAGCTGGTTTGCGCAGCGGTGGATGGTTGGCAGTGGTCGAGTATGGAGGCGCTCGGGGGCGGCCTGGTATTTTGGAACCGCTACAGCGTGCAATCCTACGCGACCATGCGCGCCAAGACGGACATGTTCGTGGCCTACCGGTCCAACGATCCGCGGCTGGCATCTCACCGGGTCGGCACGCCTGAAACAATACTGGCCGCGATATCTCCCGGCGGTCGCTACCACAAGCACGTGGTGGAAGGCGGGGCTTGGTGGCGGCACGTGCAGCTATGGATCGCCGAACGCGATGGCGATGTGTCCGATGCGGTCATTGCCTTGCGCGCTGAACAGGAAGCGGTGAAGGCCCAGATCCAGAGGATGGGGGCCGCAATGCGGGCGGCTCAATATTGACGCGGGGACCGAAATCGTCCAGAGTCTGAGCGTCCGACTAGCCTGCCCGACCTCTCCCATCCGAGAGGTCGTTCTATGTCTAAACCCCGCAAGGGTAAGCCGCTCACCTACGATCAAGCGGCCTCCGAACTCCCCGCTGCCGAGGCCCAAGCCCGCGCAGTCTCAAGCGTCTATGCTGAAGCTTATGAGCAGTGCATCGTCCAGCTGCGGACCCTGCACGGCATCATGGCGCGCGAGGCGGCGAAGTCCAAATCAGCGATGCGGCGTGTGGACGAGTTGCGGGCGATTGTCGACGGGGGCGAGGGCCACCAGGTCGTAAAAGAGGCGTTGGTCCCGAACCCGATGATCACGCAGGGTCTGCTCGACGCCGTTGCCAATGGCGAGGTGGAGACGCAGCACGATCGGCACAGTGGCGTCCTGCGAAACGAGGTGCTGCTGGTTGGAGGCCTTGCCCGGGTGAAGGCAAAGACCGAGGCGCAATTCCTCGCGGCGGCCCGATATTGCCGCCTCTACGAAATTTCTCAAATCGGCCCCATGCAGGCTACCGACTATCGTGACCTGCGCGTCGACACGTCGGGCCCCCGGCAAAACCCGGCCTCGCTGAGCAATGACCTTGAACGCTGGGAGTTGACCGGCGCGCGAGAGGCGCTAGGCGCACGCGCGGCCAGCATCGTCGACCAGGTGGTGGTTTACGGAACGTCTGTCCGCAGCCTGGCTGAAAAGCTCAAGATCGGGCAGGGAGGGCAAGCTCGCCGAAGGCTGGAGCGCGAGCTGCTGGACGCGCTTGACGTGCTGGTGGCGCATTTCCGACTGCTGCATAAGGAGGGTGGTAAGCCGAAGGGTTGGACAGACGGTTCCAAGGCGAGGATCGTGCGCGACGAGGAGCCGGCGCCGTGACCGCGCGGATGATCCGGGCCCTGTATGTTCGGCACTGGACTTTGGCGGACGTGATCGCATTCCAGCTCGCCACGATGATGAAGCCCGCCATTGGCTATTGGGCCGTGGTCCCGCTGCTGCTGCTTCTGTTCATCAACACTGTGGCGGAGGAACTGGTGAATGGCGAGAAGCGGCCCTGACTGGCCTATTGCCAAAGCAGGCCAAATCACCTATGTTTTGGTTAAGTTGGCGAAACGCGCCAGAGATTAGGGCTCCCTTGCGGGGGCCTTTTCCTTTTCGCGGTTTGACAACTATTCCGTGCTGCGCGATGGTTGCTCATCTGCAGGCATGTGCCTGTGGGAATAACCCGGCAGTGATACACGCTGACGCAACTGGCAGAACAAGCAAATGGCTACCACCGGCACCGTCAAGTTCTTCGACACCACCAAAGGCTTCGGCTTTATCTCGCCTGAAGGCGGCGGGAAAGACTCCTTTGTACACATTTCGGCCGTTCAGCGGTCGGGTCTCCAGGGCCTCTACGAAGGGGACAAGGTGACTTACGATGTGGAAGCTGGCCGGGACGGCAAAGAGTCAGCAGTCAACCTGAAGCTTGTCTCGTAGCGCCGGCGCCAAGCAGACGCCCAGTCCAAAGCCCCGGCCAGTGCTGGGGCTTCATTGTTTCCCCGCGCCGTCTCAAAAAGAACCCGCCAACAAAGGCGGGCACCAGTTGGGGCAGCGCCGACCACTATGGGCGTGAGGCGCTACGGAACTCAGATTGGCTGGGAGGCGGTTAACAAATCCCTAACAAAGGTATTTGGGCAAGCAGTGCGCTTCAGGGGTCCCATATGGTTTTGCACCCAAATTATCGCCCTCACCGGCGTGTTTGTGTTTGCGCGAGAGCCTGTCAGGTCAAGCCTAGGAAGCCAGCGGCGAAGGCGCCGACCAACACCAGCACAACGATCCAAACGATTGCCTTCAGTAGCTTGAGCGTCATTTCCTGGTCCCTCGTAGCCGACTCGTTTCCGCGGCTCCTGGCTTATTAGTCTGCGCTTTTGCATCTTACCAGTTTGAGGCTACGGCGTGAGCGCTGCCAGGGAACGGCGCTATCTGCAAACAGGCCAGACAACGCCTCAATCTCCATCGAGCGGACGGACACCCCTCCAGCACCCTTTGCACCAACCGGGCCGCTCGAACCCCATTGCACCAGGGCGGTCAACGCAACGGGCCTGCTGATTTCAGACGCTGCTATCGGTGACCTCCAGGTTTTTAAGGGTGAAGGTCCCTTCCCTGTTCGGCGTGGTGACGTTTCAATCACCGATGCAAAGATCACGGACCTGAAGATTGCAACGCTGCCAAACCCCTCTACGTCGCGCCCATCCGTTTGAAGACCTCAAGCACCGCGGCCTTTTGAGTTTCGCCCTGCAGGCCGTCTAGAGCGATGTTCATTATCTCCTTTGCATCATCGTTCTCGAGAATGCCCTTCCTATTCAAGACCTTCATCAGCCCTATGTGCAGAGTTAAAGCCGCAAGGGCGACGTCAAAATTAGTAGGCTCGGCCATATTGTTCCTCCAAGTCTTTGCAGACCAAGAGGATCAGAGCCTCGTGACAGAGTCCAGCCGGAGGGCCGCAGATGCCGGGCTGGCTGCAAGCCTATGCAAGCCGCACTCGCTATGGCTGGCGCCTCGCGCCTCGCAACTCGCGTTCATGATGGAAACCGGGCTTTTCTCTCAACTGACTTGTCGGATAATCCGGAGAGGCGCCTCGGAGAAGGTCTCAATGAAGAAAGAGCTCTCTGAGCCCATTTCAGGGTAGGGTTCGCCACGCCAATAGGCTTGAGCCCATGAGAAGCCGATCGGCCCCACGGGATTTACTCTTCTGAAGTCCACTCTCGCCTCCGGCATCTTCGAGCAGAGCTCCACTTCATAGAGGTTGACGAAACTCAGGTTCTCGCGAGTTCTGTAGGTGTAAGCGCGGTCAAGGTTGTCGAAATAGAAGGCCGACGTTAGGCGGGACGGCTGCTCCAGGAAGCCTTCTCGCCTAACTTGTTCTAGAACACTCTCACGGAGAGCGAGCTTGTGAGCATAGCCCGCTGCCACGACTATCCGACCGTAATTACCCGGCTTTATAATGGCGCCAAGTTCAAGCCAACTGTTGGACCAGTGAAATGGCATTGATCAGAGATCGCCTTGAAGAGAGGCAACCACCTCCTCAGCCTTTCCTATCACGTACAAAATCTGCAGACCGTTAGCGTTCGCCGATGTCTGCACAATGGAAGTGGGTGGCTCGCTTTCGTAGTCGTACGGCCTCACCAAAACAACATGCTCAGGGTTGATGAAGACGGCTTCTCCCGTGGAAGAGTCGTAGAGTTCGACAAGCTTCATTGGCTGAATTCTCGTTGGTGGTCTGAAAAACATTGGAATAATACCAAATGGCTCGTGGCGACACTAGGCCGGGAGATGCTCGGTGTCCTTAGAAGCCCAGGCTCGCGCCATGCGAGCCAAGGTTCAGAAGAACCTGACCTTCGGCATCGCCCGCGGCCTGACCGCGACGGCCAAGTTCGCATCTGAGAAGATGCAGCAACAACTGCCCACCATCTTCGATCGGCCAACCCCATTTACTCAGCGGGCGATTGGCTTCCAGTCAGCCACTAAGGCGAAGCTGGAGGCTAGGGTCTTCGTCCGTGACGTGCAAGCCGGGTATCTGACGCGGCAGGAGCAGGGTGGCCTTCGCAAGCCGCAGCCGGGCAGTCCGATCAACATCGCCGTGGGTCAGCGCCTCAACCAGTACGGCAACATCAGCCGCGGTGCGATTGCCAAGCTCAGGGCCAAGCCCAACGTGTTCGTATCCAAAGGTAAGGGCAAGACCAAGCATCTGCCGCCGGGCATCTACGAGCGCCTCAGTACCAAGAGCAAGAAGGGTCTGGGCTCACGTCGCGGCCGTAAGGTGACAACAGGGAGGGGCAACCAGAAGACCAGGCTGAACATGCTGGTCGCATTCGAGCGCCAGGCCAAGTACCAGCCCCGGTTCCGGTTCGCCGAGCGCGTGACCAAGATCGCCCGCGACAACGTCAAGCGCGAGATTGAAGTCAGCATTGCTCAAGCTATGGCGACGATGAGGTGACGGGGCCCCTGGGGTCCTGCCCGGGTGAGGGTAATTCGGCACCTCGATGTGTCTCTAGGTGCAGACCATCAAAGGGTGTCCGCAGTGGTTGAAGGTATTTCGATCCGCGAGTTTGCTCGGCGGGATGGCTGCTCTGACAAGGTGGTTCGCCGAAAGATCGAAAGCGGCCATTTGCGGGCGCTCCCCGACGGCAAGCTGGATCCGGCACTGGTCGGAACGGACTGGCGCCAGCGATATGGGAGAGGTGCGGACACCCCCGCCGGAAGTGCGGACAGTCCGCAGGTGTCCGCAGACCTGTCCGCAGTGTCCGCACGGGACGATGAAACGCTGGATGAAGCGGCCGAGCGCCTTGCACCAACCATGCTGTCACAGTTCGCCACTAAAGCAGATGCGGAGAAGGCGAAAGAGACTTACCTGGCGCTGCTCCGCAAGCTGGAGTTCGATGAGAAGTCCGGCGAGGTGGTGAAGGTATCTGAGGTCGCCCGGATCGTTGGCGCCGAATACGCGAAGGTCCGCTCCAAGCTGATGGAAATTCCATCGTCAGTCGCGCCGATGGCCGTGCTGATGAAAACGCCCGAGGAAGTTCGAGCCTTGATCGAAAAGGAGGTCGCGCACGCGCTTGAGGAGCTCGCCTATGACGGACATCTCGGCGCCATCTCCTGAGACGCTCGCTCGATACGAGAACGGGCCTGACATTCTTCGCCGCGCCTTGGTCGATATCCGCCGGGTAGCGCTGCTTCCACCGCCGCGGCTGTCACTATCGGGCTGGGCCGACCGATACGCGGTGCTGTCGAAAGAGACCAGCGCCTCACACGGCAAGTTCCGAGCCTTCGCCTATCAGAACGGCATCATGGATGCGGTAACCGACCCCGCGGTCGAGACGATTACGGTGATGAAGTCGGCGCGTGTCGGCTACACCAAGATCCTCGACCATGTCGCTGGGTTCTTCATCCACCAGGATCCGTCGCCGCTGCTGATTGTGCAGCCCCGCGTGGAGGATGCTGAGGATTACAGCACCAGCGAGATTGCGCCGATGCTGCGCGACACGCCGGTACTCGCCGAAATAGCCGGCGACCTGAAGGCAAAGGGCAGCAACCAGCGTATTCTGAAGCGGGTGTTCAAGAATGGCGCCAGCCTCACCTTCGTTGGAGCAAATTCACCAGGCGGGTTTCGCCGCATCACGGCTCGCGTCGTGGCGTTTGATGAGGTCGATGGATATCCGCCGGCCGGCGCGGGAGATGAAGGCGACCAGATCAAGCTGGGCAAGAAGCGAACGGAGAGCTTCTGGAACCGCAAGATTATCTTGGGCTCGACGCCGGCGGTCAAAGTGACCAGCCGCATCTTTCGGTCCTGGGAAACCAGCGATCAACGCCGCTACTATGTGCCGTGTCCCCACTGTGAGCATAAGCAGACCCTGAAATGGTCTGGCATTCGCTGGGAGAATGGGGACCCCAAGACGGCGCACTATGTGTGCGAAAACGGCTGCATCATCGAGGAGCACGATAAGGCCTGGATGGTGGATAACGGTGAGTGGATCGCCGAGAAGCCGTTCAATGGCCATGCCGGCTTTCATATCTGGGCCGGATACTCGCTGTTTGCCAATGCGGCTTGGCCCAAGCTGGTCGAAGAGTTCCTGAGCGTCAAAGCCAATCCGCTGGAGCTCAAGACCTTCGTCAACCTGGTGTTGGGCGAGCCCTGGGAAGAGCGCGGCGAGGACGTGGATACTCACAGCCTTGAAAGCCGGGCTCGAGCAGAGGGGTGGCGCGGGTCGGATGACAACGATGATCCGCTGCCGGCGCCGGAGGGCGTGCTGCTGATCACCTGCGGCGTGGACGTGCAGGGTGACCGCCTTGAAGCAGAGCGGGTCGGCTGGGGCGTCGGCGACGAGTCATGGTCGCTAGAGCACAAGGTGTTCTACGGCGATCCCGCGGCGCCCGAGATTTGGGAAGAGCTGGACGAATACCTGATGACGCCGTCGATGACGGTGGACGATCGGGAGTTGCCAGTCTCAGCCACGGCGATCGACAGCGGCGGTCACTACACCGATGCCGTTTACAATTTCGTGCGGGATAAAGCTCGGCGGCGGGTCTGGGCCATCAAAGGGCAGGGCGGTGAAGGTCGCCCGGTCTGGCCCAAGCTGGCGAGCAAGAACAACAAGGGGCGAGTGTCCCTGTTCATGGTCGGCGTCGATGCCGCCAAGGACGTGGTCTACGGCCGGCTCCGCATTGCCGATCCCGGGCCTGGCTTTTGTCACTTCCCGGTCGATCGGGACAGCGGTTGGTTTGAGCAACTGACCTCCGAAACGGTGGTCACCAAGTACGTCAAAGGCTTCCCGGTTCGGGCTTGGACGCCCAAGCCAAACACCCGCCAGGAGGCGCTCGACTGCAGGGCATATGCCTTCGCAGCATTACGCTCCATGTCGATCAATTGGGGCAAGGTTCAGCGGATCATCGCTGACCAGAAGCTAACGGCTCGGCGCCGCGAGGTTGTTGAAGAAGAAGTGGCGGCAGCGCCAAGCGTGGCGGTCACCGCAACGCGTCAACCGCGACGGGTGTCGCGATCATCATTTCTGGGTCGGTGAGGTAGAACAATGGCTTGGACCCAAACTGACATCGACAAGCTCAAGGCTGCAATCGCCCAAGGGGCGACCAAAGTTAGGTTCGCCGACCGCGAGGTCACTTATCGCAGCTTGGCTGAAATGCGGGACACCTTGCGTTTGCTGCAGGCCGAGGTTGATGCGGAAGCTGGCAAGGTGCGCCGGCGTCCGCGCCAGGTTCGCTTCGTGACCAGCAAGGGCCTATGCTGATGACCAGCCCTGTTCGGTATCGTATCAAGGGCACGTCCGTTTACGTGAAGCCGACAGCCACCAAAGCCGCTTATGAAGGTGCCAGCCGCAGCCCGCGCCTGGTGAAATGGGCGGCGCCATCTGCCGGGCCCAATGCTCTGCTCGATGGTTCTGTTGACACCCTGCGGGCTCGGTCCCGTGATGCCGTGCGACAGATGGGCTATGCTGAGGCCGGCGTCGAAGCGCTGGTGTCGAACATCATCGGCACTGGCATCAAGCCGCAATTCACGACTTCGAACCCCGAGTTCAACCGGCAACTGGCCGATGCCTTCCTCGAGTGGACAGATGAGGCCGACGCCGAGGGCCGTCTCGACTTCTATGGCCTCCAATCGTTGGCGGTTCGCTCCATGATTGAGGGCGGCGACACGTTTTCGCGTATGCGGGCCCGACTGCTGCAGGATGGCTTGTCCGTGCCGCTGCAAATTCAGGTGCTCGAGGCCGAATATGTGCCCGAGGATAAGAACTCAGGCGGAACGGGTGCTAATACGGTCCGTTGCGGCGTCGAGTTCGACACCATCGGCCGTCGTTTTGCCTACCACATGCACAAGACGCACCCCAACGACGGGCCGCACCTCCTCAGCTTGGGATCGATCAACACATTTCCGGTGCCAGCAAGCGAAGTTGCGCATCTTGCCGCCGTTCGGCGTCCTGGTCAGGTCCGTGGGGAACCCTGGCTGACGCGAGCTTTGGTCAAACTGCACGACCTCGACAAGTACGACGACGCCCAGCTGGTTCGGCAGCAGATTGCCGCGCTTTTTGCGGGTTTCATCACCGATGATGGCGATGAGGATGTCGGCGACGAGGGGGATGTGCTCGGCGGCCAGGTCTCCGCCGATGGTGATCTGGAGCTTGCGTCCCTTGAGCCCGGCACCATGCAGGTTTTGCCGGCTGGAAGGTCGGTAAACTGGTCCGCGCCGCCTTCGCCGGGCGATAGCTATGAAGACTTCATGCGCCAGCAACAGCGCGGCGTAGCCGTCTCTCTGGGCATCCTCTACGAGCAGCTCACGGGCGACTACTCGCAGATCAATGACCGGACTTTCCGAGCTGCGGTCAACGAGTTTCGCCGCCGCTGCGCCATGTGGCAGCACCACTTGGTAGTGTTTCAATGGTGCCGGCCGATCCTGCGCCGCTGGGCTGAACTGGCGATCCTATCGGGGCGCGTAACGCTTCCTGCCGGCATCACAGTTGGTCAGGTCGCTCGAGCGAAGTGGGTGCCGCAGGGCTGGGCTTACATCCACCCCGTGCAGGATGTGCAATCCAAAGAGCTCGAGGTGCGCGCCGGGTTCAAGTCGCGTGCGTCCGTTGTTTCCGCTGCCGGCGATGATGTCGAGCAGATCGACGCCGAGATCGCGTCCGACAATGGGCGCGCGGACGCGGCGGGCCTGGTGCTCGATAGCGACCCCCGCAAGACGACCCGCTCTGGTGCCAATGCCGGGCAGGATGATGACGAGCCGCCTGCGAGCGCTCAACCCTAACTGAGGTTCAGAACCATGGCCGTTTATGAGAACGGCGAGCTCGTCTTGTACGGGTTCGTCGGCGAGAACTATTGGGATGAGGGCTTCACCGCCCGAGAGGTCATCTCTGCCCTTGCTGAGCACGGGCGGGAGAATGACTTGACCGTTCGCCTTAACACCGGCGGCGGTTACACCGACGATGGTGTGTCCATCTACAACGCGCTGACGGCTCACAAGGGCCGCGTTCGCATCGAGGTGGATGGCGTTGCGCTATCCTCCGGCTCCCTGATTGCCATGGCCGGCGACGATATCGTCATGAAGGCGGGCAGCCTGATGATGATCCACGACCCAGCCACGATCACCGTCGGCGATGCAGAGGATCATGAGACTGCGATCGGCCGACTGAACAAGCTCGGCGACGTCATGGCGTCGATCTACGCAGAGCGTAGCGGAAAGAGCACTGAGGAAGTCCGCGCCGCCATGAAGGACGAGCTCTGGCTAACCGCCGACGAAGCTGTCCAGCAGGGTTACGCCACTGAGGCCGAGGGCGCCAAGGCCAAGTCGGTCGCCTCGTTCGACTACCGCATTTACGCACACGCGCCGCAGAAGCTGAAAACGCTCGCGAGCAAGAAGAACTGGTCTCTCCCCGATGCCAGTATCCCAGCGGCCCCCGCCGCGTCCTCCCGTCAACAAAAGGAGCCTTCCATGGCGACGGAACCGACCACGACGGGGCTAACCCCCGCCGATATTGATAAAGCCAAAGCAGACGCCACGGCTGAAACGACCAAGACCGTCACTGCTACGGCGGCCGACATCGTGGACCTCTGCAACACCGCAGGCGTGCCCACCATGGCGTCGGTGCTGATCCGTGAGGGTGTTACGCTGGACCAGGCCAAAGCCCGCACCGACAGCGCCAAGGACATCCGCGCCGCCGTTGATCTGGCCCGAAAGTCCTGCCCCAAGATCGAGGCCAACGCTGCCGACGCATTCATTGCGGCCGGCATGCCGATGGAACAGGTCCGGGCCAAGTTGTTCGAGCAAATCACGACGGCGCAGTCGCCCGAGATCACCTCGGCACACCAGTCCACCACCGGCGAAGGTGACGCCGCGGCAGCTGAGGCTGCCAAGGTCGTCGCCGCCTTCACCGGCGCAAACACAAACACCAAAAAGGGGAGTGCCGCCTGATGGTCGCTTCGTTCCAGTCCCAGGGTAGCTTCACGCCCGACGGCATCTTTGCCGGCGAAGATGATCCACAGACCCGCCAGATCACCCTGATCGCCGGCCAGAACCTCCCGCGTGGCGCGGTGCTGGGCAAGATCACGGCTTCTGGCAAGTACGCCCTGAGCCTTTCGGGCGCCGCCGATGGGTCGCAGGTCGCAGCTTGCATCCTGGCGGAAGCCACCGATGCGTCGGGCGGCGACAAGGTGACGGTCGCCTATCATGGCGGCGTCTTCGATGAGAATGCCCTGACCTATGGCACGGGGCATACCAAGGTGTCGGTACGCGAACAACTGCGTGACTACGGCATCAAGCTCCAGTCCAGCATCACGCGTTGAGGAAACCGCAATGGTCGATCTTTACAGTTCCGCGGTACTCAACCGCGTCGTCCAGGACCTGAAATCTCAGGCTCTGGATCCCTTTTTGCTCAACACCTTCTTCGGCGAGACTTCCGTCTCCACCCAGGAAGAAATCTACTTCGACGTGCTGACGGGCAAGCCGCGCCTCGCGCCGTTTGTGTCGCCACTGGTCGAGGGCCAGATCGTTGAGTCCCTGGGCTACACCACCAACAGCTTCAAGCCGGCGTATGTGAAAGACAAGCGCGTCTTTGAAGACGGCAAGGCTGTGCGCCGAGCGCCCGGTCAGGCTATCGCCGGCCCCCTCGATCCCATGGAGTTGCGCCGCATCAATCTCGCCACGGAAACGCTGGACCAGTTGGCGATGCTCAATCGTCGCCTGGAATGGATGGCGGCCAAGATCCTGCTCACGGGCTCGGTGACCATCACCGGCGAGAAGTACCCGACCACGGTCGTGAATTTCGGTCGTGATGCAGCTCTCACGGTGACCAACACCGGCACGGCGCTGTGGACCGATGCGGCTTCCGATCCAGTGAGCGACCTGGAAAATTGGGCCGGTCTGATCCGGGCCAAGTCTGGTGCGAATGCGGTCGACGTCATCATGGCGCAGAACGTGTTCGGTGTGTTCCGCGGTCACCCCAAGGTTCAGAACCTGGTCAAGCAGGACAGCGGCTTCAGCCGCCGTACCAACCTCGACCTCGGCCCGAACTCGATGCGAGCCGGCGCCAGTTACATGGGCACCTTCGGAGCGTTCAACGTCTGGGTCTACTCCGACAGCTTCGTTGATGAGACCGGAACCGTGGGCCAATACATCCCCGATAACTACCTCGTCATGGCCGCCACAGGCCAAGTGGAGGGTGTCCGCCACTTCGGTGCCATCAAGGACGAGACTGCCGGGTTTCAGGCTCTCGACTACTTCCAGAAGTCCTGGACCATGCCGGACCCTGCGGCCCGGTTCCTCTTGCTCCAGTCGGCTCCTCTCGTGGTGCCGTACCGGATCAACGCAACCCTCAGCGCAAAGGCGGTCTGACCATGAAGCTTATAGCAATCAACACGGTCAATCTGGGCGCCGGCAAGTCCGCGGCGCCCGGCAGTGAGTTCGACATCGAGGATAAGGACGAGGCTCAGGCCTTGATCGACAGCGGCGCCGCTTCTCGCAAGACTCGGGTTGTCGCCGACGACAGTGACCAGGGCACCGGTGACCCAGCCACCGATACGTCCTTGCCGGCATCTGGCGCTACGCGCGCTCCCGATCCTGACGCGGTTGGGGCTGTGGCCAAGCACGCCAAGCGCATCTGATCGTGGACTTCTCCGCTCTCAACAGCGCCGTTCTCGACGTGTTCGGGGACGACCCTGCAACGCAGCCGGTGACCATTGGCGGCGTTCCGGTGCGGGCAATCTATGACAGCCGGCACTTTGCCGACGAAGACGGTGAGGGCGGTTCGTCCGACCTCATCACCACCATTTCCGTCCCCTCGACCGGGCTGCCTGACATCACTGACGACACGATCATCGTGGTTCGGGGCGGGCTTTACCGCCGGTGGGAAGTTCGCCCAGACGGGCAGGGGATGACCACCATTCAGCTCGAGAAAATCGCATAGGAGGCCGCATTGGCAATAATCGACTCTAGCGCGCCTTCTGGACGGTTCGTTCCGGTGGCCAAGGCAGATGCCGCGCTGCCGGGTGGCACATGCCGGTCGCTTCTGGTCGGGACGGCTGGCACAGCCAACCTGGTGGACGCCTCGGGCGTTGCTCGCACCGATGTGCCGCTGCAGCAGGGCTACAACCCCTTGGCATGTCGCCAGGTCAGCCTGGGCGGGACAGCGGCCGATATTTGGGCGCTGTACTGATGATCCACAAGCGACAGCGCATCCGCGAGGCGGTCGTTGCGCTACTTAAGTTAGTGCCGGGATGGGAGGAGCGGGTGGAAGCCACTAGGGCCCGGCCGACGGAGGCCCGCGAACTTCCGGTTGTGCTTGTGTACACGACCGCGGAGCGTTCGGAACTCGCCACCACAGCCTACGACCTCTCCCGCATGCTGGATCTCGTCTTAGAGCTCCGGACCAAGGCTATAGGCCCGCTCGACGCTGTGTTGGACGACATGTGTGAGAAGGCGGAGACCGCTATGAATGCCGACCCACGTTTAGGTGGGCTATCAACCCTCAGCTATCTCCGCGAGACTTCAATCGGCATCGACGGAGAAGGGGAGGCGCGGCAGGCCCTCGCTACCCTGACCTTCGCCATCCAGTACGAAACTGCTCCCTCCGGAGTGTGAACCGCGCGCCTAGACCGCTCCTTGGGCAAGGGCATCCCGACATAATGGAGAATACAAATGGCTCGCTACGCTGTGGCAGGCTGCAAGATTTCTATTGGCCCAGCAGTGGCCGACAAGAACACGGATTTCACCATCACCGACTTCACCACCGGCTCGCCGGCCTTCGTGGAAATCGGCGAGTGGGTGACGATGGGCGATATCGGCGACAGTGCCGCGATCATCACTTCTCAAGTGATCAACTTCGGCCGCGATAAGAACGCCAAGGGAACGCGCGCTGCTCCTGCCATGGAGAACCAGCACAACCGGGACGATGCCGATCCGGGTCAGATCGCGGTGAAGGCGGCTGAGAAGACCAACAGCAACTACATGATCAAGATCGAGTGGAACGACAAGCCGGCGACGGGCGCGAGCCCAAAGAACGGACTGACGTACTTCATAGCCCTGGTCAGTGGCGCTCGGTACATCGGCGGATCTGCGAACACCAACCGCATGCTGGCAGTGACGCTCCTGCCGAACTCCAACTTTGTCGACGTTCAGCCTTCGGCCACCTGAGGATAACACATGAGCAAAGCATCGCTTGGCGCGGGCAACATCGATATCGAACTCGACGGTGAGCCGGTAACACTCCGGCCAACTCTGAAGGCGGCACAGAACATCTCGCGGGCCAAGGGGGGCATCATGGCGGCAGTGGAAGCTGTCGGGCGCTTTGATTTCGACGTGATCGTGACCGTCATTGCCCTTGGAACCGGGGCGGAAGGGCGGGAAGCCCGGGAACTCCCCGAGAAGGTTTGGTCCACTGGAATGGCCGATCTAGTGGCGCCGGTGATCAACTACTTATCCATCCTAGCAAATGGCGGACGACCTGTTCAGGAAACGGGAGGAGAGGGAAAGGACGACCCTCAGAACGCGTAACGCTGGTCGAGTACTATGATCAGCTGGCGGAATGGGCTTTGGGCTGGCTGGGATGGACCGAACAGCAGGCATTAGCCTCCGACGTCAACGCTATCATCGTGGGTTACCACGGAAAGACTGGAATGTTGCGCGCCGTCTTTGGCGGTGATGAACCGGAAGCACCCGAGAAACTAGAGCCGATGACGCCGGACAAGTTCCGCGGCGTGTTCGGATCGGCCGGGTAACCCAAGTAGCTTTCTCGCTACGGGTTTTTCTTGTGGCTCTGTGCGGGCATGGTGATGATCGAAGACTCAGCTCCTGGATCCACTCCGGGGCCCAAGTGGATTACGACGCCGCTGACCGCCCCGAGGTAAGGCCCGCAAATCTCAATGGCGCGCGCCGCCTTCATCGCGATGGTCTGTCCCAATTCATCTTCAGGTTGGTAGCTGAGGACATTGATCGCTGTAGGCTGCCCGCTGGAGTCGATCTCTAGTTTGACCTCTGCAGTCGCTCCTGATGCCATCTCAGCAGGCAGTAGGTTTAGGCACCGCGATGATTGCTCCGCGACTAAGCGGGCGTCCAGGGCGCTGGCAGGCGATGTGGGGCATATCCCAGCAAACAAGCTGAGCGCCGCGATCACCACGGCCCCTCGGGGCGCTTTAATGGCCTTCATCTCTTACTCCTCGGCGTTCCAATCCTGAAATAACTCACGAACCGGCAGGGGAAGTCAAAGTGGATCTGTTGAACGTAGTCATCCGCGCCGACACGGGTGGCGCCACCGCGGCGAATGCTGCACTCGACAAGATGACCGCTGCGTCTCGTCAGGCCGATGCCGCAATTGCAAATCTGGGGCGAAATTCTGCCGCGGGGTTCGGCGCTGTCGAGAAAGCGGCGCAAGCTGCCGCCAGAGAGACGGACCGCATGGCCGCTAAGGCAGGGGAGGCTGCGCAGAAGGCGAGCCGGCTTATGGCGAGCCAGCGAACCAACCTCCTGTTCCAGCTGAATGACGTGGGCGTGTCACTTGCCGGCGGCATGAACCCGTTGCTCGTCATGGCGCAGCAAGGCTCACAAATTGCTATGATCTATGAAGGCGGCGTGATCCCTGCACTTCGCGAGACGGCGAACATGGCCGCTCAAGCGGCGAGCAAGTTCGCGCCACTTGGCGCGGTCATCGGGGCGGCCACTGTGCTGCTTTATGGGTTTACCCGCCAGATCAACGAAGCCAACGACTCCAATGTGTCGATGGTCGATACGGCTCTCGCCATGTGGGAAGCTCTGGCAGGTGCTGTGCAGACGACATTGGGGCCAGCATTCACTTGGCTAGGCAACGAATTCAATCGGGCTATTGACCAAATCACCAGCGATACGGTCCGCGAGATCAACCAGGTGATCGGTGTCTTTGTGGGCGCGGTGGAGGCGATAAAGTCCGTTTGGGGCGTACTACCTGAAGCGATTGGCTACGTCATGTTCGAGGTAAGCCGAGGCGTCTCCAACGCCGTCGTTCAGATGCAGAAGGACATAATGTCGGGCTTCAACACCATGTTCTCAGAGATCGACAACATGGCGCTGAAGATGGGTGGCAAGCCATTCTTGCCGAGGTTCGACGTGCTCAAATATGGCAAGGAGAACTTCAAGACGGAAGCAAACCCGTACGCCTCGGCTGAAGACGCTGTTGGCGCCGCTGGCGCGGCCTTCAACAACGCCATGGGGCAGAATTACGTTGGCAACTGGCTTGGTGGCGTCGGCGACCGGGCTCAGGAGATCGCTGCCGCTCGCGGCGAGGTAGAAGAACTAGGCAAGGCTGCTGGAGCGGCCAACGACATCGCTAAAACCCTAGGCACAAGCCTGTCCGATGCTGCCCGAGCAGCGAAGGCCGAATGGGACTTCTACCGCGGCACCTTCAACGGGTTCTTCTCCGACCTGTCGCAGGGCCTAAAGGACGGCGAAGGCTTCTGGTCATCGTTCGGCAACGCAGCGGCCAACGCTCTCAACAGCATCGCCGACCGCTTGATGGGCATGGCGAGCAGCGGGCTGTTCGACATGCTCTTTGGAGCCTTCATGGGCGGTATGATGCCCGGCGGCTCGTGGAACATCCCCAAGGCGCATGTGCCTGGCGGTTTCTTCCCCGGCTTCGCCAACGGCACCAACTCCGCGCCTGGCGGCATGGCTTGGGTAGGTGAGCGAGGCCCCGAGCTCCTGAACATCCCAAGAGGCGCACAGGTGATCCCGCATCAGCAGTCCATGCGGATCGCGAACCAGAACCAGGCCAACGACAACAGCGGTTCGATCACTGTTCGCCTCGTCATGCCTGAGGGCTGGCAAGCCGAGGTGTTGGAGCAGGCTGGCGCTAATACGATCAAGATTGTCCAGGCCAACCAGAAGGCCAATTCCAACTACAAGATGAACGGCGGCAATTGATGGCACCGACCATTATCAACATGCCGGGCATAACCGGCTGGACCAGCGTAAACTTCGATCCGGTTGTTCCTCGCGATATCGACCGCATGGAGGGGCGCCGCACCGAGGCCCAGCAATTCGGGACGCAATGGTGGCGTGCAAGCTATGCCGCGCCATGGCTGTCTGACCGGGACTTTGGCCTGATGGACGCATTCATGATGCGGGCAGGCGATGGCGGAGAGGTATTCCGCGCTCACGATCCCTTCCGCATGCGTCCCATTGCTTGGCTTGAGGCAAACGGCAACGTTCCGCTCTCAGGGACGCGCGTTGGCGGTGGGGGGTTCGATGGCACTGCTACCCTCGGGAGCATCAGCAACAGCCGCCAGATCATTGTTACGGGTCTACCTGCCAACTTCCAATTCAGGGCCGGCGACTATGTGGAGGTGGTGAAATCGCCGTCTCTGATTTCACTGCATCGGATCATTGAAGACGTGAAGGGCGGCGCTGGCGGAACGGCTACGCTCAAGATCAGGCATGGCATCAACACTTCGGTGTTTGCCGGCGCGGCGACAGTCAACTTCGAAAAGCCCAGCTGTCTTATGCAGGTCGATCCCGGCAGCTACTCCGGCCCGAAGGCGTGGAGCAGCCGCAACCCAAGCTTTTCTGCCCAAGAGGTGTTCTTTTCATGAGTCTCGATGCTGCAGTCGAGAACCTGCTGGACGAAGGCCAGTTAGTTCGGCTCGATCTGATCCGCTTCGACCTCCCCGGCCTCTCGGTCGGGTATCACCGTGGCGGACGGCCCTTCACCTACAATGGCATCACGTATCTGCCGAACCGGTTTCTTGAGCTTGGCGACATGAGCCAGCAGCTCGGCCCCGCTGTCACCACTAGGAGCATAGCGTTCTCCAACGTCCCGACGGACAATGTAGACGACGCGATCGCTCGCCTCGAGAACTTCCAGTACACAAACGCACCGGTGATCATCACGCATCTGGCGGGTGATCCCGAGACGGACGAAGTGGTGGGCATTCTCGCCTCCACGATCTACGAGATAAACGAGGTTCGCTACGTCAAGAGCGCCATGAACGACACTGGCGAGCGCTCAGTGACGGTGGAGATTGATCTAGAGCCACCAGGGCGCAGCGCCAGAGGCGCGACGCAGGTCAAGCGAGCTCAAGCTGAGCAGCAGTTTGACAACGACCCGAACGACACCAGCCTCGAATACGCTTCACAGGTGGCGACCATGCCGGTGGAATGGGGGCAGCGTAGTGGCTGAAACTCGCTTCGAAATTGTCAGCCGCATCATCGCCCAAGAAATGGCGACGCCATACGTGCCTGGCACTGCCGATTGCTTCTTCTTCGGCATCAGGGCTGCAGATGCGCTCGACCCATCACTTGGGCTGGAGGAGCGATATGCCGGCTCCTACAAGACGCTGCGCGGGGCACAGGCGGCTCTGCGCAAGCGCGGTCACAAGAGCCTGGTCGGCTTGTTCTCCGACCATCTGGAGCAGTGCGCCCCAGCTTTGGCGCGGGTCGGCGATATCGGCGTGATCCAGTTGGATGACGGCGAGCATGTCGGCGTCTGTGTCGGCCAGAAGTTCATCACCAAGACAGCACGCGGACAATCGTTCTGCGAGCTCGCGACTGTCAAAGCCGCATTCCGCGCTGGCTGAACATCGGATAACCCTACATGGCAATCTTTACCGCGATCGGCACTGCGATCGCAGGGGCGCTCTTTGCTGGGTCTGCGCTTGCGGCTACGGTTATCTCTGCTGGCCTTGCCTATGGTGCATCGTTGCTTTGGCAGCAGATCAACCGTCCCAAGGCGCGTTCTTATTCTGCCGTGCAGGGCGAGATCCAGTTCGGCGCCAATACGCCTGTAGGTGCGCTTTATGGAACCGGCAAGCTCAAGGGCCATCAGCTTTATTACGCAAAGTACGGCAAGGGGAATAAATTCAACGCCGAGGTGTTCGCGCTCTCGAATGGATGGTGTGACGGGCTAGAGCCCTCCATCTATTTTTACGGGAAGCGGCACAACCTTGTTCGCATCGACCAGGGCCTGACCGCCGGCGAGACTTGGTCACAGTTCAGCAATCGCATTGGCGCGCTCGGCATAGCGTTCGATGGCCTCTACAAGCTGCTCCAGAGCCAGGTCGGCACGCCATATGCAGCCTTCTCCAATGCAGCTGAGGTATGGGGCGTTGAGGGTTTCGGCGGCAAGATCACCATACGGTTTTACAATGGACGTCCGGGGCAGCAGGCGGACGCGGCCTTGGTCACCAACACAGCTGCGCTCGATAACCCTTGGAGGTTGACCAGCCGTTGTTCCGGCATTGCCTATGTTGTCGTGGAGCGTGAATGGGACGAGAAACTATTCGAGCAGGGAAAACCTGAGTTCGAATTTGTGATGCGCGGTCTGCGCCTTTACGATCCGCGCAAGGACAGTACTGTCGCCGGCGGCTCGGGCTCGCATCGCATCGACAATCCTGCCACATGGGAGTTCAGCAAGAACCCCGCGCTGCAGCGGCTTAACTATCAGCTTGGCCTTCGGGGGCTCATCTCGGGACGCACGTTGATCGGTGAAGGCAAGAGCCTGGGCCAGCTTGATCTGGGCTCATATATCGCGGCCATCAATGCTGCCGATGCGGTTCGCAATGGTAAGCCGACCTATCAGGCATCGCTCTACGTCACGGCCAATGATGACCATACGGAGATCCTGCGTGAGTTGGACGATGCAATAGCCGGGTATGCACTCAATCGCCGCGGGTTGTCTGGTGTAGTAGCCGGCGCACCGCAGATACCCGTGGCGAGCATCACACCGGCAGATATCCCTGTGGGGCGGGCCCAAGAAGTCAAGAAGCGCAAGTCGGCGTTCGAGCTTTACAACCACATGTCGGGGCAGTTCACCTCGATCCAAAGCATGTGGAACCCGGAGAGCCTAAAGCCGATTGTCGTCAATGCTGACGTAGCGGCCGATGGGCGGACCAGACAGACATCGAACGACTTCCTGCAGGTCACAGACCCGGATATTGCGCAGTACCTGCTGAACATCCGCTATCGCCAAAACCGGAAGGGCGGTTCGGCAACGGTGCCGGTATCGCGCCGATTGGGCCTTCGGGTCCAGGAAGGGGAGTGGGTAGCCTTCGAGGGCAAGCAGTGGCTCATCACGGGCTGGCGCTGTGACAGCCAACTCCGCATCACTCTCACGCTCGCTGAAACGGGAGCCGACGTGTATTCGGAAGCGGGGATTGAGCCCGGCCCGATCGTCATTCCTCAGACGCCGCCGGTTAACCCGTCGATCCTTCCCACGGTGCAGAACTTCGACGTGGCGGTAGGCTTCATCAATGGCGCCAACAAGATGGAAGCGCCGGCGCTACGTTTTACATGGACGCCGCCTGATGACCCGACCATCGTTGCGGTGCGGTTCTTCTACTTTGTCGGCCTGGATCCCACAGATCAGGTCATCTACCAGGACCAGACCAGCGATCCTGAGGCTGGGGTATATACGACCACCAAGAACGTCGCGCCGGGTGTTCGGTACACCGCTCGCGCGACGATCACGACCGTTCCAGACCGTCTCAAGACCTACACCCCGTGGGTATCCACGCCGGACACGACTGGCCCGTTCAAGTTCTTTGACGAGGCCCTGTTCGATGGTGTGGCCGAAGAGGTCATCGAGACAATTGCGCCTCTGGACGACTGGGCTCGCTTCAACACGCGCGAGACGATCGAAGAGAAGCGCACCGCTATCCTGCTGAACGTCGAGGGGGCAGTCGGGGACTTCAACGACAGGCAACGCATTCGGCGGGAGGCTACGTCTACCAGCGAGACGAGCAAAGCAGCTTGGTCGGAGGATATCCTTGCCGCAACGGGGCCGAGTTCGGCGCTCGTGGTTCGCATCGAAGAACTACGGGCTGAGGTCTTTGACCCCGTTTCAGGGCTGCCGGCTACGGCTGAGGTCGTGAACCTGCTGTCTACCCAGGTTAATGACCCTGGGACTGGCCTGCAGGCTATCGGGAATGCAATCCTGGCTATCGACAGCAAGGTGGGCCGGTATTCCGCCAGCGGACTGCTGCGGATCGAGACGGTGGCAACGGCTGCTGGGGCGGTTGCGACTGCTGTGCTCGGGGTTGCAGCGTCGGACGGTGCCGCTATGGGCAATGGGGCGCTCTACCTCAATGCTCGGTCGGATGGATCCTCGGATGTTTTCGTCGTAGCCAATCGGTTCGCGGTCAAGTCCAGCCCCACCGGCACCAGCTACGGTATCTTTGCGATCGACAATGGGGTGGTGTGGTTCGATGAAGGTCGAATTCGCAACCTCAAGGCGGTCAACATCGCTGCGAATAGCCTGACTTCGAACGAGATCAACGTGCAGCAACTGCTGGCGTCCACGGCGTTTATCCAGTACCTGCGGGTCGGGTCAGGTAACTTCGATAATTTGTCGATCGGCCGCGACAAGATCGCGGATGGTGCTTTTGCCGATTATTACACCGGCAGAAGTGGAAGTGGGAGGAACTACTATTCGGATCAATTCGTGGCTGGTTCTAAGCCGACGATGATCTCTACATTTGGCAGGGTCAGCATTTCTAACTCTGGATCGGACGCAAACTGGTACTGGGCAATATATCTTGAAAATGTCAGCACCGGTGGCAGGGAAGAGCTACTCACCAGTATTCAGAGTGGCCCGGTGAACTTCACAACGATCCGGGCTCTAAACAACGGGCAGACTTACCGCGTCTCTTTCTTCATCGGGGGGGACGGTACGGGCAGCGGAACTATCACGCAGGCGCCGATCTTCTCCATCGTCGTGCCCCGGAAATGAAACAAACCAAGAGCCACTCACCATGAACGATACGACCATCTCACCACTATCGGCCGCAAAGCACTACGCTGCGGCTGCTTCGTTCTGGGAGCAGCAGGCCAAAATGCTTCAGCATCAGCTAGACGAAGTGCATAGTGCGGCAGCGCAGTTCCGCCGACTGGTGGCAGAGGGCACCCCAGAAGAGCTGGATGACGCTCGAGCCAAGCTGGCTGCGCCCGACGGCGCCGAGATGGTGCCCTGATACCGAACACAGACCTGAACCACACAGCCGCCTTAGGGCGGTTTTTTCTTGCCTGGAGCAACCATGGCCGACATCGACCAGAGCCACTACAATACCGGTACCGCCACGGTAGATGCCGACAGCACGACGGTAACCGGGCAGGGCACCACATGGGCCGGCACGATCCGCAAGGGTGACCTCTTTGGCACCCACAGGGGCTCGGGCATTCGCATCCTCAGCGTCAACAGCAACACATCGCTGACGCTGGCCTATCCTTGGACCGGCGGCGCGCAGGCCGCCGCGACTTATGAAATTCAGCGGACGCCGTATGACCTGGGCTACTACGAAGCCGTCGAAACTCTGCTGCTTCGTCTTGCTGGCGGGAACCTAGAAGCCTTTGCCGAACTGGCCGGGATGGCTGATAAGCTGCCTGTGTTCACCGGCCCCGGTACCATGGGGCTTATCTCAAAGCGTGACCTGGTTTCTGGCATACACTCCGACGTACAGGTCAATGACCTTTCCGCTCGTGCTGCTTATAACGGGCAACCGGCTGGGTTCTCCGTTCTGGTGGCAAATACTGGCGACGGGCGCACCGCGTTTTACACCAAGAACACCAATGCTTCTGGCGATTGGTCTGCGCCAGCGTATCTCACCGGCCCTTCGATTACGCTCGACGTGATCGAAGTTGACGAGGTGCCCTATGGCACTGAACCCGATGTGACGCTGACCCCGCGTGCAGGCGGTTATGATCTGGCTTTCGAAATTCCGCGTGGGATGATCATCGAGCCGGGTGCGACGACGACGCTCGCACCAGATCAGCCAGCGGCAGTGACGTTCGAGCCGGTGCCGGGCGGCTATCGGCTGGACATCGCCATCCCGCGCGGCCCAACTGGCGATATCAGCGGCGTGACGCCGTTCTGGGTGTCTCGACTTGGGTCGGATGCAGATCAGGCGTCGGCCTTGGCAGGTCTGGGAGCCATGCCAGCAGACAGGCCCACATTCGGGGCTGTCCGCGTCCGGACCTTCACGGCATCGGGCACCTATACCCCGCATCCAAACATGATTTGTTGCGAGATTGAGTGCCTTGGCGCTGGCGGCGGTGGTGGGGGTGCGGCGCAGACCGCATCGAACACCATCAACGGCGCTGGCGGCGGCGGGGCAGGCGCACTTTCGCGCAGGACAGTGACCCGCGAACAAATCGGCGCGAGCCAACCCGTTTCGGTAGGGGCACCGGGCGGCGGAGGGCCGGCGGGTGCCAATACGGGTGGAACGGGCGGCGACAGTAGCGTCGGCGGGCTGTGTCTAGCGAAGGGCGGTGGCGGCGGCGGTGGCACCGCTTCTGGGGGCTCCGGTGGCGGCGGGGCTGGTGGATCAGAAGCTGCTGGCATTGGAGACCTGAAGGTCAGTGGTAACCCCGGCGTCACTGGTACTCGCTCCGGCACCACCATCACCGTGATTTACAGCAGGAATGGCGGCTTTTCTCCATACGGTGGCGGTGGGGAAATTGTGCCGGGCGGCAATGGTGGCAACGCCAGCGGCTTCGGCGCGGGCGGGGGCGGTGGTTCTGATTACAGTACGCAAGCCAACAGAGCGGGCGGCAATGGTAGCGGCGGCCTTGTGACCATCATCGAATACTGTTCGGAGTGACAGGCATGATTTACTGCAAGGTTGAAAAGGGCAAGGTCACCAACCGGCTGGTGTTCGAAGGGGTCATACCCGAGGACTGGCCAGACAAGGCTAAATGGCTCGCCCATGATGAAGCGCAGATCGGCTGGTCCTATGCGCAGGGGGCTTTCTCGCCGCCGCCCGCTGCCATTGAACCAGAAGCTCCTGCCGGGCCGGAGTTCCCCAACCTCGAGCCGGATCAGTTCTGGTTTGTAGTGCGGGCATCGGGCTATGAGCCAGACCTGTTAGCTTGGGTGGCGTCCATGAACGATCCGGCGAGCTCGACCTACAACCCGGTCAATTGGGCGGCGGCATCGTCCAAACTCCAGTTCGCCAAGTTCTTTGAGCGCGGCCACCCATTCATTGAAGACGCCCGCATCGCAATAGGCATGAGCGAGGCCGAACTGGATGCGCTGTGGAGGTTTGCCCAGGTCTGATCTGCCAGTCCAATCTGTCGCCGGCGGTGTCGTCGGCGGGAATGTTGTAGGGCTGAAAGCGCTCAGCACCGTAGCGTTCTAGCGGGGGAACGTGGGCAGTGGGCGCGAGTATTTCCAAACGCGCTGCCCCTCGCAATTGAGGAGCGAGTCCGGTTCGCCGAACTTCTCTACGAGTAACGCCTCGTTTAATCGGGTGGGGACAATGAAGTTCGGACTGATCGCCTCGCCCGTAGTGGCGTTCGTGGTAAACCAACGTTCATTGAAGTTGTATCGGTAAGGATTGGCGTAATCGTCCAATTGAACGAGGTGCACCTTGTACCCGCTAAGCCACATCTGGCTCTTCGCGTTCCAGTAGTCAGAATATCCTTCCGTCAAACCGTTGGCGCGGATGCACGCGGCAAGCGCAGGCTCCCGGGCATAGAAGCCAGTGCCCATCAGGATTGGCGCCCAGTTTGTTGCGAGCACTAGGATCCATATCGCTGTAACCGACCCAACCATGGCGGGTGCGGCCCGCTCTGGGATAGCGCGCGCGATCAGAACCCCAACCCACAGCGTCGGCAAAAGAAAAACAGGAAGAGCGTACCGGATAAGGCTGGTATGAACGAGCGCGCCAGTCACTAACGGGGTTAGGAACGCAGACCAAGTGCAGCCGATCAGAATTAGCTCGGCCAAATGGGTGAGGTCTACTTCCCTGGTGCGGGAGACGCGCCACAGTATCCACGCCCCTCGACCTGCCATGATCAGACACATGGCCACGGCAAAGCCCATCAGAAGGTCGCCCTGGTTCAATGAAACATTGATCAGGTCATGAAGGACACGCGGCAAGCCGCCGTAATTTTTTACTGTCTCGACGGGAAAGCTGCGCGTGGCGCGATCAACAATCGTACCCGCTAGGCCCGCAAGCAGAATGGCGACTAAGCGCCTTATCCGCGGCCTTTTTCTTCGCAGGAGGTCAACGAGGACCACGACCGCAAGACAGGGCGCAATGAACCACGGGAGTACAATCTGGTCGGAGTATGAGATTAGAAAAGCCGTGATCGAGCAGAAGACGCTCGCCGGTGTGGCAAGCTTGGGGGCAGTCCGATCTTCTTGGAAGTGCCACAACATTCCAGCGCAGAACGCTAGGCCGAATGCGATGGCACCAGTGTGTATGTAAGCAGTGGCGAGGTGGCGAGTCATTGAGGCAGCCAACCCTCCGCCGGGGAGCAGGGGCAGGCACACAACGGCCAATAAAAGCCCGCTGGAATACACAAGGCCCGCGCGGAAGCTACAAAGGTGGGCTGCGTTCAGAAAGGCCGCAACCGTTACTACGTAGAGGGTGAGGATGACGCCCGAATACGCGAGAGCCATTAGCCCCGGGCTCAACGGAGCGATGAGTTGAAGCGCAGCGGCAATGACCCAGTCTGGGAAAAAATAAATCGAGGGGGAATGATACCACGCCAGAAGGCTACTGGGATCCTTCATTGCATCCCGAGTTGTGAGGAACGGCTGCAGGAGGTCGCTATTTACCCCGCCGTCCCAGTGTGTGGCCCCGGAAACGCCACCGGCAACCAAAGTGAAAAGCGGAACAAAGACTAGCGCCGCCAGCCCGGCCCAAAGCCAGTCGCGTTGATGCATATTAATTCCAGGTAAAGGCGCGCGTCACCGCGTAGTTGAACACCGAGCTCATGATCGCCCCGGCAAGGCCAGCGAGCAGGGTGTGGTGATCGAACTCATAGATCGCGTTGGCAACTGAGATATTGGCGATCCCACCTAAAGCGCAAATACCGAAAAAGCTCAACAGGCCGCGTATCAACTTGACGCCGCGCAGTTTGCGATCGGCATAAGTGAGATTATTGTTCAGCACGAAATTCCAAGTCATCGCGATCAGCGTTGCGGCAATTTGAGAAAGTAAGAAGCCCTGCCCGAAGATGGAGGTGAGCAGCGCTAGCGTGGCTAGATGCACCACAACGCCGGTGCCACCGACTAGCCCGAAGAGGAGAAAGCTGGGCGGCAAGACCCCGTTGGTGAGCTTAGAGACCCATAGACCCAAGTACTGGACCACGATCAGCGGGTTCATCTTGCTGTCGCCTGCATTGCGGGGACGGAAGGTATATGGCACCTCCGATACGGACAGCGGCTTGCCCATGCGTTGCGAAGTCACGATCAGATCAATCAGGATCTTGAAGCCGTCGCTCGCCAGCTTTGGCGCTGCGGCCAACGCCGCCTCACGCCGGATCAGGAAGAACCCGCTCATCGGATCGCTGACTACCTGTCCCGCGATCATGCCGGCCATTTTGGTCGCAAACTGGCTGCCGGACAGGCGGGTCTCGCTCAGGCCCTGTCCAGCAGAGCCGCCTTCGATGAACCGTGAGCCGACCACCAAGTCAGCGCCAGCCTGCGCGCGGCGTAGCATTTCAGGGAGAATGGCTTCGTCGTGCTGCAAATCGGCGTCTATGACGGCGACAAAGGGCGCGGCGGTCACCGCCATTCCCTCAACGCAGGCCGAAGCGAGGCCTCGCCTGCCGAACCGACGGAGGCAGCGTATATTGTGGTAGACCTGCGACAGATTGTGCACCACATCAGCCGTACCGTCTGGACTATTGTCGTCTACGACGATCATTTCCCAGGGCGTGCCCCCCAAGGCAAGCGCGACCTTTTCGTAAAGAAGCTCGATGTTATCCCGCTCGTTGTAGCTAGGAACAACAACTGCCATTTGCGGGCGCGCGAGTTCCCAGCCGCCAAACGCGGTTTCGCCGCGATTACTCGAAATATCGGACACGAAGCCAACCCTGATGTAATGGATTAGCTTCTTACACAGTAATGCTTAGGCGGGGAGTGTATTAAGAGCACACTCGGCTATTTTTCTACGATCGCTACTCTACCTCCGCCGAATAGAAAGCTTAGGGGCTGCGGAGCAGAATGCTTCGACAGACGAACGGAGACGAGCAATCTCACTCGTTCGGCGGGGCTAAGCAGGATGGGGGAGTTGTACAGTCTCGTACCTCACATTCTTGCAAAGCGGCGAGTCGTAGGCCTCTCGAACAGAGGGCATGTGACTACCCGAGAAGAAAAGCAGGACGTTATAGACGCCAGCGGGCTCACTGATCCAATTACCTACCGCGTCGGTAAGAGTCTTCTTTTTGCCCGCAGAGGACACAGGCGAAAGCCCCGCCATGCATACATACCAGCGTTTAGGCGAGAATGCTGTCTCGCCTAACGTGGTCTGAGGCTCCGAGATGAGTACTGACCCAGTTGTTGGCTCGCGATCCTTCGCTACCCTCAGCGCTTCTGCCTGGTAGTTCTCAGGCGGCGGTATCGCATCGCCTGAGAACTGCAGAGTGTGCAGGCTGGTATTGTGCCCTGAGCAACTAGCCATCGCCGCAGCCGCAAGGCCAACCAATACAATCTTGAGCATCTGCTCTCCTCGTCGTGCTTATTCAGACACGTCAGACGGCGCGCCGCAATCCCTATCACCTCCGGAGACTACCCCTGCCGAAATCAACGCGGGAGCTAAGCCATGCACAAGGGAAGGCTCCCTAACCAGGGCCTTTCCTTTGAGCAGCAAACGATGAACAGGGCGCCTGCCGTCGAGGGCGGTCGCAGCAGGCGCCCACCTCGGGGTGGTTCGAACCAGAGGCGCTGCAGACTAGATAATTCGACCCGGCCAGCGGGGTGAGCCAGAAGGCGGTCAACCCTGCGCCAGGGCATCCCACAGGTTCGAACGGTGGTGTGTCAGCGCCGCGACCCAGGTTCGCATGAACAGGGACTCCGTTGGATCCTGCCCCATATCCACGATCGTGGCCTTTATCTGGTCCACACCAATCGCAGTGATCTCATCATAGACCCATGGCGCTATACGGGGCAGATCGTCCAACTTGAACTTTTCGGTGAGCGGGTCCGGGATGCGGTCGATGGTAGAAGCGGGCATAGCGCGTCTCCTCTATAGCAGCAGCCCAATGCCTTGCCCTTGGGCTGGTTCCGATAGTCACTCGGTATTGAGAGGGGAGCCTTGTGCGGGACTGCTGGGGCGCTCTGTCTCGCAAGATCCGTCCTGCTGAGCTCCAGGCCATTCCGGACTGAACTCACCACACGCCAAGATAGTCCATCCGGAAGATCAGGAACACGCAGCACACCGCCAGCGTGACCATGCAGATCAGCACCTCAACCACGAAGCGGTTCCTGAACCACCGCCAATCCATCTGCTGCCTCCCGACTCCTGCTGATTGAGGCACGCGCAGGGAGACGGCGCAATCGTCAACATCAACAGGTGACCTATGGACCCAACCGTTCCCAAAGGAGCGGCGATGCTGCTCGACTTTATCAGGAAGATCGAGACCGGCAAAGCCGACGCCTCAGCCTATGACGTGATCTACGCCCATGCGCAGGCGCGGCTTCCCAAGCCCATCACCCGCATGACCGTGGCGGAGCTGCAGCACCACCAGGCGGAAGGCTGGCCTGCAAAATCTACCGCGGCCGGCGCCTATCAGTTCATGCGCGCCACGCTCAAGGATCTCCGCAAGGAGCTGCGTCTGCTCGACGGGCAGGTGTTCGACGCAAACCTGCAGGACCGGCTTGGCTATCATCTGCTGAAGCGCCGGGGCTATGAGCAGTTCAGGTCCGGCAAGATCGGCACGGTCGAGTTTGGCAAGCGCCTTGCCCAGGAATGGGCTTCACTGCCGCTCCTGGCGCCCGCCAACGGCAATTCACGCGGTGAGAGCTATTACGACGGCGACGGGCTCAACAAGTCGCTGACGACGCCCGAAACCATCGAGGCGCTGCTGGCGAAGGTCAAGGCAGCCGGCAACGGGCCGGTATCGGCACCGCCTCCGCCCGACATCCCCCACTACCCCGAGCCGCCCGTCACCAAGCCCCACCCCATCGAGCAGGATACCGGCGGCAATCTTCGCTTTCTCGCCATCGGAGCCATCGTGGTGATCGTGGCCATCATCCTCATTTTCTACTTCGGCTCGCGCTAGGAGGCGCACCAAAATGATTGGCAACAACATCGTTCTGGGCTGGCTCTGGCGCCGGACCCAGGAACTGGGCGGCCTCGGTGGCACTCTCGGGTTCCTTTATCTGTCTCTGCCTCCTGAGGGCAAAGACGCCATCAACCAGATCTTCGCCGGCGGCTGGCAGAACGTCTCTCTCGGCGCGGTCGCTACCATTGCCCTCTATCTCTGGAGCCAATGGAAGTCCTGGCGCTCCACCGTGCGGCCCCAGGTGGTCACCGCCGACGCGCAGCAGATCATTCTGCCAAAGGAGAGCGTGGCCACGGCCAAGGTCGAGGCAATCGCCAAGAGCGCTCCAGTGCCGCGCTCCCGTACCATCATCGACATGCTTCGCCGCAAGTAGCCAAGTAAGGACCCGGGCCAATGGATTGGACCATTAACATCCCGACGCTCATGGGCGTTATCGTTCCCGGCATTGGGGTGGTCATTTGGCTGGCCCGAGTCGGCGAGAGAGTGGCGACCAATGCCGTTCATATCGAGGAGCTACAGAACCACAAAGACAGTGAGCACCGCGATATTCGCCTCTCCATCGCTGCTGCGAACGCCCAGATCGCCATCGTTGCTGAGCGGGTGAACGACATCCGGCTAGAGGCCTCGCGCACCTATGTCACCCACGAGGCCATGATCAACATCGAGCGCAAGGTCATCGAGGAAATGCAGCGCCTGGAAAAGCGCCTGGAGGCCCAGGTTGATCGGGCCATCGAGGGCGGTCGGGGCAAGTGATCTACTGCCGGAAGTGCTCCCAGCCATGCCAGTGGGAGCCGAGCAAGATCAGTGGTCGGCTCGTCATCTGGTATCGCTGCGAGTGTGACGGGGGAGGGCCGTGGCACCGGTGGGAGGCTGAGGTAATCTGGCCACCACCCAAGCGGGCGTCAGGTTGCGCGCTGCCTCTATAGAGCGTCTCTGACATATTGGCCGCCGATCCAGGCTTCCTACTATGAGGCAGGCCTGAGGCGCTCGGCGGCACCTTGGAAGTCAACCACGTTCTGGCCGGCTTTGTGCCCGGCAAAGCTGGACGTGTAGGCAAGCCCAATAGCGCGCTCGATCAATTGTTCCAGCTCAACTGACACTGGATCGTCGTAAGGCAGGACCACTAAGGCCTGCTCAAGAAAGTCCCTAACCAGTGCCATATGTGCTGGCATACGGAGCCCCCATTCGCTGTTGAGTACATCAGTAGGGCTAGATCGTTAGAGCTAAGGTTCCCTCATGTTCCCTAACAGCTCAAGGACATTTTGAGACACGCTTGATGTTGATTGTAGCAGCTGCATCCGGAGATGACTGAGCAGGAGATCGCGCGGAAGCTACACGTTGAGACCGAGGCGGTACGCCAGGCACTGCAAGCCAACAGCTGGTGCGCAAGCGTTCGGCGAGCGCGTGTGATTTGGCATGGATCCATCCAGGCTCCATTGGGCACCGCGAGGGCGGGCGCTTTGTGGCTTATCTAGTCGGCCGCCAGCATCCGGAGCGTTGCGCGGCCATCGAGTTGCGCCAACACCTTCCCACCGATCGGCAGTGGTTCTGGATCGCGGCATGGCCCAAGTGGTTCAAACAGAACGGTCAGGCGGGCGATAAACAGGCTGCAGCCGATGCAGCCACTCAGGCGTGGTAGGCGTCTGTGGCTACGCCCATAGCCCGGGAGGTCGAAACCGAAATCGACGTGCTGGTGGCGCGAGTACTGGTGGCCCCCCACCGAACTACCTGTTCAGCGAAGACAGCGAGTTCCTGCGCAAGCTGATCAATGCGCTGCGCCTGCAGTTCGAGCCGCAGATGCGGGCCGGTGAGACGCCGCCGGTTGTGCAGGACCTGCTGGCAAGTCTCTCGGCGGAGCTTAATCGGCGGCGGGTGGACGCCGCGAATTAAGGCGCCAACAGCTTAGGCCGTGGGGCTCCTGCCGGTCAGTTCGTAATAAGCAGGATCGTGCGCTGCCGAGTGCGAAAGGGCAGCACGGTGGCACTCAGTTGATGTTAATTGTCGAGGCCTGCACGCCCCTGCCTTCCACGCCACCGATCGGGTACAGCTAAGGGCTTGGTCCGCACTCTCGGCGCCGACGAGGCTTCAGCCAAACTTCTCCGTCTCGATCAGCGCGAGAAGGGCGTGATACCACTTGATTTGCTCTCTCCAGTTCCCTTGCATGGCCTCACGAAGAGTACGGGCGGCAAACTCCGCATTAGGGAGGGATTTACTGCCTTCGAGAACGCTCATCGCCTCGAGGAAGCTTGAGAACATAGTGGTGCGCTGAGTGAGTGTGCCGTCGGGCCGGAATACAGATTTCAGGGACTCGAAGTACGACATCACGTTGGCTGGTAGCCCTGACTTACTCGCTACCGCGATCTGCGCATCAATTTCATCCGTGCCGACCGACAATTGCGTCCTCGCAAACGTCATGTCGGCAACAATTAACGAAACGTCCACTCCCTGGATCGCATCCCTCTCGGCCTTTGCTAGCGCGGAAACATAACCTTCAACGATGGACTCCAGGGTGTCCTGGATGCGATCCAACGCGTGCTTAGCCCGCTCCCCAGTCTGGGGCGAAAGGCCGGTTGCTGATCCGAAGATCGACAAGAGGTCTTCGATGCACCCCACGATGATCACGATACCACTGTCGTCCATCGTGATTGCCTCCTGAAGCTTCCGGCTAGTTGTTCGGGCTCCTGCCGGTCAGTTCTTGATAAAGTCGGATGGTGTGGTTGTCGGGTCCAACTCCCAATTCCTCATGCAGCTGCTTGCTGCAAGCGTTGAAGAGCTGCTTAACGAGCGAGAACTGCCCCTTCGCAGCCGCGTCGGACATCAGAGCCCGGTGGGCTCCTTCATGACAGGGATCCAGCTGCAGCAAACGGGACGCACAAAGATAGCGTTCCTGCGGGGTCAGTTCGGTCCCGAACTCCAGGGCCTGTGACATCGCGCTGTTAAATTGACGGAGCAAGGCGGTGCGCTGGAATGCAAGCCAGTCCTCAAACCCATTTCCCGCCGAGCCAGACGAACCCAGCAGATCACCCCTGTAGATTTCGCACATCCGCACGCAGGCCTTTGGGCTGGGACTTGCAATGAGACCTATGAACTCAGCCAGATCGACATAGATGTTCTGCTCCGGGTTTATCCGGACGGTTTGGGCATCTGCCGAGAGCAACTCAAAATTGCACTCTTGCTGGAACTTGCGAATGCGACCCATAGTCTGGCGGATGGCAGCGTTGGCCTGCTGGGAGCCGCTGTCGGACCAGATCAGATCGCGGATATGCCTCCTCAGTACCGGCTTGCCTTGCCCCTCCAGCAACACAAAGACCAGTACTCGCAGCAAGTTGAGCGGCGGATTGGCTAACGTGCCAGACGATCGGACCTGGTGATGCCCGAAGACAAAGACCGATACTGGTGCGGTCGCGTCGTTCAGCGCGAACATCATGTTCCCCTAAGGTCCGGCCTACACTCCCCATGCGGCATGCAAACCAAGCGGCTGATACGCACGACTCTCATCAGGAAAGCTAATCTTCTTAGTCAACAGCACTGCGCCAGCCTTACGGCCGGGTCCACTCACAACGGATTGATCACTGGCTTCTTCACGTCCGTACCTTCATACCGGCTGTTGTTCACGGCGCGGCTGATCCGGTGGAACTCCAGCTGCGTGTCGAGATGGTTGTGGAGCAGCAGCGCCTTTGCCTCACCGCCGTGCGCGTCGCCCGACAGCCACGCCTCATAGGCGTTCTCTTCGAGAATGACCGGCATTCGTCCGTGGATGTGCGCGATGTGCTCGACGGCCGGCGCCGTGATGATGGTGCAGCTGGTGACGCCCAGGTTGTCATTGTGTGCCCACAGCCCGGCAAAGCTGAAGCTCCGATGCTCCGACAAGTAGAGGAGCCAAGGGTCCTTGCCCCCGTCATCGGCGTTCTTGGTCCACTCAATGTACGCATCCGCCGGGATCAAGCAGCGCCGGTTCTTGAAGGACTCGCGAAATGCTGGGGAAGTATCGATGGCCTCGATGCGAGCGTTAAACATGGCCGCCTTAGGCACATCCTTGGCCCAGAACGGTACGAGCCACCAGCGGCCTTGATCCAGCTCGCGATTGCCCGCTCTGTCCAGGTGCAGGAACTGGATTTTTTGAGTGGGCGCGATGTTGTAGCGCGGCTGAATATTGGACGGCGCTAAAGGATACAGTTCATCGCTGAGCTTGTAGAGGGCGTGGAGATCCGCCCAGGTCATCTCGTTAGTGAAGCGACCGCACATTTCTGACTTCTTTCAGTGGGGCGCACCGCAACTACTCTCGAATGGCGATGGCGGCGCTGTGAAGGACATGGCCATTTTCGTTTATGAATGAAATCTTCATACGGCTGGCCATGACCGTTGCTGAGACAAATCCTAACGAAGCCGCGGAGAACAAAGTGCCCTTGGTAGCTTCAACCGGGTTCCGCTCCGCACTGCCTCCACTTGTTAGGAAGTGAATGCCATCCCGCTCGATGTGCTCAAGATCATGGTCATGGCCATTGATGTAGACCTGCACAGCGTGCTGCTTCAGCAAGGGCAGAACGCCATCAATTAGAGCTTGGCTGTTGCCGTGCTCCCCGCCTGAGTAGATCGGATGGTGTCCAACCACGAACTTCCATGCAGCGGGGCTGGCGGTGAGCATGGTATCGAGCCATTCCAGTTGCTCTTGAGCATCAGCGCCGGCATCGAACCAGCGGTTACCCAAGTTCACGTCCACGAGCATATTGGTGTCGAGGAAGAAGAAATCTGCCCTTGTACCGTCGGCAAGAACCTGCTGCTCGACATAATATCGGGCGGGCATGTTCCACCGTCTGCTCCGGAGCGCATAGGCCAGCTCGGCATCGGGAGCGCCGTTGTAGGCGTGGTTGCCCAGAACAACGTACCAAGGCACCTGCAGGGCCCGAGCGGAATACACATCCTCGAAAACGGTTTGCCAAAGCGGATCACCGGTGCTCGCAACGCCCTGTTCGTAGAAGTTGTCGCCGGTGGAGATGATAAAACCCACGCCGATGGCTTCGGCTTGCTCTTTCATCCGCGATGCGACCTCGATCGCATTGCTAGACAAGTCGGGTTTGCCCCAATCCCCAACGACGAGGAAGGATAGCGAAGCAGTCCGCTCATCCGCTACAGCCCGGCTGCCGAGGTAAAGGAAGGCAGCCAGCGCACATGAACGCACGACAAATTCGCGACGCGTCTGGCTCATATCTAAGCTGGCCCCATCACTGCACCCAGTGCTCCGGTATTTGCCAGCTCATTTCATTGATGAAGCGGCCGCACATGTCCTCAACTTCTCAGGTGGGCTGATCCAGATACAGGTCAATCAGAGCTCTTGCCCGGCCATGACAGACCTCTTTGCCTTCTATCTCGCTGGCCCACACACTCGTGGGAAAGGGGTTCAAGGTCGACTGTTCGGTAATGTGCGCTGTAAACCCTGCGTCTTTGGTCAGCAGGATAGCGTGGCCGCGATAAGTCGCAAGCAAGGGGCACCTCTAACTCGGCCGCAATACAGCCGGCCCCCGAGTTGTGTTTCGCAAATCAATCGAACCCCGGCAGCTCGCAGAGCATGCCCCATTCCCTGCGCCATAGCGAGTGGCTTTGCAGGCTGAGGACAACTCGGCGAAACTTCAGCTAAAACCAGCCAACGGGCGCGCTTCAAGGCATCAGGCGCCGTGTATGGGCCTTCCATTCCGGCATGCACTTTATCACCTTGGGTAATCCACTCAGGCCAGTAGATGGAAGCCACGGTCTCGGGGATCGTCAGCCCAAGCTTTTCCAGCACTGCCGTGTCGTCGCCAATGCCAACCGTGATCGCGTTGAGCGTCACCTCGTCGTCATCGGTCCATTGGTAAGGGGGTGTCATCCCCCTACGGGATCTTCTTGGAAAGTTCGGCAAGCTTGTCGATCCGCTTGCTCAACTTGGCGCGCTCGGATCGAGCCTGATCAACCGCCAGTTCTGTTCGCAGATGCTTCAGGTCAGCGTCTGCCGCGGCAAACCGGGCCTCAAGATGGCCGTTTGGAGGTGTGCTGTCTCGGCTTGCCAGGAATGCTTCAGTCTCGGCGATCAGCTTTGAGCGATCTGGGCTCGCAGGTAGGCGCTTTACTTTCTCAAGATCATCTGCAAGTCGCCGTTCCTGCTTTGCGAAGGCCTGCCTAACCCGCCCGTCATACCAATCTCTCAACCTGCGCAGCATCAGTTGCACCACCACTCTCTGCCGTTGGGCCAAGACCGGGCCAGCCGTTCCTCGATTAGGATATCGCCCACATCCCGTCCGTCTATCCTGATTGTGGCCAGCCGGCGCTTACTGCGGGTGTTGTCCAGCCCGAAGCGCTCGATGGTCCACTCATTGCTGTTGAGCAGTTCCAGTAGTCGGGCGCTTGCCTGCTTCGCTAGAGCAACTTCCTTGTCCCCACCGCAGATGCTGCTTTGCGGCTCGGGCGTGTCGAAGTCCTTCAGCCTGATGTTCTCACCTGACAACCACAGCGTGTCGCCATCCACCACACAGGTCTTGGTTGGCGTGTTTGGCTGGTTGCCGCACATCTCCAGGCGCAGGCGGGGATGAGGTTGAGCTGCCGCGGGCAGGGCAGCTTGCAGCAGCAATAAGGCGGCTAATAGCAGTGAGGCGTGTTTCATCAATCCACCGGGTCATCGTCGTTGGCGATCGGGATTTCTTCGTCCACCTCTGTGGCCGCCATGAACTCGGCAAGAGCGGTGATCAGCGTGGCAGCCGCGCTCCGGTTGACCGAGATCGGGAGAAAGCCCTGGTCCGTGTCCAGTTCCAGAATGCCAAGGTGGTGCTCCTCTACGGAGATCACGCGCACCTGGCAATCGAGCAAGCGGTTTGGTTCGTTTAAGTCGATGGTTATGTTGAGGCTCATCGCCCACGGTAGCGCGGTAGTGGAGGGGGCGGCAAGGGGCGACCTCAATGGTCGCCAGCCCGGTGCCAGACCCTGCCGATCCATGTTTGGGCACATGATACAAAAGCAGCTGCGATGGCAACGCCCCACCCCCGGCCGTTGCCGCCCGTGCTATTTTTTCAGCGCATCCGACGGCCTAGTGGACCATGGACCATCTTGTTTGCCCGACTGCTTTGCTGCAACGTGCTCTTGCGATAGTTTATCCCTCCTCGCCTGAAGGGCCGACGGCTGCTCCCCAAAGACAGCGTCCCATTCATTAAAAACCGGCTTCGATGGCTCCGCCGAATAGACCGCCCGCAACCCTCCGGAACCAAGCACATCGATGGTGACGCAGGCAAAGCCTGTCCCTCTCGCCGCCTTGAGCAGCTTGGTTACGTCACTTTGGGTAAAGCGCGCTGGAGACTTCGGCATGAGATGGCCTTACATTGATGGCGAAGTTGTCGCTGCAGAGGTGGCGTGATGTCGGACGAAGATCAGTACTCCGAGGCCATTGAGTTTTCCCAGTATGGCTTCCGTATGGCTGTCATCGACGCCAAGGGAAAAGTCACTCACCATGACAACTGGAAACCAGAAATCTTTGGGGGCGAGCTCCCGGCAGTTGGCGACTTCTTCACTACGCTCTGGGATCCGGAGAGGCCGGATCCTGAGGAGCATTACGAAGTCGTGGCAAGGTATTTCATCGGGGAATTCAAGGGGGACAATTGCTGGTGGATATTGTTGCGCGCGGCAGAGCCTAGCCAAATTGACACCCAGATGTTCGCAATAGCTCGCGAGCAGTCCGCTTACAACCGGAGGCTCAGCGGTCGCACCTACGCCGACCTGCTTGAGGTACGCAAAGCGATGAACGCCAAGAAGGCTGCCAAGGCCCGGCCGAAGAAGAAACCCGACCTTCGGTAATCAACTGCTCGCTTGTTGGCCGACTTTGGGAGCTTGATGCATGGGACTTGACCCGACCATTTCTTACGTGTTCCGGCCTGCCTCATGCGTGCTTGGATATTCCTTCGGCTCCTTTGCTCAGATGCGGGGGGACTTCAAGCATGAAGAGGATTACCGTCTCGAAATTGAAGGAGAGCTACTCACCCCGAAGCTCAAGAAACTGAAGGGCGCATCGGTCACCGTCTACGGCGCAAGGTTCGATCTAACCAAAGGACACGACGGGCAGCCTATCACTCCAATAGGGGCCATTTACCGTTCTAAAGGTTGGATCAATGCGGCCGTGTTTGTGCCAGTACCGGCAGTGGTGATGCTAGAGGCGAGAGTGACAGCGGGGCGGATCAACGAGCTGATACTGTTCGCTCCGCCCATGGTGAAGCTCAGGGCTGAGGTCACCCGAGTGAGCTTTAGATTGGGCCGTGGCAGCTTCAATAACCAGTCCGCCGACCTAACCTGATCAACATCCAGGTGATCGCGCAGTAGAAGCAAAATGCGCATCCAACGCGAAATCAGTCATCGGTGATCTACTGCCAGAAGTGCGGCGAGCCATTTGGAGCTCGCCAGATCAAGGGCCAGCATTGATCTGCTAGTCTTTGTCCTTGCCCTCATCGTCGTTTAAGCCACGGCGAGCGGCCTTGCTTATCGGCTCTACCGCTGGTGGCTCTTTACCAGTGAGGGCCTTGATTGTCTCGATGAACTGCCGCTCGCGAGCGATCGTAAAGGCAGCGTATTCATCTGCCCGCTCGAAGCGCTCCTTGGCTTCATTCATTAATGCCTTGTAAGTCCTGTCCTGTTTCTTGCGGCGATCTTCGAATTCCTGTTCGAGCGTCTCTCTCAGATGATCAAGGCCTCGGCTCAGTCCAGCTTCCCGTTCGTCCAGGGCGGCTTCTCGTTCTGCTAAGCGCCTCATCCGTAGGTCGAAGAGCTCCTGTGCTTTGTCGATAGAGGCGAGCCTCTCCGTCAAATTAGCCCTAAGCGACTCAGCTACCTGTGCGGCCTCAAGCAGGGCTGAGCTTTGATCGGTGAAACTCTCTTCCAGTCGCGCCACGATCTCTGCGTTCATCGACCGATTGTTCTCAGCAGCAGCGGTCTTCAGTCGGTCTCTCATGCCGTCTGGCATACGCAGAACGTACTTATCCTGAGGCTGAAGGGGTTCACGCGCCATCTCGAAATCACCAGGTTGTGGATAGTGGCTGATAGCCAGCAGTAATCGTTTGACCGATAGATGGCTTTAAGCCATGGTGCAATCGTGGCTAAAAGCCATGGTTAAATAGAGGTCAACGGAGTGACTGCCCAGACAGCGACCGACAAAATGAACCTTCGCCTGCCCGCCGGGTTGCGCGACAAGATTAGGCAAGCGGCAAGCGTCAATCGCCGCACGATGAACGCCGAGGCGGTATTTCGCCTCGAGCGCGACTTCCAGAATGAGAAAAGCCCGGCCGGGACTGCCATCCCGCCGAGCCATGATCAAAACCACCCCACGGAAAAGCACGGAGGCAATGATGCCTAACTATAGCGCTCCCCTTGAAGGAAATCCACCTGCACAGATCGGGAACGTGCCGATCGACAACCCTGTCGCCTTCAAGGGCAAGCCGGTGATGACCACAGAGCTAATGGCCACCAGCTTCGGCGCCGGGATCAAGCAGATATCGGACAACTTCGCCAACAATGCCGCCCGGTTCGCCGAAGGGGTTCACTTCTATAAGGTAGAAGGCGAAGATCTCCGCACTCTGAAGAACAGACCCGATTTTATCGGGTCTGTGGGCAAGCAGGCCCGGAGCCTTCTCCTGTGGACAGAGCGCGGCGTTGCCCGGCATGCCAAGATCCTGGACACGGACACAGCCTGGGAAATCTTCGAGCAGCTCGAGGACACCTACTTCGCCGTAAAGGCTAGCCAGGCACCCGCGAAGCGCAGCGCGCAGCTGCGGGAGGTCGAGCAGGTGTTCGGCATCACGGCGCGCATCGCCAAGCTTGCCGGTTTGAAGGACAATGCGGCCGTCTTGTCGGCCGCACTGGCCACCAAGCGCGAGACCGGAACGGACCCGCTGGAAATTGTCGGACGCATCCACCTTCCGGCACCGACTGATGAGGTGATGATCAATCCCAAAACCATCGGCGAGCAGATCGACGGCCGCAGTGCTCAGACTGTGAACAAGGATCTGATCAGCATCGGTTTTCAAACACCTTTCCGCGATGCCAAGAACGATCTTCACTACGAGCCGACCGACAAAGGTCTGGCGGCTGGTGCGCGGATGATGGACACTGGCAAGCGGCAAGGCGGTCGCATGATCCAGCAGCTGCTTTGGCCAAGGAGCATCGTCGACATCTTGCGCGCCAGAATTGCTGGGGGTGGCAAGTGACAGTGCTCCCCACCCTCTACATGGCCGGCTGGACGATCCTCGACTATGAGCTCGCCTTCGATGGTATCCGCCACCTCAACGACGCCGCCGTGTGGCTCCAGAACCAGCCGCGCTCCTTAAACTCAAAGCAGGGCGAGTACCATCGCGGTGCTGACCTGATCGTGCGGGTAGGGGAGGAGTGGTGCGCCAACGCGATCGATGACGTGGTGAACAGCCTCCGCGTCATTCGCTTCCAGGATCCAGACGACGATGACCGACGCATCCGGCTGATCATCCGGTATGAGGCGGACTACGGCGCGTCCGGCACTCCCGTAGCTGAGCTGATCCAGATGGCGCTGCAGCAGCAAGCTCAAGCCGCATAAGCGATATCGCCCAGCCGATATCGGAGCACGAAGCCCCGGCTGAAAAGTCGGGGTTTTGCGTCAGAAGTAGCCTTTGGGTTTGGCAATCTCTATCGCACGCTCTTGAGCCTGCCACCGCTGAAGGGGAGTGAGCTTGGTCTTGGTTGCGCCTGCCTCTTCGTCACTGCAGACGGCTATGGTGCCGTCCGGCCCAATCTCAACCCGCGAGATCTTAAGGCCAGCGGCGGTGGCCCCTTTGATGGCCCTAGTTACGTCGGCGGCGGTGAACTTTGTCATTCCAGACGCTCCTGTTTTCTAGACGAAGATGCTATTTGTCCTTTGATTTCAACGGGCTTCTTATTGCCTCTAGACACCCTAAGCCGCGGCGGCAATACGGTTAAGCTCGGTATCATAATCCGTGTGTCCCCAGTTCAAATCTGGGCTTCGCTACCAATCAAAACCCCCGGGCAACCGGGGGTTTTTTGTTGCCTTCTGTCCGGATGGTGTGCCGGGCCCATCACTTGCCGGCCAGGAGGGGGAAGATGGTTTCGCCTTCCACCATGGTCACGCCGATTTCGAGTTGCTGCACGGCGCGCTCGCCGTCCATATGATGCACCAGAAGCCGCACCGCCCCCCGGCCGATTGCTTCACGATCCACGCGCGACCGGGGTAGAATATTCTATTCGCCGCTGGGGCACACCGCCGATGAGCTGGCGGTGTCGGTACGCGAAATCCTGCGGCGAGGGCTGCTTTGGGCGACGCGCTAGAGGGGGGCGCGAGAAGGATTGGGCTTTACGGTTGGCGCGGCTTGGCTATATCAACATTCTTGATATCGTTGCCACAGTGAGCGCCTGCCATGGCCGGAAATTTCCTCGTCGTTGATCCCCAGGAGGATATGGCCGTGATCCGGGGGCTGGCTTCGCCGGTGCGGGCGCAGATCCTCAAGATCCTGCAAGGGGGGGCGCTCAACGTCAACGAAATTGCGGCGCGGCTGGAGCTGCCGCAATCAACGGTGTCGACCAATGTGCAGATCCTCGAGGAAGCGGGGTTGATCGCCACCGAGGCGCAAAAGGCGCGCAAGGGCAGTCAGAAGATTTGCCGCTCGACCTTTGAGGAAGTGCTGATCCGCTTCAAGGAACCGTCGGCGCAGATCAGTGACAAGACCATCGAAGTATCCATGCCGCTAGGGCTTTATACGGGGTTCGAGGTGACCGCGCCTTGTGGAATTTGCTCAAGCGAGGGGGTGATCGGGCTCCTCGATGTACCCGATACATTTCTTGATCCAGACCGGATGAAAGCGGGGCTGTTGTGGCTGACGCGCGGGCATGTGGAATACCAGTTCCCCAACAATTCCAAGCTGACGCGAGGAGAAGTTGAAGCGATCGAGATTTCGCTTGAGCTGTCCTCGGAAGTGCCAGGCACGTCGGCCGATTGGCCCTCCGACATTACGCTAACGCTTAACGGCAAGGCAGTGGGCACCTGGACCAGTCCTGGCGATTTCGGCGACAAGCGCGGGGTTTATACGCCGCAATGGTGGAAGCTCAAGGGCAGCCAATACGGCAAGCTCAAGACCTGGCGAACCTCCGCGGAAGGCACGTTTGTCGATGGGGTGCGGATCTCGCCAGTAACGCTGGATGACCTCGACCTGACTTCGCACCATTCCATTCGCGTGCGGATTGGCGTCGAGGAAAGCGCCCATCATCCCGGTGGTATGAATATCTTCGGGCGCGGCTTTGGCAATTATGACCAGGACATAGTGCTGCGGTTGATTTTGCGCTAACGCGCCGCTTCCCGGTTGACGCGGGACCGCTTCTTGGCTCTAGTAACCGAAAGTTCTGATACAAATCAGACAATCGGCACAAGAGGGAGAGAGTTGTGCGCGCCAGCGTTATTGCCAACCGGGACTATGTGATTTCCGAGATCGACAATCGAATCTACGGAGCGTTTCTCGAGCATCTTGGCCGGGCCATTTATTCGGGCATCTATGAGCCCGATCATCCAACCGCTGACAAGAACGGCATGCGGGCCGATGTGGCCGAGCTGGTCCGGGCGCTCGATGTGCCAATGGTGCGCTATCCTGGGGGCAACTTCGTTTCCGCCTATAACTGGGAGGACGGGATCGGCCCTCGGGAGCAACGACCCACCCGGCTGGACTTGGCCTGGCACACTTCGGAGAGTAACCAGGTCGGCATTCACGAATTTGCCGACTGGTGCGAGACGGTTGGCACCCAGATGATGCTGGCAGTCAATCTGGGTTCGCGCGGGCTCGAGGAAGCGCGTAATTTCGTTGAATACGTGAACGGACCTACGGGCAGCTATTGGGGGGATCTGCGCAAGAAGAACGGACGGGCGGACCCTTGGGACGTCAAGATGTGGTGCCTGGGCAATGAGATGGACGGGCCTTGGCAGATCGGCCACAAAACAGCGGACGAATATGGGCGCCTCGCCAGTGAAACCGCCAAGGCGCTGCGCGCTTTTGACAGTTCGCTCGAACTCATCGCCTGCGGGTCATCGCACTCCAACATGCCCACCTATCCCGAGTGGGAGCGGGTGGTGTTGGAGCACACCTATGAAACGGTCGACCACATCTCGCTGCATATGTATTCGTCCAATTACGACAAGCACACGCCCGGTTACCTCGCGCACAATGTCAAGCTCGAGGCCTATATCAGCACGGTTGCCGCCACGATCGACTATGTGAAGGCCAAGAAGCGCAGCAAGCGCCAGGTGACGATCGCGTTTGATGAGTGGAATGTCTGGTATCATTCGCGCAAGCAGGACCGGGCGATCCTTGACGGCAAGCATGGCTGGCCGCATGCGCCAGCGCTGCTGGAAGACATCTATAATTTTGAGGATGTGCTGCAGGTCGGGTGTTGCCTCAACACCTTTATCCGCAAGTCCGACGTGGTCAAGCTCGCCTGCATTGCCCAACTGGTCAATGTTATTGCTCCGATCATGACTGAGCCGGGCGGCAGGTCCTGGAAGCAGACCACCTATTATCCGCTGTATTTCGCATCCATGTTCGGACGGGGCCGGGCGCTCAACCTCGTCGCGCGCTGCCCCAGCTACGAAGTCGAACTGATTGGGGAAATCCCCTATCTCGATGTGGCCGGGGTGGAAAACGAGGCCGAGGGCACGCTCACTTTCTTCCTCGTCAACCGCAATGGCGAAGAGGAACTCGACGTCGAGCTGTCTTTGCAAGGCTACCGCGATGCAAGGGTGCTCGAGCACCAGGTGATGACCCACGACGATCTGAACGCCGTCAACACTGCAGCAAACCCGGATAATGTGGCCCCAAGACAAGGGCAGGGCGCAGTTGCGGGGGAGGACAAGCTGAGTGTGAGCCTTCCGCCGCATTCCTATCAGATGGTGCGGGTCAGCGTCGCTCGCGGTTAGAATCAGGTTTGCGGGTATGTATGGCGTGGAGCGGCGCATTCTCCACCCAGGTGGAAACAGTCGAGGCGATTGACCCCTACACCGTCAAGTTCACGCTCAAAGCACCCAACTCGCGCTTCCACTCTGTCTTTTCAGTGCGCTGGAACGGGGCCTGGATCATGCCCGAGCATGTGTTCAGCCAAGTCGACAATGTGCTCGAATTCGACTTCAACCCACCTGTAACGCTAGGTGCTTATACCCTCAACAGCTTTGATCCCAATGGCACCTGGTATATCTGGGACAAGCGCGAGGATTGGCAGAACACAATGCTGGGCCTCGTGGGCGAACCCACGCCCGAACACGTCGTGTACCGCAACAATATCAATATCGATAACCGGCTGATCGAGATGCGAAACGGCAATCTCGACATGATCCACGATCTTTCGCCCGAAGGCACCTTCTCCATCATCGCCGAGGACGAGAACGCCAAGGGCTGGTTCCCGGGCTTCCCCTATGCTCATCCGGACCCGACGCTGCCCAGCGTGATCTTCAACACGCAAAACGAGAAGTTCCAAGACAAGCGCGTGCGCTGGGCCCTGGCGCTAATGCTGGACGCACGGGCAATCTCCATGGCCAGCTATCGGGGCGCAGCAACGCTGTCGCCGATCGCCATTCCGCCCACCGGCACTCATCCGCAGGATTATCATGGGCCGATGCAGCAATGGCAGATCGATTATCAGCTCGATACCGGCAGCCGCACCATCCAGCCCTATGATCCCAATGTCGGCTTGCAGATCGCTGAAATGGTTCACCCGCAATATGGTGACCAGGTGCCGACTGATGAGGGGGCCATCCGCAACGCCTTTGGCTATGGCTGGTGGAAGCAGGATGTGCAGGCGGCAACCGAGCTGCTGGAAGCGGCCGGGTTCACCCGCAACGGCAACCAGTGGATGATGCCGGATGGGCAACCCTTTGCCTTTACCCTGCTGATCCCGTCCGATGGCGTGATCAATCGCGCCGGCACCATGGTCGCCCAGAACTGGAACCAGAATGGGGTGCAGGTTGGGAAGTCCGGGCGGTGGACGACATCACCATGAGCGTGCGCCGCAACGAGGTTTATGGCATTGCGGGGGAAAGCTCTTCGGGCAAGACGAGCTTCATCAAGGTGCTGGCGGCGGCGATCCGGCCGCCGCTGCGCATCATCGAGGGGGTGGTGCGCTATGACTTCGATGGGCTCACCGTCGATGTGGCGAGTGCCGATAAGGCGCAGATTGAGGCGATCCGCTGGCGGTATCTGTCCTATATCATGCAGGGCTCGATGAGCGTGCTTAACCCAGTGCGCCGGATCGGCAAGATCTTCGATGATTATGCCGCCCGTCCGCTGGGCCTCAAGGGCGACGAGTTGCGCGAGCGGGTGGTGACGCATCTGGGGCGCCTGAAGCTCGGGCCCGAGGTGCTCAATGCTTACCCACATGAATTATCGGGCGGGATGCGCCAGCGGGTTACCATCGGGTTGGCGACAGTGTGCCACCCGCAGTTCATCATCGCCGACGAGCCGACCACGGCACTCGATGTGGTTGTGCAAAAGGAAGTGCTCGGGCTGATCCGGGAAATCCAGCAGGAGATGGGCTCTTCCGTGGTGTTCGTGACGCATGACATGAGCGTTCATGCCAATGTCGCTGATCGTGTCGGGATCATCTATGCCGGGCGGCTCGTGGAAGAGGGGCCGACCCGGGAGATGTTCTTCCAACCCAAGCACCCCTATACCGCCCATCTGGTGGCAAGCCTGCCACGCATCGGCGACACGGTGCAGCGGCCAGCGCTCGAGGGGAGGCCGCCCAATTTGGCGGAGCCGCCGTCTGGGTGCCGGTTCAATCCGCGCTGTCCTTTGGCGGCGGACAAATGCCGGCAGGAGGCGCCACCCCTGGAAACGGTCGCGCCCGACCACCGCACAGCTTGCTGGCGCTGGCGCGATGTGGAGCCGCTCGTCGCGCCAGCCGTCAAGCTAAGGGAGCCGGCATGAGCGATCTTCTCGACGTCAGCCATGTCAGCAAGCGCTATGCGATGGGCGGACTGTTTGGCCGCAAAATGGTCGATGCGGTTCAGGATGCCAGTTTTTCGCTCGCGCTCGACACGCCCGAGATCTTTACCGTGATCGGGGAAAGCGGATCGGGCAAAACCACGCTGGCTCGCATGATCCTGGGGCTGGAAACCCCCACGAGCGGGGAAATCCGCTTTCGCGGCAAGACGATCAGCCATCATGTGAGCCGGGCCGAGCGGCAGGCCTTCATGGCCAAGGTGCAGCCCGTGTTCCAAAACCCGTTCGAAGCGTTTAACCCGCTCAAGCGGGTCGATCGTTACCTGGAGTCCACGGCGCGGCAGTTCCTGGGGTTGAGGCAGCGTGGGGAGATCGATGCCGCTATGGACGAGGCGCTGCAAAAGGTCGGGCTGAGCCTTGCGGAAGTGCGAGGCCGGTTCCCCCATGAGTTGAGCGGGGGACAGTTGCAGCGGGCGGCAATCGCGCGGGCGCTGATCCCCAATCCGGCGCTGCTGATCGCCGACGAGCCCGTCAGCATGGTGGACGCGTCTCTGCGCATGTCGATCGTCAACCTGCTGCGCTCCTTGCGGGACGACTTGCGGGTGTCGGTGATCTACATCACCCACGACCTCGCCACTGCCTATTATATTTCGGACCGCCTGATCATCATGCAAAAGGGCATGGTGGTCGAAATGGGGCCAGCCCGAGTGGTGCTGGATGCACCCGAGCATCCCTATTCACGGCTGCTCAAGGCCTCGGTGCTCGATCCCGCCGATGCGGGTGACGGGCAGCTCGAACCGGCCCGGGACTTAATGGAGCTAAGCCAGAAGGCTCTCAGCGACAGGGGCAAGTTGCTCGAGCGTCCCGATGGGCGGCTGGTGCGCAGCCCCGAACTGGTAGCGGGTTAGCCCTGCGGAGCCGGGGCGCGGTGCTGCTGTCACGCGGGGCGGGATATGCTAGGGAGTGGGCCTTGTTAAACCCAAGTCCGGATGCCGATGTCCCGCACCGAACGCCTGCTTGATCTGCTGCAATTGCTGCGCAATCGGCGCAGCCCCGTTGCGGGTGAGCAGTTGGCCCAGGATCTGCGTATTTCGATCCGCACTCTGTATCGCGATATCGCGACACTGCAGGCGCAGGGGGCCGATATCCGTGGTGAGCCCGGGCTCGGTTATGTGCTGCGGCCCGGCTTTACCCTGCCGCCGCTGATGTTCTCGGCTGAGGAAATCGAAGCGCTGGTGCTCGGTTCGCGCTGGGTGGAGCAGCGTCGCGAGGATCCGAGGCTGAGCGCGGCGGCGGCGAGCCTTTTAAGTAAAGTCAGCGCCGTCTTGCCTGACACCATCCGCGATGCTGTGGAAGCGACGAGCCTCCTCGTCGCGCGCAGCGATGTGGTGCCCACTATTGTGGATCTGGGAGCGATCCGTGCCGCTATTCGGGGCCAGAACAAGCTCGCACTTGCCTATGACAAAGGTGATGGCGCCGGCTCCGAGCGCGTCGTTTGGCCCTTCGCCGTGGCGTTCTTCGAGCACGTGCGGGTGGTGCTGGCGTGGTGCGAGCTGCGGCAGGATTTCCGGGCATTCCGGCTCGATCGGATCACGCGGCTCGACGTGCTGCCCGACCGATACGCGGCGCGGCGCGCGGCGCTGCTCAAGCAGTGGCGAGAGCGCGAAGGAATCCGCCACCCCGACCCTGCCGGAAACTGACAGTCCGGTGCCGTAGGTCTGGCTCCAGCTAAAAAGGAGCTAGACGATGCGTGTGTTGAATTATCTGTTGCTGGCGGTGGCCGATACCGAAGCGAGCGCCGAGCTGTACCAGAAGCTGCTGGGCGTCGCGCCGGTGCAGAACCGGTCGGGATTTGCCTTGTTCGTGCTGCCCAACGGCATGAAGATCGGGCTTTGGGCCAAGGACCAGATCCAGCCGGCGCCCAAGCCGGTCGGCGGCAGCGAGATCTCCTTTACCGAAGGCAGCCGCGAGGACTTGCTGGCCACTTACCGACACTGGCAGGCGCTGGGCCTGACCGTCCTGCAGGAGCCGGTCGAGCTGCCCTTCGGCTTCACCTTTGTCGCCGAAGATCCCGATGGGCACCTGCTCCGCCCGTTTGTGCCGGCTGCCAGGCCAAGCTGAGGTGTAAGCGTGTTCTGGCGCCGGTGGGCGGCGCCAGAGCAAGGGCAAGGGGTTAGACCGTGGCCCAGCCGCCCGATTTCTCGCTGACAAAAATGGCATCGAGCACTTTCATCGAGCTGATTGCGTCCTCGACTCCCCAGGGCAGGGGCTGTTCGCCAAGCACGGCAAGGGCGAAGGCTTCGGCCTGTTCGGTATATTGATCGCAGGCGGGCAGGATTTCACGCCGGGCGAGGGAGCCATCAAATGGCGCGCCGGTGTCGACCGTGATTGCCGTCCGCTCGTTGGCGGGAGCGTTGTAGGGGACGATGATTTCAAGCTTTGCCTTGGTGCCCAGCACCGTAACGCTCTGCTCGCCGGTGAGCTGGGTCGAACAGACGAAATTGAGCTGCCGGCCACCGCCGAAATCCATCAGGACGCTGGCCAGGCGGTCGGTGCCGAATTGCGGATCTCGCTCGACGAGGGACACGACCCGCTGGGGTTCGGCCTCAAACAGGAAGCGGCCGGTCGTGACTGGATAGCAGCCGATATCCATGATGCCGCCGCCGCCGATATCGGCTTGGTTGCGCACATTGGCAGGGTCGGCGTTGAAGTAGGTGAAAACCGCATTGATGGCGCGCACCTCGCCCAGTTCGCCCGAGCGGATGATCTCGCGTGCCCGCAGCCATTGCGGATGAAAGCGGATCATGAAGGCCTCGAGCACGATGCAGCCGGATGGAATCTGGCGCAGCTGTTCGGCCTCGGCAGCCGAGAGAGCAATGGGCTTCTCGCAGAGCACATGCTTGCCCGCCTGGGCGGCAGCCAGGGTCATGGGGACATGGAGGTGATTGGGCAGCGGGTTGTAGATCGCGTCGATGTCGGGATCGGCAAAAAGCTCCTCGTAAGAGCCATAAGCCTTGAGAATACCCAGCTTTGCCGCGGCAGCCTGCGCCTTGCCGAGGTCACGCGAAGCGATGGCCACCACTTCCGAATGGGCCGAGCGCATGATGGCGGGCGTCACCTTTTCCATGCCGATATTAGCCGTCGACAAAATGCCCCAACGAATCTTCTTCAACGGCTCTCTCCTTGGCCTTGGTTCCGGGCTGGCGCGAAGCGAGGGCTGCGACCGGCTCGTCGCGCCTGCAACGTGGTGCCAGTGATAGCGGCAGGCCGCGCCGCCGCCAAGCGCTGTTGAAGCAGGCGCTGCGTGGTTGACAAAAGGCCTTCGAGATCGACCATTAGCGAGGTTCGGCCGCCAAGCGGTTCGAGAGGGCGCAACGTCGCCATGGGAGGACTGTGGATGAAGGTTTGGCAGAGCTGGCGCGACACCGTTAGGAGCATGCGTGGGCAAGACCCTGCCGGCAGAGTAGGACACTAGCATGGCACGTATTGCTTATCTGACGACGATTGATTTCGGGGTGGGGGAGCTGGCTTCGCTGCCAGCCGCCTTGGCCGATCTCAAGATCACCCGGCCGCTGCTCGTGTCGGATCGCGGTATCGCCGCGTCCGGGCTGCTCGCGCGGGTGGAGAGCTTGCTGCCCGAGGGGAGCGCAGTGTTTCTTGATACGCCGCCCAACCCCACCGAAAGCGCAGTCGATGCGGCGCTGGTGGCGTACCGCACCGGCAATTGCAACGGCGTGGTGGCGCTGGGCGGCGGTTCACCCATCGACCTCGCCAAAGGTGTTGCGCTGCTGGCGACCCATCCAGGTAGTCTGGAGCAATATGCGGCGATTTATGGCGGGCTGGAGCGGATCACCACCGCAGTGGCGCCGACAATTGCTATTCCCACGACGGCCGGAACCGGCGCGGAAGTAGGCCGAGCGGCGCTGCTGACGCTGGAGGATGGCCGCAAGCTCGGGATCATCAGCCCGCATCTGATCCCGCGCCGCGCCATTTGCGACCCCGAGCTGACGCTGGGGCTGCCGCCTTACCTGACGGCGGCGACGGGGCTCGATGCATTGTCCCACTGCATCGAAACGTTCTTTTCTCCGCGCTTCAATCCAACAGCCGAGGCCATCGCGCTCGACGGGGCGGGGCGGGTATGGCGAAATCTGCCGCTGGCCTTTGCCAATGGGGCAGATATCGGGGCGCGCACCGAGGTGATGCTTGGGGCGCTGCATGGCGGGCTCTCGTTCCAGAAGGGCTTGGGGGCAGTGCATTCACTGAGCCACGCTCTAGGCGGATTGAAGGATCTCAAACTTCATCATGGCACACTGAATGCCATCCTGATGCCGCTCGTGGTCCGGTTCAACGCGCCTGCTGTGGCCGACAAGCTCGAGCGGCTCAAAGCGGCAATGGGTCTCGGCCCAGATGAAGATCTTGCCGATACCCTCGAGGCGCTAAATCGCTCATTTGGTCTGCCGACGGGGCTCGCGCAGATGGGCCTGCGCCGTGACCAGTTTGATTGGGTCATCGAGCGGGCACTCGCCGATCACAGCCATCCCACCAATCCACGGGAGGCGTCGGCCGAGGACTACCGCGCCATTCTGGAAGCGGCCATGGCGGATGGTGCAGTCACCCAATCCGCTTAACGGCCCCGGGATCGGGTCTAGACAACACCCAAGTTTTTGCGGGCGCCAAACGCGCCTGCCTGGAGGAAAAGCCTAGCAATGTACAGCATCATGAACGGTTCAGCCCATCCCCTGGCGCCGCCCGAGATTGCGGTCAAGGCGGTGCCCGATGATGAGCGGGTCTGGGTGCCGCAGGCGCAAGGCGTGTGGTTTCGGCCGCTGATGCTCAATACGCTGGTGGGACAGTGGTGCAATCTGTTGCGGGTGCGCCGCTCGGGCGTGCTGTCGCGGCACCTGCATCCCAATCCGGTGCATGGCTATGTGATCAAGGGCCGCTGGCATTATCGCGAGCATGACTGGGTGGCCGAGACGGGTTCTTATGTGTTCGAGCCGCCAGGCGAAATTCACACGCTGCTGGTGCCCGAGGATGTGGAGGAGATGATCACCTTCTTTAACATCACCGGCTCGATGGTTTATCTCGACGAGAACAACCAGCATGTCGGCTACGAGGACGTGTTCACCAAGATCGATATGTGCCGCGCCCATTACGAAAAGGTGGGCTTGGGGGCGGACTATGTCGATCAGTTCGTCCGCTGAGGCGGTGAATTACGACTGGGCCCGTGGGTGGTATGCGGGCAAGCGCGTGCTGGTGACCGGAGGCACGTCCGGGATCGGGGCGGCGGTGGCGCGGGCTTTCCTGCTGGCGGGTGCGGCGGTGACGGCGACCGGCGTGGCGCAGCGCGAGATCGATGCGCTGGCCGGGGATGCGGATTTTGCCGGGGCGGAACTGGGCATCCTCGATGTGCGCGATGCCGTGGCCGTCGGAGAGCTCGTGGGCAAGCTGCCGGCGCTCGATATCCTGGTCAATTGCGCCGGCATGATCCGACGGGGCGAGGAACTGGATCCTGCGGTGTTCGAGCAGGTGCTTGACGTCAATCTCAATGGCACGATGCGAATGTGTTCGGCCGCGCGGCCGCTGCTCCAAGCGACGGGGCAGGGGAGCATCGTCAATCTTGCTTCCATGCTGTCGTTTTTCGGCGGGGGATTGGTGCCGGGCTATGCGGCGAGCAAGGGTGGCGTCAATCAGCTGACCAAATCGCTGGCGATTGCTTTTGCCAGGGACGGCATCCGCGTCAATGCGGTGGCGCCGGGCTGGATCGCGACGCCGCTGACCCAGGCGCTGCGCGATGATCCTGCACGTTCGGACCCGATCCTCGCGCGCACGCCGATGGGGCGGTGGGGCCGGCCCGAGGAAGTGGCTAATGCTGTGCTGTATCTGTGCTCCCCGGTGGCGGGGTTTGTGACTGGATCTACGTTAGTGGTCGATGGCGGCTACTCGATTAGTTGAGCGGCTGCATCGGCTTAGTTCAGGGGCATGCGGAAAGTGAAGCGGGTGGCTTCTGCATCGGAATGGACGTCGATCTTGCCGCCATGGGCTTCGGCGATCTGGGCGGCGATGTAGAGCCCCAAGCCGAGGCCCTCGGCATTGCTGCGCACCTGGCCGCGGTGGAAGGCCTTGAACAGGTGCTCCATCATCTCGGGAGGAATGGGTTCGCTGGCGTTGATGACCGATAGCGCGAGGGTGGCTTCGTCTTCGAGCTTGACCTGGACGTGGATCGGCTGGTCGTCGGCGCCGTGGGTAATCGCGTTGCCGAGCAGGTTGGAAAACATCTGAGCGATGCGGTGATGGTCGACCTTGATAGCGCGGGGAATGTCGATCTCCGCGTCAATCAGGCGCGCCGGATTGGCGGCGCGGATTTCGTCAACCACTTGTTCCAGCGTAGGTTTTAGCGGCCTTTCGGCATCAAGGTTGAGGGCGATGCCGCCGCCTAGACGGCTGCGCGCCAGATCCAGCACGTTGTCGATGAGGCCACTCATGCGCGTGACGCTGTTCTTCATCAGGCGCAGGATGACCGGGGTTTTTTCGGTCCAGGCGCCTTCGCGCAGCAGGATATTGGCGCCGCCGTCGATGGCGGCGAGGGGGTTGCGCAGGTCGTGGCCGAGCACGGCGATGAATTGTTCGCGCAGGTCGGAGTTGGCTTGCTGATCGGTGGCGCGGGTTTCGGCGGCGGCGAGTTTGTCTTCGGCTTCGAGGTGATAGGCGAGCAGTTCGGCAAAAAGGGTGAGGGTGCCGATTATCTGCGGGTTGTTCACCTCAGCCGGTTCAGGATGGATGGCGCAAAGTGTTCCGAAGAAGCGGCCGTCGGGCATGGTAATTGGCACAGAGATATAGCTCTTGAGGCCATAGATCTGCGGCGTGTGGTGGCAAGAATAGACGGGATCTTCGGCAACATTGTCGATGGCGATGACGCGCCGATGCTGGCGGATTTCATGGCAGAGCGTGGTTTCGACTTTGAGTTCGCCGCCCGGCGGCAGGCCGAAGTCGATATTGTCCATGACGGCGCAAGCAACCCAGCGATCTTCGGTGACCCGGGCGATAGCGGCGAAGCCCATGCCGGTGGCGCGGCAGACTACGTCGAGAATGGTAGGGACGGCGCCAATTCGCTGAACAGCATCAACGTCTTGCTGGAAGTCGTAGGCCATGTTTACTCGCGGCAAGTTCGGACAACACGGTGTCGCAGGACGGTCGATCGTGTCGTCGCAACATGGTCAAAGACTATATTAGCGCGAAACTTGCCGGTGTCGAGAGTCGCGGGAACGGGCTCCTGGTCACGTTATCGCCATGAAGATGAACGGGTTCTGAACGGCCCTAGACTGCTATTGGAGGGTGAGCAGCAGGCCGGCGAGCAGGCGGCCGCGCGGGACAACGGAATCGAGCAGGATGTGCTCGGTCAATTGGTGCGCATCGGCTCCCAATGGTCCGAGACAATCGAGGGTGGGGACACCCAGCGCGCCGGTGATGTTGCCGTCCGAGCCGCCGAACATCATGTCGTGACCGAATGGAAGGTCGAGCGGGTCGGCGAGGGTGCGGGCTTGCTGCCAAAGCGCGTGGTCGGCGGCGGTCGGGGTCCAGAGCGGGCGGTTGGAGAAGCGGATGACTTCGCCGCGCTCGCCCATCTCTTCTTCGACGATGCGCACGAGCTGGTGGTAGACGTCTTCTAGGAGGTCGAGGGTCTTGGCCGTGGAGACGAGGCCGATCGTGCCTTCGGTGGGGATGATGGCGACGTGCTGGCCGGCCTGGATATAGTTGACGGTGAGCGAGCGGCCGGGCTGGGCCAGGGCTTCGACGCGCGGCACGATGCGGGCGAGGCCAGAGAGGGCAGAAACGCCGATGCCGGGCTCGATCAGGGCGTGGCTGGATTTGCCATAGGTGCGGATGCGGAAGCGCGCGACGGGATAGCGGCCGACGGCGAGATTGCCGCTGGTGTCGCCGCCTTCAACAACGAGCACAAAGCGCTGGTCGCGGGCGATGTGCTCGATCAGCGGGCGGCTGAAAGGGCTGCCCGATTCTTCGTCCGACACGAGGAGCATGCGGACGGGCAGGTGGGAATTGGCGCCGCCTTCGCGCAGCAGGCGCAGCACTTCGAGGGCGAGATAGTTGCCGCTCTTCATGTCGTAAAGGCCGGGGCCATAGGCCTTGTTGCCGTCCTGGCGCCAGCTGAGCGGGCCGGCGAGGGTGCCGATAGGATGGACGGTATCGAGATGGCCGAGCAGGAGGATGCCCGGGCGCGGATCCTCGGGATTGAAATCAGCATAAAGGCAATCGCCAAAGCCCTTGTCGCCGGGGAAGCGCTCGAGGGTCGCGCCCATGCTCTGCATGTGCGTGGCGGCCAGATCCATCATGCGATTGACGGCGGCGGCATCCCAGGAGGGGCTTTCGCATTCGACCCATGGGCGCACGCCTGCAAGGATGGCTCCGGCGTCGAGGGGGAGGGTGGTGTAGTCCATGGGTAAAGAAGGGCCCGAGATGAGGGAGGGTTAGCGGGAAAGCACGAGTTCGAGCGCGTCGACCGTCGGACCGGTAGGGCGGAACTCGAGGCCGACGGGGCCATCGTAGCCGGCGCGCCCCAGCCAATCGAGCTTGCCCTGCCAATCCATCTCGCCGCTGCCGGGCTCGTTGCGGCCGGGGGCGTCGGCGAGGTGGACGTGAGCGATGCGATCGAGCCGGCCGTCGAGCACACTGGCGATGTTCTCGCCCATCACGGCCGAATGGTAGATGTCATAGAGGAGGCGCACATGGCGGCTGCCAACGGCATCGACGATATCGAGCCCTTCAACCGTGGAATGGAGGAAATAGCCGGCGTGATCCACCAAGGTGTTGAGCGGCTCGAGCGCCAGAATGATGTTGGCGCGCTCCAGCAGGGGAGCGGCGCGGCGTAGCACAGTGACGATGGCGTCGTGCTGTTCGGCCCGAGTGAGGCTATCGATCTCGTTGCCGGCCTGGGCAATGAGAAGCGGCGCGCCCAAGCGCTGGGCGGTGGCGATGCTGTCCTCGAGCCCGAGGAGAAACTCGGCGTGGCGCGTGGGATCGGTCAGCGGGATCATGGGTTCGGCGACGATGCCCGAGAGCGCAACCCCATGCTTGCGCAGCGCCGCTTCCACCGCATCGAGATCCTTGTTGGTCCAGCGCCAGAATTCCACCAGATCAAAGCCGGCTGACCGGGCCAGGGCGATGCGGGCGGTGAAATCGGCGGTTTCGGGAACAAACAGCATTTCGAGGCAGGCGGAAAAGCGCATGGGCTAAGGCTCCTTGGCGACGAATTGCGGGGGCTGGAAAGCGGTAATGGGCGGCAACTCGCCCGTAAAGCGCTCTACCTGCACCAGCGCGCTTTGGGCGGCGCAGCCCTGGCTCAAGCTCGAGGCGCCGATATCCTGGGTGACGGCATTGGGGTTGCCATGCTTGTCGAGGGTGCCGATCTCGCCGGGAACCAGCGGATCATACCAGGCGCCGGTGGCGATCTGGACGACGCCGGGGCGGATGGCGTCGCTGACGACGAGACCGGCAAGGAAAGCGCCGCGATCATTGAAGACGCGCACCACATCACCATGGGCAAGGCCGCGCGTGGTGGCATCGGCGAGGTTCATGGTGAGAGGTTCGCGGCCGTTGATCTTGGATTCGCGGCTGACGACGCCATGATCGTACTGGCTATGGAGGCGTGTGCTGGGCTGGTTGGAGAGGAGATGGAGGGGATAGGTCTGGGCGCGCGGGGCGCCAAGCCATTCGCGCGGTTCACGCCATTCCGGGGTGCCCGGAAAATCGGGCAGGTGGAAGCCCGCGATCTTGGTCGAGGTCAGCTCGATGAGGCCCGAGGGCGTGTTGAGGGGGAAATCCTCGGGATCCTTGCGGAAGCTTTCGAGCATGATCGTATCCTGCTCGGGGGCGGGCAGATCAAAGAGCCCCTCTTCCCAGAACTGCTCGAAGGGCGGCAGGGTGATGCCGAAGACCTCGGCGCGGGGGCGGCATTCCTCGTAGAGCACTTCGAGCCATTGCTCGGCGGTGCGGCCTTCGCGCAGTTGCTCGGCAAAGCCGAGGCGCTCGGCAATGCCGCTGAAGATATCGTAGTCGTCCCTGGCTTCGCCGACAGGATCGGCAACGCGCTTCATGGCGACCATGAAGCGGTCGAGCGAGGCGCTGCCGATATCGTTGCGCTCAAGCGTCGTCGTGGCGGGCAAGACGATATCGGAGAACTTGGCGTGCGGCGTCCAGAAGCTCTCATTGATGATGGTCACTTCGGGGCGGCGCCAGGCCTCGATCAGCTTGTTGAGGTCCTGGTGGTGGTGGAAGATGTTGCCGCCGCACCAGTAAACCAGCTTGATATCGGGATAGGTGAAGCTGCCGCCATCATAGGTGAAGGACCCACCGGGATTGAGCAGCATGTCCGAGACGCGGGCCACGGGGATGAAGGTGGTGACCGGGTTGGTGCCCTGGGGCAGGCGGGGGCCCGAAAAGGGGAAGCGGCCTGAGCCGACGCTTTGCATGCAGGCATAGCCAACGCCAAAGCCGCCGCCGGGCAGGCCGATCTGGCCCAGCAGCACGGCAAGGTTGACGGCCATCCAATAGGGCAATTCACCATTTTCGGCGCGCTGGAGCGACCAGGCGACATTGATCATGGTGCGCCCCTTGGCCATGCGGCGGGCGAGCGCGGTGATGATGTCGGCAGGGATGTCGCAGAGCGGGGCGGCCCAGGCGGGGGTCTTGTGCTGGTTGTCGGCGGCGCCAAAGAGGTAATCGCGCAGCTGCTCGAAGCCGACGCTGTGGCTTTCGATGAAAGCCCGGTCGTGCAGGTCTTCGGCGATCAGCACATAGGCGAGCGCGAGCATCAGGGCAGTGTCGGAGCCAGGCCGGATCGGCAGCCATTCGCAGCCCTCGGCATCGGTCAGGTCGGAGCGGCTGGGGCTGACATTGACGAACTGGGTTTTGCCGGCCGCCATGCGGCGCAGCGCTTCGCGCACCACATGGTCGCTCGCGCCACCCGGATTGACCTGGGTGTTCTTGGCGGGCAGGCCACCGAAGGCGATGAAGAGGTCGGTATGCTCGGCCAGATTGTTCCAATCGGTATGGCCCTGGGACAGCTCGCCCCAAGGCGCGACCACATGGGGCAGGATCACGCGGGCGGCGGCGAGGGAATAGCTATCGACGCTGTCGACATAGCCGCCGGTGAGGCGAAAGAAGCGGTTGAACTGGCTTTGGGCGTGGTGGAAGCGGCCGGCGCTCGACCAGCCATAGGAGCCGCCGTAAAAACTCTCATTGCCATATTGCTCGCGCACGCGGGCGATGTGGTGCGCCGTGATGTCGAAGGCTTCGTCCCAGGGCACTTCCACAAAGGGTTCGCGCCCGCGGCCCTCGCGCGAAGCCGCGCCCGATTTGAGGAAGCCGGCGCGGATGGCGGGACGGCGGATGCGGGCGGCCGCATCGCGGCCGGAGGTGAGGGAGCGGCTGAGGGGGGAGGGGTCGCGGTCCCAGGGAGCCGGGGTCAGTTCCACCGTGCCGCCGGTGTTCTTTGCCTCGTACACGCCCCAATGGGTCGAGGTATAGGCCATGCCGTACTCTCCGCGCTGATGCGGATCAGCGTTCCGCCGCCTCAGGTTTATTTCTTTTGATAATCAAACCTATTTTGGGGAGATGTCAAACCGTTCTTTGAGGTTTTTCAGCACGGATTTTCCACAGGGTAGGCGAGGGTCCAGGCGCGGGCGCGCCGGATCGAGCCGCGCGATGGAGGCGAGATTTACTGGTTTTTACCAGGATCAGCGGGCATTTCGGCCGGTTTCCACGCGATACCGACTCCGGTCCTCTCGCGGTGGCTAGTTTTGTAGCAGCAGAAAAATTGCACTAAAAGCAAGCAGGCCCGATTGACAGCCACGCTTAGCCGGTCAATCAATAATCCTACACTCCAACAAATTATGGGGTGCGCAGTTTTTGGATGTCACGACCGGCCAGCAAAAGGTTTAACCCATGTCCAGCAGATCCAAGTTTCTTGCCGTATCCCTCCTCGCGCTGTCGGTCGCGGCCGGCAGCGCGCCCGCTTCGGCCCAGCAGGTGCCCGAGTTCTGGCACTATATGGGCGTTGGCGGCGAGTATGATGGCGTCAAAGCCATGATCGCCGAGATCAACAAGCAGAACCCGGACGCCCCGGTGACCGAGCGGGTGATCCCGGGCCATACCCAGGGCTTGCGCCAGCAGGTGCAGGTGTCGCTGATGGGTGGCACCCCGCCCATGGCCTACCAGTTCAACTCGGGCTATGACCTAACCCAGGTGGCCAATTCGGGCCGCATCCTCGACATCGAAGATGTGTGGCAGGATATCCGGGGCGACGAGATTTTCCCCGAGGGGCTGCGCCGCATCATCACCTTTGGTGGCGTGCATACCGCGCTGCCGATTTCGCTCAGCATCGTCAATGACGTGTTCTACAACAAGGCGCTGTTCGAAAAGCTCAACCTGACCCCGCCCACCACCTGGGAAGAGTGGAACACCGTCTGTGAAACGCTCGAGGCCAACAATGTGGCGTGCCTCGGTAATTCGGCGGGCTGGCCCTGGAGCTTTTACAACTTCTATGCGCCGCTGCTGAGCGTAGTGGGTGAAGAGGGCTATTGGCAGTTCGCCCGGGGCGAGCTCTCCTGGACCGGTCCCGAAATGCGCGAAGCCTTCGAGATCTTCCGCGAGAATTATGCCGAGCATTATGCGCCCAACTGGACGGCGGCGGCCTGGGCTGACAGCTCGGACCAGCTGATGCGCGGCGAGATCGGCATGTATCAGGCCGGCAACTGGATTTCGGGCTATATGAAGGGCCGCGGCTGGACGCCGGGCGAGGATTACGACTTCTTTGTCGCGCCCGGCACCGAGGACCAGTCGATCTTCCAGACCGATACGGTGGTGGTGCTCAAGGGCGACCTGCAGGAGCAGGGCAAGCAGTTCGTGCGCTCGGTGGTATCGGTGGAAGCGCAAACCGCGTTCAACCAGCCCAAGGGTTCGCTCGCGCCCAATGTGGAAGTGTCCACCGACATCTATGACGTGATCGGCAAGCGCGAAGCGGAGCGGTTCGCCACCATGGCACTGCCCAGCCTCATGATCCTGTTGCCGGTGGATTACCGCATGGCGATCGGCACCGAGATCGAGAAATACGCCGCCAATCCAACGCCGGAAGGGCTCGAGACTTCGCTTGAGATGCTCGAGCAGATGCGCCTCTCGATGGCGGGCCAGAAGCTGTTCTACGCCTGGTGATGACACAAGGCCCCCGCTGCGGCGGGGGCCGATCGTCCGGCGCGCGCGGGTGCCGGGTTGGGAATGCAGGAAGGGGCCAGTCATGGGCGGACTTGATTTCAGAGCCAGGCGCAACCTGGTTTATGCGCTGTTCTTGCTGGGTCCGATCGCGTTGTTTATCGCCGCCTTCATTTACCCGGTGATCGATACGATCTGGCTGTCGCTGCATTCCTGGGACGGAATGTCGGTGGAGCGGCAATGGGTTGGACTGGCGAACTTCCAGCAGATCCTCAACCAGCCGCGCACCATGCATGCGCTGTTCAACAATTTCCAGTGGCTGATCTATTTCCTGGTGCTGCCCACGATCGTGGGGCTGGGGCTCGCGCTCTTGCTCGATAGCGACGTCAAGGGCGCCTATATTTTCCGGACCATCTTCTTTTTGCCCTTCACCATCACGACCGTGGCGGTGGCGTCGGCCTGGCGGTGGCTGTATCGGCCGACGACGGGACTGTTCTCGACCGTGCTTAACAGTCTGGGGCTGTCGGAGTGGAACCAGAACTGGCTCGGCGACCCGCAGATCGTGACCTATTCGATCATGGCGGCCTCGCTTTGGGCGTGGAGCGGGTTCACCTTCCTCATCTACTTTGCCGGGCTGCGCAACCTGCCCACCGAATATATCGAGGCGGCGCGGATCGATGGGGCGTCGCCCTGGACGATCCTCACCAAGATCAAGCTGCCGCTGCTGCTGCCCTCGACCGTCGTGGTGCTGGGGATTGCGGGCGTCGATTCCATGCGCGTCTTCGATATCGTCTGGTCGATGACCCAGGGCGGGCCGTTTGAATCGAGCTATGTGCTGGCCGTGGATATGTACGAGACCTCGTTCTCGCGCTTCCAGATGGGGCAGGGCGCGGCGATCGCGGTGCTGCTGCTGGTGCTCGCGGCCATCGTGGTGATGCCCTATGTTTATTACATGTCCACCCAGGTCGAGGAGGTGCGCGAATGAGCGCCTTTGCCGTCCGTCGCCCTGCGTTTTCCACCGGGCTGCGCTATTTCATCCTCGTCGTGCTGGCGATCCTGTATCTGACGCCGCTCTTGATGGCGTTCAATGCGAGCCTCAAGAGCCCGGCCGAAATCCCCTATTCGCTGCAATTGCCGAGCGAAATCTATTGGCAGAACTATGCCGAGGGCTGGGAGCGGATCGGGCGCTCGGTGTGGAACAGTTTCCTCATCACCATCCCATCTGTTGTGCTGTCGGTGTTTGTGGGCTCGCTGGCGGCGTATCCGCTATCGCAGGTCAATATCCCGGGCGGGCGCGTCGTCTATCTGCTGATCCTCGCCGGGATGCTCGTGCCCTATCAGGCGGTGCAGATCCCGCTGTTCATGATCATGCGTTCGCTCGGGCTCTACAACACCATTCCGGGGATGTGGCTGGTCCACACCGCCTATGGTCTGCCCTTCGTCACGTTTTTCATGCGCAACTATTTTGCGACGGTGCCCCGCTCGATGTTCGAGGCGGCGCAGCTCGATGGCTGCGGGCCGGCGGGGTACTTCTTCAAGATCCTGCTGCCCGCATCGGTGTCGGGCCTCGCGGCAATTGCCATCGTGCAGAGCCGGTCGGCCTGGAACGACCTGTTCTTCGGGCTGACCCTCACCAGCGGGCAGAACAGCCCGGCGCCGGTCAGCCTTTATGCGATGATCGGCGGGCTCGACGTGGATGACGGCCCGATGATGGCGGCGACGATCATTTCGATCGTTCCCATGATGATTGCATTCCTGCTGTTCCAGAAGGCATTCACGCGGGGCCTGTTGGGTGGCTCGTCAAAATGATGACCCATTCCCCGGCTGCCTCGCCACGCCCGCCCGAGAGGGACTAGCTCATGCATCCATCTGTTGTTCGCCAGATCCATGCCTCGCGCATCTTCCATGCGATCCGGCTCAATCCCAATGCCTCGCAGCGCGAGATCGCCGACAAGGCCGAGACGGACAAGTCGACGGTCTCGGCGATCCTCAAGGATTTCGAGGCCATCGGGCTGATCGAGCGCGCCACCAAGGTCGCGGGCAAGGGGCGCGGGCGACCGGGGGAGCGCATTTCGATTTCGGCCAATGGGGGCCTCCTGGTCGGGGTGCATCCGGTGCCCGGCGAGATCAGCTATGTGGTGACGGGGCTCGATGGGGCGCCGCTGGGGCAGGTGACGCGCACGCTGCCGCATCGCTCTGAACTGGCTGCCGAATTGCGCGCCGGGATCGGCGAGCTCGTGGCCAGCATCGGGCGCAGCATGAACGAAGTGCGCGCCGTCGGGGTGTCGGTGCCGGGCCTGGTGGGGCGCGACGGGCACCTTGCCCATTCGCCGAACCTGGGTTGGCGCGACCTCGAGCTGCGCAGCCTCCTCGACAATGCCGTCGAGGCATCGCTCTACATCGACAACAACTGCAATGCCGATGCGATGGCCGAATATCTGTTCGGCAGTGCCGCGGAGGACGAGACCTTTATCTATCTCGACAGCTCCTCGGGCGTGGGCGCGGGCCTGTTTCTCGATGGCGCGCTGTTTCGGGGCCATGGCGGCTATGCCGGCGAGTTCGGCCACACCAAGATCGTGCCCAATGGGCGGCTGTGCCGCTGCGGCAATACCGGGTGCCTGTCGGCCTATGTGTCCGATTTCGCGCTGGCGCAGCGGCTGCAGCAGGACGGGGTGCAGGTGTCCTCGACCGCCGAGCTGCTCAACCTCGCCGAAGCGGGCAACGAGCTGGCGCTGCATGTGCTGGCTGAAATGGGCAGTTATCTCGGGATCGGGGTGTCCAACCTCATCAATATCTTCGATCCGCCGCGGGTGATCCTCGGGGGGAGTCTGGCGCGGCTGGCGCCCTTTATCCGCAACTCGATGATCCACGCCGTCGAGGAGCTGGCGCTGCCCGCAGCGCTGCAGGATTGCCGGATCGAATTCTCGAGCCTCAGCACCAACAATGTGCCGCTGGGCGGGGTCGCCCTGGCGCTGGAAGGCTGCACCAATTTTTCGGGCGCCAAGGCGCCGCTCTGGCATGCGCCCAGCGCTGCCGACCCATCTGCCGCAGAATCTGCGGCGAGCTGAAAGGACCTTTATTGATGACCATTGCCCTCCGTTCCATTGCCGCGCCGGCCATTGAGGTTCCCCTGCAGCAGCCCGCCATTCCGGGCGCGACCTATGCGGCGCGGTGCAACGAGGCCTATCGGCGTGCCGGCCATGATTGGCTCGTGATCTATGCCGACCGCGAGCACAACGCCAATATCATGTTCATGTCGGGCTTTGATCCGCGCTTCGAGGAGGCCCTGCTGCTGCTGGGCCCGGGCGAGCAGCGCATCTTCGTCGTGGGCAATGAGGATGAAAGCTATACCGCCATTTCCCCGCTGCCCGGCAAGCAAGTGGTGCTGGCCCAGTCGATGAGCCTGTTGGCCCAGGACCGCTCGCGCCGTCCGAGCGTCGAGGCAGTGCTGCGCGAATGCGGGATCAAGAGCGGCGACAGCGTCGGCGTGGTCGGCTGGAAGTATTTCGAAGGTGCGGAATGGGCGGACGAGGAGCCGGGCCTGTTTGTGCCCGCTTACCTGCCGATCCTGCTCAAGCGCATTACCGGGCAGAGCCCGGCCGAAGCCACCCCGGTGCTGATGCATGAAACCGACGGCCTGCGCTCGGTGGTGGATGCCGACCAGATCGCCGCCTATGAATGGGGCGCAGCCCGCGCCTCGGCGGCAGTGTGGCGCATGGTGACCGGCATCCAGGCCGGGGACAGCGAATTGGCGGCCGCAAGCCGCATGGGCTATGCCGGCGAGCCGATGAACTGCCACCCGATGCTGACCACCAGCGATGCTTCGGGGCCGGTGATCGGGCTTTCGAGCCCAACCGGGCGCATCATCGGCAAGGGCAACGGCATTTCGGCCGCAGTGAGCTTTTGGGGTGGGCTTGCCTCGCGCGCCGGGCTCGTGACCGACCATGACGAGGCGTTCCTCGCCACCGCCAAGAGCTATTTCGAGGGGCTGATCACCTGGTATGAAACGGCCGATCTCGGGGTCACGGGTGGCGAAATCCATGATGCGGTGACCGGCGCGCTGGCGCGCGGCGGCCTTGGTTCAGCGCTCAATCCCGGGCACCTGACGGGCCATGACGAATGGCTGAACTCGCCGGTGCGGCCGGGTTCGCAAAGCCGTATCGCTTCGGGCATGCCCTTCCAGATCGACGTGATCCCGGTGCCGATGCCCAATGGCTGGGCGCTCAACTGCGAAGACGCGGTGACCTTTGCCGATGCGGCGCTGCGCGAAGAGCTGCGCACGCGCCATCCGCAGGTCTATGCCCGCATCGAGCAGCGCCGCGCCTTTATGCGCGACGAGCTCGGGGTCGCCATTCACGATGCCATCCTGCCGATGTCCTCGACCCCGCTCTGCCTGCCGCCCTTCTGGCTGGCGTCCAACATGCTGCTGGCTCGCGCCTAAGCTCTCACACGAAGGAGCCGACATGGCCCATCTTTCGATCCGCAACCTGACCAAGTCCTACCAGACCTTCCAGGCCGTCCGGGGCATCGATCTCGAAATCGCCGATAGCGAGTTCGTGGCGCTGGTGGGCCCTTCGGGTTGCGGCAAATCCACGACACTGCGCATGATCGCGGGCCTCGAAACTATTTCGGGTGGCGAGATCCGCATCGACGACCAGACCATCAACGATGTCGAGCCGGGGCGGCGCGACATCGCCATGGTGTTCCAGAATTATGCGCTTTATCCGCATATGACGGTTTACGACAACATCGCCTTTGGCTTGCGACAACGACGCATGCCCAAGGCCGAAGTGGCGGCGCGGGTCGCCGAGGCTGCCCGCGTGCTCGAGATCGAGCCCCTGCTCAAACGCAAGCCGCGCATGCTCTCGGGCGGGCAGCGCCAGCGCGTGGCCATGGGGCGCGCCATTGTGCGCAACCCCAAAGTGTTTCTGTTCGACGAGCCGCTGAGCAATCTCGATGCCAAGCTGCGCGTGCAGATGCGCACCGAAATCAAGCGGCTGCACCAGCAGATCCCGACCACCACGGTTTATGTGACCCATGACCAGATCGAGGCCATGACCATGGCCGACCGGGTGGTGGTGATGAATAATGGCACCATCGAGCAGGCGGGGCCGCCCCAGGAACTCTATAACCGACCGGTGAGCCGGTTCGTGGCGGGCTTTATCGGCTCGCCGGCAATGAACTTCCTTGATGGCCGGCTGGTGGGCGAGGGCGACGGGCTGTTCGTGCAGCTGTCGGGCGAGCAGCGGCTCGCCGTGCCGGCGTCGCGCCGGGATGCCTATGCGCCATTTGCCGGGCGCGACGTGGTGCTGGGGCTGCGGCCCGAAGCTTTCAGCAATGTGCATGACCGCCCCAATACGGCGGCGCTCAGCGGGACCGTGGATCTGGTGGAGCCGCTGGGGGCCGAGACACTGCTCTATATGCGGGTGGGCACGGACAATGTCTGTGCGCGGGTGGCGCCGTCGTATCAGGCCGCGCCCAAGCAGACGATTGCCCTAACCGTCGATATGGACAGCATGCACCTGATCGATCCTGCGACCGACAAGGTTATCTACTGATGGCGGGGACAACCGCACTCAAGGTGATCGACGCGGCGACGGTCGAGCGATTGCTGGATTATCCATCGCTGGTGGGGAAACTGCGCGAAGCGTTTTTGGCGCCGCCCACTGCGCCGAGCCGGCAGGCCGTGCCGATCGAGGCGGCACCGGGGCAGTCGGCTGGCACGCTGCTGGTGATGCCGGCGGTGCGACCGGGCAAGCTGATCGGGGTCAAGCTCGTCACGGTCTTGCCTGAACTCGGCAATCGGCCGGGCGGGGCGCTACGGGCGATCTATATGGTGCTCGACGCGGCGAGCGGCGAGCCGCTGGGCACGATCGACGGGCACGCGCTGACCACGCGGCGCACGGCCGCAGCATCGGTGCTGGCGGCTTCGGTGCTGGCCAATCCCGAGCCCGAAACCCTCCTTGTGGTGGGCACCGGGAGCGTGGCCGAAGCACTGGCAGAAGCCTATTGGGCGGTGTTGCGGCCCAAGCGGGTGTTGATCTGGGGGCGCAACACGGGCAAGGCCGAGGCGCTGGCCGCGAGCCTCGATGCGCGCGGGATTGCCGCGAGCGCGGCCGGGGAACTGGCCGAGGCCGTGGGGCAGGCGCAGATTGTTTCAGCGGCGACGCTGGCGCGCGAGCCCATCATTTTGGGCGAGCAGGTGCGGCCGGGCACGCATATTGACCTCGTCGGCGGGTTCCGCCGCGACATGCGCGAAAGCGATGATGCCCTAGTGCGCAAGGCGCGGGCGGTGGTCGACGTGCCGCACACAAAAACAGAAACCGGCGACATCGCCCAACCCATAGCGGCGGGGGTGATCGAGGCGGCTGACGTAACGGAGCTGGCCGAATTGCTGGGCGAGGCGCCGCGCTGGCGGCGGGCGCCGGAGGATATCACCCTGTTTAAATCGGCGGGGCATGCCCTTGAAGATCTGGCGGGGGCGGAATTGGTGATGGAGCGCCTGGGCGCCGAGGAGATCGCATGATCAAGCGAATGGAAATGGGCAAGCGCATGAGCCAGGCCGTGCTGCATGGCGGGGTCGTGTACCTGGCCGGGCAGGTGGCCGAGGATACGAGCCTCGATATCGTGGGGCAAACCGAGCAGGCGCTGGCGGCAGTGGAGCGGTTGCTGGCGGAGGCCGGGGGCAGCAAGGCGCAGCTGCTGACGATGGCGGTGTATCTCGCCGATATCGGCGAGTTTGCCGGGATGAACAGCGTTTATGACGCCTGGATCGATCCGGACAACAAGCCGACACGCGCCTGCGTGCAGGCGCTGCTGGCGGACCCCGGCTACAAGGTCGAGTTCGTGGCGACTGCGGCGGTCGCGTAAGGGTAAAAAAGCCCGCTGGTGATGCCAGCGGGCTTTTTGTTGAGTTTAGCCAGCCTGGGCCATCAGGGTGGCGTTGCCGCCCGCCGCTGTCGTGTCGATGCAGACATGGCGTTCCACGACGAGGCGCAGGGCGTCGTCCTTGCCCGTCACGAGTGGCAGGATGGGGCCGCTGCGCTGGCTCAGGGCCTGGCGGATGGCGCTGAGCTGGCCGTCCGCGCCGAAATAGGCGACCGCATCAAAGGTCTGGGCGTGCTGAAGGACGTCCACATCGAGTTCGGCCAGAAGGGCGGTGTTGCCGAGCGTGGCGGCCAGATTGGCCTGGGCCTGCTGATCGGCCGGGGTGGGGCCAAGGCAGAGCACGGTGCCGCGCGGGCTGACATGCATGACATTGGACTCGCCGGTGGGGCCGGGCAGGGGGAGGGGCATGGTCTTGCCCTCGGCAGCACCGATGGTGAAGCGGGGGAGGTAATGCGGGCCGCCCGCCTTGGGGCCGGTGCCCGAAAGGCCCTCGCCGCCAAAGGGCTGCGAGCCGACCACGGCGCCGATCTGGTTGCGGTTGACATAGATATTGCCGGCCTGGACGGCGCTGGACACGAGACGCACGCGCGAGGAAATGCGGGTGTGCAGCCCAAAAGTCAGCCCATAGCCCGAGCGGTTGACGGCGGCGATGACGGCGTCGAGCTCAGTGGCCTTGAAGGTCGCGACATGGAGCACCGGGCCAAAGATCTCTTCGGCCAGCGCCTCGATGCCGGGGACGCGCAGCACGGCGGGGGCGACAAAGGTGCCGCCGGCTGGGGTGGGCAGGCGATGGATGAGGTTGCCCGCGCGCGCAAAGCTCTCGACATGCGCCTCGATCTTGCTGCGGGCGGCCTCATCGATGACAGGGCCGATATCGGTGCTGAGGTGCCAGGGATCGCCCAGGGTCAGCTCGTCCATGGCGCCCTTGAGCATTTCGAGGGTCCGCTCGGCCGCTTCTTCCTGCACGTAAAGCACGCGCAGGGCCGAGCAGCGCTGGCCGGCGGACTGGAAGGCGGAGGCGATGATGTCGCGCACGGCCTGTTCGGGCAGGGCGGTGGAGTCAACGATCATGGCGTTGAGGCCACCGGTTTCGGCGATGAGGGGCGCGGTGGGGGCCAGATTGGCGGCCATGGCCTGGTCGATCCGGCGCGCGGTGGCGATGGAGCCGGTGAAAACGACGCCGGCAATGGCGGGGTGGGAGGTGAGCGCGGTGCCCACTTCACCGGCGCCGGTGAGGAGCTGGATGGCGTCGCGGGGGATGCCGGCTTCGTGCATCAGCTGGATCGCGCGGAAGGCGATCAGCGGGGTTTGGGGCGCGGGCTTGGCCAGCACCGGATTGCCCGCCACCAGCGCGGCCGCGATCTGGCCGGTGAAGATGGCGAGGGGGAAGTTCCAGGGCGAGATGGCGGTGAAGGGGCCGCGCGGCGCGCCCAGGGTTTGCCGTTCGGCGCCGCGGGCATAGTAGCGCAGGAAGTCGACGGCTTCGCGCACCTCCGCCACGGCGTCGGCCCAGGTCTTGCCCGCTTCACGGGTGAGGAGGGCGAAGAACTCGGCGCGGTTGGCTTCGTAGAGATCGGCGACGGCGCGCAAGAGCTCCGCGCGGCGGGCGACGGGCTCCCTGGACCAGCCGGAGTGGGTGGCCGCGGCGATGGCGCCTTCGATCTCGTGCGGGAGAGCATCGGTCACCGTGCCCAGAATGTCGCTGGACTTCGCGGGGTTGGTGAGAGTTTGCGCCTGCGCGCCCGGGGCGGGTTCGCTGCTGAGCGCGGTCAGGGCGTGGGCGTGCCATTGCGTGGTGGCGAAGGCATTGCGCGCGGCCTCGGCGGCCGGGAAGGCGACGGGGTCGGTGAGATCGAGCCCGGCCGAGTTGCGGCGGGGGGCAAAGATATTGGCCGGGGCGGGAATGGCCGGATTGGGGATGGCGTCGCCCAACGCCAGGAGCTTGGCAATGGGGTCCTCGGCCACCACAGCGGCGGGGATGTTCTCGTCGGCGATCTGGTAGACAAAGGAGCCGTTGGCGCCATTTTCGAGAAGACGGCGCACGAGATAGGCGAGCAGGTCCTTGTGGGCGCCGACCGGGGCATAGATGCGGGTGCGGGTGCCGTGGGCGGTGCGCAGCACTTCGTGGAGGCGCTCGCCCATGCCATGGAGGCGCTGGAACTCGAAGCTGTCCTTGGGCTTGCCGACTTGCGCGGCGAGATGGAGGACGGCGGCGGCGGTGTGCGCGTTGTGGGTGGCGAATTGCGGGTAGATCGCCTCGGCGGCAAGGAGCTTGCGGGCGGCAGCGATGTAGCTGACATCGGTCGCGGCCTTGCGGGTGAAGACGGGATAGCCATCGAGCCCCAGCACCTGCGCGCGCTTGATTTCGGCGTCCCAATAGGCGCCCTTGACGAGGCGCACCATGATGCGGCGATCGAGCGAGCGGGCGGTGGCATCGAGCCAATCGATGAGGGGCAGGACGCGCTTGCCATAGGCCTGGACGACGATGCCAAAGCCGTCCCAGCCGGCCAATTCGGGCGTGGCGAGCACTTCGGCGATGATGTCGAGCGACAGATCGAGCCGGTCGGCTTCCTCGGCATCGATGTTGAAGCCCATATTGGCGGCGCGGGCGGCGAGCGCCAATTGCCGAGTCGTGGCAACCAGTTCGCTCATCACCCTCTCGCGCTGCGCGAACTCGTAGCGGGGGTGAAGGGCCGAAAGCTTGACCGAAATGCCGGGATTGTCGCGCACGGACGGGGCGGTGCAGCGGGGAGCGAGAGTGGCGATGGCGCGGCTATACGCTTCCGCATACCGCTCGGCATCGGCGGAGGTGCGGGCGGCTTCGCCCAGCATGTCATAGGAATAGCGGTAGCCCAGAGCCTCGGGCTTGCGGGCATTGGTGATGGCTTCGTAGATGGTGCGGCCAAAGACGAACTGGGAGCCGAGGAGCCGCATGGCCTGGCCGACGGCAGTACGGATCACCGGTTCGCCCAGGCGCGCTACAGCACGATGGAGCGCATTCTTGGGCCCGACTTCCGGGTCGCCCAGCACATCGGCGGTGAGGCTGAGGGCCCAGGAGGAGAAGTTGACGAGCTGGTTGGAGGAGCCGCCGAAATGGCTGGCCCAGTCGGAGCCGCCTACCTTGTCGTGGATGAGGGCATCCACGGTTTCGGCGTCGGGGACGCGCAGCAGCGCTTCGGCCAGCGACATCAGGGCCACGCCCTCGTCGGTGGCGAGACCATATTCGGCGAGGAAGGATTCCATGAGGCCAAGGCGATTGCCGGTGCGCACGGTCGTCACCAGCTTTTCGGCCTGCGCCGAGATCGCGCTGCGCTCGGCAGGGGACAGGCCGGTATCGGCAATCAGCTGCCCAACGAGAGCAGTCTCGTCGGCCAGATTGCGGGCGTGAAGAGTTTGGCGGGCAGCAGCGATTTCAGACAATTGGGGGGCTCCAGGGCAACCCTTCCCGGTCGAGTATCTCGGCCGGAAGGCAGGTAGAAGATAATGCTGCGCCTAAAGGCATTTCGCCCGATATGGTGGCTGGATCCGGCCTAATGCAATATAGTTGGGGCAGCTTCTAGGAGAAACGCCTGTGAACCTTGCCGATCACGACGCATTGGACCCGATCGACCGTCGCATCCTGCACGAGCTGGCGCAGAACGGCCGGATCAGCGTGGCCGAGTTGAGCCGGCGGGTGAATTTGAGCAAGACGCCGTGCCAGGCGCGGATCAAGCGGCTGGAGGATGCCAAGTACATCCTGGGCTATCGGGCCGTGATCAATCCGGACCGGATGGGCTTGCCGCATGTGGCTTTTGTGGAGGTCAAGCTCAGCGACACGCGCAAGGCGGCGCTCAACGCCTTCAACAAGGCAGTGCGCGCCATTCCCGAAGTGGAGCAGGCGCATATGATCGCCTCGAGCTTTGATTACCTGCTCAAGGTGCGCACCAAGGATATCGCCGATTATCGCGAAGTGCTGGGCGAGCGCATCAGCAGCCTGCCCCATGTCGCCCATACCAGCACGCATGTGTCGATGGAGGCGGTCAAGGATCAGGCGGAATAGAGCACGGAAGGGCGGAGCGCCTGGTGCCCGAGACCGGACTGGCCTCGGGCAGGTTGGAATAAATGCAGCGGTGATGACCATCGGCAATGGGAGGCTTGCCGGTGGTCAGGATCGGGTGCTTCAGGACTTCCAGTACCGCGCCAGTGTGGTTGGCGTATGCATGTTGCCATAGAGATAGGCCCAGAACTCGGCGTGGCGTTCCTTGGGAACAGTCTTCCAAAGGTCGTGCACCGCCATGTCGCCGCACCAATAGGAATAAACAAAGGGTGCCCGCAGCCCATGGCGCAGGAAGCGCAATTTGGACTTGATGGCGTGAAGCTCCTCAAAGCTCTGTTCGGCCATGATCGGCGCGATCAGATCGGCCGACATGTTGTCGTTGTGCAGCATCCAGGCGGCATTGCAGCGCAGGGCGGCGCGCATGCGCTGGAGGGCGACGGCCAGTTCGTCCTCGGGGGTTTCCACCCAATCGATGAAGAAGAGGCCGTTGTCGGCAATACCCTCAAACAGCGCGCTGCTGGCCGAGCTGGTAACGACCTGCGCTCCATCGAGCGGCATGGTGCCTTCGGCCACATATTGCTGGCGCAGGGCGAGGTGCACGAGGTGTCCGGGAAAGGCTTCGTGGCAGGCCAGGTGCTTGAGCGCGTAGGTCGTGTAGGGATGGTCGAGGTTGAGATACTGCTTGCGCGCGGGAAAATCGCAGTAAGCCGAGAAGGGCACATCGCGCAGCTCCTGGGGCTCGATCCATTCATGGCGGAAATCATACATGCGGGCGCTGACCCGCTCGCGCACCACCTTGGTCAGCTCGCGCATGGTGTCGATGACCTGGTCGGCCGGGACGCGAACCGAGGCTTCCCAGCGACGCACATCGGCTGAAATGTCGCCGGTCCACTGACCAATCTCGATCAGCTTGTCGCGGATGGTGTCCCGATAGGCCTCGATGATCGCGGGTGGCACCTTGGTGGTTTCGACCCGGATCTGGCGGCGCACCCGATCCGCAAAGGAAATGGGCGCTCCCTCAAATGTGGTCACCAGGGCGAGGAGCGAGTCGACCATTTCCAGCAGGTAGTCGCGGCGCAGATCGCTTTCTGCCTCGGCGGGAATGCGCGCCTGCAGCGCTTCGAGCGCGGCGCGCGCTTCGGCGTAATCGCGCAAGGGGCGGGGCGCCACATCGGCGACCGCAACCGGGATCAGCCCCTCGCGATCCAGAAAGCCAGCAGCGGTGTTGTGGCTGCGGTAAAGCGCATCAAGGCCGGCGGTCAGTTCGGCCAGTTCGCGTCCAAGTTTCATTGGGTCAGTCCTCGGCAAATAGGATGGCGCTACTGGTGGCCGGCCACGGGCTTGGGCCGGTAGGGCGCTTCGAGTTCGGCGATATCCTGGTCGGTCAGCTTGAGGCTGAGCGCGGCCACCGCATCGTCGAACTGGGTGAGGCGCGACACGCCGATGATCGGAGCGGTGATGCCGGGGCGGCTCGCCACCCAAGCATAGGCAACCTGCGCCATCGGGCAGTTGTGCCGTTCGGCGAGGGCCTTGACGGCGGCCGCGACCTGGTCGTCCTGCGCCTTGGTCGCCTCATAGAGCGCGGTGGCGGTGCGGTCGGTCTGGGCGCGGGTGCTGCCCTTGCCGTCTTCGCCGCGCTTGCCGGCCAGAACGCCGCGGGCCAGCGGGCTCCAGGGAATGACGCCGACCCCTTCGGAGCGGCAGAGGGGCATCATTTCGCGCTCTTCCTCGCGATAGATCAGATTGTAGTGCGGCTGCATGGAGATGAACTGCGCCCAGCCGTGCTGGCGCTGCAGGCCCAGGGCCTTCATGAACTGCCAGGCATGCATGGAGGAGGCGCCGAGATAGCGCACCTTGCCGATGCGGACGAGATCGTTGAGCGCGTCGAGCGTTTCCTCGAGCGGCGTTTCGTAATCGAAGCGGTGCAGCTGGTAGAGATCGATGTAATCGGTGCCGAGGCGGCGCAGGCTGCCATCCACCGATTCGAAGATGTGCTTGCGCGACAGGCCCCGGTCATTGGGGTCCTGGCTCATCGGATTGTAGAGCTTGCTGGCGAGCACCAGCTTGTGGCGGGGGTGATCGGCGAGGGCGCGGCCCAGCACTTCCTCGCTGGCGCCCAGGGAATACATGTCGGCGGTATCGAAAAAATTGATCCCGACTTCGAGTGCACGGGCGATGATGGGGCGGGAATTCTCCTCGTCGAGGACCCAAGGGGCCCAGCTGGGGGAGCCAAAGGTCATGCAGCCTAAGGCCAGACGAGAGATTTTGAGGCCGGATCGGCCGAGATTGACATATTCCATTAGTACACCCTTTTCGCGCCCGCGGGTTCGGAGTCCAACACACAGCCGACTTGCGGCGCGCGTTGAAGCTTAGAGAACACCGAAAATCAGCCGGTGCAAGCCCAAAGCTTTGCTCAGCGACTAGGCATTAAGTTGCTGTGGATAAAAAACGTGCGGCCCCATTGTGTTTCGGGAGAGAGTTGATACGGTCTAGGTGTATCGCTTGGATAGTACACATGTTCCGTATCGACGCATCCAGCATAGACAAGTCGCTGCCGGTCCCGGTCGGCACACAGCTGCATGGGCTTTTGACCTATGCGCTGGCGTTTGGCGGGATCCCCTATGGCAGCAAGCTACAGTCGGTGCGCCAGTTGGCTGCGGAACTGGGCATTGCACCGATGACGGTGAGCCAGGTGTATCAGCGGCTCCGCGATGCCGGGCTTGTCGAGATGCGCCAGGGGCTCGGGGCGTTTTCTGCTCGTGATCCGAAAAAGACCAGTGCGGGCGGTGACCTGCCGGTAAGCGCGTTGCGCGCCGATATCGAGATCCTGATCAGCAAGGCCGAAAAGCTCGGCGTTTCCCCCATGGCATTGGTGTCGATGATCAATGCGCAATCGCAGCTGCGTAAGCCCAAGACAGGGTTGCGGCTGGTGTTCGTGGCGATCTTTGAAGAGCCGGGGCGGGACTATGTGGCCCAGATCAAGCCGGTGCTGGGCGCTACTGACCAGGTGCAGATCCTGACGCTGGATACGCTTAAAGTGTCCGAGGACGCGCGCCGCGTTGCGCTCGACGCCGATCTGGTGCTGACCTTCGTCAATCGCGAAGCCGAAGTGCGTGCGCTGGTTCCGGCGGCGCGCCTGCTGGGGTTGCGGTTCATTCCATCGGAAAAAACGCGGCAGGCGCTGGCCGGGCTCGATCCGCGCATGCGGGTGGCTGCGGTCACCTATTTCCCCGAATATATCGCGATCATGCGGCCCAGCGTGCGCGAGTTTGCGCCCCACATTGCCGACATCAAGGTGACCTGGTCGGCAGCGGCGGACATTTCCGAGACAATCGCGCAGTGCGATGCGGTGATTTATGCCTCGGGGGCCGATCACGTGATCGATTTGGTGGGACCGGGCAAGCCGTGTTTCGAATTTCGGCATGCGCCCGACCAAGGGGCGTTGGAAAGCGTGCTCGTGCCGTGCCTGGCCGAGCTGCGCCAGAACAAGATTGCCGGAAACGAGCCCCATGGGGCGCCCGAGCGGCAGCCCGTTGCGCGCGCCAAATAGATCGTACCGCCAACAGATTAGACACGACTGAGGGAGAAAAGAATGAAGCAGTTTTTATTGACGACCAGCGCCATTGTGGCACTGAGCTTTATGCCGCTGGGTGTGGCGGTCGCGCAGGACGCCGACACGCTGGTGGTGGGCGTGGATGTGGATGCCGGCACGCTTGATGCGCGCCTGACCCGCGACACCACAGCATTCCGTGCCGCCGACCTGATCTATTCGGGCCTCGTGACCATCACGCCCAGCCTCCAAGCCGAGCCCGACCTGGCGGAAAGCTGGGAAACGCCTGATCCGCAGACCTTTATTTTCCACCTGCGCGAGGGCCTCAAGTTCTCGGACGGCACGCCGCTAACGGCCGACGATGTGGTGTTCACCTACCAGTCCCTGATCAATCCCGACTTCAACTCGCCGATGCGCGCCCTTTATACGCCGATCGCGAGTGTCGAGAAGGTCGATGACCGCACGGTCAAGTTCGTGCTGAGCGCGCCTTATGCACCGTTGCTGTCCTATCTCGATGTCGGCATTGTGCCGCAGGAGCTGGTGGAAGCCGGGCGCGACATTGCGGCCGAGCCCATTGGCGCGGGCCCGATGAAGCTCGTCAGCTGGAACCGCGGCGCCGAGATCGTGCTCGAAGCCAATCCAGAATACTGGGCAGGCGCTCCGGCAGTCGAGAATGTCACGATGCGGCTGATCGCGGACAATTCCTCGCGGGCGCAGGCGTTCGAAGCGGGGGATCTGGACGTGATCCAGTCGCCGCTCTCGCCGCAGGATATTACCCGCCTTGCCGCCGATGACCGGTTCGGCAATGTGGTTATCCCGGGCCTGGCCGTGACCTATGTCAACTTCAACGCCAATGACCCGCTGCTCGCCGATCCCAAGATGCGCCGCGCGTTTTCGATGCTGATCGACCAGCAGACCATCGTCAATGACATCTACCAGGGCGCCGATGCCGTCGCCAATTCGGTGATCCTGCCCTCGTCCTGGGCGTATTCGGCTGAAGTGCAGCAGCCGCAGTTTGATCCCGAAGGCGCCAAGGCGCTGTTTGCTGAACTGGGCTGGACCGACAGCAATTCGGACGGGTTCCTCGACAAGGACGGCCAGCCGCTGACGGTGACGCTCTCGACCCACAGCGAAGACCCCAATCGCGTGCAGACCATTGAATATATGCAGGCGATCTTTGCCCAGGCGGGCGTGGATGCGCAGGCGCAGATCAGCGATTGGCCGACCTTTTCGACCAATTATGTGCAAAAGAGCCAGCACCAGATCGCGCTGCTGGGCTGGGTCAACATCGTTGATCCCGACCGGCTGTTGTTTGCGCAGCTGACCACGGGTGGCGGCAATAATTGGGGCGGCTACAGCAATCCCAAGGTGGATGAACTGCTCCAGGCCGGGCGCTCGTCGCTGGACCAGGCGGCCCGCACTCAGGCTTACCAGGAAGCGGCCACGATCCTTGCCGAAGAGGTGCCGTACTACATCGTTTCCTACCAGGGCTATCAGCTGTTCTATGCCAAGGACCTGCCCGGCACGGTTGAAGCGACGCCGCGTGGCAATCTGCGCGGCCTGATCGGCATGCCAAGCTAAGTCGGATTTGTTCCCGCGGCCGGCGCTCCCGTGCCGGCCGCATTCTGCCACCGAGGGAAATGTCATGGGTTTTTCGCAGCGCCTGAGCGCCCAGTATTATGCCGATCTGCACCGCGATATGCGTGCCCGCATGGCCGCGGACGGGATCGACCTGCTGCTGCTCGATGCCAATGACGACATTATCTATACCACCGGCTTTTCCCATTATACGACCGAGCGGCCGGTGGTGTTCGCGCTGACACAAGACAGCGCCTATCTGCTGGTGCCAGAGCTGGAGCGTCATCATGCGCTCGACCAGCAGGCGGCGGCGGAGCTCGTTGTTTATTTCGAATTTCCGGGCCGTGACCGTCCCTTCGACGTGCTGGGCCGCGCCATTGGCAATATCAGTGGCGTCGTTGGCCATTCCGGCGGCATTTCGCTGGCGCGGGTGCCCCAGGTCGCTGCTGCCTTCCCCAATGCGCGCGTGCTCGCTTCCAACATCGTCAGCCAGATGCGCGTTCTCAAACGCCCTGAAGAAGTGGCGTTGATGCGTGAGGCGGGGCGTATCTCCGATGCCATGGTGGCGGCCGGGGTGGACCTGATCGCTGAGGCCCTGCGCGGCAATGGCGAGATGCCCACCGAGATCGAGCTCGAAGCCCATGTTATCCGCCATGCGCTCGACACCATGTATCGCGAGCATGACAATGTGATGCTGGTGCAGGGCATTGCCGGCGGGCTCGTTTATTCGGGCGCCCGCTCGGCCTTTCCCCATGGCATGCCATCGGGGCACCGGCCGCAGCGCGGGGAAAGCATCATCCTGTCGCTAGGCTGTCGGGTCGGGGGACGCGCGGCTGAAAGCGAGCGCACCTTTATCCTGGGCGAGCCGAGCCCCGAACAGGAGCGCTATTACACCATCGCGCAAAAAGCCCAGCAGATTGGCCGCGAGGGCCTTGTCGTGGGCGCTACCTGCGCTTCGGCGGACGATGCGGCGCTGGGTTACATCAAGGGCGAGGGCGTCGGCGAATACTGCCTGCATCGAGTCGGGCACGGCATGGGCGTGATGTTCCACGAGCCGCCTTGGGTGGAGGGCGGGGACGACACGATCATGCAGCCCGGCATGGTGTTTTCCTCCGAGCCGGCGCTTTACGTGCAGGGCCTAGGGGGCTTTCGCATCTCCGACACGGTGCTCGTCACCGAAGCCGGGCCCGATAGCTTGACGCATTATCCGCGCGAGCTCGCGCAAATCGTTATCGGCTGAGGGCAGGGCAGGTGCTGGCTTATATCACCCGGCGATTGCTGTTGTTGATCCCAACCGCAATCGGCATCGTCATTCTGACCTTTGGCCTGCTCTTGCTGGTGCCGGGCGATCCCGCCTCGGTGCTGCTGGGGCAGAACGCGACGCCCGAAACAGTGGCGAGCCTGCGCACGGCCATGGGGTTGGATGATCCCTGGTTTATCCGGCTGTGGGATTACTTCGTGGCGCTGCTGCATGGCGACATGGGGCAGTCGATCTTCCAGACGCAGCCTGTAAGCACCATCATCGCTGGCCGTCTCGGCGCAACGCTGGAATTGGCGGTGGTGGCGCTGGTATTGTCCATCATCATCGGTATGACGCTGGGCGTGGTTGCGGCCATGCGGCAGGGCTCGATCATCGACACCGCGGCGATGCTGTTTGCACAGCTGGGCGTTTCCATGCCGATCTACTGGCTGGGGCTGCTCTTGATGCTGGCCTTTGCGGTAGTGCTGGGCTGGTTGCCGGCGGTGGGCCGGGGCGAGCCCTTGCCGATGGCGCTGGTTGCGGCGTTGAGCGGGCGTCCCGGCGTGCTGCTCGACTCGTTGTCTCACATCCTGCTGCCCGCATTGGCGCTTGCCGCCAATACGTCGGCGATCATCTCCCGGCTGGTGCGGACCTCCATGCTTGAAGTGCTGCGCGAGGATTTCGTGCGCACCGCCTATGCCAAGGGTTTGCGGCGCGGCCGCGTGGTCGTGCGCCATGCGCTGCGCAATGCGCTGCTGCCGGTGATCTCGGTGATCGGGCTGCGCTTCGGCGCCTTGCTGGGCGGAGCGGTGCTGGTGGAATCCATCTTTGCCTGGCCGGGCCTCGGGCAGCTGACGATCGGGGCAATCGCGCAACGCGACCTGCCGCTGATCCAGGGCATCGTGCTGACCTTTGCCATCATCTATGCGCTGGTGAACCTCGTGGTTGACCTGCTTTACGCCGCGGTTGATCCGCGGATCCGGTTGGGGTGATCCGATGCGTATTCCCAAGATCTTCCGCAACACTTCGCTTGTCGTGGGCGCGCTGATTACGCTGTTCATCGTGCTTTGCGCTGTCCTCGCACCCTATATGGCTACCCACGGCGTTGAGCAGATGGATATGCGCAACCGCTTTGCCGGGCCTACGGCCGAGCACTGGCTGGGCACGGACAATTTCGGGCGGGACCTGTGGTCGCGCCTCGTGTTCGGGGCGCAGGTGTCGCTGTCCGTAGCATTGATGTCGGTCGGCGGGGCCGTGGTGATCGGCACCACGGTTGGGCTGGTTGCCGGCTATTTCGGCGGCTGGGTCGACCTGCTGTTGATGCGGATCACCGACATCTTTCTCGGCTTCCCCGCCATTGTCCTGGCGCTGGCGATCATCGCGGTGCTGGGGCCTGGGATCTACAATATCTCGCTGGCGCTGGTGATCGTGTTCTGGACCGAATATGCGCGAGTGGTGCGGGCAACGACGCTGGTGCTGCGCGAGCAGAACTATGTGCAGGCAGCCCGCGCGCTCGGGGCTTCGCCGCTCCGCATCATCTTCCGGGAAATCCTGCCCAATGCGCTGGGGCCAATCATCGTGCTGGCCTCCCTGGGGTTGGGCACCGCGATCATTGCCGAATCGGCGCTCTCGTTTCTCGGTTTCGGGCTGCCGCCCCCAACTCCAACCTGGGGCTGGACGCTCTCCTATGGCACCCGCTTCATCCGCGACGAGCCCTGGCTCTCCATCATCGCGGGCGCGACCATCATGGTCACGGTGCTGGGCTTCAATCTGCTTGGCGACGGGTTGCGCGACATTCTCGACCCACGCCAGCTCAGCCGCTCGGCTGGCAACAAGTAACCAATCTTTCTGCGAACAAAGGACTACCCAATGGTCAAGGCGATCAACAAGCTCCGCCCCAAATTCACCACCCATGCCGATGGCAGCGACGCCGTGCTGTTCATGCACGAACTGGTGGGCGAAGAGGACGGGCCAACCGTTGGTATCTGCGCTTCAATTCATGGCAATGAAAACACCGGCTCGCAGGCCATTCTCGAGCTTTACCGGCAGATCAAGGACGTCAAGCTCAAGGGCCGCATCATCCTGCTGCCGGTGGCCAATCCGCGCTCCTTTGCGGTCAATCACCGTCACAACCCGCTGGACCAGCTGAACCTGAACCGTGAGTTCCCCGGCGATCCGCGCGGCCCTTATTCGCAGCAGCTGGCCCATGCGCTGGCAGAGGAGTTCTTTGCCAAGCTCGACTTCAATCTCGACCTGCATTCGGGCACTGACCGTCCGACGGTTGACTATGTTTATATCTGGAACGACGAGCCGCTGTCGCGCGCCTTTGGCTCCAAGATCCTGTATCGCCCGGTGAGCGGCAAGGCGGGCACGGTTTATGCGGGTACCAGCAAGAGCGTCTCGATGGACCGGCATGGCACCAAGGTCGTCACCATCGAGTTGGGTGGCGGCATTGTCGACCAGACCCCCTATGTGGAGCGCACCGTCGCGGGGCTCCTCAACCAGCTGCGCGTGATTGGCTCCATCGAGGGCGAGGTGATGCCCAATCCCCAGCAGGTGGTGGTGACCGAACTCGCCGGCATCCGGCCAAAGCATGGCGGCTGGCTCGAGCCCCTGGCGCCGGCCAATGGCGAGATCATCAAGGGCGGCAGCCTGCTGGGCCGCGTGGTCAGCCCCTATGACTTCGAGACCATCGAGGAGATCGTAACCCCGTTCGAGAACGGCATCATGGTCATGCAGCACCTGACGCGCAATCTCGTGGAAGCGGGTGATTATGGCTTCATGGTCGGCAATCTCGACGGCGCCGAGCAATAGCCAGTTCGCGCCGCGCCCCGCAAAAGGAACAACGCCAATGAGCCCAACACCCGCCCCGATTGCTGCCGAGCCCGTGCTGGCCGTTGCGGACCTCGAAGTGCGCATTCGCGGCGAGCATGGCTCATTCGCCGTTGTTTCGGAAATGGCGCTGACGGTGTCGCCAGGCGAAACCGTTTGCATCGTGGGTGAATCAGGGTGCGGCAAGTCGATGACGGCGCTGTCGCTGCTGCGCCTCCTGCCCGAGGCGGCCTATGTCGCCTCGGGGCAGATCCACATCAATGGCGAGGATTTCCTCGCCATGGGTGAGCGGCGCGTGGAGGATTTCCGGGGCGAGCAGATCGCCATGATCTTCCAGGAGCCGCTGACCGCGCTCAACCCGGTGCTGACCATCGGCGAGCAGATCGCCGAGGCCGTGCGGCAGCACCGCAAGATCAGCCATCGCGATGCCATGGCGCGGGCAATCGAGACCTTGCAACTGGTGCAAATGCCCGACCCCAAGCGGCGGGCCCGGCAATATCCGCACCAGCTGTCGGGCGGCATGCGGCAGCGCGCCATGATCGCTTTGGCGCTGGCCTGCGATCCGCGCATCATCGTGGCCGACGAGCCGACCACGGCGCTGGACGTGACGATTCAGGCACAGATCCTGGGCTTGATCTCGGACCTGCAGGAGCGACTGGGCACGGCGCTGGTGCTGATCACCCATGACCTGGGCGTAGTGGCCGAGGTCGCCGACCGGGTGGTGGTGATGTATGCGGGGCGACGGGTGGAGGAGGCCAGTGTTTATGACCTCTTCGATCGACCCATCCACCCCTATACGCTGGGCCTGATGGGGGCCATTCCGCGTTCGGTGCCCGGCCAGCAGATCGGCGAGCGGCTGGTAGATATCGCCGGCACGGTGCCTCCGCTCTGGGACTTGCCGAAGGGCTGTGCCTTTGCGCCGCGCTGTCCGCGCGCTTCGCAGCGGTGCTTCGAAGAACGTCCGCCCCTGGTCGAGAAGCGCCCCGGTCACCTGGCCGCTTGTTGGGAACATGTTGATGCTTGATAACGCTTCGCCGCTCCTCGCCGTTGAAAATCTCGAAGTGCATTTTCCGGTTCGCGCCGGGATCCTCCAGCGCCAGGTGGGCGCCGTCAAAGCCGTGGATGGGGTGAGTTTTGCCATCGGACGGGGCGAAACGCTGTCGCTGGTGGGGGAATCGGGCTGTGGCAAGTCGACAACCGGCCTCGCGCTGATGGGGCTGGTATCCCCCACGGGCGGGCGCGTGTCGTTTGATGGCCAGGAGATCACGACCTTTAACCGCCGCACGCTGCGCGATTATCGCCGGCGCATGCAGATCGTGTTCCAGGACCCGTTCTCCTCGCTTAATCCGCGCCAGCGCATCCGGCAGGCGATCCGGGCGCCGCTCGATATCCACGGCATTGGCACGCCGGCCGAACGGGATGCCGAAGTGCGGCGGCTGATGGACCGGGTTGGGCTGCGGCCCGACCAGGCCGACAATTTCCCGCACCAGTTTTCCGGCGGGCAACGCCAGCGCATCGGGATTGCGCGCGCCTTGGCGCTCAAGCCCGATATCATCGTGTGCGACGAGCCGGTGTCGGCGCTCGACGTGTCGGTGCAGGCGCAGATCCTCAACCTGTTGGGTGATCTGCAGAAGGATCTGGGCGTGTCGTTTCTGTTCATCTCGCACGATCTGGGCGTGGTGGAGCATATCTCGCACCGCGTCGCGGTGATGTATCTGGGCAAGATCGTCGAGCTGGCGCCCAAGGCACCCATCTTCGCCGCGCCGGTGCACCCTTATACCGAATTGCTGATGCGCTCGGCGCCAAGCCTTGATCCGCGCCAGCGGCATCGGTTCAGCGCCAGCAGCGATGACATGCCGAGCGCAATCAACAAGCCTTCGGGCTGCCCGTTCCATACGCGCTGCCCGCTTGCGACCGAAATCTGCAAGACGCAGGAGCCGGCGCTCACGCCGCGGGGCGAGGACCGCTTCGCCGCCTGCCACCACCGCTAGAGCGAGAGTAATTCGATGAACCAGCCCATTCTTTTGACCGGCGGGCGCGTGCTCGATACCGAGGCCGGCGCCTTGCGTGACAACCTGCACGTGCTGGTTGACGGCCAACGGATCGTTGCGGTGGGGGAGAGCATCGAGGCGCCGTCGCAGGCGCGGCGGGTGGAGCTCAATGGCGCCACGCTGATGCCGGGGCTCATCGACTGCCATGTGCATGTGGTGGCGGAAAGCCTCGATCTCTGGTCCAACATGGTGGCCCCGTCCTCGCTGGCCGGGCTGCGCTCGGCACGGGTGATGGAAGAAGCTCTGCAACGCGGCTTCACCACCCTGCGCGACCTTGGTGGCGCTGATCATGGCCTGGTTCGCGGCGTCGAGGAGGGGCTGATCGACGGCCCGCGCCTCGTTATTTGCGGCAAGGGGCTGACCACGACCGGCGGGCATGCCGATCTGCGTCCGCGCACCGATGTCCGGCCGGGGATGATGTCGGACCGGCTGGGCTCGATGGGCCTGATCGCCGATGGCGTTGACGAGGTGCGGGCGGCCTGCCGGACCATGATCAAGGAAGGCGCCCGGTTCATCAAGGTAATGGCCAATGGCGGGGTGTCTTCGCCCAACGATCCCATTCACTCCATCCAGTATTCGCGCGACGAGATCGCCGCGATGGTGGAGGAGGCCGAGAATGCCGGGCTTTATGTCTCTGCCCATGTTTACACCGATGCTGCAATCCGGCGCTGCGTGGAACTGGGTGTGCACTCGCTCGAGCACTGCAATCTGATCACGCGCGAAACCGCGGAGATGGCCGCGAAACGCGGGTGCATCGCCGTGCCAACGCTGGTGGCCTATGAGGCGCTGTGGCTGGAGGGCAAGGCGCTTGGGCTGGGAGAGGCGGAGTTCGCCAAGATCGATACGGTGCGCCAGGGTGGGCTCGCGTCCCTCGCCATCATGCGCGATGCCGGCTTGCCGATGGCCTTTGGCTCGGATCTGTTGGGGCAGTTGCGGGCATATCATGCCCGCGAGTTCGGGCTCTTGGCCGAGGTGCTTACCCCGGCCGAGATCATCCAGTCGGCCACGCTGATTGGAGCGCGACTTTGCGGCATGGCAGGCGAACTGGGCACGATTTCACCGGGAGCTCTCGCCGATCTGCTGGTGGTGAATGGTGATCCGCTCAGCGACATCGGAGTGCTGGGCAAGCCCGAGAACCTGGCGCTGATCATGCGCGATGGCGCTGTATTAAAGGACGAGTTCGCTACGGCTTGAGCAGGCCAGGCAGGTCGCGAGACTGCGGCCGCTAGAAGTGTTCGCCCGGGCGGAAGGGGCCGAAGCGGGTGCCTGCGGTGACGAGGAAGGCGGTGGACCAGCCGATCATCAAAAAGCCGGTGACGCCTTCGAGGGCCGCGAGCAGGCGCCAGGAGTGGGCGGGGACAACATCGCCAAAGCCGACGGTGGAATAGGTGATGGTGGAGAGATAAAGCGAGGTGTCGAAATCGGGCGCGACGCCAAGCGCCCAAAAGCAAAAGGCCCAAAGCCAGATTTCCACCGTCGCAACGGCGAAGAGACCGAGCACCACGCCAATCATGAGCCCGATGCGGTGGTGTGAGCGGGCCAGCCGGAAGCGCTTGGCGAGCCCTGTTGCGGTCCGGGTGATGGAGATCAACCCCAGGACGTGGATCAAGACCGTGACGGCGATCAGCCCGGTTCCGAGCGCGAGAATAGAAATCGAAGCTGGCATGGTGGGGGTTCGGTGTGTTGGTCGATGTCGGCCGCACTAGGCAGGGCTGGGCCGACCTTAGTCAATCGCCGCGAGACATGGGCGGGTGAATTGGTTCCTGTTGGAGGTGGTAACAAAACAGTTTTGACTATTTGCGACCGCCTTTACACCGACTTATCCGCGGCGGTGATGGTGTCAGTACTGTTTTGCTGTGCACCCTGGAAATTGTGGCAGACGATCTTTGCTGCCGCAAGTTATAGGGGCGGAACAGCCAGTATAGGGCGGGGTTATTTGGGCATCATCTTCCCGAAAGGAGAACACATGCACAGACGTACCATTATGGCCGGCACTGCCGCCCTTGCTTTGTTGCCAATGGCCGGCATTGCCTTTGCCCAGACCTCGAGTGTCGACCAGGCCAAGCTGCCGGCGCTGATGGGCGGCGACTATGCGACCGCCACCAGCAAGCTGGCGGCGCAAAAGGCTACCAACCGTTCGGTCAAGACCTTTGCCGAGCTCGAAATCGCCGAGCAGGCGGCTGTTGCCGAAGCCTTTGGCTCCGAGCCCGGTGCTGCGGGCCTTAGCGAAGAGCACGCGGCAAAGCTGGCAGCACTTGAAGCTGCCGATGGCGCCGAGTTCGACGCGATGTATATCGATGGCCAGATTGAGGGCCATGAAGAGCTGCTCAAGATCCACCAGACCTATGCCAAGAATGGCGATGATCCAATGGCGCGTGGCGCGTCCATGGTCGGGGTTACCGGCATCCAGACGCATCTGGTGATGCTGAACTCGATCCGCAATTCGCTCACATAAGCTCCCGATTGCCGAGTTTTGTCGAAGGGCTCCGTTTGTTGGACGGAGCCTTTCTTTTTCAAGCAGGCTAGAGCGCGCCGGCGAGATAGCGCTCGAGCGTTGCGGCAGTGCCGTGCTGCCAGAGGCTGTTGAGCGCCGTGCCGAAAGCGGCGGCGAAAGCCGGGTTGCGGCCGAGATCGCCATAGATGTCAGTCATGCCCAGCCAGGCCTGCGGATCGGCTTTAGCTGCAGCGGCCTGTTGGGTGAGGCGATCCCAGGAGGGATCGTTGGGCGCGATGATGGCGCCGCTATCGGTGGTGCCAAAGCAATAGCGGCACCAAAGCGCCGACACCAGCGCGAGGCCGGTGACGGATTGGCCGGCGGCCACCCGATCCATGGCGGTTGGGATGATGAATTTGGGCTGGCGGTTGGAACCATCAAGCGCGAGGCGGCGAATGGTGTCGCCGATCTTGGGATTGGCGAAACGGCGCTGGCAGAGCGCGAAATAGTCACCCAGATTGGTGTCGGGCACCGGGGGGACGACGGGGATGATTTCGTCCTGTTCGACCTTGGCGAGGAAGGCCGAGACGAGGGGATGTTCCATAGCTTCGTGCACGAAATGCACGTCGAGCAGGCCCGCAGGATAGGCGATGGTGGCATGACCGCCATTGAGAATGCGGATTTTCATGTGCTCATAGGGGGCGACATCGTCGACGAACTGGACGCCGACCGTTTCGAGCGCCGGGCGGCCGGCAGGGAAATTATCCTCCAGCACCCATTGGCGGAAGCTTTCGCAAAAGACGGGCCAGTTATCCTCGATGCCGAACTGCTCGAGCAGGAGCGCGCGTTCGCGCTCGGAGGTGGCGGGGGTGATGCGATCGACCATGCCATTGGGGAAGGCGACGGCGGTGCGCACCCATTGAGCGAGGGCGGGGTCGACGAGTTCGGCGAGGCCCGCCACGGCATTCTGGGTGACATGGCCATTTCCCGGGATGTTGTCGCAGCTCATCACGGTGAAGGGGGCAATGCCGGCGTTGCGGCGGGCGAGGAGGCCGGCAAGGATCAGCCCGAAGGTGGTCTTGGGCGCTTCCATATGGGCGGCGTCATAGACGATATCAGGGTGGGTCGGATCGAAGCGCTGGGAGGCCGGATCGATGTAATAGCCGCCTTCGGTGATGGTGAGCGAGACAATGCGCGTGGCCGGGTTGGCGAGCCGCGCGAGGATTGTGGCGCTGTCGCCGGGCTGGATGTAGTCGATCATGGCGCCGGTGACGCGGGCGGAATTGTGGTCGGCTTCCTGCTCGACCACGGTGGTCAGCCAATCCTGGGCGCCGAGCTTTTGCCGGACGGCTTCGTCGCGCACGCTGGCGCCGATCAGCGCCCAATCATGGTCGCGGCCGGTGGCAAAGAGATCATCGAGATACACCGCCTGGTGGGCGCGGTGGAAGTTGCCGACGCCGAAATGCACGATGCCGGGGGTGAGGGCCGCGCGGTCATAGGCGGGGACAGACGCCGTGGAGAGGGTGGAGAGGGTGGCGGCGGAAAGCTTGGTGGTCATATCTGGTCCTCGATGCCTCGGCGGGTGGTTCTTCCCGGAAGGCGGGTCCGGGGTGGCGCTGATGTCGCGTAGCATTGGCCGACCCCGCCCTCAATCCCTCCCCGTGAGAGGAGGGCGTCGATGGCCCGGCCATTGCGCGACTGACTAGATCGCCACGCCGGCCACATCGAAGCGGTAGATGCGGGTCGGATCGGGGGCAAGATAGACCTCGTCGCCGTGGCTGAAGATCTGCTCGCCATCAGTGCGCACGGTCATGAGGCCCATGCCTTCGAGATGGACATGGAGGAACGTGTCGGAGCCCAGCTGTTCGGCGACCCCGACAACGCCGCGCCAGCCGCCGGGCAGGGGGCTGGTGCTGATGGCGAAGTGCTCGGGGCGGATGCCGATGGAATGGGCCTCGTGCTTGCCCGCTTCCGGGCCGTCGATGAAGTTCATCTTGGGCGAGCCGATGAAGCCGGCGACAAAGCGGTTGGCGGGGCGCTTGTAGAGCTCGAGCGGGGAGCCGAACTGTTCGACCTTGCCGGCATTGAGCACGACAATGCGGTCGGCCATGGTCATCGCCTCGACCTGGTCGTGGGTGACGTAAACCATGGTGGTCTTGAGCTGCTGGTGCAGTTCGGTGATCTCGAGGCGCATATTGACGCGCAGGGCGGCGTCGAGATTGGAGAGCGGCTCGTCAAAGAGAAAGGCCTTGGGCTCGCGCACGATGGCGCGGCCGATGGCGACGCGCTGGCGCTGGCCACCCGAGAGGGCGCGGGGGCGGCGATCGAGATAGGAGGAAAGGTTGAGGGTGCGGGCGGCGTATTCGACCTTTTGCTCGATCACCTCCTTGGGCGCCTTGGCCATTTTGAGCGGGAAGGCGATGTTGTCGCGCACGGTCATGTGCGGATAAAGCGCGTAGCTCTGGAACACCATGGCGAGGCCCCGCCGGGCCGGGGGCGCCTTGGTCATGTCCTGCCCGTCAAGGAGGATGCGGCCGCCTGTCGTGTCCTCGAGCCCTGCGATCAGGCGCAGCAGCGTGGACTTGCCGCAGCCGGAGGGGCCGACAAAGACCACGAACTCGCCTTCGCGGATATCGAGGGAGATATCGGGGATGACATGCACATCGCCGAAGGATTTCTGGACGTGTTCGAGGGTGATGGAGCCCATGATTGTTAGCCCTCCGGTGTGTTCAACTGAGGCGCAGGATGCGGGCGATCGGGTGAGCGCCGGATGTGTGGAGAGGCCTGAACCCCCACCCCTTCCCCTCCCCTCAAGGGGGAGGGGTACACAGGAGCCGATGCATTCGCGGGGAGGAGAAACATCATTTCACCGCTCCGAAGGTGAGGCCGCGGACGAGTTGCTTTTGGCTGAACCAGCCCAGGAGCAGGATGGGGGCGATGGCAAGGAGGGAGGCGGCGGAGAGTTTGGCGAGGAAGAGGCCCTGGGGCGAGGAGAAGGAGGAGATGAAGGCGGTGAGCGTGCCGGCGCGGCCCGAAGTCAGGGTGATGCTCCAAAAAGCTTCGTTCCAGGCGAGAATGACGTTGAGCAGGAGCGTTGAGGCAATGCCGGGTACGGCCATGGGGACGAGGACATGGACGATCTCGTTCCAGAGCTCGGCGCCATCCATGCGCGAGGCTTCAAGGATGTCGACCGGGATTTCCTTGAAATAGGTGTAAAGCATCCAGATGATGATGGGCAGGTTGATCAGCGTCATGATGATCGTGAGGCCATGCACGGTGTCGAGCAGGCGCAGGTCACGAAAGATCAGGTAGATCGGGATGAGGACGCCGACGGCGGGCATCATCTTGGTGGAGAGCATCCACATCAGCACGTCCTTGGTGCGGCGCGTGGGGGCGAAGGCCATGGCCCAGGCGGCGGGGATGCCGATCAGGAGGCCGAGCAGGGTTGAGCCGAGCGAGACGATCACCGAATTGGTGGCGTGCTTGATGTAGTCGCTGCGCTGCTGGACGGCGGCAAAGTTTTCGAGGGTGAAGGTTTGCGGGAAAAAGGTCGGGCGGGCGGCGATGGCCTCGGCCTCGGTCTTGAAGGCGGTGAGCACCGTCCAGAGAATGGGGGAGAACAAGAGGAGCGCGATCACCCAGGCGAGGAGGGTGAAGCCGATGCGGGTGCCGGTGGAGGCGTTGCGGGCCATGTCAGCGGGTTCCTCCGGAGTTTTGGCGTGGGAACACCCCCCACCCATCCTCCCCCACAAGGGGGGAGGTGCTGCATCGCGCTTGCGGCCCCTTCGCCATGCCACCAGTCGCAGACCCCCACCCCGGCCCTCCCCTCAAGGGGGAGGGAGGGCATGGTAGGAGCGTTGGGGCGGACCAGCTACTCATCGAGGTTCTTTCCCACCGCGCGCATCAGGAAGATGGCGACGATGTTGGCGAGGATCACCGCGACCACGCCGCCCGCGGAGCCCGCGCCGATGTCGTTGGAGAGGATGCCGGTGCGGAAAACGAGGAAGGTCAGGTTGGTGGAGGCGTAGCCCGGGCCGCCGCCGGTGGTGACGCGGATTTCGGCGAAAATTCCCAAAAGGAATATGGTCTGGATCAGGATGACGATGGTGATCGCCCGGGCCATATGGGGCAGGATGATGTAGCGGAAGCGGTTGACCGCCTTGGCGCCATCCATTTCCGCGGCTTCGCGCTGTTCTTCGGACAGGGATTGCAAGGCGGTTAGCAGGATCAGGGTGGCAAAGGGTAGCCACTGCCAGGCGACGATGACGATGATGGACTGCAGGGGAAACTGGTTGAACCAGTCAATGGGCTGCAGTCCAAAGGCGCGCCAGAGATGGCTCAGCATGCCATAGCCGGGATGCATGAAGCCGTTTTTCCAGACCAGCGCGGCGACCGGCGGCATGACGAAAAAGGGCGAGATGACAATGATGCGCAAGATGCCCTGGCCCCAGATGGGCTGATCGAGCAGGAGCGCGAGGAAGGTGCCACCAATAACGGTGATCAGCAGCACGCCCCCGACCAGCAGCAGCGTATTGACGAGAGCCTGGGTGAAGCTGGGATCGCCAATGACATAGACATAGTTCGCCCAACCGGCGAAACCGGTCATCATCGGATTGAGCAGATTGTAGTTCTGGAACGAGAACCACAGGGTCATCACCAGCGGCACGATCATCCAGATCAAAAGGACAATCACGGCCGGGGCCATCATCAGGCGCGATAGGGTGCGGGTCTGGGCTGTGGCCATGCTTTTTGTCCGTTTTGCCCGGCGGGTCGGCGGTTTGGCTTCCTCCCCTTTGGGAAGGAGTGGGTTGAGGGCGGTGTAGTGATCCACCGAGGGACCTGCACCCTCGATCCCTCCCCTCAAGGGGGAGGGAGGCGCAGGGGCCCTGCTGTTTGCGTGCAACCGCCCGGACGCAGGAAATTAAGAGCGGGCGGCCGCCGGCCTACTTGATGTAGCCGGCGCGGGTCATGTCGCGCAGGGTGGCGTCCTGGGCTTGGGCGAGGGCGTCGTCGGCGCTCATCTGGCCGGCAAGAGCGGCCGAGAAGAGCTGGCCGACATTGGTGCCGATGCCGGCGAACTCGGGAATGGCGACGAACTGGATGCCGGTATAGGGCACCGGATTGACCGTGGGCTTGCTCGGGTCGGCCGCGTTGATGGAGTCGATGGTCATCTGCGCGAAGGGCGCGGTTTCCAAGTATTCCGCGTTTTCATAGAGCGAGGTGCGGGTGCCGGGAGGCACGTTGGCCCAGCCGTCCTGTGCGGCGACGGTATTGAGATAGTCCTTGCTGGTCGCCCAGTTGATGAACTGCTCGGCCGCTTCCTTTTGCTGGCTGGAATTGGGAATGGCCAGCGACCAGGCCCAGAGCCAGTTGGAGCGTTTGCCGAGGCCCGCATCGGGAGCCAGGGCGAAGGCCACCTGATCGGCGACGGTGGAATCGTCGGGATTGGTGACGAACGAACCCGCGACCGTGGCGTCGATCCACATGCCGCACTTGCCCTGCTGGAACAAGGTCAGGTTTTCGTTGAAGCCATTGGAGGATGCACCGGACGGCCCAGCATCGGCCATGAGAGCCAGATAGGTGTCGAGCGTTTCCTTCCATTCGGGGGAATCGAATTGGGGCTGCCAGTTTTCGTCGAACCAACTGGCACCAAAGCTATTGGCCATGGCGGTGATGAAGGCGACGTTTTCGCCCCAGCCCGCCTTGCCGCGCAGGCAGATGCCGTTGATGTCGTTGGCGCGGTCAGTCATGGCGCGGGCGGCCTGGCCTACGAACTCCCAGGTGGGCGCATCGGGCATGGTGAGCCCGGCTTTTTCCATCAGGTCCTTGCGGTACATGATGAAGGAGGATTCCGCGTAGAACGGGGCGGCATAAAGCTTGTCCTCGTAGGAGAGGCCCGCGCGCACCGGGGGGAGAATGTCGTCGACATCATATTCGGGATCGGCGCTCAGCACGTCGAGCGGCACCAGCCAGCCCTGGCGCGCCCAGATCGGCGCTTCATAGGTGCCGATGGTCATCACGTCATACTGCCCGCCATTGGTGGCGATGTCGGTGGTGACGTTCTGGCGCAGGGTGTTCTCCTCCAAAATCACCCAATTGAGCTGAATACCGGTTTCTTCGGTGAAGGCGGGCGACAGGCCCTGCATGCGCACCATGTCGCCATTGTTGACCGTCGCGATGGTGAGCGTTTGGGCCGAAGCGGAAGCGGCGAGCGCAAGTGTGAAGGCGCCCACGAAAAGGGGTGTGAGTTGCATTGTTTCCTCCCAAAGCCGCAACAATTTTGTTGCTGCGGCGATGGGGCAAGTACTCGCCTTCCGTGGCTAGTTGTCAAGCCTGCTATGCTTGGCAAGGGATGGCTTCCGCCTGAGATAAACTACGGCAAATTGCGCCGATCCACAGATTTATCTGTGGTAATGCTGATGAGACATTGGGCGCCGCCCTCCGGAGGGCGGCTAAGCATTTCGATTGGGGGGCTGGAATGAACGCCGCCGACCGCTTTGGGGGCGATCGGCGGGGAAAATGCGGTGCGGCAGGGTGGGTCGATCAGGGCATCAGCTGGCCACCATTGACCTCGATGGTCTGGCCGATGATGTAAGACGACAGGGCGTCGGAGGCCAAAAACAGGTAAGCGCCGACGCAGTCCTCGGCGACGCCCAGCCGGCCCTGCGGGATGGTGGCGAGCGCGGCATCAAGTTGAGCCTGGGTGGAATAGCGCTCATGGAAGGGCGTGGTGATCACCCCGGGCGCTACGGCATTGACCCGAATGCCAAAGGGGATCAGCTCCTTGGCCATGCCGCGGGTGACATTGCCGATAAAGGCCTTGGAGGAACCGTAAAGCCCCGCGCCATTGCTGGCGCCGTTGCGCGCTGCGATCGAGGTGGTGTTGATGATGAAACCACCATTGCGCTTGAGGTACGGAATGGCCGCGCGGGTGGCCGAGAGCACCGAGCGGGCGTTGAGGTCCATGACGGCGTCATAAAGCTCGTCGGTCCATTCCGCATAAGGCTGGCGTGCGACCATGCCGCCGGCATTGTTGATGAGCCCGTCCAAGCGGCCGAAGCGTGCGGCGGTGTCTTCGACGGCCCGAGCCAGTTCACCCTGGCGCGACGCATCGGCCTGAACCAGGAAGACGGTGCCGCCGGCGGCTTCGATGGACTGGGCCAGGGTGGTGGCCTGATCGGCGCTGCTGTTGTAGTGCAGGCCCACAAGAGCGCCCTGCTGGGCAAAGGCCTGGGCGAGGGCGGCGCCGATGCCCGTCGAGGCGCCGGTTATCAGAACGGCCTTGCCGGCAAGGCCGGGAATGGTGAGCGTAGATGCGGGCACAGTGTGGTCCTCCAGGAAGTGGAGCCCAGCGTTGCGACTGGATCACGGCTTGTCCACTGGTTTTTAGGGCGCATCGCCGCTAAACACAGCGTTTAGCAGGAGTGCGCATGGCTGCGGATCGCAAGGATATCCACAATTCGGACGTGCCAGTGCTGTGCCGCAGTTGCGAAGCGCGGCACCGGGGCATGTGCGGCGTGCTGGAGCCCGAGCAATTGGTGGCGCTGGCCAAGGCGACGCACAAGGCGCGCCACGAGCCCGGAACCGAGCTGATCGGGGAAAGCACCAAGATCCAGTCCTATGCCAATGTGATGCGCGGCGTGGTCAAGCTGACCAAGGTGCTCGAGGATGGGCGCCAGCAGGTGGTGGGGCTGCAATTTGCGCCCGATTTCCTCGGGCGCTTGTTCGGGCATGAAAATGCGATCGCGGCGGAAGCGGCGTCCACGGTGGATTTGTGCGTGGTCCCCAAGCGGGCGCTCGAAGGCTTGATCGAGGAAAATCCGGCGCTCGAGCATCGGCTTATGCAGCAAACGCTGCGCGAACTCGATGAAGCGCGAGACTGGATGGTGACGCTGGGGCGCAAGAGCGCCCAGGAAAAGCTCGCGAGCTTTCTTTACCTGCTGGCCACGCACTCGGACCCAGTGGCGGACCTCAAGGCGGGCGCGCGGTTTGAGCTGCCGCTGACGCGGGCCGATATCGGGGATTTTCTGGGGCTTACCCTTGAAACCGTATCCCGGCAGATCAGCAAATTGCGCCAGATCGGGGTGATCGAGGTGACCCATAACCGGCAAGTCGAAGTGCCCGATCTCAAGCGTCTGCAGGCGCTTTGCGGCTGAGCTTGGGCGGGCCGAAGCGGGCGGACCAAGCTAGGGTGACGCATGGCGCCATCAAATCGGCGATAACCAACCTAGGTGAAGGCTTTCGCGAGCGGCTCGTGGCAAGCTAACATATGGCAAGTCGCTGGCAGCGGGAGCTGGCGGTTGTTCACAACGTCACAGGGTGACTGACTAAGCAGATGCTGAAGAATACCGAGCTGGCCGAGGCGGTCAGGAACACGGCCTATTTTCTGTGGGAACAGGATGGCCGCCCGGAAGGGCGAAGCTTTGAGTACTGGGTCAAGGCCAAGGAAATGCATTTGCGCCAGATGGCCTATGACCGCTGGCTGGCGGAAGGCACGCCCATTGGCCGCGCCGAAGAGATCTGGCGCGATGTGGCCGAGGAAATCGAAGACGACGACGCATAAGCAAACGGGCCCCGAACAGGGGCCCGCTGTGTAAGCTGGAGGGGCGGCAGGGATCAGTCCTTGGCGCGTTCCACATAGGAATTGTCTTCGGTCAGGATGACGATGCGGGTGCCGGCGCCGATATGGGGCGGGACCATGACGCGCAGGCCATTGTTGAGAACGGCGGGCTTATAGGACGAGGACGCCGTCTGGCCCTTCACCACGGGTTCGGTTTCGACGATTTCGAAGGTCAGGCGCTGGGGCAATTCCATGGAAAGGGCAGTACCCTCAAAGGTCTTGAGGTGCACCTTCATGCCATCGATGAGATAGGCCTTCTGGTCGCCGATCACGTCATCGGCCACGGTGATCTGCTCGTAGTTCTCCGGGTTCATGAAGTGGTGGCCTTCACCATCGGAGTAGAGATAGTCGTATTCGCGGTCATCGACGTCGGCCTTTTCGACCATTTCGACGGTGCGCCAGCGGCCAACGACCTTCACGCCATCGCTGATGCGACGCATGTTGACGTTGGTGATGGAGTTGCCCTTGCCGGGATGCACGTTCTCAGCCGTCAGGACGACGTGCAGATTGCCGTCCTGCTCGACGACGTTGCCCTTGCGCAGCGAAGAGGCGATGACCTTGACCATTATTTCTTCCTTGTTCACGCCGACCGGGCGGCCTAAAGCGTTGGCACAGAGCGCCGGCCGGGACGTGGATGGGTTGTTCGGTGCCGCCCGATACCCCAAATCCGGCAAATTCACCAGCCCCGAGCATGAAAGAGGCGCAGTTGCCCCGCCAATCCTTGCCAGTTGCCGCATCGCCATGGTGGACGCCCGAGCTGCATCGGGACCGTCGGCCCGTGCTGCTGGCGCGCAACTGGATCGAGGCGGGGGTGCGGGGATACCTGGCCGAGCACGACTTTCTCCTCGTGGATCCGCCGGGCTTGCAGCGCTCGCCGGGCAATGAAACCCATCTGCATGCGTTCGAGACCACTGCCATTGGCAATGACGGGGTGGGGCATCGCGCGTTCCTGCATACCTCGCCCGAATTTGCGATGAAAAAGCTGCTGGCGGCAGGCGAGCACAGGATCGCCAGCCTCGGGCATGTCTGGCGCAATCGCGAGCGAGGGGCGCTGCATGCCCCCGAGTTCACCATGCTCGAATGGTACCGGGTCGGCGAGGACTATACCGCGCTGATGGCTGACTGCATGGCGCTGTTGCGTTTGGCGGTCGCGGCGACAGGGGCGGAGCGGCTGCGGTTTCGCGGGCGGGAAGCCGACCCAGTCGCCGAGCCGGAACGGCTGAGCGTGGTGGACGCGTTTGCACGCTTCGCCGGGATTGATCTTTTGGCGACGATGAACGCCGAGGGCGAGACGGATGCGGCAGCGCTGGCCGCGCAGATGCACGGGCAGGGGCTGCAGGTGCCGGCGGAGCATAGCTGGAGCTATCTCTTCAGCCTCGTGTTGAACGAGAAGGTCGAGCCCAAACTGGGGATGGGACGGGTGACGATCCTGGATCGCTATCCGGCGGCGGAGGCGGCGCTGGCGCGGCGCTGCGCGGAAGATGCGCGGGTGGCGGAACGGTTCGAGCTTTATGCCTGCGGGGTGGAGCTGGCCAACGGGTTCGGCGAATTGACCAATCCAGATGAGCAGGGGCAGCGCTTCGAAGCCGAGATGGCCGAAAAGCAGCGCCTGTATGGGGAGCGCTACCCGATCGACGAGGAGTTTCTGGCGGCGCTGGCGCTGATGCCGGCGGCGAGCGGGATTGCCCTGGGGTTCGACCGGCTGGTGATGCTGGCCACCGGGGCGCCGCGGATCGATCTGGTGCAATGGGTGCCGGTGGCGGAGTTTGGCGCATGAGCGAAGGGCGGCCGATCCGGACGGCGGGCGAACTCGCGGCGGCAGGGCTGGTGGCGCCGGGCGCGGTGGCGGGGCTCGAGGCGGTGGCGTCGCGCTATGCCATTGCCCTGACGCCTGAGCTGGTGGAGCTGATCGATCCAGCCGACAAGGCGGACCCGATCGCGGCGCAGTTCGTGCCCCAGCTGGCGGAACTGCACACGACCCCCGAGGAGCGGGCCGACCCGATCGGGGATCTCAGCCATTCGCCGGTCGAGGGGATCGTGCATCGCTATCCCGACCGGGTGCTGCTCAAGGCCGTGCATGTGTGCCCGGTATATTGCCGGTTCTGCTTCCGGCGCGAAATGGTGGGGCCGCAGGGGCTGGGGACGCTCGCACCCGAAGCGCTGGAGCGGGCGCTCGATTATATCCGCGCGCATGACGAGATCTGGGAAGTGATCCTGACCGGGGGCGATCCGTTGGTGCTGTCGCCGCGGCGGCTGCGGGCGATCACCGAGAAGCTGGCCGACATTGCGCATGTGCGGGTGGTGCGGTTCCATACGCGGGTGCCGGTGGTGGAGCCGGGGCGGGTGGATGATGAATTGGTGGCAGCGCTCAAGGCGAGCGGCAAGACCACCTATCTTGCCGTGCATGCCAACCATCCCCGGGAGTTCACCCCGGGGGCACGGGCGGCGGTGGCGCGGCTGGCCGATGGGGGCATTGCGCTCGTCAGCCAATCGGTGCTGCTCAAGGGGGTGAATGCCGATGTGGCGGTGCTGGCCGCGCTGATGCGCTGCTTTGTCGAGAACCGGATCAAGCCCTATTATCTGCACCACCCGGACCTCGCGCCAGGGACGAGCCACTTCCGCGTGAGCATCGAGGACGGGCAGGCGCTGGTGGCGGCGTTGCGCGGGCGCATTTCCGGGCTGGCGCAACCCACCTATGTGCTCGACCTGCCCGGCGGCCATGGCAAGGCTGATATCGGTAAAGCGGCGATTGCGGGCGGTGATGGATGCTTTACGGTGCGGGACTGGCAGGGGCAGGAGCATCGCTATCCGCCTGCCGGATAGATCACGGCGCGAGGCGTAATTGGCTGGCAAAGAGGGCAATGGCGGGCCGCCGCTGGACGAGCCCGAGCATGAATGGGGCAATGGCTCCATCGGCACCTATTTTGAATGGAAGGCGGCCAAGCAGCAGGCGTTTTACGGCGTGCCGATGGAGATCGCGCGGATGCGGGCGGAACGGGCCGCGCTGCTCGGGCTTACCTATGAAGAATATACGCTTGAACTGCTCGAGCGCGGGCGGTTTTTGCAGGCGAGCGACGCCGAACGGATTGCCCAGATCAAGGCTAAGCGGGGCGTGCGCTATTGAGGGAAGGCGTATGGCCACCTTCTGCTTACCCTTCAAGGCGGTCAGGCTCGCCTCCCCCGCTCCCGGCCTCCCCCTTGAGGGGGAGGTGAAGAAAGGGGGCTTCCTGCTGGACGGTTTCGAGCGGGCGGCCGGCCGGGAAGATGCCGGACATCACCACAAAACCGGGGATGCGGCGGACGCGGTCGCTCCAGCGGCGCAGGGCGGGGTAATCGGCGCGGCTGATGCCGCCTTCCTCGGACAGCATCACATAGGGAAAGCAGGCGATGTCGGCGGTGGTGGGATGGGCGGGCGAGCAGAGCCAATCGCGCCCTTCGCGTTCGCCGAACCAGAGATGCTCGTCCATGATGCGGAAGATGCGGTGGGCGCCGGCCTGGGATTTCTCGATGTCGAAATCATAGCCATAGCCGAGCGCGAGGCGGGCGGCGGAACTGGTGGCGGTGATGTCATCGGCCACGGCGTGCCAGCGCAGCACTTCAGCGGTGATGGCCGGGTCCTCGGGGAACCACTGGCCGGAGGCGTCATATTTCTTGGCGAGATAGGCGAGGATGGCGCCGGAGTCGGAGAGGGTCAGCCCGTCATCGACCAGCACCGGCAACTGGCCAAAGGGATTGAGGCGCAGGAACCAGTCGGATTTGTGCTGGCGGCCGGGAAAGAAGTCGACCGGCACGATGTCATAGCGCAGGCCGAGAATGCTCATCAGCAAGCGCAGCTTGTAGCAATTGCCGGAGAGCTCGAAATCGTAAAGCGTGATGGTCATGGGTTGGGCTCGGTCTGTTCCCTCCCCCTTGAGGGGAGGGTTAGGGTGGGGCTTCGGGCAGGTCCGCAGGCATCGAGGCGGTTGAAGGGCCGGAACCCCCACCCTTGATCCCTCCCCTCAAGGGGGAGGGAGACGCAGGCTGCCGCTTTGGTGTTCACATCAGATATCCAGCACCAGCCGCTTACCCTTAGCGCGGCTGACGCAGGTGAGGATGGCGCGATTGGAGCGTTTCTCGGTGTCGTTGAGGTAAACGTCCTGGTGGTCGACCTCGCCTTCGATCACGCCGGTGAGGCAAGTGCCGCAGGCGCCTTGTTCGCAGGAGCTGGGGGTTTGCAGGCCCGCTTCGCGCATCACTTCGAGGATGGTCTTGCCGGCAGGGATCTGCAGGGTCATGGCCGAGCGGGCCAGTTCCACCTCGAAGGCCGAGGACTGGTCGATAACCTTGTCGTTCTTGAAATATTCGAAATGCACGGCCTCATCGGGCCAGCCTTGCGCGGCGGCGGTAGTGCGGACGGTTTCGAGCATGGATGAGGGGCCGCAGATGTAAACATGCTGGGCGCGGCTCCAGTGGCCGAGCGCCCCGGCAATGGTGCGGCCGCTGTCTTCGCGCGAAAGACCGATGTGAGTGGTGATCTTGCCCGCCAGCTGCCCCAGCTCCTCGCGGAAGGCGGCATGTTCGCCCTGGCGCACGAAGTAATGCAGCTCATAGGGCAGGTGGGACTTGTCGAGGAAACGCGCCATGGAGAGGATCGGCGTGATGCCGACGCCGCCGGCGATGAGGACGGTGCGGGTGGCGTCGCGGCGCAGCGGGAAGTTGTTGCGCGGCTCGCTGATGGCCAGCACGTCACCCTCCCTGACGCTTTCGATGAGGATCTGCGAGCCACCCTTGGAGGCGCTCTCGCGCTTGACGCCGATGGTGTAGCTGAGCAGGTCGCCCGGGCCATTGGTGATGGAGTATTGCCGGACGAGGCCGTTGGGGAGGTGCAGATCGATATGGGCGCCGGGCTGAAAGGTTGGCAGGTGGCCGCCATCGAGCGCCGCGAGCTCAAAGGCGACGATGCCATCGGCGCTGTCCCATTTGCGCTTGACCACGACGCGCAGGGTGTTGCCGCGCGGCACAGCGATATCGGGCATGGTGGAAAGCTCGGCCGAGACCGGGGCGAAGGCGGGCTGCAGCGGCTCGGGCGCGGGCTTGCGGCGGGCGGCGCGCTCGACGCGGTCGCGCAGCTGGGTGAGGCGCTCATTGTGGTGGCGCAGCACGGCAAGAGGGCGGGCGGGCGAGCCTTCGATGAGGCCCCGGATCACGGCGCGGCCGGCGTCGACGGGCTGCACGAAGAACACGGCGCGCTCGATGACCTCACCCGACTGGGCGGTGAGGCGGACCGAAAGGGGCGACAGGCGCTCGATCATGGTGCGGGCGGCTTCGCCATCCAGCGCCTCGGCTGGCTGGAAGCGGTATTTTTCCAGAGCGAGCGCTACGTCTTGGGGGGCGGCGTTCAGAGGGACGGGGCGCAGCGCGACCCAGTCGGCGCCATCGCTACCGGCAAATGGGGCAAAGGGCTGGGCGTCGGCCGCGGCGGACCAGACGAGGCCAAAGGCCTCATGGGCGGGATAGGTGCGGTTGGTGATGCGGCGGGCCGGCGCGTCGGCCGGATGGGCGGGGATATAGGTGCAGCCGGCCGAGCGATTGGCATAGCGCCAGCCATGATACTGGCATTTAAGTTCGGCGCCCTCGTTGATGCCGATCGAGAGGCGTACGCCACGGTGCAGGCAGCGGTTTTCCCAGACATTGACATTGCCGTCATCGGCCCGCCAGACGGCCAGTTCGCGGCCCAGCAGCTGGCCCTGATAGACATGGCGGAAGGGCAGGTCATCGCTCGAGGCGATGGGATGCCAGGTGGTGTCGTCGAGGTCTAGGGGCATGGGTCAACCCAGGGCAAGTGGGGATCGCGCCACGATCGGGGGCAAACAGGCGGGGCTCTCCTGGCGTACGGGAGACCTTGGTGAGGGTTACCCTTAGGGCGGGGCTGTTCACAAGGGGGCGGGTGAAGAAAGAGGGTCGCAGGGGCGGTTGTCGGCGGGGCTGTGATCCCGATTGAGGAGAGGGGGTCGGGAGGGGGTGGCGCGGTGAGTGACTGAGGGACCCCCTCCCTCGGTCCCTCCCCTCAAGGGGGAGGGAAGGGCAGAAGCGGATGGCGTTGGGGGAGCTGGAAGTGCTGAATATGTGCTTTGCTTCGAAATCCGGACCGCGGAGGGGCCTGAACCCCCACCCTCGATCCCTCCCCTCAAGGGGGAGGGAGGCGATGGGGCCGATGGCTCTCGGACGGATGGTTTCGGTCGAGCACTGAGGTCCGGGGCTCGCGTCCCCCACCCCGGCCCTCCCCGGGAGGGGGAGGGTGAAGAAGGGGCTCAGCCCGATTACATCTTTTCGCCGGGGAGTTGGGCGGCCTGGTGGATCCAGGCGGTGAACTGGGCGGGGTCGATGGGGTCGTGTTCGCCGATATGGTAGGCGCGGACCTTGGGTTGGGTGGAGACGACCGGCGGGGGCGGGGTCAGGGCGTGGCCGTCAAAGAAGGTCACCTTGACGTATTTGTTGAAGCAATGGAGCGAGAGGAACCAGCGACCTTCGGCGGCGCCGTAAAGGGGGGAGTTCCATTTGACGGCCTTGTAGACGCCGGGAAGGGCGGCCGTGATCAGGCTATCGAGTTGCTCGCCGACGGCGCGCTTCCAGCCGGGCGTGGCGGCGATGTAGGCCTGGATTGGCTCGTTGCCGTAGCCTTTGGGGATTTGGGGATTACCGCCGGAGAGGAGGGTGGGCGTCTTGTCTGTGGTCTTATCAGGCGTTGCGCTTGCGGAGGGGCCGGAACCCCCACCCTTGATCCCTCCCCTCAAGGGGGAGGGCGTCGACTGCCGGGCTGGTGACATTTGGGCATTCTCCTCTGCCGTTGCTCCTGCCGCGCCTGCTTCCTGTTATCCCGCGACGGGGATGGTGCCGTAGGTGATGCCTTTCTGGCTGAGCCAGCGGCGATAGGCGATGGCGGATTTATCGGCGCGGATGGGGGTTTCGGCGCGGGGATCGAGCGGCAGGCGCTTGGGGAACTGGTTTTCGAGGATCGGCTTGTCCTGACCGAAAATGGTCTGCTGGAAGCGGCGCAGATCGGTGATGGTGGAGGTCGAGTCGATCATCGATTGCAGCAGATGGGCGCGGCAGCTTTCCTCGGTCACGGGCTGCAGGAAAATGCCGATCACGTCGCGGCGCGATTCATCCTCGGGGCAGGATTTGTAGAGCACCGAGCAGAAGGGGTGCGGGACGCGATAGACATACTCGACCTCGATGCCTTCGGTCGCCGAGAGGGCGGCGCGGGGCTGGAAGAAGCGGCAGCGGGTGGCGAGCACCTCGTCGCGTTCTTCGGAGACTTCCACGTCGTATTCCTTGACCTCGGTATGGGGCTCGGAGCCGAGGATATCGGTGTGGACATAGGGGAAGTGGCCCATATCGAGGAAGTTTTCGACGGCCCGGGGGGCCGAAACATGGATGCCGATGGAGCCGCAGCTCATGTTGACGCGGTCAGGCTCGCTGTATTCGGGGATGGGGAAGAGCTCGGCGGGCGGGGTGCCGAGGCTGGTCCAGGTATAGCCATAGCCGGTGCGCACGGGCAGGCGTTCGGTGATTTCGGCGGGGTCGATCTCGTCGCCTTGCTCTTCATCGGTGCGGCGCCAGACCACGGGATTGCCCGCGGCATCGCGGGTGAGCGCGAGCTTTTGGCCAAGGAGCATGGTGGTTTCCACAAGGCCCTGGGGCACTTCATCGGTGGCGGCAATGACGTGCCAGAGGTCGAGGGTCGTGCGATCAATGGGCGAAGACATGGGCAGATCCAGGGGGAAGACCGCGCCAGCATAAGCGCTGGCTGGCGCGGTGCCAAGTTGGGGCGGGGCGATCAGCTTTCGCGGTAGATGTCGAAGGGCGCAAAGGCCTGGGTGGTGGCCATGAGCTGGAGGCGGTTGACGTTCACATGGGCGGGCAGGGTCGTGGTCCAGAAGATGGACTCGGCGATGTCCTCGGCGGTCATGGGCTGGGTGCCCTGGTAGGGCTTGCCGGCCTGGGCTTCGTCACCCTTGAAGCGCACAAGGGAAAACTCGGTTTCCGTGAGGCCCGGCTCGATATTGGTGACGCGCACCTGCTTGCCCTGCACATCGGAGCGCAGGTTGAGGGCGAACTGCTTCACGAAGGCCTTGGTTGCGCCATAAACGCTGCCGCCGGGATAGGGGTAATCGCCGGCAACCGAGCCCAGGGTGACGATGTGGCCGCCGCCCCGCTCAATGAGACCGGGCAGGAGGGCGCGGACCGTATACATCAGGCCGTTGATATTGGTTGCGACCATGGTGTCCCAATCGGCGATGTCGGTTTCGGCAGCGGGCTGGAGCCCGAGGGCGAGGCCGGCATTGGCAATGACGATGTTGATGCCGGCAAAGGGCGCGGGCAGGGCGGCGATGGCGGCTTCGAGCGCAGCGCGGCCGCGAATGTCGAGGGTGATGATGTGGCAGTTCTCGGCGCCGAGCTCGTTTTGAAGCGCTTCGAGGCGCTCGGTGCGGCGGCCGGTGGCAATGACCTTGGCGCCCGCAGCGACATAGCGGCGGGCAGCTGCCGCGCCAAAGCCCGAGGTCGCGCCGGTGATGAAGACAACAAAGCGCGTGGGATCGAGCATCTGGTACATTAGGGGTCCTGCAAATGGTGTGGGCGAGCCGGGAAGGTGGACTGGGCGGCGGCAGGGGTCAAGCGGGCGGGCGGCGTTAACCCGGTGCTAACCATGTCTTCAGGGGGTGCGGCGAATCGGCAACTCCGGTGGTCACAATTAGGAACAAATTGCGCGGACCGGTTGTTCCGGCGCTGGGGTCGCTCTACACTGCCCGGTAAGGTAAACAGGCTTGCTGCAGGCCTGTCTGGCCGGTGCGGGACGATGAGCGAAGGCCTGGCGCGGGCGACCAATCTTGGTGGCGGCGCAGGCGAACTGGGGGCGGGTTCACTGCAAAACGCGCGGATTGTAACGAGTTTAAGCGCCCTTTGTCTTGCTGCGGCCTTAGCCGGGCCGGTGTTTGTGCCGGCGGCTGCCGCGTTCGAGATTTTCGGCATCAAGCTGTTTGAAGACCAGACGGAGGCGGATGCCGAGGCGGTGATTGCCGATCCGCAGCCCTATACGGTCGAGGTCACCGTCGCTGGCGAAGGGGAGGTGGAAAGCGCGGTACGCAATGCTTCGGCTCTCGTGGCCGATGCGGACGAGCCTGCTTCGGGTGCAGCCGGGTTGCTGGCCAAGGCGCGGGGCGATTACCGACGGATCATCGCCGCGCTTTATAATGAAGGTTATTACGGCGGCACGGTTCATGTCCTGGTGGCGGGGCGCGAAGCGAGCGATCTTGCGCCTGACGTGTCGCTGCCCGACCCGGTCGGGGTCGTTATTACGGTGGATCCCGGCCCGCTGTTCAACTTCAACCGGGTTGCAGTGGTCAACGAAGCGCCCTTGACCAGCGATCCCGCGGATCTGGTGGAGCTGCCCGAGGAGCGCGGCTTTGGGTCCGGTGAGGTGGCCAAGTCGAGCGTTATTCTCGCGGCTGAAAAACTAGCTATCGAGGCTTGGCAGCAGCAAGGCTACCCCAAGGCGCAGATTGGCAGCCGCGAGGTCGTGGCCGATCACGCGACACGCACGGTAGATGTGGCGATCACGGTGGATCCGGGCCGGCATGCCGGGTTTGGTGACATCACCGTATCGGGTACCGAGCGGATGGACCCCGAGTTCGTGCGCCGCCAGACCGGCATCGAAGTGGGTGAGGAATACGATCCCGATACGCTGGACCGGGCGCAAAAGCGCCTCGACCGGCTCGAAGTGTTCCGCTCGGCCCGGTTTGAAGCGGCCGAAGCGGTGGGCGCGGATGGTTTGCTGCCTTATCAATTGCTGGTGCAGGAGTTGCCGGGGCGCCGCTTTGGGGTGGGCGCCAGCTATTCCAGCATCGATGGGCTGGGAGTGGAAGGGTATCACCTTTGGCGCAACCTCTTCGGGCAGGCCGAGCGGCTGCGGCTCGATGCGCGCGTTGCGAGCATTGCTTATCCGGTGGAAACCGAAGAGTTCGATTATTTCTTTGGCGGCACCTTCACCAAGCCCGGGATCTGGACGCCCGATACGGATCTGGTGGCGGGGATTTCGGCCGAGCGGACGGTCAATCCAACCTATATCGAGACATCGGCGACCGGGCGGGTCGGGCTAACCCATATCTTCTCGGATCAACTGACCGTTGAAGGCGGTACGTTCTATGAGCGGGGCCGATACGAGGATGATTTCGGCACGCGCGATTTCTCGCTGCTCGGTGTTTATGCGGGCGCCGTTTACGATGCGCGCGACGACAAGGTCGATCCGACCGGGGGCTTTTACCTCGCGGGCAATGTCGAGCCGTTCTACGAGCTGAGCTATGGCAATGCGGCGGCACAACTGACGGCTGAAGGGCGCGCTTATTGGGGTTTTGGCGAGGACGAGCGGTTCGTTTTGGCCGGGCGGCTCAAGGGCGGATTGCTGGCAGGCCCGGACTTGGCGGAAATTCCGCCTGACCGGCTGTTCTTTGCCGGCGGTGGCGGCTCGGTGCGCGGCTATGGGTTCAAGTCCATCGGCGTTGAAGGCCCCGATGGGATTGTCACCGGTGGTCGCTATCTGCTGGAAGGCTCGATCGAAGCGCGCGCCAAGATTACCGATACGATCGGTGCCGTGGCGTTTCTCGACGGGGGCTATGTGGCCGCAGACGAATTCCCGGGCATTGATGACCTGCAATTGGGCGCGGGTCTCGGGTTGCGCTATTACACGGGCCTTGGGCCACTGCGGCTCGACGTGGCGGTGCCGCTCAACAAGCGGGACGAAGACCCTGACTACGCCATTTATGTCGGCATAGGACAAAGCTTTTGATGGCACTTTTCCCGTTCTTTCGGCGGCGGTTTGCGGCGCTTGTGGTTCTGGCGCTCGCGCTCCTGTTTGGCGCCACGGCGCTATCGCTGTCCCAGGACGGGGGCGAAGAAGAGCAGAAGAACTGGATCACCAATTTCGTGCAGGATCGGCTATCGACGCCTGAACGGCAGATCCGGCTGTCCAATATCGAAGGGGCGCTCGGCTCCAATGTGGTGATCCGCGAGATCACCATAGCCGATGCCGAGGGCGTATGGCTGCGCGTCAACAATGCGCGGCTGAACTGGAACCAGGGCGCGCTGCTGCTGGGGCGCCTGGAAGTGCGTTCGCTTGCAGCCGATTCCATCGAATACCTGCGCAATGCCATACCCAATGACCAGCTCGACCTGCCGGCCCCTGAGGCCGTGCCGTTCAGCGTGCCTGAATTTCCCGTCGCCATCACCATTGAGGAACTGGCTGTTCCGCGGGTGAGCTTTGGCGAGGACGTGTTTGGCCTGGCCTCCGAGATTTCGCTGGCCGGCGGGTTTACGCTCGCGGACGGCAATCTTGATGCGCAGCTCGATATTATCCGGCTCGACGGGCCGGGCGGAACGCTCGATCTCGATGTTGCCTATAGCAATGAAACCAGCAGCATCGAGCTGGCGCTCGCGCTGGTGGAGCCGGAAAACGGCGTGTTGGCCAATCTGTTGCGCATCGATGGGCGGCCGGCGGTGGAACTGCGGCTGACGGGGTCGGGCCCGGTGGCCGGGCTGCAAACGCAGCTGACGCTGGTTGCCAATGGGCAAACCGCGCTGTCGGGCGGCGCCCAGATCACCCAGACGGGTGAGGGCCACAATATCGACCTGGATGTGCGCGGGCCCCTCGCGACGCTGGTGGCCGAGCCCTACCGGCCCTTCTTTGGCGCTGAATCGGTGCTGTCGGCCGATGCGCTGGTGCGCTCGGAAGGCGGGTTGAGCATCAGTGGCTTGCGGCTGAGCGGCGGGCAATTGGCGCTGGAAGCTTCGGCGCAAACCACGCCAGACAATTTCCTGCGTGAGTTGGTGCTGCGCGCCAATATCGCGGACAGCACAGGCGCGCCGGTGACGCTGCCGGTGCCGGGCGCCGCAACTACGGTGCAATCGGCCGTGCTCGCAGTGGATTACGGGGTGGGCGACAGCGAGGACTGGAGTTCGAGCTTTTCGGTAACGCAATACGCGACCGAGGGCTTTGCAGCGGATACGCTGGCGTTCAATCTTGGTGGCGTTGCGGCCAATCTGTCCGACCCAGCCACTCGCCGCCTGACCTTTAATGGCGATGGCACGCTGGGCGGCATTGCAGCCTCACCTGAGGTGGAAGCGGCGCTGGGCGACGGCATCGGCGTTGGCATTGCGGGCCTATGGAATGCGGGCCAGCCCGTTGAGCTGGCCGAGTTGCGCGTTGTCGGGGAAGCGCTGACGGCGGCGCTGTCGGGCACGATTTCGGGCCTCGATTTTACCGGCGACATCGCGATCGAAACGGCCAGCATCGCGCCGTTTTCGGGACTGGCTGGGCGGGAGCTCGATGGCGGGCTGACGCTGCGGGCGACCGGCAGCGTCATGCCGGTGACCGGGGTGTTCACGCTCGAACTCGACGGCACCGGGCGCGATCTCCAGATCGATGACGAGTTGGCAGACAATCTGTTGCAGGGCGAGGTTGCCTTGTCCGGGTTGGTGGCGCGCACCGAGGCGGGGTTGACGGCCAAGGAATTCCGCATCGCCAACGAGCAGGTGCAGGTACTGGCGGACGGCACCTTCTCGTCCAGCGCGGCCGATTTCACCTTCAATCTCGGCTTGGCCGATCTGGCGCTGCTCTCGCCCGAAGCAACCGGCGCGCTCAGCGTCGTGGGCACCGCCAAGGGCCAGGAGGGGGTGATTGCGCTTGATCTTGACGCCACCATTCCCAGTGGCACGCTGGCCGGACGGCCCTTGCGCGAAGCGGCGCTGGGTTTTGCCGGGCAATACCAGGACGCGCGGCTCGCGGGCGCCGTTACCGGCACCGCGTTCGTTGACGGACACCGCTCGAGCCTCGGGGCCGATGTGGATGTGAATGCCGATACCCAGGCTCTACGCAACATTGCGTTCCAGACTGTGAGCGCGGAAATCACTGGCGGGCTGGTGCGCAATGTGGCCAGCGGGCTGATCGATGGTGATCTCGTGGTCGCGGCCCCTGATATTTCGGTGGCGGCAGCGCTGGCGCTGGTGGAAGCGCGCGGCGCGATCAATGCTCGGGCAGTGTTGTCGGGTGTTGATGGCAAGCAGAATGCCAGCGTCAATGGCGATGTCTCCGGCCTTCTGATCAACGATATCCAGGTAGGCGCCGCCGATTTTACCGCCGAGATCGGTGATCTCTTTGGAGTGCCGGCGGTTGATGGCCGGGTCAATGCGAGCACGGTCGCGGCAGCGGGGGTGACGATCCAGACCCTCGAGGCGACGGCGAACCAGACCGGCGACACCACTGCATTTGACGCACAGGCGCGGCTGGCGACGGGCACCGATGTGGACGTGGCGGGATCCCTGGCTCCGGTGGAGGGCGGCTATCGGCTGGCGCTAGATCGGGCGCAGCTGGCGCAAGGGGAACTTTCGGCGCGCCTGGCGCAGCCAACCGTGCTGCAGGTGAGTGGCAACAATGTTGCGCTGCAGGCCGTGCGCTTCGATGTTGGGTCGGGCTCGATCACAGCGACCGGCTCGGCCGGGGAGGTGCTCGACATTGCGCTCGAGGTCAATTCCCTGCCGCTGTCGATTGCCAACGCGGTGGCCCCGGATTTGGGCCTGGCGGGAACGCTCGATGGGCAGGCCCGCATTACCGGCAGCGGCAGCGATCCGCAGGTGCAGTTTACCGCACGCGGGGCGGGGATCAATGCAGCTGCGATCCGCGATTATGGGGTGGCCCCGCTGGCGCTGACCGCCGAAGGCGGTTTTGCCGGGGGCGTGGTGCGGCTTGGGTCGGTGCAGGCCAATGGCGCGGGCGGGTTGACCGTTTCGGGCAGCGGCAGCGTGCCGCTGGCGGGCGAGGGGCTCGATCTGCGCTTGCAGGGCGCGGCGCCGCTGACCCTGGCCAACCGCTTCGTCGCCGATCGCGGCGCGCAGTTGAGCGGCACGGTGCAACTTGACGCCCAGGTGAGGGGGAGCCTGCAGGCGCCGCAATTTGGCGGCTCGGTTTCCACCAGCAATGCGGGCTATGTCGATCCCGAGCTCAATCTGCGGCTGGTGGGGATCACCGGCTCGGCGAGCCTTTCGGGCACGCAGCTGGCGATCAATAGCCTTGGGGCGCAGCTCGCCACGGGGGGTACGATTTCGGCCTCCGGTACGGTGGGACTGACCGGTGGTTTCCCGGCCGATTTGCGGCTGGCGCTGCGTTCGGCCCGGTACGCCGATGGCGACCTGTTCGTGGCGACCGCATCGGGCGATCTGGCACTAACGGGCAATCTGACCGGTTCGCCTTTGCTGAGCGGCAATCTCCTCGTCGAGGAAGCCAATATCACCGTGCCCGAGAATTTCGGTGGCGGTGCGGCGCTGGTCGAGGTGGAGCATGTGCGCCCGCCGCGCGATGTGGCGCAAACCCTTGCCCGGGCGGAGGTGACCACCCGCGGCGGGGCACCGGTGCCGCGTACGCGGCCAGCCGGCGTCGTGCTTGATGTCAATGTCAACGCACCCAACCAGATCTTTGTGCGCGGCCGCGGGCTTGATGCTGAAGTGGGGGGCACGGTGCGGCTCACCGGACCGCTCAACGATATTCAGCCGGTGGGGGCGTTCGAGCTCAATCGCGGGCGGTTGAGCCTGTTGGGTCAGCGCATCGTGTTTGATAGCGGCATTGTCACGCTGGTGGGCGACCTGGACCCCGTGATCAATTTTGTCGCGAGCACCGAGGGCGACGACATTACGGTGTTCGTCACGGTCGCGGGCCGGGTGTCGGATGTCGAGGTGACCTTCACCTCCAATCCGGTGTTGCCGCAGGATGAAGTGCTGGCGCGGCTGATCTTCAAGCGCTCAATGGGCGAACTGTCGCCGCTGCAGTTGGCGCGGCTGGCGGGCGCGGCGGCCGAACTGATGGGCGGTGGCGGCGGGGGCCTCGTAGACTCCTTGCGCGGTGCTGCCGGGCTCGATGATCTCGATGTGGTCACCGATGCGGAAGGCAATGTGGCCGTGCAAGCCGGCACTTATATCCAGGACAATGTGTATCTGGGCGTGCAGGCTGGTGCCGGCGGGCAGAGCCGGGTGACGATCAATCTCGATGTGACCGACGACCTCAAGGTGACGGGCGCTGCTGGACAGAACGGCGAATCCGCACTCGGGGTGTATTACGAGAAGGATTATTGAGGGGGCTTGCCTGTGTTAGTTGGCCGAGCGATCTCGTAATGGGCCCCGGCTCAGAGCCGGGGTCGGGAAAGGTCGGTGCGTTGCTGAGGGCCCCCCCACCCGCACCCCCGTCCCCTTAAGGGGAGGGTTCGCCCTTAGCTTTGGTGCCGTGGCGGGCGTTAAATAGGGGCGCCCTCTGCAAGATCAGGATGGGCCCTGGCTCAAGGCCGGGGTGACAATCGCGGTTGAGGGCGGGTTCAATCCCTTGACCGATTGCTCTGCGGCGAGGGCCGGCTGTTGCCGGCCCGGTTTTTTGCTAGCGAGCACCGGCGGTTTTGGCTGCCTTGGCTTCGTCCCACCACCAGATGGTGGGGAAACCGCTGGAGAATTCGGGCAGGGGCTCGGGGTGGCTGAAGCGGTCCCAGTGCGCGATGCGCGAGGTGCGCAGGGAATAGGACGGCACCACGAAATGATGGGCAAGCAGCACCCGGTCGAGCGCCTTGGTGACGGCTTCCTGGGTGGCGCGGTCATCGGCGACCACAAGCTTGTCGATCAGGGCGTCGATGCCGGGATCGGCAATGCCGGCATAGTTCTGCGAGCCCTCTTCGTTGACCGTTGAGGAGCCGAAGAAGTAGCGCTGCTCGTTGCCCGGCGAGAAGGATTGCGGCCAGCCGGCATAGGTTACGTCGTAGTCGAAGGAGCGCAGGCGGTTGATGTATTGCGGGCTGTCGACGGTGCGCAGCGAGACGGCGACGCCGATCTGGGCGAGGTTGGTGACGAGGTTGGCGGCGACGGGCTCGATGGTGGGGCCGTTGAGCAGGATTTCAAAGCTCAGCTGCTGACCATTGGCATCGATGAGACGGTTGCCCTCGAGGCGATAGCCGGCTTCGGTGAGGAGGCCGAGCGCGGTACGCAGATTGGCGCGCAGCTTGGTTGGATCGCCGCCGACTGGATTGGTGTAGGGCTCGGTGAAGACGCTGGCGGGCACGAGGTCGCGCACGGATTCCAGCACTTCCAGTTCCTCGCCCTCTGGCAAGCCGGTGGAGCGAAAGGGCAGGCCGAAGAAGTAGCTGTCGACGCGCTCATACTGGCCATAAAACAGGGTGTTGCTCAGTTCCTCGAAGTTGAAGGCGTAGTTGAGGGCTTGGCGCACGCGCTGGTCCTGGAATTTTTCGCGACGCAGATTGGGCACAAAGCCGATCATGAGGCCGGAATTGGCATAATCCTGGGGGAAGAGTTCCTGGATGATGCGGCCCTGGGCGACGGCAGGGAAATCATAGGCGGTGGCCCAGCGGCGCGCGGAATTCTCGTTCCACCAATCGAACTGGTCGCCCTTGAAGGCCTCGAACTGCACGGTGAGATCGAGGAAGTACTCGATGCGGTATTCGTTGAAATTGTTCTGGCCGATCTGGGTCGGGTGGTCGGCGCCCCAGTAGTCGTCGACGCGGGTATAGGTGATGGTGCGGCCCGCATCGAAGCTGGCCAGGCGATAGGGGCCCGAGCCCAAGGGCGGCTCAAGGGTAGACTGGGCGATGTCGCGCTGCTTGCCATTGGCGTCGGTGCCCTCCCACCAGTGCTTGGGAAACACCTGTAATTGCCCGAGGATCAGCGGCAATTCGCGGTTGCCGGTCTGGTTGAAGGTGAAGGTCACCTCGCCGGGGGCGGTGACTTCGGCGCTTTCGATATTGGCATAGTACTGCATGCGGTCGGGATTGAGTTCGATGTTCTTTTCGAAGGTCCAGACCACGTCTTCGGCTGTGACCGGCTGGCCATCGTGCCAGCGCGCCTTGGGGTTCATCCGGAAGGTGACTGCACCGTAGTCTGGGGCGATCTGCAGGCTCTCGGCGAGCAGGCCGTAATAGGCGCTGACTTCATCAAGGGACGGGGTCAGCAGGGTTTCGAACAGCAGGCCGACGCCGTCGGCGGGCTCACCCTTGGGGAGGATTGGGTTGAAGGTATCGAAGCCGCCCAGACTGCCCAGCCGCACCGTGCCGGCCTTGGGCGCATCGACATTGACGTAATCGAAATGGGGGAATCCATCGGGGTATTTGGGCTCGCCTTCCATGATGAAGGATGAGGTCCAAACGCCAGTCGGGGTCTGGGCCCCGGCGGGCAGGGCAAGGCAGAACAGGGCCAGGGCGGTGGCAACAAGGGGCGCAAACTTCATCGGCTGGCTCCGGGCATGGGCAGAAACTTTGGTTGGATTCTAGGCTGGTTTGTCATGGGCCGACAGGGGCAGGCGGATCAAGATCACGCGTGTCAGTGGCGGCGATGTCGAAAGCGGCGGCCATAAGCGCGCGGGTATAGTCCGTCTGGGGCGCGGCAAAGACATCGACGGCGGCTCCACTTTCCACCACCTTGCCATTGCGCATGACGAGGAGGGTATTGGCGAGGGCGCGCACGACTTTAAGATCGTGGGAGATGAACAGATAGGTGAGGCCGCGCCGGGCCTGAATGTCGCGCAGGAGATCGACGATCTGGGCCTGGATGGAGACGTCGAGTGCGGAGGTCGGCTCGTCGAGCACCAAGAAGCGCGGCTCGAGCACGATGGCGCGCGCGATGGCAATGCGCTGGCGCTGGCCGCCCGAGAACTCGTGGGGATAGCGGAAGCGGGTGGCGGGCGAGAGGCCGACCTCCTCAAGCGCGCGGACGACGCGGCGGTCGCGCTCGGCGGCGTCGAGTTTTGGGGCGTGAACTTCGAGCCCTTCGCCGATGATGCGGTCAACGGAAAGGCGCGGACTGAGCGAGCCGAAAGGATCCTGAAAGACGATCTGCATGTCGGCGCGCAGTGGGCGCATGGCGCGCCAGGAGCGTTCGTGCACCTCGTTGCCGAGGACGACGATGCGGCCCTGCGAGGCGATGAGGCGGAGGAGGGCCAGACCCAGGGTGGATTTACCCGAGCCGCTTTCACCGACAACACCAAGGGTTTCGCCCTGGCGGATGGCCAGGTCGACCCCGTCCACTGCCTTGATGTGGCCGACAGTGCGGCGCAGCAAGCCACGCTTGATCGGAAACCAGACGCGCAGGTCCTTGGCTTCAAGCGCGATCGGTGCATCGGGGCGGGCCGGCGGCGGAGCGCCCTTGGGCTCGGCGGCGAGGAGGCGCTGGGTATAGGGGTGCTGGGGCGCAGAAAAGAGGGCTTTGACTGCGCCGGTTTCAACAATCTCGCCGGCCTGCATGACGCAGACCCGGTCGGCGATGCGGCGGACGATGCCGAGGTCATGGGTGATAAAGAGCATGGCCATGCCCAGCCGCGCCTGCAACTGCTTGAGGAGGGTCAGGATCTGCGCCTGGACGGTAACGTCGAGCGCGGTGGTGGGCTCGTCGGCGATCAGGAGGTCCGGCTCGTTGGCGAGGGCCATCGCGATCATCACGCGCTGGCGCTGGCCGCCCGAAAGCTGATGCGGATAGGAGGCGAGGCGACCGGCGGGATCGGGGATGCCGACCTGATCGAGCAGTTCCAGGGTGCGGGCGCGGGCAGCGTTGGGGCGCATGCCGCGGTGCACGGCGAGCACTTCCCCGATCTGGCGCTCGATGGTGTGCACGGGATTGAGGGAGCTCATCGGCTCCTGGAAGATCATGGAGATGCGATTGCCCCGCACGGAGCGGAGCTCGGCGGCGGAGGCGGAAACGAGGTCGGTATCCCCGAGCTGGATTTTTCCCGCAACGCTAGCGCTGGGCGGCAGGAGCTTGAGGATGGACAGGGCGGTGACGGATTTGCCCGAGCCGCTTTCACCGACAAGCGCCAGGGTTTCGCCTGGCGCGATATCAAAGGCGATGTTGTGGGCAGCATCGGCAGGGCCGAAGCTGATGGTGAGGTCGCGCACGGAGAGGAGAGGGGTCATGGGGTGGCCTCCTCATGGTGGTGATTGGTGGCTTGAGTGGTCGGATGGCGGGATGCCGGTGCTGGTTGCGGCCGCCGTGTTTCGTTGATGGCCCCCCTCCCTAGCCCTCCCCTCAAGGGGGAGGGGACCGCTCGTTTGGGCACCGGCGTATCAGCACACACGCCGAGTTTGCGGCGGGGCCTCAACCCCCACCCCGGCCCTCCCCTCAAGGGGGAGGGGGTGGAGCGAAGCTCACGGATATCGGTGGGGACAATGACTATCATGCCAGGGTCCGGCGAGGGTCAAAGGCGTCGCGGACGGCTTCGCCGATGAAGACGAGGAGGGTCATCATCAAGGCGATGGTGAAAAAGCCGGTGAGGCCGAGCCAGGGCGCCTGGAGGTTGTTCTTGCCCTGGGCAAGCAGTTCGCCCAGCGAGGGGGAGCCGGGGGGCAGGCCGAAGCCGAGGAAGTCCAGCGAGGTCAGGGTGGCGACGGAGCCCGAAAGAATAAAGGGCATGAAGGTCAGGGTCGCGACCATGGCATTGGGAAGGAGGTGGCGGATCATGATGGTCCAGTTGCCGACGCCAAGGGCGCGGGCGGCGGCGATATATTCAAAATTGCGGCCGCGCAGGAATTCGGCGCGCACGATGCCAACGAGCGCGACCCAAGAAAACAGCAAGAGAATGCCAAGCAGCACCCAGAAGCTTGGGGCTATGAAGCTCGAGATGATCAGCAGCAGATACAGGGCGGGGATCGAGGTCCAGATCTCGATGAAGCGCTGCATCAGGAGATCGGTCCAGCCGCCGAAATAGCCCTGCACCGCACCGGCGGCGACGCCGATGATGGAGGAAGCAATGGTCAGCACGAGACCGAAGAGGATGGAGATGCGAAAGCCATAGAGCAGGCGGGCGAGGACGTCGCGGCCGCGGTCGTCGGTGCCCAGCCAGTGGTAATTGCCCAGATTGCATTCGGGATCATCGACCCCCAGGGGATAGCGCGCGCAGTTTTCGGCGCGGTCCATGGTCCAGCTGGGCGCGACGGCGCCGGAATAGGGCAGGTAGCTGTCGACAGTGGCGTAGCTGAAGTGCACGGGCGGCCAGATTGCCCAGCCATTCGCCTTGATCTCGTCCGCAATGAAGGGATCGCGGTAATTAGTGACGGCAAGAAAGCCGCCGAACTGGGATTCGGGATAATCCACAAAGGCGGGGAAGAGCAGTTCGCCCTTGTAGGAGACGAGGATGGGCCTGTCATTGGCGATGAATTCAGAGCCCAGCGTGAGGATGAAGAGGACAAGGAAGATCCAAAGCGACCAGAAGCCCCGCCGGTTGGCGCGAAAATTGGCGAGGCGCCGCTTATTGATCGGCGACAGCCAGCGATTGTGGGGCGCCTCGAGCACGGCAGCTTGTTCGGCCATTTCGCTCATAGGCCGCGGCTTTCAAAGTCGATGCGGGGATCGACCCACATATAGGCGAGGTCGGAGAGGAGGCTGATCACGAGGCCGAGCAGGGAGAAGATATAAAGGGTGGCAAAGACCACAGGATAATCGCGGTTAGCGACGGACTGAAACCCGAGCAGGCCCAGCCCATCGAGCGAGAAGATGGTTTCGATGAGGAGCGAGCCGCCAAAGAAGGCGCCGACAAAGGCGCCCGGGAAGCTCGCGATAATCAGCATCATGGCGTTGCGGAAGACATGGCCATACAGCACCTGCCGTTCGGTCAGCCCCTTGGCGCGGGCCGTGGTGACATATTGCTTGCCGATCTCATCGAGAAACGAGTTCTTGGTGAGCAGGGTCGTCGTCGCAAAGGCTCCCAGAGCCATGGCGGTGATGGGCAAGACGAGGTGCCAGGCGTAATCAAGAATCTGGCGCCACCATGGGAAGTTCTCAAAGCCCGGCGAGGTCAGGCCGCGCAAGGGGAAGGCGGACCAGAAACTGCCGCCCGCGAAAAGGACGATCAGCGCGATGGCGATGAGAAAGCCGGGAATGGCGTAGCCCACGATGATGACGGTGGAGGTCCAGACATCGAAACGCGAGCCGTCGCTGATGGCCTTGCGGATGCCGAGGGGAATGGAGATGCCGTAGGAGATCAGCGTCATCCAGAGCCCGAGTGAAATGGAAACGGGCATTTTCTCGCGGATGAGGTCGATCACGGAGATGTCACGGAAATAGCTCTCGCCGAAATCAAAGCGGAGATAATTCCACAGCATGGTGCCGAAGCGCTCGAGCGGCGGCTTGTTAAAGCCGAACTGCTGCTCGATGCGGGCAACGAGTTCCGGCGGCAGGCCGCGTGAGCCACGATATACCGAGTTATTGCCGCCAGGATTGGCGCCGGGCTGGGCGGCGAAATCGCCACCTGCGCTGCCGGTGACGCGCTCGGCGATGGAGCTGTTCTGGCCGCTCAGATTGGCGAGCGCCTGCTCCACCGGGCCGCCCGGAGCGAACTGGACCACGAGAAACGAGATCGCCATGATGCCGAACACGGTCGGTATCATCAGCAGGAGGCGGCGAAGAATATAGGCGCCCATCAGATCTCCATGGCTGGCTGTGCCCGAGCAAAGCGCCGAAGCTGCCCATGTGCAAATCACCAGCAGGTGAAATGGCTTACCGACCACAGCAACACTTCCCCCGCAAGATGGCAAGTGCCGAGGCGGTGCTTTTGAGTTCGCTGCCGCTTCGGCGGGGCGGGGTTGCGGCGAGCGGGGATGAACGGCACAATCGCGGCAGCAACAAGGAGCCGGCGATGGCGTTCGAAACGATAGCCCAGGTCGAGGACCTGTCCCAGGCGCGGGTCCTGGTGGTGGCGCTGCGCGCGCATGGCTTTCATCCGCTCGAAGGCGGGGAAGGCGGATTGCCGGGCGTGCGGGGCCTGTTCGGGCCGCGCGGCGTGCCGGTGCAGGTGCCAGAAGAGGAGGCGGGGGACGCAACCCTTCTGGCGCGCGAGTTGTTGAAGGAAATGCAGGGGCCTTAAAACTGCCACATCAGTGAATGGTGGTCCACGCGAAGCGGGCGATTGTGTCACACCAGTGGTTTGGCTATAAGCGCGCCCATTGTTAACCTTTAGGCAGGCCTTCGGGCAGGAGCGACTTCATGGCGGCTTGGATGCGCGGATCGGTATCGGCAGCGGGTTTGGCGGCGGTGGCCCTTTTGATGGCCGGTTGCTCTTCAACCTCCAACACCGCAAATCTCAACACGATCGGCGCCCCGGCGCAGTTGCAGCCGGTGCAGCCTTCGAGCGTGCAGCAAAGCACGCTGCCGGCGCTGGGCGGCGCGACCGGCGCGCCCGCTCCCGGGCTGTCGGGTCAGCCCGTGTTGGGCGGCGTTCCCAGCACCCCTCCAGGCATGGCTGGGGGCGTTTCATCGCTGCCGCCGGTTGGTGCGTCCACCCAGACGGCTTCCAACAGCTCGTTTGTAACACTTGGGCCCAATGGCGCGGCGCCCGCTGCGTCTGGCGGCTTTACTGCCGGCCCCGAGGGCGTTTGGACCGTGCAGGCCGGGCCGACGCAGTGCCGGCTCAACCTGCCCATGACCGCCAAGACTGGCACCAGCTATTACCGCGCATCGGCGCCGGGCTGCGGCGTGCCGGGCCTTGCTTCGGTGGGCGGCTGGCAGCAGGTCGGCTCGCAGCTGCAGCTCTATGATGAGAATGGTAATATCGCAGCGTTCCTTGCACCGAGCGGCGGGCGCTATATCGGTACGCTGGGCGGCGGCCAAGCCATTTCCATGCAGCGCTGATCGCGCCTGACTTGCCAAGCCAGCCTGACCCATCCGCATCGTCCCAGTCGGGGCCGGTGAGCGCTGCTTATGCGGCGCTTGTCGCGCGTGGCGGTTTGAGCCGCGATCCCGCCCAGGAACAGGCGGCGGGATTACTGGACGGTATTGCCACTGCGCTCGACGCTTCGGCTTCCGGAGGCTTTCTGGCCCGGTGGCTCGACAAGCCGCAGCCCGTCAAGGGGCTCTACCTTTATGGCGAGGTGGGACGCGGCAAGACCATGCTGATGGATCTGTTCTACGAGGCGGTGGAAATCCCGCAGAAGCGGCGGGTGCATTTCCATGCCTTCATGGACGAGATCCACGCGGGCATTGCCGCGTTCCGCAAGCGCGCCAAGGCCAAGGGTGATGATAGCGATCCGGTGGAAGCGGTGGTGCGGCCCATCCTAAAGGGTGGGTTGCGGCTGTTGTGCCTCGATGAATTTCATGTGCACGATATCACCAATGCCATGCTGCTCAACCGGCTGTTTGAAAAGCTGTTTGCGGGCGGGGTGACGCTGGTGGCCACGTCCAATGTGGTGCCGGAGCGGCTGTATGAGAATGGGCTCAACCGCGAGTTGTTCTTGCCGTTCATTGCGTTGCTCAAACAGTACACGACGGTGGCGTCGCTCGACGCGGAGCAGGATTACCGGCGGCTCAAATTCGCTGGCCAGCAGGTATTTGCCTTCGGGACCGGGCCGGAAACCAAGGCGGCGATGGATCGGTTATGGTTGCGCCTGACCGGTGGCGAGGCGGGGCGGCCGACCACGATCCACAGCACCGGGCGCGAAATTGCCGTGCCGCTCGCGGCACGCGGCGCTGCCCGGTTCGGCTTTGCCGATCTCTGCGAGAAGCCCTTGGGTTCGCGCGACTTTGTGCGGATTGCACAGAGTTATGACGCCATGATCATTGATGGCGTGCCGCAGATGGACCGCACGAAGAGCGATGGGGCCAAACGTTTTATCCTGCTGATCGACAATCTTTATGACCGCGGCGTCAAGCTGGGCGCGAGCTTTGCGGTGCCGCTCGCCGAACTCGGACGGGATGATCGCACGGCGTTTGAGTTCGAGCGCACGATCTCGCGGCTGGTCGAAATGCAGTCGGAAGAATACCTAGGCAAGGCGCTGCGCGACGTCGGGGTGGCCGAGCACTGAGATGGAACGCATCATGATCATTGGTGCGCCGGGTGCGGGAAAGACATGGTTGGCAGGCCAAATTTCGGCCAAGCTCGGGTTGCCGGTGATCTCGGTTGACCAATTTGTGCATGACAGGGGTGGCAAGCTTCGGCCTGCTGATACCATCGACCAAGATGTCCGGGCTGCGGCAGAGCTGCCGCGCTGGATTATCGAGGGCGGTAATACCCGAACCTATGGGGACAGAGTTGCCCGTGCAGACTGCGTGATCCGCCTCAAGCTGCCGCGATTGCTGCGGCTGTGGCGGCTGTGGCGCCGTGAGGGCGTTAACCTTGGCCTGTGGCGCAGCGCCTGGAGCTATGAGCGCGTGTTCGGAGACAGGGACGAAGCGGTGCTTAGCGCAGCCGGTGGCACCCCGGTATATGATCTTCGATCAGCGGCTGCGGTGCAGGGTTTTCTGCGCATCCTTCCATGCCCGCTCGGCATGGGGGCTTCCCCCATGGGCAAGGGATGAGGGGGAGTTTAGACGAAGGGTTCACTTGCCCCTGTTGCGCGACAGGGTTAAGAGGTGCGCCAATTCAACGCAGTGGGGATTGAGGCTTATGGCGCGCAAAAAGATCGCTCTTATCGGCTCGGGACAGATCGGCGGAACGCTCGCGCATCTGGCAGCGCTCAAGGACCTGGGCGACATCGTGCTGTTCGACATCGTCGATGGCGTGCCCCAGGGCAAGGCGCTGGACATTTCCCAGTCTGCACCGGTGGAAGGCTATGACGCCAAGATCACCGGCACCTCCGAATACAAGGACCTCGCAGGGGCCGATGTGGTGATCGTCACCGCCGGCGTGCCGCGCAAGCCCGGCATGAGCCGCGACGATCTGCTCGAAATCAACCTCAAGGTCATGGAGCAGGTGGGCGCGGGCATTGCCAAATACGCACCCGACGCTTTTGTGATCTGCATCACCAACCCGCTCGACGCCATGGTCTGGGCGCTGCAGAAGTTCTCGGGCCTGCCCACCAACAAGGTGATCGGCATGGCCGGCGTGCTCGACAGCTCGCGCTTTGTGCATTTCATCGCCGATGAGCTCAATGTCTCGGTCGAAGACGTCAATGCGTTCGTTCTGGGCGGGCATGGCGACACCATGGTGCCGCTGGCGCGCTATTCCACCGTGGCGGGCATTCCGCTGACCGACATCGTCAAGATGGGCTGGATGAGCCGCGAAAAGCTCGACGCCATCATCCAGCGCACCCGCGATGGCGGTGCCGAGATCGTGGGCCTGCTCAAGACCGGGTCGGCCTTTTATGCCCCGGCAACCTCGGCCATTGCCATGGCCGAGAGCTATCTCAAGGACAAGAAGCGCGTGCTGCCTGCTGCCGCGTTCCTCAATGGCGAATATGGCGTCAAGGGCACCTATGTCGGCGTCCCCGTGGTGATCGGGGCCAATGGCGCCGAAAAGATCATCGAGATCGCACTCAATGGCGCCGAGCAGAAGGCATTCGACAGCTCGGTGGACGCCGTCGAAGGCTTGATCGAGGCCTGTAAGAAGATCGCACCCAAGCTGGCCTGATGGTACTCCGAGCGCTCCCGCCGGGCGCCTAGCGCAGATTTCTGCGCTTCCGGTGCTCACGTACTCAACGTACGCTGCGCTCCGGTTCTCGACATCCACGCTATCCGCCGCGGCGGATAGCCCCCAGAGCACCATCAGGTGCCCCACACAGGGTTCAAGCAAATGAACATTCACGAACACCAGGCCAAAGAGCTGCTGAAGTCCTACGGTGCGCCCGTGGCTGAAGGCGTTGTGATTTATTCGGCTGACGAGGCGGAAGCCGCGGCCAAGAAGCTGCCCGGGCCGCTTTATGTGGTCAAGTCGCAGATCCATGCCGGCGGACGCGGCAAGGGCAAGTTCAAGGAACTTGGGCCCGATGCCAAGGGCGGCGTGCGGCTGGCACGCTCCATCGAGGAGGTGAAGGCATTCGCCAAGGAGATGCTGGGCAACACGCTCGTGACCAAGCAGACCGGGGATGCGGGCAAGCAGGTTAATCGCCTTTATATCGAAGACGGTGCCGACATCGCACGCGAGCTGTATTGCTCGCTGCTGGTGGATCGCAGCAGCAGCCGCGTGGCTTTCGTGGTGTCCACCGAAGGCGGCATGGATATTGAAGCGGTTGCCGAGCACACGCCTGAAAAGATCATCTCGGTGGCCATCGACCCGCAGACGGGCGTGACCGAAGCCGATGTGGCCAAGATTGCCGATGCGCTGGCCCTCGAAGGCGACGCCAAGGCGGATGCCGCCAAGCTGTTCCCCATTCTCTACAAGGCGTTTGTCGAGACGGATATGAGCCTGCTCGAGGTCAATCCGCTGATCGTGATGACCGATGGTCATCTGCGGGTGCTCGACGCCAAGGTGAGCTTCGATAACAACGCCGCCTTCCGCCACCCCGAGCTCAAGGAACTGCGCGACCTTTCGGAAGAAGACGAAAAGGAAATCGAGGCGTCCAAGTACGACCTGGCCTATGTGGCGCTTGATGGCAATATCGGCTGCATGGTGAACGGGGCGGGCCTTGCCATGGCTACTATGGACATCATCAAGCTCTATGGCGCCGAGCCGGCGAACTTCCTCGATGTGGGCGGTGGCGCGACCAAGGAAAAGGTCACGGCAGCGTTCAAGATCATCACCGCCGATCCGGCAGTGGAAGGCATCCTCGTCAACATCTTTGGCGGCATCATGCGCTGCGATGTGATCGCCGAAGGCGTGATCGCTGCGGTCAAGGAAGTGGGCCTGCAGGTGCCGCTGGTGGTGCGCCTCGAGGGTACCCGGGTCAAGGAAGGCAAGGAGATCCTCAACCAGTCGGGTCTCAACGTCATCTCCGCCGATGACCTTGACGACGCTGCCCAGAAGATCGTCGCCGCGGTCAAGGCCGCCTGATCCCCCCACACGATTAAAGCGTAGGCCCAAACCATGTCCATTCTCGTCAACAAAGACACCAAGGTCCTCGTGCAGGGGCTGACCGGCAAGACCGGCACGTTCCATACCGAACAGGCGCTGGCCTATTACGGCACCAAGATGGTGGGTGGTGTTAACCCCAAGAAGGCCGGGGAAACCTGGACCAGCGGGCTCGATGCTTCGGCGTCGCTGCCCGTGTTCGCCTCGGTTGCCGAAGGCAAGGAGCGCACCGGCGCCACCGCATCGGTGATCTATGTGCCCCCTCCGGGCGCTGCCGCGGCCATCGAGGAAGCCATCGATGCTGAAATCCCACTGATCGTGTGCATCACCGAGGGCATTCCGGTGCTCGACATGGTGCGGGTCAAGGCCAAGCTCGAAAAGAGCAAGTCGCGCCTCCTGGGCCCGAACTGCCCCGGCGTCTTGACTCCGGAGGAATGCAAGATCGGCATCATGCCCGGCTCGATCTTCTCCAAGGGCTCGGTGGGTATTGTTTCGCGCTCGGGCACGCTTACCTATGAGGCAGTGTTCCAGACCACCAATGAGGGTCTTGGGCAGACGACGGCGGTGGGTATAGGTGGCGACCCGGTGAAGGGCACCGAGTTCATCGACATGCTCGAAATGTTCCTGGCCGACCATGCGACCAAGTCGATCATCATGATCGGCGAAATCGGTGGTTCGGCCGAAGAAGACGCGGCGCAGTTCCTGATCGATGAAGCCAAGCGCGGCCGCAAAAAGCCGATGGCCGGCTTTATCGCGGGCCTGACCGCACCAGCCGGGCGCACGATGGGCCATGCTGGCGCGGTGATCTCGGGCGGCAAGGGCGGCGCGCAGGACAAGATTGCGGCCATGGAAGCAGCGGGGATCAAAGTATCCAAGTCCCCCGCGCGAATTGGCAAGACCTTGGCGGAAGTGCTCAAGGGCTGATGGGGGTTTACCCCAGGATCGGTCCCGTTTTCGCCATTGAGTGATGCTAGGGACCCTGCAAGTGAGCCGAATGGCGGCGCTTTTAGGCGCCGTCTCGCTTAACAAGATGCTCACGAAACTCGGTTAAGGCTTCGTATTCGGACTACAGGTAAGCCGGGCTGGCCGGCTTGTTGAGAAGGATGGCGGGGCTCGGGCCTCGCATAAAAGCGATGACACGACAGGAAAAGAACGACACGTTCTTGCTGACCTCGTTTCTTTACGGGGGCAATGCCGACTATATCGAACAGCTGTATTCCCGCTTCAAAGCCGATCCAAACAGTGTCGACGAGACCTGGAAGAGCTTTTTCGGCAAACTCGAAGACAGTGATGCCGACGCCATAAAGAGCGCCGAGGGCCCGAGCTGGGGCCGCACGGACTGGCCCCAGAGCCCCCGTAGCGAGCTGGTCAGCGCGCTTGATGGCAACTGGGGCGAGATCGCCGTCAAGACCGAAAAGGCCGTCACCAAGAAGGCCGAAGCTGCCGGCGTTCCGGCGGCCAGCGCTGCGGATGTGGTGCAGGCAACCCAGGATTCCATTCGCGCCATCATGATGATCCGCGCTTATCGCATGCGCGGGCATCTGCATGCCGATCTCGATCCGCTCAAGCTGCAGGTGCGCGAAGCCGCGCCCGAGCTCGACCCGCAGAGCTATGGCTTCACCGAGGCCGATTACAGCCGCAAGATCTTTATCGACAACTATCTGGGGCTGGAATACGCCACCGTCCCCGAGATGCTGGCCATTCTGCAGCGGACCTATTGCGGCACGCTCGGCATCGAATTCATGCACATCTCCGATCCCGAGGCTAAGGCCTGGATCCAGGAGCGCATCGAAGGGCCGGACAAGGAAATCACCTTCACCCCCGAGGGCAAGAAGGCCATCCTCAACAAGCTGATCGAGGCCGAGGGCTTCGAGAAGTTCATCGATGTGAAATATACCGGCACCAAGCGCTTCGGCCTTGATGGCTCGGAAGCGCTGATCCCGGCGCTTGAGCAGATCATCAAGCGCGGCGGCGCGCTCGGCATCAAGGACATCGTGCTGGGCATGGCCCACCGCGGGCGCCTCAATGTGCTGACCCAAGTCATGGGCAAGCCGCATCGCGCGCTGTTCCACGAGTTCAAGGGTGGCGCGTTCTACCCCGAGGACGTGGAAGGCTCGGGCGACGTCAAGTATCACCTGGGCGCTTCGTCGGACCGCGAGTTCGATGGCAACAAGGTGCACCTGTCGCTGACCGCCAATCCAAGCCATCTTGAGATCGTCGATCCCGTGGTGCTGGGCAAAGCCCGCGCCAAGCAGGACCAGCATATCTCGCCCGATGGCAAGCTCATCAACATCGCGACCGAGGGCAAGCCCGATCGCTCCATGGTGCTGCCGCTGCTGCTGCATGGCGATGCCGCCTTTGCCGGGCAGGGCGTGATTGCCGAATGCCTGGGGCTTTCGGGTCTCAAAGGGCACCGCACCGGCGGTTCGGTGCATTTCGTCATCAACAACCAGATCGGGTTCACCACGAGCCCGAAATTCTCGCGCTCCTCGCCCTATCCGACCGACGTCGCCAAGATGATCGAGGCGCCGGTGCTGCATGTGAATGGCGATGATCCGGAAGCGGTGGTGTTTGCCACCAAGGTCGCGATCGAGTTCCGGCAGCGCTTTGGCCGGCCGGTCGTCATCGACATGTTCTGCTATCGCCGCTTCGGTCACAACGAAGGCGACGAGCCAAGCTTCACCCAGCCGCTGATGTACACCAAGATCCGCGGGCACAAGACCACGCTCGAAATCTATGGCGACAAGCTGATCGGGGAAGGCCTCGTCACCGCCGAGGAAATCGAAGCGCTCAAGGCCGAATGGCGCAGCAAGCTCGAAGCCGAGTTCGAGGCAGGGCAGGACTACCGGCCCAACAAGGCCGACTGGCTCGATGGCGCCTGGAAGAACTTCAAGCCGGCCGAGCAGGAAGGTCCGCGTCGCGGCCATTCCGGCGTCGAAGTGGATCGCCTGCACCAGATCGGCACCGCGCTGACCAAGGTGCCGGAGGGCTTCAACGTCCATAAGACGGTCAAGCGGTTCCTCGATAACCGGCTCGCCGCGATTGAGTCGGGCGAGGGCATCGACTGGGCGACTGCAGAGGCATTGGCCTTTGGCACGCTGGTGACGGATGGTCATCCGGTGCGCCTGTCGGGCCAGGATGTGGAGCGTGGCACGTTTAGCCAGCGCCATTCCGTGCTCAACGACCAGATGGTGGACGGCAAGACCTTTACGCCGCTGAACAACCTGGCTCCCGATCAGAGCCGCTACGAAGTCATCAACTCGATGCTCTCGGAAGAAGCGGTGCTTGGCTTTGAATATGGCTATTCGCTTTCCGAGCCCCGGGCGCTGACGATCTGGGAAGCCCAGTTCGGCGACTTCGTGAACGGCGCTCAGGTGGTGATCGACCAGTTCATCTCCTCGGGCGAGCGCAAGTGGTTCCGCATGTCGGGCCTCGTGATGCTGTTGCCGCATGGCTATGAAGGGCAGGGTCCCGAGCACTCCTCGGCGCGTCCCGAGCGCTTCCTGCAGTTGTGCGCGGAAGACAATATGCAGGTCGCCAACTGCACGACGCCGGCCAACTATTTCCATGCGCTGCGCCGGCAGGTGACCCGCGACTTCCGCAAGCCGCTGATCCTGATGACGCCCAAGTCGCTGCTGCGGCACAAGCGGGCAACTTCGGGCTTGGCTGAGATGGGCGCCGACTCCTGCTTCCATCGCCTGCTTTGGGACGATGCCGAAGCGCCCGGTGCACCCAAGACCAGCATCAAGCTGGTAGCGGACGATAAGATCCGGCGCGTCGTCCTGTGCACCGGCAAGGTGTATTACGACCTCCTGGAAGAGCGCGAAAAACGCGGCATCGATGATGTGTATCTGTTGCGCATCGAGCAGCTTTATCCGTTCCCGGCCAAGGCACTGCTCGATGAACTCGGGCGCTTCGGCAATGCCGAGATCATCTGGTGCCAGGAAGAACCCAAGAATATGGGGGCCTGGGCGTTTATCCAGCCCTATGTGGAATGGGTGTTCGACCAGATGGGCCGCAATGGCCAGCGGGTGCGCTATACCGGCCGCCCGGCTTCGGCCTCCACGGCCACGGGCCTGATGCGTACGCATCTGGCACAGCTGCAAGCCTTCCTCGACGAAGCTTTCGCACAATAAGGGACTGACAATGTCGACAGAAATCCGCGTGCCGACGCTCGGCGAAAGCGTTACCGAAGCCACCATCGGGCAATGGTTCAAGAAGGTGGGCGATGCGATCGCCGCCGATGAACCCGTGGTGGAGCTGGAAACCGACAAGGTGACCATTGAAGTGCCGGCTCCTGCCGCCGGCGTGCTCGAAGCGATTGCGGCCCAGCCCGGCGATACCGTCGATGTGGGTGCGCTGCTGGGTGCGATCGGCGCTGCCGGTGCGACGGCAACTGCCAAGCCAGCTCCCGCCGCCAAGGCAGCCGAGGCGCCAAAGCCGGCCGCAGCCCCTGCTGCTGGTCAGGCCGATCCGGCGCTTGGTCACCAGACCAGCCGCGAAGCTCCGGCTCCGGCGGCCAGTGGCGGTTCGGCGACGGCCAGCCCTTCGGCCCAAAAGCTCATGACCGAGAACAATCTGGGCACGGGCGATCTCAACGGTTCGGGCAAGCGCGGGCAAGTGCTCAAGGAAGACGTGCTGGCGGCGGTCAGCCGTGTCGGCGCGGCTCCTGCCGCCGAAGCCAAAGCGCCAGCGGCTGCGCGGGCGCCCGTCGCGGCAGACGATGCCGCCCGCGAAGAGCGGGTCAAAATGACCCGGCTGCGCCAGACCATTGCGCGCCGCCTCAAGGATGCCCAGAACACCGCGGCCATGCTCACCACCTTCAACGAGGTGGACATGAAGCCGGTGATGGACCTGCGCGCCTCGTACAAGGAGCTGTTTGAGAAAAAGCACGGCGTCAAGCTTGGCTTCATGGGCTTTTTCACCAAGGCGGTGGTGCATGCGCTCAAGGAAATCCCCTCGATCAATGCCGAGATCGATGGCGATGAGCTGATCTACAAGCAGTACGCCCATATCGGCGTGGCCGTGGGCACCGATAAGGGCCTCGTGGTGCCGGTGGTGCGCGATGCCGACCAGATGAGCATTGCCGAGATCGAGAAGTCGATCAACGCACTGGGCAAGAAGGCCCGCGACGGGCAGCTGTCCATGGCCGACATGCAGGGGGGCACCTTCACCATCTCCAATGGCGGTGTGTACGGCTCGCTGATGTCGACGCCGATCCTCAATGCACCGCAGTCGGGCATCCTGGGCATGCACAAGATCCAGGAGCGCCCGGTTGTGGTCGGGGGACAGGTTGTAGTTCGGCCGATGATGTATCTGGCCCTGAGCTATGATCACCGGATCGTTGATGGCAAGGAAGCGGTGACCTTCCTTGTGCGCGTCAAGGAAAGCCTCGAGGCGCCCGAGCGCCTCGTTCTCGATCTCTGATTGAGCCACAAATCACAGGCTTGAATGGAGGCCCGCTTCGGCGGGCCTTTGTTTTATGTGGTCACGTTGGCGTGGGGCGGGTGGCGGGTAACGCTTTGCTAAGCTCTAACCGGTTTCTACAGGGGCTGGGGCGTTGCAGTGTGGAGTTGAGTGTTTGAAGAAGATCCCTGTCATTGCCTTGTGCCTGTTGCTGCCCGTTTCTGCCTGGGCGCAGGAGGCCATCGAACCAGCGACTGCTGTTCCCGATCCCGCCCTTGTGGGCGAGTTGATGGCGTTCCACGGCTCGGAAGCGATCGTTACGGCGATGACCACCCATTGCTATGAAAATACCGGGCTCAACAGCGCCTATGAGACGGCGCGCGACAACTGGTATTTGCGCAATATCGGCTTTCTGGACCTTGCTGACCGGGTGATCGCGCGGCTTGGGGGCGGGGAGCCGGGCCAGCTCGAGGCGGCCGAGACTTATGGCGGCACCCAGATCATGAGCGCTTATAACAGCGCCGACGACAAACGGGCCTTTTGCCAAAGCTTTCTCGAGCGGGTGGAAAGCGGCGAGCTCGATATCGACAAGCAATTGCCCGAGCCGCTCAAGCGGGCCCAGGAAATTGCCTCGCGTTGAGGCTGGCATGGGCAGCGGGAGTGCTGCGTTTTGCCAATTCGCTTTTGCCGCGACTCCCGCTAGTAGACGACAGTGTCCGGCGAGGCTTTTCCGCGCTCTAGCGGTGGTTAAATCTCCTCCCCGACATTACATCTAGCCGCAGGCCGCCAGCGTGACTGGGGCTGAACAGCAGTTGCAGGATTTTTGGGGCTATCACTATGGCAGATATATTCGACCTCATCATCATCGGCTCGGGCCCGGGCGGCTATGTGGCAGCCATTCGCGCGGCACAGCTGGGCATGAAGGTCGGCGTGGTGGAGAAGTGGCCGACGCTGGGCGGCACCTGCCTCAATATCGGCTGCATTCCCTCCAAGGCACTGCTGCATGCTTCCGAGCTGTTCGATGAAGCCGCGCATGGCTTTGCGCAACTGGGGATCGACATTCCTGCGCCCAAGCTCAACCTGCCGCAGATGATGAAGCACAAGAGCGATACGGTGGCGAGCAATGTCGGCGGGGTGGACTATCTGTTCAAGAAGAACAAGGTCACCGTGCTGCGCGGCACCGGCTCAATCGTCGGCCAGGGCAAGGTGCGCGTAACGCCGGAAAGCGGTGAGGCCAGCGAGGTCGAGGCCAAGGCCATTGTGATCGCCACTGGTTCGGTTTCTGCCAACCTGCCGGGCATCGAGATCGACGAGACGCGCGTGGTCACCTCGACCGGCGCGCTGACGCTCGACAAGGTGCCAAGCAAGCTGCTGGTGATCGGGGCAGGGGTGATTGGGCTTGAGCTTGGCTCGGTCTGGGCGCGCCTTGGCGCCAAGGTCACCGTGGTGGAATATCTCGACCGCATCCTGCCGGGAATGGACAGCGAAGTGGCGCGCCAGTTCCAGCGCATTCTCGCCAAGCAGGGCATCGAGTTCAAGCTGTCGAGCAAGGTTGCTGGTGTCGACAAATCAGGCGCTGCGCTGCAGGTGCGGGTCGAGCCGGCGCAGGGCGGCGAGGCCGAGGTGCTGGAAGCCGATGTGGCGCTGGTGGCGATTGGGCGCAAGCCGTTCACCGAAGGGCTGGGGCTCGAAGAAGCGGGCGTGGCGCTCGATGAGCGCGGCCGCGTGCGCGTCGATGCGCATTACAAGACTTCCGTCGAGGGCATCTATGCCATCGGCGATGTGATCGAAGGGCCGATGCTGGCGCACAAGGCCGAGGACGAGGGCATTGCCGTGGCCGAGATCCTGGCCGGGCAGGCGGGCCACGTCAATTACGGCGCCATCCCCGCCGTGGTTTACACCAATCCTGAAGTTGCGAGCGTCGGCAAGACCGAGGACGAGCTCAAGGCCGAGGGTATCGAATACAAGATTGGCAAATTCCCCTTCACGGCCAATGGTCGTGCCAAGGCGATGCTGGCGACCCAGGGCTTCGTCAAGATCCTGGCCGATGTGGAAACCGATCGCGTGCTGGGCGCCCATATTGTGGGCAAGAATGCCGGCGAGATGATCCACGAACTGGTAACGCTGATGGAATTTTCCGGCGCCGCCGAAGATCTGGCCCGCACGACCCATGCGCATCCGACGCTCTCGGAAGCGGTGCGCGAAGCGGCCTTGTCGCTGGGTGATGGCGCCATCCATATCTAGGTCCCGAGGCGGCGGGCGTCCCGCCGCATTGGACATGAGGACTAGGTTCTGTAACGTGCCGGAGCGCATCTTGCGCTTCGGAGCCCGTTCATGCTGACCCTGCTTTCTTATGTCGCGATCGCCGCGCAGGCGATGACGGCTGCGTTGACGGCTGGGCAGCGCAGCATGGATTGGTTCGGCGTTTGCGTGTTGGCCTGCGTGACGGCGCTTGGCGGCGGTACGGTGCGCGACATCGTGTTGGGACACTATCCCCTGTACTGGGTGGCCAACCCCTATGTCTTGTTGTTGGCCTGCGGAGCGGCACTCCTTACCATTGCCCTGGCGCAATTTGTCGACCGGCTGCGCTGGCCGTTCCTCTTGCTGGATGCGCTGGGTCTCGTGGTGTTCACCATCATCGGCTGCAATGTGGCGATGCAATCGGGCAGCCATCCCATCATCGTGCTGGTTTCGGGCATGGTGACCGGCATCGTCGGCGGCGTCCTGCGGGACGTGTTGTGCAACGACGTTCCGCTGGTCTTCCGCAGTGAGCTTTATGCGACCGTGTCTTTGGCGACAGCTGCGGTATATTACCTGGGGCTCAAGGCAGGCTTGAACGCGGAACTGGTCAGTGTCGCGGCGGCTTCCTTCGGCTTTGCGTTTCGCGTTGCCGCGCTGATTTGGCACTGGAACATGCCCAAGTTTGTCTATGATAAAGATCTGCGCTAACGCATAGGGCCTTCCGTCCCTAACCCCCTTATGGCATTGAGCTACCATACAAGTGGGAGTGTGGAATGCGACAAACTTGGCGGTGGTTCGGTCCCCAGGATCTGACCAGCATTGACGATATCACCCAGGCTGGCGCGCAAGGTGTCGTCAGCGCGCTGCATCACGTACCCAATGGGGTGGTGTGGACGCCCGAGGAGATCCGCAAGCGGCACCAGGAAATCGGCACCCGCAAGGATGGCACGGCTTCGGGTCTGACCTGGGACGTGGTGGAAAGCTTGCCGGTTTCCGAAGACATCAAGAAACAGAAGAACGACTGGCGCGAGCATATCGCCAATTACAAGATTTCGCTGCGCCACTTGGCGGAAAGCGGCATCGAGGTGGTGTGCTACAATTTCATGCCGGTGCTGGATTGGACGCGGACCGACCTGCGCTTCACCGTCGCCAATGGCGCTTCCTGCATGCGCTTTGACATCAATGATTTTGCCGCCTTCGACATTCATATTCTCGAGCGGCCGGGCGCTGGCGCCGACTACAGCAATGCCATTGTCGACGAGGCCGGGCGGCGCTTTGCCGAGCTGGATGAGGACAGCAGAAAGCAACTGGCGCGCAATGTGACCATGGGGCTGCCGGGCTCAACGGAGTCGATGACGCTCGACGATGTGCGCGCCCACCTGGCGGAATATGGCCAGATCAGCGCCGAACAGTTGCGGGCCCATTTCATCGACTTCCTCGAGGAAGTGGTGCCGACGGCCGAGGAGTTGGGCGTGCGGCTCTGCTGCCATCCCGACGATCCCCCGTTCGCGCTGCTGGGCCTGCCGCGGGTGATGTCGACCGAAGCGGATTACACCACCATCCTGCAGGCGGTGGACAGCCACGCCAATGGCATGACGCTGTGCTCGGGTTCGCTGGGGGCACGGCCGGACAACGACCTGCCGGGCATGATGGAGCGGCTGGGAAGCCGGGTGCACTTCCTGCATCTGCGCAACGTCAAGCGGGACACCGACGACGTCATGGGCTCGTTTTTCGAGAGCGAGCATCTGGGTGGGGATGTGGACATGGTGGCCCTCATCGCGGCCATTGTGCGCGAGGAAAACCGGCGGCGCATTGCCGGGCGGAGCGACCACACCATTCCCATGCGCCCCGATCATGGGCAGGATATTCTCGATGACCTCAACCGGCGGGCGCAGCCGGGTTACCCGACGATTGGCCGCATGAAGGGCTTGGCGGAACTGCGCGGGGTGATGACCGCGTTCGAGCATCGGGAACTGGGACTAGCGGCGCGCTAGTCTTCCAGAAGATAGGCGCCGGCGCGGGTGGGCAGGATGGTGGTGCCGACGATCTTGGCGATACCCGCGCCGCGCCGTACATATTTGGCCGAAACGCGCGAGAGCACGATGCCGCTCGTTCCGGCGAGGATCGGGCGGCGGGCCATGAAGGCCTCCGGGCCATCCATGGCGATGAGATCGGCCACGGGCTGGCCGGCCTCGACATGGTCACCCAGCTCGAGCCGGTAGGCGAGGAGCCCGGGCGCATCGACGCGCAGCACTTCGGTGGCTTCAAAGGGCGTGGGGCCGGGAGCAGGAACGGGTGCTGCCGCGGGCGCTGCGTCGATCAAGCCGCGGCCAGCAAAGAAATTGAACAGCCCCAGAGCGTCCTGGCGGCCGAAATGGTCGAAGCTGTCGGCGCGGCCGCGATATTCAAGGGTTGCGGCCTCGACGGCCACCGGAACGGGGTGGCCGGGGTTGGCCGCCGCCGCCTTGCGATAGAGCGAGGGGAAGACCTCATCAAAGGAGCCACCGCCACTGTCCTCGGCCGTAAGGGTCGCGGCAACGCCCATCCAGTCGGCGAGGTCCTGCAAGCCCGGCATCAGTTCGGGCGAGGTGAAGATGTGCTTGAGGCTGTCGTCATCGCAATGCAGATCGAGCACCAGATCGGCCGCCGCGGCGGACCGCAGCACCTGAAGGCGCAGGTGTTGGGCGGCGGAGCTGGGGATTTGTTCGTCAATCCAGGCGGCAACAGCTGAGCGGATGGCGGCGATATTGGCGGTGGGGTCGTCGCTCAGCCGGCCGGCGAGGGCCGGGGCGACCAGCGGGTAGAGATCGGGCCAGCGGCGGTTGTAGTTGACCCCGGTTTCGGTGTCGTAGCGCCCGATATGGTGGCGCAGCGACCGGTTGGCGAGCCCGAGCGGGTTAACCGAGGGGAAGATGGTGAAGCGGGCACGCAGGGCGCCATCGGCATCGGCGTCGCGCAGCATGGGCAAAAGGTGATGCAGCGCCATGGTGCCAGGCTGTTCATCGGCATGGAGGGCCGCTTGCAGATGGACGGCGCGGGGCGCGTCGGCAGGGCCGGCCGTGTACCAGAAGAGCTCGGTGCTGGTGCCGGGGATGTCGCCGGAAAGGGTGTTGCGGTGGAGCTCGAAGGTCATTGGTTTAGCGCATCCATTTGGGGGCAAAGCGCAGCTTGGGCTGGTTGGGCATGTGCCGCATCAGGCGGCGGTAAACGAGGTCGAACACGAAAAAGACCATGAGGGAGACCACGAGGAAATACAACGCGGCCACCGAGAAGTGGAGGAAGACGTTGTAGTCGCGCTCGAACAACTCCTTGGCGGTGATCATCAGGTCTTTCTGCTGGCCGATCACCGGCAGCGCGAAATACACGATGGCCGTGGCGTGGAAGAGGAAGACGACCTCGTTGGTATAGGCCGGCCAGGCCAGGCGGATGGCGCTGGGCCAGATGACGGAGCGGAACTGTTGCCAGCGGCTCATGCCAAAGGCGCGGGCGGCTTCCACCGAGCCGCGCGGCACGGCGCGCAGGGCACCATAGAAGATTTCGGCGGTATAGGCGGCGGTATTGAGGGTCAGTACCACCGGGCCGATGAAGAGGGGATGGAGCACCAGCCAGGAGATGCCCCATGGCTTCCAAACGCTGATATTGAGCGACAGCGCCAGCGAATAGAACATGAAGAACTGGATAAAGAGCGGGGAGCCGCGGAAGGCGTAGATATAGCCGCGGCAAAGGCGGGACAGCAGCGCATTGCGCGCGTTCTTCCCCAGCGCCAGCAGGATCGCCATGCCAAAGCCGATGGGGATGGAGGCGGCGGCAAAATAGATGTTGAACCAGACGGCCGGCAGGAAAAGCGCCAGTTCAGCGAAAAAGCGCTCCATCAGCTGTGACCTTCGCTGATGATGCCACGGCCGACGCGCCGGGTAATGGCGGCAAAGGCCTTTTCGGACAGGAAGGTCACGAGGATATAGAAGACGAAGAGAACGAGGTAATAGCGCCAGCGCCAATCGTCATGCACCAGCCCGACGGTGGGCAGGAAATTGGGGGCGCCGAGCCGATCGGCCCACAGGACGATGTCGGCGATCTGTAGCAAGGACAGCAGGGATGTCGCCTTGATGATCAGCATCCAGACATTGGAAAGGCCGGGCAGGGCATAGACCCACATCTGGCGGATCTGAAAGCGCCAGAGCACCTGGCGGGCCGAAAAGCCGAAGGCCTGAGCGGCTTCGAGCTGGCCCTTGGGCACAGAGCGCAGGGCGCCGTGGATCACCGTGCTCGCGAATGCGCCGTAAACCAGCCCGAGTGAGACGGAAGCGAGGACGAGGTATTCGGGTGTGCCCAGGAGCCAGTTTGCGCCGGGACAGGGCGGCCAGGCTGCAGCCTGGGCCGCGATGTCCTCGGGTGAGCAAACCTGCTTGGCCAGCAGCCACTCTACGCCTTGTTCGAAGGCCAGGGGGAAAAACAGAAAAAACAGCACATCAGGTACGCCGCGCACGATGTTGGCGTAAAAACCACCCACAAGCCGCAACGGCAGGAAGCGCGAATTGCGGAATGTGGCCCCGAGCAATCCAAAGATCACGGCCAGAGTGCCGCCGGCCAGGGCGGCAAAGATCGTGAACTGGAAGCTCGCATACCAGGTGAGGTGCTTGCCATTGGTCAGATAAGCCAGCCAGAAGCCGATGTCTTCGCTCATAGATAAGGGCTGACCGGGCAAGAGGAGGAGACTTGGCGAGAAGCCGGGGCAGGGTGCCTGCCCCGGAGCAATGGTTTATTGGGCGAAGTAGGGACCGCGGCCTTCGAACCACTTGGCGATCAGCTCGTCAACGGTGCCGTCGGCCTTGAGGGCCGCAAGGGCGCCATCAAGCGTTGCCTTGAGTTCGGTATCTTCCTTGCGGATGCCACCGCCGATGCCCTCGCCGATGAGGACATCTTCGCCAACGAACTCGATCCCCCCGCCCGAGGCATTCACGACTGGCTCGAGATAGGCGCCATCGGCGAAGATGACGTCGAGATTGCCGCCGGCCAAATCGGCCATCGCTTGATCGGCAGTGGTGAAGGACAGGATGGTATTGCCTTCAGCCATGTTCTGCTCGGCGTAAGCGGCCTGGATGGTGCCGCCCTGAACGCCGATGCGCACGCCGCTGAGGTTGGCGAAATCCAGATCAGCGCCGGCAGGGGCAGCGAAGCGCGAGGGATCGGGTGGGAAGTAGTTGTCGGTGAAGCCGATCGACTCGCGGCGCTCATCGGTGATCGACATGCCCGCCATGATCAGGTCGTAGTTGCCGGCAAGCAGGTTGGGGATGATGGAGTCCCAATCATTGATAACCCACTCGCAGGTGAGGCCCGCCTGTTCACAGATGGCATTGCCCAACTCGATCTCATAGCCAGCAGGAGCGCCGGAGTCATCGAGGTAGTTCCAAGGGGCATAAGCACCCTCGGTGGCGATGCGCAGGGTTTCCTGGGCTTGAACGGCTCCGGACAGCGACAGGGTCGCGAGCGCCGCCAGCAGTAATTTTTTCATTGTCGTCTCCGTTTTCGCTGATGTGCTGCCTAGCTGTGCTGGGCAGCGTTGAAGAATTGCCTGAGCCGAGCGGACTTGGTGAAGTTGAAGACCTCCTCGGGCGTGCCTTCTTCCTCGATGCAGCCCTGATGCAGGAAGATAACGCGGTCCGAGACCGAGCGGGCAAATTCCATGTCATGGGTCACAAGGATCATGGTGCGGCCTTCATCAGCCAAGACCTTGATGACGCGCAGAACCTCTACCTGCAATTCAGGGTCGAGTGCCGAGGTCGGTTCATCAAACAACATGACACGCGGATTGATGCAGAGGGCGCGGGCGATGGCGGCGCGCTGCTGCTGGCCGCCCGAAAGCTGGGCCGGGTAGCTCATGGCCTTATCGGCGATGCCTACTTTATCCAGCATGGCGAGAGCTTCGGCTTCCACTTCGGCGCGGCCGCGCTTCTGCACCACAAGCGGCGCTTCCATGACGTTCTGGAGGATCGTCATATGCGCCCAGAGATTGAAGGACTGGAACACCATGCCGAGCTCCGAGCGGATGCGGCGGATCTGCTCTTCATTGGCGATGCGGCGATGCGAGCCCTCGCCGCGCAGGGCAATAGGTTCACCGTCGATGCAAACAGTGCCGCGCTCGGGCACTTCGAGCATGTTGATGCAGCGCAGCAGCGTCGACTTGCCCGAACCAGACGAGCCGATCAGGGAAATGACCTCGCCTTCATAAGCGGCAAAGGAAATGCCCTTGAGCACTTCCAGTGCGCCGAAGGATTTATGCAGGTCCTGGAGTTGCACCACCGGGGATCGAGCCCCAGCGGGCTGAGTTTGCGTCATACTTACCTTGGGTCCGTGGCGGCCGGCAGCCGCTCTGGTCATGTGCTCGTTTTTGAGGCTCGCTCCTCAATTCGCAATCAAGAAATGCAAATCCACGGCAATAAGCAAGGGAAAACGCGTGTTTGCGGCTGCATGACTGCGTTCAAGCGCCGAACTGGTCGGCCGGGACGCGCAGTCGGTAGCTCAGCCGGTCCTCGTCGATGGTGAAGCTGGCGGTGCCCCCGACAGAAAGCGGCACGATGCGCTCGAGCACCATGGTGCCGAAGCGGGGCGCCTGGCGGGTTTTTTCGGTGTCGATGCCCGTTTCCTGCCACTCAATGAGGAGGGATGGGGGCTGCTCGTCCTCTTGGCTTACCTGTGCGTCGATCCAGACATGCCCCATCTGGCCATCCGAAAGCGCGCCGTGAAAGACGGCATTGGCGGCAAGTTCATGGATGGCGAGACCGATATGCAGGGCAGCGTTGGGCCCGAGCAGGGGATTGTCTCCGGTCAGGCGCATCTCCTTGAGCATGCCCGAACTCACCCGGGTGAGCTGTGAGGTCACAAGCGACTGGAAGTGCGTGCCCTGCCAATTGCTTTCGGTCACAAGGTCCTGCGTGCTGGAAAGGGCGTGCAGGCGGCCGCGGAACTTGTCGAGGAAGTCCTTGATGCCCCCGCTGTGGTGGGCGGTCTGCATCGCGACGCTTTGCACGATCGCAAGGAGGTTCTTGGAGCGGTGACTGACTTCACGCAGCAGCGCCGCGATGGCCGCCTCGCGGCTGCGCTCGTCGGTGATATCATTGAGGACGATGATGACCCCATCGCTGTCGGGCAGGAACCGACCCTCGAACTGTCGGCGGCGGGAGCCGTCGGGCAGCTCGAATGTGTTGGTTTGCACTTGGCCGGTGGCGCGGCAATCGGCAACGGCCTCGGCAAAGCTTGATGCGACGGATTCGGGCAATAGCTCCCGTTCGGTGCTGCCAATGATCGGGCAGTTGGCCCAGGCGGAGGGAAGATTTTCGGCCAGATCGAAACGGCCCTGAGAGTTGTGGTGCAAGATGGTGATCCCTTGCCCCGCCAGTCCGGCAGACAAGGCGCGCAGCCGCAGAGCTTCGGGGGGCTCGGTAGAGGTGCTCGGCATGGCGTTAACTGCTCACTATTTGCGGCTGCCTCGCAAGCCAAAGGCGCTGAAACAGCGTACGCCTTTGGCTTGCAAGGATCGCCTAGGATGCTTCAGACACGCCGCATAAGGCCGACGACGACAGAACTGGCGACCAGCGCCAGGAACAAAAAGAACAGAAGTTGCGCGGCACCGGCCATCGCGCCAGCGAACCCGCCGAAGCCGATTATGAAGGCCAACGCCGCAATGACAAGGAAGACAAGCGCGTAATACAGCATGGGTTTGCTCCCGGACCTGCCAATGCAATGGTAACGGGTGGCCGATAGCGCGGTTCCTGCAAGGCACAAAAAAGGGCCGGGAAAACCCGGCCCGATCAATGGTTTGCAGTACCCTTAGGCTGCAGCGCGCGAACCTTCGTCAAAGAACAAAGCCTGGCTGATAAGGGCTTTGACCATGTCGGGGTTGAAGGGCTTGGTCACGAGGAAAGTTGGTTCGGGACGCTCGCCCGTCAGCAGCCGCTCGGGGAAGGCAGTGATGAAAATCACGGGGACCGAATGGGTGTTGAGAATGTCATTGACCGCGTCGATACCCGAGCTGCCATCGGCGAGCTGAATATCGGCCAGGATCATGCGGGGATTGGTCTGGTTGAAGAGATTGACCGCTTCCTTGTGGGTGCGGGCAACGCTGACCACTTTATGGCCAAGGCTTTCCACCAGCTGCTCGATGTCCATCGCGATCAGCGGCTCATCCTCGATGATCATGATCTCGGTGGCAACCTGGCGGGAGATTTCGACCGAAGCTTCGTCGAGGAGCGCGGCGAATTCGGCGTCCGAGACGGACAGAATTTCCGCCGCTTGCGGATGGGTGAAGCCTTCGACAGCCACGAGCAGGAAGGCCTGGCGGGGGCGGGGGGCAAGGTTGGCGAGGTTGCTGGCAGCGCGCTGCTCCCAGGCGAAGGTGGAGGCAGGCTCGGGAACCTTGACGGCCGAAGACGAGAACAGGGCAGAGAAGAGCTTATAAAGCGCAATCCGGTCGTTTGACGCTTCAGGGAACAATGAGATGTCCGCGATCAGAGCTTCCAGGGTGGCGGCAACATAGGCGTCGCCCGAGGTTTGAGAACCCGTGGTTGCACGGGAAAACCGCCGCAGATACGGCAAGTGCGGAGCGATCCGCGTGGACAAAGTCATTAACAACTCCCAAATGACGCTTGAAGCTTGTGGTGGCCACGATCCGAATAAACGGACCGGTGAAATGAAAGTTCCAATGGCTTGGAACTTTTTTGAGGACGGTGCATTCTACCGACCTAGTGGGCAAATCGGATCAGTTTTATAGGCATGATAAAGGATAATTTTGTGTCCCAGCAACGTATGCGTATGCAGGGGCGGGCGGAGGACGGCTTGGGTCCGAATTCGGACATCGGCTCGCGTCTGCGTGCGCTCTATGGCGCGGTTCAAGACGAGGGCGTACCCGAGCAATTGCTCGATCTTCTTGAGAAACTCGACAGCGCTGAGCAGGCACAATCACGCAAGAATCCTCAACATGGCGGAGAATAACGGCATGGAAGTTGAGGCTCCTTCTTTCAAGCGAGAGATGCTGTCGACCTTGCCGAGCCTGCGTGCATTCGCCGTATCGCTGACGGGCAAGCACGACAAGGCCGACGACCTGGTGCAAGATACCGTCATGAAGGCCTGGGCGAAGCAATCCAGCTTTGAGATGGGCACCAATATCAAGGCCTGGTTGTTCACCATCCTGCGCAATGAGTTCTACAGCCAGATGCGCAAGCGCGGCCGTGAGGTTCAGGACAGCGATGGCGCCTTCACCGAGCGGCTGTCCGTCCATCCCTCGCAATATGGCTCCATGGACCTGCAGGATTTCAAGAAGGCACTGGCCCAATTGCCCGATGACCAGCGCGAAGCGGTGATCCTGATCGGTGCTTCAGGCTTTTCCTATGAGGAAGCCGCAGAAATATGCGATTGCGCCGTGGGGACCATGAAGAGCCGGGTCAGCCGTGCGCGCACGCGCCTGCAGGACATCCTCAAGATCAGTGGCGAAGCCGATTTCGGTCCCGACGCGGTCTCAACGCAGGTAACCACGTCCAACCACTCGTTCTAGGAACGACCGGCGAGCGCCCCTGTAATGGCGCTCGTCAATTTTTGCTCGGGCACGGGCTTGAGCACGACCGAGACATCCTTCATGCCAGGAACGCCGCGAGCAGTGATGTAGTCGGCTGTGGTGAACACCAAGGGGACTCCGGCCCCGCGCAACCCCTCGCACAGCGCCAGCTCATCGGGGGAGGCGCGCTTGAGATCCACGATCGCCAAGGCGCATGAACTCCACTGGTCCTGGAGCGCGAGGGCTTCATCGACGGAATGCGCCAGGGTTGTTTGACCAACATTAAAAGCTTCCAGCACACGCTGGATGTCCAGCGCGATGAGCAGTTCTTCTTCGACAACGAGAACAGTTTGGCCGGTGAGCATGGCGATCCGATAATGTGAGCCACTCTAATGGCTCCCGGCGCGAATCCTGTCATTAAAGTTTGACATGTGAGGGGGCCGACCCTTAGCTAGCCCGCCAAGGGGCCCCTTTGCTTTTCGCGGTGTTGTTTGAGTCTCGTTCTGCCCAGTTCCGGTCGACGGGTGCCTTGTCAGCAATGCCCATTGCGGGCGATGCCGCGCTTTCGCGAATTCTCCCCTGGCGAGCTGCAATTCATTTCCACCTTCAAGACGGGCGAGCTGATCGCCGAGACCGGCACCACAGTGTTGTCGGAAGGCGTCAACAACGCCCACCTTTATACGGTGCTGTCGGGCTGGGCATTCCGCTACAAGTCCCTGCCGGACGGGCGGCGGCAAATCCTCAACTATGTGCTGCCGGGAGACCTGGTGGGGCTGCAGGGCTCCGTGCTGGGGGAAATGCAGCATTCCGTAGAAGCGCTGTCGCCCATGGTGCTCTGCGTGTTCCAGCGCAATCGGCTGGACGAGGTGTTCCGCAATCATCCGGGGCTGGGCTTTGACGTCACCTGGCTTGCGGCACGCGAAGAGCGGATGCTCGATGAGCACCTGCTCAGCGTAGGCCGGCGTAGTGCCACGGAGCGGGCGGCCTATCTTATTGCGTTCCTTTATCACCGCGCCGCTTCGGTGGGCCTTGCGCCGTCGCGCACGCTGCATATCCCGATAACGCAAAGCCATGTTGCCGATACGCTGGGCTTGTCCATCGTGCATACCAACAAGACGCTACGCCGGCTGGCCGACCGCATGCTGATTCGATGGCTCGACCGGGCGTGCGACGTGCTGGACCCCGATGGGCTGATGGCATTGGCTGATTGGGACGGGACAGTGGAGCCGAATCGGCCGTTTATCTGAGGATCGGCCTCAAAACCGCCACCCCCATTACCCAAGAGCGTGCCGGGGCCGCGCCAAGCGCATGTTGAAGTGAGGGCAGGTTGAGTCAGACCGGAACGGTCGTATCGTCGCGCGGATCAATACAAAGGCTGGCCGTGTTTGCCTCGCTGGCTCTGGTCTTGTTGGCCGCGGCGGCTGCCCTCGTGATGATGCAGGGCATTGATCGGCAACTGCGCGACGTGATCGACACCTATGAGGTGCGCAACCAGGCACGTGAGCTCACCAACGCCCTGGCGGAGGCGGAAAGCAGCCAGCGCGGCTATCTGCTCACGGGCGATGAAAGCTTCGTTGATCCTTATCGCCGGGCGAGTGCTGCAATTCAAACCCGAATGCTCTCGCTGGCTGCGCTGACCAAGGATCGCCCGAACCAGGCCGAGCGGATGGCGCTAATCGCCTCCGAGATCGCGATGCGCACCGCTGAAATGGAACGCAATGTGCAACTGGTGCGGACCATGCGGGCCGATCAGGCGCAAGCGCTCACGCAAACCGGCATGGGGGCACGGCTGATGGATTCGGTTCGCGAGTCGCTCGAGCAGTTTATCCGCGAGGAAAACCAGCGGCTGGGCGAGCGTAACCGTGCCATCGATACGTCGCGGCGCTGGCTGGTGGGTGCGGTGATTACCGCCTTGGCGGCAGCGGCGATCCTGGCTTATTCGCTGTTTAGCCGCTCCCAGCGCATGGTCGTGTCGCTGGCCCATGGGCAGTCGGCGCTGCAATCCCAAAACGAGGTGCTCGAAGGGCATGTGCGCGAACGCACCCAGGCGCTGGAGGAAGCGCGCGCCCATGCCGAACATGAACGGCAACGCGTGGAAGCGCTGCTGCAGGACACCAATCACCGCATCGGCAATTCCCTAGCGACGGTGTCGTCCATGCTGGGGCTGCAGATGCTGCGCTCGAAATCGCCCGAGGTGCAACGAGCGCTGGAGTCGGCTCGTTCCCGGGTGCACGCCATTGCGTCGGCGCATCGGCGGCTGCGCTTGGGCGACGATCTGGAAACCGCCCGGGCCGATGAGTTCATGGAAGCGGTGCTTGATGATCTCAAGCTGACTGCCGCCAATGCAGGGGTGGTCCATATCGAAGGGGATGTGGAGCCCTTCGTGATTGGAGCGAGGGATGCCACCACGATCGGCATCTTGGTCGGCGAACTGGTCACCAATGCCCTCAAGCATGCTTTTCCGGACGGGCAGGGTGGCACAATCTCGGTGCGGCTGCGGCGCTCGGAGGATGGCGTGCCCACGCTCGCGGTGGCTGATGACGGGGTGGGCATTGCGCCGGATCAAGACATGGGCGAGGGTGGGCTCGGCAGTGTTATCGTCAAGCAACTGGCCGCACAGTTTGGCGGCGTGCCGGTTTACGAGCGGCGCGAAGAAGGCGGTATGAAGATCTCGGTGCCGCTGCCGACGATAGACTCTGCCGAAAACCCGACACACAGCTGAGAGGGCTGGGGATGCGCATAATTGCCGTGCTGAACCGGGATGGCGGTACGCTGCGCACCATGGACCTTGATGCCTTCAGCACTGAGGCAATCTCGATTTTTGCGGAGCACGGTCATTCCCTCGAGTGCCGGGTGGTTGGTGGCAAAGCTGTCCAGGGTGAGCTTTGGCGCGTGGCGGAAACGCCGGGGGTCGACGTCATTATGGCCGCTGGTGGGGACGGCACGGTTTCTGCAGCGGCGGGGGTGGCCTTTGCCACCAAGGTGCCACTGGCGGTACTTCCCGCTGGAACCATGAACTTGTTTGCCCGGTCTCTCAAAGTGCCGCAGGACCTGCATGAAGCGCTTGAGGCACTTGCCGCGGGCACTATCGGGCAGGTCGATGTTTGCAGCGCCAATGATCGCGCCTTTGTCTACCAGTTCAATGTGGGCGTCCATGCCAGGCTGGTGCGCATTCGCGAAGACATGGTTTACCGGAGCCGGCTGGGCAAGATTTTCGCCAGTCTCCGGGCCGTGGCCGCGACGGTGGTGCGGCCCCCCAACTTCGAAGTGGATCTGCATACGCCCACCGGGAGCCAGCGGCGGCGCGCGTCGGGCATTGTCGTTTCCAACAATCCCATCGGCTCCGGCCCGCTGCCGCATCCGGATCAATTGGATGCCGGCCTGTTGGCCGTTTATGTCGCCGAACCCATGTCGAGCTGGGCCCTGCTCAAGCTGGTAGTCGACGTTTTTCGCGGCACCTGGCAATCAAGTCCGCTGGTTACCTCAACCCTGGTCGAAGAAGCGGTGCTGCATTTTCCCAAGCGCAAGCGCGGTGCCCATGCTGTGATCGATGGCGAGTTGATCCGGCTGGATAAACTGGTAAAACTGCGGGTTCATCCCGGCGGCCTGCCGGTGCTGCTGCCGCAGCCGGCGATGCAGGTTCCCGAATGATTGCAGAATATTGGCAACCAAATACCACCCTGGTCGTTTGGTTGGGTTGATGGATGTGCGGCCTAGTCGTTGCACCATTTGCCGCAACCGGTAACGGGACAAACATTGGCAGATAATCAACGCTCTTTTCCTTCTCACGTTCGGCAAGTTCTCGAAGAGCCTGAACGACTTGCAGTGCTCGAAAGCCTTGAGTTGCTGTATGGCGAACCCGACGCCGATTTCGATCGCCTCACCCGCATTGCTGCCAGAGTGTTTGGAGCCAAGTTCGCGCTCCTACCGCTGCTTGACGCTGAGCGGCAATGGTTTCGCTCCTGTTTTGGCGTGGATGACCTGCAAGGCAGCGAGGTGGAGGCCTCCTTTTGCGCCTATACGCTAGCCGAGCCAGGATCCGAGCCGCTCGTCGTGCTCGACACCGCGGCCGATCCGCGCTTCGAGAATAATCGCTTCGTTGTGGGTTCGCCCAAGGTGCGCTTTTACGCCGGCGCGCCGGTGGTGGTGCGGGGGCAACGCCTGGGTTCGCTTTGCGTCCTAGACACCCAGCCACGCTCCGAGGTTGACCCCGACCAACTCGCGCAACTGGTCGATCTGGCGGGCGTGGTCTCCAGCCTTTTGTCGCTCAAGGATGAGGCGCGGGTGCGGGCGCGCACGGCTGCAGCATTGATCCGGGAGGAATGGCGCCACGCCCTGACGCTGGAAGCCGGCAAGGTGGGCAGCTGGGTTTGGGATGTGCCGAGCGGGGAGATCACCTGCAACGATACATTCCGGCGCATGTATGGATTGCCCGATAACGAGGCGATCGATGCGCAGCAGGTGTTGGACGCTCTTCATGCCAATGATCAGGAGCGCTTGCGCGAGGAGATCAAGGGTAGCCTCGAAGAAGGCGCTGACTTCAATGTCGAAGCGCGCTCAGCGGATGCGACGCGCTGGCTGGCGATGCGCGGTCGGGTTTACCAGCGCGACGCCGATGGTCGGCCCTTGGTGCTGATGGGTGCGAGCACCGACATCTCGGAAAACAAGCTCAGTGCCGACAATACCAGGCTGCTGCTGCGTGAGCTCAATCACCGGGTCAAGAATACGCTGGCGATGATCCAATCGGTAGCGCGCCAGACCATCCGGCAGAACCCGGATCCGCAAAGTTTCATCGAGGCATTTTCGGGCCGGCTGAAAACCATCTCGGACGCCCATGTGCTGCTCGCCAATCGTGATTGGTCGGGCGTGACCATGTATGAGGTGATCGGCTCGCAGTTCGGTCCACATTTTCTAGAGGAGCCGGACCGGGCCAAGGTCGAGGGTGAGAACATCATGTTGCCGGCCGACCATGCCCTTGGTCTGGGGCTGATCCTGCATGAGCTAACCACCAATACCCATCGCTATGGCGCCTGGGCGAGCGAGAACGGGGTTGTCGACATTGTTTGGGAGATCACCGATACGCCGGTGCGCGGCTTGTCGCTGAACTGGCGTGAGCGGGGCGGTCCGAGAGTCAGCACGCCCACAGAATATGGCTTGGGGGCCCGACTGATCGAACGGAGCCTTGCCAAGGTGCTCGACAGCAAGGTCGATCTCAAGTTCAACCCGGCTGGCGTGGAAGCCAGCATCTGGATGCCGCTGCCCGAGGAAGTCTGAAGCGCGACGCCAGGGGCGTCGCGCTTGGTGCTTATTCGTCGGTGCGCTTGCCGCGCCGGCGGCTGAACAGGAAGGTTGCGGCAGCGGCTGCCGCCGGCAGGGCGATGTTGCGCAAGGCCGAGGACCTCCACAAGGCAGGCAAGGCCGTCACCGTCGCGGTGGTGACAAAGGCGCTGGCCTCGGCAGCCCGCCGCTTTTCCGCCTGTTCGCGCTCGCGGCGGGCGGTGCTAACCTGGATCACGATGAAGGTGGCGAAAGCCAGCACGATCGCTACCCCGGCGCAGATCAAGGCTGCGGGCACGGCGCCCAGCCAATCGGCCAGGGCCAGATAGCCCGCGATCAGCAGGAAGCCGAAAGCGATCAGCCCGAACAGGCCCATTATCGCGTAAGCAATAATGGCCTGCCGGACACGACCGGTTATTGCCTCAAGCTCGATGCCGAGCAGGGCCGCAAGCGGCACGAGCATGTTCATGCTGTTAGTGCCGGCTCAGCAGCGCCAGGATGAAGCCTACGCCCAAGGCGCTTGCCACGGCGGTGAAGGGCTTCTCGCGGATGGTCTGCTTGAGGCTTTCCTCAAGCGCCCCGGCCTGATCCTGCACTTCGTCCAGAGCGTTCTGGCCGTGGCGCTTGAGGCGGTGCATCTCGGTTTCGGCGATGCCGCGCGCTTCGGTGACCTTTTCTCCGGTCAGCTGGGCCAATGTTGCGGCAATATCGCGAATATCGTTCTGGAGCTGGCTGACCTGCTGCTCGAGCTGTTGCTCCTTGGAGGCCGCGGGGATTGCGTCTTCTGCTGCTGAGGCCGCGCCGACTTTGCGGACGCCCGGGGGAAGATCAGTGCTGGTAGTGTTGGCCATGATGAGGCGGTCCTTCTCTGGAGTTGACGATTGCGGGTTGATCCGGTGTGCGGCCCGCTAAAATGGGAAAGACACCCCGACGCGACAAGGCATCGGGGTGACAGGGCAAGCGCGGGAGGGGACTTCCCGGCTCGCAAGGCGCGTCCTGCTTGAGCAGAGGCCAATTTAATTGGCTGCGCCATATTGGTTGAGCTGGGAGGGTTAGACCCGTCCCATCAGCACCAGGATCAGAACGATCACGAGGATCACGCCGAGGATGCCGGAGGGGAAGTAGCCAAAGCCGCGCGAATAGCCCCAATTGGGCAGCGCGCCGATCAGCAACAAGATGAGGATGATGATGAGAATAGTGCCTAACGTCATGGGAACTCTCCTTTAAGTGACGCTAAAGTTCCGATCGCCGCTGGCCGCTAAAGAATGGCGAGCATCAAAGCGGCAGCGACGGTCAAGATAAAGAACGCAGGCGACAAAGCTTTAAGCACGTCGGAATAGTGAGTCTCCCCATCATGGCCCTCGATTGACCATGCCGGTGCCCTGTGGCGTGCATGCTCGCTCAAGTTGCGGACAGAATTGTTCACGATGCCCTCCATGTGAAAGCCAGGTTTTCCAACAGGATCGACCGGCAATCACGCTTTGTTGTGCGTGATCAAATAACGGCGATGGAACGACTTGGTTCCGGTGATCTCCTCTCCGCCCTAGCCAGAAGGATCTAAGTGCGGTTCAGCTGGCGCCTCAGATGGCTAATGATAACCAGCTAGCGAGCAGCCTTGTTGTCGTTCAGCGTCCCAGAGCGGTGCTCAGTTCAGATTGGCGGGGCGGCGCAAGTCCAGTGTCAGCGGAAATTCGTCGGCTGGTTGTTCCTCGTGCAGTGCAAAGCCGCCAGCAGTGTAGTTGCCGGGCACGAACCGGGCGAGGCGGCGCGCTTCAGCCTCGTTGCCGTTGACGGGGAAAGTGTCGTAGTTGCGCCCGCCGGGATGAGCGACGTGATAAACGCAGCCGCCGACGGGACGTCCGGTCCAGCGATCATAGATGTCGAGCACGAGGGGGGCGTTTGGCTCCAGTGTCGGGTGGAGCCCCGAGGCAGGTTGCCAGGCCTTGAAGCGTACCCCCGCAACCGCCGTGCCGGCGGCGTCGGTTTTGCGCAGGGGCAGGGGGCGCCCGTTGCAGCACACGGCGTAGCGGTCAGGATTGGTACCTTCAAGTTTCACCTGAAGCCGTTCGACCGATGAATCAACAAAGCGCACCGTGCCGCCAATTGCACCCTGTTCGCCCATGACGTGCCAGGGTTCCAGCGCTTGGCGAAGTTCAAGGCGCAGGCCCTCGTATTCCACCTCGCCGCAGAAAGGAAAGCGGAACTCCAGTTGAGCGGCGAACCAGGCGGGATCAAGCCGGAAGCCGTGGTGCTCAAGGTCGGCCAGAACATCAAGGAAGTCCTGCCAGATGAAGTGGGGCAGCATAAAGCGGTCATGAAGCGTCGTGCCCCAGCGTACAAACTTGCCCTCTAGCGGATCGGTCCAGAACCGGGCGATCAACGCGCGGATCAGCACCTGCTGCGCGAGGGACATGCGGGCATTGGGGGGCATTTCGAAGCCGCGGAATTCCACAAGGCCTAGCCGGCCGGTCGGACCGTCGGGAGAGAACAGCTTGTCGATGCAGATCTCCGAGCGGTGGGTGTTGCCGGTGACGTCGGTCAAGAGATTGCGGAACAGGCGATCCACCAGCCAAGGCCGTGGCGCCGGCTCGCCCGATGCCGGGTTCGGCACCTGCGCCATGGCGATTTCGAGTTCATAGAGGCTGTCATGGCGCGCCTCGTCGAACCGGGGCGCTTGGCTGGTCGGCCCAATGAAGAGGCCCGAGAACAGGTAGGACATCGCAGGATGGCGCTGCCAATGGAGCACGAGGCTCTTGAGCAGGTCCGGACGCCGCAGGAAGGGGCTGTCCTCGGGCGTAGCGCCGCCCACAACAACGTGGTTGCCGCCGCCGGTGCCGGTGTGGCGCCCGTCGATCATGAACTTGTCGGCGCCCAGGCGGGAATGGCGGGCCTCCTCGTACACGGCGGTCGTGGTGGCGACGCACTCATCCCAGTTATTGGCGGGATGGATGTTGACCTCGATCACGCCGGGATCAGGGGCAACGCGGATGACGTTGAGACGCGGGTCGGTTGGTGGCCCGTAGCCCTCGAGGTGCACGGGTTGGCCGACTTCGCGGGCTGCGGCTTCAGTGGCGGCAACGAGTTCCAGATAGTCCTCGAGCGTTTCCACCGGCGGCAGGAAGACGCAAAGTCGATTGTCGCGGATTTCGGCGGTAACTGCAGTGCGCACCTCACCCTTGATTTCGCTGATCACTTGCTCGGTGCGATCCTGCTGCTCGCCGGCGGCGGTGAACTCGGCGGCCGTTTGGGCGCGCGGATCGGCGGAAAGGCCGGGATGGGCGGCGTGCGGGAGGATGGCGTCGGCGGGCGGCAGGGGGCCACGCGGGGCGCCAGGGTCCTGCGCCACGACATGGGGGTAGTCGGTAGGCTTGAGGTGCGGCAGCGCGGACAGGGGGAGCCGATAGCCGGCGGGACTGTCTCCGGGAGCCAGAAACAGCTTGCCGCGGCGGGTCTGCCATTTTTCCGTCAGCCAAGGGCTCGAGGCCTGCGCGTTCCAGCGCTGCACTGGCAGCACATAGCCGGTGGGGTTAGTTAGGCCGCGCGCAAAGACGGTGGCGATGCGTGAGCGCGCTTCGGGATCTGCGAGCTCGGAATTGGCCGGGTCCACATTGGGCGGCAGGTTGGCTTCCTTGAGCAGCCATTCGCCAGGATCTTCATAGGCCGGCTGGATGGTGTCGCCGGACAGGCCGAGATGGCGGGCGAAGGCGGCAAGGAATGCCTCGGCATCGCCCAGTGCGGCATTGGTGGCCACTCCCTCGCGAGCGATGAGGTTCTCATCCTGCCAGACCGGCTGGCCGTCGGTGCGCCAGTAAAGCGAGAAGGTCCAGCGGGGCAGGGTCTCGCCGGGATACCACTTGCCCTGACCATAATGCAGCAGGCCCGTTGGGGCGAAGCGCTGGCGCAGGCGCCGGATCAGGTCATCGGCCAGGGCGCGCTTAGTCGGCCCGACCGCTCCCGTGTTCCATTCCTCGGCCTCGAAGTCGTCAATCGAGACAAAGGTGGGCTCGCCACCCATGGTGAGGCGGACGTCATTTGCCGCCAGAACGGCGTCGACTTGGTGGCCCAGCGCATTGAGCTCGTCCCAAGCGGCATCCGAGAACGGCTTGGTGACGCGGGGATGCTCGGCGACGCGGTCAACGCGCATGTCAAAAGCAAAGTCGACCTCGGCATAGGAGGCAAGACCCGAGATCGGGGCGGCGTTGCGGTAATGCGGCGTGGCCGCCAGAGGGACGTGACTTTCGCCCGTGAGCAGGCCCGAAGTGGGGTCAAGACCGACCCAGCCCGCACCGGGCAAATAGACCTCGCACCAAGCATGCAGATCGGTGAAGTCGCGGTCCGTACCGGCGGGGCCATCAAGGGACACGAGATCGGGCTTGAGCTGGATCAGGTAGCCCGAAACGAAACGGGCAGCAAAGCCCAGATGGCGCAGGATGTTGACCAGGAGCCAGCTGGAATCGCGGCAGGAGCCGCGGGCATTGCCCAGGGTTTCCTCGGGGCTCCAGACGCCGGGCTCCATGCGCACGATGTAAGCGACGTGTTGCTGGAGGCGGGCGTTTAGCCCGGTGACGAAGGTCACCGTATTGGTGGGCGATCGATCGATGCCGGCGAGGAACTGTTCAACCAGCGGGCCAAGAGGTTCGGCCTTCATGTAGATGGCCAGGTCGTCGCTGATGTCTTCGGGATACAGGAAGGGCCAGGTCTCGGCGCTTTCTTCCACGAAGAAGTCGAACGGATTGTAGACCGTCATGTCGGCCACAAGATCCACCTCGATCTTGAGCTCGGTTACGGGTTCGGGGAAGACGAAGCGGGCGAGGAAGTTGCCGTAGGGGTCCTGTTGCACATTGACGAAGTGGTTTGCTGGGGTGACTTTGAGTGCGTGGCTGAGCACCTTGGTCTTGGAATGCGGCGCTGGCTGGAGCCGGATGATCTGGGGCTGCAAATAAACGGGGCGGTCATATTTGTAGTGCGTGAGGTGATAGACGGCAGCTTTGATCGACATGCGGTTGCGTCGCTCGCTTGGGTGAAATCCGGGTCGCCTGGCGGCAGCCTAGTCCCCTTTGACCGCAGCCGCCAGCACTGCCGATAACGCGGTTGGGGGACGCAAGCTCCTCTTTACAAACGTGGAGTTTGTGGCAGGGCCATTGTCAGAGCCGCACGCATGTCGCGCTCGGTGTCCTTGAGGTGCAGGCGCATGGCTTCACCGGCGGCGCGGCCATTGCCTGACTTGATGCATTCAAAGATACGCTCATGGTCGGCAATGGTGTTCCAAACCGTGTGGCCGCGCCGCTGATGGCCGCGCTGGCTGACGGTGAAGCCTTCGCGCAATGCCGGGGCCATGCCCTCGAACAGATAGCCGAGCACGCGATTGCCGCTGGCCAGCGCCACGGCTTCGTGGAAGGCCAGGTCATGGTCGTTGAAGCAGACCTCGTGGGTCTCCGCTGCGGTTTCCGACTCCCCCGCGGCATCGCGCATTCCTTGCAGGGCGTGCTCGATGGCCGCGGTGCCGGCTCGGGACGCGCGCTTGGCCGCCAGGGTCGCTGATTGCACCTCAAGGGACATGCGCACTTCCATGAGGTCAAACAGGCCCTTGGGATCGTAGCGCAACACCGAGGTGAGGAAATCGGTGAAGGCGGCGCCGTCCGGCTCGCGCACGACGGCGCGGCGGCCCTTGGCGATCTCAAGCAGACCCCGGCCTTCGAGCAGCTTGACGGACTCCCGGATGGTCAAGCGGCTCACCTGGTAGCGCAATGCGAGTTCGGCTTCGCTGGGCAGGCTTGTTCCCGGGATCATCTCGGTCAGGATCTGGCGTGCGAGGTGATCGGCCACGACACTGGCGGCGCTGCCCCCCTCAGGGGAGTTCCCATCCGTTGCGATGCTCAACTTTCCTCCTGCCTATCTGATAGGTCGACATAGATTGCATTGCTTCGAATGCTTTTTGGCCTCGGCGCACTGGCGGGCGGGCGGACGGTATCGTCAAGCAAGAGCGGCCGCAACCGGGAGGCTTGTTGAACTTTGGCAGGGTAGGGGGAGCGCGCGGGAAGCAAAGTAGCTTTACAGTCTTATCTGATTAAACTAGCTTCCGCGACGTGGGCTTGGGAGGGCCGCGGCTGCAACAGCGGCTGCCGGGAGAGGAATCAATGCAACGCAAATTGCTGCTGCGCCGGGGCGCCGCCGATGCCTGGTTCGCTCCGGTTCGGCATGCCTTGAGCAGCCCGCATCCGTGGGGCGCCGCCCGCCCCCAAGCACCAATGCTTATTCTTGCATACTGAAGATCATAGGGAGTCGAGACGTGAAGCTTGCCAAATCTCTTGCAACCTTGTTGACGGTCAGCGCCGTGGCGCTGGTCAGTTCGGCAGCGGTTTTTGCCCAGGACAAGGGTGCCATCGGTATCGCCATGCCAACCCAGTCGTCCTTGCGCTGGATCTCGGACGGCAATGAACTCAAGGCCGCGCTCGAGGCCAAGGGCTATACCGTCAATCTGCAATATGCCGAAGACGACATCCCCAACCAGCTCGCCCAGGTCGAGAACATGGTGACCACCGGGGTCGAGGCGCTGGTTGTCGCGTCGATCGACGGCACGACGCTGTCGAGCGTGCTGCAGCAGGCGGCTGACTCGGGCATCCCGGTCGTTGCCTATGACCGGTTGATCCGCGACACTGGCAATGTGGATTACTACACCACTTTCGACAACTTCCAGGTCGGCGTGCTGCAGGCCAATTCGATCCTCAAGGGTCTCGGCTATCCCGAGAATCCTGGCCCATTCAATATCGAGCTGTTTGGCGGCTCGCCCGACGACAACAATGCCTTCTTCTTCTATGACGGCGCGATGAGCGTGTTCCAGCCGCTGATCGACAAGGGTGACCTGGTGGTCAAGTCGGGCCAGCAGGGCATGGAAACCGTTGGCACGTTGCGCTGGGACGGTGCGGTGGCGCAGGCCCGCATGGATAACCTCCTGTCGAGCACCTATTCGGATGGTTCGCGCGTCGACGCCGTCCTGTCCCCCTATGATGGCTTGTCGCGCGGCATCATCTCCTCGCTGCGCGGCGTGGGCTATGGCTCGGCCGATCAGCCGTGGCCCATCATTTCGGGCCAGGATGCGGAAGCCCCCTCGGTCAAGGCGATCATTGCCGGCGAGCAGTATTCTACTGTCTACAAGGACACCCGTGAGCTGGCGCGCGTGACTGCGGACCTGGTGGAAACCGTGCTGACTGGCGGCACGCCCGAAGGTCTCGACACCACGACTTACGAAAATGGCGTCAAGGTCGTGCCCTCGATCCTGCTCACCCCCTATGAAGTCGACAAGTCCAACTACCAGGAACTGGTGGTGGATTCCGGCTACCTCAAGGCTGAAGATCTCCAGTAACTGCCGGGCTTTTCGTTCTCGCCCGGACGAGGAATGACTGCGCTGGCGGAGCAATCCGCCGGCGTTCTTGCAAAAGTTCTTTGCTCCACAGGGATGCGATACATGACATTTTTGAAGACCTTCGCCAGTGTTCTGGCGGTGAGCGCCGTGGCAATGACGGCCTCGAGCGCGGCCTTGGCCCAGGACAAGGGCACGATCGGCATTTCGATGCCCGAGCAGACCACGCTGCGCTGGATTTCCGATGGCGCCGAGCTCAAGGCCGCGCTTGAGGAAAAGGGCTATACGGTCGACCTGCAATATGCCGGCGACGACATTCCCAACCAGCTCGCCCAGATCGAAAACATGCTCACCACGGGCGTTGATGCCCTGGTGATCGCCGCGCTCGATGGCACGACGCTGTCGGCCGTGCTGCAGCAGGCGGGCGAGTCCGAAGTGGAAGTGTTCGCCTATGACCGCCTGATCCGCGACACCGGGAATGTGGATTATTACACCACTTTCGACAACTTCCAGGTGGGCGTGCTGCAGGCCAATTCGATCCTCAAGGGCCTCGGCTATCCCGAGAAGCCCGGCCCGTTCAATATCGAGCTGTTCGGCGGCTCGCCCGACGACAACAATGCTTTCTTCTTCTACGACGGCGCGATGAGCGTTTTCCAGCCGCTGATCGACAAGGGGGACCTCGTCGTCAAGTCCGGGCAGACCGGCATGCAGACGGTTGGTACCCTGCGCTGGGATGGTGCCACCGCCCAGTCTCGCATGGATAACTTGCTGTCCAGCGCTTATTCGGACGGCACCCGCGTCGATGCCGTTCTGGCACCCAATGACGGGCTGGCTCGCGGCATCATCTCGTCGCTGCGCGGCGTTGGTTATGGTTCGTCCGACCTCGCCTGGCCGATCATTTCGGGCCAGGACGCCGAGGCTCCGTCGGTCAAGGCGATTGTTGCGGGCGAGCAGTATTCGACCGTTTACAAGGACACCCGTGAATTGGCCCGGGTCACCGCGGACCTCGTGGAAACGGTTGTTTCGGGCGACACGCCTGAAGGCCTCGACACCACCACTTACGACAATGGTGTCAAGGTCGTGCCCTCGATCCTGCTGACGCCATATGAAGTGGACAAGACCAACTATCAGGAACTGCTGATCGACTCGGGCTATATCAAGGCCGAAGACGTCCAGTAATCCTGCAAACCAAGGACTGGGCCCCGCATTTGTTTGCGGGGCCTTTCCCGTCACAAAGGCGTTGCTTGCCGGACCCGGTAGAACCAAGCTAAGCGCCGCGCTACGGAGCGTTAGAGACAAGACGATGACCAAGACCATTCTGGAAATGCGCGGCATCACCAAGACCTTTCCGGGGGTCAAGGCGCTGCAGGATGTGAACCTGGATGTGCGCGAAGCCGAGATCCACGCGATTGTGGGGGAAAACGGCGCGGGCAAATCCACCCTGATGAAGGTGCTGAGCGGGGTTTATCCCGCCGGCAGCTATGAAGGGGAGATCATTTATCAAGACAAACCGGTTGCCTTCAAAACCATCCGCGACAGCGAACATGTGGGTATCGTCATCATCCATCAGGAGCTGGCACTGGTGCCGTTGCTCTCGATTGCCGAAAACATCTTTCTGGGCAATGAGCAGGCAAAAGCGGGGGTGATCGACTGGGATGAGACGCGCAATGGCGCGCGCAAGCTGTTGTCCATGGTCGGGCTCAAGGAAGATCCCGATACGCTGGTCACCCATATCGGGGTGGGCAAGCAGCAGCTGGTCGAGATTGCCAAGGCGCTGTCCAAAGAAGTCAAACTGCTGATCCTTGATGAACCCACCGCGAGTCTGTCCGAGAAGGACAGCGCGGCACTGCTTGATCTTCTACTGGAGTTCAAGGCGCAGGGGATTACTTCGATCATCATCTCGCACAAGCTCAACGAGATCGCCCGCGTTGCCGACCGGGTCACGGTGATCCGGGATGGGCGCACCATCGAGACGATGGATCGCGCCGATATGTCGGAAGACCGGATCATCGCGTCCATGGTGGGCCGCTCGCTGGAGGATCGTTATCCCAAGCGCGAACCGAAGATCGGTGAGGTGCTGCTAGAGGTCAAGAATTGGTCGGTTTACCACCCGCTCCATAGCGAGCGGCAGGTGATCAAGGGGGTCAACCTCAATGTGCGCAAGGGTGAAGTGGTGGGCATTGCCGGGCTGATGGGGGCCGGGCGGACCGAATTCGCCATGAGCCTTTTTGGCAAGACCTATGGCCGCAACATTTCGGGCGAAGTGTTCATGCATGGCAAGAAGGTGGATACCTCCACCGTCCGCCGGGCAGTGGATGCCGGGATTGCCTATGCCACCGAGGATCGCAAGACCTATGGGCTGAACCTAATCGACCACATCAAGCACAATACGACGCTGGCCAATTTGCCGGGCATCTCGCATGGCGGGGTGATCGACGACATGGCCGAGATGAAGGTCGCCAACGATTATCGCAAGATGACCAATATCCGCTCCTCGAGCGTGTATCAGATCGTGGGCAATCTTTCAGGCGGCAACCAGCAGAAGGTCGTGCTCAGCAAGTGGCTGTTCGCCAACCCTGACCTGCTGATCCTCGACGAGCCCACCCGCGGCATCGATGTTGGCGCCAAGTATGAAATCTACACGATCATCAACAAGCTGGCCGACGAGGGGAAGGGCATTCTGGTCATCTCCTCGGAAATGCCCGAGCTGCTGGGGATCTGTGACCGCATCTATGTGATGAATGAAGGCCGCATCGTTGGCGAGCTCGCCGGGAGCGAGGCAAGCCAGGAACGAATCATGCGCTCTATCGTGCGTGCAGAAGGAAAAATCGCATGACCACCGAAACCGTACCGCAGGTACCGAGCACCACTTCTTCGGCGCGCTCCGTACTCCAGGCCAATCTTCGCGACTACGGGCTGGTCGTCGCGTTGCTGGCCATCATGGTGTTCTTCCAGATCACCACCAATGGCACGATGTTCCGGCCATTGAACCTGACCAATGTGATCCTGCAGAACTCCTATATCGTGATCATGTCGCTGGGCATGCTGCTGGTGATCGTCGCTGGCCATATCGATCTGTCGGTGGGCTCGGTCTCGGGCTTTGTCGGTGGTCTCGCCGCGATCATGATGGTGCGCTGGGGCATTCCGCCACTCGCCACCATGGTGCTGTGCCTGGCCGTTGGTGCTGCCATCGGCGCGGCACAGGGCTATTGGATCGCTTATCTCAAGATCCCGTCCTTTATCGTGACGCTGGCGGGCATGCTGGTGTTCAAGGGCCTGGTGCTGGCGCTGCTGGGCGGCGCTTCGGTCGGGCCGTTCCCGGTTGAGTTCCAGCTGCTGAGCGCCGGCTTTGTCCCCGACATCATCGGCCCCATCACCATCCCACAGGGCGATGGCCCGCCGCTGGTGCTGCACACGACGACGCTGGTGATCGGTATCCTCGTGACGCTCGGTTATGTGTTCACCAGCCTGCGCAGCCGCAAGCGCCGGCAGGAGCATGGCTATGAGGCCGAGCCATTTGCCGTGTTCGCGGTCAAGACCGCGGTGTTGGGTGCGCTGATCCTGTTCTTCTCGTATCTCCTGGCCTCCTATCGCGGCCTGCCCAATGTGCTGATCGTGATGTCGATCCTGATCGCGATCTTTGTGTTCGTGACCAAGCGCACGACACTGGGGCGGCGCATCTATGCGCTGGGCGGCAACAGCAAGGCGGCGCAGCTTTCGGGCATCAAGACCGAGCGGCTGACCTTTTATGTGTTCGTGATCATGGGCATGCTGGCGGCTCTTGCCGGGCTGATCTTTGCGGCGCGCCTCAATACCGCGACCCCCAAGGCAGGGCAGGGCTTCGAGCTCGACGTGATCGCGGCCGTGTTCATCGGCGGCGCCTCGGCCCTGGGTGGCGTGGGGCAGGTGGCAGGGGCCGTGATCGGCGCCTTCATCATGGGCGTGATGAACAATGGCATGTCGATCATGGGCGTCAATATCGACTGGCAGCAGGTGATCAAGGGCCTGGTGCTGCTGGGTGCCGTGGTGTTCGACGTTTACAACAAGAACAAAGCCTAAGCGCCTGTTCGGGGATTCAAATCTGGCCGCTGGAGCAATCCGGCGGCCTTTTCGTTTGCAGGGGCTGGGACGTGCCAAATCTCCGCTCGGCCAAGGGCCAGCGGCTGCGACATGGGGCAAGGATCGCCTCGGTGCCGGTCGTCCGGCAAAAGGTATAGGTGAAGCAAGCCTTGCCCCATGCTATCCCGGAGACTCTATGGAAAGGACCGTCCTCGGCTTAAGCCCGTGCCGAAAGAAAACCCGGGGGCTCAAATCGGGTCACAGATCATCCTTTAAACCACAGGACATGGAGCGACCCCCATGCCATCCGGCCTCCCCATGCCGACCGTTCGTCGCGACCGCGCAGTTGCGCATGAAGATGGGGCAACAATAACCGAGCTTTTGGCACCGGGGATAAGTTGGTCGGTCGCCAAGGGGCGACCGACGCGCTCGGTGCCCGCTTACTCTGCCGGGACCGGTGCCGCCGGGGCGTTGGCGGCGTCGAGTTCGCGCTCGAGGCGCGCTTCCTGTTCGGCCTTAGGCTTGCTGAAGCGGGCCAGCAGCAGATAGGCCACCGGCGTCAGGTAGAGCGTCGAGATGGCGGCGAAGCTGAGGCCGCCCACCATCACCCAGCCAAGCGCCGTCCGCGCTTCGGCGCCCGCGCCGCTGGCCAGCACCAATGGCAGGCCGCCGATGATGGTGGCGATCATGGTCATCATCACCGGGCGCAGGCGGATATTGGAGGCTTCCTCGATCGCTTCGCCCACCGAGCGGCCTTCGTCGCGCAACTGATTGGCAAATTCAACAATCAGAATGCCGTTCTTGGCCATGATGCCGACCACGAGGACGAGCCCGATCTGGCTGAAGATGTTGAGGCTGCCTCCCGTGACCAGCAGCGCATAAAGCGCCGCCGCCACCCCGAAGGGCACGGTGGTCATCACGATGATGGCGCTCCACATGCTTTCGAACTGTGCCGCCAGCACCAGAAGGATGATGACAAGCGCAAAGCCGAAAGTGAGGAACAGGCCGTTATTGGCTTCACCCAGCGTCTTGGCTTCGGCAAGGGGCAGGATGGCGGTGCCCTCGGGCAGGATCGGGCGAGCGATTTCCAGCAGCCGAGTATAGGCGTCGCCGAGCGCGAGGCCGCCATCTTCAAGGCTGGCGGTGACCGTCACGGCGCGCCGCTGCTGCTCGCGCCGCAAGGTCGGGGGCACGGCAGACTCGGTGATGGTGGCGATGGTCGACATGGGCACATAGCGGCCCTGGCCGGTCTTGACGAAGAGGGTTTCGAGGTCGCGCGGGTCGTTCACCGGATTGCTGGTGGAGAGCATCCGCACGGTGTAGCTGGTGTCCTCAATGAAGACTGTGCCCACATCGGTGCCGTCGATCATGGCTTGCATGGTGGTGGCAAGGCCGTTGATATCGATGCCGAGCGCGTCAGCCCGTTCACGGTCGACCGACAAGGTGAGCTGGGGCTGGGTCGTATCGAAATTGACGGTCACGCGACCGAAGCGCCCGTCTTCCTCGAGCCGGTCGCTGATGGTTTCGGCCGTGTCGGCCAGCACATCATAGTTGGAGCCCACCACGGCAAATTGCAGGCCCGAGCCGCCGCCGCGGATACCAAGGCTGTTGCCCTGACCGACCGAAGCGCGCACGCCGGGAACCTGGGCCATCAGGGCATTGATGTCGGCGGCGATTTCGGCCTGGCTACGTTCCCGTTCACCCCAGGGGGCAAGCGAAAGAGTGAGCGAGCCGCCATTGCCCCAGCCGGAGAGCACAAAGATCGAGCGGATTTCGCCATTATCGACAAAGGGCTGCAGCATGGACTCGATGGTCGTCATCTGGCTGCGCACATAATCGAGGCTGGCGGTGCTGGGGGCCTGCACGCGCAGGGAAATCTGCGAGCGGTCCTCGGGCGGGGTGATCTCCTGACGCAGATTGCCATAGACGTAATAGGACGAGGCGGCAAAGAGCAGCGCGACGAGCACCACCACAAAGGGGTTGGCAAGGGCGAGCTTGAGGGTGCGGCTATAAAGACGGGCAAAGAAGCGCCCGATGCCCCCGATCAGACCCTTGCGGGGTTGGTCGGTATGCAGCTCGGCCTTGAGCAGGCGCGAGGCGATCATGGGGCCAAGCGACAGCGCCACTACCGAAGACAGCAACACGGCGATCGCGAGAGTGAAGCCGAATTCGCGGAACAGGCGCCCCGTTTGACCCGCAAGGAAGGAGAGCGGGATGAACACGGCGGCGAGGGTGAGGGTGGTGGCGACCACCGCAAAGAACACTTCCTGGGTACCCAGGACTGCGGCAGCGCGCGGTCCGGCGCCCATGGCTTTGCGGCGCACGATATTTTCCAGCACGACGATGGCATCGTCGACCACCAGCCCGGTGGCGAGCACAAGGGCGAGGAGCGTGATGATGTTGAGCGAGAAGCCGGCGAGGTAAATGCCCGCGACGGCGCCCAGAAGGGCGATGGGCATGGAGAGGGCCGGCACGATGGTGGCGCGCCAATCGAGCAGGAACAGATAGATGATGGCGACGACCACCAGTAGGGAGACGATGAGGGCAATCTGCACCTCATGCAACGCGCCTTCGATGAAGACCGCATCGTCGCTGGAAATCTTGACGTTGACGCCTTCGGGCAGGGTCTGGTTGAGCACTTCGACGGCGGCATGAACACCTTCCGAAATCTCGATGGTGTTGGACTGGGCCTGGCGCACGATGCCGAGGCCAATGCCGGGCTTGCCATCGGAGCGGAGCGACGAAGTGCTGGCGGCGGCGTCGAAGACGACAGTCGCGACATCGCCCAGCGTCGTCTTGCCCGAGATGATGATGTTCTCAAAGTCCTCCGGCTGGGTGACTTCGGAGAGGGCGCGCACGGAAATATTCTGGTTGGGGCCATTGATGGAGCCGGCGGGCGTATCAAAGGCAATGGTGGAAACGGCGTTGCGGATGTCGGCGACGGTGAGCCCAAGGCTGGCGAGCTTGACGGGATCGACATCGATCTCGAACGCGGTTTCGCGCGTGCCATAGACCTGCACTTCGGCCACGCCGTTGACGGCAGCGAGGCGCTCGGAAATGACGTCCTCGACCAACTGGCTGAGCTCGCCTACCGGGACGATATCGGACGTGACCGCAAGCTGGATAACGGCCTGGGCATCGGAGTCTGCCTTGAAGATGGTGGGGTCATCTACCCCGTCGGGCAGGGAGCGCGTGACGCGGCTCAGGGCATCGCGGACATCGGAGGTCGCGACATCGAGATTGGTGCCGTCGGTAAATTCCAGGGTAACGCGGCTGGTATTGGTGGAGGAACTCGAGGAAATGGCGGTGACGCCCTGAACGCGCGCCACGGCGCCTTCGACAACCGCGGTGACTTCGCGATCCACGGTTTCGGCGGCCGCGCCCTCAAAGCGGGTGGAGATGGACAGGACGGGCTGCTCGACGCTGGGCAGCTCACGCACTTCAGCGCCAAGGAGCGCGGCAAGGCCGGCCACGACGATGAGGGCGTTGATCACCATCGCCATGACTGGGCGGCGCACAAAGAGGCCGGCGAGGGTGCCGCCACGCTGGTTTTTTGCTGCAATCGACATGGGCAAAATCCTTTGCGGGCTAGCTGGCCGACGCGGCCTGGGGCAATTCGCCCCCGGTGCCGTCGGGCCCTTCAAGGAGCGTCACCTGAGCGCCTTCGCTCAGCTGCAGCACGCCTTCGGTGATGATGGCGTCGCCCGGCGCCAGATCGGCCCGGACCAAAACGCCGTCGCTGTTACGCTGGACGATTTCGGCGGGCACGCGCACGGCGCGGCCCTCGACATACTTCCAAACATAGGAGCCCTCGGTGGACCACAGGATCGCCAGCGGATTGACGGCTGGGTAGGTTTCGCCGGGGAATCGCAGGGCCACCTGGAAAGACATGCCGGGGCGGAGGGTACCGTCCTCATTGGGGATTTCCGCCTGGACCTGGAGCGTGCGGCTGGCGGGATCGACGCGATTATCGAGCGCGCTGATCTCGCCTTCAAAAGTGCGGCCCGGCACGGCGAGGGCGGATACGGTGATGGGCGTGCCCGGCTGGACGATGCTGGTGTAGCGCTCGGGCACCCAGAAATCGACGCGCACCGACGCGATGTCATCAATGGTGGTGACGGTGGTTTGCGCGCCGACATAATTGCCGGGGGTGACCTGGATCAATCCGACCGTGCCGCTGATTGGGCTGGTGATGGTGCGACGGGCGAGGGCCAGTTCGGCATTGCGCACCTCAAGATCGGCATTGGCGGCGGCGAGCTGGGCGGCGGTGAGGGCGGTGTTGGCCACGACATTGGAGCTGGCGAGCCCTTCGGTGCGGGCAAGGGTCGCAGCGGCATCATCGGCGGCGAGGCGGGCGCGGTCGAGGGCAAGCTGTTCGGCATCGGCTTCGAGGCGGGCGATGACGTCGCCGGCTGCCACTTCCTGGCCGGGCGCGACCAGAACTTCGGTCAGCGTGCCGCCGGCGGAGGAAACCACGGTGACGGAGCGCACGGCGGTGCCTTCGCCGATGGCGCTGAGCGTGTCGTTGATGGTGGCAAGGGTGACCCCGGTGGTCACGACATTGGTTTGGCGACTGGCGCCGCGCGGGCCGCCCGGGCCGCGCCCGCCCGGACCTGAACCAGGGTTTGCACCAGGGCCGGCCGCGGGTCCGCGGGGACCGCCATCCGGGGCGCCAGGAGCGCCGCCCGGGCGCCCGGCTGGAGGGGCATTGGCAACTTCCTGGGTGGAGCCAAAGGGCAGGGCGATGCCGTAGGAGGCCAGGGTTTGTGTGGCGCCGGGGGCGAAAAAGACCCATGCCAGGGCCGCAGCGGCTAAAATGATCACCGATGCCAGAAGCTGCCGTATCAAGCTGATTTAATCCCATTCACCTAATGCGCGCGAAGGAGCCGCAGCGCTGTCGGTGGCAGCATATCAGCCTTGGTCCCCCCTGCGCACGTTACAATGCCGTTAATTAACCATGGAGCGCCGTTTCAGGCGATCGGAGCATCGGGATTGGCGCCCCATTCGGTCCAGGAGCCGTCATAAACCGACACATCCTTGGCGCCGGCGACCTCAAGCGCGAGCGCAAGGGCAGAGGCGGTGATGCCCGAGCCGCAGGTGGTGATGATGGGGCGGCTGAGATCAACGCGGCGCTCGGCAAACAGCTGGCGCAGCTCGGCGGGCGAGCGCATGGCACCCGCCTCGGTCAAGAGGCTGGCGGGCACATTGATGCTGCCGGGTATGCGGCCACCCCGCAGGCCCGGTCGTGGTTCAGGCACTTCAGCATGGAAGCGCGCCGCCGGCCGGGCATCGAGGATCTGCGCTTCGCGGTCGCGGCTGCGCGCGGCGACAGTGCCGAAATCAGCCACGCGGGCTGGGTCGAGCCGGACCTCGAAGTGTTGCGGCTCACGGTGCACTGGCCCCGATTCCATTGGCCGGCCCTCTGCGCGCCATTTGGGCGAGCCGCCGGCGAGCAGGAGCACGTTGGGGGCGCCCATGGCCTTGAAGGTCCACCAGACGCGGGGGGCGGTGGCCATGCCGAGCTGGTCGTAAACAACGATGGTCATGGTGTCGGAAATGCCGAGCTCACCCACGGCGCCGGCAAAGGCGGCCGGGGCGGGGAGCATATGGGGCAGGTCGGTGTCCTTGTCAGCGATGGCATCGATGTCGAAGAACACGGCGCCCGGCAGATGGGCCTCAAGATATTCGGCGCGTGGATCGCGGACCGAGCCGGGCATGTGCCAGGAGCCATCCAGGATCACCAGATCGGGATCGCCGAGATGCTCGGCCAGCCAGTCGGTTGATACGAAGTGGTTATCCATTGTTCGGCTCCTTGCTTGTCGCGGGGCCACCATGGCGCGGGCGCCCGCGCGCGTCAAACGCGCAGCGCCCTATCCGGGCTGGCAAGTGCTCGACGATAGCCGGCGCAAGCGTCCGGCAATACACGCGGATTTGTCCCTGTTCTTGCCAAAAGGCAGGCGGCGGGCGAATTCAGGTGGCCGCTGCTTGACAGTATAGGGGGCCTCTGGTTGTCTCCTGAGCAAGGCGCTTTGGAAGAGTGTTGGGGCAACCAGCCAACCAAAGCCTAAGAGGGGGAATGCTGCCAGCGCCGCCCCGAAAAGGCGCGCTTGTTGGCCGGGTTCTTCCTCGATCACGTGTTTCATTCGGGAGGATACCAATGAAGATCAACAAGCTGATGGCCGGTCTGCTGGCGAGCGTCACCCTGGTGGCGAGCGCCGCGCAAGCGGCCGAGCTGTCCATTGTTTCGGGGGACACCGGCACGGGGCTGGCATTCCTGCAGACCCAGTTGGACCTGTTTGCCGAGCAGACCGGGCACGCCGTCACCATCGTGCCCATGCCGTCTTCGACCTCGGACCAGTTCGGCCAGTATCGGCTGTGGCTGGCGGCCGGCAATGCCGATATCGATGTGTATACCACCGACGTGATCTGGGCGCCGCAGCTGGCCGACCAGTTCCTCGACCTCAGCGAAGCGGCTGCCGATGTGATCGGGGCGCATTTCCCCTCCATCATCGAATCCCAGACCGTGGACGGCAAGCTCGTAGCCATGCCCGGCTATACCGACGCGCCAGCCCTTTATTACCGCACCGACCTGCTGGAAAAATACGGCAAGGAAGTGCCCGGCACCTGGGCCGAGCTCAAGGCGACCGCCCAAGAAGTGATGGATGGCGAGCGTGCGGCGGGGAACCCCGACATGTTCGGCTTCGTCTTCCAGGGCAATGCCTATGAAGGGCTGACCTGCAACGCGCTGGAATGGGTCAAATCCTATGGCGGCGGGCAGGTGGTTGAGGCCGACGGCACCATTTCCATCAACAACGAGCAGGCGGTCGCGGCGCTCGAGGAAGCGGCCAGCTGGATCGGCACGATCTCGCCCGAAGGCAATCTCGCTTATGGCGAAGAAGAAAGCCGCGGCGTCTGGCAGCTGGGCAATGCAGTGTTCATGCGCAACTGGCCCTATGCTTATGCGCTGGGCAATGGCTCGGACTCCAGCATTGCCGGCAAGTTCGACGTGGCTCCCCTGCCAGCAGGCGATGGCGCCGAGGCGCGGTCGGCCGCAACGCTGGGTGGCTGGAATTATGCCGTATCCAAATATTCCCAGGATCCCGATGCGGCCATCGAGCTAGCCTTGTTCCTGAGCTCGCCCGAAGTGCAAAAAGCGCGGGCGATCAACCAGACGCAATTGCCCACGATCGAAGCCCTTTATGACGATGCCGAAATCGCCGAGGCCGCGCCGATCGTGCCGAACTGGAAGGAAATCTTCCAGAATGCGGTGCCGCGTCCATCGGCCCCGACCAAGGCGGATTACAACCAGGTCTCCTCGCTGTTCTGGAGCGCTGTGCATGACACGCTTTCGGGCAATGGCTCGGCGGCGGAGAACCTCGAAGTGCTGGAACTCGATCTGACCGACCTCAAGGGCAGCGGCTGGTAAGCCAGAAGTCGGGCCCTTTTCAGCTCGGGCGGACGGCACGCTAGCCGCCCGCCTCCAGCCGGGGGCAAATAACGGGGGAGGAGCAGCAGATGGCTACCGAAACCCTGGCGGCGCCAGTCCCCGCAGCCAGACCCAAGGTCCAGTCCCAACTGATGCAGCAGCGCCTGCGGGCGGCGCGCTGGTTCCTGTTGCCGATGATGGCGGCGCTGGCGGTGGTGGCCGGCTGGCCACTGCTGCGCTCGATCTATTTTTCCTTCACCGACGCTTCGCTCAACGACCTTTATGGGGCCGAATGGGTGGGGTTCAGCAATTATCTGCAGATCCGCACACTCGAAAGCGGGCGCACGATTTACCGTGGCCTGCTGGTGGATCCGGCCTGGTGGAACGCCGTCTGGAACACCGTCCGCTTCGCCGTCATTTCAGTGTCCGCCGAGGCGGTGCTGGGCATGCTGGTGGCGCTGGTGCTCAATGCCGAGTTCAAGGGCCGCGGCATTGTCCGCGCGGCCATCCTGATCCCCTGGGCGATCCCGACCATTGTTTCGGCCCGCATGTGGGGCTGGATGCTGAACGACCAGTTCGGCATCATCAACGATCTCGGCATGAAGCTGGGCCTGTTGAGCCAGAAAGTGGCCTGGACCGCGTCACCCGAAACGGCGATGACCGCGGTGCTGATCGTCGATATTTGGAAAACGACGCCATTCATGGCGCTGCTGATCCTGGCGGGCTTGCAGATGATCCCGCGCGACATTTATGAGGCGGCCGAAATCGACGGCGTGCATCCGGTCAAGCAGTTCTTCCGCATCACGCTGCCGCTGGTCAGGCCAGCGCTGATGGTGGCGATCATCTTCCGCATTCTCGATGCGCTGCGCATCTTCGATCTGATCTATGTGCTGACGCCCAATAGCGCGGCTACCAAGACCATGTCGGTGCTGGCGCGCGAAAACCTCTTCGACTTCGACAATTTTGCCTATGGCTCGGCGCAGTCGACATTCCTGTTCGTGCTGATCGTGCTGTTCACCATCCTTTATATCTGGCTGGGACGGGTCAATTTCGACGGGGGAGATCGCTGATGGCCGCCGCCACCATTCATCCTTGGAAGCTGATCAAGCGGGTGCTATTCTACCTGCTGGTCCTCGTGATCGTCGTCGTCTCGGTGTTCCCGTTCTATTACGCGATCCTGACCAGCTTCAAATCGGGTACCGACATTTTCCGGGTCAGTTATTGGCCGACTTCGTTCAGCCTGCAGAACTACCAATCGGTGCTGACCTCAGGCAGTTTTCCGCGCAATCTGCTCAACTCGATCTTTGTCGCGACCGTCACCGTGTTGCTGGCGCTGTTTCTGGCCGTGACGGCGGCCTATGCGCTGAGCCGCGTGCGGTTCCGGGGCCGTAGCTTATTGCTGATGACGATTCTCGCCGTCTCGATGTTTCCCCAGATCGCGGTGCTCGCCGGGCTGTTCGAGGTGATCCGGAGCCTTGGGATCTACAACACGCCCTGGGCGCTGATCTTTTCCTACACGATCTTCACGCTGCCCTTTACCGTCTGGGTACTGACGACCTTCATGCGCGACTTGCCGGTGGAGATCGAGGAAGCCGCGATCGTGGATGGTGCAACGCCCTGGGTGATCATCACCCGCGTCTTCCTGCCGCTGATGTGGCCGGCGCTGGTGACGACGGGGCTCCTGGCCTTCATCAGCGCCTGGAACGAGTTCCTGTTCGCGTTGACCTTCACCTCATCCAACAATACCCGCACTGTTCCGGTCGCCATTGCGCTGCTCTCGGGTGGTTCGCAGTTCGAAACGCCCTGGGGGCTGATCATGGCCGCTTCGGTGATCGTGACGGTGCCGCTGGTGGTGCTGGTGTTGATTTTCCAGCGCAAGATCGTCAGCGGGCTCACCGCCGGCGGCGTCAAAGGCTAGGAGTGTTCCCAGATGGCTAGCATCGAGCTTCGCAATATCCGCAAGGCCTTTGGCGTGGTGGAGGTGATCAAGGGCGTCGACCTGCAGGTGCGCTCGGGCGAGTTCATGGTGTTTGTCGGGCCCTCGGGCTGCGGCAAATCCACCTTGTTGCGTCTGATCTGTGGGCTCGAGGACATTACCTCGGGCGAGATGCTGTTTGATGGCGAGGTGGTCAATGCGCTGGCCCCATCCAAGCGCGGCATCGCCATGGTGTTCCAGTCCTATGCGCTTTATCCGCATATGACGGTCTACGAGAACATGGCCTTCGGGCTGACGCTGGAAAAGGGCAAGGGCAAGGAAGAAATCCGCCAGCGGGTGGAGCGCGCCGCCGATATGCTGCAGATCCGGCCCTATCTCGACCGGCTGCCCAAGCAGCTGTCGGGCGGGCAGCGCCAGCGCGTGGCGATCGGGCGGGCGATCACGCGCGATCCGCGCGTGTTTTTGTTCGATGAACCGCTCTCGAACCTCGATGCGGCGCTGCGCGTGGCGACGCGCATCGAGATCGCCAAGCTGCATGAAGAGATGAACGACGTCACCATGATCTATGTGACACATGATCAGGTGGAAGCGATGACGCTGGCTGATCGTATCTGCGTGCTGCGCGACGGGATGATCGAGCAGGTGGGCACGCCGATGGAGCTTTATGAGCGGCCCGATTCCATGTTCGTCGCCGGGTTTATCGGTTCGCCCAAGATGAACTTCCTCTCCGGGGAACTGGCGGCGCCCTTTGGCGCTAAGACAGTGGGCATCCGGGGCGAACACATCATCATCAAGCCCAGCGAGGGGCTGTGGACCGGCAAGGTGATCCATACGGAAAACCTGGGTGCCGACAGCTATGTTTATCTCGAAATGGGCACCGAAGAGCCCGTAGTGGTGCGGCTCGATGGCAGCAACAGCTACCATTCGGGCGAAACGGTGCATATCAGTCCGATGGACGACAAGATTCACCGCTTCGATGGCGGGGGCAAGCCGATCCGGTGAGGGCGCCGCTCGACGGCAAGGAGCAGGAACCGCAACGCGGCGCTGCCTCCCGGCGTTAGCGTTTTGAGAACACCTCCTGGGTCTGGCGCCTTTCCGCGCGCCTCGGCCGCGGAGCTGCCAAGCGCCTTGGTTCAATGGCCGTGCGGAAGCAATGACCCGCCGGCCAGCAAGTTATAGGAGACGACCATGCCGATCCGTACCCTGGTCTGGGGCGAAAATGTCCATGAGCAAAAGAACAAGATCGTCGCGGACAATTACCCCGAGGGCATGCACAACCAGATCGCCAAGCTCCTCGCCAGCGACAGCAATATCTCAACCAAGACCGCGACCCTGCAGGACCTCGAGCATGGCTGCAGCGAAGCGGCATTGGCCGAGACCGATGTGCTGATCTGGTGGGGACACGCTGCCCATGGCCAGGTCGAGGACGAGGTAGTTGAGCGGATCGCCCAGCGCGTCTGGGAAGGCATGGGGCTGATCGTGCTCCATTCCGGACATTTCTCAAAAATCTTCAAGCGGCTGATGGGATCGCCCTGCGGCCTCTCCTGGCGGGAAGCGGGCGAGCGCGAGCGGCTGTGGGTCACCAATCCTGGCCACCCCATCGCCAAGGGCCTGCCGCCATATTTCGAGCTCGAGATGGAAGAAATGTATGGCGAGCCATTCTCGGTGCCCGAGCCGCTCGAAACGGTGTTCGTTTCCTGGTTCCAGGGCGGGGAAGTGTTCCGCTCGGGGCTGACCTACCGGCGTGGTGCCGGCAATATTTTCTATTTCCGCCCGGGCCACGAAACCTATCCGACCTATCACGACGACACGGTCGGGCTGGTGCTGCGCAACGCGGTAAACTGGGCTTATAATGCTAAGAGCTATCCGCAGCTGCTGACCGCGCCCAACCGGCCGGTCGACGAAGCGCCCGAGAAAATCGAGGAGCGCGGACCAAAACTGCATCATGGGCGCGAAGAGGGGTTTCGCTAGGCCTGGCAAGCCTAGCGCGGTGACATTCCCGATCTTGCAAGTCCGGCTTCCATTGCGCATCTAGTGGCGCGAACAAGGGGACCGAAATGGGCATTATCTGGAGTATTTTCGTTGGGTTCTTTGCGGGGCTGATCGCGCGCTGGATCACGCCGGGCGATCACAAGCCATCCGGCTTTATCCTCACTACGGTGCTGGGCATTGTCGGCTCACTGGTCGCGACATTCCTGGGACAGCAGATCGGGCTCTACGACGCCAATGATGGGGCGGGGTTTATCGGGGCGGTGGTTGGCGCGGTGATCGTGCTGCTGGTTTGGAGCCAGTTGGCCCGGCGGGCTTAATCCGTCGCAGCCAACAAAAAAAGGCGCCCCTCGGGCGCCTTTCGTGTCTCTGGGCCACTATTTGATGACGGTGATGCGACCATCGGTATAGGGCGTGTACTCGCCACCGAGCTTGGCAATGTATTCGGCTACGACCTGCTCGAGCGGGGGACCGAAATCATAGGCGTTGTCGCCCCCGGCAAAGCTGGCAAAGCCGTCGCCGCCACCACGGACATAGTTGTTGGTGACGATCTTGTAGGTCGCGGCTTCATCGATCGGGCCCCAATCCTCGCCGTTCTTGACCATGACCTCGCTGACGCGGCTGCCAACGGGCTGGGAGATATCGAAGGCGTATTTGAGCCCGGCGACCTGAGCGAAGCGGCCGGCGCCGTTCTCGACGTCGCTGACGCCGTTTTCGAGCGCTTCGATCACATCAGCGCCGGTGATGTCGACGGTGGCGAGCGTGTTGGAGAAGGGCAGGACGGTGATCACCTCACCCATGGTGATTTCGCCGGCGTCAATGGAAGCACGCACGCCCCCGCCATTTTGGAAGGCGATGGTGGCGCCCTGATCGGCGACGCGGTCGAGAATGGCGTCGGCCAGCAGATTGCCCATGGCGCACTCCATGGCGCGGCACACTTCACGCGAGCCTTCGATTGGCGCGGTGGCGGTGCCGATCACCTCGCCCATGGCTTCCTCGATCGGGCCGGCCAGTGCGGTCAGCTGGGTGGCGAAGTCCTCGTTCCCCTCGACGGAAGCATCGATCAGGAAGGGCTCGCCTTCGGCTGATATCACCTCGCCCTGGTCGTTCCAGGTGACGGCGAGATTGCCGAGATATTTGCCGTATTGATTGGCTTGGACCACCGGCACTTCCACGCCCATGGGGTTGTTGACCAGGGTGGGGTAAGGGCCGGCGGCGCCTTCGGCGGTGTTGGACAGCAGGGTGTGGGAGTGGCCCCCGACAATGACGTCGACGAGGGGCAGGGCGGCGGCAACCTGCTGATCGAGCGTATAGCCAATATGGCTGAGGAGGATGATCTTGTTTACCCCAGCCGCATCAAGGGCTTCGGAGGCGCCGCGCACATACTGAATCACGTCGGTGAACTCGACATCGGCGCCGGGCGACGCAATCTCGGGGGTGTCTTCGGTGGTGGCGCCAATGATGCCGATGCGCTCGCCGCCAACATCGAGAACGATGGAGCCCTTGATCTTGCCGCGCAGATCTTCGGACCGGGTCACGTCGAAATTGCCGCCGATAATGGGAAACTCGGCGGCGGCGATGAAGGTGGAAAACTCTTCGGGGCCATCGTCGAACTCATGGTTGCCGGTAGCAACCACGTCGAAATTCATCTGATTGAAGAAGTCGGAAACGACCTTGGACTTGTAGGTGGTGTAGTAGACCGAGCCCTGGAAGTTGTCGCCAGCCGAAAGGAGCAGCGAGTTGCCACCGGCCGCGTCAATGTCGGCGCGCGTGGTATCGATGATGGACTTGAGGCGGGCGATACCGCCAAAGCACTCGCCGGCCGCATCGGTTTCGGCGTCGCAGTCGGAGTCCGAACCCGTGATCGGCTCGAAGCGCGAGTGGAAATCGTTGATGTGCAGGATGTTTAGCGTCCAATCGGCGTAGGCTGCGCCAGAAAATGTGGCGCAGAGGGTGAGCGCGCTGGCGCCCAAGAGCAGTTTCTTCATCCCTGTCATCCTTGATGCTTTCGACCGTGCTGTTGCAATGGCGCCTCAAGCGAGGCCGGACCACCTCGGGGAAGTTAATCAGTTCTTTATGACAGGTGGAAGTGGTTCGCTTCACTCTCCCTCATCATCGCCTATATTGCCGTGATTTCTCGCTGTCCGCCGCCAAACTGGGCCGAAACACTGGAACAGCAGGGCAGGTTTTTCGAGGGGTGGCGTTGTGCTTTGCCGGTCCGTCTTCAACAGCATAGCTGGTGGTTTCTGAGCGATGGCGAGGCCAAATCGATCATGAAGGGCGTTCGGGCCGGGGTTCCATTCACCGGTTTATACGGTAATCTCCGCCCCCATTGATTTGCGGGGGAATGCCATGCGAAGCGCATTGATTGTTTATGGCGGTTGGGCTGGGCACGATCCTGAGGAATGTGCTGCCATTTACCGCCGGTGGCTGCACGAAGATGGGTTTTCGGTGCGCATGGCGACCGAGACGAGCGCCTTTGCCGATCCGTCCATCCACGATCTGTCCTTGATCGTGCCGATCTTCACCATGAGCAAGATCGAAAAGGAGGAGGTGGAGAACCTCACCAAGGCCGTTCAAGGTGGGGTGGGCCTGGCGGGCCATCACGGGGGCATGAGCGATGCCTTTCGGGAGGCGGTGGAGTACCAATTCATGGTGGGCGGGCAGTGGGTCGCCCATCCCGGGAACATCATCGACTATACGGTTGACGTGACCAAGCCCGATGACCCGGTGATGGCCGGGATCAAGTCGTTCCCCTATACGTCCGAGCAGTATTACATGCATGTGGACCCCTCCAACGAGGTGCTCGCGACCACAACGTTCAGCGGCGAACACGCGCCCTGGATCGAAGGCGTCACCATGCCGGTGGTGTGGAAGCGGCACCATGGGCAGGGCCGGGTGTTCCACATGACGCTGGGGCATCGGGCCAAGGAATTCGAGAACAGCGACATGGCGACAATCATGCGCCGGGGCCTCAACTGGGCGGCTCGCGACGAAGAATAGCTGGGCCTCATCGCCGTGAGTTGACTTGAAACTGCGGTGCCGTTCGCTTCGTATCTTGATGGGGTCACAAGTGGAGCGGCAAGTGAGTGAGGCAGACACAGGACGCCGCAGGAAGGCCGTGGGGCCGCTGGTTTACCGGCAGTCGCTGGCCACCCGCGTCACCCATTGGGTGTGGGCAGTGTGCCTGTTCTTCCTGCTGCTGAGTGGGCTGCAGATCTTCAACGCGCATCCCACGCTTTATATCGGCGAGCAGTCGGGCTTTGAATTCGACAATTCGGTGCTGGCGATCGGGGCGGTGAACAGCCCTGAGGGGCCGCGCGGGCAAACGCGGATTTTTGGCCAGACCTTTGATACGACGGGCGTGTTGGGCGCGTCGGGTTCGGCGGAAAGCCCGGTGTTCACCGCCTTCCCGGGGGCGGTGACCATTCCCAGCTATCGGGATTTGGGGACCGGCCGGGTGGTGCATTTCTTTTTCGGCTGGCTGTTTTTGGGCACGATGCTGGTCTGGTTCGTCGCCAGCCTCGTCCAGGGGCATTTTCGCCGCAACATCGTGCCCGGGATTGCCGACCTCAAGGCGGCGCCGGGCGATCTCGTCGATCATGCCCGCTTTCGCCTCCACCACAATCGCAGTTATGGGCCGGTGCAAAAGATCACCTATTTTGTCGTGCTGTTCGTGCTGTTTCCCCTGATCGTGCTAACCGGGCTGACCATGAGCCCCGGACTCAACGCTGCCTGGCCCTGGATGCTCGATCTGTTTGGCGGGAGGCAAACGGCGCGCACGATCCATTTTGGCGCCATGGTGCTGCTGGTGCTGTTCTTTGTGGTTCACCTCGTGATGGTGATTGCGGCGGGGCCGTTCAACGAACTGCGCTCCATGGTTACCGGCTGGTACCGGATCAGCGCGGGTAATCCAAAGCTCAAAGGAGATCGACCGTGAGCCGCCTGCTGCTTTCCCGCCGCCGGTTCCTGCAGGGTTCGGCGGGTGCTGCCTCAGGGTTGATCCTAGCGGGGTGCGACCAGTTCGATTTCCTCGGGCAGCAAAACCATCCGGCCCGCAACTTCGTCGAACAAGCCAATGTGCTGACCTATCGGGCGCAGCGCCGCCTTGTTGGCGAGCAGACGCTAGCGCGCGAATATGCCGCCAGCGAAATCCGGCAGGGACAGAAGCCCAATGGATCGACCCAGCCGACGACGCCCGAATACAAAGCGTTGCAGGAGGGTAATTTCGCCGATTACCGGCTGCAGGTCACCGGGATGGTCGAGCAGCCCTTGAGCTTCTCGCTCAACGAGCTGCGCAATATGCCAGCCCGGTCGCAGATTACCCGGCATGATTGCGTCGAGGGCTGGAGCTGCATCGCCAAATGGACCGGTACGCCGCTGGGGCCGATCCTTGACGCCGCGCGCGTCCATCCTGACGCGCGGTTCTGCGTTTATCACTGCTTTGATAATATCGAGCGGGGCCTTTCGGGCGATGTCTTTTATTACGAGAGTTCGGACCTGGTGGACGCCCATCATCCGCAATCGATCCTGGCTTACGGCCTCAATGACCAGGTGCTGCCGGTAGCAAACGGCGCCCCGGTGCGGCTGCGGATCGAGCGGGCGCTGGGTTATAAACAGCCCAAATATCTGCACACGATCGAATTGGTGGCGGACCTGCAATCCTTTGGCCGGGGCAATGGTGGGTATTGGGAAGACTATGGCTATGACTGGTATGGCGGCATCTAACCCCGGCGGCGCAGGGCGGCCATGCAGCCGGAGAGACAATCGAAGCTTGCTATTTGCCCCCGGCTCCTCCACATAGGATGCATCGTCACCCGCACGGTCTTGGACCGGGCAGCTATCAGTGGTGACGGACTTCTCTTCTTATCCTTGCGGTGAGCGGCGAAGTCAGCCCGGAAACAGTTTGTCCGGGTTCGAGCCAGCACCCGCGCGATACTTTCCTTTTATCGCCCGATTGCACCTGTTGACGCGCCACCTGCACTTTGCGGCTGGCGACCGGCGCGCTGCATTGTTCTGCGCGCCCGATGCGCTTCATCGGCGCAGAAAGTATGATTGAATTGAACGATTTTATTTCCCTCGGCCTGCCCGCAGTCCTGACTGACAGTCTGACCGCCGGCGGCTTCACCGAGCCCACCAAGATCCAACTCCAGGCCATTCCCAAGCTGCTGGCTGGCCGGGACATGGTCGGCATTGCCCAGACCGGTTCGGGCAAGACCGCAGCCTTTGGCCTGCCGATCCTGGCGGGGCTGTTGACGCTGACCGGCAAGGCGCGGCCGTTGACCGCCCGCGCGCTGATCCTGGCGCCGACCCGCGAATTGGCGGTGCAGATCGAAGAAAACATCCGCAAGTTTGCGGGCTCCAAGATGCAGCTCTCCACCGTTCTGGTGCTGGGCGGGGTGTCGCGTTACCACCAGGTCCAGAAGCTCGCCAAGGGCGTGGACGTGGTTGTCGCCACTCCCGGTCGCCTCAAGGACCTGATGGACGACGGCAAGATCAAGCTGAACGAAACGCGTTGGCTGGTGCTCGACGAGGCCGACCGGATGCTCGACATGGGCTTTATCGCCCCGGTCAAGCACATCGCCAAGGCCATTGGCACGCGCCGCCAGACCATGCTGTTTTCGGCGACCATGGCGCCCGAAGTTGCAGAGCTGGCCAAGGGCCTGCTGAACGATCCGGTGCGTGTTGATGCACAGGTCGCCGGCTCGACCGTGGTCAAGATCGACCAGCGCGTGATCATGTCGGGCTCCAAGGCCAAGCGTGGCGTGCTCAACGAGCTGCTGGCCAGCGAAACCGAGAATATGGAGCGCGTGATCATCTTCTCGCGCACCAAGCATGGTGCCGATCGGGTGGCAAAGAGCCTCGAGATCGACGGCCACAAGGCCGCGGCGATCCACGGCAACAAGTCGCAGAATGCGCGTCAGGCGGCCCTCAAGGGTTTCGCCACCGGCGAAGTGCGTATCCTGGTCGCAACCGACATCGCGGCCCGCGGCATCGACGTGCCCGGCATCACCCATGTGGTCAATTACGAACTGCCCGACGATCCGGAGAACTATGTTCACCGCATCGGCCGGACGGGCCGGAATGGCGCTTCGGGCATTGCCATTACCCTGTGTGACGGCACCGAGCGCGGCAAGCTGCGCGACGTTGAACGGCTGATCCGGCGCACGCTGCCGGTTTCGGGCGACCTGCACCTGGCCAATGACACCGGCGTCGTGGAAGCACCGCGCTCGGCTTACAAGCCAGCCGGCAATCGCCCCGGACCGCGCACGGCACGCAACCCCAAGCCGGCGCAGCAGGATCGTCGCTCGCCAGCCGAGCGCCGGCCATTCGCGGCCTTTGCGGAAGAAGGCAAGCCTGCCGCACGTACCCGGCCGCCTGCTGAAGCTGCACCACGCACCCGCCCGGAAGGGCAGGTCAACCGCGTGCGTCGTGATGGCGATACTGGCAAGCTGATCGGTGCCAAGGTGGATGGCAAGCCCAAGCAACGCTGGGGCAAGCCCCAGAAGGAAGCCGGGCGGGCGCGTCGCGCCAACGGCTAAACGGAACAGAAAAGGGCGGCTCCTCGGAGCCGCCCTTTTTGTTTACCGGGTCGGTTCGCCACTTCAGGCGAGATAAAGGATGTCGCGCTTGGGCGTGCCCGAGGAAGCTGCCGCGGGGGAGAGGCGCTCAAGGAATGCCTTGGACCAGTCATCCACATTGTGTTTCTGAGCGGCAGCCATCAATGAGCGCCAACGGGTCTGACGCTCCTCCAGCGGCATGTCGAGGGCGAGGCGCAGCGCTTCGGCCGTTTCATCCGTATCAAAGGGGTTGACGAGGATGGCGTCCTCGAAGATCTCGGCCGCGCCGGCAAAGCGCGATAACACCAGGACGCCAGGGTCGGCTGGGTTTTGCGAGCCAATGAACTCGTGGGCGACAAGGTTCATGCCGTCGCGCAGGGGCGTGACCAGACCCACCCGCGCCAAGCGGTAGAAGCCGGCAAGGCTGGCTTGGCCATAGGCGCGTTTGACATAGGTCAGCGGCGCCCAGTCGGGTTCGGCAAAGCGGCCCATGACGCGGCCGCAGATGGCGTCGAGCGTGTCGCTGGTTTCCTGGTATTCCTTGATGGAGTCCCGGGAAGGGGGCGCGATCTGGAGCATATGGACGCGTCGGCGGAAGCGATTATTGTTCTCGAGTAGCTTTTCATAGGCCTCGACCCGCTGCGGCAAGCCCTTGGAATAATCAAGCCGATCGACGCCCAGGATCAATTGCTGTCCGACAAGGACGCGGTCCATGCGCTTGACCATCTTGTTGGCGGCGGGGCTTACGGCCATGCGCGAAAAAGCGGCGGGATCGGAGCCGATGGGGAAGGCGGCAACCTCGGTGCGGGCGAAATCAAACAGCTGCAGCGGGTCGCCCGAAAGATTGGTGTGGGTCATGTTCTCCACCGCCTCGGTAAAGGCGGCGACGTCGCGATTGGCCTGCATGCCCACTAGGTCGTAGCGGGAGACGTCCCGCATCAAATCGAGATGATGGGGAATGGCATAAAGCGCGTCGGCAGTGGGGAAGGGGATGTGCAGATAAAAGCCCATGCGGTTGGTGGCGCCAAGGCTACGCAACTCGCTGGCGAGCGGGATCAGGTGGTAGTCGTGCACCCAAATCACGTCGTCTGGCTGCAGCAAGGGCAGCAGCGCCCGGGCGAATTGCTGGTTTACCCGGCGATAGCCCTCGTACCAGGTGGAATCGATATGCGCCAAGTCGAGGCGCAGATGGAAGCTGGGCCACAGGATGGAGTTGGAGAACCCGGCATAATAGGCCTGATGGTCGTCCCGGGTCAGATCGATAGTCGCAACCGAGAGCCCTTCAACATCCTCGAAGCGCGCTTGAACCGAGGGGGCGTCGGTCAATTTGCCAGACCAGCCGAACCAAAAGCCTTCGCGCTCGGACAGGGTTTTGCGCAAGGCGACAGCAAGTCCGCCCGCGGCGGCTGATTTGCCCGGGGTCCGGTTGGAAACTACAATCAAGCGGCTCATTGCGACGGGTGCCCCCCTTCGTCTGGTCTCAGTGTGGGGGCAGGGCGTCACGCTCGCGCGCGACGATGTCTCCCAGCCCACGGATCAATGCATGCACCGATGCAACATTGGAAATGCGCATCCGCGCATGGGTGTCGCCTTCGCCCAACTTGATGCCGACGCCGCCCAGTTCCTGGGCCGCGATGAAGCCGTCCTCGTCGGTGACGTCATCGCCGATAAAGATCGGGGTGCGGCCGACAAAGGGCTCTTCCTGCATGAAGGCGCGCAAGGCGGTACCCTTGCTGATGCCCTTGGGGCGGGCTTCAAAGACCATTTTGCCGGCGATCAGCGCGAAATCGGTATAGCTGTTGACTGCTTCTTGCATGGCCTGTCGGCAGAGTTCTTCGAGCTCCGGGGCCTGGCGGAAGTGGAGGGCGACGGCGCCGTCCTTGGCTTCGATCAGCAGTTCAGGGTGCGCCATAACGAGCGGCGTGACGGCTTGCGCGATGTGTTCGGCGCCCGAAAGGAGTTCTGAATCAATCTCTTCCATCGTGCCATCGGCGCGGCGGCGCTGGGTGCCATGAGCGCCGGCAACCGGGAGTTGCAGGGGAGAGAGGAACTTGTCGATGTCCTCGATCTCGCGACCGGTGATCACGGCAAAGGCGCTGTCGAGTTCGCGTGCGGCGCGCTGCAATTGATCGGGCAGAGACGCTGGAACATCAATGGAATCAGGGGTTGGCGCAATCTCCACCAGAGTGCCGTCGAAATCGGTGAAGATGGCGAGGCGCTGCGTCGTATGGGGCGCTGAATGATCGATCATGGACATGCCAGAAGCCTTCCGAGCTGTGGATGCAAGGCCAACGCGGTGGCAGGGGAATGGTTCGCTCGGGCAAGGCCGCCATGCGAAAACCACGAAGATGAACGCAGTCTTAACGGATCGTGAACGTGTTCATCAACCCTGCGATCAATTTCTTCGGGTGCGCGGGGGCAAGGTGCGCCTGCCGCGCCAGCTCAAACCGGGGCTGGCGCGCGCAGGCTCTTTTCGATCCGGGTGACAATGGGGTTGTAGCGGCTGCGCTCGTCTTCGGGGTAGCTGATCTCGAAGGCTGCGAAGGCGGAGCGGTCGCGGTTGAACAGGAACTTGGTATAGACCACGAGTTCCCGGCCGTTCTCGTCGGTGTCGTAGCCGGAAAGGACAAACCAGCTATTGCCGCTGGCCCGGTAGGTGACATTGTCGATCTGCCCGCTCGAGGCGACGGCTTCCTGCAACTGAGCGATGCTAAGGTCGTCAGTGTTGGGGGCGCCGAAAATGCTGAGCTGGCCCGAGCCATCGAGCGCATCAAAGGTGCGGATGCCCGAAGCATCGGCCGCGCCGTCCTGACCATAATGATCGAGCGGGACCTCGATGCGGTAGCCGAGAGCGGGATCCTCCAAGCGCGTCCAGCCGAGACCCGACTGGGCGGCGACGGGGCCGGCAAGAGCCAGGAAGGTGGCAGTGAGTAGCGCGGCGGGGAGGGAGGTCTTGTGCATTGCGGGATCCTCTTAACCAAGCATTCACCAACGCGGTGACCGTCCGGCCTGTTCCCGCCTAGCCAAGATCAGTGCCGTTCAGCTCGCCGCCACAACTTGCCAGGGGGTGGGATAGAAATATTCCTCGAGATTGGGTCCGTCGCCGGCACGGTCGACCAGGAGGAAATCGGCCGGCTCGCCCAGCGGGGTCAGCACGCCATGCCAGGTGTTGATGGCGTAGTTGATGCCTTGCCCGGGCGCGGTAAGGAAGGCGCGGGGGCGACCGGGGGTGCCGTTTTCGTCGGGCGCGACGATCACGAGGAACGGTCGGTCCGACAGCGGATGGAAGGCCTGGCTGCCAAAGGGGTGGCGCTCGACCATGGCCAGGGTCAGGGGCAGGTCATAGGGCTGGCCGCGAGCGATGGAGATGATGGGGCGCGAATTGGGGCCGGCCAATTGCACCTGGGCCAGATCATGGAAGCGCTCGGTCTTGCCGTTGTTGATGGGAAAGTGCTGGGCGCCCTCGGTCTGGATCACCTGACCAAAGGGTGCGAACGCTTCCGTCGTCAGCGGCTCAATGAAGATGGTGTTGTCGCTCATGGGCTTAAAAGCTCAGCTTGGCGTGGCGGTTGACGTCTTTGTAGAGCAGATAGCGGAAGCGCTCGGGGCCGGCGTAACAGGCCTGGGGGCAAAAGGCGCGCAGCCACATGAAGTCGCCTGCTTCCACCTCAACCCAATCGCGGTTGAGGCGATACACGGCCTTGCCTTCGAGCACGTAAAGGCCGTGCTCCATGACATGGGTTTCCTCGAAGGGGATAACGGCGCCGGGCTCGAGCGTGACGATGTTGACATGCATGTCGTGGCGAAGATCGGTCGGCTCGACAAAGCGGGTGGTGCCCCAGCGATCCGAAGTGCCGGGCATCCAGTGGATGGGCTGCTCGGTTTCGTTGGTGACAAAGGCTGTTGGGGCTTCGACGCCGGCGGCGGCCTCGTAACGCTTGCGCACCCAATGAAAGCGCAGGGGGGCTGAACCCGGATTGCCGAGAGTCCAGCGACAGCCTGGGGGCAGGAAGGCGTAGCCGCCAGCGACGAGCGTGTGGGCCTGACCTTCGATGGCGAGGCTCGCCTCGCCCGCAACCACGAACAGCACGCCTTCGGCTTCGGGATTGGGCTCGGGTTGCTCACTGCCGCCGCCGGGCGCCACTTCAACGATGTATTGCGAGAAGGTTTCGGCAAAGCCCGAGAGGGGCCGAGCGATGATCCAGCAGCGGGTCTTGTGCCAATGAGGCAGGAAGCTGGTGACGATGTCGCGCATCACGCCTTGCGGGATCAGCGCATAGGCCTCGGTGAAGACGGCGCGGCCGGTGTGAAGGGCAGTCTGGGGCGGAAGGCCCGCAGCGGGGCTGGCATAGGATGGGGGCATGGACTCGGGTGCCGATGGTGAACGCTGAGCAAACACTAGAGCGTGTTTTGCCGCTCGGCCATGGGGAAGCGGCGGTGAGGGGCGGCAATTGTCACGCTCGCTTTGCCGTGGTTGGCGCTTGGCGGTTTGTTCGGGCGGAGGCCCGCGTAAGACGTGCGGCTTACGCAGTTCTCGCGGTGGCCTTTCCCGGATGGGCTTGTTCCTAGCGCTGCAGAGGCCCATGGCGCGTTGAGTTGAGCCCTGACCAAGAGCTAAGCTTCCGACTTTGCTACGCTTTTTCGTTCCGGGCCCTCAGCCGATCCATTGTCACGATCTAGATCGATAGCCGTATTCCAGTAGGCTCTTCTGGCTGGTTTGCCGGGATGGATTGGGCAAGTCACCTTCCTTGCGTATGCATTTTCCACGTTGGGCGGGGGCCGGGCAGTGGAACACACCTGCGGGGGGTAGCCATGAAACTGGCTCAGACGGTGGTCTATGGTTTAAAGGGGGCGACACGATCAGGGATCGGCTATCGCCTCAACCGGACGGCGAAATATGCGGCCGGATTATACTTCGATCTGTTTGTGCGCACCTATCGCAGCGAAGGGATGGTGTTCACCATTCCCGCTGCCTACACCTCGCGCGAAATGCGCGGGAAATTCACTGTCGATACCTATGAGTATCCCGAGAGGACGCTGATCAAGCGCTATCTGCCGCGCAATGCCTGCGTGCTGGAACTGGGGGCCTGTATCGGGGTGGTGTCCTGCGTCATCAACAGCCTGCTCGACAATCGGGACCTGCATGTCGCGGTAGAAGCCAATCTGCTGCTGATGCCGACGCTCGAAGCCAACAGGATGGCTAATGGCGCCCGATTCCACGCGGTCAATGCCGTGGTGACGCGGCAGCCGAGCGCCATGATCAGCACCGATGCCGATATGGACAGCAACCAGGTGGTGGCGAGCGGCACGCCCGTGCCCACCACGACGGTGGAAGCGCTGGAAGCTGTAGCGGGAGAGGCGTTCAGCGCCCTCATCATGGACATAGAGGGGGGCGAATACGAGTTCTGCCGCGAAAATCCAATGCTGCTGCGCCAGATCGACGTGGCGATCATCGAGTTCCATCCGCTGGCGTTCGGGGAAGCGCGGCTGGGGGAATTGTATCTGATGCTGGCTTCGGCGGGACTGGAGCGGCGCGAGACGATTTTGACGGTGGAGTGCTGGTTGCGGGTGGAGGATTGAGGCTTTTGGTCCGCGCTGAGCGGCGGGGTTTGCGTCGCGTATCTGCGGTGGGTCCTAAATCAGCCCGGGTGCCGGAACCCCCACCCTCGATCCCTCCCCTCAAGGGGGAGGGAGGCGATGGCTGTGCGGGCAGGTCCCGGCCGTGAAGGGTTGGTGCAGGATGGAGTGACGTGGCCGTTTCCTCGACCCCCACCCCGGCCCTCCCCTCAAGGGGGAGGGAGGGCAGGAGCTGAGGGTTTGGGAGTGGCTTGGATAAGCTAAGAGCTTTGGGGCTTTCGCACCCCCACCCGGCCTCTCCCGTCGAGGGGGAGGTGAAGAAAGAGTGGCTAGGGCAGGATGGCCTGGAGGCGGAGTTGGGCGATGCGTTCGACCTGGCGGCAGGCGGTGGTGAATTCGGCCTGGGCGCTGTTGTCGAGGCGCTGGCGGAAGGCGGCGAGGATGGTGGCCTTGGTGTTGTCGCGCACGGCGATGATGAAGGGGAAGCCGAATTTTTCCACATAAGCGGTGTTGAGACGGGTGAATTCGGCGCGTTCGTCGTCGGTGAGGGCATCAAGGCCCGCGGAGGCCTGTTCGGCGGTGGAGGCCTCGGTGAGGCGCCTGGCGGCGGCGAGCTTGCCGGCCAGATCGGGATGGGCACGCAGCACGGCGAGGCGTTCTTCATCGGTGGCGAGACGGAACTGGGTGCGCAAAGCGAAATGCAGGCCAATGGCGGTGTCGTTGGCGGGGGCGAGTTCGCCATCCCAGGCGCGCTCCGCAATCCAGGGGGAGTGCTCGAAGATCGAGCCGAAGCGCTCGACGAATTCGGGCTTGGGCAGCTGGCTCGGAACCAGCGCCGGGGCCTGGTAGGGGTGTTCGCGCGCCCAGTGCTCGGCGATCTCCAAGCGAGTCGGGACCCAGACTTGGGGGAAGCTCTTGATGTAGTCGATGAACTTCTTGAGGCCCTGGAAGCGACCGGGCTGGCCGACGAGCCGGCAATGCAGGCCAATCGACATCATCTTGGGTAAGCCGGCCTGGCCTTCGGCATAAAGGCAATCAAAGCTGTCCTTGAGGAACTGGAAATATTCCTCGCCATTGTCAAAGCCCGAAGCGGTGACAAAGCGCATGTCATTGGCCGAGAGCGTATAGGGAATGATGAGCTGCGGGCGGTTCTGGTGGACGCGCCAATAGGGCAGGTCGTCGTCATAGGTATCCGAGACATAGGCAAAGCCGCCTTCCTCGGAGACGAGATCGACCGTGTTGAGCGAGCAGCGCCCAGTATACCAGCCCAAGGGGCGGCTACCGGTGGCGATGGTGTGCAGGCGGATGGCCTCGCGGATCTGCTCGCGCTCGAGCTCGGCGGGCATGTCCTTGTGCTCGACCCATTTGAGGCCGTGGCTCGCAATTTCCCACCCGGCATCCTGCATGGCGGCAAGCTGGGCGGGGGCGCGCATGAGAGCGGTGGCGACGCCATAGATGGTGACGGGCAGCTGGGCTTCGGTAAAGAGGCGGTGCAGCCGCCAGAAGCCGGCACGGGCGCCATATTCATACATGGACTCAATGTTCCAGTGGCGAAGGCCCGGCCAGGGGGCGGCGCCCACCACATCGGCGAGAAAGGCTTCCGAGCCAGCGTCACCATGCAGGATGTTGTTTTCGCCCCCTTCCTCGTAGTTCAGCACCAACTGCACCGCGATATGGGCGCCACCGGGCCAGTTGGCGTGGGGCGGGGTGGGGCCATAACCATGCATGTCGCGGGGGTAACGATTCATGAGAGAAGTTCCGGGCAAGTGTCGGGGCGAGACTAATGAGTCGCGGGCGTCGCACCAAGATGCACAAATTTGGACCAGCTGGTAAAAATTAGGCGTTGCCCGCTGGCGCTATTGGTTTAATCTCGCGGGCCGGGGACTAGGGAAGTAGAAGAATAATGGCGGGTTCAGGACGCCTGACGACGCATGTACTTGATACCATGAACGGCACGCCGGCGCGGGGCATGCGCCTCGACCTGTTGTTTGTGCATGGCGATCACACTCACCATATTGCCGAGAGCTATACCAATGCCGACGGCCGGGTCGACCAGCCGCTACTGGAAGGCGAGCAGTTCCAGCATGGCGAGTTCGAGATCCATTTCCATGTAGGGCAATATTTCGCCCGGCTGGGGATGGAGCCCGAAGCGGCATTTCTGGACGTGGTGCCGGTGCGGTTCACGATCAGCGAAGACAAGCATTATCATGTGCCGCTGCTGGTGAGCCCCTTTGCCTATTCCACTTATCGAGGCAGCTGATGGCCGACACTGCAAATGCGATCCGCTTTATCCTCAACGACCAGGAAGTGGTGCTGAACCAGGTCCGGCCCGAGCAGACGCTGCTCGATTTCCTGCGGCTCGAGCGCGGGTTGCGCGGCTCCAAGGAAGGTTGCGCGGAAGGTGATTGCGGGGCCTGCACCGTGCTGGTGGGGCGAGTGATAGGCGATGAGATCATTTATGACAGCGTCACCGCCTGTATCCGGTTCGTCGCGAGCCTGCATGGCACGCATGTGGTGACGATCGAGCATCTGGCGGCCAAGGATGGCACGCTCCATCCGGTGCAGCAGGCGATGGTGGATCACCATGGCTCGCAATGCGGTTTCTGCACGCCCGGGTTCGTGATGTCGCTCTATGGTTTGTGGATGCGCGACCCGCAGCCGAGCCAGCGCGCGGTGGAAAAGGCGCTGCAGGGGAACCTGTGCCGCTGCACCGGCTATGCGCCGATCATCCGGGCCGCGCAGGCGATCTCGACCTATGGCGCCCCCGAGGCCGATCCGTTGCGGGCGGAGCGGATTGCGCTCAAGGGGCGGATCCTCGCGCTCAATGACGGTAGGCGCGTGGAGATCGGGGAAGGGGCCGAGCGGATCATCGTGCCGGCCAGCCTGGATGATTTCGCCGCGGTTTATGAGCAGAACCCGGAGGCGACGATTGTCGCTGGGTCCACCGATGTGGGGCTTTGGGTCACCAAGTTCCTGCGCCCGATCGGGCCGGCCATTTTCATCAACCATTTGCCGGAGCTCAAGCGCATCGCCGAGAACGACAGCGAAGTGCGGTTTTATGCCGGGGTGAGCTATTCCGAGGCGCTGCCGATCCTGCAGAGCTATTTCCCCGCCATGGAAGAACTGTGGAGCCGGCTGGCGGGCGAGCAGGTGCGCAATATGGGCACGATCGGGGGCAATATCGCCAATGGCTCGCCCATCGGCGATACGCCGCCGGCGCTGATTGCGCTCGGGGCCAAGCTGACGCTGCGGCGCGGCGAGCACCGGCGCGAGATCAAGCTCGAGAACTATTTCCTTGCCTATGGCAAGCAGGATCGCGAGCCCGGAGAGTTCGTGGAAAGCGTGACCGTGCCGCATCTGCCGGCGGGCGAGCGGTTCGCGGTTTACAAGGTCTCCAAGCGCCGCGAGGAGGATATTTCCTCGGTCTGCGGGGCGTTCCGGGTGTTCGTCAACGATGCCGGGAGCGTGGGGATGGCGCGGATCGCCTTTGGTGGCATGGCGGCGACGCCAAAGCGGGCTCGGGCGGTTGAAGCAGCGCTGGTCGGCAAGCCCTGGAGCCTCGAGACGATCGAGGAGGCGGTGGCGGCCTTTGCCGAGGACTACCAGCCGATCAGCGATATGCGCGCTTCGGCCGAATACCGGCTGCTGGTGGCGCAGAACCTGCTGCTCCGGTTCTTTCATGAAAGCACGGGCGGTCAGGTGCGGCTCAAACGTGAGGTGGCGTGATGAACAAGCATCCGACCCTGTTGCGTTCGACCCTGCATCAGCCCACCCGCCATGATAGCGGCCCCAAGCATGTGGCGGGCACGGCGGAATATATCGACGATATGATCGAGCCGCGGGGCACGATGCATGCCTATCTGGCGCTGTCGACGCGGGCGCATGCAGAAATCCTCAACATCGATTTTGCCCCGGTGCTGGCGGCGCCGGGGGTAATCGGGGTGCTGACAGCGGCCGATATTCCGGGCGAGAACGACATCAGCCCGAGCCACCGGCATGACGAGCCGATCTTTGCCGAAGGCAAGGTGCAGTTCTGGGGGCAGCCGCTGTTTGCCGTTCTGGCCGAAACGCGCGACCAAGCGCGACGGGCGGCGCATCTCGCTGTGGTCGATTACAAAGAACTGCCCTTTATCGGCGATGTGCGCGCGGCGCAGGCGGCCGGCCGCAAGCTCGTGGTCGATCCGCTGACCTTGCAGCGCGGCGATGTGGAGGCGGGGCTCAAGGCTGCGCCCAAGCGGGTCAAGGGCAGCGTCGTGATTGGCGGGCAGGATCACTTCTACCTTGAGGGGCAGATCGCCTTTGCCATTCCGGGCGAAGACGAGGATGTGACGATCTATGCCTCGACCCAACACCCCAGTGAAGTGCAGCTGATGGTGGCGCAGGTGCTCGATATCGGGCACCACGCGGTGACGATCAATGTGCGCCGGATGGGCGGCGGCTTTGGCGGCAAGGAAACGCAGGGGAACCTCTTTGCCGCTGTGGCGGCGCTGGCGGCCAAGAAATGGAACCGCGCCTGCAAGATCCGGCCCGACCGCGATGACGACATGACGGCGACCGGCAAGCGGCACGATTTCGTCGTCGACTATGATGTGGGCTATGATGAAGCCGGCCGCATCGAGGCGGTGGATGCCGTGTATGGCGCGCGGGCCGGGTTCTCCTCGGACCTTTCGGGACCGGTGACGGACCGGGCGCTGTTTCACTGCGACAATGCTTATTGGTATCCTGCGGTGCGGGCGCGCTCGGAGCCGCTTTACACCAACACGGTATCCAACACCGCGTTTCGCGGCTTTGGCGGGCCGCAGGGGATGCTGGCGGCGGAACGTTGGATCGAGGAAATCGCCTATAGCCTCGGCAAGGATCCGCTCGAGATCCGCAAGGCCAATTTCTATGGCACCGACAGCAACAATGTGACGCCCTACCACCAGACGATCACCGACAATGTGATCGAGCGGGTGGTGAGCGAGCTGGAAGCCAGTTCGGACTATCAGGCCCGGCGCCGCGCGGTGCTGGCGTTCAATGCCACGAGCCCGGTGCTCAAGAAAGGCATTGCGCTGACGCCGGTCAAGTTCGGGATCTCGTTCACCGCGACCTGGTACAACCAGGGCGGGGCGCTGGTGCATGTCTACAAGGACGGCACGATCCAGCTCAATCACGGCGGCACGGAAATGGGGCAGGGGCTCCATACCAAGGTGGCGCAGGTGCTGGCGGAAGCGTTCTGCGTCGGGCTCGATCGCATCAAGATCATGACAACCTCGACGGCCAAAGTGCCCAACACGTCGGCCACGGCGGCCTCTTCGGGTTCGGACCTCAATGGCATGGCCGCCTGGGATGCGGCTCGGCAGATCAAGGAGCGCCTCGCCACCCATGCCGCCAAGCTCTACCAGTGCGATGAGGCCGAGATCGTCTGGGTGCCCGAGGGCATCATGGCGGGCGAGGAGTTCGTGCCATTCACGGAACTGGTGGCCTCGGCTTATCTCAACCGCGTGCAGCTCTGGGCCGCGGGCTTCTACAAGACCCCCAAGATTCATTGGGATCGGGCCACCGGACGCGGGCAACCGTTCTACTATTATTCCTATGGCGCCTCGGTTTCGGAGGTCACCATCGATACGCTCACCGGCGAATACCAGGTGGATCGGGTCGATATTCTGCATGATGTCGGCAAGTCGCTCAATCCGGCGCTTGACCTCGGGCAGATCGAGGGCGGGTTCATCCAGGGCATGGGGTGGCTGACGAGCGAAGAATTGTGGTGGGACGCCAAGGGGCAGCTGCGCACCAAGGCGCCTTCGACCTACAAGATCCCGCTCGCAAGCGACGTGCCGCCGGTGTTCAATGTGCGGCTGGCGGAATGGTCCGAGAACAGCGAGCCCACGATCGGGCGCTCCAAGGCGGTGGGCGAGCCGCCGCTGATGCTGGCGATGAGCGTGGTGGAAGCGCTCGCGATGGCAGTGGCTGCGATGGCCGATTACAAGCTGCCGCCGCGGCTCGACACGCCAGTGACCCCCGAGCGGGTGCTGATGGGGTGCGAGCGGTTGAAGCAGGAAGCGCGGGGGTGATGGTTTTGCGCCCGACGGTTGGACCCCCACCCCGGCCCTCCCCTCAAGGGGGAGGGAGGGCACGAGCCCAAAGCAGGGCGATCAGCCTGCACGCCTCCTTGCAGGGACGGCTGTCATGACCTTGCGCCTGCCCCAGCTGCAATCTTTCCTTCGCGCCAACAGCGAGGCGATTGCCTGTGAGCTGACGCGGGTGCGCGGGTCGAGCCCGCGCGAGCAGGGCACGTTCATGCTGGTAGGCGCGCAGGGGATTTTCGGCACGATCGGGGGCGGGGCGCTCGAGCATATGGTGATCGACCATGCGCGGCGCCTGCTAGCCTCGGGGCAGGCGGAAGCGGCCATGGATGTGCCGCTGGGGCCCGAGATCGGGCAATGCTGCGGCGGGCGCGTCGGGGTGCAGTTGCGCCATGCCGATGCCGCTCTGCGCGAAGCGCTGCTCGATCGGGTGGCGGCGGAAGATCGGGCGTTGCCGCATGTCTTCGTGTTTGGTGCCGGTCATGTAGGGCGGGCATTGGCCCAGGCGCTGGCGCTGTTGCCGGTGCAGGCACATGTGGTGGATACGCGGGCAAGCGAGCTGGTTGGCTTGCCGGCAGGCGTCGAGGCGCGGCTGACGCCACTGCCGGAAGCGGCGATCCGGTCGGCGCCGCCGGGCAGCAGTTTTGTGATTCTGACCCATGACCATGCGCTCGATTTCCTGCTCGCCAAGGAAGCGCTGGAGCGGGCGGACAGTCCTTATATCGGCATGGTGGGATCGGCGACCAAGCGCGCCAGGTTCAGCAGCTGGTTTCGCGCCGAAGGAGGGGACCCTGCGGCCCTCCAGCGGCTCGTTTCACCTATTGGCCGCCAAGGGCTTGGGGATAAGCGCCCCGAAGTCATTGCGGCACTAGCGGCGGCAGAAATTATGGTTCAGATTGGTCGGCGGGAAGCTGACATTGGGCATGTACAGGGCGCCAGGGAACTGAGGGCCGTGGATGGACGCTAGCATGCCGTTGCGACTGCAATTGACCGGGATCACCAAGCAGTTTCCCGGCGTTCTTGCCAATGACAATATCTCCTTTGGCGTCAAGCCAGGCGAAATCCATGCACTGTTGGGCGAGAACGGGGCCGGCAAGTCGACGCTGGTCAAAATGATCTATGGGATCATGCAGCCCGATGCCGGCGAAATTCGCTGGAATGGCGAGCCGGTGGTGATCACCAATCCCAAGGCCGCCCGCAAGCTGGGCATCGGCATGGTGTTCCAGCACTTTTCCCTGTTTGAAGCGCTGACCGTCCTCGAAAACATTGCGCTGGGCATGGATGGCTCGCTCAAGTCGCGCGAGCTCGAGGCCCGCATTCGCGAGGTGATGCACACCTATGGGCTGCTGCTCGATCCGCACCGGACGGTCGCGACCTTATCGGTGGGGGAGCGGCAGCGCATCGAGATCGTGCGCGCGCTCTTGCTCGACCCCAAACTCTTGATCATGGACGAGCCCACTTCGGTTTTAACGCCGCAGGAAGTGGAGCAGCTTTTTGAAGTGCTGCGCAAGCTGGCGGCGCAGGGCTGCTCGATCCTCTACATTTCCCACAAGCTCGATGAGATCAAGGCGCTGTGCGATACGGCGACGATCCTGCGGGGCGGCAAGCTCGTGGATACCTGCGATCCCAAGCAAGAAACCTCGCGCTCCATGGCCGAAAAGATGATCGGCACGGGCTTGCGCGACATCGTGCGGGCCAAGGGGCGGCAGCTGGGCGCGCCCAAGCTGGTCGTGTCGCGGCTCTCGACCCACAAGACCGGGCATTTCGATGTGCCGGTCAATGATGTGAGCTTTACCGTGCGGGCGGGCGAAATCTTTGGCATTGCCGGGGTGGCGGGCAATGGGCAGAACGCCCTGCTCGATGCGCTGAGCGGGGAAATCCTCGGGGATGACAAGGAAGCCATCACGCTGGATGGCTATCCGCTGGGGCTGCTCAACACCACCGGCCGGCGCAAGCGCGGGCTGTGTGCCGTGCCTGAAGAGCGCAATGGCCATGCGGCGGTGGGCGAGTTCTCGCTGGCTGACAATTCGGTGCTGACGGCGCGCGATCGGCTCGGCATGGTGATGCTGGGCCTCATCAATTCGGGCGCGGCCAAGACCTATACGGGCAAGGTGATCGCCGATTTTGCCGTCAAGGCGCTGGGCCCGGGCTCGATGGCAGGATCGCTCTCGGGCGGCAATCTGCAGAAATACATCATGGGGCGCGAAATCCTGCAGCGCCCGAGCGTGCTGGTGGTCAGCCAGCCGACCTGGGGCGTCGATGCCGGGGCCGCCGCGGCCATCCACCAGGCGCTGGTGGACCTGGCGGCCGAAGGCTCGGCCATCGTGGTGATCAGCCAGGATCTCGATGAGCTCCTGGCGCTGTGCGACACGCTGGCGGTGATCAATCTTGGCCGCCTCTCGGCGGCGCGGCCGGTGGGCGAGGTGAGTGTGGAAGAAATCGGCTTGCTGATGGGCGGGGTCCATGGCGCCACGGAGGCAAGCAATGCTGTTCCGGCTTGAAAAACGGCGCGAGCCCAGCCAGCTCATGCGCTATCTGACGCCCGTGGCGGCAGTGGTGCTGACCATGGTGGTGGGCGCGATCATCTTTTCGCTGATCGGCTATGACGGTATCGGGGCGGTGCGCGAGATCTTTCTCACGCCGCTGACCAATTCCTACAAATGGCAGGATCTGGGAGTGAAGGCCGCGCCCCTGATCATTATCGGGGTGGGGCTCTCCATCGCCTACCGCGCCAATGTGTGGAATATCGGCGCCGAGGGGCAATATGTGGTTGGCGGGCTGGCCGGCACTTGGGTGGCGCTGGCGACCCATGGCCTCAACGGGCCCTGGATCTTGCCGCTGATGGTGCTCGCTGGCGTGGTCGGGGGCATGGCTTACGCCGCCATCCCAGCGCTGCTGCGCACGCGGCTCAACGTCAACGAGATCCTGACCTCGCTGATGCTGACCTATGCCTCGGTGCAGCTGATCTATTACCTGATCCGCGCGCCCTGGAAGGACCCGATGGGCATGGGTTTCCCCCAGACGCGGCTGTTTGCCGAGGCGGCGCGACTGCCCACCATCCTGCCGGGCACGATCGTGCATCTGGGCGTGCCGATCGCGGTGCTGGTGGCGCTCGTCGCCTGGTTCATCATGTCCCGCTCGGTGTTCGGCTACCAGATGCGGGTGGTGGGCACGGCGCCCCATGCGGCGCGCTATGGCGGGTTTTCCGAGAACAAGACGATCTGGCTGGCCATGCTGGTGTCGGGGGGCCTTGCGGGGCTTGCGGGCGTGTTGGAAGTGGCCGGGCCGTTCCAGCGCATGGTGCCGGGCTTTCCCACCAATTACGGCTTTACCGCGATCATCGTGGCGTTCCTGGGACGGCTCAATCCGCTTGGGGTGATCTTTGCCGGCCTCGTGATGGCAATCACCTTTGTGGGTGGGGAAGTGGCGCAAACGACGATCGGGCTGCCCAATGCCGCCACGGGCATTTTCCAGGCCATGGTGCTGTTCTTCCTCCTGGGTGGTGACCTGCTGGTGCGCTATCGCGTGCGCCGGGTTCATAGCGCCGCGGCGCCGGGGACGGCGTAATGGAAATCATCATTCCCATCATCGTCACGCTGGTGTTTGCGGCGACCCCGATCCTCTTGGCTGCGCTCGGCGAGCTCGTGGTGGAAAAGTCGGGGGTGCTCAATCTCGGCGTCGAAGGCATGATGCTGGTCGGCGCCATCGCCGGCTTTGCGGGCCAGTTCTATACGGGCAACCCCTATTTCGCGCTGCTTTGCGGGGCGACGGCCGGGGCGGCGACCTCGATCATCTTTGGCTTCCTGACGCTGAGCCTGTCGGCGAACCAGACCGCGACCGGGCTGGCGCTGACCATTTTCGGCACGGGATTTTCGGCGCTGGCCGGCGCGCCGTTTTCCGCCCGCCCCATTCAGCTGATGGGGCCGCTGTTTCCCGCCGAGCTTGCCAGCCACCCGGTCTTGCGGGTGGTGTTCGGCTATTCGGCGCCGGTGTATTTCTCGTTCTTCATGGTGTTTGCGGTCTGGTATTTCCTCGAGAAAACCCGGCCCGGGCTGATCCTGCGCGCGGTGGGGGAGAATGACCTTTCCGCCCATTCCATCGGCTACAGCGTCAAGCTCGTGCGCTATCTCGCCGTGTTGTTCGGCGGGGCGATGGCCGGTATTGCCGGGGCGTGTTTCCCGCTGCTGCTGACCCCGCAATGGGCCGAGCGGATGACGGCCGGGCGCGGCTGGATTGCCGTGGCGCTGGTGGTGTTCGCCTCCTGGCGCCCGTTCCGCCTGCTCGCGGGGGCTTACCTCTTTGGTCTCGTGATGACCATGGAGCTTTACGCCAAGGCGGGCGGTGGAGTGCTGTCGGTTATTCCGTCCGAACTTTGGGCCGCCTTGCCCTACCTCGCCACCATCATCGTGCTCGTGCTGATTTCGATCAAGCGCGATGTGTCCACCAATGCTCCGGCTTGCCTCGGCAAGCCGTTCCTGCCCACGAATTGAGCCGGCGCCAACGACCGCTTCAAGCAACCACGACCATCAGGAGAAGACCCATGACACTCAATCGCCGCACTATTCTCAAGGCAGGCGCCGCCGCCGCTGCGCTGCCGCTGATGGGCTCCCGCGCCTTCGCCCAGGGCGAACCGCTCAAGGTGGGCTTCATCTATGTCGGCACGATCAACGACAATGGCTACAACTATGCCCACAATCAGGGACGGATTTTCCTGGAAGAGCAGCTGGGTGATCTGGTCGAGACCACCTATGTCGAGAACGTGCCGGAAGGTCCGGACTGCGAGCGCGTGCTGCGCGAACTGGCCCAGCAGGGCAACAAGCTGATCTTTGCGACGAGCTTTGGCTTTGGCGACTCCGTGATGAAGGTTGCCCAGCAGTTCCCCGACGTGAAGTTCGAGCATGCCACCGGCTACCAGAAGGCGGACAATGTCGGCCTCTACAATGCGCGCTTTTATGAAGGCCGCGCCGTTTGCGGCACCATTGCCGGGCACCTCTCCAAGACCGGCAAGCTCGCCTATATTGGCTCGTTCCCGATCCCTGAAGTCGTGATGGGCATCAATGCGCTGGCGCTGTCGGCCCGCAAGGTGAACCCCGCCATCACGGTCAAGCCGGTTTACATCTCGACCTGGAACGATCCGGCCAAGGAAGCCGATGCGGCCCGCGCGCTGATCGACCAGGGCGTGGACATCATTGCCCAGCATACCGATGGCCCGGCAGCGCTGCAGGTGGCCCAGGAACGCGGCATTATTGGCGGGTTTGGCCAGGGCGCCGATATGAGCGCCTTTGCGCCCGAAACGCAGCTGACCTCGATTATCGACCACTGGGGCCCGCGCTATGTGGCTTCGGCCCAGGCCTTGATCGACGGCACCTGGACCGCTGGCGACACCTGGGAAGGCCTCAAGGAAGACGTGGTGCAGATCGGGCCCTATGGTCCCAAGGTCACCGAAGAGGTCAAGGCTGCAGCCGAGGCCGTGCGCACCGGCCAGATCGATGGCTCGTTCCACATCTTCACCGGCCCCATCAAGGACAATACCGGCACCGAGCGCGTGCCGGCCGGCGTGACCATGACGGATGCCGAGCTGCTCAGCATGGACTGGTATGTGGAAGGCGTCGAACAGCCGGCATAAGCTGGGGTTCGAATCGGATTGGAAGGGGCGGGTTTCGGCCTGCCCCTTTTGCTGAGCGGCTGCGGGTGAGGGAGGTGAGGCGGAGCATCACCGAGGGACCCCACCCCGGCCCTCCCCTCAAGGGGGAGGGAGGGCTGGAGCCCCGGTCGCGGTGGCTGAACAAGCCAGCATGCCGCCAGGGGTGTATCGAAGGGACGAAAAATGCCGGATTATGCGATTGCCTATGAATGGCTGATGTTTGCGGTGCGCTGGCTGCACGTGGTCACGGCAATCGCCTGGATCGGCTCGTCGTTTTATTTCATCGCGCTCGATCTGGGGCTGCGCAAGACGCCGAGCCTGCCGCCGCTGGCGCATGGCGAGGAATGGCAGGTGCATGGCGGGGGTTTTTATCACATCCAGAAATATCTGGTGGCGCCCGACTTTCTGCCCGAGCACCTGACCTGGTTCAAATGGGAGAGCTACTGGACGTGGCTGTCCGGCTTCATGCTGCTGGTGCTGATCTATTATGTCGGTGCCGACCTGTATCTGGTTGATCGCAATGTGCTCGATGTGCCGGCCTGGGGGGCAATCCTCCTTTCCATGGGCTCCATCGTGCTGGGCTTTGTGGTCTATAACCGGCTCTGCAAATCGCCACTGGGTGAATCGCAGAACGGGCTGATGCTGGTGCTGTTTGCCATCCTCACCGCCATGGCCTGGGGCTATACGCAGATCTTCACCGGGCGGGCGGCGATGCTGCATATGGGCGCGTTCACCGCCTCGATCATGGCCGCCAATGTCGCGATGATCATCATCCCCAACCAGAAGATCGTGGTGGCCGATCTAAAGGCCGGGCGGGTGCCCGATGCCAAATACGGCAAGATCGCCAAGCAGCGCAGCCTGCACAACAACTACCTGACGCTGCCCGTCATCTTCTTCATGCTTTCAAGCCATTACCCGCTGGCCTTCGCGACGCAGTGGAACTGGATCATCGCCTCGCTGATCTTCCTTGTGGGCGTGGTGATACGGCATTATTTCAACACGCGCCATGCCCGGAAGGGCAATCCGCACTGGACCTGGGCGGTGGCGGTGATTTTGTTCGTCATCATCGCGTGGCTCTCGAGCGGACCCAAGCTGCCGGGCGTGGGCGAGGAAGCGGTGGCGTCACGCGCAGCCGAGCCGTTCATGGCCGCGAGCCTCTTTCCCGAGGCCAGCCTTGCCGTGCAAACGCGCTGTTCGATGTGCCACACCGCCGAGCCGGTCTGGCCCGGGATCTATGAGGCGCCCAAGAATGTCATTCTAGACAGCGATGCGGCGATCGCCAACCATGCCCGGGACGTTGCCATGCAGGCCGGCTATTCCCACGCCATGCCGCCGGGCAATGTGACCGAGATCACGCCCGAGGAGCGGGCGCTGCTGGTGGCCTGGTTCCGCGAGGGCTCGGGGGAGTGAGCCGCACGGTTCTGCGCGGCCGGGTGCTGAGCTTTGTCCGCGAGCCACAAGGGGCCGATGACGCCGAGAGCTACCGCTTCTGGGAAGATGGCGCGATAGCCGTTGCCGGTGGCAAGGTGGTCGAGGTCGGCGACTTCGGCGCGATCGACAGCCGTGACAGCGAGATCATCGATCACCGGCCGCATCTGATCCTGCCCGGCTTCATCGATACGCATCTGCATTATGTGCAAAGCCAGATGATCGCCTCCTATGCCGGCTCGCTGCTGGAATGGCTCAACACCTACACTTTCGTGGAAGAACAAAAGTTCGGGCAGCAGGGACATGCCGGCGCGGTGGCGGCGGGGTTCCTTGACGAGTTGGTGCGCAACGGCACGACGACGGCGGCCGTTTATTGTTCCAGCCATCCGCAATCGGTGGACGCGTTCTTCGCCGAGGCGGAACGGCGCGACATGCTGATGGTCGCGGGCAAGGTGATGATGGACCGCAATGCGCCCGAGGCGCTCTGCGACACCGCCCAGGCGAGCTATGACGACAGCAAGGCGCTCCTCGCGCGCTGGCATGGGCGCGGCCGGGCGCGTTATGCGATCACGCCCCGCTTCGCCATCACCTCGACCCCCGCGCAACTGGAGGCGGCGCAGGCGCTGGCGGCCGAGCATCCCGATTGCCATGTGCAAACCCATCTCGGCGAAAACACCGACGAGATCCGCTTGTCGATGGAGTTGTATCCGGAGGCGCCGGACTATGCGGGCATTTATGAGCAGTATGGGCTGCTGGGGCCGCGCACGCTGCTGGGGCACTGCATTCACCTCAACCATCGCGAAACCGCGGTTCTCGCGGAAACGGGGGCGGTGGCGGTGTTCTGCCCGACCTCCAACCTCTTTTTGGGCAGTGGCCTGTTTGATCGCGAGCGGCTGGCGCGGGCAGGGGTGCGGCTAGGAATTGCCACCGATATTGGCGGGGGCACCAGTTTTGGCATGCTGCGCACGCTCGACGAGGGATTCAAGGTTGGGCAGTTGCGCGGGCAAAGGCTAAGCCCATTGCACTCGTTCTTCATGGCCACGCTGGGCAATGCGCAAGCGCTGTCGCTGGTGGGCGTGATCGGCACGATTGCGCCGGGCTGTGACGCCGATCTCGTCGTGCTCGATGCGGGCGCGACGCCAGCCATGCGACTGCGGCAGGCGACGGTGAACCACCTCAGAGAAGAACTTTTCCTGCTGCAAACCATGGGCGATGATCGCGCCATTGCCGAAGTTTATGTGGCAGGCAGACGAGCTAAATCGACCTTAGTTGGGTTGGCAGGGGCATCTGCTTGACCTAAAGCTGTGCCGCGCCTGAAGAGGAAGTAAGCATGAGCCAATATTTGACCAAGTCCGGACTTTCCGTTGACGCGGGACTAGTGGACTTTGTCGAGCGGGAGGTCCTGCCGGGCCTGCCGGTTTCCGCCGATCAGTTCTGGAGCGGTTTTGCCGAAGTGGTGGCGCAACACGCGCCGGTCAATGCCCAGTTCCTGGCGCGCCGTGATGAGCTGCAGGGCAAGATCGACGACTGGCACCGCCGCTATGGTCCAGTCGCCAACAACCCGCAGGGTTACGAGTTTTTCCTCAGGGATATCGGCTATCTTGTAGCCGAGCCCGAGGATTTCACCATCGAGACCACCGGGCTCGATCCGGAGATCACGAGCCTCTGCGGGCCGCAGCTGGTGGTGCCGGTTTCCAATGCTCGTTATGCACTCAACGCCGCCAATGCCCGCTGGGGCAGCCTGTACGATGCGCTTTATGGCACCGACGTCATTGCGCGCGATGGCGAGCTGGCGCCGGGCAAGGGCTACAACGCCGCGCGCGGCCAGGCCGTGGTGGCGCGCGCCGCCGCGTTCCTTGACGAGGCGCTGCCCCTCAGCCGCGGCAGCCATGCCGACGTGACGTCCTATGTGGTGGCCGAGCAGGGTGGCACCGCCACTCTCGTGATCGACACCGCGGCGGGCCCGACCACCTTGCGCGATCCCGAGGCCTTTGTCGGCTATCGCGGTGAGGGCGCCAGCGCCGAGATCGTTTTGCGCCATAATGGGCTGCATGTGATCCTCGTCATCGACAAGGCGAGCGCCATCGGCGCCGAGCACGCGGCGGGGCTCGCCGATGTGGTGGTGGAAGCGGCGCTAACCACGATCCAGGACTGCGAGGATTCGGTCGCGGCGGTGGATGCCGAGGACAAGATCGGGGTGTATCGCAATTGGTTGGGCCTGATGCAGGGCACGCTGGAAGACACGTTCGAAAAGGGTGGCAAGCAGGTCACCCGCCGCCTCAAGGAAGATCGGGTTTACGCCTCGCGTTCCGGCGGGGAGCTGGTGCTCAAGGGGCGCTCGCTGCTGCTGGTGCGCAATGTCGGGCACCTGATGACCAGTGATGCGGTCAAGACCGCCGACGGCAAGCCGATCGGCGAAGGGCTGCTGGATGCGGCGATCACCGTGCTCTGCGCCATGCATGACAAGGGCGGCAACAGCACGACGGGCGCGATCTATATCGTCAAGCCCAAGATGCATGGACCCGAGGAAGTGGCCTTTGCCTGCGCGATCTTTGCGTCCGTCGAAAAGATGCTGGGGCTGGCACCCCTGACGGTCAAGATCGGCATCATGGACGAGGAACGCCGCACCTCCGCCAATCTCAAGGCGGCAATCCATGCGGCGCGCGACCGGCTGTTTTTTATCAATACCGGGTTCCTCGACCGCACGGGCGACGAGATCCATACCTCGATGGAAGCAGGCCCGGTGCTGCGGAAGGACGAGATCAAGCTCGAGCGCTGGATCGCGTCCTATGAGGACCGCAATGTGCTGATCGGGCTGGCCTGCGGGCTGTCGGGCCGGGCGCAGATCGGCAAGGGCATGTGGGCGCGGCCCGACGACATGGCGGCGATGATGGCGGCCAAGATCGGGCATCCGCAATCAGGCGCGAATACCGCCTGGGTGCCATCGCCGACAGCGGCGACGCTGCATGCGCTGCATTACCACCAGGTTGATGTGTTCGAGGCGCAGCGCCGGCGGCACAACGAAGCGACGCCGGCGCTGGCGGAGCTGTTCTCCATGCCGGTGCAGGCGCCTTATTCGCTCAGTCGCGAAGAAATTACCCGCGAGACCGAGAACAATGCGCAGGGGATCCTGGGCTATGTGGTGCGCTGGGTGCAGCAGGGCGTTGGCTGCTCCAAGGTGCCCGACATCAACAATGTGGGGCTGATGGAAGACCGGGCGACCTGCCGGATTTCGAGCCAGCATATTGCCAACTGGCTGCGCCATGGGCTGGTGAGCCGGGACGAGGTGACCTCGATCTTTGAGCGCATGGCTGCCGTGGTGGACGAGCAGAATGCGGGCGATCCGCTGTACCGGCCGATGTCGCCCAATCTGCAGTCGGTGGCGTTCCAGGCGGCGCTCGATCTGGCGCTGCATGGTGCGGACCAACCAAGCGGCTATACCGAGCCGGTGCTGCATGCGCGGCGCCTGCAGGTGAAGGCGCGCGAGCGCGCCAAGGCGTAAGCTAAAGCTGGTAGCGGGGCAGGGTGATTGCGGTCGCCTGCCCCGGGCCGTGCAAGATCTCGATCGTGTTGGCGAGCATGGTGGTGGCGGTGCCGATCGGCTCGTCGGTACCGAGATTCCGGGCATAGCGCGGATGGGCGCCTGACGCGATCAGGAGGCGCAGGCGATGGCCTGGCCGGAAGGCATGGGCGGTGGCATGGAGGGGGAACTCCAGCCGCCAGGAGCCATCCGGCTCTCGGGGCGTCGCGGGCGTGACGCGATAAAGCCCGTCGCAGATATTGATCGACCGGCCCTCGGGCGACACGTCGCATAAGCGCACAAAGAAATCGGCATGCGCGAGGGCGGCGCGGGCGTGGAGGGTCACGCTCGTTTGGCCGATTACGGTCAGCGTTTCGGTGAGGGGCGCCGAGGAATACACCAGAACATCGCTGCGGGCCTCGAGGAGCGCGTTGTCGACGGCACCGGCCCCGGTGAAGGCGAAGATGGCGCCGCCCAGATTGGGGGTGGGGTCGGCGGGATCGTAGCGGTAGCGATCGACGCCGGAGGAGGTAGGTGCGGTGGGTGTGAGCGCCGCGTCGGTGCCCAAGAACCATTGCTCCAGATCGGGCGGGCCAGGCGGATAGTGCTCGAACTCGCGCCATTCATTGACGCCCGAAATGTGGATGCGGACGGGCCTGGCACGCAGGCCGGAGCTGTCGCCTTCGAGGTGGGCGCGCATCCAAAAGATGGTTTCGCGCAGATTGTCGCGCTGCAGCTCCTCGGCGATGTGGAACCAGGTGCCGACCGTCAGGTAAGGGCGATGGCCGAGTTCGACGAGGCGCGCGTAGTCGGCGAGCAGCGGATCGAGCATAAAGTCGTACCAGCCCGAAATGAAGTGCACGGGGGGCGTGGTTGCGGTCAGGCGGTGGCGGTGGTCGATGGCGTCCCAGAAGCGGTCATTGCCTACGGAATGCTCGAACCAGTGGCGCCAGAACGGCACGGCATGGCCTGAGGCGGCGCGGTCGGCCTCAACGAGCGGGAGGGTCATGCCGGCCGCAGCGGTGGTGCGCTCGATGCGGCCGGAAAACATGCGGGTGGCGGTTTGGAGCGGGCGCTGGCGCAGGCCCTCGATCACCTGCAGCCAGGAGAGCCAAAGCCCGAGGTGAAAGGCGCCTGAGGGAAAGACGACGGGGCGGAAATTGGCCGTGGTGACCTTGGTGGCCATGGCCGAGACGGGCGGGAGTGCATCGCAGATCGCCCATTGCGCGTAGCCGAGATAGCTGGGGCCGGATAGGCCGAGCCGGCCATCGAACCAGGGCTGGGCCTTGAGCCAATCCAGCGTTGCCAGCCCATCGGCGCGCTCATTGGTGAGGGGATCGAATTCGCCGCCCGATTGCTCGGTGCCGCGACAGGCCTGCAGCACGACATGAAAGCCGCGCTCGGCATAGACCTGGGCGATGGTGCCAAAGCCGCGGCGGCCATAGGGCAGGCGCATCAGGATGGTGGGGAAGTCACCGGTGGCGCGCGGCGCGAAATGGTCGGTCGCCAGCACCACGCCGTCGGGCATGGTGACCGGGATGTTGCGGTGTGTCCTCACGCCATTGCGGCGGGGCGGCAGGTCCTCGACATAGGCCAGAAAGAGGCTGCTGAGGCTCATCGTCAGTCCACGAAATCAAAGGCGTCGACGTCAAAGAGGCCGCGGTCGGTCATCTTGAGATGGGGGATGACGGGGAGGGCGAGGAATGAGACCTGGAGGAACGGCTCGGGCAGGACGCAGCCAATGGCACGGGCCGCATCGCGCAGCTCGTGGAGCGTAGCCGCAACGGTTTCGAAGGGCTCAAGGCTCATGAGGCCGGCAATGGGCAGCGCCAGCTCGGCGGTGATCGCGCCGTTATCGGCCACGGCAAAGCCGCCGCGCAACTCGATCAGGCGGTTGACGGCCAGCGCCATGTCCTCGTTGTTGGTGCCCACTACGGTGATGTTGTGGCTGTCGTGGCCGACCGAAGAGGCGATGGCGCCGCGCTTGAGGCCAAAGCCGGTTACAAAGCCGCGGCCGATATTGCCGTTGCGCCCATGGCGCTCGACCACGGCGACCTTGATCACATCGGCAGCGAGATCGGGCTGGAGCCCTTCGTCGGTGGAGGCGAGAGCCGCGGTTTCGCGGAAAGTGAGGATGAGGCCCGGCTTGACGCCGATCACCGGCGTCTGGTTGCGCGCGGGATTGGTGGGGGCGTTGAAGGTGGCGGGGGTTACCGGCTGGAGCTTGACCGAGTTGAGGCCCACTGGATCGGTGGCGCTGCGGCCAGCAAAGCGATCTGGTGTGACCAGGCGGCCGCCGGCGATCACATCGGAAACGCGGCATTCCTCGAGATTGTCGAGGAGCGCGATATCGGCGCGCCAGCCCGAGGCCAGCAGGCCCCGATCGCGCAGGTTGAAGATGCGGGCGGCCGAGTGGGAGGCGGCGCGATAGACGTGATGGAGCGGGCAGCCTCGGGCGATGAGGCGACGAATGGAGCTGTCGAGATGGCCTTCCTCAGAGATATCGAGCGGGTTGCGGTCATCCGTGCAAAGGGCAACAAAGCTCGAAGTGTCGGCATCGAGGATTTCGGCTAGGGCTTCGAGGTCCTTGGAGACCGAGCCTTCGCGGATCAGGATGGCCATGCCCTTCGCGAGCTTTTCACGCGCTTCGGCGGCGGAAGTGGCTTCGTGATCGGTGCGGATGGCGGCGGCGAGATAGCCGTTAAGCCCCATGCCCAGCAGCAGGGGCGCATGGCCATCGATATGGCCGCCCTGAAAGGCAGCGAGCTTGGCGAGCAGGCCCGGATCGCCGGCGAGAACGCCCGGAAAGTTCATCATTTCGGCGAGCCCCACGACCTTGGGATGGTCGCGGAAGGGGGCAAGGTCTTCCATTTCGAGGGTGGCGCCGTTGGTTTCAAAGCCGGTGGCGGGCACGCAGGAGGAGAGATTGACGCGGATGTCCATGATCGTGCGCTCGGCGCAATCGAGGAAGTAGCGAATGCCCTCGGCGCCCAGCACATTGGCGATCTCGTGGGGATCGCAAAGGGCGGTGGTGACCCCATGGGGCAGCACGCAGCGGTCGAACTCGAAGGGGGTGACCAGCGAGGATTCGATGTGCAGATGGGTGTCGATGAAGCCGGGCACGGCAAAGCGGCCAGCGCCATCAATGGTCTGCAGTCCATCATACCGGGCCAGCGTGCCCACGATCCGGTCGTCGACGATGGCGATATCGGTGGGCGTGACGGCGCCGGTGATCACATCGAGCAGCTGAACATTCTTGATGACCAGATCGGCAGGGGCCTTGCCCTGGCCAACGAGGATCATGCGGGCGAGTTGAGACGAGCTGGTCATGGGGCCTTCCGAAAGCAATTGGGTGTGAGGGTCGGCCGGGGCGGCTCAGCGGTCAAGCCCTCGTGCGGTTGCAAGGGGGAACCGCGACGGCATGGCACACGTTGCCAATGCACACTCTGGGAGAGCTTTATGGAAACCTACGATCCGCACAAGAACACGACCGAAACTACGCAGGCCAGCCCCCGCAAGATGAACCTGCGCGTGCTGATCATGTCGCTGGTGGCCGTGATCGTGCTGTTTGCCATCGTCTACATGGTCTTTGCCGGAGCGCAGCCTAACCCAACCTGAGACCAACATGGTTCGGCTCGTTAAGGTCGCACGCAGCGATCTCACCATCATTCGCCAGCGTCGCGGCAAGGGCTTTTGCTATTTCGATAGCACCGGCGCCCTTGTTGCCGATGCGGCAATAAAGGCGCGCGTGCAGGCGCTGGGGATCCCCCCGGCCTGGAAGGATGTGCGCATTTCGGCCAAGCCCAATGGGCATATCCAGGCGCTGGGCAAGGATGAGGCCGGGCGCGAGCAATATGTCTACCATGCCGATTGGGAGCTCAGGCGCGAGGGCAAGAAGGTCAAGCGGCTGTCGCTGATGACGGCGGTGTTGCCGCGGCTGCGCAAGCAGGTGCAGCAGGATCTCTTGGCGCCTGCCGGCAGCCGGGAGCTGGCGCTCGCCATCGGCGTGGCATTGATCGACCGCACCGCCATGCGGGTGGGACGCGAAAAATATCTCGAAGCCAATGGCACGCGCGGCGCGGGAACGCTGTTTTCGCGCGATGTGCGGGTGTCGGGCGATGATGTGGTGATCGCCTTTGATGCCAAGGGCGGCAAGCGGGCCGAATATGGCTTTACCGATGCCGGGCTGGCCCAGGCCATAGCGCGGATCAAGACCATACCGGGCAAGCGGCTGCTGGTGTTCCGCAATGCCGAGGGCGCGATCAAGCCGATCAAGACCAGCGCACTCAATGCCTATATGCGCGAGGTCACGGGGATCGAGATTTCTGCCAAGGACTTCCGCACGCTGCGGGCCAGTTCGCTCGCGGCAGAGTCGCTGGCCAAGCTCGATACCGGGAAATCGGCATCAGCGCGCAAACGGCAGATGGCGCAGGTGGCGCGCGAAGTCTCCGAAGTGCTCAAGAACACGCCCGCGATCTGCCGCAAGTCCTATATTACCCCATGCCTGTTCAAGCTGTTTGACGAGGGCAAGCTGCAGGACTTGTGGTCGTCGGCGGGCCCAGGACGCGCGGGATTGCTGCAGCGTGAGAAGCGGTTGGCCGCGGTGCTCGCCAGCGTCAGCTGATGGCCGTCTGGCTGATTGCACAGCGGGAGGGGACGCGCTAGGCAAGACGGTAGCATGCGTCTTGAATAGGGAAGAGCAATGACAAAAGTGCGGGCACTGGTGCTGGAGCGGCAACACGAGCTCAAGCTGCGCGAGATCGACCTGCCACTCGAAGTCGGGCCGGGCATGGTCAAGATCGCGATCCACACGGTGGGCGTGTGTGGCTCGGACGTACATTACTACACTCATGGCAAGATCGGGCCGTTCGTGGTCAACGATCCCATGGTGCTGGGCCATGAGGCGGCGGGCACCGTCGTCGAGGTGGGCGAGGGCGTCACCCATCTCAAGGTCGGCGACCGGGTCTGCATGGAGCCGGGTATTCCCGATCCCAATTCGCGGGCGTCACGGCTGGGGCTCTACAATGTCGATCCCGCGGTGAGTTTTTGGGCGACGCCGCCGGTGCATGGGGTGCTGACTTCGGAAGTCGTGCATCCCGCCAATTATACTTTCAAGCTGCCCGATAATGTGAGCTTTGCCGAAGGGGCGATGGTTGAGCCATTTGCCGTGGGCATGCAGGCGGCCACCAGGGCCGGGATCAAGCCTGGCGATACCGCAGTGGTGCTGGGCGCTGGTCCGATCGGGACCATGGTGGCAATTGCCGCTCTCGCTGGCGGTTGTGCGCGGGTGATCGTGGCTGATCTGGCGCAGCCCAAGCTCGATATTGCGGCCAAGTACCAGGGCGTTATTCCGGTCAATATCCGCGAACAGAACCTTGTTGAAGAGGTGAAGCGGCTGACCGATGGCTGGGGCGCCGATGTGGTCTTCGAATGCTCGGGCTCGCCCAAGGCCTGGGAAACCATCATGGACCTGCCGCGCCCAGCGGGCACGATCGTGGTGGTGGGCTTGCCGGTGGAGCCGGTCAAGGTCGACATCGCCGCCGCTTCCACCAAGGAAGTGCGCATCGAAAACGTGTTCCGCTATGCCCACCAATATGATCGGGCGATTGCACTGTTTGCTTCGGGGCGGGTGGATCTCAAACCGCTGATCTCCGAGACCTTTGCCTTCGAGGATGCGATCAAGGCGTTTGACCGGGCGGTGGAAGCGCGGCCCGACGATGTGAAGCTGCAGATCCGGGTGGCGGAGACCGCTTGATCGCAGCACCGGCGGCCGGACTTGTCTTGCCAAGGAGTACGCGATGGATGTGGGCAATGAATGGGGCTGGGTGCATACCTATCTGCCCACCCACATCATCGCGATCCGGTTGCTGATGGCCGCGGTGCTGGGCGGGATGATCGGCTTTGAGCGGCAGGTCAACACTGCCGAAGCGGGGCTGCGCACCCATATTCTCGTTGCCGTGGCGGCGGCGCTGTTCACTATCCTGACTTTCGAGATTTATCACACGATCGATGTTGGGGGCGGTGCGGACGGCAACGTCTCGCGGGCTGATCCCATCCGTGTCATCGAGGCGGTGACTGCCGGCATCGCTTTCCTGGGGGCCGGTGCTATTTTTCGCAGTGGCCGGAATGTGCAGGGGCTGACCACCGGGGCGGGCATGTGGCTGGCGGGTGCCGTGGGGATCGCCTGCGCGCTGGGCTATTACCCAATGGCGGCGGGGGTTGCGGTGCTCGCGGTGATCGTGCTGGCGCTGCTGCGGGCCTGGTCGCACAATGTGCTGCGCCATGTGAAGGACCCGCACGAGGCGGCGCAGGCAAGCCAAGACCTGGAGCGCTAGCGGCCGGGATCAGGCGGGCTGAACAGCCCCTCGGCCAGCTCGATGAAGCGGCGGCCGCGTTCCTCGAAATTCTTGAACTGATTGTAGGACGGCGCGCCGGGCGAGAGCAGCACGGCGTCGAACTGCGTCCGGTGTTCGACGAGGGCGCGCATGGCGCTGTCGAGATCGGGTGGGGTCAACACGGCGATCTGGGGCGCGGCCTTGCGGGTGGCCTCGGCCAGGCGGGCGCCGGTGACGGGCAGGCAGGCGAGGGTCGTCACCCCCGCGCCGGCAAGGAGGCCAGCGAGTTCACCATAGTCCTGCTCGCGCTCATGGCCGCCAGCGATCAGGGCGATGCGGTACCCTCGATAGGCGGCAAGGGCCGCCTTGGTGGCTTCAGGCGTGGTGGAGATGGAATCGTCGACAAAGACGAGGTCGCCGATGCGATGTTCCTCGAGCCGATGGGGCAGGGGCTGGAAGGCGGCAATGCCGGCGAGGATACCGTCGAGAGTGCCGCCTGCCGCCAGCGCGATCTGGGCGGCGAGCTTGGCGTTGTCGAGATTGTGGGCGCCCTTGAGGCGCGAGGTGGAGGCCGCGGCGGTGATGGCGGCGACAGTATCGGCAGCAAGAGCGGGCAGTAGCTGGGCGGGGGCCCGCAAGGCGGCGAGGACGCGGGGATTGGTTTGCGCCGGCGTGCCGAGAGCGATGCGGATGTCACCGGGCTGGGCGAGCAGATGGAGCTTGTCGGCGTAATAGCGCTCGACCGAGCCGTGCCAATCCACATGTTCGGGATAAAGATTGGTGAGCGCGGCGATATCGGGCGCAAAACCCATGTCGGCGGTCTGGTAGCTCGAGAGCTCGAAGATCACCGTTTGGTGGCGATCGGCGATTTCGAGCGGGGCGAGGCCGACATTGCCGGCAAGGCCGGCATCGACGCCTGATTGGGTCAGCATCAGATGGGTGAGGGTGGCGGTGGTGGACTTGCCCTTGGTGCCGGTGATGGCGATCACCTGGCGGCCGGTGCGGTAGGTCTGCGCCCAGAGATTGAGATTGGAAGTGACGGGGATGCCGGCTTGCCGGGCAAGCTCGAAGACGGGCTTGTAGAGCGAGACGCCGGGGCTTTTGACGATGAGGCCGAAGCGGCGTTCGGCAAAGGCGGCGGGCAGTTCCGCCGGGGCAATAAAGGTGGTGCCGGGCAGATCGGCGGTGCCGCTATCGGTGGTCACGAAGACGGGCAGGTCGGGGTGGCGGGCGGCGAGAAAGGCGCGGGTGGAGAGCGCTTCGCGGCCGGCGCCGTAGAGCAGCACGGGGGCATCAAACGGCATGGGGGGACACTGCGGCAAGAACCGGGGCGGGGATCAGGTGATCGGGACTATCGGCCATCAGCTCGGCCAAGGCAGACGCGAGGGCGGGAGCGCCATACTGGGCTTCGAGATCGGGCTTGAGGCGCGCGACGATCGTGTCGCCGGACCATTCCGGGCGCTCGGCCAAAGCGTATAGGCAGGCGGCAGCTTCAAGGATCTCGCCGACGCATTCCCAGGGTTTTTGGCCGGCAAGGCCGGTCAGTTCGCGGAAGGAGGCTTCGTTCTCGCTATTGTCGAGCAGGTTCTGGCCAAAGATGGAGAGAAGCCGCGCCTTGTCCATGACTGGGGCGAAGATCAGGAAGACGAAGTGGCATTTGGGGCAGTGGCCGCACCAGAGCGGGCCATCATGACCGGCCAGCTTGAAGTTCTGGTTGCAGCTGGAAAAGACCCGGTCATAGCGGGTTTCGCGAGCAAAGAGCGCCGCGATGCGCGCTTCCGAATAGGGGCGCAGAAGCGAGAAGTATTCGAGCGCGCCACCGGTGGCTTCGGCGAGGATGGTGGCAATGGTGCGCTCAAAGCCCAGCGACTTGGAATATTGGTGATTGGCCTCGCGGCCATCGAACACGACATTGCCTTCGCTGGCGGAACGCTCGTTGGACAGCACGATGCGGTTGAAGCCAAAGAGCAGCGCGCAGAGCGAGGCGATCATGGAATTGATGGCGGTGGAGGGGACGTGGCCGTTGTAAAAGCCCGGCTCCTTGCCCAGCCGGATCATTTCCTTGTCGAGGATGCGGCGAACATAGACCGGGGGCACGCCGATCTTGTCGACCGAGGTCAGGATCGGGCCCTTGGGATTGACCGCAAAAGGGGTGAAGGGGATGGCGGCGGCGGACAGGAGTTCAACGCTGACCAGCGAATCCTTCCCCCCGCCAATGGGCAGCAGGGCACGGTTGGGTAGTTCAAGCTTGCGGTCGGCTGATGTGGTCACATCATGGGGCGTCGAGACCACGAGCTTGCCGAAGCGCGACAGGTTGTTGCGCGCGTAGAACTCGCCCAAGCCGTTCTCGTAGACGTCGAGCACGAACGCGGTTTCGCTCTGGGTCAGCGCGATATTTGGCGCACAGATTTCGAGCGGGGCCTTGAGCTTGAAGTAGCTGACGCCGAGGACGATTGCGGTCAGGTCGAGCAGCTTGAGGAAGGCTGGCGAGGTGAGTGCCGCCGGCTCGGCGATGGCGGGGAATTCCAGCACTTCGATGAAGTGGCGGCCATCCAGCCCATAGCTGAAGCGGGCGGTGGCATTGGCGGCATCAAAGATCGGCCGCTCGATAAGGAACTGGGACTGCACGGCCTATCGCATCTCCGCGCCGGCCCCATGGCCGGCTTTGCCCTGATATAGTTGATTTGTGCGCGATGGGGGAGAGGCGCCTAGTAGAGGCGCATCTGCAGGCGCATGACGATGTCGTTGCCCAAACGCTGGAAGCCGAATTCGCGCATGGTGCAGGACCAGGTGTCCCCGGTCTTTTCGATGCGGAAGAGGTTGTAGCGCGCGGGATCGTCGAGCGTGCCGCCCTGAGCGGCGCTGGCAGCGGCAACGCCAACCACCGGCACTTCGCGGCCAACACCGGGGATGGTGTGGATGGAGGAGCGATGGGTGTGACCGTGCAGGATCAGCTCGGCCCCGCATTCGGCGATGACCTGACGGAAGAGGCGATGCCCCTTGAGCCCGAAGGAGGGGTGCTGCAGTTCCTGGCAGGGCGGGTGATGGATGAGGACTGCGCGATAGTAGCCGCCTTCGCCCAGAACCTTGAGAATGCGCGCGAGGCGGCTGGCCTGTTTTTCATCGAAACGGCCCAGCGCCACGAAGGGGCGGGTGGGCACGGCGCTTGAGCAAGACACAACGGCCAATTCACCCTGGCGGCGCACAAAGGGATAAATCGCGTCATCGACGGTCTCGCCCTTCATGTAGTCGCCCCAGATTTCCTCGGCGGCTTCGAGGGCACCAGGGACATAGGCGTCGTGATTGCCAGGGCAGACACAAATTCTATCGGGGCTGCCCAAGGCCTGGAGCCATTCGCCGGCCCGGGTGATCTCGGACTTCATCGCTAAATTGGTGAGGTCACCCGTGACTGCGGTGAAATCGGCATTTTGGCCCTGGAGATGGGCAACAAGGCTGGCCAGCGTGCCGCTGTTGAGCTCGCCATGGCGGCGCAGCTTCCAATTGAGATAGCCCGTGAGCCGTTTGCCGACCAAGTCGCGGACGGCAACCTGGGGCATGGGGGACAGGTGAATGTCGGAAATGTGGGCGAGGGTGATCATTGTCGCTGTAATGCCAGAAGCACTGCCGCAAGAAAATGACGAACTCACTCAAGGCACGATTTTGTGGTCGGTAGCACTCTCTGCTACGCCTAAGCTAACGGAGTGAAGCCATGCAGATGAATCGCTTTCAGCAAATTCGGGCCAAGGTATTCCTCAACGTCATGGGGCTGACCCATCGCATGACCATCGGCGCGCGCGTGATGCTGGTAGATGGCGACAAGGTGCTGTTGATTCGGCACACTTATGTGCCGGGCTGGCAGTTTCCCGGCGGCGGGGTGAAGCCAGGGGAAACGGCCGAACTGGCCGCCCAGCGCGAACTGGTCGAGGAAACCGGCTTTCGCAGCACGGGACAACTGGAGCTGTTCGGGCTTTACCACAATACGGGCCCGGTGACGAACCGGGACCATGTGGCATTCTTCGTTGGGCGGGAGTTCGAGCAGGCCTTTGAGTTCAAGCCCAATTACGAGATCGCCGAGGTGGGCTGGTTCGATCGCACGCAACTGCCCGAAAAGGTTACCCCCGCGACCTCGCAGCGCGTCGACGAAGTGTTCGACGGGGCGCCACGCCGCGAGACCTGGGGCTACTGAGCCTTAGCTCAGAAAGGGCAGTTCGGGGCCGATCGGAATGATCCGCGTCGGATTAATGGTGACGTGGCTCCAGTAGTAGTGGGTGCGAATATGGTCGAGGTCGACCGTTTCCTTGACGCCGGGCACCTCATAGAGCGCCTTGAGATAGTGCGATAGGTTGGGATAATCGGCGATGCGGCGGCGGTTGCACTTGAAGTGGCCGACATAAACCGCGTCGAACCGCACCAGCGTGGTAAAGAGACGCCAATCGGCTTCGGTGATGTTCTCGCCGGTGAGGTAAGCGGTCTGGCCGAGCAGGTCCTCCACCCAGTCTAGGGCTGAGAAGAGCTTGACCACGGCCTCGTCATAGGCGGCCTGGGTGGTGGCAAAGCCGGCCTTGTAGACGCCATTGTTGATGTCGTCATAGATGCGCGGGTTGAGCTCATCGATGCGCTCGCGCAGTTCGACCGGATAAAAGTCCTCGGTGTTGCCGGTCAGCTCGTTGAAAGCCGAGTTGAACATGCGGATGATCTCGGCGCTTTCATTGGACACGATGGTGCCGCGCTGCTTGTCCCAGAGCACCGGCACGGTGACGCGGCCGGTATAATGCGGGTCGGCCTCGGTATAGACCTGCCAGAGCATGTCCTTGCCAAAGAGAGCATCGCCGGTGGAGCCTTCATCCGTGCGGAAGGTCCAGCCGGTCTCGTCGGGCATTTTGGGGGAAACGACCGAAACCGAGATCAGGTCATCGAGCTCCTTGAGGCGCCGGAAGATTAAGGTGCGATGCGCCCAGGGGCAGGCGAGGGACACATAAAGGTGGTAGCGGCCCGCTTCGGCCTTGAAGCCGCCTTCGCCAGAGAGGTCGGGGCTGCCATCGGCGGTGATCCAGTTGCGAAAGCCCGATTGGGAGCGCTCGAACTTTCCGCCGGTCTTCTTGGTATCATACCATTGGTCGGACCATTTTCCGTCGATCAGCTGTCCCATGATGAGGCTCTTTCACGAGTTTGTTGCGCATGCGAGGTAAAGTCCCGCAAGCGTCGGGTTGTTGCAGGATTGAACAGGGAAATAGGGGAGAATGCCCGCCCGGATAAGCAGCCAAATCGGCAACAAATCGTTGTGCAAAAGAAACACGGACCGCTCGCTCTTGTTTTTGCCGGCACCCGGTACGACCTTTTTGTTTACGCAGGGCCATGGTGGTGCTAATGCGGATTTCAGGCGTGGAGGCGCCCAGGATGGTAAAGGTTTTGCTGGCAACACGACGACCCTAAGGGGTTTTTGAGCGGCGCGCTTTAGGTGGCGCCGGGTTTCTGCCTGCTGCTTCCATTTTGGATTTTGCCATGACCATTGCCGCGTCCACAGCCGTTTCGGCTGCTCCTCATGCCGGTGTGCTTTCCGTTCGTCCAGCAACCCCCGCCGATGACGCGTTCATCGATGAGCTGCAGGCCATTGCCTTTGGCCCGGGCCGGTTTGCGCGCACGGCCTTTCGCATCCGCGAGCGCTTTCCGATCGACAAGAGGCTGAGCCTTGTTGCCGAAGTGGATGGCGTGCCATGCGGTTCGGTGTGGATGACCCCGATCAGCGTGGGCGGCAGCAATGGCTATCTGCTGGGCCCGCTGGCAACGCACCCCAATTTCCGGAAGCGCGGCGCCGGCAAGCTGCTGGCGCTTGAGGTCAGCAAGCGCGCCCTGGCCCGCAACGAGGGTAAATTCGTGCTGCTGGTGGGTGACCAGGATTATTATTGCCCGCTGGGGTGGGTCCCGACCGTGCCCGGTGCCATCCAGTTCCCCGGGCCGGTCGACCCCAACCGCGTGCTGCTGCTGGCCGAAGATCCGGCGCTGGCCAAGTCGCTGAGCGGCGTGATCGGCGCCTTCCAAGCCTGAGTACCGCCTGCACGCTGCTTGCAGAAGGCGCGTGCAGGGACGGGCGCGGTGTCATAGATAGGGGCGATGATTGTTCGTGCCGGTGACGCTTGATTGCAGAACTAGACCTTGATGGGCTGGCAGCGCGGCTGCTGGCGCAGCCCCCAGCATTGCCCGAACGCCACCTGTTGGTGCCCGACTGGGCACCAACACGGCCGTTCGACCGGGCGCCCGTACCGGCGGCGGTTTTGATCGCGCTGATCAAGCGGCCGGAGGGACATACGGTGCTTTACACCGAGCGCTCGCCCGATTTGCGCTCGCATTCGGGGCAGGTGGCGTTTCCCGGCGGCAAGGTTGACCCCGAAGACGAGGATGTCGCCGCGGCGGCGCTGCGCGAGGCTTATGAGGAAGTGGGGATGGTGCGCAGCGATGCGCAGGTGCTGGGTTTCATGCCCACTTATTTTACCGGTACCAACTACCTCATTACCCCTGTGGTGGCGCTGGTGGAGCCGAGCGGCCCGTTCGTGCCTAATCCGGGGGAAGTGCATTCGGTCTTCGAGGTGCCGCTGAGCCGCCTGCTCGATCCACAAAGCTATGGCGAGGTCAAGGTGGAGCGGGGCGGAACAGTGCACCGCACCTGGCAGATCGACCATGACGGCCACCGAATCTGGGGCATCACCGCCAATCTGACGCGGCTGTTTCGCGACCTGGTGACGGGGGCACGGCCATGACGGAGGCAGCCGAAGCGCAGCAGCGCTTGCGCGATGCCGAATGGCGGCAGCGCGCCGAAACCCAGGCAATCTTTGCGGCGCTGGATGGCGCGAGAGGGCGCACCCGCGCAGTGGGTGGGGTGGTGCGCGACACCATTTTGGGAAGCAGTGACGTTGATATCGACATGGCAACCGAGTTGTTGCCAGCCGAGGTGGTACGGCGCGCGGAAGAGGCGGGGATTGCGTCTTATCCGACCGGAATTGAGCACGGTACCGTGACGCTGCGGCTGGGTGAAACGCTGGTCGAGGTCACCACGCTGCGGCGGGATGTGGAAACCGATGGGCGGCATGCGGTGGTGGCGTTTGGGTCCGACTGGGCGGAAGATGCGGCGCGGCGCGATTTCACTCTCAATGCCCTCTATGCCTTTGCCGATGGGACGCTTTTTGACCCGCTGAGCGGATTGGACGATGCGCTCAATGGCCGGGTGCGGTTCATTGGCGATCCGGCACAGCGAATCGCCGAAGACGGTTTGCGGGTTTATCGGTTCTTCCGCTTTTCGGCGCGGTTTGCCGGGCAGAGCCTAGATGCCGCAGCGCTGGCGGCCTGTGCGGCGGCGGTTGGCTCGCTCGATCATCTTTCCGCCGAGCGGGTGGGCGGGGAAATGCTGCGGATGCTGGCCTTGCCGCAGATCGCGGCGACCTTGCGGGTGATGGCCGGTATCGGGTTGCTCGAGCTTGAGGTGCCAACCCTGGCGGCGCTGGAGCGGTATGAAGAACTGGGTGGGGTGGCGGTGAGCGGGCGGCTGGCGCTGCTGCTGGGAGAGAGCAGTCCAGAACAGCTGCAGCACAGCTGGCGATTGGCCAATGAAACCGTCCGCGAAGCCGTAGAGGTGCGCGCGGCGGCAAGGCTGCTGTTGCAAGGCCAGTTGAGTGAAGCGCTTTATCGCTTTGGGGCTGGGTGCGGGGAAGGGGTCTTGGTCGCGGCGGCATTGGGTGACTGGAGTGCCGAAGCAACCGTCGAGATGCAGCGGCAGGTCGGGGAAATCGTCGTGCCGCCCTTGCCCATTGGTGGCGCCGATCTGCTTAAGCTGGGCATGAAGCCAGGCCCGGCATTGGGCCAGGAGCTGGGGCGACTGGAAGCGTTGTGGCTGGCCAGCGATTTTGCGCTGGACCGGCAGGCGCTGCTGGCAGCCGCCCAAATATGAGCGGAGCCGAGCGCCTGCAGCAGTCCAGATGGGTCAGGGGAAGCGCACTTCGGGCGGCATGGACGACAGAATCGAATTCACATTGCCGCCGGTCTTGAGGCCGAAGGTAGTGCCGCGGTCGTAAAGCAGGTTGAACTCGACATAGCGGCCGCGACGCACCAGCTGCTCATGGCGATCGGCTTCCGTCCAGGCCTGCTCGAAGTTGCGGCGCACCAGACGGGGGTAGATGTCGAGGAAAGCCTCGCCCACGGCTTGGGTGAAGGCGAAGTCGGCTTCCCAGTCACCGGTATTGTGGTGGTCATAAAAGATGCCGCCGACGCCGCGATGCTCATTGCGATGGGGCAGGAAGAAGTACTCGTCGCACCATTGCTTGAAGCGCTCGTAGTCGACGCCCGGGCGGTTCTCGCAGGCGGCGCGCATGGCGGCGTGGAAATCAACGCTGTCTGGATCGGTCTGGGTGCGCCGGCGGTCGAGCACCGGGGTGAGGTCAGCACCGCCGCCGAACCACTGCTTGCCGGTGACGATCATGCGCGTGTTCATGTGCACGGCCGGCACATGCGGGCTCCAGGGATGCACGATGAGGGAAATGCCCGAACTCCAAAAGCTCGCGCCTTCCTCGGTGCCGGCGATCTGCTTGGCGAAGTCGCCCGAGAAATTGCCGTGTACGGTCGAGATATGCACGCCGGCCTTTTCAAAGACCCGGCCATAAAGCATCGACATTTCGCCGCCACCGCCCGCCGTACGATCCCAAGGCGAACGCTCGAACTGACCGGCGGGCAGATGGGCATGGCTGCCTTGATGTTCACGCTCGATGGCCTCGAACTCGGCGCAAATGCGATCCCGCAGCTGCCGGAACCAGGTGGTGGCGCGGGTTTTCTTGGTCTCGATATCGTCTGGGATATTCATGCTTGGGATATGTACCGTCATTGCAGGCTCGTCCACCCGTCAGTTTGTCGTTTGGCTTCCCCCAGAATAAGCGCTGCCGCGACGGCGACATTGATCGAGCGCAAACCGGGCTGCATCGGAATGCGAATCTTGAGATCCGCGATTTGGGCGACCGCATCAGGTACGCCAGCGCTTTCGCGGCCCATCAGCAGAATGTCGTTCTCTTGGTAGCTCGCAGCATAGGCGGCAGTCGTGGCCTTGGTCGTAAGCAGCACCAAGCGGCGCCCGGCCGATTGCCGCCAGGCATCGAACTGGCTGAACCCGGTATGCTCCACTACGCTGGCGCGATCCACATAGTCGAGCCCCGCACGGGCCAGGTTCTTTGGTGAAAAGGGGAAGCCGGTGGGATGGATGATGTGGATGGTCGTGCCCACGCAGGCGCAGAGCCGGATCAGGGTGCCGGTGTTGTTGGCGATATCGGGTTGATAAAGGGCGAGATCGACCGGCATGAGCTTGATCGTGGCAAGGGAGCGCGCAGGCATAGTCCAATAGCTGGCGAAAGGCGCCGGGTATAGTGTCGCAGCCAGCCTCGTTCATTCCCGCGCGCTCTGGACAAGCGCCGGGGACAGTGCAAAAAGAGCGCACCTGACGGGCCGCTTGAGGGCGGACGGCGGCCGATTCTGCGTAGGTGGGAGCTGGCTGCGCTTGCCGGCCGCGTCGAAGTGTATTGTACGGGGATCGTGACCTTGGCTACGCAAGCTGAACATTCATCCACGCGACGGGATTTCCTGTTTGTGGCAACCGGGGCCGTAGGGGCTGTAGGCGCCGCTGCCGTGGCCTGGCCGCTGATCAATCAGCTGAACCCGGATGCGTCTACGTTGGCGCTGGCCAGCATCGAATTCAACCTTACCGGCATCGAAGAAGGCCAGGCGGTCACCATCATGTGGCGCGGCCTGCCGGTGTTTGTGCGTCATCGCACTCCGGCCGAGATCGAGGAAGCCCGCGCTGTGCCGCTGGCAGACCTCAAGGATCCCGAGACGGACGAGCAGCGCACCCAGGAAGGCCACGAGCAGTGGCTGATCATGATCGCGAACTGCACTCATCTCGGTTGTGTGCCGGTGGGTCAGTCCGGCGACTTCGATGGCTGGTTCTGCCCGTGCCATGGCTCGCACTACGATACGGCCGGACGTATTCGCAAAGGTCCCGCACCAAAGAACCTGGTGCTGCCGCCTTATAATTTCGTCAGCGATACGCTGGTCCAGATCGGTTAGTGGGGGCTTCGCCGATGTCAGAACATTCAACTTACCAGCCGGGTACCGGCGTAGAAAAGTGGCTCGACGAGCGGTTGCCCGTTGTCAGGTTTGCCAAAGAGCACCTGATGGACTTCCCGACGCCCAAGAATCTCAACTATTTCTGGACCTTCGGGGCCATTCTGGCGATCATGCTGGTGGTGCAGATCGTCACCGGCGTCATTCTGGCGATGCACTACACCCCCAATATCGCCATGGCGTTCAACTCGGTGGAGCATATCCGCCGTGACGTGAATGGCGGACGCATCATCCAGGCCACCCACGCCGTGGGCGCTTCCATGTTCTTTGCTGCCCTTTACATCCATATGGGCCGTAACCTGTATTTCGGCTCCTACAAGGCTCCGCGCGAGATCCTTTACATCATTGGCGTGCTGATCTTCATCATGGTGATGGCAACGGCCTTCATGGGCTATGTGCTGCCATGGGGCCAGATGAGCTTCTGGGCCGCTACCGTTATCACCAATATCTTTGCCGCGATTCCGATTGTCGGTAACCCGATCCTCGAGCTGCTGCGTGGTGGCTTTGCGGTCGACAACCCGACGCTGAACCGCTTCTTCTCCTTGCATTACCTGCTGCCATTCGTGGTCGCAGCACTCGTTGCGCTCCACATCTGGGCGCTGCACGTGCCGGGCAACAACAACCCGACCGGGGTCGATGTGAAGTCGAGCCGCGATACCGTGCCTTTCCATCCGTACTACACGATGAAGGACCTGTTCGCGGTCGTGGTCTTCGCCATTCCTTTCGCGTGGTTCGTGTTCTTCATTCCCGATATCCTTGGCCACCCCGACAACTATGTCATGGCCAACAGCCAGGTGACGCCGGCGCATATCGTTCCCGAATGGTACTTCCTGCCCTTCTACGCGATCCTGCGCGCCATTGACTTCAACATCCTGTTCATCGACTCGCGTCTTGGCGGCGTCATCTTCTTTGCCGGCTCCATCGTGATCCTGCTGTTCGTGCCGTGGCTCGATCGGTCGCCGGTTCGCTCGGGCACCTTCCGCCCGCTGTTCAAGTGGTTCTACTGGCTGTTCATCATCAACTTCCTGGCTCTGGCCTATCTGGGCGCGGCGCCGGCTGAAGGCATCTATGTGGTGCTCGCCAAGATCACGACGTTCTACTACTTCTTCTACTTCCTTGTTGTGTTGCCCTTCCTGCCGATGTTCGAGAAGCCCCGGCCCTTGCCGACCAGCATCTCGGAAAGCGTACTGGGCAAGGCACTGCCGTGACGGTTGGGATCAGGTCAATGTTCAATATCAAGACACTCATCTCCGCCGCAGCAGTGTCGGCCGCTCTGATCGCAGTCCCGACTGTCGCCCAGGAAGCCGATACCCACGCCACTCCGCATATCGAGCGGCAGGACTGGAGCTTCGCCGGCATTTTCGGCACCTATGACCAGAACCAGCTGCAGCGCGGCTTCCAGGTGTTCCGGGAAGTTTGTGCCAACTGCCACAGCGCCAATCTGCTTGCTTTCCGCAATCTGGCCGAGCCCGGTGGCCCGCACTTCTCGGAAGAACAGGTCAAGGCGCTGGCGGCCGAATATGAGGTTGCCGATCCGGCAGCCGAGGGCGGCGTTCGGCCGGCCGTACCAGCAGACCGGTGGCCGGCGCCTTTTGCCTCCGATCAGGAAGCTCGCGATGCCAATGGCGGCTCCGTGCCGCCGGACTTCTCCGTGCTGGCCAAGGCACGTGGCGTCAGCGATCCGTTCCCCACCTGGATCTTCAACTACTTTACCGGTTACGCTGAAGGCGGCCCGGATTATATCCACGCGCTGCTCAACGGCTATGTCGAACCACCTGAAGGCTTCGACCTACCGGAAGGCAAGTACTACAACGAGTACTTCCCAGGGCACGCCATCGGCATGGCACCGCCCCTGGCGGACGACCAGATCACCTATGAACCCGGTGAAGACGGCCAGACTGTTCCACAGACAGTCGAGCAGTACTCGCAGGATGTGAGTGCGTTCATGATGTGGCTGGCCGAACCTGGCCTTGTGGCGCGCAAGCAGACCGGCTTTGTGGTTCTGCTGTTCCTGTTCGTGTTCGCGGGCCTGCTGTGGTTCACCAAGAACCGCATCTGGAAGAGCGTCGAGCACTGAGTGCTCGCCGCCGAACTGCGTTGAGTTGAAGGGTCCTACGGGACCCTTTTTTCACGCCATGCCCCAGTTCGGGCCTATCCCCTTGTTATTCTCGCGCGAGACCGCATTATGGGTCTCGAATCTTCGCCGAGGAGCCGTCATGTCCGCGATCCGCATTGCTGTTACCGTGGTGAGTGCAGCCGTGGCCGCCAGCCGCCATCCCGTGGTGCGGGCGGGCATGCGGGCGGTGGCCAACAATCCCAAGGCGCGCGATGCAGCCGTGACCGTTACCCGAGGTGCCGCCTACCAGGCCGGAGTGGTGGCACGGATGATCGTTCGGCGCCGGCTGCGCTAAGCTTCCCAATATTGCGAGTGTTTCATGCCGCTTGACCTGCAATCGCTGGTTCGCACCATTCCGGACTACCCCAAGAAGGGGATCCTGTTCCGCGATATCACAACGCTGATCGAGCACCCCGAAGGGTTCAGAGAAAGCATCGAGCGTATTGCTGCGGCGCATCGCGACCTCGGCATTACCCATGTGGCGGGAATAGAGGCGCGCGGCTTTATATTCGGGGCAGGGGTGGCGATCGCGCTCGGCGTGGGTTTCGTGCCGATTCGAAAGCGCGGCAAGCTGCCGGGCCAGACCATCGGCCAGAACTATGTGCTGGAATATGGCGTCGACACGATCGAGATCCACGCCGACGTGCTGACCGACGTGCACAAGGTGCTGCTGGTGGACGACTTGATCGCCACCGGTGGGACGGCCTTGGCGGCTGTGGGGCTGCTGCGGCGCACGGGTGCCATCTGCGACCATGCGGCCTTTGCCATCGACCTGCCCGACCTTGGCGGCGCCGAAAAGCTGCGTCACGAGCAGGTCGAGATTTATTCGCTGATGGCGTTCAGCGGCCACTGACTACCAGTTATTGCGGCCATCCACCTGGGAAACGGGCAGGGAGCTCGGGTCGAAGTCGGGGATCATGCGCAAGTTGACGGTGATGATCCGGTTGGCAGGGATGGCGTCGGTCATGCCGGGCTTGAGCGTGCCGTCAAGGTTGTAGAGTGAGCCCCAGTCCGGGCAGTCGCTGTGCGTGTTGCTGCCGCACGTGGCGCAGAAATGATGCAGGTTCACCCCTTCGCTGGCCGAGTAGACCTGATCGTTAGTCGCGGTGATGCGAACCTCTTCAGGGGCAAAGCTGGCCCAGACGGCGCCCACGCGATTGCACAAGGTGCAATTGCACTCATGGGCTTCGGTGGGGGCTTGCAGCATCTCGATCCGGGTGGAGCCGCAGTGGCAGGTTGCAACAAGTGTCATCGTGGTTCTCCCTGAGGGTTGTGGGAGCAACCTGCCAGAACGGGATGACAGAGCCTGTCAGCAGGCCTCAGGCCGCGATGGATTGCCGGTTGTCGAGGAGGCAGAACTGGTTGCCCTCGGGGTCGCGCAGAATGGTGCAAGTGGGTAGCACGCGCACAATCTCAGCGCCGGCCTGGGTCAGCTTGTCCACTTCGCTGGGGCGATCTGAGGCGACGATATCGAAGTGAACGCGGTTGTTGTCGGGCCGGCGGCCGTCGATGTTCTGAAAGCAGATGCTGGGTCCGGGGCCGTCGAGCATAACCATCTGGCCGGCATCGGGAGCCAGACCCAGGGCGGCGAGGCGGGCAAGTTCCGCCTCGTCTTGTTGGCGCAGTGTGTAGCCGTCCAGCAGATTGACCCAGAACTGGGCGAGCTCGGTTGGCTGTTCGCAGTCAAAGACGATCTCGTGGATGGCACCCATGCCCGATCTCCTGTTCCAATTCCCGCATTGCTTAGAAAGGAATTGCGGCAAGACTAGGCAGGGGTGCTCCAAGGGGCGTCAGGCGGGGCCGGTTAGGGCTCCAGCTGACCGGTTTTGGGGGCCTCTTCAGCGCTGATATCGGGCTCGTTGCGGGTCTTCCACAAGGAGAAGAGCACGCCACCGGCCAGGATACCAACGGTCACGACCAGCGAGAGCAGGGTGTCGATCTTGATCTCGAGGGGGACGAGGAAGATCTTGATACCCACCAGCACCAGCACAATCGCCAGCGCCGTCTGCAGGTAGCGGAACCGGTTCATGGCAGCGGCCAGGGCGAAGTAGAGCGCGCGTAGGCCAAGGATGGCGAAGATGTTGGAGGTGTAGACGATAAAGGTGTCCTGGGTCACCGCAAAGACCGCCGGTACAGAGTCCACTGCAAAGATCAGGTCAACCGCTTCCACCATGATCAGCGCCACCGCCAGCGGGGTCAGGAACATTACCACCTTACCCGTCTTGGGGTCTGGCTCACGCACGGTGAAGGCACGGCCATGCAGGCGGTCGGTGATGCGGAAGTGCTTGCGCAGGAAGCGAAATATCGGGTTGTGCTCGATATCGGGCGTTTCATCCTGATGCTTGAACATCCGGAAGCCGGTGAAGATCAGGAAGGCGCCGAAGCCGAACAGAATCCAACTGAAGGAGTGCACCAAAGCAGCGCCAAGGCCGATCAGTATGGCGCGGAAGGCGATCACGCCCAGAATGCCCCAGAACAGCACGCGGTGCTGGTAGAGGCGGGGAATGCCAAGAAAACCGAAGATCGTGGCGATGACGAACATGTTGTCCATCGCCAGGCTCTGCTCGATCAAATAGCCCGTATAGAATTCAAGCCCGGCTTCGGCGCCGCGGGCCCACCAGACCCAGCCGCCAAAGGCGAGCGCGATAGCGACGTAGAAGCCGTAAAGCGTCAGGCTTTCACGCGCAGAAATTTCGTGTTCGTCTTTGTGCAGAATGCCAAGGTCGAACACCAGCAATGCGATAACGACCGTGATAAACGCGGCCCAAAAATAAACGGGGGTACCCAAAAAATCGCCCAAAAGGGCGGCAAGAAGCGATTCCATCGCCGGACCATCTCCATGTGAACATTGGAGCAGCTCCGACATCGCCATAGTGAACTATGACCAGAGGGGCCCGGCGCCGCACAGCAAGAATGCGCAAATGCGGCGAAAAGTTCAACCCGGTGCGGCAGGATGCCGCCCAGTTAATTCAGCGGGGAGCGCAGAGCATGACGACGGCGTCGTTTGTTTCGAGCTGGATCACAGTGCCACGGGTAGGGTCGGGCACGATCCGACCGGCCTGAATGCCGCGCGCTGACTTGAGGCCTCCGTCGTTGAAGCCCACCCCGTCCTGGTAGCCCGTGATGCTGCCGGTTCCCGAAGCGGCATCCGCAAGGGCTGTGGAAGCAAAGCCATAGACCGCACCATAGATGGTCAGAATGCCCGCCTTGCCGCCGGTCTCGTCGCGGCAGCTCCAGTTGCCCTCAAAGCTTTGCGCTGAAGCGGGCAGAACGAGCAGGGCGATGAAGGCGATGAAGGCGAAGGCAGGGGTGATTCGGCGCATGGCGTTAGTGTGAATCGCCTCGGTGCGCTGTTCAACTGCGTCGGGCGATGAGCGGGCCGATGAGCGGGAGGTTGGTGAGTGCCTGCAACAGTTTTTGCCACCAGGGCATCCGGTAATCGCGTAATTTCGAGAAGCCGACCAATTCGGCGCTATAAACGAGATCGCCGTGCTGATTGGTGCCGGTCAGCCGGTTGAACAGCAAGCCCCAACCCGGCAGGGAATTGGAGGGGCGCTTGCCGGTGACGACGAGCTGGAAGCTCACCACATCCCCCCGGCGCACCGGGGTGGGGAAATCCATGCTGTTGACGCCGGGGGAGGGGCCGGACACTCCAGGCTCCTGCCCGAGGGCCCGCAGGCGCTCTTCCTCGGCAAAGAGGGTGTCGACCATTTTGCGGTGACCAACGCTCGCGACGTGCCAGCCGCTGGCCACGAGGCCCTTGAGGTAACTTGCCCCGGCCGCGCGCGGATCGGTGTGCACGGGCTGCGGATCGTAGAGGCTGGCGAAGCGGATGATGTCACGGCCTCGAAAGTGTGCGTGCCCAGATCGAAGGCTTCATCGATGACGATGTCTTCATACCAGCGCGTCATGCCGATACTCCAAAGGCGCGGGTGGCGACGCGCAGCGACAGGCGCATCTGCAGCACCGGCTGGCGCTTCTGATTGCCCACATCAAAGTCCAGAGCCACGATGCCGAGTTCGGGCTGGCCTGGCAGCCTCGTCAATTCCGCAATGGTGGCGGTGCCGCCGATATCGTCACCAACCATGACCGGATTTTTCCACTTCAGATCCCGAACGCTGGCGATTCCCGCGGAGTTGGTGGTGGCAAGGAAGCTATCGCCCAGCATGCGCAGGCATAGCGCGCCAGTCTGCCAGCCGCTGGCGGCCAGGCCGCCAAGCAGCGAGGCTTGGGCTGCGCTTTCGTCGAGGTGAAACGGGAAGGGGTCGAACTCACGCGCAAAGCTCGTGATCATGTCCCGCGTTAGGGTGGTGCGACCAAGCTCGATCACTTCGCCGAGCTGCAGATCCTCCCAGAAGCGGGGAGAGGTAATTACCGGTTCGGTCATGCAGTTGCCCCTTACGTCAAGGCGGTTGTGCACGCTTCAGACGTGGCGGGCAAGATGGATGCGAGCGGGGAGGGCAGGCGGACGGGCGAGTGGTACTCGCCCGATCCGGTGCCGTTCAGACGAGGTCAGGTGTTGAACTTGAACAGCATCACGTCGCCGTCCTTGACCACATATTCCTTGCCTTCGTCGCGCGCCTTGCCGGCTTCCTTGGCGGGAACTTCGCCGCCGAGGGTGACGAAGTCTTCGTAGCCAATGGTCTGGGCGCGGATGAAGCCGCGTTCAAAATCGGAGTGGATGACGCCGGCGGCCGCAGGGGCCTTGTCGCCCTTGTGGATGGTCCAGGCGCGCGTTTCCTTGGGGCCGACGGTGAAATAGGTTTGGAGGCCTAGAAGATCATAGGCCTCGCGGATGAGCCGGTTGAGGCCGGGCTCGTGCAGGCCGAGTGACTCCAAATATTCGGCCTGTTCCTCATCGGGCAGCTGGGCCAGCTGGCTTTCGATCTCGGCCGAGATGATGACGACGCCGGCGCCATTGGCATGGGCGTAATCCTCGACGGCCTTGCTCATGGCGTTGCCGCTTTCGGCCGAACCTTCGTCCACATTGCACACATAGAGCACGGGCTTGGAGGTGAGGAGCTGCAGTTCCCCGAACGCCTTTTCTTCCTCAGGCGAACGCTCGACGAAACGGGCCGACTTGCCCTCGCGCAGCAGCACCAGCGCGCGGTCGATCAGATCGAGCGTGGTCTTGGCTTCCTTGTCATTGCCCTTGGCCTTTTTCTCAACGCCGGCACGGCGCTTTTCGAGGCTTTCGAGATCGGCCAGCATCAGCTCGGTTTCCACCACTTCGGCATCGGCGAGCGGGTCGACCTTGTTGGCGACATGGATGATGTTGCCGTCTTCAAAGCAGCGCAGCACATAGGCGATGGCGTCGCATTCGCGGATATTGGCCAGGAACTGGTTGCCCAAGCCTTCGCCCTTGGAGGCACCCTTCACGAGGCCGGCAATATCGACAAAGCTCATGCGCGCGGGCAGTACGTTGACGGACTTGCCGATGGCGGCAAGCTTTTGCAGGCGTTCATCGGGCACGGGGACGTCGCCCACATTGGGCTCGATGGTGCAGAACGGGAAATTGGCGGCGGCAGCCGCAGCGGTGCGCGTGAGCGCATTGAAAAGGGTCGACTTGCCGACATTGGGCAGGCCGACAATGCCCATCTTGAAACCCATGGGAAACTCCGGAAATTTGTTGGCCCCCACTTGGGTCGGAATGGCGGGGAAGTCAATGCAGGCGTGCCCATCTGAGCGGGAACCAGCCTTGCCCAGGGCGGGAAGGGGGATGTAGCGTGCCCCTGATTAAAGGCGCAAAGGAAGTGAAATGACCCCAATCGTGCTCGTGCCGGGACTGCTGTGTTCGGCGGAGATCTTTGCCGCGCAGGCCACTGCCTTGTGGCCTTACGGACCGGTGACGATCGCGTCGACGCTCGAGGGCGGCACGATGTCGGAAATGGCGGCGGCAATCCTTGCCGCAGCGCCGCCGCGCTTTGCCTTGGCGGGTATCTCTATGGGTGGCTATATCTGCCTCGAGATCATGCGGCAGGCGCCCGATCGGGTGGTCAAGCTCGCCCTGCTCGACACGTCGGCCCGGCCGGACACGCCAGAACAGACCGCGGTGCGGCGGGAACGGCTGGCGCGGGCCAAGGCCGGCGAGTTCGAAGCAGTGGTGGTTGAAGCCACCGGCGCAACACTGCATCCGGACCGGCAGGACGATCCGGAGCTGCGGGCCGTGAACCTGCGCATGGCGCTCGCGGTTGGCCTCGAGGGCATGGTGCGCCAGCAGGAGGCAATCATTGCGCGGGTGGACTCGCGGCCAAGCCTTGGCGCCATCACGGTGCCGACGCTGGTGCTGGTGGGGGATAGCGATCCACTGACGCCACCCGAGCGGGCGCGCGAAATTGCCGAAGGGATCGCGGAGGCCGAGCTCGTGGTGGTGCCCGATTGCGGACATGCGTCCACAATCGAGCAGCCCGAAGCGGTTAATGCGGCACTGATCCGGTGGATCACATCCTAAAGCTGAGCGCGGCCACTAGTCCTTGTTGCCGAGGAGGCGCTTGAGCATGTCGGCCATGGGGCCAGTGGCGGGCAGCTTGGCTTGCGGCTCAGCGGGGCGAGCCTGGCGGATATGGGACTGGGCCTTGGTGGCTGGCTTGGGCGCAGCCAAGGCGGCTCCCTCGCTCTTCGTGGCCAAGGCGAGCTTGTTCATGAAACCGCTGTCGTCGCCCGCAAGCAGCATACCGATATTGGCGGCGATGGCATCGAGCAGGGGCTCGAGCCAGGTGGCATCGGCCTTGCTGAAATCGCCGAGCACATGGTGGGTGACCAGGTCCTTGGAGCCGGGATGGCCGATGCCGAGGCGAACGCGCTTGTAGTTGAGGCCGATCTGCGGGTCGATTGAGCGGAGCCCGTTATGGCCACCATTGCCGCCACCGATCTTGACCCGGACCTTGCCGGGGGCAAGGTCGAGTTCGTCATAGAGCACGATGACCTCGGCGGGGTCGATCTTGTAGAAGCGGGCGACCTGCTGCACGCTGTCGCCCGATTTGTTCATGAAGGTCTGCGGCTTGAGCAGCAACACGCGCTCGCCATTGATCGTGGCTTCCGAAATCAGGCCGGCATGCTTGCTTTTCCAGGGACCGGCATTGTGGCGCCGCGCGATGGCGTCGATGGCCATGAAGCCAATATTGTGGCGGTTTCCGGCATATTGGTTGCCAGGATTGCCGAGGCCGACCAGCAGGTACATGAGGAACTCCCGAAACAAAACGAGGCGGCCCGGAGGCCGCCTCGAAATTCAGCAACAGAACACCAGGCCGGTTAGGCGGTGGCTTCTTCGCCGGGCTCAGCCTCACCGCCTTCAGACGACTTCAGCGCCGAAGGAGCAACGATGGTCGCAATGGTGAAATCGCGATCGGTGATGGTCGGGGTCACGCCGGCTGGCAGCTGGACAGCCGAAATGTGGATGGAATCGCCGATCTCCGAGCCGGTGAGATCGACAACGATCTCTTCGGGGATGGCATCGTTGGGAGCCAGCACTTCAACAGTGTGACGCACCACATTGAGGGTGCCGCCGCGCTTGAGACCGGGGCTCTGCTCTTCGTTGATGAAGGTGACATGCACTTCCACCTGGAGCTTGGAATTGGCGCCGACGCGGAGGAAATCCACGTGCAGGGCGAAGTCCTTGACCGGATCGAGCTGGTAGTCGCGCGGGATCACGCGGTGGACGGTGCCGTCGACGTCCAGATCGATGACGTGGCTCAGAAAGCCGCCGGCATAGATGTGCTTCATCGCGTCCTTGTAGGCGAGCGAGATGGTGACTGGGGGTTGTTTGTCACCGTAGATAACAGCGGGAACGAGTCCCTGACGACGCAGCTCACGAGCGGCCCCCTTGCCCACTCCCTCACGCGCCTGTGCCTTGAGCACCTTGGTCTCAGCCATGGAATTTCCATTCATGGGGTTGGTGTATGCGTCCTTACAACAGCATACGCGCCCGTCCTCCAGGGGTGACGAGCGCTTCATGGGCGGGCTATAGCCCAAAGCCGAGGGAGGAGCAAGGGAATGCTCGGCGCGCGGCAGCGTGCGGGTCAGTTTTGGCGGGGATTTGCGGACCGCCGGAGCGCTGGCCGGCCTGGCGCAGCAGGTGCTCGGCAGGGCGACTGTGAGTCATCCCAAGGGCTTGGCCGGCTTTGCTCTCGTGGAGCATTGGCGCCCCCGGCGGGCGGGGGCGCATCCCGCAGTGCGGGGCTGGATCAGTCGAAGAGGCTCGAAACGCTTTGTTCGCTGGCGGTGCGGGCGATGGCCTCGCCAATGAGGGGGGCAATGGAAACGCGCCGGATATTGCCGGCATTGCGCTGAGCTTCGGTCTGCTCGATGGAATCGGTGATCACCAGTTCCTTGAGCTTGGAGCCGGCGATGCGGGCGGAGGCGCCTTCGGACAGCACGCCATGGGTAATGTAGGCGGAGACCTCCTTGGCACCGGCCTTGATCAGGGCCTCAGCGGCATTCACCAGGGTGCCGCCGCTATCGACGATGTCGTCGATCAAGAGGCAGGAATGGCCGGACACATCGCCGATGATGTTCATCACTTCCGACACGCCGGCGCGGGGGCGGCGCTTGTCGACAATGGCGAGATCGGCGCCAATGCGCTGGGCAATGGCCCGGGCACGGGCAACGCCGCCAACGTCGGGCGACACGATCATCAGATTGTTGGTGTCGTAATTCTGCTCGATATCGCGCGTCATCACCGGCGCCGAATAAAGGTTGTCGGTAGGGATGTCGAAAAAGCCCTGGATCTGGGCGGCGTGCAGATCAAGCGTGATCACGCGATTGACGCCGGCGCCAGCGATGAGATTGGCCACGAGCTTGGCCGAGATGGGTGTGCGGGGGGCCGACTTGCGGTCTTGGCGGGCATAGCCGAAATAGGGGAGAACCGCGGTGATGCGGCGGGCCGATGAGCGGCGCAACGCATCGGTCAGGATCAGCAATTCCATCAGGTTGTCGTTGGCGGGAAAGCTCGTCGACTGCAGGATGAAGGCATCTTCGCCGCGCACGTTTTCATGCACCTCGACATAGACCTCCTTATCGGCGAACCGCTTGACCGTGCAGTCGGTCAAAGGGAGTTCCAGATAGGAGGCGACGGCTTCAGCGAGGGCACGGTTGGAGTTGCCGGTGACCAGCTTCATATGGGGTGATCCTGTCTCAACGACCCCGGGGAAGGCGGGGCTATCAGTTTCGGGCGGAGCATTAACGGCTGAAGCCCTGACTAGCAACGCTCCTAACGTAGGATAGATAAGAAGATTTATCCCAAGCCAATAATAGCGATCTGCCGCCCCGTCGTGGTGCCGGCATGCGTGGCATAGCGATGGGAGAAATAGCGGGCGGGATCGGCATAGGTGCAGCCCCCGACCTTATCAACGGTGCTGACCCCCGCGGCGGCCAGCTGATCGGCGACAAAGCCGGGAAGGTCGAAATGCGTCTGGCCTTCGGGTGGCTGGCTGAAGCGGTGCTCGCTGCGGGGGTGAAGCGCAAGGAAGTCGGTCTTGAACTGTTCGCCGACTTCGTAATTGGCCCCGCTGATGGTGGGGCCGATGGCGGCGATGATCCGGGCTGGCTCGGCCCCGAGTTCCGCCATGGCCTCGAGGGTGGCGCTGATGATGTTGTCGGCGGCACCGCGCCAGCCGGCATGGGCCGCTCCGACAACGCCGGCCACCGGGTCGGCGAGCAGAATGGGAGTGCAATCAGCGGTAAGAATGCCCAGCGCGATGCCGTTGCGGGCGCTGACCATCGCATCGGCCTCGACCCGGGGGCCGGAATGGGGCCCGGTGATCGTCACCACGCGGGCGGAATGGGTCTGCTTGAGCAGCGCCAGGCGGTGGGGGTCAAAGCCCAAGGCTGCCGTCACCAGCTTGCGGTTATCAGCCACCACAGCGGGATCGTCGCCATTGGTGTCGGAGAGATTGAGGCTGGCGAACGGCCCTTCCGATAGACCACCCTCGCGGCCGAAAAAGGCGTGCCGGACATTGGGAATGGCGATGAGGCCGGGACTTTGTTCGTGGGGAACGTTCATGCGCTCAATCCTGGCGGCTGCAGGCCGGGGCTGGCGGCGCAAAAGACCTTGAAGAGATCACCCATCTGATCGGGGGCGACGAGGCGGTTGCGGGCCGCTTCCAGGTCCTTGGCCGAGCCCGGATTGGCGGCGCTGAGCGCGCGAGTGCGCTCGTTGATGCCGAGGCGGGACAGGAATTCACCCTGCGTCGCGAGCGGCTGAACCGCAAGGCCGGCATTGCGCGCCACATTGCCCAGGGCCTCAAAATCCACATGGGCGGAAAGATCGGTTTCGCCGGGCGCATCGAGCACATCGGCATAGGCATGGCGGCGCACACCCTGCAGGGTTTCGCCGGTCTGGGTGCGCCCATAGCCATAGTCGATGGCGAGGATGGCGCCGCCTTGCGCCGCAACGAGGCGGGAGAGGCGTGACATCACCTCGCCGGCAGCAAAGCCGACCTCGAACACGGCATTGGGCGGCGCATCGGCGATGGCCGCGGGCATGGTGGTGGGGGGAATAGGAGTGGGTGACAGGCCAAAGGCCAGCTTGTCGTCAGAAAGCCCGACCAGGCGTTCGTTCCAGCCCTGTTCGGTGCGCACGAATTGCCGGATCGGCATGGCGTCAAAGAACTCGTTGGCAACGACGAGGAGCGGCCCGGGCCCGACCTTGTCGAAGCTGTTGATCCATTGCGGCTCATAGGGCTCAAGCCGGCGGTGCTGTTCGGCAATGAGGCCGGGACTGGTCTCAAATAGGCGCAGCTGGAGAGCGTCGCGGAAGCCTTCAGCGCGGCAGGCGACGCGCAGCATATCGGCCATCAGTGTGCCGCGGCCGGGACCGAGCTCAAGCAGGGTGAAGCTCTTGGGCTGGCCAAGTTGCTGCCAGAGATTGACGAAGAAGAACCCGATCAGCTCGCCGAACATCTGGCTGATCTCGGGGGCGGTGATGAAATCGCCGGCGGCGCCCAGCGGATCGGCGCCCTTGTAATAGCCTTCGCGCGGATGGGTGAGGCAAAGGCCCATAAAGGTCGCGACCGACATGGGGCCGGTTTCGCGGATCTGCATGGCGATGACTTCCGACAGGCTCGGCTTGTCAACGGACATGGCGGCCTCGCGAGGCATAGATAACAAGGATGATGCCGCCAATGAGCATCGGAAGGCTCAGCACCTGGCCCATGGTGAGCCAGCCGCCATAGAGATAGCCGATCGGCTCGTCGGGAAGGCGGACGAATTCCACGGCAATTCGCGCCAGGGAGTAGCCAATCGCAAAGATGCCAGCGGTGAGGCCAGGGCGGCGTAGCCCATAGGCGATGTGGGTGACGAAGCGGACCACGAGGAACAGGAGCAGGCCTTCGAGCGCCGCTTCATAAAGCTGGCTCGGATGGCGCGGGGTTTGCAGCGGATCGGTGGGAAAGATGACGCCCCAGGGCAGGGTAGTCGGTGCGCCATACAGTTCGGCATTGATGAAGTTGGCGATGCGCCCGAGCATGATGCCGATGGTGGCGACGGCGCCCAGGAGATCGAGCGCCGACAGCCAGTTGCCGCCCTTGGAGCGCGTGAACAGGATGCCGGCGAGCATCAGGCCCAGCATGCCACCGTGATAGGACATGCCGCCATCAAGCGTGTTGAAGGCCTGCAGCGGATTTTGCAAATAGAAGGGCAGGTTGTAGAACAGGACGTAACCGACACGTCCGCCCACCACGATGGCGAGCATGGTCCAGAAGGCGAAGTCCCAAATCTCCTCGGCCTTGAAGGGCGGGCGTCCATTGGGCCAGAGCCGCGTATTGCGCAGCAAAAGATAGCCGTAGGCGGCGCCGAGGCCGACGCCAAACAGGTATGCGAGGGCATACCAGCGAATGGCGAAGGGGCCGATGGCAAAGGCGATGGGGTCGATATCTGGGAAGGGCAATGAGCGCTCCATGGAGGTCGCGTGGACCATTGCCGCTTCGCCCGCTCTGGTCAAGTCGGCAGCGCTCCCCTACATTTGGGGCAAATGCGCCAGCTGGCGCCAACCCAACAGGTGTCCTGATGAGCCAAGGCAAAAGAATTTTCGACGATCTGGGTCGCGTGATGAATGAAGCTGCCGGTGTTGCCGATGGCGTGCGCCGGGAAGTGGAAACGGTGGTTCGGGGCCAGGCCCAGCGCTTTGTCGCCGATATGGACCTCGTCAAGCGCGAGGATTTCGACGCGCTACGTGAGCTGGTTCAGGTGCAGGGTGAAGAGATCGATGCTTTGCGCAAGGAGATCGCGGCACTGCGTGAGGTCGATACCGGCCCGATCGTGCTGTAAATCAGGCTAGACGAACAACATCTCCGAAGAGGCGCTGCATTGTTGCGGCGCCTTTTTGTTTCCGCTGGACGCAAACGGCGTTGTTAACGCTGTCTTAATACGGGGCCACCAATCTTCCACAAGAGATTGCTGTTCTGAGCCCCGGCCTCGTCCCCGGAATCGCCGATGGCGTGTAGGGTTCTCGTTAAGAACGATTCGTAGGCAATCCCGCGTGCGGCCAGTTCCCTTGCGTACCCGAACCTGCGGCCTTTTGGCCGTGGCATCGATCATCGTTGCAGGACCAAGCTGCCATGTCGCTTTTTCAGGTCGAAGCTGACCGTACCATCCACCCAGTTGATATCATCGAGCAGATCGCGGCGATCAACGACTGGAATTTCGAGCGGCAGGACGCCGACGAAATCTCGATCTCGGTACGCGGCGGCTGGTGCGACTATCACGTTTCCTTCAACTGGATGGAAGACCTCGAGTCGCTCCATGTCGCGAGCGCGTTCGATCTCAAAGTGCCCGAAGGGCGGCGCAACGAGATCAAGCAGCTGATTGCCCTCATCAATGAGCAGCTCTGGATTGGGCATTTCGACAGCTGGAACCGGGAAGGGGTGGTGCTGTTTCGCAATTCGCACCTCCTGACCGGGGGCGCCGAGGTGTCACCCCAGCAATGCGAGGCGCTGCTGCGTTCGGCAACTGATGCCTGCGATCTGTATTATCAGGCTTTCCAGTTCGTGGTTTGGGCCGGCAAAACCGCTGCCGATGCCCTGAGCCATGTGATGTTCGAAACGGTAGGTGAAGCATGAGTGCAGCCCTTCAGACTATCGGCCCGGTGATGCTGATCGGCGCGGGCAAGATGGGCCTGGCCCTCGCGCGCGGGTGGCTCGAGGCTGGTCTGCCGCCCCACAATCTGGTGCTGGTGGATCCTTCGCCGAGCGAAGCCGCAAAGGAGCTGGCACAGGACTACGAACTGCCGATCCATGTGGAAGCCGTCGGGTTGCAGCCCAATGTGCTGGTGCTGGCGGTCAAGCCGCAGGTGCTGGCGCCGGTGATGGAAAGCCTGCTGCCGGTGGTTGGCGCTCACACCGTGGTGCTCTCGATTGCAGCGGGCATTCAGCTGGCGCAGCTGACAGCGGCGTTGCAGACCGGGCGGGTGGTGCGGTGCATGCCGAACACCCCAGCGCAGGTCGGCAAGGGCATGACGGGCGCCGTGGCCGGACCGGATATCAGCGCCGCCGACAAAGCTGCCGTCGATGCCTTGTTGCGCGCTTCCGGCAAGGTGGTCTGGCTCGAGAGCGAGGGCGATCTGGATGCGCTGACGGCGGTGTCAGGGTCCGGTCCTGCTTATGTGTTCAACCTGGTGGAGGCACTGGCCGCCGCGGGCGAAGAGCAGGGTTTGCCGGCCACTATAGCCATGCAACTGGCGCGGCAGACAGTGATCGGTGCTGCGGCGCTGCTGGAGGCGGATCCGGCGCCGGCAAGCGTGTTGCGCGAGAATGTGACCTCGCCCAAGGGCGTGACGGCAGAAGCTTTGGCCGTGCTGATGGCGCCGGACGGGTTGACGCCGCTGGTGGGGCGGGCGGTTGCGGCGGCGCGGCAGCGTTCAGAGGAACTCGGGCGCACCTAAAGGGCTCTCTCTCGTATCTCAGAGTTTTTCGGTGAGCTTGAGCCCGTCGAGCACGGGCCGGTCATTGGGCTCGACCATGCCGGCGAGAAACTGACGCACGATATTGCCCGCTTCTGCGGGCAGGCCGCTGATGGCCGCTTCGATGCGGCTGGCCTGGCTGGCTGAGAGACTGGCGAAGAGTTCACGCCCCTTATCCGTCGCAAATAGCAGGCGCTGGCGGCGATCAGCCTGCCCGGTTTCCTGTTCGATATAGCCATTGTCGATTAGCTGGCGCAGCACGCGGGCAAGGCTTTGCTTGGTGATCTTGAGGATATCGAGCAGGTCGGCGACGGGCATGCCGGGCTTGAGATTAACGAAATAGAGCACGCGGTGATGGGCCCGGCCAAAGCCCTGGCGTTCAAGCAAGGCGTCGGCGTCGCCGGTGAAATCCCGGTAGGCGAAGAAGAACAGGCCCATGATGTCGAGGGGCAGATCAGGGGGGCCTTGGTCGCCCGATTTTATGTCAGCTATGTTGACATTTCTCTGCTGCGCTGACATTGTCTTCCTTATCGACCGCCGATCATTCTTATCCCAAAGCCTTTGCCGTTTGCCAAGGGTATGGGCCTCGGGCATGATCCCCGGCCAGGCGGGTCTGCCAGGATGCAGCACCGATCAATAAACGATTTTGGAGAGGATCATGGCAGGCTTGCCCATGGACCAGCGCGATGGCTGGATTTGGTTTGATGGTGAAATGGTGCCGTGGAAGGACGCGAAGATCCACGTCCTGACCCATGGCTTGCATTACGCCAGCTCGGTATTTGAGGGCGAGCGCGCTTATGGCGGCGAGATCTTCAAGTCGCGCGAGCATACAGAGCGCTTGATCCGCTCCGGCAAGACGCTGGACTTCACCATTCCTTATTCTGCCGACCAGATCGAGGCAGCCAAGCGCCTCGTGCTCGAGCGCAATGGCCTGATCGACGCCTATGTCCGTCCCGTCGCTTGGCGCGGCTCGGAAGAGCTGAGCGTGCCGGCGCGTAACAACACTGTGCATCTGGCGATCGCTGCCTGGGTGTGGCCGAGCTATTTTTCGGTGGAAGAAAAGCTCAAGGGTATTCGCCTCGAGTGGAGCAAGTGGAAGCGCCCATCGCCAGAGACCATCCCTTCTTCGGCCAAGGCCGCGGGTCTTTACATGATCTGCACGCTGTCGAAGGACGCGGCGATGGCTAATGGCTATGCCGATGCGCTGATGCTGGATTATCGCGGCTATGTGGCCGAGGCGACCGGCGCCAATGTGTTCTTCATCAAGGGTCAGGAAATCACCACTCCAGCGCCCGACTGCTTCCTCAACGGCATCACCCGCCAGACCCTGATCGATCTGGCCAAGCGCAATGGCTACACGGTGACCGAGCGGCACATCATGCCCGAGGAGCTGAGCCAGTTCGACGAGTGCTTCCTCACTGGCACGGCCGCGGAAGTGACGCCCGTGTCGCAGATCGGCGAGTTCCGGTTTACGCCGGGGCAGGGCTGCCGCACCTTGATCGACGCTTATGGCGCCGAAGTGCAGCCCAAGCGGGCTGCAGCCGAATAGATAATGAGAATTGGAGGCCGGGTATCATGCCCGGCCTTTTTGTTACCAGTCTGCCAACCAGCGCTCGCGCGAGGCGTCGTCGGCAGGCTTGGCTTCGACCCAGCGTGTGCCCGCAGGCGTTTCTTCCTGCTTCCAGAAGGGTGCGTCGGTCTTGAGATAGTCCATCAGATATTGCGCGCCATCGAAGGCGGCCTGCCGGTGCGGCGCCAGCGTCATCACCTGCATGATCGGCTCCCCAGGCAGGAGGCGGCCATAACGGTGCAGCACCGAAGCGGCCGTGAGTGCAAAGCGCTGCTTGGCCCGCTCAAGGATGGCGCTGATCTCGTTTTCCGCGAGTTCGGGGTAGCATTCGAGAATGAGCGCGGTGATGTGGTGCTCGGGTGTGGAGCGGACAATGCCGGTAAAGGTCACCGCGGCTCCAGCGCCATTGTCACCGGCCAAAAAGGCATTGCTGAGCAAGCCGGGATCAAAAGGCTGGTCGGTGATGCGTACGGACATTTCAGCCGCCGGTCATGGGCGGGAGGATCGCCACTGTGCTGGCACCGAGAATGGACGCATCATGGGCGATGATATGAGCGTCGCGTGAAACCTTGAACTGCTCGGGTTTTTCAAGAGCGAGTGCCAGCGCCTCGTCCTGCTGGGCCAGCCAAGCCAGCAGATCGGCCGCGGTCTCAACCTCGGGCGGCAAGGTGACATCGTCTTCGCTGCGATTGAGGCGCTCGCGCAGCCAGGCGAAATAAAGGATCTTCACGGCGCTTCGCCCGACAGATGCAGCCAGCTGGCGCGGAAATACTGCAGGCCGGTCCAGAGGGTCAGGATGCCGGCGAGCCAGAGCAGGAGGTCGCTGATCAGGCCAAGGCCAGGCACGAGACGCTCCAGCAGCACCAGGGTCAGGGCGACTAGCTGCACGGTGGTTTTCCACTTGGCGAGCTGGCTGACGGGGAGGACCACTTTCACATTGCCGAGAAACTCGCGCAGCCCCGAGATGAAGAACTCGCGAAAGAGGATGGCGATTACCGGGATCATGTCCCAACCCGAAAAGCTGCCATCCCAGGCGAGCACGGCGATCATGATGCCGACCAGCATCTTGTCGGCGATGGGATCGAGCATGCGCCCGAGGGGCGAGACCTGCTGCCACTTGCGGGCGAGGTAGCCATCCACCCAGTCGCTGGCCGCCGCAACGATGAACAATACCAGCGCCACGGCGCGCAAGTTTTGGTCGCCGGTCATCACCAGCCAGGCGATCGGCACGATCGCAAAGATGCGCGCCATGGTGATGAGGTTCGGGATGGAGGTGATCTGGGACTTGGCCATGGGCGAACAAGACAGGAAGGCGCCCGACCGGTCAAGGGTCGAGGCGCGTGCCAGTTGATGCAGCTGCGGTCCGGTGACGCCGGGCGCAGCGCGGCAGGTTCAGGCGACCTGCTGGTTGGTCGCCTGGCGGCGAGCGGTCACAGCATCCGCCAGATGGTTTAGGGCGGCGACCGTTGTGTCCCAATCGATGCAGCCATCAGTGATCGACTGGCCATAAACGAGGTCCTGGCCGGGCACGAGGTCCTGACGGCCGGCAACCAGGTTGGATTCGACCATGACGCCGATGATGCGCTGATCACCGCTGGCGACCTGCAGGCCGACATCGCGCAGCACTTCGGGCTGCTTTTCGGGCTTCTTGGACGAGTTGGCGTGACTGGCATCGATCATGATGGTCGCCGGCAGGCCGGATTTTCCGGCCTGGTCGGCGGCGAGCGCCACGCTGGCGGCGTCATAGTTCGGCGCTTTGCCGCCACGCAGGATGATGTGGCAGTCCGGATTGCCGGTGGTGGTGGCGACGGCGGAGCGGCCCGACTTGGTGACAGCGAGGAAGTGGTGGGGTTCGCGGGCGGAACTGACCGCGTCGAAGGCAATCTTGGTGTTGCCATCGGTGCCATTCTTGAACCCCACTGGGCAGGACAGGCCAGAGGCGAGTTCGCGATGGATCTGCGACTCGGTGGTGCGGGCGCCGATGGCCGCCCAGGACACAAGATCAGCGATGTATTGCGGGGTAGTCATGTCGAGGAATTCGCACGCCGCCGGGAGCCCGAGATTGTTGATCTCGAGCAAAAGGTTGCGGGCGGTGCGCAGGCCGGTATCGATGTCGAAGGAGCCATCGAGATTGGGATCGTTGATCAGGCCCTTCCAGCCCACGGTGGTGCGGGGCTTTTCGAAGTAGACGCGCATGATCAGCTGCAGGCGGTCGCCGAGCTGGTCCCGCAACGCCGCCAGCCTGCGCGCGTAGTCCATGGCGGCCAAAGGATCGTGGATGGAGCAGGGGCCAACGACAACGGCGAGGCGGTCGTCGCTGCCCTTGAGGATGTTGCTGAATTGGTGGCGGGCGCTCAGCACGGTGCGGGTCGCGGCATCGGTGCGGGGATGCTGGCGCATCACCTCGATGGGGGTCGCGATCTCGGTGATGGCAGTGATGCGCAGGTCGTCAGTTGATTTGAGCAATTGTTGGTCCTCGGTAGGGGAAGGCGGCCAACAAAAAAGCCGCCTGTTGGGGGCGGCTGGCTTCGGGTTTGACTGGATCGTGTCGCGATCAGTGCAAGCGCGCGGTAGCCTCCGCCGGGAGCGGATAGCTAAAATACCAAAACGAGAAGGTGGCGGCGCTGATCATGAACCGAAGCTTAGCGCGGGTTTCCAGAGGAGTCGAGGGCCTTGAGCTCAGTCTTATGGCTAAGGCTGCATCCCGGAGCTCTCACTCCACGGGTTGAAATGGTCGTAGATCATCTGCGCCATTTGATCGGAGATTCCCGGCACTGCTGCCAAGTCCTGCAAGGAAGCCCGGCCCACCGCCTTGGCTGAACCGAAATGATTGAGCAGGGCCCGCTTGCGGGTGGGCCCGATACCCTCGATCTCGTCGAGGGGGTTCTTGACCACGTCCTTCTTGCGGCGGGCCCGGTGAGTACCGATGGCGAAGCGGTGGGCTTCGTCGCGCAGGCGCTGCACATAATACAGCACCGGATCACGGTGAGGGAGCATGAAGGCATCCCGGCCTTCCATGAAGAATTTTTCGCGGCCGGCATCGCGCTCCTCGCCCTTGGCAATGCCGATAAAGGTCACGTCCTTGGGCAGGTTCAGCTTGGCGATGACCTCGCGCACCGCATTAAGCTGGCCGGCACCACCGTCAATGAATACGACATCGGGCCAATCGGGCATGCCGGTCGCTTCGTCCTCCGCGTCGTCGGGGCTTTCGGCGGCAAGCCGGCTGAAGCGGCGGGTGAGAACTTCGCGCATCATGCCGAAATCGTCGCCGGGGGTGATGTCGGTGGAGCGGATGTTGTAGGTACGGTAGTGCTTTTTGGAAAAGCCCTCTTCGCCCGCCACGATCATGGCGCCTACGGCATTGGTGCCCGAGATGTGGGAGTTGTCGTAGACCTCGATGCGGCGCGGCACTTCCTGGAGGCCAAAGATCTCGCCAACGCCTTCAAGCAAGGTGCGGTTGGTGGCGCCCTCCGCCAGTTGGCGACCAAGTGCCTCGCGGGCATTGTTGAGGGCGTGATTGACGAGGTCGCGTTTTTCGCCGCGCTGTGGCGTCTGCACGCGGACCCGGTAGTCGGCGCGAGAGGACAGGGCCTCTTCCATGAGCTGGGGTTCGCTGAGCTCGTGGCTCAGCAGCACCAGCTTGGGCGGCGTCCGTGACTCGTAGAACTGGCTGACAAAGGCTTCGAGCACCTCGGCATCGGACATGCTGGCGTCGGCGCGGGGGCGGAATGCGTGATTGCCCCAGTTCTGGAAGGCGCGGAAAAAGAACACCTGAACGCAGAACTGGCCACCTTCATGGTGGATGGCAAACACGTCGGCTTCCTCGACGCTCTTGGCGGTGGCATCGCCCTGCGACTGGATCAGCGCCAAAGCCGAGAGGCGATCGCGCAGCAATGCAGCCCGTTCGAAATCAAGCGCTTCGGCCGCCTCATTCATGTCCTTTTGCAGATGGTCGCGGACGCTTTGCGAGCGGCCGCTGAGGAATTCCTTGGCCTCGTGCACCAGCTCGCCATAGTCCTGGAGCGAAATCTCACGCGTGCACGGCCCGGAGCAGCGCTTGATCTGGTGCATGAGGCATGGGCGCGTCCGGGCGGCATAGAAGCTGTCCGAGCAGTTGCGCAGCAGAAACGCCTTCTGCAGGCTGGCGATGGTGCGATTGACCGCTGTAACGGAGGCGAAGGGGCCGAAATAGTGCCCCTGGCGCCGCCGGGTGCCGCGGTGCTTCATCAGCTCGGGCGCCTCGTGATCGGTGGCGATGAGGATATAGGGGAAGCTCTTGTCGTCGCGCAGCAGCACGTTGAACCGGGGCTTGAGCCGCTTGATGAGGTTGGCCTCAAGCAGCAGGGCCTCGCTCTCGGTTTCAGTGCGCACGAACTCCATGGAGCAGGTAGCCGCAACCATGCGCTGGATGCGCACGGGCAGGGCCTCAGGTCGGGTATAGTTAGAGACGCGTGCCTTGAGGCTGCGCGCCTTGCCGACATAGATCACTTCGCCGCTCGAATCGAGCATGCGGTAAACGCCAGGCGCGGCCGGGAGCGTGCGCACAAAGGCGCGGATCACATCGGGGCCGCAAGCCTGCGGTGCGCCGGTTGGGGTATCGTCGGTCATCTTCGTGGCGTAGCAGCGTTTCGGGGCAGAAATTGGAGATGCTCGCCACCATCGAGCAACAGCATCTGGCCGGTCATGGACGGGTTGTTGAGCAGGGTGAGTACGGCATCGGCGATGCCTTGAGCGCCCGCATGCAGCTGCAGCGGCAGGTTCGCGATCTCGGCGTCAAACTCCTCGGCGCTTTGGCCGGCATGGGGCAGGACAGGGCCCGGGCCAATGGCATTAACCCGGATAGTTGGCGCGAAGGTCTGCGCCAAGGTGCGGGTTGCCGTCCATAGTACGGCCTTAGACAGGGTGTAGCTGAAATAGGCAGGTGAGGGGTGCAGTACGCGCTCGTCGACGATGTTGACGATGTTGCCGCGAGTGCCCTCGGGCAGTTGCGCGGCAAAGTCACGGGCCAGAAACACCGGCGCTTCGGCGTGCAGGGCGAAATGGGTGTCCCACAGGGCTTCGTCTACGTCACGCGCACTGTCGGGCTCGAACACCGAAGCATTGTTGACCAGCACGGTGAGCGGACCAAAGGCGGCAGTTGCGGCTGCAACAAGGTTGGCGTGTTCGGTGCGCACGGCCAGATCGGCCTTAACGGCAATGGCCGAGCCGGTGCGGTTGAGCTCGCGGCAGAGTTGCTCCGCCTTTTGTGCGCCCGAGCGATAGTGAACCACAACCTTGTGGTTTGCCTGCACCAGCACGCGGGCAATTGCAGCGCCGATGCGATCGCTGGCGCCGGTCACCAGGGCGACAGGAGGAGAGGGCGGCAAAACTGTGTGATTCGTCATAAGTGCTGGGCTAGGGGACGGGAAGGGACCATAGGCCGCTTCTGCCGCCTGCTTCAACCACACAAGAACATGGTGCGTAGGCAGGATTTTACAAGCCAGCGAGGAAAGCTGCGAGGCGAGTGTCCGGTGGCGCGCACTCACCGCTTGCGCTATGGCTCACGCCGGAAGGCGCCGGCCGGCGGTGCTCCCATCTTGCGCGAGCCGTCGTCATGTCCGCTGTCATAGCCCAGTCCAAGCCTGATCAAATCGGACGAGCCATGATGCTGACGCTCATCACCATCGCGGTGTTTGGCGTGCAGGATGCCATCTCCAAGGTGCTGGTGCAAAACTACTCCCCGTTCCAGACCACGATGCTGCGGTTCTGGGGCTTTGCTGCCTTCTCGCTGGTGCTGGTGCTGCGGCAGGCGCCCCTGCGGCAGGCGCTGTCGTCCAAGGTGCCTCTTTGGCAGCTTCTGCGCGGCACGCTGCTGATCGTGGAGATCTGGTTTTTCGCCATGGCCTTGCGGTCAGTCCCCTTGGCCGAACTGCAGGCCATCTCGTTGGTTTACCCGCTGATGGTGACCTTGTTTGCCATTCCCATCCTGGGTGAAAAGGTCGGCGTTTTCCGCCTTGTTGCGGTTGGTGTGGGTTTTTCCGGGGCGATGATCATCGTGCGCCCGGGTGGCCTGCCCCTTGACTGGGGGGTGCTGTATGCCCTGGCTTCAGCATCGCTGTATTCGCTTTATATCGTGATTACGCGCAAGGTCAGCCGGCACGACAGCGCGGCGACCAGCATGGCCTATACCGGTTTTGTCGGACTAGTGTTGTCCAGCGTAGTTGGCGTGTTCTTCTGGCAGCCCATGGCTTGGCCAGACGTTGGGCTGGTGCTCGTCATCATGGCGACTACCTGTATCGGGCACGGGCTGATGGTCCAGGCGCTGACCCTGGCGCCCGCAAGCGTTGTGCAACCGTTCAACTACTTTTCGCTGCCCTGGGCCATTTTCCTGTCCGTGCTCGTCTTCGGGCACATGATCGATTTCATTTCCCTCCTGGGGGCGGCGATCATCGTGGCCGCCGGGCTGGTGGTGATGGCGCGTGAAAGCTGGCGCAAGCGGGTGGCCGTTGAACCCATTTTGCCGGGCAAGGACTGAAGGCAGAGGAGAAGGGGTGATGATCTGGCTGATCGAACTGGCGCTGGTGTTGTTGCTTGTTGGAGGCGGGCTGAAGCTCTTCGCTGGCGGCAAAGGCACGGACCGACGCGAAGCGCTGACGCTGCGGCGGGTGGATGCCTATATCGAGACCATCCGACGCGAGCGCAGCAACCCCAGGCTGGCGGCAATGAGCGACAGTGAGCTGCGCGACCTCCTGCACTCCGGCGCCCGCAATCTGCGGGTGGCGGGCGAGCGCAAGGGCTGGATGTTACTCGGTGTCGCGGGCGCTTCGCTGTTTTGTGCCATTGTTGCAGCCAACCAGGACGGACTGCGCGGCTTTGGCATCGCCATCGTCGTCGGCGCGCTCGCCGTCTATGGTCTCAACGAGTTCCTGTCGCGACGCATCCGCGAGCCGCTGGAGCGGCATGGGATCGATGTGGAGCGCTTGCGAGTCGAGTAAAAGGAGCGCCGCCTAGGGGCGGCGCTCCAGCCGGGCTAGCTGCCGGCGCAGAAGTAACCGTTGGGGCCGTTGAAGCAGAAGCTTGCGTCCGGCTCGGCTGGGTACACCCGATAGGGCCGATAGTCGTCATAGTGACGCGGCGGACGGGGCGGGTGCCAGCGGGGCGGCGGGGGAGGATTCCACCCGCGCGGGCGGTCCCAGCCACGATCATCCCAGCCTGGGCCCCGATCGCGGCCGCGTTCCAGGTAGCTGGCGGAAACCCACCCATCTGGACCGGGCTTGGTTACATAGCACCAGCTACCTCGGCAGTAATCGATATCCACCGGCTGACCGCGCTGCAGGCTGTCTACTGCGGCATAGCCGGTGCCAGGGCCCGAGCGCACATTCACATTGGCGCTGGCAAATGCGGGGGCTGCGGAAGCTGCTACCGCGGTTCCCAGCAGCGCCAAAGCAGCGAAACCGCTAGCCAAGAGCTTCTTGTTTAAGGCCATTGCTCCACTCCTCTTGTCGTCCGGCATCACCTGCCGATGGCGGCAGAGAACACCATTGCCGATGAACCCAAGCTGAATACCGCAGTCATCTTGGTAGCTTAGAGGGTCAGCAGCTCAACGAAGCGCTTAAGTGTGTTGGCCAGCTTCTTGCGCTGCTTGGGCTTGAGCTCACCGATCAGCGCTTCCTCGAGCTGGGCCCAGTGGTCGGCGAGATTGTTGCGGATCCGGATCCCACGCTCGGTCAAGGCGACCCCAACTGCCAGCTCCGGCCCGACCGCCTGCTGGCCGACAAGCTCGCGCTCGATCAACCGGCGCAGGCGAGGAGCCAGGCTGGCTTCGTCCAACCCTAGTTCGCTGGCAAGATCGCTTTCAAGCGTCGCTGCCCGTCCGAGAATAAAGAGCACGGCGTCATCCCCCGGCTCCAATCCGCGTTCCAGCAACGGAGTCAGCAAGGCTTTATGCGCCAACTGACCCGCTTCGATGAGCCGGTACAGCGTGGAACTGGATGTAGGTTTGGCCATGAGTGGGAAAATAGTCCGAACTCCTTGGATACGTCGAACAAGCAAGCATCCTATCGTTAATCGTGCAACGGCCAAGACGGCTTGTTGTTCGCTTGTACCGGATAGTTTATGCCGACATCCGAGCCTGCTGTGTGCGTTCGGAGCCCATGACCCAAGATCTCGCCCGCATTCGTGCCTTCGTGCAGGTGTTCGACGCCGGCGGCTTCTCTTCGGCAGCGCGAGAGCATGGACGCTCCAAGGCATTGCTGTCCAAATATGTCACTGATCTTGAGGATTACCTCGGCGTCCGGCTGATGAACCGGACCACCCGCAAGTTGAGCCTCACCGAAGCTGGCGAAGCTTATTACCGGGAAGCCAGCGCGCTGCTGCAACAGCTGGACGAGCTCGACGCAACCATCACCGACCAGACCGCTGAGCCCCGCGGGATGCTGCGCGTGTCGGCGCCGCGCAACTTCGGCGAAGATACGCTGGCTCCCGCGATCTTCTCCTATCTCCTCAAGTTCCCCAAGGTGACGCTCGATTTGCGGCTGGAGGATCGTTATGTCGACCTTGTTGACGAAGGCATCGACGTTGCACTGCGCATCTCAACTATGGCCGATAGCTCGCTGATCGCCCGCAAGATTGCTGACATGCATGTGGTGGTGGGCGCCGCTCCGGCGCTGCTCAAGAACCACGGCACGCCACAACATCCTGAGGATCTGCGCAAGCTGCCCTGCATCGTTGACGTAAACCTGCAAGGGCAATCGAACTGGCGCTTCACCGAAGAGGGGCGAACCATATCGGTGCCAGTGACCGGGCCGTTGCGGGTCAACTCGCCCCTGGCGGCGCGGCAGGCCGCAACTATGGGCCTCGGCTTCGTTGTGCTGCCTTCTTATCTCGCAGACCCAGTGGTCGCCAAAGGGGAATTGACGCCCGTGCTGACTGAATTTCTGCCCACCGGGCAGACACTGCAAGCGGTCTATCCGCATCGCCGGCATTTGGCGGGCAAAGTGCGCGCCCTAATCGACCACTTGGTGGACTGGTTTGCGGTTCACCCCATTGCCTGATCTTATGAACGTGCCCACCATTCGCCGCACCGTCAAACCCCTTCTGGCCTCAGCCAGCCTGGTGCTGGTCGGCGCAATGCCGGCGGTCGCGCATCCCCATATTTTCATCGACGCCCAAGTCACCATTGTCTTTGATGGCAATGGCGCCGTGTCAGGTTTGCGCCACGACTGGACCTTTGATGCCGCTTTCTCCAGCTGGGTAGTTCAAGGCCTCGACACCGATGGTGATGGGATTACCAGTCCGGAGGAGTTGCAGGAGCTTGCCGACGAGAACCTGGCTGGGCTCGCGGAATTCGGCTTTTACACCTTCGCCGGCGCGCAGGATGCGCCCATGGCCTGGGAGGCCGCGGGCGACCAGCGCATGGTTTATGCGGACGGAAAAACGACCCTCAGCTATTCCGTCCTGGCGGAAACCCCAGAGGAGGTCCGCGACGGATTTGAACTGGGCATCTATGATCCAGAATATTACGTCGCGATCACCGTTCCCGATGCCGGCAGTGTGCACCTAGAGAACGCTCCAGCCGGTTGTGCTGCCGCTGTCGAGCCGCCTCGGCCAATGGATCGGGCAGTCGAGGAGCGCCTCTACGCCCTCGGGCCCGATGTGCTCGAACTGCCACCGGATCTCGCCGCCGCGATGCGCGGCACGCAAGGGTTGATCCGGATCACCTGCCCAGCAGGTGGCGCGGGGGTTGAGCCTGCCAGCGCTGTCCAGGCGGCTGAAGCCATGGCGCAGGCCCGGCCGGCGACGCCATTTGGAGGCCCACCCGCAGAGCCGAGCTTGTCGCTGCCGCGGTCCGGCTTTTTCGGCTGGCTGCAGCAGCAGCAAAGGAACTTCTACCAGGCCATGACAGCCTCGCTTGCTGCTGTGCGCAGCGACTGGACGGCATTCTGGCTGCTGGGTGGTCTCAGTTTCCTTTATGGAGTGTTTCATGCAGCCGGGCCGGGGCATGGCAAGGTGGTGATTTCATCCTATATGCTGGCCAACGAGACCCAGCTGCGCCGCGGCATCCGTTTGAGCGTGGTTTCGGCAATGCTGCAATCCGTTGTCGCCGTCGCATTGGTGCTCGTGGCTGCCGGTGCGCTGGGGATGACGAGCCTCGCCATGGGCAATGCCGCCAACTGGATCGGCATCGGCTCCTATGGGCTGATTGCCCTGCTGGGCTTGTGGTTGGTGTTGCGCAAGCTGCTGGGCTGGGGGCACGATCACGATCACGATCAGGATCATCATCATGATCATGCGCACGAGCGCGGGCATGCACACGCGCCTAGCAATGTTGCTCACAGGCACGCGCATATCGTAGCGCCGCAGGCAACGAGCGGTGGCTGGCGTGAACAGCTTGCCGTGGTGCTGGCGGTAGGGTTGCGGCCCTGTTCGGGGGCGCTGGTGGTGATGGTGTTTGCCCTATCGCAGGGCGTGCTGGCGGCCGGTATTGCGGCTGTGTTCCTGATGGGGCTGGGTACGGCGATCACGGTTGCGGCATTGGCCAGCGTCGCGGTAGGCGCAAAAGGCCTCGCCAAACGCCTCGGGGGTGCTGATAATCCCGTTACTGCGAGCGTGGTGTGGTGGGCCGAGCTGCTCGGTGCCTTTGCGGTGCTGGGATTTGGGGTGCTTTTGTTGCTGGCGAGCCTTTAGCGCGACCCATCGCCGCCTTGCGCACGCGGCAGGAAGAACTATGGTGCGCCAGCCTAGAATCCTTCCAAACTGGCTGACATGTCCGATCACCTGCCGCCTAACCATCCGCCTGTGCCAGAGCAAAAGATCGGCGTCCTGCTGCTCAATCTCGGCACGCCCGACGCGACCGATTACTGGAGCGTACGGCGCTATCTCAAGGAATTCTTGAGCGATCCGCGGGTGATCGAGACGCCGAAATGGTTGTGGTGGCCGATCCTCAACCTCGTGATCCTTTCATTCCGACCGCAGAAAAGCGGGCATGCCTATGCTCAGATCTGGGACCAGCGCACCAATGAAAGCCCGCTGCGGGTGATCACGCGCAACCAGACCGAAGCGCTGGCCGATCGGATGTCGGGTGAGGGCGTGGTGGTGGATTATGCCATGCGCTATGGCAATCCTTCCACCAAGAGCGTGCTCGAAAAGCTGCAGGCGCAGGGCTGCACCAAGATCTTGCTGGTGCCGCTTTATCCGCAATATTCGGCGACGACCACGGCGACCGCCAATGACAAGGCGTTCGATGCGCTGGGCGAGATGCGCTGGCAGCCGGCCGTGCGCACGGCTCCGGCCTATTTCGAAGACGCTAAGTATATTGAAACATTGGGAAATTCGATCCGCGACGGCGTTGCCGCCTTGCCGTTCGAGCCGGACCTGGTGATCACCTCCTACCATGGCATGCCGGTGGAGTATCTGGAGCGGGGCGACCCCTATCACTGCCAGTGCTACAAGACGACGCGACTGGTGCGCGAATATCTGGGCTGGCCCAAAGAAAAGCTGATGGTCACCTTCCAAAGCCGGTTCGGGCCGACCAAGTGGCTCGAGCCCTATACGGATGTGACTTTAGCGGCGCTGCCGGGCAAGGGGATTAAAAAAATCGCCATCCTCGCGCCGGCGTTTTCCGCGGACTGCATCGAAACGCTCGAAGAAATCAGCATGCAGGGGCGCGAAACCTTCATGGAGGCGGGGGGCGAGGAATTTGCCTATATCCCGTGCCTTAATGACTCGCCGGGTGGCATGGACATGATCGAGGCCATGGTGCGGCGGGAATTGTCGGGCTGGTTGTAAGCCAGCCCGAACAGCCCTGGGGCCTAAAGATCCACCTTGGCGTTGTCGCCAAAGCTGGGCTTGGCGCCGGTGACGGCGGCGGTGAGCATTTTGGCGGTGGCGACCAGCTGGTTGGGGCTGTCCCAGAGCTCGGCGCCGTCGGGGCGCACCGTCAGCAGGCGGATATCGGGATCGTTCTCGTTGTCCCACCAGGCCTTGTCCATGTCGCTCCAGAGGTCCTTGATCTTGGCGCGGTCATTGCTGAGCGAGGCGAGGCCATTCATCGCTACATATTTGTGGCCGGAATTGTCGGCAAAGGCGCAGGACACCTGCGGATATTGCTCGATCTCGATATTCTTGTGCCCATTGGCATCCACGAGGAAATACACGGCATGCTCGTCGCGGAACACGCGTGCCGACAGGGGCCGCGAGCGCTGTTCGGTGCCGTTCCAGGTGGTGAACATGCAAAAATCGATCTTTTTCATCAGCTCCCAGATGCGGTCTTCAACTTCGTCCGGGGTTTTGTCGGTGTGCTGCTGGTCGTTGGCCATATTTGGCTCCCTTGTTGCGTTGCCAACCGAACGGGGCGGAGGGGGCTTGGGTTGCAGGCAAGCGGGGACGCCGCCCGGCCGGGCGCCGCGCGGTTTCGAGTGAGTCGGGCAGGCACGGCACGGCGCGGCTTTCGCCTCATCGGGGTGGTCAAAAGAGTGAGGCCAAAGCCGCACCGCACGCGTGGATTTTTGGACCGTGGCGCCTCGAGCGGCTTCCCCGCAGGGAGGGGTTTGGGCCGGCCCGCCGCCCCCGGTCTTTTGGGAGCAAACGGGCCAGGAACCGGCCGGTAGTCGGCAAACCACGGCTGTCCGGGCGACCCCGCACAGTCCACACCTCCCGCCCGGCGCTTCGTCGGCGCCGCGTGTTTTCGGCGGGAATGAAGGCACTATCGCATGGCGCGATGGGGGCGGGGATAAGTGAACGGCTGGGGGCGCAAACTGAACGGGTTCTGAACGCGTTGTGAACGGGTTTCCCCGCGTCCTGAACGACCCTTCAAAATGCAAAAAATCAGGGGTCGAGCCGCCAGCGCGGCGCGTCCTCGCCTTCGCCCCGGCAATACAGGGCCGCGAAAGCCCCGAGCGCCGTTTCCGCTTCCGCCAGTTTTTCGAGCAGCGCCGCCCGGGTGTGCGGCGCGCCGGGCTGCAGCAGGGGCAGGGCGCGGCCAAACCCGTCGCGCGAAGTGGTGCGCCTCGTTTCCCGGATCAGCTCGGCCGCGAGGGTTTTTTCCACCGGGGAGGCGGGCTGGTCGGGCTCACCCAGGATTTTGAGCCGCGCGACGAAGTTTTGCAGCCGCGGGCGCACGGCCTCGTAGCGGGCGAGATTGGCGTAGGGGATGGTTTTGTCGGGAATGGGCATGGGCGGCTCCAGGGGGATGGAGCCGCGAGTTTGGGGGAAGGGCAGGGGGCGGGGATAAGGTGGTAAGAGCCTGCTGTTTCAAGAAGAACGGTAGCTGAGAAGTGGGACGCCTTCGTGCCTGTTAGCGGAATGGGCTGTGCTCACCGCTTCGCGATGCAACAATGAATCTGCTAGACCAATATCCGTAACCAAGTAACCAACGTGACAACGACTGCATTCGGCTTACGACTGAACAGTCAATTACAAAATTCTGGAAAACGGCCTGAGATAGCAAGACTCTATGGCCAGCCGCCTGATAGCATCCACGCACACGGTGACTTGAATGTCTAAGAGGGAAAATGGCTGCCGAACCAATCTCAATAGGTGCGCTCGCTACCACTGTGGCTGCTAAAGGGTTCCAAGGCTTGCTCGGCTCTTTAGTAGAGAAACTTTTCAATAAGGGAGCGCCTGCTCTAGGGAAAAAGCCCTCAGATGTGGAGACCGACCTTAGGGAACACATTGAAGTGGTGTTCGACAAATGTCTTAACACTAAGACAATTCTCAATGAGTCCCCAGTAAACCTGCTTTCCATTTATGTTGATCAACGCTTCCAGAAGGGAGGTCAAGATGTCGATCAGTATAACTTGGTAGAGGAAATAAAATCATCAGGAAAGTCGTTTATCATTGCCGGTACGGGCGGCGGAGGTAAATCGTTCTTCATGAAGTATCTTTGGATATCCTTCTTAGAGGACAGCGATGGGAGGATACCGCTGTTCATTGAGATCCGGCAGGTGAACACTGCCACCAACCTAAATATCCGCGACTTTTTGTACCACTCTGTTGTGCGAACAGGTGCGACAATCTCACAGGCCAACTTCGACAGATCGCTAAAGCAAGGTGAGATCGTTATCTTCCTAGATGGTTTTGACGAAATCCTCCCAGAGAAGAGGCAGGAAGTTGAGTTCCAGGTGCAGCAGCTTAGAGAGAACAATCCACGTTTGACAATTGTGCTTACTAGTAGACCCGATGACCGGTTTCGGGGCTGGCACCAGTTTGAGCACGTCGAGGTGTTGCCTATGTTGCAGAAGGAGGCTGAGCTTCTGATCGCCAGGGCCCAATATGACGACACGTCGAAGTCCAGGCTTTTGAAGAGAATTAAGGGCGGCTTATACAAAAGCCACGAGAGCTTTCTATCGAATCCGCTGCTGGCATATATGATGTTACTGACCATTGCTCGGAACCCCGATATTCCGAACAAGATGTCTGCTTTCTACGAACTTGCCTTTGATGCTTTGTATCATCGGCATGATACTGTTAAAGGAGGTGGGTACATAAGAAAGTACAATACAGACCTCGACAAACAGCAATTTATCCGCTTGCTCTCTTATTTCTGCCTGTGCACTTACTACGATGGCATTACGGAGGATACCGAGGGCAATATCTTGGCGCAGATCGACAAGGCGACACGATTTGAGGATTTCTCAGTTAGTTCGGCCGAATTTTTGAAAGACCTTGTTGATAACGTGTGTCTGATAAAGAAGGATGGAATTCACTACAACTTTATACATCGGAGCTTTCAGGAATACTTTTCAGCCGTCTGCGTCTCTCGTGTGGCTAATAGAAACATCGAGGCTTTATTCACGCACTTCGCGGAGCGTTACAATGATGAAGTCCTCCCTATGGTTGCTGAGATGGACCCTGACCTGTTTCGCGAAAAGTACCTCATACCAATGAGAACGAGGTTTAACGGGTTTTTTGACCTGCCCGTTGAGGAGGTTGGGTGTAGAAGTTATCTTTCACACTCGGGGCAGCGCTTTAGCTGTCAGCCCCGGAGGGAGCGATCCCTTAAGGGCAAGCCAGTTAAAGGCGGCAGCTCAAAGGCCCGAACTACGAAGACTGTTATGGTTACACTGAGTACAGGTAACAACTTCAACAAGTTCGTAGAGAGCCTGCAGAATCTTCCGGGCTTCGGAAAACCAACTAGCAGAAAAGATGTTGAGTTGGACGACAATGCTGACGAGCGGTTTTTCTTTAAGGTCGCGGAACGAGGGGGGCTGAAGTTTGAAGAACTCCATGTTTTCGCGAGGAACGGGCATCTAGTAGTTCAGGATTCTTCGGGCAGTGAACTTACAGATGAGTGGGTTCTTGATTACTTCCGGGAATCTTACATGTACCGGTATATTGAGTTTTACGCTGCGGAGTCCCATCGTTACGTCAACCAGCAGCTAGGGCAATATAATCAGGTGACCTCCTCATTTGAGGACTTGTTCCTCAAACCCTGAAATGGGCTGCCGGGCCCTCTGGGTAGGTGTATAAGTCACTTCTAAGATGGTGACGTCTTAAGCCTTGTACGCACCAGCCCCTCAAATACCTCATACGGCACCGGCTCCGTGTACCTGAACTGCACCGTGTCCTTGTGGGCGCGGAAGGGGGCGAGGGCAGTTTCCAGCTCCGGGGTGAGGGGCGGGATCGGGTAGAGGCCGATATGGTGCTTCCAGGCGCCCAGATAGAGATAGCGCTCGTTCCACCGGAACAGCGGCATGCCGTATTTGATCGATTCTACGACTTCGGGCGCGGCGCGGTGGATGATCGCGCGCAGGCGCTCGAGAATGGCGCGCGCCTCGGGCGACTGGGCGGCGAGATAGAGATCGACGCTGGCGGGGGCGGGTTGGGGCATAAACCTGGCTCCGGGTTCGGCAGCATAGGACGCGCGGGGGTGTCGGGGGCGGACAGTCTTAGGGTGGGTTTTTGGCGGAGGGATCGGGGCCAGCGAGGGACCCGACCCTTCGCCATTCGAGGGTCTGGGGCTCTCGTTGTTGGCAGGAGCGGATGAGTTGGGGCTTCCCTCCCCCTTGAGGGGAGGGATTGAGGGAGGGGGTCGTGGAGGAGGGCACGGTGGTGCCGGGGACTGTGATCTCTTGGCAGTGGGGCTGCTCTAAGTTCGGTGAAGGCGCCGACGGACCCCCACCCCTTGGCCATTCGAGCATAGCTCTCATGGCCTTCTCACCTCGGATCGCTCCACTGGAGCGATCCGCCGCTTTGGCGGACGGCTCGAAGCCCCTCAAGGGGGAGGGAGGGCAAGGGCCGACGGGTTTGGGGCTCTCGTTGCGGGCAGGAGCGGATGAGTTGGGGCTTCCTCCCCCTTGAGGGGAGGGATTGAGGGAGGGGGTCGTGGAGGAGGGCACTGGCGGTGCCGGGGGCTGTGGGCTCTTTGGCGGTGGCTGCTCGGAGTTTGGTGAAGGCGCCGACGGACCCCCACCCCTTGGCCATTCGAGCATAGCTCTCATGGCCTTCTCACCTCGGATCGCTCCACTGGAGCGATCCGCCGCTTTGGCGGACGGCTCGAAGCCCCTCAAGGGGGAGGGAGGGCAGGAGCCGAGGGGCTGGAGCTAGACCGCGCGGTAGGTGACTAAGAAACCTCGCCGGATAAAGTATCCAGTTCCATTTCCTTGAGGCGCTTGATCTCGTCCCTGAGCCTTGCGGCTTTTTCGAATTCGAGGTTGGTGGCGGCTTCGCGCATTGAGCGTTCGAGGTCCTTGAGCACGGCGGCGAGGTTTTCGCCCACGGCGAGCTGTTCCTTGCCGTCGCGGCCCTTGCCGATCGAAACGGTGACGTGGTCGCGCTCGTAGACGCTGTCGACGATGTCGTGGATGTTGGAGCGCACCGACTGGGGCGTGATGCCGTGTTCCTCGTTATAGGCGATCTGCTTTTCGCGGCGCCGATTGGTTTCGGCGAGCGCGCGTTCCATGGAGCCGGTGATGTTGTCGGCGTAAAGGATCACCCGCCCGTCGACATTGCGCGCGGCTCGGCCGATGGTCTGGATCAAGGACGTTTCCGAGCGCAAGAAGCCTTCCTTGTCCGCATCGAGAATGGTGACAAGGCCGCATTCGGGAATATCGAGGCCTTCGCGCAAGAGGTTGATGCCTACAAGGACGTCGAAGGCGCCGAGGCGCAGGTCGCGGATGATCTCGATGCGCTCGATGGTGTCGATGTCCGAGTGCATGTAGCGCACGCGGATGCCCTGTTCGTGCATGTATTCGGTGAGGTCCTCGGCCATTTTCTTGGTGAGGACGGTGCAGAGCGTGCGGTAGCCCGTTTTTGCCACCTGGCGGATCTCGTCGATGACGTCATCGACCTGGGTCTTGGCCGGGCGGATTTCGACGGGCGGATCGATGAGGCCGGTGGGGCGGATCACCTGTTCGGCAAAAACGCCCCCGGTCTGGTCCATTTCCCAGGAGCCGGGGGTGGCCGAAACATAGACCGATTGCGGGCGCATGGCGTTCCACTCCTCGAAGCGGAGCGGGCGATTGTCCATGCAGGAGGGCAGGCGGAAGCCGTATTCGGCCAATGTTGCCTTACGACGAAGGTCGCCGCGATACATGGCGCCGAGCTGGCCGATGGTGACGTGGGATTCGTCGACAAAAACGAGGGCGTTGTCGGGGAGATATTCGAAGAGGGTCGGGGGCGGCTCGCCGGGCTTGCGGCCGGAGAAGTAGCGCGAATAGTTCTCGATGCCGGCGCAGGAGCCGGTGGCTTCCATCATCTCGAGATCAAAGAGCGTGCGCTGCTCGAGGCGCTGGGCTTCGAGGAACCGGCCGGCGCCGTTGAGCTCCTGCAGGCGCGCATTGAGCTCGGCGCGGATCAGCTTGATCGCCTGGTTCATGGTGGTGCGCGGCGTCACGTGGTGGGAATTGGCGAAGACGCGGATGAAGGTGAGGTCGGCGGACTTCTTGCCGGTCAGCGGATCGAATTCGGTGATGGACTCGATCTCGTTGCCAAAGAGGGTGATGCGCCAGGCGGCGGCTTCATAGTGGGCGGGGAAGAGTTCCACGGTGTCGCCGCGCACGCGGAAGGTGCCGCGCACAAAGCCGGTATCGCCGCGCTTGTATTGCAGGGCGACGAGCTTGGCGAGCAGCTCGCGCTGGTCGATCTTTTCGCCCTTTTGCACATCGATGGTCATGGCGGTGTAATCTTCCACCGAGCCGATGCCGTAGATGCACGAGACCGAGGAGATGATGATGACGTCGTCGCGCTCGAGGATCGCCCGGGTCGCCGAGTGGCGCATGCGGTCGATCTGCTCGTTGATGGTGGATTCCTTTTCGATATAGGTGTCCGTGCGCGGCACATAGGCCTCGGGCTGGTAGTAGTCGTAATAGGACACGAAATATTCGACGGCGTTGTCTGGGAAGAAGCTCTTGAACTCGCCGTAAAGCTGGGCGGCGAGGGTCTTGTTGGGGGCGAGGATCAGCGCGGGGCGATTGGTGCGCGCGATCACCTGGGCGGCGGTGAAGGTCTTGCCCGAACCGGTGACGCCGAGCAGGACCTGATCGGTTTCGCCATTCTCGATGCCTTCCACCAGTTCAGCAATGGCGGTGGGTTGGTCGCCGGCGGGCTGGTAGTCGGTGACCATGCGGAAGGGGCGGCGGGGCGCGCGTTTTTCGAGGCGGTTCTGCGCCTTGTGGGGCATCCAGGGGGAGGAGCCTTCCACTTCCTTGCGGCCATGCAGGATGATCTGTTCGAGCGCCTTGACGGTGGCCGTGACGCCCACGGTCTGGGCGTTGGAGACGTCCTCGTTCTTTTTGGCCCTGGCCTTCTTGGTGGCGGCGGTGAGGGCCGCGCGGATTTCGGCGGTGGCCTCGGGATCGGCGTCCTTCGAGACGGCGCTTTGCGCCTCCTCAGGATGAGGGGCGCCGGTGATCTTGCGGGCGCTCAGCGCCTTGGCGGAGGGGACGTGGCCGAAGCCGGCCTGGGGGGCTTCGCCCATGCCGGAGAAATCGGGGCGGACGACGGAATTGATCTTGGTCTTACCCGTCTTGGGCGACATGCCGGTGACGGTGTCGTGCGAGGACTTGGTGGTGCGGCGCTTTTCGAGCGCAGTCTTGGGCTTGGCGGCTTCCTTGGCAGCCTCGTCGGCGGCAGCGGCGGCGGCCTGATCGGCGCGATCAAGCGCGCGCTTGTTGCGCATGCGCTCGGCGTAGAGGGGTTTGCTCGCGGCGAGGTCCTCGGCCTTTTCGATCTCACCCAGGAAATCGTCGATGGAAAACTCGGCTTTGCCGGGACGTGCGGACTTGTCGGCCATAAGACACCAATGCTCGGGAAGGCACCTGATGTGGGAAACGGTGCCGCAAATTGCAACGTTCCCCGTCTTAGCAGGTCGCGAACGGAGACGGAACGGGGGTGCTGACAGCAGGTGGCAGGAGCACGCAGTGTTGATGCCGGTTGCCCCGATGAACAAAGGGCAGGGCTGGCCGTTGTGGGGGCGACAACGGAGTTCGAGCAGATGAGCCAAAACCAGCCCGAGGCGAATAGCCCGACCAAAAAGGCCGCCGAGGGATTAAACCCCGCGCTGACGCGCAATATCGATGCCATCATGGAGCGGCGGCGCGAAAGCGCGCGCTCGGCCTCGCTCGAGGAACGGGCCGCGGCGGCGATCAGCAAATTCGCCGGCTCGATGATGTTTGTTTACATCCACATCGTGTTCTTCGGGCTGTGGATCAGCGTCAATCTGGGCTGGCTGCCGATCATGGAGCCTTGGGACCCATCGCTGGTGGTGCTGGCGATGGAAGCGTCGGTGGAAGCGATTTTCCTCAGCACGTTCGTGCTGATCAACCAGAACCGGATGGCGGCGGAGGACAATATCCGGGCCGATCTCGACCTGCAGGTGAGCCTGCTCAACGAGCATGAAACCACGCGGCTGATCGAGCTGGTGAGTGCGATTGCCCGCAAGCTCGATATCCATACGGAGGCCGATGACGAGCTCAGCGAGCTCGAGCGGGATGTGTCGCCCGAAGCGGTGATGGATCGGATCGCGGATGCGGAGGAGAAGGCGGAGGTGTGACGCTTTGGATTTCTTCAGCTCTTGCCGAGCTTGGGGCTGGTGCCTCCCTCCTCCCTTGGGGGAGGGATTAAGGGAGGGGGTCGTGGGGTGGGGCCCGGTTGGGCCGGTGCCCGGGTTTTTGGGGGTTGATCAGTCGGTGATGGAACCGAAGGACCCCCACCCCGGCCCTCCCCTCAAGGGGGAGGGAGGGCCGGAGTCTTAGCTCTTGTGCGCGGGAGAGGCCATTTGGGCGGGTTGGTGCGTATACCTGCGATTCAGCTGCGGCGGGCCTGCACCCCCTCGGCCATTCGAGCGTAGCTCTCATGGCCTTCTCGCCTCCACGGCCGCTGACGCGGACGGGTCGAAGCCCCTCAAGGGGAGGGAAGGGCAGGGGCCGAAGGGTGGGGAATTGCATGAGGGCGTCCTGCACTTGGTGTCACGCCGGGCTGAGCCGGGGGGCATGCTGAGATGTAGGGACTATATCGGCAGGGCCGAGGCACTGGGGCTCTCGCACCCCCACCCGGCCTCCCCCATCGAGGGGGAGGTGAAGGAAGGGCCCGTGGCGCTGGTTAGTAGACTTCGATCGAGGAGAGGGCCTTGTTGAGGTATTGATCGAGGCGGGGCTGGCTGTGGGTGATGCGTTCGCAATAGCTCTGGAAGAAGCGGTCGCGGCAGGCGGCGACGGCGACTTTGCCTTCGATGCGCACGGAGGAATAGCGGTTATCGGCGCCGATCAGCAGCAGGTCTTCGATCTTGGTGCCGGGGTCGAGGCAGAGCGCGCCGCCGGTATAATTCTCGCCCTCATAAAAGCAGACCTGCTTGGGGGCGGGGCGCTCAAAGGTCCATTCGTTCCACTCGATGCCGCGGGGATCCTTGCCGAAATCGACAGCGTGGATCGAGGTCCAGCCGCGCCCGCCGGGGCCATCGATCATGCACCAGACCCGCTGGCAGCGCAGCACCTTGATGCGCTGTTCGGCCGGAATCTGGCCCAGGATGGGATATTCGCGGCCGGGGCCCTGGTGGAGGGTCGCGGGCTTGGTAGTCCAGGCAAGGCTGCCCGATTCGGACGCTGCGAGCGTAGGCAAAGCGCCCGCGACCAGCGAGAAGCCAGCAATGGCGAGGAAAACGAGAGTGCGAAGAAGATAAGGCATGACGCTGTTCCACAACAAGGCTGGGCCCGGGGACACTAGCGCGGCACCGGGCCAAGGCCAAGGTTTATCGGAATCCTGGATGTGAAAAAGGGCGCCATCGTAGGATGGCGCCCGGGAGTGGCTGTAGCCTGGGATCAGCGGACGCGGATCGAGGCGATGTAGTCGTCGTAGTCACCGAGCGAAGAAGCGCTGGTGGTATAGGTGCGGCAATTGCGGAAGTTCACTTCGGCGCAAACCTGAACCCGCAGGCCATCGGGATTGTCGATCGAAGAGATGCGGTCGGCAAAGCCGCCCAGATTGCGCACGCTTTCGCCTTCCTCAAGGCACTGGCTTTCGCCGCGGAAGCGGGTGCGGTCATAGAAGCAGACCTCGGCGATCTCTTCCTCATACACGGGCGGGGCAGGTGGGCGCGGACGGCCAGGAGGATTGCGGCCTTCATTGCCAACGCCGATATTGATCTGTGGGCCACCGGGGCCAGTGGAGAAGCCAAAGGACAGGCCGGGCTGGCCGGAATTGACGGGACGACCACCTGCGCTCAGATACTGAGCCGAAACCCAACCATCCGGGCCGGGCTTGGCGATATAGCACCAGGAGCCTTCGCACTGCTGCACATCCACATTGGTGCCGGCGCGCACGGTGTCCACTACCCCATAATTGCCGCCAGGGCCCGAACGCACATTGATGTTGCTCGTCACGGTACCGGGAGCTGCCTGGGCAGCTGCGGGCAGGAACACGATCACGGCGGTGGCTGCGACGGCAATACCCGTAGCCGCGGTTTTCAGCAGCTTGCGGTTGTAGCGGTTCATCCTTGAACTCCTGTTATATTCTTGGCCGACAACCGTATTTGGCCGATCGGCAGTGACGCTGTTGTTGTTGTTGATCAAACGATGATGGAAACAAACGGTTCCGGCCCAGCACGAAGACTCTGTTGCTCTCTAGACCTTAGTAAACGTCCAGAGAGGAGATGCGGCGGTCGAGTTCGCGCGGCAGCCGGGCAGTGTCGCGCCGCAGCGTGGCGCAAGCGCCTGAAAGCTCTTCGTCCCGGCACACATCCACCCGGGCGCCGCCATAGATTTCGACCGAGCGGAAGCTGTCGTCCCACAGGCCCGGCAGGTAGTCATAGGTTTCGCCTTCGGTGACGCAGAACTGCTCACCGCGGAAATCGGGGCGGGTATAAAAGCAGGCGCCGGCTTCCTCATCATCGTAGACCGGGGGTGCCGGTGGCGCTGGCGGTGGGGACGGGAAGGGACGGCCAGGACCGCCGAAGTTGAATTCGACGTCAAAGCCGGGTTCGCCAAAGCCGTTGCCACGCGGCGCGACCTGCGCCTGCCGGCCAATAACGACGAAGTCGCTCGAGACCCAGCCGGCAACATGCCCGGCCGAGATCTGGCACCAGCCGGCGCTGCACTGGCCGACATCTACGGTGTTGTTGGCAAAGAGCGAACCGACAACGGGATGCTGCGTGCTGGGGCCAGAGCGCACATTGACATTGGTTGAAACGCTGGCCGGGGCGGCAGCAGCGGCAATAGTGCCGGCCAGCACGGCGGCGAAGGTGGTGATCAATCCGAGGCGAACAGACTTCATCGAGGGCTCCCCTTGCTTGCCGGCGCTTGGGGCCGGCGTGGTCCATAAGACCCGATGGCAACTGAATGCTGGCTGAACGATCCGGTTCGAAAAAAGTCAGGTAATGGTGCGCTTGCGGCCGTCTTCGCCCATGGCGACGTAAACAAAGTGGCCCTGGGTGACCTTGACGCGATCATCGCGCCGCTCGCGCCGGGCCCAGGCTTCGATGGCGATGGTGACCGAAGTGGTGCCGACGCGGTCAACGGCGGTGTAGACGCACAGGATATCCCCGACCTTGACCGGGGCGATAAAGGTCATGGCTTCAACCGCCACGGTAACGACGCGGCCGCCAACGCGCTCGACGGCGGCGATCGCGCCGGCAATATCCATCTGGCTCATTACCCAGCCGCCGAAAATGTCGCCAGCGGGATTGGCGTCGGCGGGCATGGCCAGGGTGCGGATGGTGAGCGCGCCCGAAGGTTCAGTGGAGGGTGTGGTTTGGACGGGGATCATGAGGACGGTCCTTTCACGGGCCAGCGGCCAACGGCTTCTTCCCAGTGCATGCGGCAGAGGGAGAGATAAACGGACTTTTCGATGGCGACCTGGTCGCCGGCGGTGAGGACCCGGCCGGAGGGGTCCTGACGCACCACCATGGTGGCCTTGCGGCCGCAGGAGCAGATGGTGCGGATTTCGCGCAGAATATCGGCGATCGCCAGCAGTTCGGCCGAGCCGGGAAAGAGCTTGCCCTGGAAATCGGTGCGCAGGCCAAAGCACATCACCGGAATGCGCAGGCGATCGGCGACGCGGGCGAGTTGCCAGACCTGTTCGGGGGAGAGGAACTGGGCTTCATCGACAAAGACGCAATCGACCTTGGCGATCTCGGTGGCGTCGTGGATGGCGAGATAGAGATCGTCGGCGTCGGTATAAAGCGCGGCAGCTTCGGAGATGCCGATGCGCGAACTGATCCGGCCGACGCCATCACTGGCGTACAGCCCGGAGGTGAACAGCAGCGCATTCATGCCGCGCTCGCGATAGTTATAGGCCGCCTGAAGCAGGAGCGTGGATTTGCCCGCATTCATTGCGGAATAGGAGAAGTAAAGCTTGGCCATGGGCTGGTTGTGCCGGAGCGGGCCCGGGGGGGCGAGGGGAAACACCGGGTGGTCCACAACAAACTGCTGGCGGGCGGGAGGGGTTGCGCGGGGCAGGTTGGGCGGGGGGCGGGCTAGGTCGTCACGGCCTCGGCGCGGGTGCGGCGGCGCAGGAGGATGGGCGGCAACACTTCGCCGAGGAGAAGGGCGAGGAAGATGACGAGGGCGCCGAGATAGCCGATGGGCAGCAGGCGCTCGCCAAGGAGCAGCGCGGCGCCGAGGGCGGCGAACAAGGCTTCGGAGGACAGCACCAGCGCGGCATTGGTGGCGGGGACATATTGCTGGGCGACGGCCTGGAGGGTGAAGCCGATGGCGGTGGAGCCAATGCCGGCGTAGGCGACGGCGAGCCACTGCTCGCTGATCTGGGCGAGGGTGGGGGCTTCAAAGACGAAGGCGAGCAGGATCGCGCCAAGACCGGCAAGGATAAAGGTGCCGCAGGTGATGGCGAGGGGCAGGCCGGTGCGGCTGGCGATGGCGCCGAGCATGAGCACATGGATGGCCCAGAACACGGCGCAGAGCACGATCAGCGCATCGCCGATATTGAGCCGGTCGAGGCGGGCGCCGTTGAGCAGGTAGATGCCGACAAGGGCGAGAGCGACGCCGATCAGCACCAGCGGATGGGGCTGAGTGCGAAAGACGAGGAAGGCGATCAGCGGCACAAAGAGCACGTAAAGCCCGGTGAGGAAGCCGCCATTGGTGACGGTGGTGCTGGCGAGGCCCACCTGCTGCAGCCAGCTGCCGATGAAGAATACCAGCGTCATGGCGCCAACAAACAACCAGTCGCGGCGCGACAGGGTGGCGGCTTTGGTGCGGCGCTCGCGCAGGGCGAGCGGCAGGAGGAGGGCGCCGCCGATGATGAAACGCACGCCGGTGAAGCTGAGCGGGCCCATGGAGAGCATGGCGTGCTTTTGGGCGATGAAGCCAAAGCCCCAAAGAGCAGTGGCGAGCAAAAGGCATAGGGTGGCGGTGGCGCGGGTCATGGTGGTTCCGGTCAGCTGCCAGCTATAGCTAGAGCAAGGCCGGTCGAAATTAAACCCCGGCCACTCGGGGCCGGGCGGCCAATGCGGCGCCGCGCCTCCCCGAGGAGAAAGGCGCGGCACCGCGGGTGTGGTTAGCCCCGGATGGCGGGAGCCGGGCTGGACGGCGGGGCGGGCGGCTGGCTGGGCGGGGCGGCGGGTGCGGCGCCCGGCTGATCGGCTGGAGGCGGTGCGGCGGGCTGATCAATGGGCGGCTGGGCTGGTTGATCAGCGGGCGGCTGCGAGTCCGACTGGTCCGGCTGATTGTTGCCGGGCCCGCCCCAATTGCCGCCGCCGCGCTGGCCGCGTTGGGGCGGCGTCAGCAGCGCTTGCTGCTCGGGGGTGAGGCTTTCGTAAAATGCTGTGACCGAAGGAACAACGCTGGTGAGCGCCTCGAGCTGGGCATTGTCGAGCACGATCCGGCGCTGCAGCAGGTCGGGGATGGTGAGGGGAGCCGTGGGGGTGGAGCGCTCGGCGCGAACCTGCGCAGTGTCGTCAACATATTTGCGGACGGCGTCCATGACCGCGGTGCGCATCTGCTCAAACAGCGGGCGCTGTTCGGCGGTGAGATTGAGCCGGTGGCTAATCCGCACAAGCGCCAGTTCGATGGCTTCGGCGCCCCTTTGGAAGTTGAACAGGCCGGTCATGCTGTTGCCCAACTGGCGGCCGTTCTGGCGCATGCCGGGGCCGTCGTTGCGGTCGGAAGGGCCGTTCATGCCGCCACCCATGCCGCCGCCGCGGCGACCGCCATGCTGACCGTCCCAGCCGCTGTTGCGCTGGCCGTGCCAGCCCCCGCGGCTGTAGCCGTCGCCCCGCTGCCAGTTGCAGTCGTCATCGCCGCCGGACTGGTAACCCATCGGAGGCTTGCCAGGCTGGGCCAAGGCGGTGCCGGTGGCCGCAAGGCCCGTGGTCGCGGTGAGAAGGACCGCGAGAGCCGCGGCGGAAATCTTGTTCATCGGATTGCTCCCTGGTGTCTGGCCGGAGGTTTCGGCTGGCCAGATGATAGAGCAAGTGCCGTGGGCAGAACCTTGCGGGAAGGTGAAAGCTTGGCAAGGTTGGTAAGGTGGGCGGAGCCGGGGCAACAAAAAGCCGGCCACTGGGGCCGGCAATTTGGCAGCAAATCTGAGGTGGTTCAGCGCCGGGGCGGCGCGGGAGGCAGGCGGCTGGGCTTGATCCGCGCCGGGGCTTCGGCGGGGAGATTGCCCCGCAAAGCAACGCGGGTGACTTCAACTAGAATGGCGAGAACCAGGAGCGTCAGCGGCACCATGAAGACGGCGATCTGGGTGTCGGGTTCCTGGGCGAGAGTGGCGGCAGTGGCAGGGGTGATGCCGGCAAGGACCGCAGCGGCGCCTCCCAGAACCAGAAACATGCCAGAGGCGAAAGCGTAGAGCCTGAAGCGTTTGCGCGGGGCAGGTGTAGATTCACGCATGGGGGTCGCATCTTCCTTGAAGCTATCGAGCAGCGCAGAAGTGTCACCCCAATGCGGTTCGATTGTGGCGGGCAGCGTCACGAAGCGCTGCCGAGGGATGCCGACAGGCCGGCTTGGCGGGACCGCAGGGCTGCGAGCTTAGGCGGCAGTGGGAGCTTCGTAGCGGGCGCGGGCGTGCAACACGGTTTCGTGATGCTCGGCCGCCCACAGGCCCAAGGCGCCGATCGGACCGAGCAAGGACTGACCCAATCGGGTCAGGCTGTAGTCAACCCGCGGGGGCACGGTGGGGGTCACCACCCGCTCGACGATGCCGTTCTTTTCCAGTTCGCGCAGCACCGAGGTTAGCGACTTCTGGGTGATGTCGCCGATCTCGCGCTTGAGTTCGGAAAAGCGCTTAGGGCGCTCCTGCAGCAGGGCCACGACGAGCACCGCCCATTTGCTGCCAATGATGGTGAGGATGTCGCGTGTGGCGGCGCAGTGGGGATGGCTGTGACTGAGGTAGGACGGTCTCATGGAAGTGACCTCGGTATCTTGCAGGTGCCGTCTTGTGTCGGCTGCTCACTCTCATATACGACAGGTTGGTATCCCAAGGAAACCTGGGTTTCCAAAAGATACATCCAATTGACCACAACAGCGGTCGGAGCCGGAGCGCCAGCATGGCGGGCCCGATCCTGCTTTTTGCTTCATGAAAGAAACTCCGAATGGCTCTCCAACTCAAGATCATAATTGCCAGCACCCGGCCCGGCCGCGTCGGCCCAACCGTCGCCCGCTGGGTGGAGGACTTTGCCAGGGAGCAGGGCAAGTTCGACATCGAACTGGTTGATCTGGCCGAGGTAGGACTGCCGCTGTTTGATGAACCCAAGCACCCCATGCTGCAGCAATACGAGCATGAGCACACCAAGCGCTGGAGCAAGACCGTCGGGGAGGGCGACGCCTTTGTGTTCGTGACCCCGGAATATGATTATTTCCCCCCAGCTTCGGTGGTCAATGCCATCCAGTATCTGTCAAAGGAATGGACGGGAAAGCCCGCAGGCATCGTCAGCTATGGCGGCGTGTCGGCCGGCCTGCGGGCCAGCCAGGTGCTGCGCCAGCTGTTAAGCAATCTCAATGTCGTGGCGCTCAGCCAGTCCGTGCCGATTCCGTTTACCGCCAATTTCCTGGGCGAGGACGGCGTGTTCCGACCCAATGAGCCAATGGTGCAAGGCGCCGGCCTGATGTTCAATGAGCTGCATAAATGGGCCGTGGGGCTCAAGAATATGCGCGAGGCACAGCCGCAGGCATAAGCCGGGGGCGCTGGGCCAAGGCATGGAGCTTGGGGGTGGGTCGCTCCCCAAGCCTGTGGCTAGTGACCGAAGGCCGGCCCTTCGGCGCAGGGGCCGCCCCGCGTGACCGGCGGAGGCGGAAACCCAGGGCAAGGCGACCCGCACTGGCGAGCCAGGTTGTTGCCCGCCGGTGCCAGCCATCACCACCGCCCAAATGCACCGGCGTGGCCGCCGCGACAGGGGCGGGGCGTTCCCACTCGTCGAAGTAAACTGATTTGAAGAGATAGCTTGGAGGGATCATTGTGGCACTACTCCTTGAATCGGTTCAACCCGAGGATGTGAGTGCGGGTTGAATCGGTTCAAGCTAGCATTGGTATTGCCGGCGTCAACCCGATTTGAACCGATACATCTTTTTTGCTAGTGGTGAGGGAAGGAGTTCTTCGTGGTCAAACCGCCGGTCACCATAAAGCTGAGGGATGTAGCGGCGGCGGCCGGTGTGTCGCAGGGCACGGCATCCAATGTTTTCAGCCGACCTGAACTCGTCCGGCAAGAGGTGCGCGAGCGCGTGCAAGCCGTTGCCAAGGAGTTGGGCTATGGCGGACCGAGCCTGAAGGGGCGGCTGCTGCGAGCGGGCAAGGTCAATGCCATCGGGGTCGCTGCGGTTGAGCCGCTGTCCTATTTCTTTGAGGATCCGTGGGCCCGCAGCCTGCTCGCGGAGATGTCCGAAATCTGCGATCGGCGGGGCGCCGGCATGGCGCTGGTTTCGGCGGTGAACCGGGAAAAGCTGGCCTGGAACATCGAAACAGCTTTAGTGGACGGGTTTGTGCTGCTGTGCGTGGAAGGCGGGCACGAACTGGTGGCGCTGACGCGCAAGCGGGACCTGCCTTTCGTGGCGCTGGCGCTGGGAACAGGCGACGACTCCATCCCTGCGATCGGGATCGACAATATTGCCGGCGCGGCGAGGGCGGCGCAGCACCTGGTGGAACTGGGTCACCGGCGCTTTGCGGTGCTGAGCACCGAGCTTAAAGAGGGGCATGCGGGCCCGGTAGGGGAGGCGGAGATCGCCGCGGCAATTTATTCCACCTCGCGCGACCGCATGCTGGGCTATTGGCAGGTGCTGGACGGTGCCGGCATTGCCCGCGCTGACGTGCCGGTGCATGAAACCCGCAATGAGCCGGCCAGCGTAAGGGCGGCGCTGGAGGCGGTGTTCACCGGGGCGACCAAACCAACGGCCTTGCTGTGCATGTCGGACCGGATTGCCATTCTCGCTTTGGACTGGCTGCGCGAGCGCGGGCTGCGCGTGCCTGAGGATGTTTCGGTGGTGGGTTTTGATGGCGTGCCTGAAAGCGCAGCGGCGCAGCCGCCGCTGACTACGGTGCAGCAACCGCTGGCGGATATTGCCCATCGGGCCGTGGCGGCGATCCTCGACGGGCCGGTGGAGCGCCAGGTGGTTCCGCTGTCGCTGGTGGTCCGCGGTTCCACGGGAGCGCCGCCGCCATAGCGCTTGCCGGTGCCCGAACGGGCCAGTATCACATCCCACAGATGTGGAGATGATCGATGAAACTGTTGTCGGATGCATTGGACCGGGTGGCGCCTTCGGCCACGGTGGCCATCACGCAAAAAGCGCGCGACATGGTGGCCGCGGGCAAGGACGTGATTGCCCTTTCGGCGGGGGAGCCCGATTTCGACACCCCGCTGCACGTGCGCGAAGCCGGGATCCGCGCTATCAATGAGGGCAAGACGCGCTACACCAATGTGGATGGGCTCGCCGAGCTCAAGGAAGCAGTGGCGGCAAAATTCCGGCGCGACAACGGGCTCGATGTTCGGGCCGATGAGTGCTTTGTGGGCTCGGGCGGCAAGCAGATCATTTTCAATGCCCTGATGGCGACGCTGAACCCCGGCGACGAAGTGGTGGTGCCGGTGCCGTTCTGGGTGAGCTATCCCGAAATCACCCGGCTTTGTGGGGCAGAGCCCGTGCTGGCGCGGGCGGACGCCTCGACCGGGTTCAAGCTCAAGCCCGAAGTGCTGGAACAGGCGATTTCGCCGCGCACGAAATGGTTGATCCTCAATACCCCGTCCAACCCGACGGGCGCAGCCTATTCGGCCGAAGAATTGCGAGCGCTCGCGCAGGTGCTGCTGCGCCATCCCCAGGTGATGATCCTGACCGACGACATCTATGAGCCGCTGGTTTATGACGGGCGCCAGTTCGCGACAATTGCCCAGGTGGAGCCGGCACTACGGGAGCGCACGCTGACCATGAATGGCGTCAGCAAATCGCATGCGATGACGGGCTGGCGCATCGGCTATTGCACCGGGCCCAAGCCGCTGCTGGCGGCGATGACCAAGCTGCAAAGCCAATCCACCACCAATGCCTGCTCGATTTCGCAATGGGCGGCGGTGGCGGCGCTGAACGGGCCGCAGGAGTTCCTCAAGGACTGGCGGGCGGCGTTCCAGGCGCGGCGCGACCTCGTGGTCGAGGGGCTGAACGCGGCCGCGGGGGTCGAGTGCCTGGTGCCCGAAGGCGCGTTTTACGTGTTCCCCTCCTGCGCTGAATTGCTGGGGCGCACCAGCGGCGGCGGCACCAAGCTCGAAACGGACGAGGACTTCGTCTTGGCGCTCCTGGCCGAAACGGGGGTGGCGCTGGTGCATGGGGCCGCGTTCGGGCTGCCGGGGCATTTCCGGCTGAGCTATGCGGCGGCGGATGCGCAACTGCGCGACGCGGTGGCGCGCGTGCAGCAGTTCTGCGCCGCAGTACGATAGACCAAAAGAGTTGTGGGGGTGCCGGCCAGTGCTGGCGCCCTAGCGATCGACGAAGCGGGTGGGGCAAAAAAAGGGCCCCATCCGAAGATGGGGCCATGGATAGGGCCGAAGCCAAATCGCTAGTAATGGTCCCGCGCAAGGGAGGAGGAGATGCGCCGGACCGGGTGGACCCAAGCCGAGGGAGGAGGATACGGCTTGAACCCGGTGTCGGGCAACGCAGGTCCGAGGGAGGAGGAAACGGACGGCGTCGCAGCGACAAGGACGTATATAGATAGCCCGATCGGTTAGTGCAACGCGGAAGAGCGAATAGGAGCTATGCGTTAGGCACAGCGACAATCTGTCCACTAAATAAGCAGGCCCATTGCTCGGCGTTGCAACCCGCCGGAACAGGCGAAAAAAAAGCCCCATCCGAAGATGGGGCTGATGATAGGGCCGAAGCCAAATCGATAGTGATGGCGAAGCGCAAGGGAGGAGGAAAGCGCTTCACCGATGGACCGGGATCGAGGGAGGAGAATCGATCCAAATCCGGCGTCGCGATGCGGGGTCCGAGGGAGGAGGATTCGGAGCGCGCCTCAGCGACAGGTCCAATATGAGGGAGAGCCGGCTCGCCAGCAATGCGCGGTGGGTCATGCCAGCCATGCGCCACATGCAGGCGCTACACGATCACAATTGTGGGTTTTGGAGCCGGGAGCGCCCGGCGTGCTGCAGAAAGATTCGCGATTCTTGCGCTGGGCGGGCAGCGTCATTCCGCGGGAATATCTGGGAAAGACAGGGCGTTAGCTGGGTAGGGGCCCCGACGGTGTCGCTGTCAGGGCAGATCCGCCCAGCGATGGGTATTTGGAAGGCGCATCCGACAGTGAACGCGTTCGCCCGCTAAAAGCTCCACTCGCGCGCCTTGCCGACGATGAAGTCGCGGAAGACGCCAACGCGCTTGGAATTCTTCAGCGCGGGAGGGTAAACAAAGTATGCTTCATAGGCCGGCAGCTCGATTTCGGGCAGAACCTGGACGAGGCCGCCGTCTTCCTGCTCGGTGACATAGTCGGGCAGCATGGCGATGCCGATGCTGGCCTGGCAGGCCTGGAGCATGCCGTAGATCGAATTGACCTTGAGCACCGCACGGCGCGGGCTGGAATCGCTGCGGCCCATGCGCTCGAGGAAGTTGAGCTCGGGCAGGTAGGAGGGCACCGGCTCGCCGAAGCTGATGATGCGGTGATCGTCGAGTTGCTCGGGGCTGTTGGGAGAGCCGAATTCGCTCAGATATTCGGGCGTGGCATAGAAGTGGTTATGCACGGTGAACAGCTTGCGCTGGATCATCTCGGATTGGTTGGGACGATGCAGGCGAATGGCGACGTCGGCTTCGCGCATGGCCAGATCGAGCTCGGCGTCGTTGAGGCGGATCTCGAGCTGGATCAGCGGATACAGGCGGATGAACTCGTTGATACGCGAGGACAGCCAGGTGGAGCCGATGCCCACCGTCGTGGTGACGATCAGCGGGCCGGTGGGCTCGTCCTGGGATTCGGACATCTGGGTTTCCACCTGCTGGAGTTCCCAGTGCATGCGGTGGGCGGTGCGGAACAGTTGCTCGCCGACCTCGGTCAGCACGAGGCCGCGGGCATGGCGGATAAAGAGTTTAAGCCCCAGATCGTCTTCGAGGGCCGAAATCTGGCGGCTGACGGCCGATTGGCTCATTCCCAGTTTTTCGGCGGCGTGGGTGAAACTGCCCGACTCTGCGGCGGTATGAAAGATCCGGAGCTTGTCCCAGTCGAGCATTACACAGTGCTTTCTTCTTAGTGGGTGGTCTACTCCGCCGCTTCGGCGAGTTCGTGTTCGGCCAGGAACCGTTCGGCATCGAGCGCGGCCATGCAGCCCATCCCCGCTGCAGTGATGGCCTGGCGATAAACGTCGTCGGTGACATCGCCGGCGGCAAACACGCCCGGGATGTTGGTCTGGGTCGTGCCGGGCCGGACCTGCAGATAGCCGCCGGGCTTCATGTCGAGCTTGCCGGCAAAGATCGAGGTCGCGGGCGAATGGCCGATGGCGACGAACACGCCGTCGATCGGCTGGGAATAGGTGCGGCCGGTCTTGAGGTCGCGCAGCGTCACTGCATTGACCGAAGGGGGCATGGCGCTGCCATGGACTTCGTCGATCTCGGTGTTCCAGCGCACTTCGATCTTGGGGTTCTTGAACAGGCGATCCTGCAGGATCCGCTCGGCCCGGAACTCGCTGCGGCGATGCACGAGAATGACCTTGGAGGCGAAGTTGGTGAGGAAGAGCGCTTCCTCGACTGCGGTGTTGCCACCCCCGACTACGACCACTTCCTTGTTGCGATAGAAAAAGCCATCGCAGGTGGCGCAGGCGGAAACGCCAAAGCCCTGGAACTTCTGCTCGGAGGGCAGGCCGAGCCACTTGGCCTGGGCGCCGGTGCAGATGATGACGCTGTCGGCGGTGTAGGTGGTGCCGCTGTCGCTGTGGAGCACAAAGGGGCGGCGGTCGAAATCGACGGAGGTGATCACGTCGTTGACGATGCGGGTGCCGACATGTTCGGCCTGCGCGCGCATCTGGTCCATGAGCCAGGGGCCCTGGATGACGTCGGCAAAGCCGGGATAATTTTCAACATCAGTGGTGATGGTGAGTTGGCCACCGGGCTGGATGCCCTGGATCATCACGGGCTCCAGCATGGCGCGCGCCGCGTAGATTGCAGCGGTGTAGCCGGCCGGACCCGAACCGATGATGATGACTTTGGCGTGCATCGCAACGCTCTCCCCAGAGTACGAGGCCTCCCTTGGCCTCAGTTAAAGGCCGAAGTGCGGGCGGTTTCAAGGCCGCCAACACGGCGGGGGCAATTCAGCTGGGGCTGTGCACCGAAAAAGCACAGCCTGCACCAGCCTTTGCCCGCTAAACAGGCTTAGCTGTAGCGGATTTTCAGGATTTCATAGGAGCGCGAGCCACCAGGGGCCGCCACTTCAAACGAATCGCCGACGGATTTGCCGATCATCGCCTTGGCGATGGGCGAGGAAATGGAGATGCGGCCACCCGAGGCATCGGCCTCTGGATCGCCAACGATCTGGTAGGTCTTTTCCTCTTCGGTGTCCTCGTCGACATAGGTGACGGTGGCACCAAACTTGACGGTGGAGCCCGAGAGCTTGGAGACATCGATGATGTCGGCCAGCGCCAGGATCGATTCAAGTTCCTGGATGCGCCCTTCGTTCAGGCTCTGCTGTTCCTTGGCAGCCGAATATTCGGCGTTTTCGGAGAGATCGCCATGGGCGCGCGCTTCGGAGATGGCGTCGATGATGCGACGGCGCTCATTGGCAGTGCGGTGCTCATATTCAACGGTGAGGGCCTTGTGACCAGCCACCGTCATCGGGATCTTGTCCATTCGTATCGCCTCCAGGGCAAATGCAGGTGTCTTCCAGCCAAAACCCGTTCGGCATCCGCTTCACGACTAGTTTTCGGGGAAGATGGTTCAAATTGCCCGCCAGACGCGTTGCGGTCAAGCGGGTGACGCTCAAGAACATGGGGTGTCCACACGTGCGTTCAAGCTCCGCCCTAGTGTCAAGAGGAGGTTTGCCAATGCGCCGTCTTTTCGCGACACGATGTTCTTCCGTCATTATTGGGCTGTTTGCACTTGGGCGTCGCGCTGCCGGCTAGCATTCGCGCGCGCCGCTCGTGGAAGGGGCGGATAAGCCCCGGCTTGCGCCCGTCGGCAAAAAGCCCAGCGCCCAGGGATGGCGGCTGTTGAATTTAGGTCTCAGCGCAAAGCCTCAACAAAAAAGCGCATCCGGTGGGATGCGCTTCCTATCGGTTGGGGGATTGTTGAGGTCAGGAGGCGACGAGATTGTCGGCGGCGGATTTGCCGGTGCGTTTGTCCTTGACGATCTCGTAGGTAATCTTCTGGCCCTCATCCAGACCGTTCAGGCCGGAGCGCTGAACCGCCGAAATATGGACGAAGACATCGGTCCCGCCTTCGTCGGGCTGGATGAAGCCGTAGCCCTTTTGACCGTTGAACCACTTTACGGTGCCAGTTGCCATGATGCGCGTTCCCTCGTGCAGTCGCTGCTGTAGGCGGCCTTGGTCACAGCGACCAAGACTTGGTTGAATCGAATTGTCGGATAATGACGTCAGCAGGAGCGAATGGTATTCGCATGATCAGATCAGTCGGCCGCTTTATTCGATGAGGGGAGCTTAGCTCTAAACAATGGGGGGTTCAATACAGCGAATGATCGTGCCGAAGCACCCGGCCAAACATTCGTTTTGGCTAGGGCAAGAGCAACATGGCTCTAGTGCTTGGCATAGTCTTGCGCGCTGCCAAGGCGGGAACTGAAGACGGCTCCGTAAGGGACCCAATGCTCGACAGCAGCAAAAAGCTGCAGGCGATGAAAAGATGTTAGCTCAAATGCATCCCAATGTAACCCTTTTGCGCAAAGCGTGTTCTTGCTTTTCGTCAAGAAATCCGTCACATCCGCCCTCCATCACCTCCATTCAGAGATCGTATACGCTTGACCAAGGCGTTCCAGAGTTCGGGCGACATGATCGCCGACCGACGTGCCGGTTTCGCACGACTCCTATCCGAAGAAGGCGATCACCACGCAGCTGCAGAGGTGATGGCGCAAACCCTGGAACTGGCGCCCGATTGGGCCGGGGGCTGGAACCTGCTGGGCACCTACTGCGAGAAGGCGGGCGATGTGAGCGGGGCCATTTCGGCCTGGCGGCACCTCGAAGCGCTGGACGACGAGGGGGTGTTCGGCACCGCCCTCAAGCTTTCGGCCCATGGTGCCGCGGTCGCAGCCGCGGGGACGGCAGTGAGCTATGTGGAAGCGCTGTTTGATCAATATGCGCCGCGGTTCGAGGCGTCGCTGGTGGGCAAGCTTGGCTACCAGGTGCCCGAACTGCTCGATGCAATGATCGAGCAGGAGATGGCGCGGCAGGGGATCGGGCGCTGGACCCTGGCGCTGGACCTTGGCTGTGGCACGGGCCTGATGGGCGAGCGGCTGCGAGGCAAGGTCGAGCGGCTCGACGGGGTCGATCTTTCCGCTGCCATGGTCGCGACAGCCCGGCGCAAGAACATCTATGATCGACTGGAAAAGGACGAACTCGTCCGGTTCCTCCAGCGCCGGCCAATCGAGGCCGATCTGATCACCGCGGCCGATGTGCTGATTTATTGCGGCGCGCTGCCCCCGGTGCTCAACGCCATGGTGGGAGCACTCAAGCCGGGTGGGCTGCTGGCCTTTTCGCTCGAGGCGCATGAGGGCGAAGAGCCGATGTTCTTGCGCCCGTCGCTCCGCTATGCGCATGGGGTTGCGGCAACGCGGGTGGCGCTCGCCGATGCGGGCCTGCATGTGTGTCAGTTTGAGACCGCGACTCTGCGCCAAGACCGCGGCGCGCCAATTGCCGGTATGCTGGTGGTGGCGCAAAAGCCCGATCCGGCCCAGCTTGAGGATGAAGCATGAATACGCTGCGTTATGATTTCCGCTCCGACACCGTGACCCGTCCTTCCCCCGGCATGAGGGCGGCGATGGCGGCGGCGGAGGTGGGGGACGATGTTTATGGCGATGACCCGACCGTGCAGCACCTCGAGCAGCGGATGGCAGCGCTGCTGGGCAAGGAAGCGGCGCTGTTCGTGCCGTCCGGGACAATGTCTAACCTGCTTGCCCTGATGAGCCATTGCGGGCGCGGCGACGAGTTCATCGCGGGGCAAAACGCGCATTGCTACATGTTCGAAGCGGGCGGGGCGGCCGTGCTGGGCTCAATCCAGCCCCAGCCCATTGCCCACCAGCCTGATGGGACGATGGCGCTCCATGACATCGCGGCTGCCATCAAGGCTGACGACATGCATTTTGCCCGCACCCGGGTGATTGCGCTCGAAAACACCTTTGGCGGCCGGGTGCTGCCGCTCGCTTATATCGATGAGGTGGCCGAGCTGGCGCGCGAGCGCGAGCTGGGGCTGCATCTTGATGGCGCGCGGGCGTTCAATGCCTGCGTGGCGCTGGGGATCGAGATCTCGGAGTTAGCCGCACCGTTCGATACGGTGTCGATTTGCCTGTCCAAAGGGTTGGGCACGCCGGTTGGGTCAGTGCTGGTGGGAACCGGCACGCTGATCGAAAAAGCGCGGCGCAATCGCAAGATGCTGGGTGGCGGGATGCGGCAGGCGGGCATTCTGGCGGCGGCGGGGCTTTATGCGCTGGAGCACAATGTGGAGCGGCTGGCCGAGGATCATCGCCGGGCCAAGCAGCTGGCAGAGGGGCTCGCGAGTTTTGCGGATCTCAGTGTGCCGATGCCGGACACCAATATCGTCTTCGTGAAGGCTGATACCGAGCTCGAAAAGGCGATGACGCAGTTCCTGGGGGAGCGCGGCATTGCCATCGGTGGGCAATATGGGCAGCAACGCTGGGTGACGCATCTGGATATCGATGATGCGGCGGTGGGCGATGCGCTGGCGGGGGTGCGCGAGTTTTTCGGGGGCTGAGACGTAGGGGCGGGAGCACGAGCCGCCGCCCCTTTGATTTCACCCCAGGGCCAGGCGGATGGCCCTTTCCACCGGGGAGTAGTTGTCGTCTGCCCGCTCGAGCTGGAGGGGTTCGGCGGGCAGGAGTGGCGGCTGGGCCATGAACTTGACCGTTTTGCCGCGGTGGATCTGGGCGGCGTGGACGAGGAACGGGTGGCAGAGATAAACCGTGCCCGCGGGACCGGTGGCGAGGGCCTCGCGGCCGGTGTCGAACCAGTCGGGCCGGTCGGTCAGCATGTTGCGCAGGGTCCTTCCAGTTTCACCGGCAGGTGCCAGATAGCGGGCAACCTCGAGATGGGAGCCCGGGCGGATGCGGGTGGGCGCATCGTTGTCCCCGACATCGGAGAACAGGAACAACAGCAAGAGCGCACGGCCGCGCGAGTTGATGTTGGCGCGCCATTCGAGGAAGTCCGGGTTGTCGTCGCCAAAGCTCGCATCGATGTGCCAGCCGGTGTCGCCCGCATCCTGGGGGAGGGGGAAGCGGACCGGGAAGGTGCCGAGGCCCCCGCGCGGCAGCCAGCGGCCGGGGCCGACCAGTGTGTGCCTCAGGAGGCGCCGATCAGGCGCGCAGGAACACGGCGAACTTGTTGGACCGGATCATCATCATGATGGGCGCAGGATAGCAAAAGCGGCGCCGAGTGCAAGCGGGCGCCAGGCTAGAGGTCTTCGAGCACTTCGGCGATCCAGCCTTTGGGATCGGCGGTGAAATCGCGGTAAAGCCGGAAGTGGCGCGTATCCCTGAGCCGCACCGGGGCAAGGCCGTCGCGGGTGATTTCGAGGAGGGTGGCGCCGGGGAGCGCCATCAGCAGGGGCGAGTGCGTCGCCATGATGATCTGGGCGGTGGCGTTCTGGCCCAGGCGATGGAGCAGGCGCAGCAGTTCGCGCTGGCGCTGCGGCGAGAGGGCGCTTTCGGGCTCGTCGAGGAAATAGATGCCCTGCCGGGTCATGCGGCTTTCAAAGAAATCAACAAAGCCTTCGCCATGGCTTTGCGACAGGTAGTCAGGGGCAGCGCCGCCGGCGTCGATGGCTGCGGCATCGAGATAGCGGGCGACGGAATAAAACGACTCGGCGCGAAAGAACCAGCCATTGGTGACCTTGGGCAGCCAGGAGGCGCGGAGCACGTCGGTGAGTAGGGCGCCGCTGCGGTCGAGCGCGGCGGAGTGATCGACCGGCATATAGCCCTTGCCGCCGCCGGCTTCGTCATAGCCGCTCATCGCCGCGATGGCCTCCACCAAGGTAGATTTGCCGGTGCCGTTTTCGCCCACGATGATGGTGATGGGGGTGGTGAACTCAAGGCTCCAGTCGGGATCCTGCAACCAGGGGAGGTTGAAGGGATAGCCGGAGCGGATACCCCAATCGGGGAGGCGCCAGAGGCGCTTGAGGAAGGGAGCGGGGAGGCGGGTTTGCCGGCTTTGACGGGCCAAGACCGCCTCCCTTGAGCTTTGGTTGGATGGGCAGGAAAGCTTCGCCAGATGGCGAAACTTTGGCTCCTGACCAATCTAGTGGGCGAAGTAGTCCTGCAGCGGGCGGACCTGAAGGTTGCCGTCGCGGTAAGCCAGGATACCCTGCACGGCCGCCATCGCCCCATCGATCGTGGTGTAATAGGGGATCTTGGCATAAAGCGCCGTGCGACGGATGTCGCGGCTGTCGGAGATCGACTTCATCCCATCGGTGGTGTTGATCACCAGCTGCACGCCGCCATTCTTCATCAGATCCACAATATGCGGGCGCCCTTCGAGCACCTTGTTGATCTTGGTGGCGGCAATGCCGTTTTCCACCAGATAACGCTGGGTGCCGCCGGTGGCGAGGATGGTGAAACCAGCCTGCTCGAGATGGCGGGCGGTGTCGATGATCAACTCCTTGTCGTCATCGCGCACCGAGATGAAGGCGGCGCCGCTGGTGGGGACCTTGGAGCCCGCACCCATCTGCGACTTGGCGAAAGCCATGGCGAAATCGTAGTCGAGGCCGATCACTTCGCCGGTCGACTTCATCTCGGGCCCGAGCACGGTATCGACGCCCGGGAAGCGGCTGAAGGGGAACACGGCTTCCTTGACGGCGATGTGCTTGAAGGTCTTTTCCTTGAGATTGAAGCTCGCCAGGCTTTCACCGGCCATGATGCGCGAGGCGATCTTGGCGATGGGCTGGCCAATCACCTTGGCCACGAAGGGCACGGTGCGCGAAGCGCGCGGATTGACTTCGAGGAGGTAGATGACACCGTCCTTGAGGGCATATTGCACGTTCATCAGGCCGCCCACCTTGAGGGCAAAGGCGAGTTCGCGGGTCTGCCGCTTGAGCTCGTCCATGATCTCGGGGGAGAGATTTTGCGGCGGCAGCGAGCAGGCGGAGTCGCCCGAGTGGATGCCCGCTTCCTCGATGTGCTCCATGATGCCGGCAACGAAGACGTCCTTGCCATCGCAAAGCGCGTCGACGTCAATTTCGGTGGCGCCGGACAGGTAGGCATCAAACAGCAGCGGGTTGTCGGACAGTACCGAGTTGATCTGGCCGGTGCGGTCATTGGGGTAGCGCTGCAGGATATCGGGCGGCACGAGGCCGGTCAGGGTGTCCTGCACATAGCGCTCGAATTCGCTGGCAGAATGGACGATCGCCATGGCGCGGCCACCCAGCACATAGGAGGGGCGGATCACCAGCGGATAACCCAGGCGCTCGGCAACAAGACGAGCCTGTTCAAGGCTGTAGGCGATGCCGTTCTTGGGTTGAGTCAACTCGAGCTTGTTGAGGAGTTTGGAGAAGAGGTCGCGGTCTTCGGCCAGATCGATGGCGTCGGGCTGGGTGCCGAGAATGGGCACGCCAGCCTTGAGCACGGCTTCGGCGAGGTTGAGCGGGGTCTGGCCGCCGAACTGCACGATCACGCCATGGAGCGTGCCGTTCTGCTTTTCGGTGAGCAGGATTTCGATGACGTCTTCTTCGGTCAGCGGCTCGAAATAGAGCCGGTCCGAGGTGTCGTAGTCGGTCGAGACGGTCTCGGGATTGCAGTTGACCATGATGGTCTCGTAGCCGGCCTCACCGAGCGCGAAGGCGGCATGGCAGCAGCAATAATCGAACTCTATGCCTTGGCCGATGCGGTTGGGACCGCCGCCGAGGATGACGATCTTCTTGCGATCGGTGGGACGGGCTTCGTCGGCGGGCTCGCCGGCAAAGGGTGCCTCATAGGTCGAGTACATATAGGCGGTTGGGGAGGCGAACTCGGCGGCCGAAGTGTCGATGCGCTTGTAGACCGGGCGCACGGCAAGTGACTGGCGCAGCTTGCGCACATCCGTGGTTTTCACCCCGGCGAGTTGAGCCAGCCGCGCATCGGAAAAGCCCATGGCCTTGAGCGAGCGCAGGGTCGCGGCGTCCTGGGGCAGGCCGAACTGCTTGACCTTGGCTTCGGTATCCACGATCCCCTGCATCTGCTCGAGGAACCAAGGATCGATCTTGCAGGCGGCGTGAATGTCCTCAAGGCTGGTGCCAAGGCGCATGGCTTCGGCGACATGGAGCAGCCGGTTGGGCGTTGGCGTGCCGAGAGCCGCCTTGATGGCGTTTTTGTCTTCGCCTTCGCCAAGACCGGGAATGCCGATCTCGTTGAGGCCGGTCAGGCCGGTTTCGAGCGAGCGCAGCGCCTTTTGCAGCGATTCCTGGAAGGTGCGGCCGATAGCCATGGCTTCGCCGACCGACTTCATCGACGTGGTCAGGCGATTGTCGGCGCCGGGGAATTTTTCGAAGGCAAAGCGCGGGATCTTGGTGACGACATAGTCGATGGTGGGCTCGAAGGACGCCGGGGTCGCGCCGCCGGTGATGTCGTTGTCGAGCTCATCGAGCGTGTAGCCGACGGCGAGGCGCGCCGCGACCTTGGCGATGGGGAAGCCGGTCGCCTTGGAGGCGAGGGCGGAGGAGCGCGACACGCGCGGGTTCATCTCGATGACAACCATGCGGCCGTCAGCCGGGTTGATGCCGAACTGGACGTTGGAGCCGCCGGTTTCCACACCGATCTCGCGCAGCACCGCCAGCGAGGCGTCGCGCATGATCTGGTATTCCTTGTCGGTCAGGGTCAGGGCCGGGGCGACAGTGATGGAGTCGCCGGTATGCACGCCCATGGGATCAATGTTCTCGATCGAGCAGATGATGATGCAGTTGTCCTTTTTGTCGCGGACAACCTCCATCTCGTATTCTTTCCAGCCCAGCACCGATTCTTCGACCAGCACTTCGTTGGTGGGCGAGGCGTCAACGCCGGACTCGACGATGGCGAGATATTCTTCGCGGTTATAGGCGATGCCGCCGCCGGTGCCGCCCAGGGTAAAGGACGGGCGGATGATGGCGGGCAGGCCAATCACTTCAAGCGCCTGGAGCGCTTCGATGGTGTTGTGCGCCAGCATGGAGCGTGGGGTTTCCAGCCCGATCTTCTTCATGGCGTCGCGGAAGAGTTCACGGTCCTCGGCCTTGTCGATGGCCTCGGCGGTGGCGCCGATCATCTCGACGCCGAACTTTTCGAGCACGCCCATCTTGCGCAGCGAGAGCGCGCAATTGAGGGCGGTCTGGCCGCCCATGGTGGGCAGGAGCGCATCGGGGCGCTCTTTTTCGATGATCTTGGCGACCACTTCGGGGGTGATCGGCTCCATATAGGTCGCGTCAGCCAAATCCGGGTCGGTCATGATCGTGGCCGGATTGGAGTTGACCAGGATGATCCGGTAGCCCTCTTCCTTGAGCGCCTTGCAGGCCTGGGTGCCTGAATAGTCGAACTCGCAGGCCTGGCCGATGATGATCGGGCCGGCACCGATGATGAGGATCGATTTGATATCGGTACGTTTTGGCATGGTGCTCGCTCAACTGTTCACGTCGTAGTGGCGCGCTGCCGAGCAAAAGTGAGAACCACTTTTCCGGCAACGCTCCGAGAGCCCGGCGAGAAGGAGGGAATCGCCCGGACAGCACCTGTCGTGGCAAACTCGCGCGGCGGCAGCGCTGCGCGCGCGGGGTCAGATTCCAGACATGGTGGTTAGGTGGGCTGTCTAGCCGAAATGGTGGGGAAAGGGAAGGGGGTGGCAGCTCTGCATAACGCGGGGAACTGACGCGGGGCGCCTTGCCCCCGCGGGGTAAAAACCGCGTTGCCGCTGGGGTTTGGCGTCGGTGTTGCGCAAATGCGGCAAATACACGGCATGTTAAGTGGACTTGGCCAATAGTGCGGCTGGGGAGCCAGGATCGCGGCGCCCGTGAGTTCAAGTGGGCAGATCCGGCAGCAGCGGCAAAGTTCGCGGCGCGAGGGCGGCCTTCAAAGCGAGTGTATGCTGCATGCGCCTTCTTGTCGGTATTCTGATCGTGGTCGGCTGCGTCATGGGCGGCTATGCCGGCGTGGGCGGACATTTTGCGGTGTTGTGGCAGCCCTTTGAATTCATCATCATCCTGGGGGCCGCGATCGGGGCCTTCGTGATCGGCAATACCGGGCCGGTGATCAAGGGCACGCTGGGGGCTTTTGCGACGCTGTTCAAAGGCCCAAAATACAACAAGGCCGCTTATGTCGAGCTGCTGGGCATGCAGTTCACGCTGTTCAAGCTGGTGCAGGCCAAGGGCATCCTGGCGCTCGAGCCGCATATCGAAAACCCGCATGAATCGGAGCTGTTCAAGCGTTTCCCGACCTTTGCCAACAACCACCATGCGGTGGAGTTCGTGTGCGACTATCTGCGCATGGTGACGCTCGGGTCCAATAATGTCCATGAGATGGAAGCCCTGATGGATGAGGAGCTGGAGACCCACCATCAGGAGCAATATCGGATCGTGGGCGCCATGCAGGCGCTGGCCGATGGTACGCCGGCGCTCGGGATCGTGGCGGCGGTGCTGGGCGTGATCCACACGATGGGCGCGATCAGCGAGCCGCCCGAAGTTTTGGGCCACATGATCGGCGGCGCGCTGGTGGGCACGTTCTTTGGCGTGTTCGTCGCCTATGGGTTCTTTGCGCCCTTCGCCCAGTCGCTCAACAATATCTACCAGGCGGAATCGAAATACTTCCTGTCGCTCAAGGTCGGCCTGCTCGCCCATATATCGGGGCAGGTGCCGGTGATGGCGATCGAATTTGCGCGCAAGGCGCTGCTGTCGGAAGACCGCCCGAGTTTTGAAGAGGTCGATGCGGCAACGGCAAACCTGGCCGCGGCATAAGAGTAGAACGCCATGGCCCAGTATAATCAGCCCATCATCATCAAGAAGGTCAAGAAGGCGGCCCACGCCCATCATGGCGGGGCCTGGAAGATCGCCTATGCCGATTTCGTGACGGCCATGATGGCGTTCTTCCTGCTGCTCTGGCTCATCAGCATGACGACGCCGGAGCAGAAGGAAGGCCTGGCGGATTATTTCGCCCCGCCGAGCATTGCGCCGACGACGAGCGGGGCGGGGGGCTTACTGGGGGGCACGGCGCTTGACGCCGCTGGCGCCAAGATGGCCGGCACTTCGCTCAAGGACCAGCAGGAGGCGGCTACTTCTCCCGCAAGCACGCGCGCGGGCAGCCAGGAAGCGGGAACCGAGGGGATCAAGGGCGAGACCGGCGCAACCGAAACTACCACTGGCGTTGCGCCCAAGGACTTGAACACAGTCCAGGCCTTTCACAGCGCTGCGGCCAGCATCCGCCAGGCCTGGCAGGCGCTGCCCGATATCACGGAGATCGCCGATAATCTGCTGGTGGAAGCGACCGAGGACGGCCTCGACATCCAGATCATCGACCAGGAAGGGACGCCCATGTTCCCCGAAGGATCGAAATACCCCACCGAGCCGGCGCGCCAGGCGATTGCTGCGCTAGGGCCGATTTTGCAGAAGCTTTCCAGCCAGATCACGATCTCAGGCCACACGGCGGCGGGTGGCACATATGTCAATCCGCGCTATGGCTCCTGGGAGCTTTCGAGCGATCGGGCCAATGTGGTGCGGGGGCTGTTGGGCGAGTTCGGGCTCTCCGATGACCGGGTGAGCGCTGTGAGCGGCAGGGCGAGTGCCGATCCGTTCTTTCCCAACGACCCCTATCAGGCAGCCAATGAGCGGATCAAAATCGTCGTGCTCAACCGAGCCCCGCCGGTGCCGGCCGGCTTAAGCTTCTAGTTGGCTGAAGCGCTGCCGTAGCGCTCGCGATTGCGAGCGCGCGCCTTGGCGGCTTCGATCTCCCGATCCTTGGGCGGGGCGGCGGTTTCGAGCGCCTGCAGCAGGTGGCGCAGATTGCGCTCGATGGCTTCGACGGCCTCATGGAAGGCGGCCTCGTTAGCCTTTGATGGTGCCGTAAAGCCCGAGACCTTGCGCACGAACTGGAGCGCGGCGTCGTGGATCTCGTTGCCGCTCGCGGGCGGCTCGAAATTGAACAGCGGCTTGATGTTGCGGCACATGTTTATTCCTCCGGCTCGGTGGTGAACAGCAGCGGGTAGCCCTTGCTGCGCGCCGTTTCGGTGGCCCGGTTTGCTTTTTCCTCGGCGATCTCCTTGGTGAACACGGCAACCACGCACGACCCCTTGGTGTGGGCCGTCAGCATGATGCCAAGGGCCTGAGCCTCGGGCACGCGGAATTCGGCCTTGAGTAGCCGCACGACGAATTCGCGCGGCGTGAAATCGTCATTGACGAGGATGACCTTGTGCAAGGGCGGGCGGGCAGTTTTCTGGCGCGTCTCGACGCGAGGCTTTGAGTCGGTGTTGGTTCCAGCCATGAGCAAGCCTCCCTGGTGGTGATGGTGCCTGGAGCGCCGCCAAATTCTAGCACATCTGCTGGCAGAGCAGGAGGGGCGCTGGGCAAGGGCTGCAGAGCTAAGGCAAAGGCGCGGCCAAGGGCGCCGCCTTGTAATTAGCCCTGCGGAAGAGCATATATGAGCGGTATGTTTTCGGCCAATTGGCTACCTGATCCTCCCGGTCCTGCCGGTTGCTTGGCGATCCCCGAGACTTGCGACTCCCCGCAGCGCCCCGCTTTTGAGCCCGTGCTGCCCGTCCATCTTGATCCCCAGGCAGGTGCCCATGTCCAGTTTCAACTACAATGCCGCGGCCGAACTTTACCCCAGCAAGAGCTTCTACAAATCTCGCCAGGTGCGTTACCAGCGCTTCACTTCGGCCGCCGAGGCGCTACGCTACGCCATCGAAGAGATGCCAGCGGAATTGCTGCGCGGCTCGTTGCTCGAAGTCGACGAGCAGCGCTTCGAAGGCAGCGATATTCGTGATCTGTATTACGCCGAAGGTTATCCACTGGCGCGCGCGCAGGGCTAACCGACGACCGGGCTGCCGCCGGTGGCGGAGCGGCCCGGAGAGCGGCAGGCATGAAAAAGCCCCGCTCCAAAGAGCGGGGCCGGTATAGGCATCAAGCCTTGGGCTAGATGCTGGTCTTGCGGTCGCTGAGGCCGGTATTGCGGTCGTCCTCGACTTCCACTTCGGTCTTGCGCACGGTGTCGCTGATGGTTTCCTCGCGGCTGGCTCCCTCCTTGCGCAGGGAGATTTCCTCCGTAACGCGAGCCTGCTTGTCGACCACAGCTTCTTCGGCGTGCTCCTCGGCCTCGATGGTGCGATCCTGGAAGGCGGCGTCGCCGGCGCCCAAAGCACGATCCACGGGGCGACGCTCGATGGTTACGCGCTCCTCATACAGGTTCACATTGGCGCTGACGGGTTCCTCGCGAACATAGGAGCGGACGCGGACCCGACCCAGATTGACGTCGCGCTTGCCAACGCGCAGTTCTTCCTCAACCACCGGGATCACTTCATCAGTGCCGAACTCGGAGGTGGTGCGATCGGTATAACCGGCACCCGAGGTGGAGGTTGTCTGGCCCTGGCTAGTCGAGGCGTAGCCCGCGCTGCCAGTCGAGCCGGCAATGTCCGAGGTGGTGGTGGCGCCTACGCCGCTCGCGCCCAGCGTGCTGCCGCTGGTGGTGCCTGCACCCAGAGTGCCGCCGGAGCTATTGGTGGAGTCGGCGGCGCGGCGGGCAGTGCCGGAATAATCGGTCGTGTAACCGGTCCAGCCTTCCGTGCGCCAGCTTTCCTCGCGCTCGTCCAGATCGATGGCCCCTTCGTCATCCAGGATGTCGAGAGCGGTATCGTGGTTCGTTGAATCCAGATCGCTGACGGTCACCAGATAACCGCCGCGGCTCAGGCCCTCGGCATAGGTGTAGCGGTCCTCGTCGGGCATGAAGAAATCAGCCAGCGAGGCAAAGAAGCCGCGGTGGGTTTCTTCGCGATTCTGCACAGGTTCGTCATTCTCGTAGCCAGGCATAAGGCGAACATTGTCGCGCGAGATGCCCGCGTCAATCAGCCGCTCGACAGCGCGATCAGCTTCGCTGCGGGAGTCGAAAAATGCCGAAAGCGTGCGCTCGGCGCCGGTTGCGGAAAACTGGCTCATTTATTGTTCCTCTTCGATGTTGGGTTGGTCCGTTTCACTTCTTTCAACCACCGCGTGCTGCTTGCGCAGGGTGATCGGTAATTCGACGTGCTCACGCGATACAGAACGGCGCAGATGAAGCTCCTCCTTGAGCACCAGGCGCTTTTCGACCACGAGAACCTCCTCAACGACGGGGATGATGGTGGTATCCCCTTCGGTGCGGATTGGGGGGGCCTCGGTGATCTCGATCCCACGCGGGACGCGGGTCACTTCAACATCCTGGCGGTCGAGCATGGCCGAAACCACGTCCTCCACGAGCTCAGTCTTGGTGCTAACCCGGACCTTGCCGGTGACCACGTCCTGCTTACGAATGGTCGAAAACTCGTCAACGACCTGCAGGGTATCTTGGGCGTCTGTCATTGCTTTTCCGCCGCTGTGTCGAGGCCAAGGGAACGGGCGGATTCAGGCTTGGTTCCCAATTGTGAAGTGCCGGGCGGGCACGGTTTTGTTAACATGGCTTTCACCACGTCAGAGTGATGATCGAGTGTTAGTAGGAGTTCGTGGATGCGCCAGATCGAGGTGCTAGATGGAGTGCGGGTACGGTTTCCGGGCCGGGACGATGAGTTCGACCTGGGTGTAGAGATCGGTGCGGCGGTTGTGTTGATGGCTCTTGGCGAGCCGGTGATCGAGCGGCGGGTGCGGGCTGAGTGCGTCGAGCAACTGCGCCCCCTGGCCGAGCGGTTCGGGTATCGCCTGGTTGGGGGCGAAAGCGACGAGCAAGCCGAAGCCGAAATCACGCTGTTCCATGCATCCCGCCGGCCGCAACTCAAGCTCGTGCCGACGCAGGCTAAGCGCTAGCTGGTGCCTCCTGGGTGATAGATCATCCCCAGGCGCTGAACTCTTGGAGCGGAGAGCCGTTGGGCAGGGAGTTTGAACCTGCGCAAGGAGCTTTCGCATGGCCGGCGTCCCCAATATTTCCCTCAATGATGGCAATTCCATTCCCCAGCTTGGCTTCGGGGTCTGGCAAGTGCCCAATAATGAAGTGCAGGCAGCGGTCAGCGAAGCCTTGCAGGCGGGGTATCGCTCCATCGATACGGCCCAGGGCTATAATAATGAAGAAGGCGTGGGACGCGCCATCAAGGACAGTGGCATCGGACGCGAGGAGCTGTTTGTCACCTCCAAGCTGCGCACCCGGGACCAGGCTTATGATCAAGCGATCAAGAGCTTCCATGGGTCCCTCGAAAAGCTCGGGCTCGATTATCTCGATCTGTTTTTGATCCACTGGCCGGTACCGGGGCAGGACAAGTATCCCGAAGCCTGGAAGGCCTTTGTGCAGCTGCAAAAAGAAGGCCTGATCAAGAGCATCGGGGTTTCCAACTTCCTGCCAGAGCATCTGGAGCGGATCATCGGCGAGACGGGCGTGACCCCGGCGGTCAACCAGATCGAGGTGCATCCCGAGTACCAGCAGCGCGATGTGCTGGATTTCCATGTGAAGAACCGCATTGCGATCGAGAGCTATAGCCCGCTCGGCAGCGGGGCGGCGCTCAAGAACCCCACAATCGCCGAGATTGCCGAGAAGCACGGCAAGAGCCCAGCCCAGGCCATTTTACGCTGGCACATCCAGGAAGGTTTTATCGTCATTCCCAAGTCTACCCATCCGGAGCGCATCCGGGCCAATATCGACGTGTTCGATTTCGAATTGGACGGGGAAGACCTGCAGCGGATTGCGGGGCTCGACCGGCCAGATGGCAAGACGGGTGGCAATCCGGCGACCAATAACGCGATCTGGTAGGAACTAGCCGTGCCTGGGGCTGAGCAGCTTGGCCAGCCCCAGCACAAAAACGGCGACGAGCGCGGGACCAATTGCGAGGAGCGAGCCCGCCGCCATGAGCGCGCCCGTGCCGGCCCACATGATGGAAGCAAAGGCTTCCGACAGGGTGGCGGCGCGGGAGGCGACCTGGCGGCGGCGGAACATGGAGCGCTTGGCGGTAACGCGGAACCAGAGCTGGATGGCCGTGGCGGAGCCGGCGGACAAGGCCGCGCAAAGCGCCGTGACGGCCGCCATGGCTGGCGAGGACAAAGCCAGCAAGGCGAGCAGTGGCAGGAGGATGATGGCAATGACGGCGAGCACGGCCTCGATCTTGCTGATCAGCACCATGCGCGCCGTGATGGGCGCGGTGGCCACGAGGTCAGGGGCGTCCTCACCCGAGATGGCGAGCCAGGCAAGCCCGCCGGCAAGTTGGCCCGCGGCCATCACGAGGACGGGCACAGCCACGACATAGGCGCCGGCGCTGTCGCCATAGTTGATCCAGAGCAAAAGGGCTGGCGGCAGCAGATAAAGGATCTGCATCAGCGTTTGCGACAAGAGCCAGGGGTCGCGCTTGAGAAGGCGCCATTCCTTGCGGCGCAGCGCCTGGGTTTGCGTCATGGGGCGAAAACGCGCCGGGGCTGGCTCACTGCCGGCGCGGACATGGGCTAGACCCGCCGCGGCAATGGCGTGGCGCCCAAAGCTCGAGGCGGAAAGCGCGATCATGCCAGCGAGGGCACCAAAGCTGATCGCTGCCGCCAGCGCCAGGGCCGCCCAGTCCCCCAGGGCTGCGCGGGCGGGAAGCCAAACGGGGCTGTTGAGAGCCGGAGCGGCGTTCACCAGATCGGCAGACTGGAACAGGGTGAAGCGCGAGAAACTGCCGTAGTGAATGATCGCGACCGCCTGGATGCCAATGATGAAGCCGGCGCCGATAATGGCGGCGACGATCTGGGCGATCAGCCGGGTTCGCTTAGCGCCCACAAGGCGGAACAAGGCCATGGTGATGGCGACGGCAATGGCGGTGGACAGGGCGCCCGCGGCGAGAAGAAGGCCCTAGGCAGCCAGCCAGCGGGGGCCATCGAGCAGGGCCAGCATGTTGATGAGCGGGCTGGCGAGCAAGGCGGAGAGGGCCACGGTGGTGATGGCAACGGCGCCGGTGCGAACGGCAAAGAGGCGGCGTGAGGAGGCGGGGGAGGACAGGATCAGATCGAGGTCGGAGCGCGCGTAATAAACGCGGGTGATCGACTCAAGGGCCTGGGAAAGCGTGACGGACCAGAACAGCAGGCCGGTGCCGGTCAGCAACACCAGCGTTGGCTTGTCGGGGACGATGCCCGCCGCGACCCAGGGGCGCACCAGCCCATAAGCAAGGAGGTGGAAGAGGACGGCGGCAAAAATACCGAACAGTACAATCGCTACCCGGCGACCCGTCTGGCCCCCGGTCATCATGACCAGCCAGTCGCGCCAGGCGAGCTTGAGCTCGTGGCGGGCAAACCAGAAAAGGGATGTGGGCGCTGTGGTCATGCAGCGGCGGTATCCGGTTCGTTGCGCGCGACCAGATTGAGGAAAATATCCTCGAGGCTTTGGTTGGCTCCGCCGATCCGGCTGCGCAGCTCGGCGAGCGTGCCTTCGGCAATGAGGCGACCGGCGCTGATCACCCCGATGCGCTCGGCCATGCGTTCGGCGACTTCGAGAATGTGGGTAGTCATGATGACGGTGACGCCTTCGCCCACCTTGCCCAGCAGCACGTCCTTGACCTGGCGGGCCGAGCCAGCGTCGAGTCCGGTGAGCGGTTCGTCCAGGATGATGAGGCGCGGGTCGTGCACGAGGGCGCCGGCAAGGGCGACTTTTTGCAGCATGCCTTTGGAGAAGCTGCCGCAGAGCTGATTGGCGTGGGGCGCGAGGCCGAGCCAGTCGATCAGGTCATGGGCCTTGCGACGGGCGGTGGAGGCGTTGATCTGCCAAAGGCCGGCCACGAATTCGAGATATTCCAGCGGGGTGAGGCGGTCATAAACCATGGGCTCGTCCGAGACCCAGGCGAGGATGCGCTTGGCTGCCACCGGGTCTCGCCGCGCATCGATGCCGAAGATGGAAATGGCGCCGCTATCGGGCTGCAGCAGTCCCGCCACCATGCGCAGGATCGTGGTCTTGCCCGCGCCATTGGGACCGAGCAGGGCGTAGAACTCGCCGGGCCGCACGGTGAGATCGAGCTGCTGGATCACAGGACGATCAAAGGATTTGGACAGATCGGAAATGGCGAGGGCAAGGGCGGCGGTCATGGCGAACTCCGGCTGACAAAGCCAGGTTTAACGCCGGGAGCGTTGCGGTGGCGTGAAGGGGGGCAGTTAATGTTCGGCAAAGCGGCATTTGCTGGAGCCGGGCAACCAACCCGGCCCTAGGGGTGTTCAAACCCCAACCCAGGAGGTTCTATAATGGCTGAAGTGAAGTATGAAGTTGTGGAGCATGATGGCGGGTTCGCCTACAAGGTAGGGGACGTGTTCTCCGAGGCTTATCCTACCCACGAGCTGGCGCTCGATGCGGCCGTGGCTGCGGCCGACCGGCAGCAACTGGCCGGCGACACCGCGGCCATTCTTTACCAGGACGCCAAGGGCGAATGGCACGAGGAACTCGCCACGGGCGAAGACCGGCCGCAAACCGAGATCGAAGATGCGCTGGTGGATCAGGAGCCGGTTGCCGCTGAAGAAAACGCCGGTGAGGGTGACTTCGTGGTCGGCACCACCGTTGTCGAGGGTAAGGCGCATAGCCGTGATGAGAGTTACAAGGGCCGTGCGCCCCTGGCCTCACCGAACGAGCGGCAGAGCTAGCTTCCGGAACCAAGTTGGCGCCGCGCGCATTGTGGCGACAACATAGTGCAGGAGTTACAAATGGATATTCGCGAACGTGAAACCGTTGTGGTCGATCGCGGGAGCCGCGGCGGTGGCAGCGGCTTGTTGATCGGCATCATCGTGGCGCTCGCGCTGCTCGCCATCGGTTACCTCGTGTTCTTCAACAATAATGGCGGTGGCGGCGGGACAGTCGATGTCGACGTTCCAGCGGTCAGCGTCGATGTGGTTCCCGACGGGCAGTAAGCCCCGTTAACACCAGATGCAGCAGCGGGCGCCTTCAGGGGCGCCCGCTTTGTTTTGTTCAGAGGGTGATACGGTACAGCCCGAAGCCGTCTTCGTTGTTGTCGCCGGTGGGCTCGACCTTGACAGCGGTGACATCGGCGACGTGCTCGGCGGCCTTGGGGCCGGTGGCAAACAGGACGGTGGTGTCGCCGATCGGGGCGAGCGACCAGTTGCTGTCCGCCTTGGGGTCAATCGTGCCGTTTTCGACGATGTAGCGCACGATGAGGTCGCGATTGGTGTCGGGGCCTTTGAAGACGATCTTGTCGGCGCCGATGCCGGGGAAGGTACCGCCGCCGCCGGCGCGGTAGTTATTGGAGGCGACCACGAAGCGGGCGGCCGGATCGATGGGGGCGCCATTGAACTGCAGATCAACGATGCGGTTGGCGTCGGGATTGAGCTCCTGCTTGCCGTCGGCGGAAAAGCGCGAGGGCTGGGTGATGTCGATCTTGTAGGTCACGCCATCGATGACGTCGAAGTTGTAGGCGGGAAAATCGAGGTTGATGAGTTCGGCGTCGGAGGCGCCCTTTTCCACCTGGTTGAAGATGCCGGCGGAGCGCTCGAGCCAGTTCTTGACGTCGGCCCCGGTGATCACGAGGGCCTGGATGGTGTTGGGGTAGAGATAGAGGTCGGCGACGTTCTTGATGGCGACGGGGCCCACCGGCACATCGGTGTAATAATCGGGGCCGCCGCGACCGCCGGACTTGAAGGGGGCTGCGGCGGACAGGATCGGCAGACCCTCCCATTCAGTACCCTTCATCATCTGGGCGATGTACCAGGTCTGAGCCTGGGAGACGATCTGCACGGATGGATCATCGGCCACGAGGGCGAAATAGGAGTGGAGGGGCGCTGAGGTTTCGCCCACAGGGCGGCGGATATAATCGAGGGTTTCCTCATGCTCTTGCTGGGCAGCGGCGGTGACTTCCGCTTCGTCCTCGACCAGAGGGGTGACCTTGCCATCGACGCGTTCGAAGATCGGTCGAGCTTCCGCGGTGTGGGAAACGACGGACCATTTGCCCTCGGCGTCCTGCTCGAGGAGCAGGTCGATCAGGCCCATATGCGAGCCCCAGAAGCCCGGCATCACGGCGGGCTTGCCGTTGAGGGTGCCGGCCTCGATGTCGGCGCCTTGGAGTTCGGCAAAATCGGGGCCGGGGAACACCAGATGCTGGTGGCCGGTGAGGACCACGTCGATGCCCTCGACACCAGCCAACTGCAGGGAAGCGTTTTCCGAGCCCGGCCCCTTGTCTTCGGCGATGCCGGAGTGGGATAGGGCGACGATCAGGTCTGCGCCTTCGGCGCGCATGCGCGGTACATAGGCCTTGGCGGTTTCCACGATGTCGCGCGTGGCGACCTTGCCGGTGAGGTGGCTCGAGTCCCAGGTCATGATCTGGGGTGGCAGGAAGCCGATGATGCCGACGCGGATGGTTTTGCCCGCGCCCGAGCCATCGGTCAGCTGTTTTTCGATGATGCGGTAGGGCGCGATATAGGTGTCATCGGCGGTGGGGTCGTCGGCAAGCGTGGTGCCGCGCACCAGATTGGCCGAAACAAAGGGGAAGTTGGCGCCCGAAAGGGCGGCGTCGAGATAGTCGAGGCCGTAGTTGAATTCGTGATTGCCGAGGGTGGCGGCTTCGTAACCCAGCGTGTTCATGGCCGCGATCATCGGGTGCACATTGCCCTCAAGGCCTTTTTCATAGGCGATGTAATCGCCCATGGGCGTGCCCTGGATAATGTCGCCGTTGTCGACCAGCATGGAGTTACCCGCCTCGGCACGGATCTGCTCGATGATCGCCGCGGTGCGGGCCAGGCCCATCGTGTCGTTGGGCGCATCGGCATAATAGTCGTAGGGGAACACCGCTACGTGCAGGTCCGTGGTCTGGAGAATGCGCAGATGGGCCTGATTGGCCTGGGCGAGGCTGGCAAAGGGGTGCATGGCGGCGAGGGCGCCGATGCTGACCGAGCCCGCGAGAAAATGGCGCCGGGACATGCTGGGATTGAACTTCATCGCGTTCTCCGAACTGCGGCTCTGGGAGTATGTGCCCCCGTGGGGGCGGTGTCGAACTCGGGTGCTGTGCCGTGTCGCCGTGACGCTGCGATGACAGCGGCAGGAGCAGGCTAGGCCTTCTCTCAGGGCGGGTCAATTTGGCCCATCAGGGCCGCGGGGGAACTCACATCATCCTCCAAGGCTTATGGTGGCAAGCATTGTTACGCCCGCGCAAGGATCCAGCATGAAGTGGCAAGGAAGAAATCGTAGCTCCAATATCGAGGACCGGCGCGGGCAGGGCGGCGGTTTTGGCGGCCGTCGTGGCGGCGGGCTGGGCGGGCTTGGACGCGGCGGTGGTATTCGCATTCCCATGGGCGGCCGCACGGGCGGTGGCCTCGGGTTGTTCGGCACCATCATCGTGCTGGGCATCCTCTGGTTTGCGACTGGGCAGAATCCGCTCGATATGCTCACGGGCGGCTCGAGCACCGGCGGGGTTCCGGCGCAAAGTTCGTCGCGCAGTCTGCCCACGCAGGGCGAGGATGAACTCGCCGATTTCGTCGGCGTGGTGGTCAAGGAAACCGAAGATCTCTGGACCGAGGTGTTCACCGCCCAAGGCGCGGAATATGTGGAGCCACGCGTCGTGCTGTTCACCGATGTGGTCAACACCGCCTGTGGCACAGCCGATTCGAGCACGGGTCCGTTTTATTGCCCCGGCGACCAGCGGGTGTATATCGATCTGAGCTTTTATGATCAGCTGCACCGGCAGTTCGGCGCGCCCGGCGACTTTGCCCAGGCCTATGTGCTGGCCCATGAAGTTGGCCACCATGTGCAGAACCTGACCGGCATCCTTCCCGAGTTCAACCAGCGCCGGCAGAGCATGAGCCAGGAAGATGCCAATGCTTATTCCGTGCGCATTGAATTGCAGGCCGATTGCTATGCGGGGGTGTGGGCAAACTATGCGGGCCAGCAAAACCTGCTGGAAACGGGCGACTTTGAAGAAGCGCTCAATGCGGCCGAGCAAATCGGGGATGATACGCTGCAGATGCGCTCGCAGGGGTTCGTCGTGCCCAAGACCTTCAATCACGGCACATCCGAGCAGCGCCGTAACTGGTTTGACCGCGGTTACCGTTCGGGGGATCCGGCCGATTGCGACACTTTCTCGGCGCGTATCTAATGCTTGAGCCGGAAGAGTTGCTGCTCGCCGATGACGGCGTGTTTCCTAATAGCCGGCTGCCGGTGCTGGTGTATCGTGGCGCGGTCAAGCCCGAAGACGGCGCGCCGGCGCTGGAGCGCTTGTTCGAGCGTAATGGCTGGCCGCCCAAATGGCGCGACACGGTGTTCACGTTCCACCATTATCATTCCAACGCGCATGAATGCCTTGGCGTGGCTGAGGGAAATGCAACCCTGCGCCTGGGGGGACCGAGCGGGGCCGAAGTGAAGGTGGAGGCGGGCGACGTGGTGGTGATCCCCGCCGGGGTGGCGCATCAGCGGATGCTGGCGAGCACTGACTTCATGGTGGTGGGCGCTTATCCACCAGGCGAAGAGCAATGGGATACGCTGCGCGGGCAGCCCGATGATCGACCCAAGGCCGATGAAACCATCGCCAAGCTGCCGCTGCCGGAAAGCGATCCGGTGACCGGCAAGACTGGAGCACTGGTAGACCGGTGGCGCTAGTCGCCAGGCGTGCTTAAAGGCCGAGCAGGTGCCGGGCGACCATGGCGGTGGCCCAGCCGGCAAACAGCATAATGAGGCCGGGATAGCGCAGCGACACGAGGCCCGCGACCAGCAGGGCGAGTTTGACGTCCCAGCCGCCATTGAAGAAGGCCGGAGCGAACAGGGTTGTCAGCACGGCCGCCGGAACGGCATCCAGCGCTGCCTGCAGGCGGGGCGGGATGGTGTGGAGCCGGGTGATCAGCACATAGCCGCCAATTCGGGTCAGGTAGGTGGCCACTGCAGCCGCAGCAATCAGGGCCAGCATTCCAGCATCGACCCCCATCAGTGCGCCTCCGGCGCTACGGAAGACCTAGCCTGCGCCAGCGGAGCGGGCAGCAGCACGGCAACAAGGATGCCGAGGACTGCGCCGATGCTGACATGCCAGGGGGAGCCGACGAAGTGATAGGCGAGCACGGCGCCCGTCATGCTGGCGAGCACAACCGGATAAAAGCCGGTCCGCCGGCGGAAAGTGACCACGAGACCAAGGAAATAGATGGGCAGCAGCACGTCGATGGCGAAGGTGCGGGGGTCGCCGAGCAGGCCGCCGAACCAGGCGCCAAGGACGGAGAACACCACCCATTGCAGCCAGACCACAAGGCCGAAGGTGAGATACCAGGTGAAGCTGAGCGACTGGTTTGTCTCGGAGCGCCGGATGGCGTCGGCATATTGCGGATCGGTGAGGAGAAAGAAAGCGAGTAGCCGCTGCATGGGGCTGTAGCGGCTGAACATCGGCGCCAGCGCCGCCGAATAGAGCACGTGCCGAAAGTTCACCGCGAGGATGGAGAGGACGATCAGCCAGGCTGGAACGTGGCTGCCGAAGAGCTCGATGCCAACGAGCTGGCTGGCCCCCGCAAAAACGAGGGCGCTCATCAAGCCGACATCGAGAACGGTCAGGCCATTGTCGACCGCTACCGCGCCAAACAGCACCGCGAACGGCGCCGAGGAGACGGCCACCACAAAGCCACTGCGCAGGCCCGCGAGGAAATCGCTACGGTTCATGAGGCGAAACGCTTCCCCGCGTGAGACTTAGGTGCCCTTAGACGCCGGGCTGCTTGTGTTCGGGCTCGGGGGCCACACCTTTTTGCTCGCGCACATGGTTGAGAAAGCGCGTGAACAGGTAATGGCTGTCGCGCGGGCCGGGGCTGGCTTCGGGGTGGTATTGTACCGAAAAGATCGGCTTGCCCTCGACCGCCAGGCCGGCATTGGAGCCATCGAACAGGGAGATATGGGTCTGGGTCACGCCGGCGGGCAGGCTCGCGGAATCAACGGCAAAGCCGTGGTTCATCGAGGTGATCTCGACCTTGCCGGTGGTCAGGTCCTTGACCGGGTGATTGGCGCCGTGATGACCCTGGTGCATCTTGGAGGTCTTGCCGCCAAGCGCCAGGCCAAGCAGTTGGTGGCCGAGGCAGATGCCAAAGACCGGCTTGCCGGTATCCATCAGCTTCTGGATGGTGGGCACGGCATATTCGCCGGTCGCCGCGGGATCGCCGGGGCCGTTGGACAGGAAGATGCCGTCCGGCTGGTAAGCCATCACATCCTCGGCCGTTGCAGTCGCAGGCAGGACAGTGACCCGCGCACCCTGATCGGCCAGGCAACGCAGAATGTTGCGCTTGGCGCCGTAGTCGATGGCGACGATGTGGAAGGCCGGATCGGTGACTTCGGCATAGCCTTCGCCCCATTTCCAGCCGGTCTCGGACCAATGATAGGTTTGGGCGGTGGTGACTTCCTTGGCCAGGTCGAGCCCTTCAAGGCCGGGGAAGGCGTTGAGTTCGGCGGTAATGACCGCATCGTCAAAGGCGCCGTCGGGCTGGTGGGCGATCACGCCATTGGGCATGCCGCCTTCCCGGATCTTGGCGGTCAGGGCGCGCGTGTCGATACCGGCAATGCCGATGATGTTGCGCTTCTTGAGCCAGGCGTCGAGCTTTTCAGCGGCCCGGTAATTGGAAGGATTGGTGATATCGGCCTTGAGCACGACGCCCCGCACGCCCGACAGAGCGGCCTGGTTGACCATCTCGATGTCTTCGTCGTTGGTGCCGACATTGCCGATATGGGGGAAGGTGAAGGTGATGATCTGCCCGGCATAGGAGGGATCGGTCAGCACTTCCTGGTAGCCGGTCATGGCGGTGTTGAAGCACACTTCGCCGGCGGCCTGGCCCGTGGCTCCGATTCCGCGCCCCTCAAGACGAGTACCATCCGCAAGGATCAAAAGGGCGGTCGCGGGGGATTGCTGCCAGCCGGTCACGGTGGGCCTCCAGGGTTCTTGGCAATGTCGATTGAGGTCTCCTTCTAGAAGGAGCCACGGGACCGCGCAAGTGGCGCACGGCTTTGTTTACGCCTATATGGGCCGGCAGAATTGCATGGCAAGAGGAGATCGAGTGTGCGCGAGACCATCAGCGAAGCCCTGAAAACGGCGCTCAAGGCACGGGACCAGCGCCGGACGGCCACGCTCCGGGCGATCAGTGCGGCCATCAAGGACAAGGATATCGCGATCCGCCAGGACAATCGCGGACCGGCCACCAATGAGGAAGTGCTCGCCATCATCCAGAAGATGGTCAAGCAGCGCGAAGAAAGCTTTGCCATTTATGCGCAGGCGGGACGGAGTGATCTTGCAACGGTCGAGAAGGAAGAAATCGATATCCTCAATGAGTTCCTGCCCAAAGGACTCACGGAGGATGAGGTGGACAGCGCCATCAAGGCGGCCATCGCGACAACAGGCGCCGAAGGTCCCAAGGACATGGGCAAGGTGATCGCCCAGCTCAAAGCCGACTATCCGGGACGGATTGATTTCGGCAAAGCCAGCGGCAAGGTCAAGGCTGCGCTGTCGGCCTAGGCCACCAGCCGGTGCTGGGCAGTGGGGTCTTAAACGCAGTCCGGCCAGCCCGCTTCGGACTAATAAAGAGCGTCATCAGCGCGGCGCAGCAGCTCTTTAAAAAGGTCCGCCCAGCGGTCCTCAGGCGGCGGCAGGCGCCCCGGGCGGCACTTCACCGCTGTGGCGCTCCCACGCATAGGAGAGAACTGCAATGGCCAGCGCCAGCAGCAACGCCGCGACCCCGATCAGGGGGAGGTTGCGGTAGCCAAAGCCGTGCTCGAGCAAGGTGCCGCCCAGCACGGCGCCGATCGCAATGCCGATATTGAAGCCGGTGGGCACCAGGGCCGAGGCCAGATTGGGCGCATCGCCGGCCCAAGCGAGAATCCGGGACTGCACGGGTGAGCCGAAGGCGAAGTTGACGCCGCCCCAAGCGATCACCGTGATGGCCATCAACCAGGGGACGGGGCTGGCGAGATAGAGGGCTGCATAAACGCTGGCCTGCAGCACCATGATGCCGATCAGCGATGGCATGAGTTTCCAGTCGGCGAGGCGGCCGCCGATGAAGACGCCAATGGTGGAGCCGATGCCGAAGAGCAGCAGCACCCACGGCACGACGCCGGGTTCGAGTTGGGTGACTTCGAGCAGGAGCGGGGCGATGAAGGTGAAGAGGCTGTATTGGCCGATCATCACCAGAACAACGATCAGCAGCGAGCAGATAATGGCCTGCCGACCGAGGGCGCGGAACTCGCGCTTGAAACTGCCCGCAGCGGCCTGAACGCCGGGGGCGGCGGGCAGGAAAAAGGCGGTCGCCAACGTGGCGACAAAGCCGATAGCGCCCACGGTCCAGAAGGTGGCGCGCCAGCCCAGGGCATTACCGATCGCGGTCCCGCCGGGCACGCCAAGAATATTGGAGACGGTGAGGCCCGACAGGATCAGGGCGACGGCAAAGCCGCGCCGTTCGGGCGCGACCAAGGTCACTGCGACCACGGCGGCGATGCCGAAATAGGCGCCATGCACGACCGAGACGATCACCCGCGCCGCCATCAAGAGCTCGAAGTTGGGCGCGATGGCGCAGAGCGCCTGTCCCAGGGTGAACACGGCGCCTAGAAGAAGGATCAGGGTTTTGCGCGACATGCGATTGGTCAGGAGCGCAAGGAGCGGGCCCCCAATGGCGATGCCGATGGCGTAGCCCGAGATGAGGTAGCCGGCGACTGGAACCGAAACGCCGAGATCGGTGGCGACATCAGGCAGAATGCCGGCGATGACGAATTCGGCGGTGCCGAAGGCAAATGCCGCAAGAAACAGGGCGAGCAGCGGCAACGACATCAAAGCAAACCTCGGCATGGATGGGGCGGGGCGACAAACCATGCCCGAAGCGGCAGGGCAATCCACATCAGGGTCGCAGTGGCTCGGCGGCAACCAGGGCAAGGGTGACCGATGGCTTGCGCCGCGCTAGAGTGGGGTGCTGGCAGCGGGGCCGGCCGGGAGATCTTTTGATGGCGATTAATGGAGAAATCAAGCGGCGCTTTGCGGCGATTACCGCCTTGCGCGGCCTCATCATGTTGCTGGCGGGGCTTTATGCGATCCTGGCGCCGGGCGATGCGCTGACGGTGCTGGTGCTGGCCGGCGGCATTATTCTGATCGTCGACGGAGCCCTGGGTTTGTGGAGCCTCACCTTTGGTGGCGGCAAGAGCGGCAATTACTGGTTCGACGTTATTTCCAATGCCTTGTCGCTGCTTCTTGGTGTGTTGATTCTGCTCAGCCCGCTGGTCGCCACGATTTTAACGGCGACGTTCCTCGCGAGCCTTGTCGGGCTGGCGGCGCTGCTGGTGGGGATCATGCAAATCGTCGTCATCATTCGCGAGCGTGAAATCTACGCGCGCATCTGGCCGGTGCTGCTGTCGGGCATCGCCTATGTGGTGCTTGGTCTGGTGTTTCTGTTTTTCCCACTCGTCAGTTCAAGCGTAATGGTGGTGTTGGGCGGCATCATGCTGGTGCTATTCGCCTGTGGCCTGTTTGGGTGGGCCTTGCGGCTGTATCAGCGCAGCAAGCGCGCCTGAGGCTGTGGAAAACCGCTGAGGACGTGACATCGGTCAAGCCAGTGCTTACCTAGCGGCTATGCGCTTTTCCGATCAGTTCCTGGATGAAATCCGTCAGCGCCTGCCGATAACGCAGGTGGTGGGCGAGCACGTCATTTGGGATAAGCGCAAGTCGCAGCCGGGCAAGGGCGACATGTGGGCCTGTTGCCCGTTTCATGGCGAGAAATCCCCGAGCTTTCACGCTGATGACCGGCGCGGCATCTATCATTGCTTTGGCTGCGGGGTGAGCGGGGACCATTTTCGCTTCCTCGTGGAAAAAGCCGGGTTGAGCTTTCCCGAAGCGGTAGAGCGGCTGGCTGGGATGGCTGGCGTGCCGATGCCGGCGCGCGACGAGCGCCAGGAGAAGCGGGCCGCGCAGCAGCGCACGCTGATGGATGTGATGGAGCTGGCCGCCAAGTATTTCGAGGCGGCGCTGCATCACAATATCGGAGCGCGGGCGCGGGGCTATCTGCACGAGCGGGGTGTTTCTGCCGCCAGCCAGACGCGGTTCCGCCTCGGCTTTGCCCCCGATAGCCGCAACGGGCTCAAGGAGCATCTGGCGGCCAATGGCGTTTCGGCCCAGCAGATGCTCGAAACGGGGCTCGTGGCGACGCGCGACAATGATCCCATGCCCTATGATCGCTTCCGCAATCGGCTGATGTTCCCGATCACCGATTTTCGTGGGCGCATCATCGCCTTTGGCGGGCGGGCGCTGTCGGCGGATGTGCCGGCAAAGTACCTCAATTCGCCCGAAACGGAGCTCTTCAAGAAGCGCCAGACGCTTTACAACGGCCACACGGCCCGACAGGCCGCCCATGACGGAGCGACGGTGATCGTGGTCGAGGGTTATCTCGATGTGATTGCCGCGGTCAGCGCCGGCTTTGAAGGGACGGTGGCGCCCTTAGGGACGGCTCTGACCGAGGAGCATCTGCAGCTGCTTTGGCGCCTGAGCGATACGCCGGTGCTGTGTTTTGACGGCGATGCGGCGGGCCAGAAAGCAGCGCAGCGCGCGGCCGAAATGGTGCTGCCGCATCTCAAGCCCGGTCAAACCGTGAAGATCGCGACGCTGCCGGAAGGGCAGGATCCCGATGACCTGATCAAGGCGCAGGGCAGGGCGGCCTTTGCCGATGTGATCGAGCGAGCGCGCAGCTTGTCGGATGTGATCTGGAGCCTGGAAACGGGTGGGTTGGTGCCCGAAGCGCCCGAGGAGCGGGCAGCCTTGCAGGCGCGACTGCGCGAGCGCGCCAACTCCATCGGCGACAGTTCGGTGCGCTTTCATTACGCGCAGGCATTTGATGAGCGTTTGAAGGCGTTCTTCTCGCCTGTGCGCTCGGGAGGCTATGAACGGCGGGGTGGCGGAGGCGAGAAGCGATCGCCCTACGGTGCTGGGGGCTATGCTCGGTCGGGTCGCGGCTCACCGCGGGTGGTCGTGTCCGATACGTTGCGCAATTCGCGGTTGCTGAAGCCAGGTCTTGCCGCCGAGGCAACGCCGCGCGAGGCAGCGATCATCCTTAGTCTGGTCAATCATCCCGCATTGGTGGAAGACAAGTTCGAAGCGCTGGCGGCGCTCGACTTTGAGACTCCTTCGGCTCGCAATGCGCTAAGCGAAATCTTGCGGCTGGTGGTACGGCACCACGATATTTCGGCGGCCGATCTTAAATCGGCACTGAGGATTCGCGGATTTGGGCCAGCCTTGGAGCGAATGGAGCAAGTCCTGCAGGGGCAGGGCGTCTGGCAGATCGGGCTGGAGATTGCCCTTATTGACGCGGAAACTGGATTGAGTCACGCGCTGGCCTTGCATAACAAGAAAGTTCAGCTAAATAAGGAACTCAAGGCAGCCGAAGCGGCGCTGGGCGATGACCCGAGCGAAGAGACCTTTGAAAGGCTGCGCGACATCAAGAACCAGATAACCACTGTCGATGGCACAGAGGCACTGATAGAAGGATTTGGTTCGCTATCGGGACGCGCGACACGCAGTTTTTAGGGTTTCTCCCTAAATGCCGCGGGTACGCGCGATTTTGCATATGTGAAGAACCCGAAGCGAACCCGGTAGCGCGCCGCGGCGTTAACGCTTGAGCTACCGCACCTTTACCGCGCTTTGAGGTGTCACCACTTAAAGACCTTACCGGCACTCGCCTGCAGCGGGTCCCGAGGAGTACCAGATGGCCACTAGGGCAGCTACCAAGACCACCAAGGAAACCGAGAAGCCGGAAGCCGGCGCCCCCGAGGCGACGAATGACAGCCCGCTACTCGACCTATCCGATGCCGCCGTCAAAAAGCTCATCAAGGTCGCCAAGAAGCGCGGCTATGTGACTTACGAAGAACTCAATGCGGTGATGCCTTCCGAGGAAGTTTCCTCCGAGCAGATCGAGGACATCATGTCGATGTTCTCGGACATGGGCATCAATGTCGTTGATGAAGACGAGGTCGAAGAAACCGAAGTCGAGAAGGACGAGGACGAGGGCGGCGGCGGTGAAATCGCGCCTGCCAGCAGCACCGGCAGCGCGGTTGCGACCACATCCAATGCCAAGGCGGGTTCGGACCGGACCGACGATCCCGTGCGCATGTATCTGCGCGAAATGGGGTCGGTCGAGCTGCTGAGCCGCGAGGGCGAAATCGCCATCGCCAAGCGCATCGAGGCTGGTCGAGAGACCATGATCGAAGGCTTGTGCGAATCGCCGCTCACTTTCCAGGCCATTATCATCTGGCGCGATCAGCTCGCCGAGGGTGAAATCCTGCTGCGCGACATCATCGACCTGGAAGCAACCTATGCAGGCCCCGATGCCAAGCAGGCCGCTCCCGCGCCCGACCTCGTCAACCTCAACGCTGCCCCGCGCATGGAGAGCGTCGCTGAAAAGCCCAAGGCTGCGCCGGCCTCGCGCCGCGCCGGTTCGGGCGAGGATGACGACTATGTGCCCGAGGAGCCGCAGGCCCCGCAGGACCCGGTCGACGATGACGATGACGAGTTCGAGAACGCCCTGTCGCTCTCGGCGATGGAAGCCGAGCTCAAGCCGCAGGTCGTCGAGACCTTCGATCGCATTGCCGAAGCCTATGGCAAGATGCGCGAGATGCAGGACCGGCATGCCGAGGACCGCAGCGCCGATATCAGCGATGCCGATCGCAAGCAGCTCGATGAGTTGCGTGGCGAGGTGATCGCCGACGTCAAGTCGCTGTCGCTCAATGCCGGCCGCATCGAGAACCTCGTCGAGCAGCTTTATGACATCAACAAGCGGCTGGTGAAGCTCGAGGGCCGTTTGCTACGCCTGGCGGAAAGCTATGGCGTCAAGCGCGAGAAGTTCCTTGAAAGCTATTACGGCCAGGAAGTGAACCCGGCCTGGGAAGAGAACCTCGCGAGTTTCGATGGCAAGGGCTGGGCTGAGTTTGCCAAGCGCGAAGCCGACACGATCCGTGAGATCCGGGGTGACGTGGCGACGCTCGCGACCGAAGCTGGCCTCAATATCGGCGAATATCGCCGCATCGTGCACAAGGTGCAAAAGGGCGAGCGCGAAGCTGCCATCGCCAAGAAGGAAATGGTGGAAGCCAATCTTCGCCTCGTGATCTCGATCGCCAAGAAGTACACCAATCGCGGGTTGCAGTTCCTGGATCTGATCCAGGAAGGCAATATCGGGCTGATGAAGGCCGTCGATAAGTTCGAATATCGACGCGGCTACAAGTTCTCGACCTATGCGACCTGGTGGATCCGGCAGGCCATTACCCGCTCGATCGCCGACCAGGCGCGCACCATCCGTATTCCGGTGCACATGATCGAGACGATCAACAAGATCGTGCGCACCTCGCGCCAGATGCTACACGAGATCGGGCGCGAACCAACGCCGGAGGAGCTCAGCGAAAAGCTGCAGATGCCTTTGGACAAGGTGCGCAAGGTGCTCAAGATCGCCAAGGAGCCGATCTCGCTTGAAACCCCGATCGGGGACGAGGAAGACTCAAACCTGGGCGATTTCATCCAGGACGTGAATGCGATCCAGCCGATCGACGCGGCTATCCAGAGCAATCTGCGCGAGACGACGACGCGCGTGCTGGCTTCGCTGACGCCGCGTGAAGAGCGTGTGCTGCGCATGCGCTTTGGTATTGGCATGAACACCGACCACACGCTCGAGGAAGTGGGCCAGCAGTTCTCGGTTACGCGCGAACGTATCCGTCAGATCGAGGCGAAGGCCTTGCGCAAGCTCAAGCATCCCAGCCGCAGCCGCAAGCTGCGCAGCTTCCTTGATAACTAAGTGTAACAGGGCATCCTCGCCGGTGGCGGGGATGCTGATGTCGGCAAGGCAAGCTTTCCCATGTCCGCTGTGCAGCGCCTGAAGGTTACGGCGATCCGCGCCATAGTGCCATTCAAGCTGGTGGTCACGTTCTCGGATGGCTCGAGCGGGACCTTCGATGCTGCTCAGATGCTGAGCGAGCGCGGCGAGGGGGTGGAGCCCCTGCGCGACCGGCGTTATTTCGGCAGCGTAGCCCTGGCTAATGGCGTGCCGACCTGGCCGAACTATTTCGACCTGTCGCCTAGCTGGCTCCGCGAAGAAATGGAGCGGCGCGGTGAGTTAATTGTGCCGCGCCCAGCGCGGCAGCGCCCATAAGGAGGATGGCGATGTCGTTTCTGAGCAAGCTTTTTGGTGGCGGGGCCAAGACATCGGCTGAGCCGGCAGGGGATAAGGTCCTGGGCGAAGAAAGCTACAAGGACTTCACCATCCGGGCCATCGAGATGCGGGCGGGAAGCGAATATCAGCTGGCCGGGACGATCGAAAAGGACGTCGGCGGCGAGCTCAAGACCTATCGGTTCGTTCGGGCAGACCGCATGAGCTCCAAGGATGATCTGATTGCGATGGCTTTGAACAAGGGCCGGCAGATCATCGACGAACAGGGCGAGAATATTTTCAGCTAGCCCTTTTTTCAATCTTTGCAACCGGACCGGGCGCGCAGTCGTGCGCCTGGCGGTTGCTGCTGTTTAGGAGAACCTATCATGGCCAGAAAGCCAACCGCCCGCAGTGAATTCGTGATGTTTGACGTTATCTATGAAGATGGCAGCCAGCGCTCTAACCGCAAGGTCGACGCAGCCTTGTTGGGTGGCCTCGACGGCGATGAGCCGGCGCGTGCCGCCATCATGGAGCAAGATCGCGCCATTTCCGAGAAGTCGGGCCTGCCGCCGCTGCAGATCAAGTCGATCCGCCGCAGCGGCAAGTAGGCGCTTGCGTTTTATGGCGCGGCAGGCGCGCCCAAGGCTTTGTCCACCGCAGGCTTAACCACCGTTCCATAAAGCTCGATGGCCTTCATGACCTTGTCATGGGGGAGGGTGCCGACGCTCATCTGCAGCCCGAAACGGTCGTGCTTGAACCATTCATGCTGCTGCAGGATCTTGTCGATGACCTCCTGCGGCGATCCCATCACATAGGCTCCCTGTGGGCTCGCTCCAGCCTCGAACTGTGCGCGGGTGGTTGGTGACCAGCCCCGCTCCTTGCCGATCCGGCTCATGGCATCGCTATGGGCGGGAAAGGCGATGTCACGGGCGTCCTGGCTGTCTTGCGCGATGAAGCCATGCGAGCTGATGCCAACGGGTAGGTTGGTCTCTCTGCCAACTTGCACCAGAGTGTCGCGGTAAAACTGCACCAGAGGCGCGAACTGCCTGGGCTGTCCGCCAATTATGGCGATCATCAAGGGCAGGCCGTAATAGGCGGCGCGAGCGACCGAGTTTGGAGTGCCGCCCACCGCGATCCAGAGCGGCAGCGGCTGCTGCACGGGTTGCGGGTAGACGGTGATGCCGGGGATGGCGTGCGTATGCTTGCTGCCGGGCCAGACGACCTTGCCGCCCTCACGCAGCTTGAGCAGCAGTTCAAGCTTTTCCTCAAATAGTTCGTCGTAATCGTTGAGGTCATAGCCGAAGAGCGGAAAGCTCTCGATGAACGAGCCTCGCCCGGCCATGATCTCGGCACGGCCGTTCGAGAGCAAATCCAGGGTCGCAAACTGCTGGTAGACGCGGATCGGATCATCCGAGCTCAGCACGGTGACGGCGCTGGAGAGGCGAATGGATTTGGTGCGCGCGGCCGCTGCGGCCAGGATCGTTACGGGTGCGGAAGCCACATAGTCAGGCCGGTGATGTTCGCCCAAGCCGAAAAAGCTAAGGCCCAACTGATCAGCCAGCTCGATCTCCTCCAGGAGGTCACGCAGCCGTTCTGCCGGGCTTTGCAGATGACCATTGTTCAACAGATCCGGGGTGTTCTCGGCGAAGGAATAAAGTCCAAGTTCCATGCGATGTCCTTTCCGTCCGCCCGGAGATGACCCTGCTGCCTGGCGCAATCAAGAACGCACATGGTTGTAACTGCCCTATAGGGGCATTCCTGTTGCCCAAACAGAAGGGCCCCGGCGAATGCCAGGGCCCTGAAGATGCCTGCCTTGGGAGTGCAAGGGCACCGTATCTGAAGTTTATTATGGAGCCACTGGAGCGCCAGCAGCAGGGGCAGCATCAGTCGCCGGGGCGGCTGGGGCGGGGGTAGCTTCAACCGGGGGAGCCGATTCGATGGCCGGAGCTGGAGCCGTCATTGCGGGTTCAGCCGCGGGCTCGGTGACAGCTGCGGGCGCCGCTGCGCCATCAACTGCAGTTGACGTGCCGGAGTTTGCAGAAAATACCAGATAGCCAATCGCCAGCAGGGCGAGAGCTACGATAATGCCTACGAACCAGCCAGTGCCGCTACTTTCGCGCACATAGGTGGTCCGAGTTGTGTCTGTATCATACACGGTGTCGCGTTCTGGATTTGCCATAGTACTCACTCCTCTATGCTGTTCCGTAGTCCAGAAACGCGAGGTTTTTACTTTCGTTCCCGATTAAGTGATCACAAGGATGATGCCGTTCCGGGAGTCTTCGGGACAAAGAAAAAGGCCGGGCACATTGCCCGGCCTTTCCAAAATAGTGGCTCTGAGCGCCGATTACTTGTTGGCGACCGTGATGAGCGGCGTGATCCGGCGGATCGTCACGCGACGGTTTTCCCGCTCGGGAGCTTCGGTGCGGATCTTGAGATAGCGTTCGCCATAGCCCTGCGTAGCAAGGTTCTCAGGAGGCACGTCGTAGAAGTCGGTCAGGATACGAGCGACCGTGGCGGCGCGAAGATCGGAGAGCTGCAGGTTCGAGATGTCGGAGCCAACCGCGTCGGTGTGGCCTTCGATCAGGAAGGTTTCAGCCGGGTTGCTTTCCAGCAGGTCGAGCATCGCGGCCGCGACCTTGGACAGCGAGCCAACCTGATCCTGGCTGATCGTGGCAGCACCGGTGTCGAAGGTCAGACCGCCCACTTCGAGCTTGCGCACGCTGTCGCGAACGCGGGCCGAACGCTTGACCTCGTCGATGGAGTAAAGGCGCGCAACCTGTTCCACTGGTGGCTGGCGGAAGAACACTTCAACCTGTTCCTCGTCAGCATCGGCGGCATCCAGCACATATTCCTGCACCGGAATGTTGAGACGCAGCGGGGGGAGGTCCTGACCCGGGTCGCGCCATTCCAGGAGTTCGTCATCATACTGTTCGTCGAAATAGGCGAGCACGACTTCCTGCCCGTCCGGCCGGATGCGGGTGCGCTGCAGCACGTCACCATTGCGGTTGCGCACGGTTACGATCTGGGTGCCGTCGGGACGCGTCACGGTCTCGCGGATGCGGCCGTTGCGAAGCTCTTCGTAGAAGACCTCGTCCTCATTGGCATTGTAGAAGCGCGAAGTGTCCTGGCCGGGAGTGTTGACATAAAGCTGGTTGCCAAGCTCCACGACGACCTGGGTCAAGGTATCGCCATAATTGGTCTGCTGGACATTGTTCTGCTGAACGTTGTTTTGCTGAACGTTGTTCTGCTGACCGATATTGGTCGAGTTGTCGATGGCCGTATTGTTGGTGGTGTTGTTCGTGACGTTGTTGACCACATTGGTTTGGTTAACAACGGTGACGTTCTGCGGCACCTGCTGGGCAGGCAATGCCTGAGCCTCGATAACCTGACCCTGCTCCTCGCGAACGGCAAGGACGGCAGCTTCTTCAGGAACCGCCAGGCGAGCCTGGGCGTCCGCATCGCTGGTTGGCGGGGGCGCGGCAGGCTCTTCAGCAACTGCGGGCTGTGCTGCAGTTTCGGGGGCAGCCTGGCCTTCCACGGGAGCCGTTTCGGCGTCCTTGGCGCTGTCCAGAACCGGGGCGACCTGTTCCTGGGTGACGCCTTCGGGCAGATCTTCGATGACTTCGGCAGGTTCTTCGGCCGATAGGGTCTCGATCGACTCCGAGGTAGCAGGCTGTTCAGTGGTGGTGGCTTCGGGCGTGGTCAGCTCGGGGGTGGTTTCGGCGGGCTGTTCGGTTGCAGGCTGTTCGCCGGTTCCGGTGGTAGCGGCTGGCTCTTCACCGGCCTCGGTGGTTTGCTCGGCTGCTGGCTCTTCGGCGGTCGCGGGTTCTTCCGTGACAACGGTTTCAGCAGCAGGCTCTTCGGCTGCCGGAGCGGTCTCCTCAGCGGCCGCGGGCTCCGCTTCGGGCGCGACGTCCTGGGTGGTTACGGTTTCTTCGGGATCGGTTTCCTCGACGGTTTCTTCTTCAACCGTTTCTTCGTCTACCGATGGTTCTTCGACGGCTTCCGTCTCGACCGCAGGCTCTTCAGCGGGTGCTTCCTCGACAGCCGCAGGTTCTTCGGCCGGAGCTTCTTCCTCGACGGCAGGCTCCTCAGCCGGCGCCTCGTCTACAACGGCGGGCTCTTCGGCAGGGGCTTCTTCGGTGGCTTCGTCGGCAGCGGGAGCTTCCTCTTCGTCCGGGGCGGCTTCGGCATCGGCGCCGGCGGGCTGCGCGGCGATGCAAGATTCTAGCGTGCTGAACCCGGCGTCAACGCAAGCCTGGGGCAGTTCGGCTGGTGCGACGCTTTCCTGCGCCGAGACGCTCAATGGGGCAACGGCCAGAAGGCCCAGGCTCGTGCTGGTCAGGAGCCAGTTTCGGATGCGCATTGCTGTTTTTCCTTTAATTTTTAATGTTGGCATCAAGCATCAGCATCTCAGATGAACGGCTTCTGAACGAAACGACAGCTGGCTGGATGATGCTCTTATCCCCGCAAGCCCCGCAACGCCGGGGCTTAGGGGTGGTTCCACCAGAGCGCTGCGGCTTACTGTCTTGAAGCCAAAGATGGCGCGATTGCGGCGTAGGCCAGTGGCGGCGCGACGGGCGCCATGCTAGGGCGGGAACAGGCTCGTGGACCTTGCATGCACCAGATCATTGAAACGCTGACGATCCCGACCCAGGGGCAGGGGCTTTACGAGTTCACCGCCAAGGCTCGGGACGTGGTCACGCGCGCTGAGGTCGGCACGGGGCTGCTGACCGTGTTTTGCCGGCATACTTCATGCTCGCTGCTGATCGGGGAAAATGCCGATCCGGATGTGCAAACCGACATGCAGGGCTATTTTGAGCGGCTGGTGCCCGAGGGCATGGATTGGCTGGTGCATACCGCCGAGGGTCCCGACGATATGCCGGCGCATCTGCGCACTGCCCTTACCCAGACCTCGATCGGTATTCCGGTGATGGGCGGCGCCCCGGTATTCGGGACCTGGCAGGGCTTGTTTTTGTTCGAGCACCGCCGCCGCCCGCATTGGCGGGAGGTCGTGCTGCACCTGTCAGGAGAGCGCTGATGGCCTGGACTGAACTGGTCGGGTACTGGCCTTTCGTGCTGGGCCTCATGGTGACCGGGGTGTTCTCCGGCCTTGCCGCGGGTCTGCTGGGGATCGGGGGTGGTGCCATCATCGTGCCGGCATTGAGCAATGCGCTGCTCCTGCTAGGGTTCGATGCCGATGTGGTGCAGCACGCCGCGGTGGGTACCTCGCTCGCCATCATTATTCCCACCGGCCTGATGAGCGCACGGGCGCATCTGGCGCGTGGGGCGCTGGATGTGCCGACGCTCAAGCTTTGGGTGCCATTCATTGTCGCGGGGACATTCCTGGGTGGTTTGATGGCGGGGTTATTTTCCGGCGATGCCTTGCGGATCGTTTTTGCGGTGATGGCCTTTCTGATCGCCGCCAATATCGTGTCCAGCTGGCAGACCCGCTTGATGGGGCACCTGAACGGCTCGCGCTTGGTGCACCGGATCGCAGCCAGCATTGTTGGCTATAATTCGGCGCTGATGGGGGTCGGGGGCGGCTCGCTCACCGTGCCAACGCTGGTCGCCTTTGGTGCCACCATGCATGCCGCGGTCGGGACCTCAGCGGCGATCGGGGTGGCCATCGCCGTCTCGGGAACCCTGGGCTTTATCATTTCGGGCTGGGGCGTGCCGGGCCTTCCCCCACTCAGCCTGGGCTACATCAACCTGGTGGCGCTCGTGCTGGTGGGAACGCTTGCAGCGGTGTTCGCGCCCTATGGGGCGGCGCTGGCGCATCGGCTGGACCAAAAAACGCTCCGCTATCTGTTCGCGGCGTTCCTGGTGCTGGTCGGGCTCAACATGCTCTGGAAGGTGTTGGCTGGATAGGTTGATGGGGGCGGTTTGACTACGGTGGTCCGCCCCCATCGCCCATACCCCTCGCGAGAGGAGAGTGGGATTCTTATTTGTCGGTGTCGAGTTCCCATTGCACCGAGACATTGATGGCGAAGCTGAGCTCGCCAGCCTCGACAGGAACATCCTTCTGGGGCGCAGCGGCGGCCATGCTGCGCGCCTCGAATGGCTGCGGGCCGCTGAAGTTCTGGCTTTCGTTGATCGACACGATCTCCTCGAGCGAACCGCCGGCGGCAGTAGCATAAAGCTCGGCCTTGGTGCGGGCATCGGCAAAGGCTGCCTTACGGGCCTCGTCCAACAATTCGCTTGGATCCTCGACGCTGAAGGACACGCCATTAATGGTGTTGGCGCCGATGGTCACCGACTTGTCGAGAATGGCGCCGAGCTGGTCGAGCGCGCGAACCTTGACAGTCACGACATTGGCCACCTGGTAGCCGGCGATGCGAGGCGGCAGGGTATAGCCGTTGGTGTCGCGCTCGTCGGAATAAACATAATTTGGGCTGACTGAGAAACCCGAGGTCTGGATGTCGCGGGCCTCGATGCCCGAAGCCTTGAGCTCGGTGATCAGCTCGGCCATGGCCTTGGTGTTGAGGTCGAGCGCTTCGCGGGCGGTGGCGCCTTGGGTGGTCACGCCCGAGGTGATGAAGGCGGTATCGGGGGCGGCGGTGACTTCGCCTCGACCTTCGATGGAGATGGTTCCGGCATAGGCCGGCAGGGCAAAACCGGCCACGAGGGCGAGGGGCAAAAGAGCAGCAAGGTGACGCATCTGAACACTCCATCAGGGGCGGGGAGACTTCCCCAGTCAATGCGTCAGTATTGCGGCACAGCTGAACCGAAGTTGAACAAGGCTGTGGGTAATCGTTTAGCGCAGCCGAACGCTTCGGGCGCCGCGAGGTCTTGCGCGAGCGGGCGCCCGAGAGTAGTCAAATCCCATAAGCGGAGGGAGCATTATATGAGCGGGCAGGATTATCCCGAGGGCGTGTTGCTGGGGCGGGCACGAGTGCCGGGGCACAACCATCCACGCGTGGTGACAGTGCGCGACGACGTGCTGCTGGACATCACGGCGCCCCGTTTTGCCACAGTGCGCGACATTGCTGAAAGCCAAGATGCGTCGGGATATGTCAGTTCAGCGCAGGGTACGCCGATCGGTCGCGTCGAGGCGGTGCTACGCAACAGCCATGCCCCCAGCCACGATGCCAGCCAGGCCAGCCTGCTTTCGCCCATCGATCTGCAGGCGATCAAGGCTTCGGGCGTCACTTTCGTGGTGTCCCTGCTCGAGCGCGTCATCGAGGAGCAGGCACGCGGCGACAAAAGCCGCGCCGATTCCCTGCGCACAGAAATTCTCGACCTCATCGGCACGGACTTGTCCGAACTGGTGCCGGGCTCGGAAACGGCCGCACGCGTCAAGGCAGCGCTGATCGAGCGGGGCGTGTGGAGCCAGTACCTGGAAGTCGGCATTGGACCTGACGCCGAGATCTTCACCAAGGGCCAGCCGATGAGCTCGGTGGGCTATGGCGCCAATGTGGGCCTGCACCCCGCTTCGAGCTGGAACAACCCCGAGCCGGAAGTGGCTCTGGTGGTGACCAGCAAGGGCGCGATCATCGGCGCCACGCTGGGCAATGACGTCAATCTGCGCGACGTGGAAGGCCGTTCGGCGCTGCTGCTGGGCAAGGCTAAGGACAACAATGCTTCGGCTTCGCTAGGGCCATTCATCCGCCTCTTCAGCGGCGACTTCACGCTTGAAACGGTCAGCAATGCCGAGATCACGCTGCGGGTGGAAGGCGAGGATGGCTTCGAGCTCGACGGCCATTCGTCCATGAGCCAGATCTCGCGTACGCCGGCATCGCTGGTTGCAGCCACGATCGGGGATCACCATCAATATCCCGACGGCCTGGTGCTCTATCTCGGCACCATGTTCGCCCCGGTCAAGGATCGCGGCGGCGCCGGCAAGGGTTTTACCCACAAGCTGGGCGATGTGGTGTCGATCTCGACCCCTTCGCTGGGCACGCTTGTCAACCGGGTGCAATTGTCCACCCAATGTCCGCCCTGGACCTATGGCGCCAGCCACCTGCTGCGCGATCTCGCCAAGGCGAACCTGCTTTAAGGCTTTTCGGAAAGGCACGAAACCATGACTGACCTCTACCAGAACCTGATCGACGGCGAATGGGTGGGCTCGGATGGCGCCGAGAACATCAATCCATCCAACACGGCCGAAGTTGTGGGTGTTTATGCACGCGCCTCGGCCGAAGACACCAAGCAGGCCATTGCGGCGGCCAAGGCGGCATTTCCCGCCTGGTCGCGCTCGGGCATTCTCGAGCGCCATGCCATTTTGCGCAAGGCAGCCGACGAGATCCTCGCACGCAAGGCGGAACTGGGCGAGTTGCTGAGCCGGGAAGAAGGCAAGACACTGCCAGAAGCCATTGGCGAAGTGACCCGCGCCGGGCAGATCTTTGACTTTTTTGCCGGCGAAGTGCTGCGCCTGACAGGCGAAGTGGTCCAGAGCGTGCGCCCCGGCGTCGGTGTCGAGATCACCCGCGAGCCCATCGGGGTGATCGGCATCATCACGCCCTGGAACTTCCCCATCGCCATCCCGAGCTGGAAGATTGCGCCGGCGCTTTGCTATGGCAATACCGTCGTGATCAAGCCCGCCGACCTTGTGCCCGGCTCGACCTGGGCGATCGTTGATATCCTGCAGCGCGCGGGACTGCCCAAGGGCGTGCTCAACCTCGTCATGGGTAAAGGCTCGGTCGTGGGCCAGGCCCTGCTCGACAGCCCCGATGTGACCGCGATCAGCTTTACCGGCTCGGTCGGCACCGGCAAGCGCGTGGCTGCAGCTTCCATCGAGCACAACCGCAAGTTCCAGCTCGAAATGGGCGGCAAGAACCCGGTCGTGGTGCTGGACGACGCGGACCTCAAGGTCGCGATCGAAAGCGTGGCGCAGTCGGCGTTCTTCTCGACCGGCCAGCGCTGCACGGCCTCTTCGCGCGTGATCGTGACCGAAGGCATTCATGATGCGTTCGTCGAGGGTCTCGCCGAGCGCGCCCGCAATCTGCGCGTCGGCCATGCGCTGGACAAGAACACCGAGATCGGGCCGGTGGTTGATCCCAGCCAGCTCAAGCAGGACACCGACTATATCGCGATCGGCAAGCAGGAAGGCGCCAAGCTGGTGGCCGGCGGCGAGCGCGTCCAGAAGGACACCGAGGGCTATTTCCTCCAGCCGACGCTCTTTACCGAAACCACCAACCAGATGCGCATCTCGCGCGAGGAAATCTTCGGGCCGGTCGCTTCGGTGATCCGGGTCAAGGATTACGAGGAAGCGCTGGCTGTTTCCAACGACACGCCGTTCGGTTTGTCGGCCGGTATCGTCACGACCTCGCTCAAATATGCCACCCACTTCAAGCGCAATGCGGAAGCGGGCATGGTGATGGTCAATGTGCCCACCGCCGGCGTGGACTTCCACGTGCCGTTTGGTGGCCGCAAGGGCTCGAGCTATGGCCCGCGCGAGCAGGGCAAGTATGCGGCCGAGTTCTTCACCGTGGTCAAGACCGCCTATACCGCGGCCGGCTAGGCCTACCCAGGAGGGCAATGATGGACAAGGCAGACCCGCGAGCGGCGACCCCATTGGCCATCATTGCCGCCGAGGCCCCGGTTCGCACCAAGCCGTCAAACTATCCGCCGGTATTTGCGGTGCGGATGGAAGGGCGGGTCAAGCAACCGCTGGGCGACCTATTCGGCTTACGCAATTTTGGCGTCAACCGCACGACGCTCAATCCGGGGGCGGTCAGCGCCCTCCAGCACCGGCACAGCCGTCAGGACGAGTTCGTTTACGTGCTCGAAGGCGAGCTGTGGCTGGTTGCGGGCGAGACCGAAATGCGGCTTGAGGCGGGGATGTGCGCTGGCTTTGCCGCCGGCGGCATCAGCCACCATCTGGAAAACCGCTCCTGGGATTCCGCGGTCTATCTCGAGATCGGCGATCGCAGCCCAGGCGATGTCGGCAGCTATCCCCATGACGATCTCGTCGCCAACCACACGCCCGAGGGCTGGCGCTTCACACACAAGGACGGCACGCCTTATTGAGGCGGCTTAGTGCAGCGTATTGCCGGAGACGGTGAGGGCAGGGAACTGGCCCGCATCGTCCTGGAGGCGCGTCGAGGCGATCTCGTTCCAGCGCGCGCCCACGATTGGATGCAGGGTTTCGGAGATCAAGTTGCCGGTGATCCGGGCGGCGCCCGCGCCCTCGGCGACGCTGACGACGATGCCGCGCTCGGTGCCGCGGATCAGATTGTCGCTTACGAGCACATCCCGCAGGAACGGCCCCCAGCCCACGCCGATGCCGATGCCGGGCACGGCATCGATAATATTACCCGAGATGACGGCGTCTGCTTCGGCGGCGATGCCATAGGGATTGACGTCGGGATTGGTGCGGGAGGTGGCGGTGATGTTGCGCACGATATTGCCCGAGCACATGGCGAGGCGCCCCCCATTGTCCCAATTGGTCATGGAAATGCCGCCGGCGGCGCCATCCACCAGATTGTTGGCGATGATCGAGCCGGCAAAGGCGAATTCGGAATAGATCGCGATCTCGCCGCCATTGGTGCAGGTGTTGCCGGTGATCTGGGTGTCGTTGGCCGTGTTGAGGCGAATGGCCGAGAAGGCGCAGTCGCTGATCTGGTTGTCCGAAACGATCACGCCGTCAGCGCGGAAAATGTTGATGCCGTTGCCGTTCTGGCCATTGCCGCCGTCGCGCCAGTCGATGCTGCCGACCGCATTGTTGGTGATGATGGAGCGATCCCAGCCCGGTTCGCTGCGCCAGATCAGAATGCCGCCATTGCCGCAACCGTTGATGCGGTTGCCAGAGATGAGCAGGCCCAAGCTGTCGATCGAACAGATGGCAGCGTCGGCACTTCGCGAAAAGCTGCAGCCGGTTATGGAAGCGGCACTGCGCGCCAGGAGGAGGCCCTGGGCCGGGGCATCGGTGAAGCGGCAATCGCGCAGCGTGGTGTCAGTGGCGTCCACCAGTTGGACAAGGCCGGTATCGCTGCGGCCGGTGCCATTGCCGTTGCCAGCGAAGGTGAGGCCATCAAGGATGACGTCGGCGGTGTTCTCGATGGAAAGGATGCTGTCGCCGCCGGCGGCGAGCGCCAGGATGGTCTGGCCCGAGCCCTGCAGGCGGAGGGGAGCCGCGATGCGGATATCGGCGACCGCGTAGGTGCCGGAGGGGAGGGCGAGCGGCTGCCCCAGGCCGGTGGCGGCGTCGATGGCGGCTTGCAGGGCACCGGACTGGTTGGCGCTCGACGTGCCATCGAGGCCAAAGGCTGATGCGTCAAGGGCCGGTTGGGCGCGCAGGGGGGAAGCTAGTGCTGCGGCGCTCGCCATCACACCCAGGGCCAAGATGCTGCGTCGCTGGATCATTGCCGGTACTCCTTTGTTCAAGGCTAGCGAGTTGCGGCGAGAGCGGGGTTAAGGCGCGGCGGGGCGGGGCTAAAATCCCTCCGTGTGCTTAGCACTTCCTTCACGCGCAACTCCGTAGTGTTGCCGCGATAGGCGTCAGGCGGCGCCGCAGCGCTGCAGGGCCGGCTCATGGCTGAAATGGCGGGCGCCCTTGCGCCTCACACAGGTATCGGCACTCGGCTAGGGCGCGGCTTCCTGCGCGAGCGCGCGCTCTGGCTGTTACACGCAACGGTGGCGATATGGGTGTTCTCGGGTGGCGTCGTGCTGTTCGAGCCCTCGCCTTATGAGTTCAGCTTCGTGCTGGTGCTTGCCATGGCACTGGCTGCGGGGATGAGCCTTTTTAGTTCGACTATCCCGTTGCTGCTGCTGACGACGGCGTTTATCCCGTTCGGGCTTATCGCAGCGTTCCAGGTGCGCTACACGCCACTGACCGAGGCTTTCACCTTTGTCGCGGTGACGATCTTCCTGTTCATCACCAGCTATTTCGTCGCGAACTTCGTGGGTGAAGCTCCGGAACGGCGGGTCCGGCTGATCGTTCGTGCTTATATGGCTATCGCCGTGCTGTCGTCAGTGCTCGGCGTCTTGGCTTATCTCGGCCTCATGCCGGGCGCTGATGCCTTTGTGCTGTATGGTCGCGCCAAGGGGCTGTTCAAGGACCCCAATGTGTATGGCCCCTTCCTGATCCTGCCGGCCATGTATGTGCTGCGCGACGTGTTTTTCCTGCGCGGCGGCAAGCTCTTTATCCCCGCCATCTTGTTCATGCTGGTGATGATCGGCGTGTTCATGAGCTTTTCACGGGCGGCATGGGGGCATTTTGCCCTGTCGTCGCTGCTGGTGTTCGGCTTGTGCTTTTTTCTGGAAGCTTATGCTCGCGACAAGGTGCGGATGCTGCTCCTGGCGCTGGCGGGCTTGTTTGTGATCATGATCGCGTTCGCCGGGTTGCTGAGTATCCCGGCAGTGGGGAGCCTGTTCGAGGAGCGGGCCAGCGTCACGCAGGATTATGATACCGGCGATACCGGGCGGTTTGGGCGGCAGGGCTATGCGTTCGATCTGGCGCTATCGCATCCGCTGGGACTTGGACCGACCGAGTTCCACAATCTGCGCATCATCGAGCAGCCGCACAACACCTATGTCACTGTGATCCAGGCCTATGGCTGGGGTGGCGGCGCCTGTTATTACCTGCTGGTGCTGGCGACGTTGTGGCGCGGGTTCCGCGGCCTGGCCGACCGGAGCCGGCGCAAGCTGCTGATCCCGGCACTGGCGGTGTTTATCCCGCTCGCGCTGCAATCGGGCGTGATCGATACCGATCACTGGCGGCATTATTTCCTGGTCGTAGGGTTGATCTGGGGCGTGACTGTCCGGGCCGATCCAGACCTGCGGCTGCCCGCTTTGCGCAAGCAGGCCGCCCGAGGGCTATGACCCTCAGGCGGGCGGGAAGCGTCAGCCCATTGCGAGCACGCCCCCCAGCACGATCATCGCCAGCGTAACGAGCATGGAATAGGCCAGCAGAATGGACAGCGGCGGCGCGTGTCCGGGCTTAAGGGCCCGCGCTAGCAGCAGCAGCAGGATGGGCAGCCAGTCTAGGGTGAAGCGCTGGGCGGCATATTGCGAGAAGCCGTTGGAATGGTAGAGCAGCGTCAAGCCAAGAATGGCGGCGCAGGTGCCCAGACCCCACCAGAAGCTGCGGTTCCAGTTACCCAGAAACACCCACAACAGCACTGGCGTGACGAGGAATAGGGACGCGCCATTGGTGTCAAAGCCGCCCATCTCGGTCAGATAAGGGCCGGTGAAATCCACATGCGGGCCGGCGATGAACATGTAGATGAAGTTGAAGATGAAGTAAGCGGGGGCAAAGATCCCGATTTCGCGTACCCGCGAGACAAGGAAGTTGCCCGCCGTCTCCCCTGTGTCGAACTGGGGTGGGAAGATATAGTTGTAGCCCGTTTCGGTGAAGGAATCGAAGCGCACATAGTTGTAGGCGAGGTAGATCAGCACCCCGAGAATGGGGAAGGCAGCAAGGGTAAAGGCTCGCCGCCATGCGGCCCGATCGATGCGGAACAGGGGCACGCCATCTTCGAGCAGGAGGATGTAGAGGAAGGGCAGGTAAAGGATCGTCATCTGCCGCGACAGGAAGGCGAGTGCGATGAAGAGACCCGCGAGCAAACCGTTGCGTCGCACCAGCGCGAAATAGATGGCTGAAGTGCTGAACAAGGTTCCCCAGCTTTGGGCGAAGAACCAAACCCGATCGCCGCGAATGGCGACAAAGGCCAGTGGGGTTGCGAACAGCACCAGCAGCACGAGCAGGATGGCCAGGTCACGATTGAGGCGCACGGCCTGGTTGGCAATGCGCCACCAGAGCCAGCCGGTAAGGCCAAAGGCCAGCATGGTCAGCGGCGTAAAGAAGTGAAAGCTGCTGCCGAAGATGGCCACGAAGGGCAGCACCACCAGTCCGGGGGCGGGCGGAAACACCACATAGGTGCGGCCCTCATAAAGCGCGCAGTCGCCGTCAAAGCACGGCCCGGTGGTATCGAGCCGCCCTTCGAGCCAGGATTGGGCGAGCAGCGCGTAGCTGTTGGTGCCGGGCACTTCGCGCAAAATCGAAACTGCCATGACGGCGAGGAAGGCGAGGACGAGCCCGCCCAGCACCCCTGAGATAACAAGACGCTTGCTGTTCACTTCTGCCCCCAATTACTGGGCAAAAACCTAGCCAGCAAGAATGAAGAAAATCTCGCTGCAATTAGCAACAATTGGGAGGGAAGATGATTGGGGCTGAGCGCCAGTCGTGTTGCTGTTTCTATGCTTTCCCAAGCATTTCCACCCGCGGTTAACGGCGTGAACATGGAAAGGCACTAGGCTGCCCCGGTTCCTGCCGTTAGAGGCCAGTTGCTTGCGCGCGTTTGACTCCCAGATCGACCTTTATCAGCTGCTCGGAATTATCTGGGCGCGCCGGTGGGCCGCGCTGCTGGTGCTCCTTGTGGTGCCCGTGCTGGCATATGTTGCCGTGTCACGCGTTCCCCGGCTTTATGAATCTTCGGCCACGATCCTGGTGGAGCCACGACCCAACTACTTCGGGGCGGGTCAGCCAGCGTCCGTATCAGTTCCGGACCGAGCGACCATTTCCAGCAATGTGCAATTGCTGCGGTCACGCGACACTTTGATGGATGTGGTGGCGCAGCTCGGGCTGGCGCAGCAAGCCGAGTTCAACGGCGGCAAAACGGGGCAGGCGGCGTTTGACGCGGCGGTGCTGGCGCTCGAAGAGCGTACGCTGGTAACGAGCGAACTGGGAACCGCGATAATCTGGCTGAAGACCCGGGCCCGTGCACCCGAATTGGCACGCCAATTGGCGCTGAGCATCGCCGAAACCGCGATCGCCCGACGGGCGCAGCAGGGGCTCGACGATGCCCGGCAGGCATTAGCGTGGCTTGAGAGCACGATACCGGAGTTGCGGCAGCGAGTGTTTCAAGCCGAGGACGCCGTGGCCAAGTTCCGCATTGCGCGGGGGACGATTGGCGACCTGCCGGAGGGCAGCATGGTTGGCAGCCAATTGAGCGACATGGCGGGGCGGCGGCTTGCGGCTGAGGAGCGCAGTTTGAGCTTCAGGGCGCGTGCGGCGGTGCTGCGGCAGCGCCTGGCGCTAGGAGGTTCGCTGGTGGGCAGCACGGAACTGGCGGCGGACGCAAGGGGCAGAAGTCTCATTCAGCTCCGGGCCAGTCTGCAGGGACAGCTGGCGCAGCAAGCCAGCAGTTTATCGTTCAACCATCCGAATGTTCTGGGATTGCGGGCGCAGATTGCGGTTGTCGATGCGCAACTCGCTACCGCCGCGCGGCACATTGCTGACCAGACGGATCGGCAGGCCGAGACTGAAGCGGCTCTGGCTGAGGCACTGGCGGCCGACCAGCAGATCTTGCAACAATCCGTCGGCGGGGAAGAGCGCGACAGCGTGGCCCTCGCGGCGCTGCAGCGCGATGCGGCGGCGCAACGTAGCGTCCTCGAGCGTTACCTGCAGCAGGCCGAAGCGGCGCGGGCTCAGGTAGACGGGGGCGCTGCATTCCCTGATATGCGCCTGGTGTCGCATCCGGTGGTGTCGAGTGCACCGGTTTCGCCCAAGACCGGGTTGGTACTGCTGGCGGTGATGATCACGGCGGGAGCGCTGGTGTTGACCTATCTGATCGTCACGAGCCTTGTGGCCCGTCGTCCAGCTGCAGGATAGGGTCGATCAGTCGGGTTTTGGCTGGCGCCACTGGCGCAGCTGCTTGGCAAAGCTCCAAAGCTTGTCGTTCTGCTTGATGTGCCGCTTAAGCGCGCGCTTGCCATTAAGGAGGGCGGCGGCGGCAGTGCCCTTAGCGCTTAGCGCAATCGCCGCGTCGTTGATCGGCGTCTTCTGGGTCCAGGAGGTTTTGTAGGCGAAATCGCCCACGCCCATATCGATGCTGCTGATGCCGGCGGCGATAAGATCTTCCACCAGCAGGAACATCAGGAGGCCCACAAGGCTGTATTTGGAGGCCGGCCCGTCCGTGTTGGAGTTGATGTATTGCGAATAATGGCAGGGGGAATAGGTGCCTACCGCCGTCGCCACGATTTCTTCGCCGACATAAAGCGCATGGAGCGCTACGGCCGGCTTGTCCTCGCTGGCGCCGGCAATGGCCCCATCCCGGAACAAGGCGCGGAAGTGAGGCTCGGCAAAGACATTTGGCACGCCCATTTGCCGGAATCGCACGGAGCGATGCTCAAGGAAGGCCGCATGGACTTGGTCGATGTGCTCGAGCGTTGTGGCGCGGCGCAACGTGACGGGACCTAGCGTTTCTTCGAGCCGGCGACGCCCGCGCAGGATATCGACCCGCCGCTTTTTCGGGAGCGTTTCGAGCATGGTGGGCGCAATGTCCGCATAATAGAAATGGTCTGGCGAAGGCTGATGGGGAAAGCTCAGCAGGGGATTGTCAATGCCCCGCCATTGGGCAGGCAGGTGCTCGAAGCTGAGCACATCGACGCCGGCCTCGTCTCGCAATTGGGCAAAGGCCCGGTTCAGCACGGGTCGGGTAAGAAGCGCCGCAGCATCGCGCCGAACAGGCATCCAGTCGCTGTTGCCAAAGGAGGAGCCGGGAATGGCCGCAAAGGTGCAGCCGGCCTTGCGGTGAAGATGCAAGGGAAGCAGGGCGGCGGGGCTGCCATCAAATTCGATCAGGAGGGTGACGAAGTCCGAATCTTCGAGCTGCTGGGAGCGGGCAATCTCGGCAATCCAGTCGAAGCGCTGGTAGGGCGTGAAGATCGCCTCGCGCTCAAGAGCGCGCCACGCCGGCTCCGCAGCGGCGAGGCCGCGCTGCAGGGTGATGCCGCCGCCGGACGTCGTGGACGCCGGAGCCGGCTGGTTGGCAAGCTCGTCGATCAGGCGTTGATCCGTGGTGGTCATGCACTGCCCCGCCGTTCCCTCAAGAAAACAGCGTTAGCAGCCCGGCTTTTAACAAACCGCTTGAGCAGATCGTTACAAAATTATCAACAGGCGAGAGCAGGATCGCTCAGGCGGGCTGGGCGAAACGCTCGTCAAAGGCATAACCAGCGCCCCGCACGGTGCGGATCGGATCGGCATCGCGGCCCCGGTTGATCGCGCGGCGCAGGCGGCCGATGTGCACATCAACTGTACGTTCATCGACATAAACCTCATTGCCCCAAACGCCGTCCAGCAACTGCTCGCGTGAATAAACCCGGCCGGGATGGCGCATCAAATATTCCAGCAGGCGGTATTCAGTAGGGCCAAGATGGACGTCGCGGCTGCCGCGGCGCACCCGGTGAGTGGTGCGATCGAGTTCCAAGTCACCCAGCTTGAGCGAGGCGGTGACGAGATTTGGGCTGGCGCGGCGCAGCAGGGCCCGCACCCGGGCAACCAGTTCAGGCACCGAGAAGGGCTTGACCATGTAGTCATCGGCGCCGGTCGCCAAACCCCGGATGCGCTCTTCTTCCTCGCCGCGGGCGGTCAGCATGATAATGGGGATCAATGCGGTTTCCTGGCGGGCACGGAGGCGCCGGCACAGCTCGATGCCGGAAATCTCGGGCAGCATCCAATCGAGCAGGATCAAGTCGGGAACCTTGTCCTTGATATGCTCGAGCGCATCATTGCCGGTTTCGGCCGTGAGCACCGCAAAGCCCTCCGCCTCGAGATTGTAGCGCAGCAGGATCGAGAGGTCTTCTTCGTCTTCGACAACAAGAATTGTGGCTGGCATGGGTTACCCTCCAGTCGGGCTCATTGGCCCGATTGTTCAACTGCGCAATCCCTTTCCCTAGGGGCAGGGTGGCGCCAAAATAAACCTTGGTGCGTGCTATGCTTTGATTTGCGTGCGGTGCAGTTCCTGAACGTCGCCCGTAAGCTGCCGGCCGGTTTGCAGGTAGTAGGCCCGCTCGGCAATGTTGGTGGCGTGATCGCCGATCCGCTCCAGGCTTTTGGCGCAGAACAGGAGATGGGTGCAGGTGGTAATGTTGCGCGGGTCTTCCATCATATAGGTCAGCAGTTCGCGGAAGAGCGAAGTGTGCATGGCATCGACCTCGTCGTCGCGATTGCAAACCTCGATGGCAGCGGCAGCGTCGCGGTTCGAATAGGCATCGAGTGCGTTCTTGATCTGGCCCAGCACCAGCGCCGTCATGTTCTTGACGCCGTTATAGAAGGTGGGCTGTAGGTTCATGCCTTCGAGTTTGAGCGAGCGGCGGGCCAGTTGCTTGGCCATGTCACCGACGCGCTCCAGGTCCTGAGCGACGTGGATCGCGGTGATGATGGCGCGCAGGTCCGAAGCCATGGGCTGGCGCCGGGCGATCATGGACACAGCCATGTCGTCGATGCGGCGCTGCATGTCGTCGATGCGCTGGTCGGCGATGATGGTGAGGTCGGCCAGTTCGCGGTCAAGCTTCAGCAGCGACTTGGTGCCGTTCTCGATGGCGAGTTCCACCATGCCGCCCATTTCGGCAATGGCCTGGGCAAGCGCGACCAGTTCGTCGCTGTAGGACGTTACGATGTGGTCTTTAGTGGCGGGCATGGCGTTTCCTCCGTTGGTGCCGGGCAAATCAGCCGATGCGGCCCATGATATAGTCTTGCGTCTGCTTGTGGACCGGGTTGGTGAAGATGTCTTCGGTCACCCCTTCCTCGATCAGCTTGCCCAGGTGGAAGAACGCGGTTTTCTGCGACACACGCGCTGCCTGTTGCATGGAGTGGGTGACGATGACGATGGTGTAGTTCTCGCGCAACTCATCGATCAGTTCTTCGATGATGGCGGTGGCGATCGGATCAAGGGCTGAGCAGGGCTCGTCCATGAGGATGACCTCGGGGCCGACGGCGATGGCGCGGGCAATGCACAAACGCTGCTGCTGACCGCCCGACAGGCCGGTGCCGGGCTCGTTGAGGCGATCCTTGACCTCCTCGAAGAGACCGGCCTTGCGGAGCGAGGAGACAACGATCTCGTCGAGATCGGACTTGTTGCGCGCCAAGCCGTGAATGCGCGGTCCGTAGGCGACGTTCTCGTAGATGGATTTGGGGAACGGGTTGGGCTTTTGGAACACCATGCCGATCCGGGCGCGCAGTTCCACCACGTCGAGCGCGGGATCGTAGATGTCTTCGCCGTCGAGCTTGATGGTGCCGCCGACTCGAGCGCCTTCGATGGTGTCGTTCATGCGGTTGATGCAGCGCAGGAAAGTCGACTTGCCGCATCCCGAGGGGCCGATAAACGAGGTCACCGCGCGATCGGGGATGTCGATGGAGATGCCGAACAAAGCCTGCTTGGCGCCGTAGTGGACGGTTACGTCCCGGGCTTCGATCCGGATAGGACGATCCAAGGCGGCAGACGGGTTCATGGCGCTAGTCACTGATTGTTGGGTCAACTTCACCTTACCGGCAAGCATGTCCATTTTCGATGTCCTTGTTGCGTGAGGTCGATCAGACGCGCTTTTCGAGGCGCGAGCGCAGATAGATGGCAGTGCCGTTCAGCACGATCATGACGCCGAGCAGCACCATGATGGCCGCTGCCGTGCGCGGTTCAAAGAAGTTGCGGTTCTCGTTGCCCTGCCAGAGATAGATCTGGACGGGCAGGGCGGTGGCCTGATCGAGCGGGGTAGCGGGCACCTGGGCCACAAAGGCCTTCATGCCGATCAGCAGGAGCGGCGCTGTTTCACCAAGGGCGTGGGCGACGCCCAGAATGGTGGCCGTGAGGATGGAGGGAAGCGTCACCGGCAGTACATGATGGAACACCATCTGCGTCTTGCTGGCCCCCATGCCCAAGGCGGCTTGGCGCAGGGCGGGGGAAACGCCCAGCAGCGCGCCACGGGTCGCGATGATGATGGTGGGAAGCGTCATCAGCGTCAGCACCAGACCACCAACCAAGGGAGCCGAGATGGGCAGGTGCATGTAGTTGATGAAGACCGCGGCGCCGAGCAGACCGAAGACGATGGAGGGCACGGCGGCGAGGTTGTTGATGTTGACCTCGATGAAGTCGGTCAGCCGCGACTTGGGCGCAAATTCCTCGAGATAGATCGCCGCGGCGACGCCGATAGGAACGGCCAGGACGATCACGATCAGCATCATGTAAAGGGAGCCCACAAAGGCGCCCAGCAGGCCCGCGGAGGCCGGCGCGGCGCGGCTATCGGCATTGGTGAACAGTGACCAGGCAAAGCCATTGGTGACGGTGCCGTTCGCCTCAAAGGCATCGATCACGCTACGGGCGGCCGGTGACAGCTGCTGCTGCGCATCGCCGAGCGAGCGGTTGATGTTGCCCTTGATCCAATTATCGGCGTTGGCCGAGGCGAGAACGTCCACCGGCACAGTGCGGCCAAGCAGCGCTGGATCGGCAACGAACATCTCCCGGAGTTGATGGCGGGCATTGGTTTCCGGAATCGAGAGGAGTTCGCGCGAGGTGATCTCGGTCCCCGGCGGCAGCTTGGCGAGCAGCGCGGCCTCTAGGATGCGGTTCCAGTTCAACAAAGCCAGTTCACGCCGCCAGCGCAAATCCGCCGCCTGATATTCCGCGGGCGAGGCGAATTCGCCCGCCACGGGCGCAGGGCCGACATCGATGATGGCGGGATCGAAGAACACCTCCAGATGCAGGTTGGACTGGACGAAAGCCGGGATCCCCTTGCGGGTCACATCCACGAACAGGAGGGCGACAAAGCCCAGTGCCAGAACAATGGCGCCGATGCCCAGCCCTCGAAAGATCGCTTCGTTCCGGTGCCGACGGCGCAAGCCCGACCGGACCAGGCGCGTGCGCTGCTGGGAGATTTCGCGGGGGGCAGTGGTGAGGGTGGTGGCCATGTTACTCGTACTGCTCCCGGAAGCGGCGGACGATATAAAGCGCGAAGATGTTGAGGCAGAGGGTAATCACGAAGAGGGTGAGCCCCAGGGCAAAGCCGACGAGGGACTGAGGGCCGGAGAAATCGGTATCACCGGTGAGCTGGTTGACGATGGACACGGTGATGGTTGCAACGGGCTCGAAGGGGTTGCCGCGCAGCACGGGTGCATTGCCGGCGGCAAGCACCACAATCATGGTTTCGCCAATGGCGCGGCTGACAGCCAGCAAAAAGGCGCCAACGATGCCCGGCAGCGCGGCGGGCAGCAGCACTTTTCGGATGGTTTCGCTCTGGGTGGCCCCAAGCCCGTATGAACCATCGCGCAGAGTGCGTGGCACCTGGTTGAGAATGTCGTCGCTGAGCGAGGAGACAAAGGGGATGATCATGATGCCCATGACAATGCCCGCGGTGAGGGCGCTGGTGGCATTGATGTTGAGCCCGACCAGACGGCCGAAGTCGCGCAGGAATGGCCCGACGGTCACGAGTGCGAAAAACCCGAAGACGATGGTCGGAATGCCGGCCAGCACCTCGATCAAGGGCTTGGCGACGGCCCGCAGCCGGCGCGGCGCATATTGGCTGAGATAAATGGCGGCCATCAGACCTAAAGGTACGGCCACCAGCATCGCGATGGCGGTGATCATCAGCGTGCCGGCGAGGAGCGGGAGCAGCCCGTAGCGGCCGTAATTGCCGGCAGCGGGGGCATTATTGGGGGCCCAAACTGTACCGAAGAAGAAATCTAGCGGATGAATGAAGGTGAAGAAGCGGATGGCTTCGGTCAGCAGGGACGCAACAATCCCAAGGGTGGTGAGGATTGCGACCGCCGAGCAAAGCAGCAAACCGATGTTGATGACCCGCTCCACTGCGTTGCGGGCGCGAAGACGGGCAGTGATGCGCTTGCGGGCGTAAAGAAGCGCGGCACCACCACATAGGGCGGCGACCAGCAGCACGCCGGCACTGGTGAGCATTTGGAACCAGCGCAGGTGCTCCCCGGCGGCTTGCTCATAGGGGGCGACTTCGCCAGCAACGCCAAAGCCCGAGGCGATAGCCTGGATGCGGCCGATGGTGGCGTTCAGGCCGGTCTGGTCGAGCGACTGGAGGGTTTCGAGGGGAATTTGCGCGACGATGTAGTTGTGAGTAATCTCGCCACCGAACCAGGCCCAGAGCAGCAGAACCAGCAGGGCGGGGATCATGGTCCAGATGGCGGTATAGGCACCGTGATATTGCGGGCGCGAATGGACCTTCTGGCCACTGGTTGTGGCAAGAGCGCGGCTGCGCGACCAACCCGTCTGGTAGGACAAGCCGAGCAACACCAGCAAGAGGCCGGCAACAGCAAGGGAATTCATGCGATGCTCCCGCACATAAGGGAGCGGGCCACCTTCCAGGGTGGCCCGCCGGATCGATTACTGGGTCGGGCCAGCTTCGAAAGCGGCCATAACTTCTTCGGTTTTTTCGGCGGGCTGGGGAATCAGGCCGGCAGCTTCAAGCACGCCGCCTTCGCCGGAAACGGCCTCTGACAGGAAGAAGGCGACATAATCTTCAAGGCCCGGGATGACGCCGATATGCTGGCCCTTGACGTAAAAGAACAGCGGACGGCTGACAGGGTATTCACCCGCTGCAACGGTTTCCTTGGAGGGCGTTACACCGTCAACGGTGGCGACCTTCAGGGTATCGGTGTTCTGCTCGTAAAAGGAGAGTCCGAAAACGCCGACGGTGTTGGGGTCGGAGTTGAGACGCGCCAGAGTTTCGGTGTAGTCACCCGAGATCTCGGTGACCACGTCCTGACGGTAAGTGGTGCAAGCGGCTTCTGCTTCGTCCTCGCTCAGCCCTTCAGGCAGCCCGGCTTCCTCGCAACCGGCGTCCACAACGCGTTCCTGGAACACTTCACGCGTGCCGTGGTTCGAAGCGGGAACCGCCAACATGATGGGCTGGTCGGGCAGCGAAGGATCGATTTCGGACCAGTTGGTGTAGGGATTGTCCACGAGCTCGCCGTCCACAACGACCTTGTCCGCGATTGCCTTGTAGACATGGACAGGAGTGAGGGCGAAGTCGGGGCCCGATGCGGCAGAGGCAAAGACGATGCCATCAAAGCCGAACTGGATTTCCCGGATGTCAGTCACGCCGGCGGCGGTGCAGGCTTCGCGCTCGCCGTCGCGGATCTGGCGGGATGCATTGGCAATGTCGATGGTGTTGTCGCCAACGCCAGCGCAGAACTGGGACAAGCCACCGCCCGTGCCGCCGGAGCCAACAACTGGCGTGTTGAATTCAGGGAAAGCTGCGCCGAATTCTTCAGCGACGATCGACGCGAAAGGCAGAACGGTGGAGGAGCCGGCGATCTGGATGGTATCGCGGGTCTGGGCGAACGCAGCAGTGGAGCCGGCAACAAGCGCAACGGCTGCAGCACTGGCAAGAAGTGCAGTTTTCATGTGGTTCCCTTTTCGGAGTTCGTCTTTATCGTGTTAGCCGATCCGGCAAGTCCGGGCCCGCGCTGTGACCCGGCCAACCTATGAAGCCGTGGCGACGGTTTTATAACGGATGTGCAACACCTGTGTGACGGTGCAAGTCATTGCCGCTACGGGCGAATTTCAATGACAACGCCACGCTTGCCACAGGATGGGCGTTCCCAGGCGGCATAGGTGAGCATGCCACGGAGTGCCTCGGGCGATCCGCTGCGGGATTAACACGGGGAGAATTGAACCGCAGGCGAGATCTGACCGTTAGCTCACGGACAGGAGGCCCTATGAGAAACGTTCTTATCGCTCTCGCAATTTTTCTGGTTCTCGGCATCGGGGCCGTCGTGGTCAGCTCGTTCAATGCCGCAGGTCCGCAGCGTGACGTCACGGCACCAGAGTCGCTGGAAGGCGGCGCCGAGGCTTCACAGTAAGCCGGTTTGATCGAGCGGGCACTGCGCGCCAGCAGCCCGCGCTTTGCCAGTGGAGCCGCCCTGGGGGCGGCTCCTTTTAGATCAGGCGCGGCCGCCATCCACGCTCAGGATCTGCCCGGTGATCCAGCTGGCATGTTCGGAGGCTAGGAACAGCACGGCCTTGGCAATATCGGCGGGCTCGCCCAGCCGGCGGAGATGAATGGAGTCAACAAGCGCCTTTTGCCCCGCCTCACCATAGCTTTCCCATTGCCGCTGGGTGGCGGGATTGGACAGCACAAAGCCAGGGGCGACACTGTTGACCGTGACGCCGTGGGGCCCAAGTTCCAGCGCGAGCTGCTTGGTCAGGCCCACAAGGGCGTGCTTGGCCGAGCTATAGGCCTGGATGCCGGTCAGGCTCGGGCGCAAGCCAGCGCCCGACGCGATGGTGACAATGCGCCCGTCTTTTTGCGCTTTCATCCCAGGCGCGGCAGCCTGGGCGCACCAGAAGGCGGCGTCCACATTGGCGGCAAAGAGCTGATGCCAATCATGCTCGGAGACGTTTTCCAGCGGCTGGGCCACCTGGCCCCGCACGCCGCCGGCGGCCAGAGCCAGAACGTCAATGCCCCCGAGCAGGGCGTTGATTTCGCTGAACCTTGCCTGCACCTGACTGCGGTCGGACAGATCAAGGATCATGGTGTGTTCAGCACCTGCGGCCTTGGCTTCGACGAGCCCTTGTGGGTCCAGGTCAAGAGCCACGACGCGGGCGCCGGCTTCAACCAGCGCCGCAACGATGGAGCGGCCAATGCCTTGGGCGGCGCCGGTGACAACCGCGCGTTTACCGGTGAAATCTAGCTGCATGCTGCCAACAACTCATCGAGAACATCCCAGGATTGGGGACGGCCATTTTCCACTTCGTGCACCAGATCGACCAAGCGCCTGGTGATCGGGGCGTCAACGCTCGCTTCCTTGGCCAGATCGATGATGATGGCGAATTGCGCGTCCACCTCGGTCTTGCGCTTGCGCACGGCGATGTCGCGCCATACGCCCGAATGGGTCTTGGCGGTGTGGCGGTTGTGTTCTTCCATGGCGGCAATGGAGCGCTTGGCGTCCTCGGTTGAGGAGCCCGGCATGAAGGCGGCGGGATCAAAGCCGTTGAAGCCCAAGGGCGTCACGCCACGGGCACGGGCGACGGCCATCACCTCGCGGCCGAGACCTTCGAAGACCGGGGCATGCTTGGTGCTGGCGAAGTTGTCCGACATCGAGGCGGGGGTGAGGGCGGTGGCAAACAGCATGCCGCCATAGCCCATCTTGCCCCAGAGATAGCCCCAGATATTGGTGGTGAGCTCGGCATCAGGCTCGTAGAGCGAGAATAGGCGATGCACTTCGCGCAGCCGGTCGGTGACCGAGCCGTCGAGTTCGCCAATCGCCACCTTGCCGCGATTGCCCAGGAGGATCTTGCCCGCTTCGAGCCAATCGGCGCCGAAATTGACAAAGCAGCCAATGGTGCGCTCGGGGCCGATCAGCTTGCCGATGGTGAGTTCGTTGAGGCCATTCTGGGCCGACACAACATAGCCGTCATCAGCCAGGAACGGCCGCAGGGCCTCGATCGCCGCTTCGGTGTGCTGGGCCTTGACCGCCAGGATCACGGTCTTGAACTTGCCGGTGACCTCAGCGGGCAGGGCCGCCTTCATGGGCTGAGTGAAGGTTTCCACCGGCCCTTCGATGAGCAGGCCATTTTCGTTGATGGCAGCGACGTGCTCGGGGACGATGTCCACCAGCAGCACATCCTCGCCGGCGCGGGCCATGAAGGCGCTGAGCGTGCCGCCAATGGCGCCGCCGCCCCAGATCAGGATGGTGTCGGTCATGCCCAGCCGTCCTCGATCAGCGCGCGGGTTTCAGCAATGGCAACGTCCCAGATCGCCTGCATGTCTTCGTCCGAGCGCTGGTAGCGGCCGCCGAAATTGCCGTCGCCGAGGTAGTCCTTGACCTTGCCGGCGTCCATGGTCTTGAGCTTGTCGAGATCGGCCATCGGCTTTTGCTCGTCGGGCATGCCGATATTGGGCAGGCGCGTCCAGGGGAAGTTCTCCATCCAGGAAGCGTGCGAAGCCACGGGATCGATGGCGTGCACCTTGGCGAGGGTCTTGGGGGCGTTCCACCAGTTGTGCCAGCGAATGCGGCAATCGGGGTTGCTGTTGAGCCATTCGAGCGCGGCCGTCTGGCCGGGCGTGTTGCCGCCATGCCCGTTCACGAACAGTACGCGCTTGAAGCCAGTGCTCGCGAGGCTATCGAGAATATCGGTGATGATGCGCCCATAGGTATCCATGCGCAGCGTGATGCTGCCGGGATAGGTGGCGAAATAGGGGGTGATGCCAAAAGCCAGGGCCGGGAACACCGGAATGCCATAAGGTTCAGCAGCTTCCACCGAGATCTTCTCGGCAAGAATCGAGTCCACCGCATTGCTCAGATAGGCGTGCTGTTCGGTAGAGCCGAGAGGCACGATCGCCCGGTCATCCGATTTCAGGTAAGTTTCGACCTGAAACCAATTCATGTCGGCGATTTTCATGCTGTCTCCTTGGCAGTGGTATTGTTTCTCAGGGTATCAAGCAGCGGCAGGACGTGTTGCTGCACGAAGGTGCGGTCCGGCGCGTGCCGGTATTCGAAGGCCTGCTGATGAGGGGCGACCTTGGCGGCCATCCAGTCGAGGCCGGTGGCATAAACCACGACGTCGACCTGCTCGATAAAGCGTTCGAGCTCGGGATCGTCGGCCATGGTGATCGCCGTGCTGGTCACATGAGGGCAAAAGCGCATGACGCCGGACTTCATCATCGCCATGAACTGGGGGAAGATGGAGACGATGCCGACCCGCATGCTTGGATCGAGGCCGGCGAGGCGCGTTCGGGTGGCCTCCGAGGCAATAAACTGAAGGCCGAGCACCGGGATATTGGTGCCAACGATCTGCTCGACTTCAGCCCGCCGGTTGGCGAAGGTTAGGATCAGGTCGGCAGGGGGGAGGGGCGCTCCATTGCGCAAAGCGTCGACGGTTACTGCAACAAGAGTGTCAGTTGCGGGCAAGTTCGGGCGAATGTGGTCGGCATAGGCCTGGGTCGCATCGGCAAACAAGCCCACCAGCACGAGATTGAGCCCGTTTGCCTGCTGGAACCGCAGATGGCCGGCGCGACCGGCAATCATGGCGGTGATCCTGCCAGCGTCCACGCCCAGGCTTTGCCCCAGTTGCAGCAGGGCGTCGATGGCAGGATTAAGCCGCTGGAACACCGTGGGGTCGGGCAAGCTCTCGGTCTTGGCCACGAATGTGCCCGAACTGCCGCGGGACTCGATCAGTTTTTGCTGCTTGAGTTCGTTGTAGACGCCCACAATGGTCATGGGGGCTACGCCGGCGCTTTCCGCCAGCTCGCGTACAGAGGGGAGCCGCATTCCGGCCGGGAGATCACCGAGCGCAATGCCGTATTGGATAAGGCCCTGGAGCTGCACGCCGAGTGGGACGGGCAGTGAGCGGTCGAGTTTCGCAGCAAATGTGGCCAGGATTAGCTCAGCCTGCGCATGTCCTAGGCGGTCAGAACGATTTGATCGTTTTTCCGGCAGATTAGTGCGAGGAGAGCTTGACATCAAGGGCCGATCTGGTTCCGTTTGGGCGCAAGCGTTCTAGTCAGTCAGTACAGGATTGAACAGTGGCGCCACGTAATCAAGGGGTTCAAATGCTTTTCCGGAAGAATGCCGTCCTCGCCCTCACCTTAGCCCTGATCGGCTCCACAACTCTGTCCGCCCAGGTCATGGCTGACGACCTGACGATCGGCGTGCGCGCCGGTCCTGACTCCATCGATCCGCATTGGTCGACCCTGGGCAGCCAGGCTGAATCGCTCCGTCATATCTTCGACACGCTGATCGGCGTCGACAAGGATCTGCAGCTGCAGCCGGCGATCGCCACTTCGTGGACGCCAGTCGATGACGACACCTGGGAATTCAAGATCCGGGAAGGCGTCAAGTTTCATGACGGCTCCGACCTGACCGCCGAGGACGTCAAGTTCTCGATCGATCGCATTCCGCAGGTCACTGGCCCAATGAGCATGACCATCTACACCAAGTCGGTGGATTCGGTTGAGGTCATCGACGACTACACCGTGCATGTCCACACCAAGGGCACGGCCGCCACGCTCCCCAACGACTTCATCCGCCTGTTCGTGGTGTCCTCCGAGATCGGGGAAGTGGGCAATGAAGAGTTCAACTCCGGCAAGGCCGCTATCGGCACCGGTCCCTACAAGTTCGTGTCCTGGCAGCCCAAGGGCGACCTCGTCCTCGTGCGCAATGAGGAATATTGGGGCGAGCCAGCCCATTGGGAAAATGTCGTCCGCAAGGAAATCCCCAATGACGCATCGCGCGTTGCGGCTCTCCAGTCCGGTGAAGTTGACCTGATCAACTATGTGCCGGCGACCGATTATGCTGCCATGCAGAATGACTCGCGTCTCGACACCTTCATCGCCGACAGCGTCTACATCCTCAACATCACGCCCAACGTGAAGGATGAGTTGCCAGTCAAGGCGAAGGTGAACGGCGCCGAGATCGCTGAAAACCCGCTCAAGGACCTGCGCGTTCGTGAGGCCATGGACCTCGCCATCAACCGCGACATCCTGTCGGAAGTCGTGCTGGAAGGCCTGGGCAAGCCCGCCAACCAGCTGATGCCAGCCACGTTCTTTGGCGGCTCCACCGATCTGCCGGTTCGTGAGTACGACCTCGAACGTGCCAAGGCACTGCTGGCGGAAGCTGGCTACCCCAACGGTTTCGAGCTCGACTTTGCCTGCACCAACAACCGTCTCCCCGGTGATGCTGCTGTGTGCGAGGCCCTGTCGCAGATGTGGGCGCGTGCTGGTCTCAAGATCAACGCCAATGCACTTAACGGCACGGTGTTCTTCCCGGCCCAGCAGGCTGGCGAATTCAGCCTCTGGCTCTCGGGCTGGGGTACGTTGACGGGCGAAGCGTCCTATACCTATGGTTCGCTGGTGCACACCGCTGATCCGGAAAATGGTCTCGGCGCGTTCAACAAGTCGGGCTACTCCAATCCAGAGATCGATGCTCTGCTCGAGGAAGGCTCGCGCACGCTGGATGATGAAAAGCGCCGTGGGCTCTACAAGCAGGCTACCGAGCTCTCGATGAACGACCGTGTGCTGATCCCGACCGTGATCATCCAGACTGTTTGGGCGGCCAAGGCCGATACGCTGACCTTCGAGCCGCGTGTTGACCAGGAAACGCTCGCCCACCTGATCCAGCCTGTCGCTCAGTAAAGCTCTCGACGCCCGGCTGTTCAGCTGACAGCCGGGCGCTTCCCCTCAACCTGTTGAGCCCGCTCAGGGCTTCACGCTAGCGGATTTCCTGTTCTTGGGATTCTTCATCCAACGTATTTTCCAGGCAGCCATCGTCGTGGTGGTCATGTCGATCCTGGTGTTTATTGGCGTTTACGCCATCGGCAATCCTATCGATGTGATGATCGATCCGGCCTCAACCCAGGAAATTCGAGAAAACCTCATCCGGCAGTACGGCTTCGACCGGCCGCTGTACGAGCAGTATTTCGTGTTCGTAGGCAATGTGCTGCAGGGCGAGTTCGGCCAGTCATTCGTGTACCGCGTACCCGTACTTGATCTGATCTTTTCGCGCTTGCCAGCGACTTTTGAGTTGGCGCTGGGCGCCATTTTGATGGCCGCCGTAGTCGGTGTACCCCTCGGGATCTGGGCCGGCTACCGGCCACGGGCGTTTTCGTCCAAGGCCATCATGGCGCTGTCGATCCTCGGCTTTTCGTTGCCGACCTTCTGGGTGGGCTTGTTGCTGGTGCTGACCTTCGCCGTGCAGCTGCATTGGCTGCCTTCAGGCGGGCGCGGACCGACCAGCGACCTTCTCGGCGTGCCCTTCTCGTTCTTCACGCCCGAGGGCTGGAGCTACATCATCCTGCCAGCCTTTAACCTCGCGCTGTTCAATATGGGCCTGCTGATCCGGCTCGCCCGCGCGGGCACGCTTGAGGCGATGAGCTCAGACTATGTGCGCTTTGCGCGCGCCCAGGGTCTCAAGGAAAGCAAGGTCGTGGGCCTGCATGTGCTCAAGAACATATCGATCCCGATCGTGACCGTGTTCGGCCTCGAATTCGGTTCGACCTTGGCCTTTGCCGTCGTGACCGAGACAATCTTTAATTGGCCCGGCGTCGGCAAGCTGATCATCGACTCCATCATGGTGCTCGATCGCCCCGTCATGGTGGCTTACCTCATACTGGTGGTGCTCCTTTTTGTTCTCATCAATCTGGTGGTCGATCTGCTGTACGGCATTCTCGATCCGCGTATTCGCGCGAGGCGGTCGGCATGAGCATGGTTGAAGATCTTCAGGTTGAAACCTGGCGCACACGGCTGCGCGACTTCTGGAGCGAGTTCTCCGAGAGTAAGGTGGCGCTGGTCTCGCTGGTGGTTATCGTCGCCATCGTGCTGATCGCCATCTTTGCACCCTGGCTGTCGCCACAGAACCCGTATGACCTGGCCAAGCTCGATCTGTTTGACTCGCGCCTGCCGCCAGGCAGCGTTGGGTCGGGCGGCTATGTGCATGTGCTGGGCACGGATGCGGCGGGTCGCGACCTGCTGTCGGCGATCTTTTATGGATTGCGCATCTCGCTGCTGATCGGGCTGATGTCGGGTGCCCTGGCATTGCTCGTTGGCATGACCATTGGCCTCGTCGCCGCCTTCAAGGGCGGCCGGGTCGAGGCGCTGATCATGCGCGTGGTCGATCTGCAGCTGTCGATGCCGGCGATCCTGCTCGCCCTCGTGCTGACCGCGATGCTGGGGCAGGGGCTGTGGCAGTTGGTGACGGCGCTGGTCGTGGCGCAATACGCCTATTTCGCCCGCACCATTCATGGTTCGGCCAGTGCCGAGCGCGACAAGGACTATATCGAGGCGGCAATCGCCACGCCCTTGCCGGCGCACATCATCCTCCTGCGGCACCTGCTGCCCAATTCGCTGCCGCCTCTGATCGTGGTGGCGACGGTGCAGGTGGCCAGTGCCATTGCGCTGGAAGCGACGCTGTCGTTCCTCGGCCTCGGGCTGCCGCTCACCGAGCCCTCACTCGGCGCGCTGATCTCCAACGGCTTCCAGTATCTGCTGTCGGGCCGGTTCTGGATCTCGGTTTATCCGGGTGTCGCGCTGGTGATCACCATCGTTTCAATCAATCTTGTCGGCGATCAGGTTCGGCATGTGCTTAATCCGAGGCGCGGCCAATGAGTGATGCCGTTCTGTCTGTGGAAGAACTGCAGACCCACTTCTTTACCCGCAAGGGCGTGCTCAAGGCCGTAGACGGGGTATCCTTCTCCGTCGGCAAAGGTCGCATCCTGGGACTGGTTGGCGAGTCCGGTTCGGGCAAGTCGGTCACCGGTTATTCGATCCTGCGGCTGGTGGATGCACCGGGCAAGATCGTCGGTGGCCGGATACTGCTGAACGGGACCGATCTGGCGAGCCTCGACAACGAGGCCATGCGCAAAACGCGCGGGGCCGTCATCTCGATGATTTTCCAGGATCCGATGATGACGCTCAATCCCGTGCTCAAAATCGGCACGCAGATGGTGGCGGCGCTCAAGGCGCATGTCAAAATCTCCACCGCCGACGCGCGCAAGCGCGCCCGGGATGCGCTCGCGCTGGTGGGTATTCCCGCTCCCGATGAGCGGCTCGATGTCTACCCGCATCATTTGTCCGGCGGGATGCGCCAGCGCGTGGCCATTGCTATTGCGCTGCTGCACAAGCCCGCGGTGATCATTGCCGACGAGCCGACCACGGCGCTTGACGTGTCGATCCAGAGCCAGATCCTGGCCGAGGTGCGCCGGCTCGCCGATAGCACCGGCACAGCCTTTGTCTGGGTGACCCACGACCTGTCGGTGGTGTCGAGCCTCGCGGACGATATTGCGGTGATGTATGCGGGCCGCATCGTGGAGTCGGGGGAAAGCGCGGCCGTGCTGGCTCACCCCAAGCACCCCTATACGGCCGGGCTGATCGCTTCGGTGCCGAGCCAAGCCAAGCGCGGCGAGAAGCTGGCGCAGATCAAGGGTTCGACCCCTTCGCTGGCCAATCTGCCGCCGGGCTGCCCATTCCAGCCGCGCTGCCCGCGCGCCACCGAGATCTGCCGAACCATGCCGCCATTGGCGCCGGTCGACGACACCATGGTGCGTTGTTACCACCCCATTCTGGAGGGCGCGGCATGAACCAGCCGATCCTTGCCATCACCAACGCCTCCAAGCGCTTCGTGCGCCGCCCGGCCCTGACCGACAAGATCGCCCATAAGCTAGGCGGTAAAGACCGCACGCAGACCGTGCATGCGGTAACGGACGTCAGTCTGGGCGTCCAAAAAGGGGAAGTGGTCGGCCTCGTCGGGGAGTCGGGCTGTGGGAAATCCACCCTTGGGCGGATGATTGCCGGCATTTATGACCCGAGCGACGGGGCCATCACCCTTGACGGCAAGCCTGTGGCCACCAGCACGGGCGGGCGCCCGCGCAAGCTGACGACCCGCGTGCAGATGGTGCATCAGGACCCGTTTTCGAGTCTGGATCCACGCATGCGCGTGGGCGACACGGTGGCCGAAGGCCCCGTGCACCACAAGCTCGTGCCGGCCAGCGGCGCTGACAGCTATGTCGCCGACATGCTGCGCCGGGTGGGTCTCGATCCCAGCACGCGCCGCCGCTTCCCGCACCAGTTCTCGGGCGGCCAGCGTCAGCGCGTGGCCATTGCGCGCGCCTTGGCCATGCAGCCCGAACTGCTGGTGCTGGACGAGCCGGTAGCGTCGCTCGACGTGTCGATCCAGGCGCAGGTGCTGAACCTCTTCCTCGATCTGCGGCAGACGCTTGGGCTCACCGCCGTCTTCATCAGCCACGACCTCAGCGTTGTGCGTCACGTATCGGACCGCGTCGCCATCATGTATCTGGGGCGGATCGTGGAGCTAGCCGATGCCGTGCCGCTCTTCGATGCGCCGGCCCATCCCTATACGCGGGCCTTGCTCGACAGCGTGCCCAAGCTGGGTGCTGGGCGCGGTGCGTTTTCGGCCGTGGTCGGGGAAATTCCCTCGCCGCTCAATCCGCCGCCAGGGTGCCCGTTTCATCCGCGCTGCCCCCATGCGGGGCCCCGCTGCAAGGTTGACCGTCCCGTTCTCAAGCCTGCCGCCGGTGCCCCCGGCGATGTTGCCTGCCACCTTTATGACGGTGGCACAGGAGCCTGACTGACATGACTGCATACCAGGATTTCGTCACCCGCTTCGGCGCGGTCAACGACGTGCTCAATGCCGTGAACATCCTCAACTGGGATGCGCGCACGATGATGCCGGCCCAAGCCAGCGTCACGCGCTCCGAACAGGTGGGGACCCTCACGGGTCTGGCGCGCGATCTGATCGTCGACAGCAAGACGCGCGAGCTGACCGCGGCGGCGGACGAGGCAACCGCTGATCTGCCCGAAGACTCCATCGAGCGGCGCAGTGTGGCGCAGGCCAAGGAAGCTATCGATTTCCACCTGCGCGTCCCTGGTGAGCTGGTCCGCGAGCGCGCCGCCCAGCATTCGGTGGCCAATGATGCCTGGATTGCTGCCCGGCAGGCCAATGACTTTTCGATCTTTGCGCCGCACCTGGCGGAAATGCTGCGCCTCTCCAAGCTTTATGCCGATGCGATTTGCTGGCAGGATCATCCCTATGATGCCCTGGTCGGGCTCTATGAACCCGGCGAGACCGCCGCTAGTTTGACGAGTCTTTTCAGCGCCCTGCGGGCCGGACTTAAGCCGATCTACGACGCGGCCGTGGCCCGTCCCGCGCCGCGCAGCGATTTCCTGTTCCGCACGGTGGATCCGGCGCTGCAGCGCAAATTCGCCGCCCGGATGGCGGAGGCGTTCACTTTCGATCAGAACCGCGGCCGGCTCGATATTTCGGTGCATCCGTTCGAGGTGTCGTTCACGCGCAACGATGTGCGCCTGACCACGCGCTATCGTCCCAACTACATGCCGATGGCGCTGTTCGGCACGCTGCATGAAACCGGCCACGGGCTCTACGAGCAGAACATTGCGCCCGAGCTGACCCGCTCGGTGCTCGCGACCGACCTCATCGGGCTTTATGCCGTGGGCGGGACCAGCTTTGGCGCCCATGAATCGCAGTCGCGCCTCTGGGAAAACCATGTCGGGCGCAGCCGCTCATTCTGGCAGCGGCATATGGACGATCTGCGCAGCGATGTGCCGGGCGTTTATGACGATGTCACTGCCGAGGAGTTCTACAAGGGCGTGACCCGCGTTTCGCCGGGCCTGACCCGCGTCGAGTCCGACGAGATGAGCTACGACTTCCACATCATGCTGCGGGTGGAACTCGAGCAGGCCATGCTCGATGGCAGCGTGGCTGTCGCGGATGTGCCAGGCGAGTGGAACAAGGCAATCAAGCGCGATCTGGGGCTGGATGTTCCCGATGACCTGCAGGGGTGCCTGCAGGATATCCACTGGTCGGTGGGTTACCTCGGCTCGTTCCCGACCTATACGATCGGCAACATCACGGCAGCGCAGCTGATGGAAACGGCACGCAAGACCGTTCCCGAAGTGATCGCCTTAAGCGAAGCAGGTGATTATGTGCCGCTTGCCGGCTGGCTGCGCGACAATATCTGGCAGCACGGGCGCCGCTTCTCGCGCGATGAACTGCTGCAGCGCGTGACCGGGCGTTCGGTCGAGATCGCGCCCTATCTCAACTATCTCCAAGCCCGTTATTCGGAAGAGGCATAAAGCATGGCAAGTCTTGTGATCCACGGCGGCGCCGGCACCATTCCGCGTGCCAACTTTACGCCCGAGACCTACCAGGCCGCCCGGGATGGTCTGCGTGATGCGCTGCGCGCCGGCTGGGACGTCCTCTCCCGTGGTGGGTTGGCGGTTGATGCGGTGGAAGCGGCCGTGGTGGCGCTTGAGAACCACCCGAGCTTCAATGCCGGCCATGGCGCGGTGCTCAATGCCGCCGGCGACCATGAGCTGGATGCCGCCATCATGGACGGCCGCACCCGTGCAGCAGGGGCCGTCGCCTCCGCCCGTGCCATCCGCAACCCGGTGCGTGCGGCGCGCCGGGTGATGGATGACAGTGATTGCGTGCTCTTGTCGGCCGGCGGTGCCGATGCCTTTGCGCGCGAGCAGGGGCTCGAAATGGTGGAGCAGTCCTATTTCACGACGCCGCTGCGCCAGCAGCACTGGCTGCGGGCCCAGGAAGAAAAGGCGGGCCTGCTGATGCGGCCGCGCAGCGAAGCCGAAAAGCACGGCACCGTGGGTGCGGTGGCGTTTGACGATCAGGGCAATCTGGCCGCGGCGACCTCGACCGGCGGCTATACCTATAAGCGCGTTGGCCGCGTTGGCGACACACCGGTGATCGGGGCCGGCACCTATGCCTGCAATGGCGTGGTGGCGGTGTCCTGCACGGGCCTGGGCGAGTATTTCATCCGCCGTGGCACGGCCCATGACATTGCCGCGCGCATCCGCTATCGCGGGGAAGCTGTGGCGGATGCTGCACAGGCTGCCATTGCCGATCTGACGGAAGACCAGTGCGGCGCCGGGCTCATTGCGGTGGATGCCGAGGGGCGCATTGCCATGCCGCACAACACCGAAGGCATGTATCGCGGCTCGGTGACAGCCGACGGGACCGCTTCGGTCGGCGTTTATGCCGACGATTTCAGCGCCGTGCCGCTGTAATCCGAACGGTGGGCGCGTTTACCGCGCCTGCTACTCGCGCGAAATTAACATTCCTCTTGTGCGCTTAAGCCCTGACATCGCCGCGCTGCCGGGTTAAGCGGAAGCCGAGCGTCGCAACGCCCCTCCGGGGCGCGGCGGCGTAAGCGTTTCTAATGCCGTTTGGCTGGCCCGGACCAAAGTGCGGGCCAGCTGCCCAGCGGCGCAAAGGGTAGTTTTATGGTTCGCAAGTTTATTCTCGATACCGATGGTGGCGTCGACGACGCGCAGGCGCTGCTGATGCTAATCGCAGCGGGGCGCACGCCCGATGCCATCACCACCGTGTTTGGCAATGTGGGGCTTGATGCCGCCGCGCGGAACATTCTGGCGGTTCTCGCCGTGGGCGGGGCGGGCGATGTGCCCGTGCACAAGGGGGCGGCACGGCCGCTGACCCAGCCCATCATCGATGCCAAATATATCCATGGTGAAGATGGCCTTGGCGGTGCACCGCGCCCGACGCAAACGGGGCAGCCTGCCAGCGAAGATGCGGTTGGCTTCCTCGTTTCGAGCCTACGCGCAGCGGCCGCTGCCGGCGACAAGATCGATATCCTGATGATCGGGCCGCTGACCAATCTGGCGCTGGCCCTGCGGGTCGCCCCGGACATCGTGGGCGGCATCGGACAGCTGACGATCATGGGCGCCACGGTTTATGGCCGCGGCAACACCACGCCCGCGGCAGAGTTCAATATCTATGCCGACCCCGAGGCGGCCGCGATCGTGTTCGGGGCCGAGATCGAGACCCTCGTGGCCCCCTGGGAGCCCTGCGTTACCCATTACATGACCGGGGCGGAAGTGGATGCGATGTTCGCAGCGCTCCCCGAGTGCTCCGAAAAGCAGTTCTCGCTGGCCCTGGCCCATCATGCCCGGCAGACCAATATCGGCTATGGCGGGGAAGACCATTTCCGCTTCGTCGACCCGCTAGCCGCTGCGGCCGTGATCGAGCCCGACATCGTGACCAAGACGATCGAAGCATCGATCGATGTGGCGCTGGCACCCGGCATCACCCGCGGCATGACCGTGGTGGACCCCTCGGGCCGGCTGGGCACGCCCAAGGTGACCGTGATCGAGGAAGCCAAGATCGAGCGTTTGGTGGCGCTATATCAGCGCTCGGTCGCGTATCGTCCCGCTGCAAGCTAAGGGCAGGGCGTCGTTGCCGACGAACCTGGAGCCAGACCGTTATGAGCGGTCGTGTCCAGGGTCACGCTTCGGCTAAAGCGGCGTGATGGCGAAAGCGCGATCAGCCACGATTGGCTGCGGCGTGAATTCAAGCGCTCCGTTCCGGGCACTGGCGACATGCTGGTCGAGAGCGCGCCCATCCGAAGTGTTCCAGCCCGTGACCTGGTAAGTGCCTTCGGCAATGCCAGGAACACGGACCATGGTTGAGCGGGCGGAAACGTCGGTTCGCACCCGCCCATCCGCTGCCAGTTCATCGCGGCGCAAGAGCCAGAGCAGTGCCTGCTGGGCGTCGCCGCAGCCAAAGGCGTGAAAGCCTTCGGCGGTGATCTCGGCGTTGAGGTTGCGGCGCCTGAACTCGGTCCAGTTCAGGAGCGGCAGAAAGTCGGCCATGGCCTTTTGTGCGCGGCGCATGCCGGGCGTCAGCACATGGGGATGGCGATTGGGCCAGCGCATGCCGCCGCCCACCGCACCCGAGGCGAGATGGGCCCAGGAGATATGGCGGAAATACTCGTCGTCGAATGCTTCGGGCAGAGTTTTCTTCTTATCCTTGAAGCTGTGGATCGGGCCGTGCTCGGTATCGAGAAAGGGACGGTTGTCGCGGATCTCGGCGAGACTGTCGCGAACGATCTGGCCAAACAGGACGGCCGGCTGCACCGTGTCCTTGGGATTGTCGATCGGCCCCGAGCCATAGATATGGATGGTTGCGAAATCGAGATCCGGATGGCGGAAGATATGCTCGTGCAGAGCCATATGCGGCTTCCACGTCAACTCGGGCCCGAAGACGGAAACGGTCTGGGGATGAGCGCGGCCGTAGAGTTCGGTTTCCAGTTCACGGACATAGCTGGAGAGGTCATGGATGAATTCAGAAAAGTTGTCGGCGCTGTCGCCGGCTTGAGCGGGGTGAATTTCGTTCCACAGATCCCAAGCAAAGAGCGCGCCTGATCCACCCCAGCGGCGGGCGGCAAAGCCCAGCCTTGCCTTGATCAGCTGCCGGGTTTCGGGGCAGGTGAGGATCTCCGTGGGCGAGCGGAGCGGACCGCCATTGGCCGTGTTCCAAGGGTGCCAGCGCCAATGCAGCCAGGTCCAGAACGTATCGACCGGGGTCAGGAGCAGGCGCAGGCCGATGCGCTCGCAAAGGGCAAATAGGTCATCCCAGAACTGCACCATGGAAGGCGCGTAGCGGCCAGCGGGGCGTTCGAAATAGCGATGCCGGACCTGGGCATATTCCAGCATCAGCCGCAGACAGGTGACCCCGCTGTCCTTGAGCCAGAGCAGGTGCTTTTCCACGCTTTCAACGTCACGCCGACGGAAGAGGCCATTGAGTTCGGGCCAGCTGATGGCGTCGTTCTGCCCAATGGGTGTCCAGGGGGCGCCGGTTTCATCGACAAAGTATGGCGCGTGACGCGCCACCGAAATCCAGGAGAGGGATGGGGTCGCAGCGGAAAGAAGCGAGCCGTCCGCGCCAACAGCCTTACTCATCCAAACTCCTGATATTTAACTCAAGCTGCGAGCCAAATGGTTCGGGCCGGACGGGGTTCCTCCTGGCATGGACACATCAATTGGTCCAGAGCGGAGTGGCGCCCACCGTGGATGAACTCAGTGGATCTTGGCCTCAGCAACGATCAAGAGGGTTGGAGCTGAAACTCACTTCCGCTCGCGCAGCGCCTTGCGGGCTCCGGCCGCGGCGCGGCGGATAATGGCGGCACGTCGATCGTCCTCGTCGGCAGCCCACATCGGGTCCACCTTGTCTTCCTTCATGATCAAATGGCGCGTCGGCTTGGTATCGGGATGCAGTTCAGCGTTCATGAGGGTGTTCTCCTGCATGGACGGTGCGCCGCTGATGGTTAGCGATGTGTGAAGAAGGTCGATCAAATCTGTTACATCGCGGGACTGTGATCTGGCGGTGATGCATTCCGCGAATAGCTCGCCCGCAAGTCGGCGAACCACCCCTTAATGGTGCAACTTAGGCCCTACCTAGTGGCCTTTGCCGCCGCTTTCCAGCTGCAGTTTTCGCCAGCGGGCCAATCGCTCCGGGTCGAGCGTGCCTGCCGCCACAGCTGCGCGAACGGCGCATCCTGGCTCGTGATCGTGGCTGCAGTTGCGGAACTTGCAAGCGGGGGCAAGCTCGGTGATTTCGGCAAACAGCATGTCGATGCCTTGGCCGACATCCTTCAAATGCAGGCTGCGCACGCCGGGTGTGTCGATCACCCAGCCGCCACCTTGAATGGCGTGAAGAGAGCGCGACGTCGTTGTGTGGCGCCCTTTTGAGTCAGTCTCCCGGACCCTTCCGGTTTGCTGTGGCGGCTCTCCGGTTTCACCCACCAGCGTATTGACCAAGGTAGATTTGCCAACGCCCGATGAGCCGACCACGGCTACTGTGGAGCCAGCCCCGCACCAGGGCTGCAGCGCCAACGCGGCATCAGGCGAGCGAGCGTTGAGTGTAAGCGCAACCAGGTCGCGCTGCAGGCCCTTGGCCTGGCGCAGGTAATCGGCTGGGTCGCTGGCCATGTCGGCTTTGGTCAAGACGATAACGGGTTCGGTTCCTGCATCATTGGCGAAAGCGAGGTAGCGCTCGAGCCGAGCGGTGTTGAAGTCGGCATTGCAGGAAACGACAACCAGCAGGGTATCGACATTGGCCGCGACGAGCTGGGCCGGCCTTCGGCCCTCGCCGGGACGCTGCAACAGCGTTTTGCGCTCCAGCCGTCGGTGCAGGAGCCCTGTCAGGGGATCAGCGAGGACCCAGTCCCCGACGGCGAAGTCAGCCGTGTCGGTACGCACCGGTAGATCGATGTCGATCTGGCCAGTTGCCGAGAGCGCGGTGAGCCTCGCACGGTGCACGGCATCGATCCTGGCTGGGGTAAACTCTGCCTCCCCGGCCGAAAGCTGGTCCTGGAGAAATGTTCCCCAACCCAGCTGGCGCAACGAATCTGCCTGGTCCGGGGGCGGGGGCGACTTCACGCTCCGGCCCTGACAAGAAGCAGTGTTTGCAGCCCATAGGTCGATCCCTGCGAAGCCATCTACTGCTCGCTGGAGGTCTGGTCGGGATCGGTGTTCTCGGTTTCGCCGGCGGGTTTGAGCTTGGCTTCGGCTCGTTCAGCCTTTTTCTGCTTTTGCAGCCGCTCGCGTTCCCGCCGTTCGAAGTCGTAATTGGGTTTGCGCGCCATGGATGCCTCTTTCTGTATGTCTGCGTAGGTGAGGCTTTGGCGCTCAGATTGCAACCCGTCCGCGCGCTTTCCTACTTGGAGCGTGGATCGAGTGCATCACGCAAACCGTCGCCCAGCAGGTTGAAGGACAGGACGGTGATGAAGATCGCCATGCCTGGCCAAAGTGCCATCCAGGGCGCATTGCCCATGAAGCGCTGCGCGGTGTTGAGCATCGAGCCCCAAGAGGGAGCGGGGGGCTGCAGGCCGAGGCCGAGGAAGGACATGCTGGCTTCGGCGATAATGGCCGCCGCAATCGTCAGCGTGCTTTGCACCATCAGCTGGGGCAGGATATTGGGTAGGATATGCCGGAAGGCGATGCGCCAGCGCGGATTGCCGACGGCGCTCGCGGCTTCCACATATTCCTCGCTCTTGATCTGCAGGACCTGACCGCGCGTCAACCGGATAAAGAGCGGCATGGCGGTGATACCAATGGCGAGCATGGCATTGGTGAGGCTGGGCCCCAGAAAAGCGGCAAGTGCAATGGCAAGGATCAGGAAGGGGCAGGCCAGCATCGCGTCGGTAAAACGGCTGATGAGGCCATCGACAAAGCCGCCGATGAAGCCGGCGGCGAGCCCAAGCGGCACGCCGATGGCGATAGCAATGGCGACCGAGGTCAGGCCCGCCATCAGCGAAGCGCGGGCGCCATAGATGATGCGCGAAAGGATGTCGCGCCCGGCCTCGTCGGTGCCCATCCAGAATTCGGGGCTGGGTGGCTTGCGGACGGCCGTCCAGCTTTGCGCCGTCGGATCATAGGGTGCGATGAGGGGCGCCAAGATCGCGACCAGCACCATGAACACTACGATGATCAGGCCGAACATGGCGCTTTTGTGCCGCACGAGGCGGCGCCAGACGCGATGTTGGGTCCAGACGGTTAGTGGGTTGGTGCGCGGCGCAGAAGAAGAGATTGCGGCCAAGATCAGCTCCTCAGACGAGGATTAACAAGGATATAGCCGATATCGGCCAGGAGATTGAGGATGATGTAAAAGAGAGCCGTCACCAGGACGACGCCCTGCACCACGGGATAGTCCCGGGTGAACACGGCATCCACGATCAGCTTGCCAAAGCCGGGGATGGTGAAGATCTGCTCGGTCAGTACCGCCCCCGAGAGCAGGGCACCGAACTCCAGCGCACCAAGCGTGATGATCGGCGTGAGCGCATTGCGCATGGCGTGCTTGAACAGCACGACCCATTCGCTCAGGCCCTTGGCGCGGGCGGTGCGGACATAGTCGCTCTGCAGCGCCTGGATCATGGCCCCGCGCGTGTGGCGCATGATGACGCCGGCAATGCTGCAGCCCAGCACGAAGGCCGGCATGATCGTGGTGGCTAGGTTCATCTGCCAGTTTTCGCCGGGGCTGACATAGCCCGAGGCCGGCAGCCAGCGCAGATAGATGGAGAAGAACAGGATCATCATGATCCCGAGCCAGAAATTGGGTATCGAGATGCCGGCCAGCGACACCACATTGGTGACGTAGTCGACCGGGGTGTTGCGCTTGAGGGCCGAGATAACGCCGCCGGCAATGCCGAGCAGCAGGGCGATGACGATGCCCATCACGGCGAGCTGCAGCGTCACCGGCAGTTTGAGCAGGATCAGTGAGGCGACGGGCTGGCCATGGCGCATGGACATGCCCAGATCGCCCGAGAACACGCCCCGCACCCAGTAGAGATACTGAACGAAAATAGGCTGATCGAGATGGTACTGTGCGCGGATGGCGGCCACCGTTTCGGCATCGGGGTTCTCGCCGGCGAGGATCAGCGCTGGATCGCCAGGCAGGAGATGCTGGAGCGAGAAGATGATCAGCGACAGCAGGAACACCGTCGGGACCAGCTGCAGGAGGCGGCGGGCAAATAGGCTCCACATGTTCTAGTTCCTCCCGACTGCGGCAAGCGGGGCCGTCTCGAAGGCGGCAAAGAGCTGCTCGAGCTTAGGATTGCGGCTGGCGTCAGTCCGGGTCACCGGGCCAGGGTCGGGCAATTCGCGCCAGAAGGCGCAGGCATTGGCGTGGCCATTGGGTTCAACATCGAGCCGCATATCCACGTCCTTGCAAGCGGGGCGGGCATGGGGGCAGCGGGTGTGCAAGCGGCAGCCCTGCGGGGGTGCTAGCGGGCTGGGCAGATCGCCCTGCAAGGTCGCGGCACTCGTTTCGCGCTTGGTGGGCGCGGCGACGGGGATCGCGGCCAGCAGCGCGCGGGTATAGGGATGGCGCGGGGCGCCAAAGATCATGTCGGCGGTGCCGATCTCCACGAGCTTGCCCAAATACATGACGGCAACGCGGTCGGCGATGTGCTTGACCACGCCCAGATCGTGGGAAATGAACACCAGCGCCAGTCCAAGTCGCTTCTGCAAATCTTTGAGCAAATTGAGAATCTGGGCCTGGATGGAGACGTCGAGAGCTGAGACGGCTTCATCGCAGATTATGGCGCGCGGCTCGGAGGCGAGGGCGCGGGCAATCACGACGCGCTGGCGCTGGCCGCCGGAGAACTCGTGCGGATAACGGTTGGCCTGTTCGGGCCGCAGGCCAACCATTTCCAGCAGTTCGGCGACGCGCTGGCGGCGCTGATTGGCGGGCACCACATTGTGCAGCATCAGCGGTTCGGCAATGGTCTGGCCGATGGTCATGCGCGGATTGAGCGAGGCATAGGGATCCTGGAAGATCAGCTGCACCTTGTGCCGGCGGCGGCGCATGGCGGCGTGGCCGAGCTTGGTGACATCTTCCCCGTCGATCCAGACCTGCCCGGCGGTCGGCTCGATCAGGCGCATCAGCAGGCGCCCGACCGTGGATTTGCCGCAACCGGATTCGCCGACAATGGCGAGGATTTCGCCCGGCATCAGCGCCAACGACACGTCGTCAACGGCTTTGACGCTGGCCAGCGGGCGACCCAGGAAGCTGCTCTTGGCGACGAACTGCTTTTCGATGCCGCGGATTTCGACAATCGGGTGAACGGCCGGCGCAGTCTGGGCTGAAACGGTGGAGGCGGTCATGGGACGAGGTTCTCCAGCGGAGTGCGCCAGCAGCGGCTGAAATGGCCCGGCGAGACTTCCAGCAGGTCTGGCATCTCGGCGCATTTGTCGATGCTGAAGGGGCAGCGGGCGCGGAAGCGGCAGCCGCTCGGCGGATTGGCCATGTCGGGCACGGTCCCGCTGATCGCCGTCAGGCGCTCGCGCTTGCCATCAAGCCGAGGGAGGGAGCCCAGCAGGCCAACGGTATAGGGGTGTTCGGGAAAGGCGAAGAGCTGTTCGACCGAGCATTGCTCGACCACCTGGCCGGCATACATGACGATAACGTCGTCACAGGCTTCAGCCACAACGCCCAGATCATGGGTGATGAGGATGATGGCGGTGCCGGTTTTCTCCTGCAGCTCGCCCATCAGTTCGAGCACCTGCGCCTGGATGGTGACGTCGAGCGCCGTGGTGGGTTCGTCGGCAATCAGCAGTTCGGGATCGCAGGCGAGGGCCATGGCGATCATCACGCGCTGGCGCATGCCGCCCGACAGATTATGCGGATATTGGTGGTAGCGGGTTTCGGGCGAGGGGATGCGCACAAGGCGCAGCATCTCGATCGTCCGTTCCGCTGCTGCCTGTTTGGACACTTTGCGGTGGCGCAGGATGGCTTCGCTGATCTGGTCCCCGACCGTATAGGAGGGATTCAGCGAGGTCATCGGCTCCTGAAAGATCATGGCGATGCGATTGCCGCGCAGGTCGCGAATGGTCCCGTGCGGTTCACTCAGAAGTTCGCGGCCGGCGAAATTGACAGCGCCCGAGATGCGGGCGCTGTCTTGGGGCAGGAGGCGCATTACCGCCAGCGAGGTCACGCTCTTGCCGCTGCCTGACTCACCCACGATGGCGAGCGTGCGGCCCTTGCGGACAACAAAGCTCACGCCATCAACCGCGGTTACGGTGCGATCTTCGCCGGCAAATACGACGCGCAGATCGTTGACCTCGAGAACCGGGTTGGTGGCAGGGTCAGCCCGTTCTTCTGGGCGGGCTGACAGGGTTTGAAGCGGAGTGGGCGTGCTCATTGCAGCGGTAATGCCTGTGCTTAGTCCTGGCGGGTCACGCCACCCAGACGGATGATGCCGTCGGGGAAGGGCTGGAAGCCGGACAGATTGGCGTTGTGGGCGAAGATCCACTGCGAATGGTAGAGATAAACGATCGGCAGGTCGCGCAGCAGGATCTCGATGGCCTGGGCGTATTTGGCCTTGCGCTTTTCGGTGTCCCCGACGGCGCGCGCTTCGGTCATGATCGCGTCCAGTTCCTCGTTGCAGTAGTGCGCATCATTGCCGGCCGCACCGCAAGCGAGCATGGGCGTGATGTTAAGGTCCGGATCGACGCGGCCGCTCCAGCCCACAAGGTGAGCTTCGAAGGCGCCTTCGCGGGCGATGTCGAGCAAGGTCATCAGCTCGGTCGGCTTGATTTCGACATTGATGCCGACTTCACCAACCATGGCCTGGATGATCTGGGCGACCTGCTGACGCTCGGCGTCGGTGGGCACCAGCAATTCCACATCGACCGAGCTCACGCCGGCTTCGGCCATCTTGGCGCGGGCAGCGTCAAGGTCGCGAGCGGGAATGGGGAAGTTCTGGTCGTAGAAGGGGCTGCTGGGCGGGAAGGGCTGGTTGCCGGTGGTGAACTGGCCTTCGAACACAACCTGGTTGATGGCGTCGCGATCGACGGCTAGGCTGAAGGCCTCGCGAACGGCAGCCTGCTTGCCGGCGTCGAGGTCGGCGCCCGAACCCGTAATATTGAAGGTTACGCCATAATAGCCCAGGCCCACGACGGGAGCGACCGCGAGGTTGCTTTCGCCCTGAACCGCCGGAACGTCGGTCGCGGCAAGGCGCTCGATCAGGTCCATCTGGCCCGAGCGCAAGTTGAGCAGGCGCACATTGCCATCGGGCATGCCACGATAGACCAGGCGATCGAAGTGGTAGTTGTCCGCGTCGTGGTATTCGGCGAACTTTTCTAGGACGATGCGGTCCTGCGCAATGTGTTCGACGAACTTGTAGGGACCCGAGCAGACAGGGCTGTTGGTGAAGTTCTCACCCAACTCTTCGCCGGCCTTGGGGCTGATGATCATGCCCGCGCGGTCGGTCAGCGCGGCCAGCAGCGGCACCGAAGGCTCGCTCAGATTGATCTGGACCTGGTAGGGACCCAGCACGTCGATGCTCGAGATGCTGCTGATCTCGGACTTGCGGCGCGAGGCTTCCATGGTGAGCGCACGATCGAGATTGTACTTGATCGCTTCGGCATCGACCTTTTCGCCATCATGGAAGGTGGCGTCTTCGCGGATGGTCAGGGTCAGCGCGGTGCTGTCGGCGTTCCATTCCCAGCTGGTGGCCAGCATGGGCGCGATCTGGCCCTGCGCGTCGATGTCGACGATCTTGTCGCACAGCGACTGCAGCACGTGGCGGCCCACAAAGCTCCAGTTGGTCGCGGGATCAAGGGTGTCAGGATCATCCTGCAGGCCGATATTGAGTACCGACTGCGCCTGGGCCGGCGCGGCAGCGATGCCGGTCAGGGCAAGGCTCGCCATCAGGGCGATGTGTAAGGGCTTTAGTGTCATTGGTGTCTTCTCTCCACTGGTTGCAATTGGCGGCTAGCGGGCGATGGCGTAGCCCTGCATTCCCCTCGGATTGGCTGCCGCCTTGATGAGTTGCGTCGTCCCGTCCATCTCCCGGGCCACGGCGCTGAGCCGGCCTTCGGACCAGGCGTCGCCCAAGGTGATCTTGTGACCGCGCCGTTCCAGTTCCGCCTGCGTCTCGGCCGAATAGCGCGACTCGAGGGTCACGGCGCCAAGGCTGATCTCGCGTGGCCAGAAGGAGCTGGGCAGATGGTCGGTATGGAAGCTGGGCGCGTCGATAGCTTCCTGCAGGTTCATGCCGCCATGGATGTGGCGCAGCAGCATGATGAGCTGCCACTGATCCTGCTGGTCGCCGCCAGGAGTGCCGAAGGCGAGATAAGGAACGCCGTCGCGGAACACGGTGGAAGGCGTCAGCGTCGTGCGCGGCCGCACACCCGGCGCCATGCTGGAATTGAGACCCTCATCGAGCCAGAACATCTGTCCGCGCGTGGTGAGGCCAAAGCCGAGACCTGGAATAACCGGGCTCGACTGCAGCCAGCCGCCCGACGGCGTGGCGGAAACCATGTTGCCCCAGCGATCCACCGCGCTCACCTGCACGGTGTCGCCGCGCTGGGCGCCATCGCGGGTGAGGGCGGGTTCGCCCTGCTTATCGGTGGGCAGCAGCACATCGCGCGCAACGGTCGGCTCGCCGCCGCCGATGCCCGGCTGGGGGATCGTGCCCACAGGGCGCAACGGCGGCAGGGCGGAATTGCGCCCCTCGGGGGAACCCGGACGAACCTCCATTGAGGCCGTGTCGGCGATCAGCTGGCGGCGCTCATCGGCATAGGCATCGGAGAGCAGCGCGGTCAGTGGCACATCGGGGCTGTCGCCATACCAGGCTTCGCGGTCGGCCATGGCGAGCTTGGCGCTTTCCACCACCAGGTGCACGAAGTCGGGGCCGAGCGTGTCGACTTTGTCGATGCCCGTGCCCTTGAGCAGCTGCAGCATCTGGAGCAGCACCGGACCCTGCGACCAGGCCCCGCATTTGAACACTTGGTAGTCGCCATAGGTGACCGAAGCCGGCTTTTCGATCTGCGGCGTCCAGCTGGCCATGTCGTCGGCGGAGAGCAGGCCCTTATGGGCGGTGCCCGAAACGTCCCACACATCTTGGCTGGCACAGAACTGGTCGATCTGCTCGGCCACCGGACCTTTGTACCAGAAATCGAGCGCCGCATTGATGCGCGCTTCGCGCGTTGGCGCCTTGCTGGCATCCTCCAGGATGCGGGTATAAAGCGCCGCCACTTGCGGGTTGCGGAACAGTTTGCCCGCCTGCGGCGCCACGCCGTCCGGCAGGTAGAGTTCCGCCGAGGTTGGCCAGTGGGTGGTGAACAGTTCGCGCATGGAGGCGATGGTGTTGGCAATGCGCGGCACCAACGGGTGGCCGTGGGCCGCGTAGTAAATGGCCGGCGCCAGCACGTCCTCGAGCTCGGCGGTGCCGAAATCGCGCAGCAGGGTCAGCCAGGCGCCGAATGCCCCCGGCACGCAGGCCGGCAGCATGCCAGTGCCCGGAACAACGGTCAGGCCAAGCTCGCGAAAATAGTCCAGCGTTGCCTTGGCGGGAGAGGGGCCTTGCCCGGAAATCACGATCGGCTCTGAGGCGCCGGCGGGCGTTACCAGAATTGGAACTTCGCCCGCGGGGCCGTTCAGATGCGGCTCCACGATCTGCAGCACAAAGCCCGCCGCAACAGCGGCGTCAAAGGCGGTGTGACCTTTTTCAAGAATCGCCATCCCCGTAGCCGATGCGAGCCAGTGGGTGGTGGACACCCCCCCAAACGTACCGCGCAGTTCCGGACGTGTTGTAAAGCTCATCTTTTCCCTTCAGCTTCTCGGATACGCCCTTGAGGCGCTGTGGACAAAACTCGTCTCAGCTGTGAGTATTGTATACGATACAGCTGTGCAGCCTCAACCCCGCGGGGGATGAGGCCGCATACTGTATATTGTTTGCGCACATTGCAAGGCTGTTGCATAATTCACCAATACAAGAATGCCGCGGCGCCAAGAGGGTCCGCGAAGGAAGGAGCACGATGCTGGAGACGCGCAAGGTCCACAGCCATGTGGTTGCGGAGGAACTCGAAGAGGAAATTATCGCCGGGATCATCCCGGCGGGATCTCGTCTGGATGAGAGCTCCATTGCGGAGCGATTCGGCATTTCGCGGACCCCCGTTCGCGAGGCCCTCCATATCTTGTGTGGCCGCTCGCTTGCCGAGCGCGTCCCCTACAAGGGCGTTCTGGTGGTGCAGATTTCGGCCGAGCGCATCGACCAGATGTTCGAGGCCATGGCCGAGATGGAGGCCACCTGCGGCCGCCTCTCGTCCCAGCGCATGACCATGAGCGAGCGCGCCGAACTCGAGCGCCTGCATCAGCAGATGAATGCCCTGGCTGAAGCGGGCGATCACGGCGGCTACGACACCGCCAATGCCGCGTTCCACGAGCTGTTATTCCAGGGCAGTCACAACAGCGATCTGGCTGGGATAGCCCAGGCCCTGCGCGTCAAACTTGCTCCGTTCCGCAAATACCAGCTCAAGGATACCGGCCGGCTCAAGCGCTCCTGCCTCGAGCATCAGCAGATTGTCGATGCGATCCTCGATCAGGACGCGCGCGCCGCTGAAACGGCACTGCGGCGGCATCTTGTTTCGGCGGCGCAGGAAGTGTTGATCCGCCGCCAGATCCAGGACAGTGCAACCAGCAAACCCACCTTCTCTCCTGCCTGAACAAGAGCCCGCAATGTCTTATTCCGACGATGAAACCGCCATCCGCACCGTGATCGCCGATATGCAGGTCGCTTGGAATCGTGGAGATTTCCACGGCTATATGGCCGGCTTTGCCAATCCGGACGTGATCTTCGTGTCTCGCGGGCGGGTGCAGCGAGACTGGCAGGCGACACTGGATCACTACATCGCGGACTATGGTTCAGCCCCCGAGATGCGCGGCGAGATCGAGTTCTCCGACATTCGCATCGAAATGCTCGCGCCCGATGCGGCCCAGCTGGTCAGTTCATACCGCCTTTCGCGCCCGCGCGAGGCACAGCAGGGCATCAACACCAGGCTCATGCGCAAGCGCGACGGGCGCTGGGTCATCGCGCTCAACCATGTCTCGAGCTTCGAGCCTGCCTAACCCCAAACCTTCGTTCTTTCTGCGCTCCGGCGCCTAACCTTATCTGGCGACTTCAATGGCATTTTCCGCACGACTCAAGAGCCTCGGCATCGACTTGTACATGGTGCTGCTCCTCGGCATGGTGGTTCTTGCCACCCTGTTGCCCGCGCGGGGGCTGGGGGCGGAAGTGGTGTCGCAGGCGTCCTACTACGCCGTGATGCTGCTGTTCTTTTTGTATGGCGCCAAGCTCAACACCTCGGCCATCGTGGCGGGCATCGCCAATTGGCGGCTCCAGCTGCTGGTGTTTGGCTTCACCTTCATCGCTTTCCCGCTGCTGGGGCTCCTGTTCTCTACGGCCCTCGCATCGGTGCTGCAGCCCGAGATCATCATCGGCTTGCTGTATCTAACCTTGCTGCCCTCGACAGTGCAGTCCTCCATTGCCTTTACCTCCATTGCCGGCGGCAATGTGCCGGCCGCCGTGTGCGCGGCATCAGTGTCGAACCTGCTGGGCGTCTTCATCACCCCGGCGCTGACAGCGCTGCTGCTCCACACTGGCGGTCATGGGGTTGATGCCAGTGCCATGTTGAGCATCGGCATTCAGATCCTGCTGCCGTTTTTCCTCGGGCAGGTGGCGCGGCCGCTGATCGGGCCCTGGGTGCAAAAGCACAAGCTCCTGACCTCGATCGTTGATCGCGGCTCGATCCTCCTCATTGTTTACTCCGCCTTCAGCGCCGGCATGGTCGCGGGCATCTGGAGCCAGGTGGATTGGGTCGCGATCCTCATCATCATGCTCGCCAGCTGCGTGCTACTGGCGGTGGTGATGTTCGCCACTGTATTTGCCGGCAAGGCCGCCGGCCTTTCGCAGGAGGATCGGCTGGTGCTGCTGTTTTGCGGCTCCAAGAAGAGCCTCGCCAGCGGCCTGCCCATGGCCAATATCCTGTTTGCCGGGCAAGCCGTGAGCCTGATCATCCTTCCCGTGATGATCTTCCACCAGATCCAGCTTCTGGTCTGCGCCGTCATCGCCCAACGCATCGCCAATGGCCGCAAGGCGATGGTGGCCCAAGCCGAACCCAAGGCTTCGGCGGCTTAGCAGGCTTCAAAGGCGGCGTGCTGGCGGCTTTCGCCGCTCGCGGCCTGGAGGCGGTCATTGTTGATGTCCGGTCTTGATCAGCAATGACCATGCGCTTGGGAATCAGCTGACGTTCGGTTCGGCCAATAGTGGGCCAACTGCGCTTCGCCTGCAGGTGTCGCTTTCCAGGACCGCTAAAAAGCGCTGCTTTCCCGCCCGGATACAAACCGCTCGTCGCAGCGTTTGACTTTCGTTTGCAGGGTTCAGCCATGAGCGACCAGCAAACCACCCCCACTCCCGCGCCCATCCAGACCGGTCCAGCCGAGGTCGCGCTCTATGCGCTGGTGATCGGCGCGGTTGTTGGCCTAATGCTCGTCGCATGGTTCCTGCGCCAGATCTTGCTGCTGTTTTTCGCCGCGATCCTGTTGGCAGTGATCATCTGGAGCGTGGCCGAACTGGTGCGCAAAATCCTGCCGCTCCGTCTCAAAGGGGCGGTGGCAGTCGCTTGCCTGATCATTGTCGCCCTCGTTGTCGGCCTGGTCTGGCTGATGGGCGCTCAGGTGGTCGAGCAAGTCTCGACCCTGCGTGACGCAGTTCCCTTGGTGGCATCTGAACTGAAAACCCGATTTGGCCTGGATGTGCAGCAATGGGTCGCCCATGCTGACTACACCAGTTGGCTCCAGGACGCTCTGGGCTATGTGCCGAGTGTGTTCAGCACTGTATCATCCAGCATCCTTGTCGTGGCCGGCGGCGTCTTTCTGGCGCTTGATCCACAGGGTCATCGGGAAGGGGCCCTCTTGCTGGTGCCCCGGTCCCGACGCGAGCGGCTGCGCCAAACGCTCAATCTGGCGGCACGGTCACTGCAACATTGGCTGGCGGGGCAGGTGATTGCCATGGTGATTATCGGCGGTGCAACCGCTGCGGTTCTCGCCATGTTCGGAGTTCCCTCCGCGCTGGCCCTGGGGCTGATTGCAGGTCTGCTGGAATTCGTGCCCTATGTCGGCGCTATCGTCGCCTATATTCCACTTGGGTTGGCCGCCATTGCTCAGGGCGTCAACACCTTCTGGTGGGTCTTAGGGGTTTACGTCCTCATCCAGCAAAGCGAGGGCAATATCCTCATGCCGCTCCTCCAGAAACGGACGGTGGAGGTGCCGCCAGTCGTCGCGCTATTTTCGGTGGTGGGCTTGGCACTGCTGTTCGGACCACTGGGAATTGTCCTGGGCGTGCCGCTGACGGTGGTGCTGCTAGTAGCCCTGCGCGAACTCTATATCATCGATGTGTTGGGGGAGCCGCGCGAAAGCGCAAGGTCCGACCGTATCCGAGCCAGACCGACCCGAAGGGCCTAACTCTAAGTACTTGAATAGATTGGTGGGCCCACCAGGACTCGAACCTGGAACCAGACCGTTATGAGCGGTCGGCTCTAACCATTGAGCTATAGGCCCCGGCTGGGTGTGTAGCAAAGTGTCGGGAGGGCCGAAAGGGTCAACTGCCAAGGAAGTGACACTTCCGTCAGGGTCTGACGCTGGAGCTGGGGCTCAGCGCCCCGAGGCACTGGGGCGGCTGAACAGTTCGGTGAGCTTGAGCAGCGCCGCCAGATGCACGTTCTCGGGGGTGGAGGGATCACGCAGGCAAAGCACATCGCTGACAACGGTGAAACTCACGCCGTTGCGGATGCCCGACGCGGTGAAATGCAGCCGCCGGTGCTCGGCCGAATAGCGGGCATGGGTCACTTCAAACTGCATGATGCCAGCTAGGCATAAGCCGTTGGCAAGGCAAGCGCGATGCGCAAGAAGCGCGCAGTAGTCCGCTCAATTCTGCATGACCGGCAAGGCTCAGGGTAGCCGGGCCAGCCGTTCGGCCAGCAAGGCATAAAAGCCATCGGCATCGGCGTGGCGCATGAACTGCACATTGGCTGGCTTGCCGGTGACATGCCAAAAATCAGCCACGCTCATGCCGCGCGTCAGCTCGCTCCCCGTTTCAACCGCAACATGGCAGTGACGGCCGGTGAACAGGGTGGGCTTGAGCAGATAAGCGATCACCGTGGGGTCATGCAGCGGGGCGCCTGACCAGCCGTATTTCTGCAAATCGAAATCCTGGGAAAAGCTCAGCATCTCGTACACCGCCGTGCTGGCGCGATTGCCCAGGGCGTGGATGGCGGCGAGCCGCTCCGGTGTGGACTGTACGCCATGCGTAACGTCGAGCGGCATCATGGTGATTGGCGCCCCACAACGCAGCACAACATCTGCGGCTTCGGGATCAACATAGATGTTGAATTCGGCCGCTGGCGTGATGTTGCCGACTTCGAAGTAAGCGCCGCCCATCAAGACGATCTCGGCAATGCGCTCGGCGATCCGCGGCTCCTTGATGAGCGCCATCGCAATATTGGTGAGAGGCCCCAGCGCACAGAGGGTTACCGTGCCCGGCTCGGAAGCGAGCAGGGTATTTACGATGAAGTCCACCCCGTGCATCCGCTCGAGCAGGAGCTTGGGGGCCGGCAGGTCGGGGCCATCGAGGCCGGTTTCGCCTTGCACATGCTCGGCCGTGATCAGCGGGCGCCGGATGGGGCGGCCGCAGCCGGCGAACACGGGAATGTCCTTGCGGCCGGAAAGCTCGACCACCTTGAGCGCGTTGCGGGCGTTTTGCGCAACACCGACATTGCCTGCAACAGCGACCACCCCCACAACCTCAAGTTCCTCAGGTGATGCCAGCGCCAGCAGCATGGCGACAGCATCATCCTGGCCGGGATCGGTGTCGATGATGATCTTGCGGGTCATGGAAGAACCTGAATTTTGTTGGATCGAAGAATAGCTGAGTGGCGCCAAGGGCCTGGCGCGCCAAACCTTATATCGGCTGGCGCCCGGCGCGATAGCCGAATAGCTGCCATGCCGTCATGTGCTTGACGGATGTCGCTTTGCTGCCGAACAGTCCGGGTTCATCGAAGACAAGGAATCGAGTGTGGAACACGTGGTAACGGAAGCGGCAGGTCACGGGGTGGACCTGATACCCATCGTGGTGCTGCTGGCGGCAGGTGTGTTTGCCGTACCATTGTTCAAACGCATCGGGCTCGGCTCAGTGCTGGGTTATCTCGCGGCTGGGTTGTTGCTTGGCCCGTCCGTGCTGGGCGTGATCCATGAGCCCGAAGCCGTGCTTTCGGCCGCCGAGCTCGGCGTCGTCCTCTTTTTGTTCATCATCGGCCTCGAAATGGAGCCGACGCGGTTGTGGGCGCTGCGCAAGCAGATCTTTGGCCTGGGGGTCGTCCAGGTACTGGTCTGCGGCGCGCTGCTGACGGGGGTGGGCATTCTCCTCGGCTTTGCGCCACCGGTGGCCTTTGTCGCCGGCATGGGCTTCGTTTTGACCTCGACGGCCATCGTCATGCAAATTCTCGGCGAGCGCGGGGAACTTGCCACAGATAGCGGCCAGAAAATGGTCTCCGTTCTGCTGCTCGAAGACCTTGCCATCGTGCCGCTCCTGGCCATCGTGGCGCTGCTCGGCCATTCCGGCGGATCGGACAGCTTCGGTACCCGCCTGGTGAGCATTGCCATCGCGCTTGGCGCCGTGCTGCTGCTGATTTTTCTCGGGCGCCGCATCATGAACCCGCTCTTTGCAGCGCTGGCCTCCACCAAGCAGCGTGAGGTCATGACTGCCGCTGCATTGCTGGTGGTCCTGGGCGCGGCCTTGTTGTTTCAGCTGAGCGGGCTTTCCATGGCCATGGGAGCCTTCCTGGCTGGCGTGCTGCTCTCGACCTCGACCTTCCGGCATCAGCTGGAAGCGGATGTGGAGCCGTTCCGCGGCATCCTGCTCGGGCTGTTCTTCCTTGCCGTCGGGATGTCGCTGGACCTGCGCATTGTCGCGGACAACTGGGCGATCATTGCGCTCAGTGTTGCCTGCTATATGCTGGTCAAGGGTATTGGCATCTATGCGATTGCCCGCCTGTTGCGGTCCTCCCATGGCGAAGCGCTGGAGCGCGCCGTGCTCATGTCGCAGGGCGGCGAATTTGCCTTTGTGTTGTACACGACGGCGACAGCCGCCGGCATCATCGACGCACCCACCAACTCCATCTTCACCGCCACAGTCGTGATCTCGATGGTCCTGACCCCCTTTGCGATCGCGGGCCTGCGTTTTGTGACGCCAAAGACCACCCAATCCATGGATGGGGTGGATAGGGCCAGCAATCTAAGGGGTAGGGTGCTCATCATCGGCTTCGGGCGCTTTGGCCAGATCGCCAGCCAGCCGCTGCTGGCGATGCATCATTCCGTCTCGATTATCGACAATGACACCGACATGATCCGGGCTGCCTCGCAGATCGGCTTCAAGGTGTATTACGGGGATGGAACGCGGCTCGATATCCTGCATGCCGCAGGGGCTGATAATGCCGAGATCATCCTGATTTGCGTCAATGACAAGGCGAGTGCAACGCGCATTGCCGAATTGGTGCGTGACGAGTTTCCCCTTGCCAAGGTCATGGCTCGTGCATTCGACCGCGGGCACGCCATTGAACTGGTCAAAGCCGGGGTCGAGTATCAACAGCGCGAACTGTTCGAGTCCTCGTTGATCCTTGGCGGCAAGGCGATCACGCTGCTTGGCGCCAGCCAGGAAGAAGCCGACCAGGTCGTGGCGGGCGTTCGCGAGCGCGACAGCCAGCGGTTCGAGTTGCAGATGGTGGGCGGCGCGCAAATGGCAGGGCGCCACTTGCTGCTCAGCAATGCGGTCGATCAGGCGCGTGAAAGCGGTGTTGCCGTGCGTGAGGAGGACATCGACGAAGACGCTAAAGAAGCGTCTTCGGTGGGAGGAGCCCGTTAGTGCCGCCAAAGTGAGGGCTTTAACCAACACTGGTTAAATGCCAGACTAAAGTCTAAGAGGGACCTGTTCGTCACGTATTCCGGATCGCGATATGCCCCAGAAGCCAATCGTCTACGACGCTCCCACCCCCCAGCCTCGTGCCACTACAGTGGAGGCATTGGAAGCCGAGATCCTTGAACGGCTGATCTATTCGGTCGGCAAGGACCCCATTGTCGCGCGGCCTCATGACTGGCTGGCGGCGACAATTCTGGCGGTGCGCGATCGGGTGATGGACCGCTGGATGGAGTCCTCGCGCGAAACCTGGCGCACCTCCCACAAGCGCGTTTATTATCTCAGCCTCGAGTTCCTGATCGGCCGCCTGATGCGCGACGCCATGAGCAATGTGGGCCTGCTTGAGCCGGTGAGAGAAGCCCTCAAGAACCTCAATGTCGATTTGGGCGACCTTATCGATCTGGAGCCTGATGCCGCGCTCGGCAATGGCGGCCTAGGCCGTCTTGCCGCGTGTTTTCTTGAGTCGATGTCCTCGCTCAAGATCCCTGCCTATGGCTATGGCATCCGCTATGTGCACGGGCTGTTCCGCCAGGAAATGAGCGAAGGCTGGCAGGTGGAGCTGCCCGAAGAATGGCTCGCCCACGGCAATCCCTGGGAATTCGAGCGGCGCGAAAGCTCCTATGAAATTGGCTTCGGCGGCATCGTTGAGCCGGTTGAAGGGCCCGATGGCACGGTGCGCCAGGAATGGCGCCCCAACGATCATTTCCTTGCCGTCGCCTTCGACACACCCATTGTAGGCTGGCGCGGAGCGCGGGTGAATACGCTGCGCCTTTGGAGCGCCCAGCCGATTGATCCCATCCTCCTCGACAAGTTCAATTCGGGCGACCATCTCGGGGCGCTCGAGGAAAGCTCACGGGCCGAGGCGATCACACGGGTGCTCTACCCCGCTGACTCGACCGCCGCCGGGCAGGAGTTGCGGCTGCGTCAGGAGTTTTTCTTCTCCTCGGCTTCCCTGCAGGACATCGTGCGCCGGCACTTGCAGCAATATGGCGATCTGCATTCCCTGCCGGACAAGGTCGCCATCCAGCTCAACGACACGCACCCGGCCATTTCGATTGCCGAAATGATGCGCATCCTAGTGGATTTGCATGGTCTGGATTGGTCCGTCGCCTGGCCGATCTGCAAGGCAACCTTCAGCTACACCAACCACACCCTGTTGCCCGAAGCGCTGGAAAGCTGGCCGGTGGCCTTGCTCGAGCGCATGCTGCCGCGGCACATGCAGATCATCTACCAGATCAACAGCCAAGTTCTGGGCGAAGCGCGGCGCAGCGCCGAGTTCACCGATGCGCAGGTGGCCAATCTGTCGTTGATCGATGAGAATAGCGGGCGGCGGGTGCGCATGGGCCAGCTGGCTTTCGTCGGCTCGCACGCCACCAATGGTGTGTCGGCGCTCCACACCGAGCTCATGAAGCAGACGGTGTTTTCCGATCTGCACAAGCTTTATCCCGACCGGATCACCAACAAGACCAATGGCATTACGCCGCGCCGCTGGCTGATGCAGTGTAATCCCGAACTCACCAAGCTCATCACCGAAACCATTGGGCCCGCATTTCTGGATGATGTGAATGCGCTCCACGCGCTCGCTGATCACGCCGAGGATCCGGCCTTTCAGAATAAGTTTGCCGCAGTCAAGCGCGGGAACAAGGATCGGCTGACCCGCCTGATCAAGGATCGCATGAACATCGTAGTCTCACCGGACGCCGTGTTCGACGTCCAGGTAAAGCGCATCCACGAGTACAAGCGACAGTTGCTCAACATCATCCAAGCCGTTGCCGCTTATCAGGAAATTCGCGCTCACCCGGAACGCGAATGGGTGCCCCGCGTTAAGATCTTCGCGGGCAAGGCAGCGCCAGGGTACTGGAACGCCAAGCTCATCATCAAACTCATCAACGACGTCGCCAAGGTCATCAATAATGACCCGGCGGTGCGCGGTCTTCTCAAGGTGGTCTTCCTGCCCAACTACAATGTCAGCCTCGCCGAGGTGATCATGCCAGCAGCCGATTTGTCTGAGCAGATATCGACAGCGGGGATGGAGGCATCGGGCACCGGCAACATGAAGTTCATGGCCAATGGCGCCATCACAATTGGCACCATGGATGGCGCCAATGTGGAGATGCACAAGGAAGTTGGCGCGGAAAACATCGTCATCTTTGGCTTGTCCACTGAAGAGGTCAACGACAAGCGAGCGCGGCACGAGGCGCCCATCCAGGCCATCGATAGTTCGCCAGCTCTCAAGGAAGCTCTCGAAGCGATCGCTTCGGGCGTGTTTTCGCCCGACGATCCGCATCGCTATGGCGATCTGATCGGCGGGCTTTATGACCGCGACTGGTTCATGGTTGCGCGAGATTTCGATTCCTATGTGGCGGCTCAGGCACGGGTGGATGGCTTGTGGCTCGATAAGGCGCGCTGGAATGCCATGGGCATTCGCAACACGGCGCGCGTAGGCTTTTTCTCTTCGGATCGCACGATTAAGCAATATGCCGAAGAAATCTGGGGCGTGCCCGTCGCTGCAACCTAGGTTGCAGCGGAGCGCGTCCGATGAATGCAATAAGACAATGAGGTCTAGCCGGCTTTCACCGGCTGTGATCGGACAAAGGATGCGCGGGTGGACAGGCAGGACTGGCAGGCAGATGCCCGGGAAGTGGAAGCGATCGTCGGTGGGCGTCATGCCGACCCGTTCGCCTTTCTGGGCTTGCACGAGAGTAACGGACAGATGGTGCTGCGCGCATTCGTGCCGCACGCCGAGAAACTGAGCGCTTGGACGCTGGGCGGCGAGTTCCTTGGCGAACTGTTGCAAAGCCATCCGGCTGGTTTTTTCGAAGGCCCGGTCCCGCTAGCTGCCCGCCAGCCGATCCGCTATAAGGCAAGCAATGCGGGCGGGGAGTGGGATGTCTATGATCCCTATTCCTTTGGTCCCGTACTCGGCCCGCTCGACGACTACTATATCGGCGAAGGCAGCCATCTCAGGCTTTACGACAAGCTTGGCGCGCATGAGATGGAATTCGAAGGCATCCATGGCACCCACTTTGCTGTCTGGGCGCCCAATGCGCAGCGCGTGAGCGTCGTTGGCTCGTTCAACGAATGGGACGGCCGGCGCCATCCCATGCGCAAGCGGCTAGATACCGGGGTCTGGGAAGTCTTCATCCCCGTGCTCGGAACGGGCACGCTCTACAAATACGAGATCGTCGGTCCAGACGGCGTCACCCAGCCGCTCAAGGCCGATCCTTACGCCCGCCAGGCGGAAATGCGCCCGCGCACCGCTTCCGTGGTCCCCGATCCCTCGCCGTTCGTGTGGACGGATGCCCAATACATGGAAGAGCGCCGCTCCAAGGATTGGCGGCGCATGCCTATGTCCATCTATGAGGTGCATCTGGGCTCATGGCGGCGCAAGCCCGATGGCGGCTTCATGTCCTATGAACAGCTTGCCGAGCAGCTTGTCCCCTATGCCGCCGATATGGGCTACACCCATATCGAGCTGATGCCGATCACCGAGCATCCCTACGATCCGAGCTGGGGCTACCAGCCCACCGGGCTTTATGCGCCGACGGCAAGGTTCGGCGATCCCGCAGGCTTCGCGCGCTTTGTTGATGCCGCTCATGAAGCCGGCATCGGTGTTATTCTCGACTGGGTGCCCGCGCACTTCCCCACCGATGCGCATGGGCTCGCTCATTTCGACGGCACGGCGCTGTATGAGCATGCCGATCCGCGCCAGGGTTTCCACCCCGACTGGAACACGGCGATCTACAATTTTGGCCGGCGCGAGGTTGTGTCCTTCCTGGTCAACAATGCCCTGTATTGGCTCGAGCAGTTCCACCTTGACGGTCTGCGCGTCGATGCCGTGGCGTCGATGCTTTATCTCGACTACTCCCGCCAGCCCGGCGAGTGGGTGCCCAACCAGCATGGCGGCAATGAAAACCTGGAAGCGGTCGAGTTCCTGCAGCGGGTAAACACTGAGGCTTATCGGCTTCATCCGGGCACATTCATGATCGCCGAAGAGTCCACGTCTTGGCCCGGGGTGAGCCGCCCCGTTGATGCGGGCGGCCTGGGCTTCGGGTTCAAGTGGAACATGGGGTTCATGAACGACACCCTGCGTTACATGAGCCGCGAAACGATCCACCGCCGCTACCACCACAACGACATGACCTTCGGCACGGTCTACGCGTTCACGGAAAACTTCGTGTTGCCGCTCAGCCATGACGAGGTGGTGCATGGCAAGAAGTCACTGATCGAGAAAATGCCGGGCGATGACTGGCAGAAATTCGCCAATCTGCGGGCTTACTACGCCTTCATGTGGGGGCATCCCGGCAAGAAGCTCTTGTTCATGGGGCAGGAGTTTGGCCAGCGCGAAGAATGGACCGAGGCCCACTCGCTGGATTGGTGGCTGCTGGAAGCAGGCATGCATGAGGGACTGCGGCGGCTCGTCGCCGACCTTAATGCTGCCTATCGCCAGCTTCCCGCCCTGCACGAGCGTGATTGCGAGCCGGAAGGCTTTGAGTGGGTCATTGGCAATGACCACGCCAATTCCGTCTTTGCCTGGTTGCGCAAGGCCCCGGGCGCCGATCCGGTGCTGGTGGTGTCCAACATGACCCCCGTGCCGCGCAGCAACTACAAGATCCCGATGCCGATTGCCGGCAAGTGGGTCGAGCGTATCAACACCGATGCGGGTTGGTATTCGGGCAGCAACACGGGCAACCAGGGTGCAGTGACCGCTTATCCCGTTGAAGGCATGCACTGGCCGGCGGAAGCCGAGATTTATCTGCCGCCGCTTTCGACACTGTTCTTGAAATTCGAACCTGCGTGAACCGGCGGGGGCCGAAGAACGCTCCGGGTCAAACCGGGCTATTTTGGAGGGATTAAATGGCTGATTATCGGGCGCCGTCGCCGCTGGCACGCGAGGCGATGGCATATGTGTTGGCCGGCGGCCGTGGCACGCGATTAATGGAACTGACCGACCGGCGCGCCAAGCCGGCCGTTTATTTCGGCGGCAAGTCGCGCATCATCGATTTTGCGCTCTCGAACGCCATCAATTCGGGCATTCGCCGCATTTCCGTGGCGACGCAATACCAGGCGCATAGCCTGATCCGGCACTTGTCGCGCGGCTGGAACTTCCTGCGTCCGGAGCGTAACGAAAGCTTTGACGTGCTGCCAGCCAGCCAGCGGGTGCGCGAGGATATGTGGTATGCCGGCACCGCCGATGCCGTGTACCAGAACATGGACATCATCGAAGATTCCGGCGCACGCTATATCGTCATCCTCGCGGGCGACCACATCTACAAGATGGACTACGAAATCATGCTGCGCCAGCATGTGGACACCGGCGCCGACGTGACCATTGGCTGCCTTGAAGTGCCGCGGATGGAAGCCACCGGCTTTGGCGTGATGCATGTGGATGGCCGCGACCGCGTCGTCAATTTCGTCGAAAAACCCAAGGACCCGCCGGGGATCCCCGACAAGCCGGACATGGCGCTGGCCTCGATGGGCATTTACGTGTTCGACACGCGGTTCCTGATGGAGCAGCTGCGGCGCGATGCGGCCACCGAAGGCTCCAATCGGGACTTCGGCAAGGACATCATCCCCTATATCGTCAAGAACGGCACCGCCTGGGCGCACCGCTTCCCACGCTCCTGCGTGCGCTCGTCCAAGGAAGAAGTTTCCTATTGGCGCGACGTCGGTACGATCGACGCCTATTGGAAGGCCTCGATCGACCTCACCGACATCCAGCCCCAGCTCGATCTCTATGACCGCGACTGGCCGATCTGGACCTATGCGGAGATCACCCCGCCGGCCAAATTCGTGCATGACTATGACGGGCGGCGCGGTGCGGCGGTGAACTCGCTGGTCTCGGGCGATTGCATCATTTCGGGCGGCTCGCTGCAGCGCACGCTGCTCTCGACCGGCTCGCGCGTCCATTCCTATTCGGAACTCAACGAAGCGGTGGTGCTGCCTTATTGCGACATCGGCCGCAGTGCCAGGTTGCGCAAGGTGGTGATCGATCGCGGCGTCAACATCCCCGAGGGCCTCGTGGTCGGCGAGGATCCCGAGTTCGACGCCAAGTGGTTCCGCCGCAGCGATGATGGCGTGACGCTGATCACCCAGCCCATGATCAACAAATACCTGGCGAGCCGATGATCGAAGTTCTCTCGGTCGCGTCAGAGGTTTACCCGCTGATCAAGACCGGCGGCTTGGCCGATGTGACGGGCGCCTTGCCCGCCGCACTGGCTGGCCGCGGCGTCAATATGCGCACCCTTGTCCCCGGCTATCCAAGCGTGCTGGGGCAGATGGAAGGTGGTCGGGTGGTCAAGGAGCTCGACGATCTCTTTGGCGGTCCCGCACGGCTGCTGGCCGGCCGAACGGCTGGCCTCGACGTGATCATCATCGATGCGCCGCATCTCTATAATCGCCCCGGCAACATCTATGTCGGCCCCGAAGGGGACTGGCCAGATAACTGGCAGCGCTTTGCCGCGCTGGGCTGGGTCGGGGCCGAGCTGGCCATGGGTATGGTCGGGGGCTATCACCCCCAGATCATTCATGCCCATGATTGGCAGGCGGGCCTCGCGCCGGCCTATATCAAGTTCGGCCGCTCGGACCGGATCAAGACCGTGATGACCATCCACAACATGGCATTTAAGGGCTTTTTCGGCGCCGAGATTTTTGGCCAGTTGCGCTTGCCGCCACAGGCCTTCAGCGTGCACGGCGTCGAGTATTACGGCGGCATTTCTTACCTGAAATCGGGGCTGGAATGCGCTGACTTTGTCACCACGGTCAGCCCCACCTATGCCGAGGAAATCCGCACGCCCGAGTTCGGCCTCGGCCTCGAAGGGCTGCTGAACGCCCGCCAGAGTACCGTTGCGGGCATTCTGAACGGCATTGACACCCAGACCTGGAACCCCGCGACCGATCCGGTGCTGGCACAGAAATATACCTCCAGCACTGTGCATATGCGTCGCGTAAACAAGGCCGCGGTGGTTGAGCAGTTCGGCCTGGACGGCGTGAACGGCCCGCTGTTCTGCGTGGTCAGCCGCTTGACCGACCAGAAGGGCATGGACCTGCTGCTGCAAGCTGTGCCCGACCTGATCGGGGCCGGTGGCCGGCTCGCGGTCCTGGGCTCGGGAGAAGCTTATCTTGAGGATGGCTTCCGCCACATGGCCGCGGCTTACCCCGGCAAGGTTGGCCTCGTCGTGGGCTATAACGAGAGCCTGTCTCACCTGATGCAGGGCGGGTGCGACGCTATTGTGATCCCGTCGCGGTTCGAGCCCTGCGGGCTGACCCAGCTTTATGGCCTGCGCTATGGCTGCGTGCCGGTTGTCAGCCGCATCGGCGGTTTGGCCGATACGGTGATCGACGCCAATCCCGCCGCGCTGCAGGCGGAAGTCGCCACCGGATTTCAGTTTGCGCCCAACAGTGTCGAGGCCCTTGCTGAAGCCCTGCGCAAAGCCGTCAGGCTTTACGGCCAGGACAAGGTTTGGAAGAAAATGCAGCGCCGCGGCATGAAGGCTGATGTGTCCTGGGAAACCAGCGCCGGCCTTTATGCAGACCTTTACGCCTCTCTCCTCCGGCTCAAGAATGACGATGATCAAGACGATTGAAACCACGCCTTACCCCGACCAGAAGCCGGGCACATCCGGGCTGCGCAAGCGCGTAACCGTTTATCAGCAGCCGAACTATGTCGAGAACTACATCCAGGCGATCTTTGACTCGCTCGAGGGGTTTGCGGGCCAGACCCTCGTGATCGGCGGCGATGGCCGGTTCTACAATGATGTGGCCATCCAGAAGGCGATCCGCATCGCGGCTGCCAATGGCTTTGGCAAGGTGATGGTGGGGCAGAACGGCCTGCTCTCGACGCCCGCCGCCAGCCACATCATTCGCCACTACGGCGCCTTTGGCGGCCTCGTACTGTCGGCTAGCCACAATCCTGGTGGGCCGGAAGGCGATTTCGGCATCAAGTACAATATCGGCAATGGCGGGCCGGCGCCCGAAAAGATCACCGATGCGGTGTTCGCCCGCACCAAGGTGATCGAGAGCTACAAAACCGCCGATGCGCCCGATGTGGCGCTGGGGCAGGTGGGTAGTCAGCGCGTCGGCGACATGGTGGTCGAGGTGATCGACCCCGTGGCTGATTACGCGGCCTTGATGGAAACTCTCTTCGACTTCGACGCCATCCGCGCATTGTTTGCCGGTGGTTTCCGCATGACCTTTGATGCGATGCATGCGGTTACCGGGCCCTACGCCAAGAATATCATCGAGGACCGACTGGGTGCTCCTCAGGGCACTGTCGTGAACGGCACACCGTCGCCTGATTTCGGCAACGGCCACCCCGATCCGAACCTCGTCTATTGCAAGGACATGCACGACCTGCTGATGACGCCTGAGGGTCCTGATTTCGGCGCCGCCTCCGATGGCGACGGCGACCGGAACCTGATTATCGGCAAGAACCGCTTCGTTACCCCCTCGGATTCACTCGCGCTGCTCGCCGCCAATGCGCATCTCGCGCCCGGCTATCGCAACGGCATTGCCGGGATCGCTCGTTCCATGCCCACCAGCGCCGCGGCGGACCGGGTCGCGGAAAAGCTGGGCATCGAGATGCACGAGACACCCACCGGCTGGAAGTTCTTCGGCAATCTTCTCGATGCTGGCCGCGTCACCATCTGTGGCGAGGAAAGCGCGGGCACGGGCTCCAATCACGTGCGCGAAAAGGATGGGCTCTGGGCCGTGCTGCTGTGGCTCAACATCATCGCCGCGCGCGGGCAGAGCGTGGACGAGATTGTGCGCGAACATTGGGCCACTTACGGGCGCAACTACTATACGCGGCACGATTATGAGGAGGTCGATGCTGCCATCGCCAATGCGCTGGTCGATGATCTGCGTGCGCGCCTGCCGAGCCTTGCTGGCCAGACCTTCGGCGAGGACCTGCAGATCGCCTATGCCGATGACTTCACCTACCATGATCCGGTGGATGGCTCCACGAGCGCCAAGCAGGGCATCCGCATCGGCTTCACTGACGGCTCGCGCATCGTCCTGCGCCTGAGCGGCACGGGTACCGTTGGTGCCACCTTGCGGCTGTATCTCGAGCGTTACGAGGAGGCCGACGGACGTCACGATCTGGAAACGCAAGTGGCTCTGGAGCCTTTGATCGCCATTGCCGACCAGCTTGCCGGAGTTCAGCAGCGCACCGGCCGTGAGGCACCGAGTGTCATCACCTGAGATGGTGCCGCGGCTGCTCCCCGGCCGCGGCAACACCCATGATCTGGGCGCGACGATCACCCCTGAGGGGGTCAACTTCGCGGTTTTTTCCTCTGCTGCAACAGCGCTTTGGGTATCGATCTTCGATGAGCATGACAGCGAGGTTCATCGCTTTCCATTCGATGTGCATCACGACGGTATCCATGCCGCTCTGATCGCCGGTCTGGGCGTCGGCACGCGCTACGGGCTGCGTGTCGACGGTCCATATGCGCCCGATAGCGGCTTGTTTTTCGATCCTGCGCGGCTCCTCGTTGATCCCTATGCCCGGCAACTGGATCGGGCCTTCGCCTATTCGCCCGATTTGCGTTGCCCACGAGACCCCTCCTTCGATACTGCGCCACTGGTGCCCAAGGCCGTTGTCGTCGAAAAGCTTACGGCTGCGACTGGGCCGCTCCTGACGACTCCTAAGTTCTTCTACGAGCTCAATGTGCGTGGTTTCACCATGCGCCACCCCCAGGTCCCACCGGCCGAGCGCGGTACGCTGAAGGGCTTGGGTGCGCCGGCCGTGATCGAGCACTTCCAACAGCTTGGCGTCGACGCCCTGCAGTTGATGCCCGTGACCGCCTGGATTGACGAGCGGCACCTGCCGCCGCTGGGGCTGAGCAATGCCTGGGGCTATAATCCCATCGCCTATGGCGCCATTGATCCGCGCCTTGCACCCGGCGGTATCGCCGATCTGCGCCAGCTCACGGACCGCTATCGGGAGGCGGGGATAGCGGTGATCCTGGACGTGGTGTTCAACCACACCGGCGAAAGCGATGCGCAAGGCCCGATCCTGAGCCTCATGGGTATCGATCCGCAAGCTTATTTCTGGTTTGCCGATCGCGAAGAACGGCAGGAACTCGTCAATTATACCGGCACTGGCAATACGCTGCGCTGCAATCATCCAGCGACGCAGCGCCTCGTCATCGACAGCCTGCGCTATTGGGTGGAGGAGGGCGGTGTGTCAGGCTTTCGCTTCGATCTGGCGCCGGTCCTGGGGCGCGAGCCCGAGTTCAATCCCAGCGCCGAACTGCTCGAGCGGATCAAGGCCGATCCACTGCTGAGCCGGTGCATCCTTGCCGCGGAACCCTGGGATCCGGGTCCGGGCGGCTATCAGCTGGGCCAGTTCGGGCCGCCATTCCGGGAGCACAATGACACTTATCGGGATGGGGTGCGGGCCTTCTGGCGCGGCGAGCCCGGCTCCATCGGCCGGTTTGCAGCCAAGCTTGCCGGCAGTGCCGAGCTGTTTAATCGCGATGGGCAAACGCCAGCTTCGGTGATCAATCTGCTGGCCGTGCATGACGGCTTCACCCTGCGCGATCTGGTGAGCTTTGCGCACAAGCACAATCAGGCTAATGGCGAAGACAACCGCGACGGGCACAATCACAATCTCTCCTGGAATTGCGGCGTGGAAGGGGAAACCGAGGATGCGCAGATCAATCTAGCCCGCCGCCGCGATGTGCGCGCGCTGCTCGCCACGCTGCTGCTGTCGCGCGGCGGCATCCTCCTGCAACAGGGCGACGAGTTGTTCCGCACGCAAGGGGGCAACAACAATGCCTATGCGCAGGATAACGAGATCACCTGGCTGGACTGGTCCAACGGCGATCGGGAGCTAGCGGCCCTTGTTGCTGCCGTTTACGCTTTTCGCCAGCACCATCCGGCGGTGCATACTGATCGCTTCCTCAACGGGACCGGAGCCGCCGGTCAGCGCGACGTGACCTGGCTGCACCCATCGGGGCACGAGATGAACAGCGTCGAATGGGAGCATCCCAATGCTTCGGTTCTCGGCATGCATCTCTGCTACGGCTCCGATGACGTGCTGATCTGGTTCAACCGCCGGCACGATAGCCTCGTCGCGCAACTGCCCGCTGGCGACTGGAGTGTGGGCCTCGCTTCCGACCTGCACCCGGTGATCGGCGGCGGAACGGTTACTTTGGGGCCCCGTTCGGTAGTGGCTCTGGTTCGGGGAAAGGCAAACAATGATCATCGCCCAGCTTAGTGATATCCACGCCAACGGAACCCGAGAGGCGCTGGCCCGGCTCGATGCCGTGCTGACCTGGCTGCGCCCTCTCGCGCCGGACGCGGTAATCGTGAGCGGGGACCTGGCGGAAGATGGCGCACTGCAAAGCTATGCTGATGTTGCCGAACGGCTGGGATCGCTCAAGGCGCCGGTCCAGGTTGTGCCCGGCAATATGGATCACCACGGCCCCATGCGGCGCGTCTTCGGCGCCGAGCACGGTTGGGGACCGGTAGGCGCCCTGAATAGCGTCCGGGATGGCGGGCCGCTGCGATTGATCGGGCTGGATGTGACCGTGGCCGGTCAGCACCATGGTGACGCTGCACCGGTGCTTGGGTGGCTCGCGGAGCAGCTGGCGGAGCAGGGCCCGCCAGCGCTCCTGTTCCAGCACCAGCATCCTTTTCGCTGCGGCATCGACAACAAGGATCGCAATATTTGCCTTAACGGCGCCGCCTTGGCGGACACGATCGCTGCGGCTGCCTCGCCGGTGCTAGGCCTTACCTGCGGGCATGTGCACCGACCATTGTTCACGAGCTTTGCCGGCCGCCCCGCCACGATGGCTCCTTCTGTGGCGCGCTCCAACAAGCTGCGCCTCGATGGCAAGGAGGCTCAACGCGTCGACCCACCGGGGCTGATGATCCATCATTTCGCCGATGGTCGTCTGGTCAGCCATGTGGTGATGGTTGCTTCCTAGTCCGACGCCTCGACCATGCCCATGCCGCGGTAAAAGCGTTGCGCCGCAAGGTTGTCGGCCTCCACCTTGAGATCAACCTGGGTCAGCCCCTCGGCGGCAAAGACGGCCAAGGCGGTGCGCAGCAAGGCTGCCCCAATACCTCGATGGCGCCATGCAGGCGCAACAGCCAGATCCTTGATGAAGCCACTAGTCCAGCACTGGGCAATGCCGATGGGCCGGTCATTCGCGTCCGCGGCGATGATGACGAGCTCGGGATGAAACTCGTCATCCTCGACAAGCCCTGTCCACCAGGTCTCAAAGGGCGGGACACTGCCGCCGCCATCGCGGTAAGCCAGCACCAGCAGGTCGTGCAGGTCTCGCGGTCGGGCCTCCGCCAGCGGCATCCGGTATGTGCCTTGGGGCCAGACCGGCGCCGGCGGCGAGCCCGTAAGGCTCGCCCGCAAGCGCAGAAAGACGGTCACTGCTATTCCGCCGCCGCGGTCACCTCGGCCAGCCCGCCGGCCTTTTCGATGAAGGCGATGATCTGATCGAGGCTTTCGCGGCGCAGCAGGTCGGTGAACACATAGGGGCGGCCCTCGCGCACCTTTTGCGTATCGCTTTCCATCACTTCAAGGCTGGCGCGCACATGTGGCGCCAGATCGGTATGAGTGATCACCAGCAGGTCCGAGCGCGAGATCGCCGGGCCGCCCTTGCGCGGGATCTTTTCGCCCTGGGCCACCGAAATTACGTAGATGGTGAGGTCAGCCAGGTCGGGCGAGAAGGTTGCGGCCAGATTATCGCCGCCGCTTTCGATCAGGATGATGTCGAGATCGGGGAACTTGCGGTTGAGCGCGTCGATTGCGGCCAGGTTCAGCGAGGCATCCTCGCGGATCGCCGTATGCGGGCAGCCACCGGTTTCCACGCCAACAATGCGGTCTTCCGAGATCGCCTGCACCCGGGCGAGGATCAGCGCGTCCTCCTGGGTGTAGATGTCGTTGGTCACCACGGCCATGGAATAGCGCTCGCGCATGGATTTGAGCAGCATCTCACATAGCGTCGTCTTGCCCGAACCGACGGGTCCGCCAATGCCGATGCGGAGGGGACCGTTGAGCGACTTCATAGGAGCCTCAAGAGAACAAGTGCCAGAAAGCCCAGCCCGATAAACAGGCAAAGCGGTGAATAAACCCGCCGGTCGTTGAACCGGAAGCTTGGTTCAGGCGTCCGTTCCGCCCAGCGGGCGGTATAGCCCAGGCCTCCTCGCGCCAAAAATGGGATCGCACACAGCCCGCCGACCAGTGTCAGGGTGGCGCCGCCGCTGTCATGGTCCGCGAGTGCCAGGGCGACGATGCCGGCGGCCAGCGTGCCGATTGCTACGGCAAGCGAAACCAGCCGAGGCGGCATCCGCGTGACGCCCGGGGTGCCCACAACGGTTTGGGCGAGCAATTGCTCGTTGCGGATCGGCCAGGTCGTGCCCACCGACCAGAGTAGGTGGGCAAACGAAACCGCCAGCAAGGGAATGAACATGAAGGCAGCAATGAACATGCTCATGAGCGGAAGATTCTCGTATGGAGGGTCTCGTGGGCCATTTGCGCGATATCGGCGGCATAGGCAATGCCCCCGATCTCGTTGAGGCCAGCGCTCCCGCACAACGTCGCCACTTGCGCGACCGCCGGCTCCAGCGCAGCCATGATCCGCAAGCCATCGGTTTGGCCGATGGGCACGAGCCGCACAGCCACCGAGACCTGCGCATGCACGGCCGCAGTGATGAAGGCCAGGAGTGTGGCGCCGGGCTCAAGCCCGTGCTTGCCGGCAATGGCGCCTACGGCGATGGGGTAGGGGCAGGGCTGTGGCAGCACCAGGGTCCCCGTCCCGGACCAGGCCTGCGCTGCCGCAGCAAAGGCATCCCCTGTAGTGACGGTTTCCGTGTGTCGTTCTCGCGCCGGCGTCAGTGCGAGGCACAAGTCGGCAAGCTCACTTAATGCTGCCGCGTCATCGGCCACGCGTTGGGCGGCCGCCAGGAGGATGGCGTCGGTGCGCAGCCCACCATGATGCAGGCTGCCCTCGATCCAGTCCTGCGTCGTGGCGCGGTCATGCACCACACGGCTCTGGATGGCGGTTTCGAGCCCCGCTGACCACGCGAAAGCCCCGACGGGAAAGGCGGGTGACAGCCAGGTCAGCAGCTTTTGCAGGTCGCCGCTGCTCATCGGTTAAGCAAGGCGTGCCCGGCATCGCCATGGCTGTGATAGGCGCCGTGCTCGGCGAAAAACGGCTCGGAGATATTGGTGATGCGCGCACCGAGCCCTTCCAACATGGTTTTGAGCACGTGATCGCGCTTGATCAGGATGCGATCCCCCTCCAGCTGCGCTGAAGTGTGGCGATTGCCGATATGCCAGGCGAGCCGCACCAGATGGGCGCGATCGTCGGCGCGAATCTCATAGAGCAATTCGTCCGCAGCAATGATCCCTGCAAGGCGCCCGTCCTCGAGCAGCAAGGCCCCGTCATGCTCAAGGGTCAGGGTTTGGGGAAAATCCACCAGCACTTCGGTGCCGCCGCGCAGGGTCAGGAGCTTGCGGCGCAGCCGCCGCTCGTCATGGGCAAGACTGATGACGTCAAAGGCATCCCCACGGCCATGGCCGGGGGGCAGGTGGGCGGAGGCACGCAGCATGGGTTCACTCTGTTGCCTGAACGAGGGCTCAGGGGGTGTTGTTGACTTCACTACAGGTATTGATCGGGTCGGCATCCTCGCCTTCGGTGATGTCGATCAGCGTCGCGTCGACACCCTTGGTGGACCAGATGAATTGCCCCGCGGCATAGCGCACACCCGAAGCGGAGAGCACCGCGGCAAATACCAGCGGTTCGGTTTGGTCGGGCACGGGCAGGATGGCGAGGAAGTTGGGGGCGGCATTGATGTATTGCACGCTGATGGGATCACCCACTTCGCAATCATAGACGGTCACTCGGCGCTCCAGATCGCCACCTTCGTTGCCCAGCGTTATGGAAACGCTGGTCTGCGCTGCCATGGCCGGCACTGCCGTGCCGGTGAGCACCGCAAGCGCGGCCAGAACTCGTTTCGTGATCATCGTGGCTCTCCCAATCGACCTCAGCCCAAAGACTTGCACCAACAAGCGGCGGAAATTGGATGGCGCTCAGACCAGCGCCACTATAGCAAAAGCCAGAACAATCGCGATAACGTCTTCCACCAGCCCCGCGGGTCGATCGCTGCCGAACGCGGCGGCCATGCGGGCGCGCAATTCAGCACCGCCCAGGGTGCCCAGAACCGCCCCTATGGCGCCGGCGATCAATCCGCCGATCAGGCCGTCGCCCGAGATGCCAAGCACGGCTCCGGCAAAGGCGCCGGTCACGATGCGGGCGCCAAATTGCATCGGCACCTTGCGGCTGGGTGTTTGCGGCAGTTGGTCGGTCACCAGCTCCACCACGGCCAGGATGGTGAAGATCCAGGGTGTTATCGCCGACCCCATGAACGACGCCCAGCTGTTGCTGAGGTCGATCCAGCCCAGAGCGGCCGCCCAACTGACGGCCGCCAGCGGGGTCACGGCGCGCAAGCCGGCAACGACGCCAATAAGAAGTGCGAGAAGGTAGATCATCAACGCCTCCAGCAACGATCCGCGGCAGACTGCCGCCCAGCAAGATTAGTGCAGCCGGGAAGGCTTGTATCTAGGCCGGTCCCAGTCAAAACAGGAAATAGCGTTGCGCCATCGGCAGCACGGTTGCCGGTTCGCAAGTCAGCAACTCTCCATCGGCTCGCACTTCATAGGTTTCGGGATCAACATCGATAACCGGGGTTGCCGTATTGTGGATCATCGCTGCTTTGCCGATACCACCACGGGTATTGGTGACGGGCAACAATTGCTTGTCGACGCCCAGCTTGCCGCGCAAGCCGTCTTCATAGGCCGCTTGCGAAATGAAGGTGACCGATGAGTTGGTCACGAGCTTGCCGAAGGCGGCGAACATCGGGCGGTAATGCATGGGCTGGGGCGTCGGGATGGAGGCATTGGGGTCACCCATGGGGGCAGCGGCAATCGAGCCGCCAAGCAGCACCATTTCGGGTTTGACCCCGAAAAAAGCCGGGCTCCAGAGCACGAGGTCCGCCCGTTTGCCCGCTTCGATCGAGCCGATATGCTGGCTCATGCCATGGGCGATCGCGGGGTTGATGGTGTATTTGGCGATGTAGCGCTTGACGCGGAAATTGTCATTGCTGCCCGTTTCTTGCGGCAATTGTCCGCGCTGCCGCTTCATCTTGTCGGCCGTCTGCCAGGTTCGGATCAGCACCTCGCCGACCCGGCCCATCGCCTGGCTGTCCGACGAGATGATCGAGAGCGCGCCCATGTCGTGCAGGATGTCTTCGGCCGCAATGGTTTCCTTGCGAATGCGCGACTCGGCAAAAGCCACATCCTCGGGAATGTTCTGGTCGAGGTGGTGGCACACCATCAGCATGTCGAGATGCTCGGCGATGGTGTTGACCGTATAGGGCCGGGTCGGATTGGTGGAAGAGGGGATCACATTGGGCAGCCCCGCCACCTTCAGAATGTCGGGTGCGTGCCCGCCACCGGCGCCTTCGGTGTGGAAGGCGTGGATAGTGCGGCCCTTGAAGGCGCCGATCGTGTCTTCCACAAAGCCCGATTCATTGAGCGTATCGGTGTGGATCATCACCTGCACGTCAAACTCGTCAGCGACAGAGAGGCAGTTGTTGATGGCCGAGGGCGTGGTGCCCCAGTCCTCGTGCAGCTTGAGGCATGATGCACCGGCCAGGATCATTTCGACTAAGGGGGCAGGGCGCGAAGCATTGCCCTTGCCCGCTAGCGCCAGGTTCATCGGAAAGGCATCAAAGCTCTCGATCATCCGCCCGATATGCCAGGCGCCGGTGCAGGTGGTCGCCAAAGTGCCGTGCGCCGGGCCCGAGCCGCCCCCCAGCATGGTTGTCACCCCGCTCATCAGCGCTTCCTCGATCTGCTGGGGGCAGATGAAGTGAATATGGGCATCCATGCCGCCCGCCGTCAGGATCTTGCCTTCCCCGGCTATGGCCTCCGTGGAGGGGCCGATGATGATGTTGACGCCCGACTGCGTATCGGGATTGCCCGCCTTGCCGATGGCAAAGATCCGGCCGTCCTTCAAGCCGATATCGGCCTTGTAGATTCCTGTTACGTCGACAACCAAGGCATTAGTGATCACCGTATCCACGGCGCCTTCTGCCCGGGTCCGCTGGGACTGGCCCATGCCGTCGCGGATCACCTTGCCGCCGCCGAACTTGACCTCTTCGCCATAGGTGGTGAAGTCCTTTTCCACCTCGATAAAGAGTTCCGTATCGGCCAGGCGCACCCGGTCGCCGGTGGTCGGGCCATACATGTCGGCATAGGTGGCGCGGGAAATGCGGGCGGGCATTGAGACGGCTCCGGTGGTGGGCGGCTGAGGGTTGGTCGGGCGATCAGTTCGACTTGGCGGGGCGCTGCTGGCGGTAAAAGGCGATGGCGCGTTCGATCAAGGTGTCGATCAGTTGCTCGCCTTGAGCCACGACGGGATCATCGGCATGGCTGCGCGCCAGGATCGACATGGAAAGGGCCTGGATGGCATAGGCCTGGTTGATCCGCCCGGCGCGCTGATGGGTGTCCATCTGGGTGCCGAATTCCCCAAGCACCGCGCGCACAAAGGTCATGTTCATGGCGGATTTGGCATCGGGCCAGGTTGCAGCCCTGAGCTGGTCGGCGATGCCCTGCGCCAGATGGCCCAGCGTCAGCATGGCAGGCGCGCTGCGGATGCCATCCCCGTTGAGGTCTGCCATCACTGCTGCCAGGCGCCGCTTGAACTCTTCGCGCTGTCCCACTTCGGTCTCGCTCATAGTGCCCCGCCGATCTGCCCGCGAAATCCATACACCTGCCGGTCGCCGCCAAGCGGGATCAGCCTGATCTCTCGGGTTTGCCCGGGCTCGAAGCGCACGGCAGTTCCCGCTGCGATATCGAGCCGCATGCCGCGGGCTTGCTCGCGCTCAAAGCGCAGTCCCGCATTGGCTTCATAGAAGTGATAGTGCGAGCCGACTTGCACCGGGCGATCGCCGGTATTGGCCACTTCGAGCACGGTCACAGCAGCGCCGGCGTTTAGTTCAACATCGCCGGGAACGGTGATGACTTCACCTGGAATCATGGACGGGACCTGTTGGTTCTTGGGCTGCCGAGCAGACTCGGCTCAGCGGATCGGTTGGTGGACGGTAACCAGCTTGGTGCCGTCGGGAAAGGTTGCTTCCACCTGGATGTCATGGATCATCTCGGCAATCCCTTCCATGACCTGGTCGCGGTTGACCACATGGGCCGCGGCTTCCATCAGTTCGGCCACCGGCCGCCCGTCGCGCGCGCCTTCCACGACGAAGTCGGTGATCAGCGCGATGGCTTCGGGATGGTTGAGCTTGACGCCGCGCTCCAGCCGCCGACGGGCGACGGTTGCGGCCATGGAGATCAACAGCTTGTCTTTTTCGCGGGGGGTCAGGTTCATCGGAAGTCCTATAGATGCCACAGGCGCGGCACGCTGCCGGTGCCGGAGAGCTGGGCAAGAAGTGGAACAATTTGGCGCCGTAGCGCAAGCCCGCCTGGAGCGAGTGCGCGGATCACGAGCCGTTCGCCAACGACGCTGGCCGCGATGGGCCCGTCCAGATCTGCAATGGTTTGGCGCACTCGGGCAAGTTGGGCTTCGGCGGCATCAGCGCTCGCGGCGATGTGGAGGATCGTGGCAAAGGCGCGATGGCCGGCCAGCAGCGACAAACCTTCGCGCGGCGAGGATTCCGACGTCAGCCGGTTCGCTTCGGCATGAATAAGGCGGCCCTCGCGCCGCACCCGCCATTGATCGGTCAGGGCGGCACGGGACGCGGTTTCTCCCATCGCATCGCGCCCGAGCAGAACCGCTTCAACGGCGGTGAGAGTGGCGCCGGCCTCCAGTTCGATGTCGATACGACGGTTGAGGGCGCTATGTTCAAAGAGAATGGTTTCCTGGGGCATCCAGTCCAGATGCGCGCCAGCGCGCACTTCGAGCCGGGCTTGCACCTGCGCAGGCCCGCCTAAGGAGCGATAGATGCGCTCGCAAGCCTGGGTGGTCACCAGCAGCTTGCCGTCCGGGGCCACCTGCGCCGACCAGGCCATTTGGTCGCCGCCGGTCAGGCCCCCCGCGGTGTTGATCAACACCGCTTCGAGATGTTGCCCATGGGTGTTGGGCAGGCGGATCTTGGCGCATCCATCCTGGAACAGGGTGTCGATCCGCGTCGCCCCGGCGCGCTCCTTGGTGCGGAGTTCACCGGCCCCGCGGGCGCGCTGCAAAACGGGGAATGAGTGCTCTATGGTAAGTGAATGCTTCATTGCGACAGTTGAATGGGGCGAGCAACGATTTGCGCGAACCGGCGTTCTTTCTGCGAGCACATGCTCTTACAGCACAAAAAATAAAGAGGAACCTTGCATGCGTACAAAGTCTCTGCTTTCAGCCGTTGCACTTGTCTCCGCCATGACGTTTTCTGGCTCCGCCTTTGCACAGACCATGTTCAACGGTGTTGAGCTGACCGGATCCGAGCTTGATGCTGTCCAGCAGCGCTGCACGCAGCTGGCAACCGCTGCCACCACCGAGTCGCTGACCGAAGATAGTGCTTCCGACGACGGCGACGGCTCCACGGAATCCACGCCTGGTGCCGGCGCGGATTCGACCCCCCAGGTTGAGAATCCTCCGGCCGCCAATGAAGTCGAAAATGCCGGCATCAATATCGACCTCGATACGATCACGCTGGAACAGTGCGAAGCTGCCGGTCTCGGCGAGTAAGCACTCCAAGCTTCTGCTTTAACGCCCGGCGTTGCCGGGCGTTTTTGTTTAAACCATGAGGTGCCGGCGCACTTCGGGCCGTTCAAGATCGCTGGCAGGCCCCGCATGCTGGATCTCTCCTCGGTCCATGACATAGATATCATCGGCGATCTCCCGGCAGAAATCCAAGAACTGTTCCACCAGCAGGATGGTCATGCCCTTTTCGTCGCGCAGGAACTGCAAGGCGCGGCCGATATCCTTGATGATCGAAGGCTGGATGCCTTCCGTGGGCTCGTCAAGCACCAGCACTTTGGGCCGGGTTACCAGCGCCCGCCCGATGGCCAGCTGCTGTTGCTGGCCCCCTGACAAATCCCCGCCCCGCCGGTTAAGCATGGATTTGAGCACCGGGAACAGCTCGAAGATGTAATCTGGAATGGTGCGCTCCGAGCGCGGAACGCTCGCGAACCCGGTTTCCAAGTTCTCCCGCACCGTGAGCAGCGGGAAGATTTCGCGCCCTTGTGGCACATAGCCGAGGCCGAGCCGGGCGCGCTTATAGGGCGGCGATTTGCGCAGCAGTTCGTTCCCGAGGGTGATGGAGCCTGCGGTAATATTGTTGATCCCCGAGATGGCCCGCAGGGTCGAGGATTTACCGACCCCATTGCGCCCGAGCACGGCGGTAATGCGGCCGGGCCGGCAGGTGATGGACACGCCGCGCAGCGCCTGGGCGGCGCCGTAATGCAGGTCGATGGCGTCGATGGAGAGGGCGGTCATGCTCAGCGTCCCAGATAGCGTTCGATGACGAGGGGATTGGCGCTGACCTGTTCGAGGCTGCCTTCGGCCAGCACCGCGCCTTCGGCGAGGCACGTCACGCGTGAGCCCAGATCGCGCACAAAGCTCATATCGTGTTCCACCACTACGACCGAGCGGGCCGTGGCGATCTCGCGCAGGAGCTTGGCGGTTTCGGCCGTTTCGCTGTCGGTCATCCCGGCAACAGGCTCATCCACCAGCAGCAGCTTGGGGTCCTGTGCCAGCAGCATGCCGATTTCGAGCCACTGCTTTTGCCCATGGCTGAGATTGGCAGCCAGATCATTCTTGCGGTGACCGAGCCGGACCGTGTCGAGGATGTCCTCGATCCGGGCGATGTCCTCGGCGTCGGCGGTATAAAACAGCGTCGCAAAGATGCCGCGCGGCTTGCGCAACGCCATTTCCAGATTGTCCCAGACGGTCTGGCTTTCGAACACGGTGGGCTTCTGGAACTTACGCCCAATGCCCAAATTAGCGATGGCCGCTTCATCGAGGCGGGTCAGGTCGGTGCGGCCATTGAACAGCACTTCGCCATCATCGGGCCGAGTCTTGCCGGTGATGATATCCATCATCGTGGTCTTGCCCGCGCCATTGGGGCCGATAATGGCGAGCATCTCGGCGGGATAAACGATCAGCGACAGGTTGTTGATGGCCTTGAAGCCATCGAAGGCGACGGAAACGCCGTCGAGATACAGCATGGTGCCGGTTTTGTCGGACATGGCTTACTCCGCCGCCTTGGGTTGAGGATCAAGGCCGGCTTCCAACTGGATCGAGTTGGGCGTTTGCGGCTGGTGCTGCTCGCGCCTCGTAGTCAGGCTGCGATACTGTCCAAGCAGGCCGACAATGCCCTTGGGCAGGAACAGCGTAACGCCAACAAACAATGCGCCCAGCGCAAACAGCCACAACTCGGGTAGGGCGCCGGTGAAATAGGACTTGCCCATATTGACAAGGATTGCGCCGATGATCGGCCCGACAATGGTGCCGCGTCCGCCCACCGCGGTCCAGATCACCACCTCGATGGAATTGGCCGGATCGAACTCGCCGGGATTGATGATCCCGACTTGAGGCACATAAAGCGCGCCGGCGATGCCCGCCATGACGGCGGACACCACAAAGGCAAAGAGCTTCACATACTCAACCCGGTAGCCCAAAAAGCGCGTGCGGCTTTCGGCGTCGCGCACTGCCACCATCACCTTGCCGAGCTTGGAGCGCACAATTGTGGAGCAAACCAGCACGGAAAGTGCGAGCGCGATTGCCGTCGCTGCGAACAAGGAGGCCCGTGTCGTGGGCGCGGCAATCGGCTGGCCCAGGATGTCCTTGAAGTCGGTCAGCCCGTTATTGCCGCCGAAGCCCATGTCATTGCGGAAAAAGGCCAGCAGCAGTGCATAGGTCATGGCCTGGGTGATGATGGAAAGATAAACGCCCGTGACCCGGCTGCGGAAGGCGAGAAAGCCGAACACAAAGGCGAGGATGCCCGGCACCAGCATCACCATCAGCATGGCAAAGGCGAAATTGTCGAAGCCCTGCCAATACCAGGGCAGTTCCTTCCAGTTGAGGAACACCATGAAGTCAGGCAGCTGGGCATTGGCATAAACGCCGCGATTGCCGATCTGGCGCATCAGATACATGCCCATGGCGTAGCCACCCAGCGCGAAAAAGGCGCCGTGGCCGAGCGAAAGAATGCCGCAATAGCCCCAGACCAGATCAAGGGCGAGCGCCAGCATGGCGTAGCTCAGATATTTGCCGAAGAGGGTCACGGCATAATTGGGCACGTGGCCGAACTGGCCGGGCGGGATCAGCAGGTTGGCGGCCGGCACCAGCACGGCCAGCGTCACCAAGATGCCAATCAACCAGATCGCCTTGCGATCCAGTGCGCGAAACAAGGCCTGGGTCAGCATGGGGCGGCACTCCAAGATGGGTCAGTCTGGCACAGCGCACGGGGCTCTTGTGCTTCCCTCCCCCTTGAGGGGAGGGATCGAGGGTGGGGGTGGCTGGGCGCGCCACTGAACGACCCCCACCCCAGCCCTCCCCTCAAGGGGGAGGGAGCGAACACACCGAGATTACCGATCGTTCTCACGCCTCTACCGACCTTCCCTTGAGCGCGAACAGCCCACGCGGGCGGCGCTGGATGAAGAGGATGATCAGCACCAGGATCAGGATCTTGCCGAGCACTGCTCCGGCATAGGGCTCGAGAAACTTGTTGGCGATTCCCAGGGTCATGGCGCCCACCAGCGTGCCCCAGAGATTGCCGACGCCGCCGAACACCACGACCATGAAGCTGTCGATGATGTAGCCTTGCCCCAGATTGGGCGAGACATTGTCGATCTGGCTGAGCGCCACCCCCGCGAGCCCGGCAATGCCGGAGCCGAGACCAAAGGTCATGGCATCGACAAAGGGGGTGCGGATGCCCATGGCCGAAGCCATGCGCCGGTTCTGGGTGACGGCGCGCATCTGCAGGCCCAGCGCCGTGCGATTGAGCACCACCAAGAGGGCGACGAACACGACAATGGCAAAGACGACGATCCAGACCCGGCTCCAGGTCAGCGACAATCCGTAAAAATCCACCGAGCCCGACATCCAGCTGGGATTGCCCACCTGCCGGTTGGTAGGCCCGAAGATCGAGCGTACGGTTTGCTGCAGGATCAGCGACAGGCCCCAGGTTGCGAGCAGCGTTTCGAGCGCGCGGCCATAAAGCCAGCGGATCACGCCGCGCTCGATGGCAATGCCGATCAGGGCGGTGAGGAGAAAGGCAAGGGGCAGGGCAATGGCGAGGGAATGGTCGAACAGAGCCGGCGCGTTCTGGCGGATCACCTCCTGAACGGCAAAGGTGGTGTAGGCGCCCAGCATCACCATCTCGCCATGAGCCATGTTGATGACGCCCATGACGCCAAAGGTGATGGCGAGCCCGATCGCGGCGAGCAGCAGCACCGAGCCCAGCGACACGCCGAACCAGACATTTTGCAGCGCCGCCCAGGCGGCCCGGTCGCGCTGGAGCCCATCAAGGCTCGATTGGATGGCGGGCTTGAGGTCGTCTGGCGCACTGGCCAATGCCGATGTGAGGATGGTGATCGCATCGCGGCTGCCGGAAGCCGCGACGGTGGCTGCGGCCTGCTGCTGGTCTTCAAAGCTCACATCGTCGGATTTGAGCAGGATCACCGCGCGAGCCAGCTCCATCGTGGTGCGGATCTTGGGATCGGCTTCGCTGGCCAGCGCGGTGTCGAGCAGTTCCAGATTGGCTGGATCGGCATCGCGTAAAATGGATTGGGCAGCCGACAGGCGCGTGCCCGGGTTGTCGCTCAGCAGCGTCATCTGCCCGATGGCTGTGCGGATCGTGCGCCTAAGCGAATTGTTGACGCGCACCTTTTCGGTGTCGCTGCGCGCAACCTCGCCGAGCGCGGCACCGGTCACCGGATCGGTCAGGGCATAATTGCTGCCGCTGCGCTCGACTAAGGCCACCTTGCCGGTGGCTTCCACCGCGTAAAGATCGCCTTCCCCCAGGACTTGCAGCACCGGCACGGCGCGCGGGTCGCCGGTGGCCACCAGCGCGGCGATAGCCGCTTGCCGGTCACCATAGTCACCGGGATAAAGGGCATCCACCAGCGCGGAGAGTTGCTCGTCGGGTGCCTGGGCGAAGCCGGGTGAGGAGAAGGAGACGAGGAGCGCCAAAAGCAGAGTCAAACGAGCGGCCAAGGAGCGCCAGTTCCACTGACGGTTTAACCGCAAGCCGAGGCTCGCCGTCTTGCTGCCAGACCGCTCGCCGATAAGGCTGCCCTCGATCATGCTCATATGCTTTGCTCCGCCTAGACAGGGGCGAAGGCGGCAGACCGCCTTCGCCAGCTCAGGTTGGGGTGTTACTGGGCGGCGACGGCCGCGCCGCAGCTCTTGGTCTGGGTGTTGTAGTTGCCGCAGTTGATGGGCGCGGTCCAATCGGCTTCCAGCACCGCCGACTCGGGCAGGAAGTCCGACCAGGCATCGCCCGGGACCAAGTCTTCGGTTTCCCACACGACGTCGAACTGGCCGTCGTCCTGGATTTCGCCGATCAGCACGGGCTTGGTGATGTGGTGGTTGGGAAGCATCTTGGCGACGCCGCCGGTCAGGTTAGGCGTTTCGAGCCCGACAATGGCTTCGATCACCGCATCAGCCTCGGTGCTCTCGGCCGCTTCGACCGCCTTCACCCAAAGATTGAAGCCGATATAGTGCGCTTCCATCGGGTCATTGGTGACGCGATCCTCGCTGCCGATGAACTCGTGCCAGGCGGTGATGAACTCCTCGTTCTCGGGCGTATCGACCGACATGAAGTAGTTCCAGGCCGCCAGGTGCCCGACCAGCGGCGTGGTGTCGAAGCCCGAAAGCTCTTCCTCGCCCACTGAGAAGGCCACGACCGGGATGTCTTCAGCCGCGACGCCCTGGTTGCCCAGTTCGCGATAGAAGGGGACATTGGCGTCGCCATTGATGGTCGAGACCACAGCGGTCTTCTTGCCCTCCGAGCCGAAGGCGACGATGTCGGAGACAATGGTCTGCCAGTCGGAATGACCGAAAGGCGTGTAGTTGATCATGATGTCTTCCTGCGCGACGCCCTTGTCGAGCAGGTATTGTTCAAGGATCTTGTTGGTGGTCTGCGGATAGACATAGTCGGTGCCGGCCAGCACCCAGCGCTCCACGCCTTCGTCGTTCATGAGGTAATCGACAGCCGGGATCGCTTGCTGGTTGGGGGACGCGCCGGTGTAGAACACGTTGCGCTGGGACTCTTCGCCTTCATACTGCACGGGATAGAACAGCAGCCCGTTGAGCTCCTCGAACACCGGCAGCACCGACTTGCGACATACCGAGGTCCAGCACCCAAATACGGCATCCACTTCATTGACGGTCAGCAGTTCGCGCGCCTTTTCGGCAGCCAGCGGCCAGTCCGACGCGATATCGACTACGACCGGCTCGATCTGCTTGCCCAGCAGGCCGCCCTTGGCGTTCTGCTGCTCGATCAGGAACAGCATGGTGTCCTTGAGCGTGGTTTCGGAGATCGCCATCGTGCCCGAGAGCGAATGGAGGATACCGACCTTGATGGTGTCGTCTTGGGCGAAAGCGGGGACCACCGCCGCGCCCAGTGTGATGCTCGCGCCCAGGCCCAGTCCCGCGATCAGGCGGTTTACTTTTGTCATGCTTACCTCCGGCAGATGATTGCAGCGAGGTAATTGCAAAGCCTGTGCCAGCAGCTAGCGGCGGCGGCTAAGAGACTGATTCAAATACAGGCTCACCGGCAACTACTGGCCGGTGTCTGCCCAGCTGCGGTGGGCGCGTGCTGCATTTGTAAGCAGGCCTCCAAGGGTGCGATTATATTTTAGGCGCTGCCCGTGACTGCTGCTGAATTGCGCATAACAGTCGCTGTTCACGAAATTTCAGCTGGCGCAAAACGCGGGAACATTTCACCGGGCAACCCGTTCTTCCAGCAAGCTGCAGCCCCGAGGATCTGGTGGCCGGCAGGAATTGGTGATGGCCCGGTGCCGCGCCAAATGATCGGCGGGCGCTGCAAAGGCTGACGCTCCTTTGCAGTGCCTCCGGTGGGGGCGTGAGGCTTTGGTCTCGCGCCCCTTTTTGATGTTCGCTGCCTCGCTTCGGTAGGCATTGCGCCGCCATTTTGTGCAACAGAGCTCGCTGGCGCGAAATGGTGCAGTTTCTGCTTGCGCCTCGCTGTGCCGTGCGCTTGACTTCCCCCAACATTGTTGAGGGACAAACGCATGTTCAATCGCCGACACTTCACTGCTTGTGCAGCTGTTACCGCCACCCTGGCCGTTACTGGCTTTGGCAGCCTGCCCGCCTGGGCGCAGACTTCGGTCAAGCTGACGCTCGACTGGCGCTTCGAAGGCCCTGCTGCCGGCTTCCTTTTAGCGCAGGACAATGGCCACTTTGCCGCCGAAGGGCTCGATGTCACCATCGACACCGGCAACGGCTCGGTGGAAGCCATTCCCCGCGTCGCCACCGGCGCCTACCAGTTTGGCTTTGGCGACATCAACTCCCTGATCAAGTTCCTCGACGAAGATCCTGCCCAGCCGGTCAAATCGGTCATGATGGTCTATGACAAGCCGGTGTTTTCGGTGGTCGGCCGCAAGTCGCTGGGCGTAACTGACGATCCCAAGTCGCTGGAAGGCAAAAAGCTCGGCGCCCCGCCGCCTGATGGCGCTTTCGCGCAGTGGCCCGCCTTTGTGGAAGCCGCCGATCTCGACACCTCCTCCATCACTATCGAAAGCATCGGCTTTCCCGTGCGCGAGCCGATGCTGGCTTCGGGCGATGTGGATGGCGTCTTCGGCTTTGCCTTTTCGGTGATCCTGAACCTTCTCGCCAATGGCGTGCCGGAAGACGATATCTCCACCATCCTCTTTGCCGATCACGGCCTTGAGCTTTACGGCAATGCCATCCTCGTCAATGAAACCTTCGCCGAAGAAAACCCAGAGCTGGTGACCGGCTTCCTGCGCGCTCTCGCCAAGGGCTTTGCCGATGCCGTGGCTGATCCCGCTGCTGGCGCCGCGGCCGTTCTGGCCCGCAACGAAACGCTCAACATCGATACCGAAACCGCCCGCCTCGAAATGGCCAATGAGATGAACATCAAGACCCCTTACGTGGTCGAGAACGGCTTTGGCGGCATCGATGAGGCGCGGCTCGCCGCTTCCATCGAAACCCTCAAGATCTCCATGGATCTCAAGGGTGCCGTCACCGCTGCCGATGTGTTCGACCCAAGCTATCTGCCGCCCGCGGCCGAGCGTATGCTGCCCTGATAACAACAACCACGGGGTGGTCCGGCGCGCCGGGCCATCACCACCGACGGGGGAGAATGCATGGCGCTGGTCAGCATTGAAAACGTGGATATGCGCTATGGCGGCCCGGACGGCACGCTCGCCGTATCCGGCCTTTCCATGAACATCCAAAAGGGCGAGTTCGTGGCCGTGGTTGGGCCCTCGGGCTGCGGCAAGTCCACGCTGATGAAGCTCGTGACGGGGCTCCATATTCCTCAAGCCGGAGATGTGGTCGTGGCCGGCTCGCCAGTGACCAAGCCCGTCTCCATCGTGGGCATGGCCTTCCAGAACCCAACCATGCTGCCCTGGCGCACCACGCTCGAGAACATCCTCTTGCCGCTCGAAATCGTCGAGCGCCACCGCCATCGCCTGCGCAGCCACAAGCGCGACTATGTCGAGCAGGCCGAGCAATTGCTTGAAACCGTCGGGCTCAAGGGCTTTGGCTCGAAATTTCCCTGGCAATTGTCGGGCGGCATGCAGCAGCGCGCCAATCTCTGCCGCGCGCTGATCCACCAGCCTGAATTGCTGATGCTGGACGAACCTTTCGGCGCGCTGGATGCCTTTACCCGCGAAGAGCTCTGGTGCGTAATCCGCGACCTGCATGCCGCGCAGGGCGTCACCATCGTGCTCGTCACGCACGATCTGCGTGAGTCAGTGTTTTTGGCCGACAAGGTCGTGGTGATGAGCGCCCGGCCGGGGCGCGTTGTTGCCGAACATCACGTGCCGTTTGCCCGACCGCGCGAGCTCGACATCATGTACCAGCCGGAGTTCAACGAGATGGTGCAATCGCTCCATGGCGAGATTGCCAGTGCGCGGGTGGCGGCATGAGCGTCATCACCCAGAACACCGCCGTTGCCGGCACGCCGCCGCGTCCAGCCTTCCGCATCAACTGGATCCGCCTCGCGCCGCTCCTCTACACCATCGGGCTTTTCGTCCTTTGGGAAGTGGGCGTGCGCATATCGGGGCTGCCGCACACCATTTTGCCCACGCCTTCGCGCGTGTTCGAAGCGATCGTGCAGTATTGGTCGCCGATCTGGAAGAACTCGCTGCAAACGCTCTACACCACAACGCTCGGCTTCCTGATCGCGGTGGTGGCGGGGCTCGGCATTGGCCTCTTCATCGGCTGGTCCAAGACCATCTATGCCGGGCTGTACCCGATCATGATTGGCTTCAACGCCATCCCGAAAGTGGCGCTGGTGCCGGTGCTGGTGATCTGGTTCGGCATCGGCACCGTGCCCGCGGTGCTGACCGCCTTCCTGATCTCGTTCTTTCCCATCGTCGTCAATGTCGCGACGGGGCTCGCCACCATCGAGCCGGAAACCGAGGACGTGTTGCGCGCGCTCGGGGCCAAGAAGCTCGACATTATGCTCAAGGTCGGCATCCCGCGCTCGATGCCGTATTTCTTCGGCTCGCTCAAGATCGCCATTACCCTGGCCTTTGTCGGCTCCGTGGTCAGCGAAACCGTCGCCTCCAACAATGGCCTGGGCAATATGATGGCCTCGGCCCAGTCCAACTTCAACGTGCCGCTGGTGTTTGCCGGCCTCTTGATGCTCGCCGTTGAAGGCATCGCTATGTATGCGCTGATGGCGTGGCTGGAACGGCGCATGACCGGTTGGGCGCACCGTTCCACCATGGCGCAATAGCGTCAAAGAAAACGGGCGCCGCGGCGCCCGTTGCTTTATTCCGCTGCCGCTTCGATCACGGCGCAAGCGACGCGATCACCCGAATTACCCGAGGGATCGGTCTTATAGTCGTCGGCGCTGGCATGGATCACCAGGGCGGTACCATCGTCATCGAACACGTAGGCGTCGTCACCTTCCTCCAGCGAAATCATCTCGGTGGAAAGCTCGATGTCTGCCATGCCATCCGCATCAGCCGTGATGTTGGGCAGGTCACCGGCATGCGGCCCTTCGGGATTCTCCGTGCCGTGCTGATGCTCGGTTGGGTTGAAGTGCGAACCCGCCGATTCAAAAGCGGTCGAGGCATCGCAATCGCCCGTTTCGTGGAAGTGGAGGCCGTGATCGCCCGGGGTGATGTCCATCACATGGCCAACAATGCTGACGGCATCGCCGTCCTGGGTGAGCGTCACCGAGCCCACTTCATTGCCCGAGGCATCGATGAATGTGGCTGTAGCCGTAGGGGCGTCCTGCGCTTGGGCGGGCAGGGCGGCGGCGAGAGCGAAGGCGCTGATCAGAACTAAGCGTCGCATCGTGATGCTCCATTTTTGGTGTTGGAAGGTAACGATGCCGGCTCGCCTCCGTTCCGCCGTTCAGCGCCGCTCCGAACCGCAGCGCAGCCAGCAATAGCCATAGGGCCCCAGTGTCACCGTCGTGCCGCTAGCGAAGGGCGTGCGGTTCTCGGCGTCCGACAGCAGCGGCACATAGCGTTCGATGTCATCGATCTCCATCACCATGCTGACGGGACCGTCGGTGAAATTGTGCAAGATCACCACATGCCCGCCGCGCCAGCGATAGCTCAGCGCCAGCACATCGTCCGTGCCCAGGTCGACCACTTCGCATTCGCCCCAGCCGATTTCGGGCGCCGAGCGGCGGGTGCCGATCATGCCCGCCACGGCATGGAGCAGGGAATCGGGATCGCAGATCTGCTCGGCGACATTGACCCGGCGGTGCCCGTTGGCCCCTTTGGCCGGCACTCTGCGCACGGTCTCTTCGGGTTGGGCGGCCGAAAAGCCGCCATTGGGTTGCTCGTTCCATTGCATGGGCGTGCGCACCGCCGCACGCTCGGGCAGGGACAGGTCCTCGCCCATGCCAATTTCCTCGCCGTACCACATCACCGGGGTGCCGGGCAGGGCGAACATCAGGGAATGGGCGAGCCGCAGCCGGGCGGGGTCATTGCCCAGCATGGGCGCCAAGCGCCGGCGAATGCCACGCTCGTAAAGCTGCATGTCGGGCTCGGGAGCAAAGGCCTTGAACACTTCGCGCTGCTCGGCCTTGGACAATTGGCCGAGGTTCAACTCGTCATGATTGCGCAAAAAGCTTGCCCATTGCGCCGCTTCGGCCCGCTTGGGACGGTGCATCAGCGTTTGGCGCACGGGTTCAGCCGTCTTGCGCGCAAAGCCGAGGAACAGGCTTTGGTTGAGAGGGAAGTCGAGGATCATGTTCATGCGATTGCCATCGCCAAAATAATCGCCCGATCCTTCATAGGGAATGTCGGCTTCGGCCAGCAGCACCGAGCCGGCCCGGCGCCAACTCATGAATTCCTGCATTTCGGTCAGCAGCACAAAAGGGTCGGCGCCGGTGTTCTCCAGTCCCATATCCTCGATGAGGAAAGGCACCGCATCCACCCGGAAGCCCGACACGCCAAGGGCCAGCCAGAAGCCCATGATCTTGAGGATTTCGGCCCGTACTTCGGGATTGGCGACATTGAGGTCGGGCTGGTGCTTGAAGAAGCGATGCAGATACCAGGCACCGGCCTTGCGGTCATAGGTCCAGATGGCTTCCTGCACGCCCGGATAAACCACGCCTTCGGTAATGTTGTCGGGCTTCTCCTTGCTCCACACATACCAGTCGCGGAAGGGGGACTCCTCGCTTTCGCGCGCCGATTGAAACCAGGGATGGTCAATCGAGGTATGGTTCACCACGAGGTCGAGGATCACCCGCATGCCCCGGTCGCTTGCCGCGTGCATGAACTCCACAAAGTCCCCGAGCGTGCCATAGCGCGGGTCGACCCCGTAATAATCGGTGATGTCATAACCATTGTCGCGCCGGGGCGAGGGATAGAACGGGTTGAGCCAGATGCAATTGACGCCCAGGCGCTCCAGGTGATCGAGCCGGTCGGCCAGACCAACGAAGTCACCAATGCCGTCGCCATTGCCATCCATGAAGGTTTCGACATGCAGGCAATAGATGACGGCGTTTTTGTACCAAAGATTGGCTGACATGAATTCTCCCGGCGTAACCGGAACGCCAACGACGGTAAGGGCTTGGCCGTTCCCGCTTCATGTCGTCGCGCAAAGCGAGCTTTGCGCCGGGGAGACACCGCCGCCGAAGCGGGCGCTGGTGTTCAGCCGCCGCTACCTACGGGCGCATTGCCGTGGCGCTCGGCTTGGCCTACATAGCAGCCCAAACCAAGGTTCCTACGAGGTCGCAAGCCTATGGCTCGCCAGTTTATCTATCACATGAGCGGAATGTCCAAAGCCTATGCCGGTGGCAAGAAGGTCTTGGACAACATCCACCTGTCATTCTACCCCGATGCCAAGATCGGCGTGCTGGGTCCGAACGGCTCGGGTAAGTCGACTCTGCTCAAGATCATGGCGGGCATCGATACCGAGTTCACCGGCGAAGCCTGGTTGGCCCAGGGCGCCAAGCTTGGCTACCTCTCGCAGGAGCCCGAGCTTGATCCGGCGCTCAACGTGCTCGGCAATGTCATGACCGGGGTCAAGGAAAAGAAGGCCGTCATCGATCGTTACAACGAATTGATGATGAACTATTCCGACGAGACCGCCGATGAAGCGGCCAAGTTGCAGGACCAGATCGACGCCGAAAACCTGTGGGACCTCGAGTCCCAGGTGGAGGTGGCGATGGAAGCCCTGGGTTGCCCTCCGGGCGAAGCCGACGTGACCAAGCTTTCAGGCGGCGAACGCCGCCGCGTGGCCCTGTGCGCCCTGTTGCTGAGCAAGCCCGACCTGCTGCTGCTCGACGAGCCCACCAACCATCTCGATGCCGAAACGACCGCCTGGCTGGAGCGCCATCTGCGCGAATTCGCCGGCGCCGTTTTGATCATCACCCACGATCGCTACTTCCTCGACAATGTCACCGGCTGGATCCTCGAACTCGATCGTGGTCGCGGCGTGCCCTATGAAGGTAATTACTCGGCTTATCTCGCCGCCAAAGCCAAGCGCTTCGCCCAGGAAAAGAGCGAAGACCAGGCCCGCGCCAAGGTGCTCGAGCGCGAACGCGAATGGATGGGGCAGTCCCCCCAGGCGCGCCAGTCCAAGAGCAAGGCCCGCCTCAAGGCCTATGACGAGTTGGTCAAGATCAACGAGGCGCGGACGCAGTCCTCGACCGCCCAGATCATCATTCCTGTGGGCGAGCGGCTGGGCCAGAACGTCATCGACGTGGAAGGCCTCTCCAAATCCTTTGGTGATCGCCTCCTGATCGACAATCTCACCTTTAAGCTGCCCCCGGGCGGCATCGTGGGCATTATCGGCCCCAATGGCGCAGGCAAGACCACGCTGTTCAAGATGCTGACCGGCCAGGAGCAGCCTGACTCCGGCACCATCAAGGTCGCCGAAAATGTCCATATGGGCTATGTCGACCAGAGCCGGGACAGCCTCAACCCCAACAAGACTGTGTGGGAAGAGATCTCGGAGGGCGACGAAATCCTCATGCTGGGCAAGCGCGAGGTCAATTCGCGCGCCTATACCTCGTCCTTCAACTTCAAGGGCGGCGATCAGCAGCAAAAGGTGGGCAATCTTTCGGGCGGGCAGCGCAACCGGGTGCACCTGGCCAAGATGCTCAAGTCTGGCGCCAACGTCCTCCTCCTCGATGAGCCGACCAACGATCTGGACACCGAAACCCTTGCGGCGCTCGAAGAGGCGCTGGAGGAATTCGCCGGCTGCGCCGTGATCATCAGCCACGATCGCATGTTCCTCGATCGGCTCGCGACCCATATGCTCGCCTTTGAAGGCGACAGCCATGTGGAATGGTTCGAGGGCAACTTCGCCGACTATGAAGCCGACAAGGTCCGGCGCCTCGGCGCCGATGCGGTCAATCCCAAGCGCGCCACCTATAAGCCGCTGACGCGCTGATCGGACCAATGATGATGGGCGAGCCCTTCGACATCGAGATCGGCCAGGCAATCCTGGCCGGCTCCGAACTGGGCGAGGGCCTGCCCGTCGTCTTCCTGCATGCCGGCGTCGCTGACAGCCGCATGTGGGCCAGCCAGATGCAGGCGGTCGCCGCTGCGGGCTGGCACGCCATCACCTATGACCGTCGCGGCTTCGGCGAAAGCGAAAGCCCCGACGAGCCCTTCAGCCATCTCGATGATCTCGAAGCGCTGCTCGATGCCCTCGACATCCACGCCGCCGTGCTCGTGGGCTGCTCGCTCGGGGGTGGTCTTGCCCTCGATTTTGCCCTGCGCCATCCCGGCCGCATCATCGGTCTCGCATTGCTCGGCACGTCGGTGACCGGCTCGCCCTGGAGCACTTCGGATATGGAAGCGGCGGTGGAAGCGGCCGAGGAAGACGCCTATGAGCGCGGCGATCTCGACATGCTCAACAAGGTGCAGGCTCACCAATGGCTCGATGGTCCGCGCGCCCAAAGCGGCCGCGTTGGCGGGGCCGTGCGCGAGCTGTTCCTCGACATGAACGGCATTGCTTTGCGCAAGCCCGAACTCACGCAAGGGGAGCCCGCGCCCGAAGCCTGGAGCCGGGTAGGGGAGGTTGCCGCCCCGACCTTGCTGCTGGTGGGCGACGAGGACTTCGGTGCCTTGATCGAGCGGCACGACCATCTCTCCGAAGAAATGCCCAACGCCTTTGCCGCGGTGCTCGAAGGCGTCGCCCACCTGCCCAGCATCGAGCGGCCTGATTTGGTCAACACGCTGCTGCTGCAATTCCTCGATGCCATCGAAGGCGGCGGCTCGCCTGAGCTCGACTAGCCGGTGACCACAAGGGTCTTGGCGCCGCTGTTACGCCCCTGCTAAGGACACCCGAGCCCCGGTTCCGGGGCGGAGCATCCCATGTCCGCGCCAACTTCCCCCGCTACGTCCCCATCCACGACCCGCCCGCAAAGCGGCGACGCGCGCACCGGCGTTCTTGCCGCCATCGGCACGTTCCTGTGCTGGGGCTTCCTGCCGCTGCTGTTCCGGCAGCTCGATGCGGTGGGATCGGTGATGATCGTGGCCGAGCGCACCCTGTGGTCGTTGCTGCTCCTGGGCGTTATCCTGCTCGTCACGCGCAAGTTCGGCGAAGTTCGCGCTCTCTTTGCCGACCGGCGCAAGGCCATCATCATGCTGGTGTCCGCCGTGCTGCTAGGCGGCAACTGGCTGCTTTATATCTGGGCGGTGGAAACCGGTCAGGTGATCGAAGCCAGCTTTGGCTATTTCATCAACCCACTGGTCAATGTCGCCATGGGCATGGTGCTGTTGGGGGAACGGCAGAACCGGCTGCAAACCATTGCCATCGCCATCGCGGCCTTCGCCATCCTGCTCCAGGCCATCGGCATGGGCAGCTTTCCCTTCATCGCGCTCGGCCTGGCGCTGACCTTCGGCTTTTACGGCTACTTCCGCAAAACGGTTATGGCCGGCCCGGTGTCGGGCCTGTTCGGGGAAACGGTGCTGCTGGCTCCGGCGGCCCTGGCCTATGTCGTCTTCAACATCGCGACCTATGGCTGGGGCGCCCATGCTGATCCGGGCACGATGGTGCTGCTCATGCTGACCGGCCCCGCCACGGCGGTGCCGCTGCTGCTGTTCGCCTATGGCGTGCAGCGGCTGCGCCTGACCACGATCGGCATGCTGCAATATATTTCGCCGTCCCTGCAGTTCATGGTCGCCGTCTTCGTGTTCCACGAGGAGCTCAACGGTGTGCGGCTCCTCAGCTTTGGGCTGATTTGGCTGTCCCTTGCCGTGTTCAGCTATGACAGCTTCCGCAATCGCCGGCTGCCGGTGGAGCCCGTTCCGGCAGGCTAGCCTTTGGCCTCGCCCATCCCGGTCTCGCGGATCAGCTCGGCCACTTGTTCAAACACCCCGGCAAATGGCGATCCATCTCGCCATACAAGCGACAGGTGCCGGCCTGGGCGGGGCGGCGCCAAGGGGTGGATGGCGATGCGGTCGCCCGCTTCTTTGCGCAAAGCGATCCGGGGTAACAGCGTCACGCCCTGGCCGGCGGCAACAAATTCCACAATGGTGGACAGCGAAGTGGCGGCAAAGGTACGGCTCGATAGCTCGCTGCCGAGATCGCAAGCCGCAATGGCCTGGTCACGAAAGCAATGGCCTTCATCGAGCAACAAGATGCGCTCAGGCGGCACGCCGGCCAGCGATACCGGACCCTCGCGCGCTTCCGCCAAACTCGTGGCCAGCACAAAGGGATCCTCGAACAAGGGGAGGCTGCTCAGCTTGGGGCCGCCCCTTGGCAGCTCGGAGCCGATCAGCGCCAGATCAAGGCTCCCGTCGCCCAGCGCCGCCAGCAAGGCGCCCGTGCGGTCCTCGCTGATGGCAAAGCGCATTTCGGGCAGCCGCTGCGCCAGGGCCGGGAAAACATCGGGCAGCAGATAGGGCGCCACAGTTGGAATCAGCCCGAACCTGAGCGGTCGGTCGGGCGCGGTGGCGGGCCCGGCGGCAAAACTCGCCAGCGCCTCGGCTCCCGATAGCAGCGGGCGGGCCCGCCCAACGAACTCGCGCCCAAAGGGCGTCAGGCGCACTTCCCGCACCAGCCGATCGAAGATCGGGATTCCGCACCAGGCTTCAAGTGACTGAATTTGCTGGGAAAGGGCGGGTTGAGTAACGTTGCAGGCGGCGGCCGCGCGGCCGAAATGGCCGAGATCGGCGACCGCGATGGCGTAGCGAAGCTGTTTGAGGGTAAAGCTCATGATAGGTTCATCTTATCGCATTAAGAAGATCAATCAATTTGCCTGATGAAGATTGATTGGGCACAAGGCTGCCAGATTGAACGAGTCCAGCTTGCTGACTCGTTGGGCGCAAGGAGTTTCTCGTGAGCGACAGACCAAGACTGACCACCACCGCCGGTGCGCCGGTTACCGATAACCAGAATGCCAAGACCGTCGGCCCGCGTGGCCCGGTGCTGCTCGAGGACTACCAGCTGATTGAAAAGCTCGCGCACCAGAATCGCGAGCGCGTTCCCGAGCGCGTGGTGCATGCCAAGGGCTGGGGCGCCTATGGCACCCTGACCGTCACCGAGGACATTACGCGTTATAGCCGTGCCGCCTTGTTCTCGCATGTGGGCAAGCAGACCGAAATGCTGCTCCGCTTCTCGACTGTGGCCGGCGAGCAGGGTGCCGCCGACGCCGAACGCGACGTGCGCGGCTTCTCGCTCAAATTTTATACCGAAGAGGGCAACTGGGACATCGTGGGCAACAACACGCCCGTGTTCTTTGTCGCGGATCCCTACAAGTTCCCTGACTTCATCCACACCCAGAAGCGCCATCCGCGCACCAATCTGCGCTCGGGTACCGCCATGTGGGATTTCTGGTCGCTATGCCCGGAATCGCTGCACCAGGTCACCATCCTGATGTCCGACCGCGGCATCCCCCAGGCGCCGATGTATATGAACGGCTACGGCTCCCACACTTTCTCCATGTGGAATGCCAATGGCGAGCGATTCTGGGTGAAGTTCCACTTCAAGACCCAGCAGGGCCACAAGACCTTCACCAATCGTGAAGCCGAAGGCGTCATTGCCAAGTCGCGCGAGAGCTACCAGGAAGAGCTTTACACCACGATCGAGAACGGTCAGTTCCCCAAGTGGACCTTCTTCATCCAGGTCATGCCGGAAGGCGAAGAAGACGAGTTCGAGAGCCGCACCGGCTGGAGCGCGTTCGACCTGACCAAGGTCTGGCCCCATGCCGACTATCCGCTGATCAAGGTCGGCGAGATCGAGCTCAACAAGAACCCCGAGAACTACTTCCAGCATATCGAGCAGGCTGCCTTCAACCCGTCCAACGTGGTCCCGGGCATCGGCTTTTCGCCTGACAAGATGCTGCAGGGCCGCTTGTTCTCCTATCCCGATGCGCAGCGCTACCGTATCGGCGTCCACTATCAGTCGATCGAGGTCAACAAGCCCCGCTGCCCGGTGCATCATTATCACCGCGACGGCGAAGCCACGCTCGGTATGCGCACCAATGCGGACGCCTATTACGAGCCCAACAGCTTTGGCGGCCCGGTGGAAGATCCGAGCTTTGCCGAACCACCGCACCGCTATGAAGGCGTAGTGGGCCGCTATGACTTCCGTGGCACGGCCGATCACTTCAGCCAGCCGCGGGCACTGTATGCCCTTTTTGACGAAGGCCAGCGCCAGCGGCTGTTCTCCAACATTGCCGAAGCCATGAACGGCATCCCCCAGTTCATCGAAGATCGCCAGCTGGCGTTGTTCGATCAGGTGGACCCGGCCTATGGCGCCGGCGTACGGGCGGCTTTGGTCAAGGTGAAGGGCGAAACCGATGCAGAGAAGACTTCGAGCATCAGCACCAGCCACAGCAGCGAAGTCGGCTCGCACTAAGTCGCAGAGATGATGGAAGGGGCGCAGTGGTTGCGCCCCTTCTTCCTATTTGGTTGCGTACAATTTTAGTCAATTGCTCGGCATCCGTTTGACCGGGCGCAAGCGAGTGCGGGCGCAGGGTGGTTTTACGCATAGTCGTGGAGACCACCGATGAACGAACTCGATCAAGGCCAACGCGCATTCTCCAGCTTCCGGGTCTTGAATGGCGAGGACAATCACTCCGAGCGCGAACAGCTGTTCCGCAACATGGCGCAATTGTTCAGCTATGTTTCCGACCGCTGCGACGATGAGCAGGTTGCCCAGTATGACGAGGTGCTTTGCCACCTGGCCGAGCTGGTCGAGGTGGAAGCGCGCGCCCATGTCGCCAAGCTGCTGGCGCCGCTGGAACGCGCTCCGGGCACTGTCGTGGTCAAGCTCGCCAATGATGATATCGAAGTGGCACGTCCGCTGCTCGAATTCTCCAATGTCCTCAGTGACGACGATCTGATCGACATCATCAGCAAGCAGAGCGAAGCGCATCGTGTCGCCATTGCCAGTCGCCCCAGCGTGCCCGAACGGGTGGGCGAGGCCATTATCGAGCATGGCGAGACTACCTCGCTGGTGCGGCTGGTGCGCAATTCCCATGCCGAGTTCGACCGGGCAACGCTGCAAAAGCTGGTCGCCCGCGCCACCCAGGACGCCGAGATCGCCCATGACCTGCGCGGCCGGCACGATCTGGATTGGCAGTCGCTGCGCGGCGAAATCCACCAGCTATCCGACAAGGTGCTGGAAGATCTCTCGCGGGCCGAGAGCACGCTGGATCCGGTGGCCGCTGGCAAGGTCAACGCGGTGGTGTTCAACCGCATCCGCAATGGCGTCGGTTTTGCCGCCTCCGAGTGGAAGCTGGCCTATAACCAGGTCAAGGCGCTGTCCGATCGCAAGCAGCTGGACGACCGCGCCCTCGCGCGCTTTGCCCGCTTTGGCTATGGCCACCACGCGGCCGCTGCCATCAGCGTAATGCTGCGCATCACCCCCGAAGTGGTGGTGAAGTGGCTCGCGAGCCAGGACTATGTCGCGGTAAGCGTCGCGCTCAAGGCCGCGGGCGTGGCGCCCGACCTGTTTGCAGCCCTTTTTGCCGTGCTGCCCTGGCGCGATCTGCCCAGTGCAGATGACAAGGCATTGATCCAGCAGCGTTTCCTTGGCATGGATCGCGAGGAAGCCGACGAAATCTTTGCGCTGTGGCGGGCCCATTCCTTCCGCAAGCGCACTGGGACCGACGAACGCGCCTCCGCCTAGGCCTAAGCCTCTGGACCTCCGCCCCAAAGGGATATAAAGATATCTTTATATCTCGTGAGGGCTGATGGCTGAGTTGTCGGAATTGGTGGGAGTGCTCAAGGCGGCAGGTGAGGGGACTCGCCTGCGCCTTCTGGCTTTACTCGCTGGCGGGGATCATTCCGTCAAGGACCTCACCGAAATCCTTGATCAAAGCCAGCCGCGCGTTTCGCGCCATCTCAAGCTCCTGGCCGATGCAGGCCTCGTGCAACGCAATGCCGAGGGCGCCTGGGCTTATTACGGCCTTGCCCAGGACGGCGAAGCGGGAGCGGTTGCGCAATGGCTGGTGGGGCGGGTGGATCACACCGACCCGGAGCGGGTGCGCGACTGCGAACGGCAGGCCGAGGTGCGTGCCGCCCAGCAGGCGCAGGCGGCGCATTACTTCGCCAAGGTCGCCGGCAGCTGGGACCTGCTGAAAACGCTCCATGTTCCTGAAGACGCCGTCGAATCGGCTGTGCTTGAGGGCTTCCAGGCAGGGCCGGTGGAGTTGCTGGTTGATCTGGGTACCGGCACCGGGCGCATGCTCCAGCTGCTGGCCGATCGCTACAAGCGCGGCATCGGCGTTGATTCCAGCCGCGAAATGTTGAGCGTGGCGCGCGCGCGGCTTGGCTCGGCCGGCGTAACCCATGCGCAGGTGCGGCTCGGAGACATAGCCGAGCTCGACCCGGCACTCGGACCCGCCGATGCCATCGTGATCCACCAGGTCCTGCATTATTTCGATGATCCCGGCCGCATGCTGATGGGCGCGCGCGAATTGCTCAAGCCAGGCGGGCAGATGGTGATTGTCGATTTTGCCCCTCATGAACTGGAATTCCTGCGCACCGAGCATGCGCATCGACGGCTGGGCTTGTCCCAGGCGCAGATGAGCGGTTGGGCCGCGAGTGCCGGGCTGCAGGTTCAGACCGTGCGGGAATTCCCCAGTGACAATGGCGAACGCGGGCTGACCGTCTGCCTGTGGCGCCTCTGCGCATAAACTTGAATGGAACAGCCATGATCGAAGACAGCGACCGCACCAGCCGGCAACTTGCGGAAAAGCGCCCGCCGCTTCACCTTTCCTTTGAGTTTTTCCCCCCCAAAAACGACGCCACCGAGGAGCGCTTCTGGGAAAGCCTCCACAAGCTCGCGCCGCTCCACCCCGAATTCGTTTCCGTCACCTATGGCGCGGGGGGCACGACGCGCGAACGCACCTTGCGCATGGTGTCGAGCATCACCGACCAGACCGGGCTATCGGGTGCCGCGCACCTGACCTGCGTCGGCGCCACGCGCGACGAGGTTGATGCCGTCGTGCGCGCTTATCAAGCCGCCGGGGTCAACCGCATCGTTGCCCTGCGCGGCGATCCGCCTGAAGGGGTAGGGCAGCCCTTCACGCCCCATCCCGAAGGTTACCGCAACGCCGCGGACCTCGTCGCCGGTATCCGCCGGATCGGTGATTTCGACATTTCCGTTGCGGCCTATCCCGAGCGGCACCCGCAAAGCCCCGATTGGCAAAGCGATATCGATAATTTGAAGAGTAAGCTCGACGCCGGGGCGACCCGCGCGATCACGCAGATGTTCTTCAACAACGCCGACTACCTGCGCTTCCTGGAACGTGCTCGCGCCGCCGGCATCACCGCGCCGATCATCCCCGGCATCCAGCCCATCCACAGCTTCAAGCAGATCTCGGGCTTTGCCGCCCGCTGCGGCGCTTCCATCCCACCCTGGATGGTCGAGCGATTCGAGGGCCTGGACGATGATCCGGAAACCCATGCGCTCGTGGCCTCCGCCGTGGCTGCAGAGCAGGTCACCGAGCTACTCGACGAAGGCGTCACCGCCTTCCACTTCTATACGCTCAACCGCTCCAACCTGGTGCTGGCGCTTGCCCGGCTGCTGGGTCGGCGCGCCAATTAATTCCGCCTTAACCATGTTCTGGTGGCATGGCCAGATGCCGTTCAGGTTCTGTTCAGGCGCATGGCCGCTATGTGGCGGGCTGACATGGTCTCCTTGAAATGGCCATGAAAACCGTCTTTCTCCCGGTTTTGAGGGCGGGACAACAGGGTTTGAGAACATGAAATTCGATCGTCGTCTCACCAATGGCCTGGCATGGGCCGGTCTGTTTGTTGTTGTCGGCGTACCCGTCGCCGATCTGCTGTCAGCCCAGCTGCTGGGCGAGCCCGAGCGCGTGGCCGTCATCTCGCCCCAGGCGCCGATCCCCGCGCCAGCGGGCGAACGGCCCACAGCCAAGCCCGTAAAGGAAGCTGTCGCCAGCGCACCAACAACTCCGGTAGCCGCCAAGCCAGCCGCGATCGCCCCCGTCAAGGCTGAGTCGGCGGCGCCCGCCAAGGCAGCAGAGCCCGCCAAGCCCGTGGCCGAGCCCGCAAAAACCGGCAACAAGCCCGGCGATCCGGTGAACTCGTTCCTCGAGTCCGGCAAGGCGATGCCTTCCTATATCACCGAGGCCAATGCTGCGCCCCAGGCTGCCCCCGCTCAACCGACGGCTCCAGCTCCCGTTGTGGCTCCGGCTCCCGCTCCGGCCGTTGCCGCTGCGCCCCTCGAGCCCGCGGCTCCTGGAGTTGACCCCGTGGAAGTCGCTTCGCTGCCGCCCCAGAAGGTGGCACCCGTGCCGATGCCACTGTCCATGCGTCCCCCGGCGCAGATTGCCGTGGCACCGAGCCGGGATGAGCCCGTGATCATTCCGCCCGATGTTGTCAGTGCCGACCGTGGCCGGATCGACGCCGACGATCTGGAGGACTGGGAGTCCGGCCCGCTTTCCGAATTCCTCAACCGTCGCCAGGGCGGATCCGGAAGGACCGCTGGCTTTGAGGAAGAATTCTATCCCGAGGAACCGGTTCGCCGGGGCCGGGATCGCCTGATCGGGCCCGTCGAGGAAGTTTATATCGTCCCCTTCCGCTGATGGTCTGGCATGCGCGGGGAGTGGTGGACGCCGCCCCGCTCCGCCGGTATTTTCCCAACCCAACTGGCGGACGAGTCGTTCGCCGGACGCTGCCGAAAGGAGCCGCAATGCTGTGCTGTGTGCGCAAAGTGGAAGAGAACAAGGATCGCTGGGAGAAACTCTCGGCCTTTCTCGGCTCGTTCACGCGTCGCACTGGACTGGCCGGCTCTGTCGCCAATATCCTTGATCCCGACACCTGGCTGCCGGGCGGACGCGACGCAGCCTTTACCCTCGCGCTGATTGCGCTTTCGGCCAAGATGGCGGTGGCCGATGGGGCGGTGACCGCCTCGGAAGTGCGTGCCTTCAACGCGACGGTCGAAGTCTCTCAAGAGCAGGAGCCTCAGGTTGAGCGCTTGTTCAACCTGGCCAAGCAGGATGTAGCGGGTTTTGAAAGCTATGCCCGCAAGATCGGCCGCTTTTTCGCCGATAGTCCCGACACGCTCGAGCATGTGCTCGATAGCCTGTTCTTTATCGCGACCGCCGACGGTATGGTGCATGAGGCCGAGCTGGAATATCTCCACTCCGTCAGCAACATCTTCGGCTTTGATGAAGCGCGGTTCGAGCAGATCTCGGCCCAGCACGTCATGCTGGACAGCGATCTTGACCCCTATCTCGTGCTGGGCCTGACTCCCGGCGCGCCACCCGAAGAAGTGCGCCGTGTTTATCGCCTTCTTGTTGCCGAACACCACCCTGATCGTCTCATCGCCAAGGGCGTACCTGAGGAACTGATCGAGGTTGCTACAGCGCGCATGGCGGCGATTAATCTGGCCTATCAGGCGATTACCAAGCCACGCGTTCAGCCGCTGCTGCCCAGCAGTGCTTGACGGCACCAACGATCCGTTTCTACAAGGCCATGCCAGTTGACCGGGTGGCCGCTGCCGGATGGGTAACCATCCGGGAGAGGAAAGTCCGGGCTCCTTCGAAACACGGTGCCGGGTAACGCCCGGCGAGGGCGACCTCAGGGAAAGTGCCACAGAAAGCAAACCGCTCCGGCGCGCCGGAGTAAGGATGAAAGGGTGCGGTAAGAGCGCACCGGGGACCCAGCAATGGGGACCGCACGGTAAACCCCACCGGGAGCAAGACCAAATAGGGATGACGCGGGGCTTCATGCCCCAGCCGGTTTTGAGGCCAGATCATCCGGGTTGGTTGCACGAGGCGCCTGGCAACAGGCGTCCTAGATGAATGGTCACCACGTACCGCGCGCAAGCACGGTGCCCTACAGAACCCGGCTTACAGGTCAACTGGCGCCTTTTAAGAGGCAGAGAACTGGAGCGACACGCGGGTGCCGCGTCCCTCGGCCTGATAGGCGACAGTGCCCCCAAGGCCGTGGGCCATTGCCTTGACAATACGGCTGCCCAGGCCCGTGCCCTGGGGCTTGCCGGTGCCGTTCCAGCCGATGCCATCGTCTTCCACCACCAGGTCGATCAGTTCGCCCTTGCGGGCAACGCTGATGCGCACTTCGCCCCCGGCATCGGCGCCATAGGCGTATTTGATGGCGTTCGTGACGAGCTCGGTCACGATAACACCCACCGAAGCGGCCTTTTCCGTGGGAATGGAGATGTTCTCGACCGCAACGAGGATGCGCGAAAGGCTGCCCGCCGCCTGCATCGAGGTTTCAAGTTCGCTGGCAAGGCTTTGCAGATATTCGCCAATATGGACCGAGCGCACATCGTCAGTGGTGTAGAGATGCCGGTGCACGCCCGCGATAGCCTGGATGCGGGCCTGGGTTTCGGCCAGCGCGCTGCGAGCTTCCTCATTGGTGATGGCATTGGCCTGCAGGCCCACCAATGCCGCCACCATGGCCAGGCTATTGGCCACGCGGTGGTTGACCTCGCCCAGCAGCGTTTCGGCGCGGTCCTTGGCCTCGCGCATTTCCTGCTCCGCCTTGGCCTTGGCGCGGTTGAGGCGCTGCAGGTCCACGGCATGGCCGATCGCGCTGGTCAGGAGTTCCAGGAAGTCCATGTCGACGGTTTTAAGCACGTAATCGGCCGCGCCCGCCTTGAGCGCCGCCACCGCAACGGCCGTTTCCACCGTGCCAGTGACATAAACCACCGCCGGCCGGTCAGGCATATCAGCTAGTTGAGCCAGAACGTCGAGCCCGGTGCCGGTGGGCAGATTATGATCCAGCGCCACCACGTCGATGCCGCCTTGCGCAATGCGCGCCAGGCCTTGTTCGCCCGTTGTTGCATGCTCGAAGATATAGCCGCGCCGCTCTATTGCCTTCTGCACAAGGCGTGCAAGGCCGGCATCGTCATCGATATAGAGCACATAGGGCGTGCGGTTAGGCATGGGTCAGTCGGCTTCCGGAACCTGAATCACCGAGAAAAACAATCCCAACTGGCGAATCGCGTTGGCAAACCCGTCATAGTCGACCGGTTTGGTGATATAGACATTGGCGCCTAGATCATAGCAACGCTGGATTTCGCGCTGGTCATCAGTGGTGGTCAGCACCACGACCGGCGAGCGGCGGGTATGTTCGTTGCTCTTGACCTTCTCGAGGATGTCGACGCCGGTCATGTCGGGCAGGTTCAGATCGAGCAGGATCAGCAATTGCCGTCCGCTGCTGACTTCGCCGCTGCCATCATTGCCCATCAGATAGTTCAGCGCCGAGGTGCCGTCGGTGAAGGGGATGATCTGGTTGCTGACGCCGGCCCGCCGGATGTTCTTCTCGATCAGCCGCGCGTGCCCCTCGTCGTCCTCGATCATGACAATGGTGACGGGTGTGCCGGAGTTCATTTTGCATTGCTCCCGAGATAGCTGCGCAGATCGCGCGGCAGATTGATTCTAAAGGTCGTTCCTTTGCCCAGCTCCGAGGAGAGGGTAATTTCGCCACCCAGGCTGCGCACCATGGTGCGCACATGCGCCAGGCCGATGCCTTCGCCCGGTTGGCTCTGGCTACCAGAGCGGCGGAAAAGTTCAAAGACGCGCTCATGGTCAGTAGACGCAATGCCGCGGCCGTTATCGATCACTTCGATGTTGAGTCGGTTGCGCTCCGCGGGCAGGGCCCGGATGGCCACGGTCAGCGGTCGGCCAGGTTCCTGGTACTTGACCGCATTGTCTAGGAGATTGCCGAGCACCTGTTCCAGCGAAAGCCGGTCAGTGACGAGGCGTGCGACCTTGACCTCGGTTGTAACCGAGCCGCCATTTTCCGTCACCTGATGCTGGATGGCGCTGACCGAAGCGTCGATGATTTCGGCGAGGTTCAGTGCTTCGGGCTTGAGCTGGCGCCGGCCTTCGCGGGAAATCTTGAGGATGGCGTTGATCAGTGCATCCATCTTGCGGGTCGAAGAGCGGATAAAGCCGATCGCCTCCGGAAGGTCCTCGGTGGCGGCCAGGCGCGCCTCGGCGAATTTGGGATCGCTCGATTCTTCGCGCTCGCTCATATAGTCGCGCAGGGTAGCGACGCTGGTTTCCAGTTCGCTGGTAAACCCCATGATGTTGACGAGAGGCGCGCGCAGATCATGGGTCACGATGTAGGCGAAGCGTTGGATTTCCTCATTGGCCTTGCCCAGGTCCGCGGTGCGTTCCTGCACCCGCTCCTCAAGGCTTTGATTGGCTTCTTCCACTTCGCGGCGGGCCCGGGCAATTTCCCTGGTATAGGCCAACGCTGTCCAGACTGAGCCCCCCACCACAGCAACGATCACCAGCGCGCCAAAAATGGCGACCCAACGCAGCGCGGTGGCGGCATTGCGCTGGTCGACCACGCCGGTATCGAGGCGCTCCTGTGCGCTTGCCACCAGCGCCACGAGGAAGTCGCGGGTGCGCCCCATGTTCTCATTGCCGGTGTCGCTGTTGACGATCGCCAGGGCGGCATCGCGATCGCCAGCGCGCATCAGATCAATAGTTCGGGCAAGTTCTTGCAGCTTGATGTCGATGGCAGATTGGAGTTCGACAAGGCCTTCGCGAAGCTGGGGATAGGGCGCCAGCACGGTGACCAGCCGCTGCTGCAACACGGGCAGGCGTTGAACGGCCCCGGTATAGGGTTCCAGATAGGCTTCGTTGCCTGTCAGCAGAAAACCGCGCTGCCCTGTTTCGGCGTCCACCAATGCGTTACGCAGATCGGTAGCGGCGCTACGGATTTCGCGCGATACGACCACCTCGTTGAAATAGCCCTGAGTGCGCTCAACCAGCCAGATCGTAGTGCCGACAATGCCGACCAGTGCAAAAAAGCCGACCAACAAGAGAATGGTGGTCGCGCGAACAAAGGCATTGTTCGATATCGGCATCAAATTACCCTGAAGTGACGGTTGTTCATGGCCTAATCCGCTGGAGGGGGCAACCTTGAATTCCGCCCTCCAGGTGGGCAGGCGTCGCGCGCGATGCGTCGGGTGTGATCGGCAACTTGCCGCGTGCGCGACATGGGAAACAGAATCTTAAACACACTGGTCCAAGAGTGAGCTTGGTTTGAGTGACCCGCATCGACGCGGGCGTGGAGTTATGGTCGCATGGGCAAGAGTAAGATGCCCGAAGCCAGCCAAGAGAATATGTCGCATATCCCCGTGCTCCTCGATGAGGTGCTGGCGGTGTTTGCGCCTGTTCATGGCAAGCGAATCGTTGATGGCACTTTTGGTGCCGGCGGCTATTCCCGCGCGCTCTTGGCTGCCGGGGCCGAGGTCGTGGGCATTGATCGCGATCCAAGCGTGCTGCCCTTTGCCGATGCATTGAAGGCCGACTACCCCGACCGGTTTACCTTTCTGCCGGGCACATTTTCCCAGCTTGACGATTTGGCGGGCGAGCAGGGCCCGTTTGACGGGGTGGTGCTCGATATCGGCGTCAGCTCGATGCAGCTGGACGAGGCCGAGCGCGGCTTTTCCTTCATGCGCGAGGGTCCACTCGACATGCGCATGAGCGGGGCAGGCGAAAGCGCTGCTGATCTCGTCAATGGCCTTGAGGCCGAGGCGCTTGCCAACCTGCTTTATGCCTTCGGCGAAGAGCGCAAGTCGCGGCGTATCGCCCAGTTCATCGTGGCGGCCCGCCAGGAAGCGCCAATCGAAACAACCTTGCAGCTGGCCCGCATCATCGAGAAAGCCATCGGCCGCAAACCCGGCGATGCCCATCCGGCCACCCGCTCGTTCCAGGCGCTGCGTATTGCCGTTAATGCCGAGTTCGAGCAGTTGGTGCAGGGCCTGTTCGCGGCCGAGCGCCTGCTAGGTGAAGGTGGGCGGCTCGCCGTCATTACCTTCCACTCCCTTGAAGACCGCATCGTCAAACGCTTCTTTGATCCCGACAAGGGCGCGCCAACTCAGTCACGGCACCTGCCGCAGGTGGTGGGCGAACAGCGGCGCTGGGTCGAAGTTGCTAAGGCGAAAAAGCCTGGCAGCGCCGAGCTTGAGCGCAACAGCCGCTCGCGGTCGGCCATTCTGCGCTGGGCGGTCCGGGGCGCTGCGCCCGCCCGTCCGGTGCGAATGGAGGGCCTTGGCGTGCCAACAATCCGGGGAAATGCATGATCCGCAACCTCAACATTCTGCTGCTGTTTTCCAGCGTGCTGATGCTTTCGGGCGTTTACGCGCTGAAATTCTCCATCGAGCACACCGCCAGCGAGCGCACGGCGCTGATCGCCCGCATCGACCAGCAGGAGGGTGACCTTTCTCTGCTCAAGGCCGATTGGGCGGTGCTCAACCAGCCCGGCCATATCGATCCGATCGTTCGTCGGCACCAGGCGGCGCTAGGCATTGTGCCGGTCAAGCAGGAGCAGTTTGGCTCGTTTGCGAGTCTCCCCATGCGGCCAGTCAAGCCCAACAGCGCCGCGCTTAACGCGCTGTTCCAATCGCTGGACGCCGGCATCGACCCCATCGACGCTATTCTCGAACTTGAGGGTATTGAGTAATGGCCTTGGCGCACGAGAATTTTGCCCCGCCCATTTCGCTCGACGGCGCACGCAAGGTCCGCGGCAATCTCACCCAGGCGCGCATTCGCTGGATGATCTTCGCGATCGTGCTGGGTTTTGCCCTGGTGAGCGCGCGGCTGGTGCAGTTGGGCATGGTCGTGCCCGACTCCACGATCGAAGGGCAGGCACGCGACCTGATCACCGCGACTCGCCCACCAATTCTTGACCGCAATGGGCTCGAAATGGCGGTCGATATTCGTGTTCCCTCGCTGTTTGCCGAGCCGCGCCGCATCATCGATGTGGAAGAAGCCGTGCAAAAACTGCGCACGGTCATCCCGGATCTCGACGAGAAGTGGCTGCGCGACCGGCTCACCGGCGACAAGGGCTTTGTTTGGCTCAAGCGCGAGCTGTCGCCCTCCATCCAGGAGCGGGTGATGCGGCTGGGCATCCCGGGCATCGACTTCATCACCGAATCCAAGCGCTTTTACCCCGGCATGGCCGAGGCTTCCCACGTTCTGGGCTCCACCAATATCGACAACCAGGGCATTGCCGGCATTGAGCGGCACATGGATGGCGAGAACGTCGCGCTCCTGCAGGAGCTGGGTCTTGCCCGCGGCAATGCGCTGACCCCGGTTGAGCTTTCCATCGACATGCGCGCCCAGCATGTGATGCACGAGCAGCTGATGGACGCGATGACGCGCTACCAGGCGATTGCTGCCGCCGGCATCATGCTCGATGTGCATACCGGCGAGGTCATTGCGCTCGCCTCCGTGCCCGATTTCAACCCGAATGATCCCGCCTCGGCACTGGTCAAAGACAGCTTCAACCGTATCACCGCCGGCATTTTCGAGCCCGGCTCCATCTTCAAGACCGTGACAATTGCCGGTGCACTCGATAGCGGTGCGGTGTCGGTGAGCGATCAGTTCGATGCCCGCTTCGGCGTCCGCTTTGGCCGCTTCACCATCGATGACTTCCACGGCAAGCACCGCATTCTCAGCCTGCCCGAAGTTTATAAATACTCGTCCAATATCGGCACGATCCGCATCATGCAGGCCATGGGCAAGGAGCCCTATCGGCAGTTCCTGAGCACGATGGGCTTTGACCAGCGGGTACCCTTCGAGCTGCCCGAGATGCGCTTGCCAACGGTGCCCAAGCAACTGTCCGAAGTTGGCGCGGCCACCGCGTCTTTCGGTCACGGCTTGTCGGTTTCCCCGCTGCACATGGCGGTAGCCTATGCAGCATTCGTCAATGGCGGCAATTACGTGCCTCCCACGCTTTACAAGCGTGACCTGGGGGAGGCCGAGTCCCTGTACCGGCGCGTCCTGCAGCCATCCACCAGTGATGCCCTGCGCTATCTCATGCGGCTTAATGCCCTTGAAGGTTCGGGCTCGCAGATGAACAAGGAAGCACTGGGTTATCGCGTCGGCGGCAAGACCGGCACGGCCGAAAAGGTGGTTGACGGCCGCTATTCTTCCAGCAAAGTCACCAACTTCTTTGCGTCGGCGTTCCCGCTGGACAATCCGCGCTATGCAATGGTGATCATGGTGGACGAGCCCAAGGCCGAAAACCCGCAGTCCGGCACCACCGCGGGCTGGAATGCCGGTACCGTCACCGGTCGCATCGTGCAGCGGGTTGCGCCCATGCTGGGCATCGCGCCCGATTTCTCCGAAGCGCTTGATCAGGCGCTGAAGCCCGCTGGCGTTTACTAAGGCCAACCACAAGGACCTGTTGCAGTGTCACTGAGCGTATCCCAGTTGCTGGAAGGATCAGGCGCCGCGCCGGTCGAGGATCTGGGTGCGGTGTTCGGCCTCAACTCGGACAGCCGGCGGATCGAGCTGGGCGAGCTGTTCTTTGCGCTCCCCGGCGCAGCGGTGCATGGCAATGCCTTTATCGCCGACGCGGTGGGGCGCGGGGCCTTGGCAGTGGTCACCGATCTCGTGCCCGCCCAAGATCCCGGCGTGCCAGTGATCGTGGTTCCCGATGTCCGCGCCGCCTATGCCCGCGCCGCCGCGCGAATCTTTGCACCCCAGCCGCGAACCGTGGTGGCGGTCACCGGCACTAATGGCAAGACTTCCGTCGCGTCCTTCGTGCGGCAGATCTGGCAGCAGGCCGGAATTGCTGGCGCCAGCATCGGCACGCTGGGGGTGCAAACCGCCACGCGCCACATCGAGGGCAGTCTCACCACCCCCGGCGCGCGATCAATCCACCAGAACATGCGCGCGCTCAAGGGGCAGGGCATCGACCATGTCGCGCTCGAAGCCTCCAGCCATGGTCTTGATCAGCGGCGTCTCGACGGTATGCGCTTTGCCGCTGTCGCCTTCACCAACCTGACGCGCGATCATCTCGATTACCACGCAGATATGGATGAGTATCGCGTGGCTAAACTGCGGCTCTTTACCGATCTGCTGGCCGATGGTGGCACGGCGGTGGTCTATATGGATGATCCCGAGCACGCGGCTTTCCTCGCGGCCGCGGTCGACCGGGGCGCAAAGCTGCTGGGCGTTGGCCATGCCCCCGGGGCTGCCATCCAGATCCGTTCGGTGACAACGCAGGGCTACGGGCAGCGCGTCGAGGTCCGCTTCGAAGGCGAAACCGTGAGCTTTCACCTTCCGCTCACCGGCGAGTTCCAGGTCGGCAATGCCCTGGTCGCCGCCGGGTTGGCGATAGCGAGCGGTGTCCCAAAGGCGCAGGCTTTCGCCGCGGTGGAGCAGCTGCGTGGCGCCAAGGGGCGCCTGGAGCTCGTAGCCGAGCACAACGGCGCGGCGGTGTTCGTGGATTATTCCCACACGCCCGACGCCTTGAAGACCGCGCTCATGGCTTTACGCCCCTATGTGACGCGTGATCTGCGTGTGGTCTTTGGCGCCGGCGGTGATCGCGACAAGGGCAAGCGTCCGCAGATGGGCGCCGTTGCAGCCGAGCTGGCGGACAAGATCATCGTCACTGACGACAATCCCCGCACCGAAATTGCCGCCACGATCCGCGCGGAGATCATGCATGCGGTACCCCGCGCCGCAGAGGTCGGCGATCGCGGCGAAGCCATCAGCACCGCCGTTGCCGCGCTCCAGCCCGGCGACGTTTTGCTCGTTGCCGGCAAGGGGCATGAGGATTACCAGATCATCGGCACGACCAAGCACCACTTCTCGGACCACCAAGCCGTGGCCGAGGCAATCAAGAGACTCTGATGCCCGCACTCTGGACCCGAGACGCCCTGTTGCAAGCCACAGGGGGGCGGATGGTGGGAACGGTTGGGGCGAGCATCGGCTCGGTCTCGATCGACTCGCGTGACCTGGGTCCCGATGCCTTGTTCGTCGCCATCAAGGGTGATCGTTTCGACGGTCATGACTTTGTGGCCCAAGCCTTGGCCAATGGCGCCGCTGCTGCATTGGTGAGCGAGGGTCGGGGCGAACAAGACGGCTGCATCGTCGTCCCCGATGCGCTGGAGGGACTGCGCTATCTCGCTCGCGCGGCCCGTGCCAGGAGCGAGGCGCTGGTGGTTGGCGTCACCGGCAGCGTTGGAAAGACCACCACCAAGGAGGCGATCCGCACGGTGCTCGAGGCAGCAGGTCCCACCCACGCCTCGATCAAGAGTTTCAACAATCACTGGGGCGTGCCGCTGATGCTGGCCCGTATGCCAGCGGAAGCGCAGTTCGGCGTCTTCGAAATGGGCATGAACGCCGCCCGCGAGATCGCGCCCTTGTCGCAACTGGTGCGGCCGCATATCGCCGTCATCACCAATGTGGCCGCCGCACATCTGGAAAATCTCGGTTCTTTGGAAGCCATCGCTGCGGCCAAAGCGGAGATCTTCGAGGGGCTCGAGCCTGGCGGCACCGCAGTGCTCAATGCCGATCATCCCCAGATCGAGCTGCTGCTCGAGGCGGCACGCAAGGCGGGCGTTCAACGGGTGATCACCTACGGCTTCACCGAGAACTGCGACTGGCGCATCCTCGAAGCGGATCTGCAGGCCGAGGGCAGCACCGCCACGCTCGAGCATGCCGGCGAGCGCATCTCTCTCCATCTCAACACTCCAGGCCGCCATATGGTGGTCAATGCCACGGCAGCGCTGATTGTCGCTGACCTCGCCAGAATGAGCCGGGAGGCTGCCGTGGCAGCATTGGCCAGTTTTGGCGCACAGCCGGGCAGGGGGCAGCGCCTGCTCCTGGGCGATCCCGAGCGCCCGCTGCTGCTGATTGATGAAAGCTACAATGCCAACACCGCCTCGATGACCGCGGCGCTCGACGTCTTCGCGGCCCAGCCGGCACCCGGCGGCCGCAAACTGCTGGTGCTGGGCGACATGCGTGAGCTCGGGGCTCAAAGCGCTGCACTCCATGCCAGCCTCGCCGAAGCAGTTCTGCGCTCGGGCGCCGAGCGTATCTACCTGGTCGGCCCCGAAATGGCCGCCCTTGCCACTACACTGGGCGCCGGGCGTGTGGCTTGCCACACACAAACGGCAGCAGAGATGGGGATGATCGTGCTCAACGATCTTGCTTCGGGCGATGCAGTTATGATCAAAGGGTCCAACGGCGTGGGGCTAGCGGGCGTCGTTGAAAAAATCCGGGGCCATTTCCACCAGAAATAGCCCACCCACGCGAGGACACCTCCCAGAAATGCTGTACTTTCTTGCCCAGTTGGGGGACACGCTCGCGGCGTTCAACGTCTTCCGCTATATCACCTTCCGCACGGCAGGAGCGGTCGTCACCGCGCTGTTTTTCGTGTTCCTGTTCGGCCCCGGGATGATCTCCCTGTTGCGCCTTAAGCAGGGCAAGGGCCAGCCCATTCGTGAAGACGGACCCCAGGGGCACCTGCTGACCAAAAAGGGCACGCCCACCATGGGCGGGCTGATGATCCTGTCGGGCGCGGTTATATCGACCCTGCTTTGGTCAAACCTCACCAATGGCTATGTCTGGGTGGTCTTATTTGTGACGGTCGGCTTCGGCGCTATCGGCTTTTACGATGACTATCTCAAGGTCAAGCGCATGAGCCACAAGGGCTTTGGCGGCAAGCAGCGCCTCGCCCTTGAAGCGCTCATTGGCGTTGTGGCTTGTTATGCCATCTCGCAACTCTCGCCGGGCGCGTTCTCCAATGCGCTTTTGTTCCCCTTTGCCAAGGGATTGGCGGTTGATCTTGGCATCTTCTTTGTGCTGTTCGGCGGCTTCGTGATCATGGCCGCCGGTAACTCGGTGAACCTCACCGACGGGCTGGATGGCCTCGCCATTGTGCCGGTGATGGTTGCCTCGGCCTGCTTTGCCCTGATCGCCTATCTCGTGGGTAACCAGGTCTTCTCGGATTACCTGCTGCTCAACCATGTCCCCGGCACAGCCGAACTGTCGGTGGTTTGCGGCGCCCTGATCGGGGCCGGCCTCGGCTTTTTGTGGTTCAACGCCCCGCCAGCCCAGATCTTCATGGGCGACACCGGCTCGCTCGCCTTGGGCGGCGCGCTCGGCTCAATCGCCGTCGCCACCAAGCACGAAATCGTCCTTGCCATTATTGGGGGCCTCTTCGTGCTGGAAACCGTGTCGGTGATCGTTCAGGTCGCCTCGTTCCGTCTCACCGGCAAGCGGGTGTTCCGCATGGCGCCCATCCACCACCATTTCGAGCATATGGGCTGGACGGAGAGCCAAGTCGTGATCCGGTTCTGGATCATTTCCTTCGTACTGGCGCTGATCGGGTTGAGCTCGCTCAAGCTACGCTAGTTGGCGGCGCTGCGCCACAGTTGTCCAACTTGTTGCAAAATGCGATGCAAGTTGGAAATCGGTAACCATCCCTGGGTTAGATATGGGGACTAGTGTTCCGCCTGGAGGCCGCGAGGCCGACTGCCCATGATGTTTTCCCGTGCCGAAAAAACACCCATCGCCGAATGGTGGTGGTCGATCGATCGCGAACTGCTTGGGGCGCTGATCCTGTTGCTGACCTGCGGCATGGTGCTGAGCTTTGCCGCCAGTCCGCCGGTGGCCGAGCGCATCGGGCTTTCCCCTTGGTTCTTCATCATTCGCCACGCCATGTTTTGTGGGCTGGCGCTGCCCGTGCTAGTCGCAACCTCCTTGTTGAGCCACCGGCAGGCGCGGGTTGGCGCTCTCATTGCGCTGGGTGTCAGCGTTGTCCTGCTCTGGGCGACCCTGAAGCTAGGCACGGAAGTGAAGGGCGCTCGGCGCTGGATCACCCTGGCGGGCCAATCCATTCAGCCTTCCGAATTCGTCAAGCCGGCCTTTGCCGTGCTGGGTGCCTGGTTGTTCTCGGAATCGATGATCCACCGCAATGTGCCGGGCAAGATCCTTGCCACCCTGATCATGCTGGTGATCGTTTGTGGCCTCTTGCTGCAGCCCGATATCGGGCAGACCGCGCTGGTACTGGCGACCTGGGCCGTGCTGCTGTTCCTGTCCGGCATTTCCTGGTTCATCATCTTTGGCCTGGCCGGTGTCGCAGCCGTGCTGCTGTTCGGCGCTTATATGTTCTTCCCGCACTTTTCGCGCCGCATCGATACCTTCCTCAACCCCGATGGTGGTGGCAATACCTACCAGATCGACCGCGCCCTCCAGTCCTTGCTGGAAGGCGGCTGGTTCGGGCGGGGCCCGGGCGAATCCATTGCCAAAAAGCTCATCCCTGACGCCCATGCCGACTATGTGTTCTCCGCCGCCGCCGGTGAGTTCGGCATTCTCTTCTGCATGGTTTTGGTGGGATTGATCGGCTTTATCGTTATCCGCGCCATGCTCGGGGCGCAGCGCCAGAGCAGCCTGTTCGCCCGCCTTGCTGCCTCGACGCTCGCAATCCAGTTCGCCATGCAGTCGGGCATCAACCTCGCCGTGAACCTCAACCTCGTTCCACCCAAGGGCATGACCTTGCCCTTCGTGTCCTATGGCGGCACCTCCATGATTGCGATTGCCTTTGGCATGGGGCTGATGCTCGCTTTCACCCGCACCAAGCCCGAAGAACGCCTGGCCACCGGGCTGCCCAGTTACAAGAGCGCATTGGTGCCCGCAGAATGAAAAAGTTCATGTTGATGGCCGGCGGCACGGGCGGGCACCTGTTTCCCGCCATGGCCCTGGCCCAGGAATTGCGCCGTCGTGGTCACGTCATCGAGTTGATGACCGACCATCGGGTGGAAAGCTATGGCAGCGAATTCCCCGCGCGCGAAATCCACATCGTGCCCTCCGCCACGCCCTCGACGCGCAACCCGGTCAAGTTTGCCGCGGCGGCGGTCAAGCTGAGCGGCGGCGTTGCCGTTGCCCTGCGCAAGCTACGACGCAGCCGACCTGATGCCGTTATTGGCTTTGGCGGCTATCCCACCTTTCCACCATTCGTCGCAGCAAGCCTTCTGGGCATTCCCGGCATCCTGCATGAGCAGAATGCCGTAATGGGTCGCGCCAACCGCGCGCTGGTGCGTTTCGCCGATCTGCTTGCCCTGAGCTTTGCCAGCACCAAATATGCCGAGGCGCTGCAGATCGAAACCGTGCTCACCGGCAATCCGGTGCGTGACCGGGTGCGCGCCGTTGCCGATCGCCCCTATAGCGCGCCTGACCTCGACGCGCCCTTGCACCTCGTCGTGTTCGGGGGCAGCCAGGGCGCCAAGGCGCTGTCCGACATCGTCCCCGCAGCAATTGCCGAGTTGCCCGAGGCCCTGCGCCAGCGCCTTCAGGTACTGCAGCAGTGCCGCGCCGAAGACCTCGACCGGGTGGCCGAAGTTTACCGCAAGGCTCGAGTCAATGTTGAACTGGCGGCCTTTTTCGGCGACCTGCCGGAGCGCATCGCCGCCTCCCATCTGGTGATCGCCCGCTCGGGTGCATCGACGGTGGCGGAACTCTGCGTCCTCGGGCGCCCCGCAATCCTCGTGCCGCTGCCCGGCTCGATCGATGCCGATCAGAAAAACAACGCCCTCACGGTCGAAGCGGCCGGGGGCGGCTGGGTGGCCGAGCAGGCCACGCTCTCACCGCAATCGCTTGCGACACGCGTTGGCACCTTGTTGACCGACCCTCCGGCTCTTGCCACCGCAGCGGCCCGGGCCAAGGGGCTGGGCGCGCCCCATGCTGTGGAAAAACTCGCTGACCTCGCCGAAATGCTGGCGGGCAAAGACTTTCAAGAACTGGAACATACCCCATGAAAATGCCGCGCAATATCGGGCCGGTCCACTTTGTCGGCATCGGCGGCATCGGCATGAGTGGCATCGCCGAAATCCTGCACAATCAGGGCTATGTGGTGCAGGGCTCGGATGCCGCCGCCAATCCCAATGTGCAGCGCCTGCGCGACATGGGGATCCGCATCGAGATCGGCCAGCGCGCCGAAAACCTCGGTGAAGCCGCTGTTGTCGTCGTCTCCTCGGCCATCAAGAAGGACAACCCCGAGCTGGTTGCCGCTCGCGCCCGCGCGCTGCCGGTAGTTCGGCGCGCCGAGATGCTGGCCGAGATCATGCGCTTCAAGAACGCCATCGCCATCGGCGGCACCCATGGCAAGACCACGACCACGACCCTGGTGGCGACGCTCCTCGATGCCGGCGACCTCGATCCCACCGTCATCAATGGCGGCATCATCAATGCCTATGGCACTAATGCCCGGCTGGGCGCGGGCGAATGGATGGTGGTGGAGGCCGACGAGAGCGACGGCACCTTCGTCAAGCTGCCGGCCGACGTCGTCGTCGTCACCAATATCGATCCCGAGCATCTCGACCATTACCGCGACTTCGAAGGCGTCAAGCGCGCCTTCCACAACTTCGTCGAGAACGTCCCTTTTTATGGCTTTGCGGTGATGTGCCTCGATCACCCCGAAGTGCAGGCGCTGGTCGGCGAGATCCGCGATCGCCGCGTCATCACCTATGGCACCAACCCCCAGGCCGATGTGCGCCTCGTGGACCTGGAAACCGTGGACGGTGTCAGCAAGTTCTCCGTCGAGATCCGCGACCGCATCCGGTTGACCCAGCTGCGCATCGACGGGCTCGAACTGCCCATGCCGGGCGAACACAACGCCCTCAACGCTACCGCCGCCATCGCTGTGGCCGACCAGCTGCATGTTCCGGCCGAAGCCATCCGCAAGGGCCTCAAGGGCTTTTCGGGGGTCAAGCGCCGCTTTACCAAGACCGGCGTCGTCGGCGGCGTCACCGTGATCGATGATTACGGCCACCATCCCGTCGAGATCGCCTCGGTGCTGCGCGCGGCCCGCCAATCCACCAAGCGCGACGTTATCGCCGTGGTCCAACCGCATCGCTATTCGCGCCTGCAGGACCTGTTCGACGACTTCTCTGCCTGCTTCAACGACGCCGACACCGTGATCGTCGCTCCGGTCTACGCCGCCGGCGAGCAGCCCATCCCCGGCGTCACCCATGACGAACTGGTCAACCGTATCCGCGCCCGCGGCCACCGCGATGCTCGCGTGATCGACCGCGCCGAAGCTCTTGCGCCGCTGCTCGCCAGCCGCGTGGCCAAGGGCGACTATGTTGTGTGCCTGGGCGCCGGCAACATCACGCAATGGGCCGCGGCACTGCCGGCGGAACTCGGCGCACTCATGGGGGAGGATCCCCAGTGAGCCACCTCCTCGTGATTGCCGTTGCAGGAGCATTTTGATGGCCAAGCACGTTGCCGTCCTTATGGGCGGCTTGTCCAATGAGCGTCCCGTATCCCTGAGCTCCGGCAAGGGCTGTGCCGAAGCCCTGCGCCGCGTCGGCTACCAGGTGACCGAGGTCGATGTCGGCTATGACATCGCCGAACAGCTGCGCGAGATCGCGCCAGACGTTGCCTTCAATGCTCTGCATGGCCGCTATGGCGAGGACGGCACCATCCAGGGTGTGCTGGAATTTCTGCGCATTCCCTATACCCATTCGGGCGTTTTGGCTTCGGCGCTCGCCATGGACAAGCACCAGACCAAGATCATGCTCAAGGCCGCCGGCGTGCCGGTGACCGACCATGTGGTGGCGAGCCGCGCCGAAGTGGGCCGCGCCCATGTCATGCCCGTGCCCTATGTGGTCAAGCCCGTCGCCGATGGTTCGAGCTTTGGCATCCTGATCGTCAAGGCTGACCAGTCCCATCCGCCCCAGGAGATACTGGGCGAAGACTGGAAGGGCGGCGAAGAGCTGATGGTCGAGCGCTATATCCCTGGGCGCGAGCTGACCTGTGCCGTGATGGGCGATGTAGCCCTGGGCGTCACCGAGATCGTCACCGATCTGGCCTTCTACAACTACGAGGCGAAATACTCCGCCGGCGGATCACATCATGTGCTGCCGGCGCAAATTTCACCGAAAATTTACGACAAAGTGCAGAAGATGAGCCTGCTTGCCCATGCGGCGTTGGGGTGTCGCGGGATTACCCGAAGCGACTTCCGCTTCAACGACGCGGCAGGCGAAGATGGTGAATTGGTCTGCCTTGAAATCAACACCCAGCCGGGAATGACCCCCACTTCGCTGGCGCCCGAACAAGCGGCTCACGCCGGGCATTCCTTCGAAGAACTGGTCACCTGGTTGGTGGAGGACGCGAGTTGCAACAGGTAAAAAGCGAGGCGTTTTTCGCCGGAGCGCGGGTGGTCAATCCGCGCCAGCTGCCTGTTCGCATGCGACCGCCCCGGCGCAAGCTGGCCAATATTGTGGGCCGCGCCTGGGTGCTGCACCGCCACGCCCTCGTGCGGGCCGCCAGCGCTATGGCGCTGCTCGCCGTTGGGCTGGGTGTGTGGCAGGTCCGCGAGCCGATCGGGCTGGGGATGGCCACCCTTGGCGAGCTGGCGCAAGGGCAGGCTGCCGCTGCCGGCTTTGCCATTGGCGAAATCTCGATCACGGGCCAAGCCCTGACGCGCGAGCAGGACATCTTCGATGCCCTTGGCGTGCAGCCCTACACCTCGACCGTTGCGTTTGACGTCGAAGCGGCCCGCCTGCGCATTGCCGAGCTGCCTTCGGTAGAGGCCGTCAGCGTCCGTAAGGGCCTGCCCGGTGACATCGTCGTCACCATCACTGAAAAGGTACCGGTGGCGCGTTGGCGCGTGGATGGCGTGACCTTTGTGGTGGATGCCCAGGGCGACCAGATCGGCGAAGATGCCGGTGCTTATGGCGATCTGCCCCTCGTCGTGGGCGATGGCGCGGCGGATGATGCCCTCGTGATGATCCGGGCGCTGCAGCAACATCCGGTGCTGCAGGAGGGTCTGGTGGCCCTGTCGCGCATCGCCGACCGCCGCTGGGACATGATCTACGAAACCGGCTTGCGCGTGCAATTGCCCGAGCTTGGCGTCGCCCAGGCGCTGCGCAAGCTCGATATGTATCAAACTGAATACCAGCTCCTCGACCGCGACGTCACCGTGATCGATTTGCGCGTGGATAGCCTCGTGGCAGTCCGGCCGGCCGAGATCGAAGAAGAAAAAGAAACCAAGAAACCATGATGACCGATGCCATGACTTCGCGGCTTCGTCCCCTTCAGCCCGGGCGCACCACGCTTGTGGCGGTGCTCGACATCGGCTCCACCAAGATTTGTTGCGTGATTGCGCGTTTGTCGCCCCGGCCGGAAGGCAAGTCGCTCAAGGGCCGCTCGCACAAGGCCGAGGTCATCGGCTTTGGGTATGGCCCGTCCTCGGGCGTCAAGAGCGGGGTCGTCACCGATATTGAGAAGGCCGAGCAGGCCATTCGCTCTGTGGTGGGCATGGCCGAGCGCGCCGCCGGGCTGACGCTGGAGTCGGTGCTCGTCAATGTCACTGCCGGCCGGCTCGGCTCGGAAACCTTCTCCGCAGCCGTCTCGCTTGATGGCCAGGAAGTCGAAAAGGCCGATCTGCAACGCGTGTTGCGCGCCGTTAACGAGCGCAGCGTTCGCCCCGAGCGCTCCATCATCCATGCCTTGCCCATCGGCTATTCGCTCGATGGCCAAAAGGGCATCCAGGATCCCAAGGGCATGGTCGGCGACAAGCTCGGCGTCGACGTGGCGGTGGTGAGCTCGGAAACCCTTGCCATGCGCAATCTCGAATTGGTGCTGCATCGCTGCCATCTGCAGATCGAAGCGCTGGTCGCCACGCCTTATGCCTCGGGTCTGGCGACCCTGGTTGATGATGAAGCCCAGCTCGGTGTCGCCTGCCTGGATTTCGGCGGCGCGACCACGACCGTTTCGGTCTTCAACGAAGGCCATCTTTGCTATGCCGACGCTATCGCCATCGGCGGGCATCACCTGACTCTGGATATTGCGCGCCAGCTCTCGGTCAGCGTTGCCGATGCCGAGCGCCTGAAGACGCTTTATGGCTCGGTGCTGCCCGGCCAGGCCGACGAACGCGACATGATTCCCATCCAGCCAGTGGGCGCGACTCACGATGAGGCGCCGGGGCAGGTGGCTCGTTCCGTGCTGACCCGGATCATGCGGCCGCGAATCGAAGAAATCCTGACGGCCATCCGCGATCGCATGCAAGCCACGGGGATGATGGATATGTGCGGGCGGCGTTTCGTGATGACTGGCGGCGCTAGCGAAATGACGGGCCTGCCCGAAGTCGCCCGCCGCGTGCTCGCACGCAATGTGCGCAATGGCCGGCCGATGGGAATCGCGGGGCTGCCGGAGATGGCCAAGGGCGCAGCCTTCGCGACCGTTGCCGGCATGCTGATTTACCCGCAGGTGTGCTCGCATGAATATGCCGAGCCGCGCGGCGCCAGCAAGCTGACCGGCACCGATGGTTACCTGGCGCGGGTCGGGCACTGGCTGAAGGCCAGCTTTTAGCGTGGTTGGCCGGGCAGCCTCCGCTGCCCGGCGACTCAATTTATCCCCGGTGCCAAAAGCTCGGTTATTGTTGCCCCATCTTCATGCGCAACTGCGCGGTCGCGACGAACGGTCGGC